>CAYWCW010000001.1:0-388791 GCA_964456865.1 uncultured Cellvibrionaceae bacterium
ATCAGTGAATAAAGCGGCACAGTCTGGTGGAAACTGCTAGCATTTGTAAACAGGCCTATCTGTGATGAAATAATTCTGATGGGAGATACCCGGATGACACCATCAACGCCCCGACTGCCCGGTAAAACACCCGTTTTTCTGCTCACCATCCTGCTGTGCCTGGGGCTCATTTCTGGATGCAGCAAGCTGCGCGTTAGCCAGGACTTCATAGACACCACCAACTTCAACCAATACCAGACCTACACCTGGCGAAAGTGGTCGAGCGACATCCAGGGCAGCAATGAACTGCGCGTGCGCCAACTGACCCGGACCCAGCTCGAATCCCAGGGCTTGCGGCAACTGGAGGCGGATGGCGATACGTGGCTGGATATGACACTGCTGGTGCAGAGCTCCCAGGGCGGAAATGTTTCCTTCGGGGTGGGTATCGGCCTGCCGGTGGGGCGTCATGGCAGTATCGGTGTCGGCAGCAGCCGGATCAATGATCGGGGCAAACTGACCGGCACCCTGGTCGTTGACCTGACTGACAGGACAACCAACCAGCTGATATGGCGCGGCACAGCGCAGGAATTGCCTTTGCGGCAGCTGCAGGGTGAAGACTACACGGGGCTGTCGGCGGCACTGAAAAAACTGTTGGAACAATTCCCGCCAGCAAAATCCGCGAACTAGTGTTCGCGGATTTTGTTGACGATGGCCGTGGTTGAGCAGCTCTCAACGTAGCGCAGCACCCGTACCTTGCCACCATACTCCCGCACTATGCCAGCGCCAACAACCTGGTCCTCGCGATAATCACCACCTTTGACCAGAATGTCCGGCTTGATGCTCTGCAACAGCCGCTCCGGCGTGTCCTCGTCAAATGAGAGGACCCAATCCACCGATTCCAGCCCGGCCAGGACCGCCATGCGACGATCTACGGGGTTGATAGGTCTCCCCTCCCCTTTGATGCGCCGGATCGATTTGTCGCTGTTGACAGCCACAATCAGCCGGTCGCCCAGCTGGCGCGCATCTTCGAGATAGCCCACATGCCCGGCATGGATGATGTCGAAGCAGCCGTTGGTGAAAACGATTTTTTCGCCACTGGCGCGGGCGTCCTCGATGGCGATAAGTAATTGTTCCTCGCTTACCACTCCCCGCTCCGATCCCTGCTCCTGCTGAATCGCACGACGCAACTCGGGGGCGTTGACCGTCGCGGTTCCCAACTTTCCCACCACGATACCCGCAGCGAGATTGGCCAAGGCCATGGCTTCGGGCAGAGACTGGCCAGATGCCAGGACGGCGGCCATCATGGCGATCACTGTATCGCCGGCACCGGTAACATCAAAGACCTCGCGGGCCCGCGCGGGCAGGTGCAGTTCAACCTGGTTGGGACGCAACAGCGTCATACCGCTCTCGCCGCGAGTGATCAACAACCCCTGGAGATCCAGCTCGGCCATCAACCGCGCACCGCGTTCGGCCATTTCCTGCTCACTGCGGCAACGCCCTACAATGGCTTCGAATTCGGACATATTCGGCGTCAGCAGGGTGGCGCCGCGGTAGCGGGAAAAATCACTGCCCTTTGGATCCACCAGAATGGGCACGCCGGACTGCCGGGCCAGGCCGATCAGGTCGCGGCAATCCTGCAGGCTACCCTTGGCGTAGTCGGACAGCACCAGGGCGTCCATGTAGGGCATCAGGATCCTGGCCTTGTCGACGAACTCGCTGCTGTCGGATTCGTCAAAGGGCTCTTCAAAGTCCATCCGCAACAATTGCTGATGGCGGCTCACGACCCGCAGCTTCGTCACCGTTGGCTTGAGGCGGGAAACCTGGAAATCTGTGCGTATGCCTGCCGCCTTGAGCCTGCCCTGCAATACCTGGCCGGCCTCATCATCACCGATCACACCGATCACCGAGGCACCGGCCCCAAGGGCGGCAATGTTCAAAGCCACGTTGGCGGCGCCACCCGGCCTGTCTTCGGCCTGGCCAACCTTGACCACGGGAACGGGAGCTTCAGGAGAGATGCGGGTGGTGCCTCCATGCCAATAGCGATCCAGCATGACGTCACCGACGACAAGTATGTGTGCCCGCTCGAAATGAGGCATGGTCAGATGCATAGCCAATCCTTTCTCAAAAGTACAACCAAAGACTCGGGGCCCGGGAAAACTATCCAGCCAAACCAATCACAGTTTTTCAGACACTGTCGGCGTCCAAACTATCCTCCGGCTCCTCGCGGAACTGACGAGAGTGCAGCCGGGAATAATGCCCTTGACGCGCCAGCAGGTCGCTGTGCGTACCCTGCTCGATAATCCTGCCTTCGGACATCACCAGTATGCGATCGGCACGCTCGATAGTGGATAACCGGTGGGCGACCACAAAAGTCGTTCGTCCCTGCATTACCTTGTCCAGGGCGGCCTGGATGTAGCCTTCCGACTCATTATCCAGGGCCGAAGTCGCCTCATCCAGGATCAGTATCGGCGCATCCTTGAGTATTGCCCTGGCAATGGCGAGCCGCTGGCGCTGTCCGCCGGACAGGCGAGTACCACCCTCGCCGATTAAAGTATCAAATCCTTGTGGCAACTGCTCGATAAATTCGGTGGCATAAGCTGCATCCGCAGCACGGCGAATGGCCTCCATATCTGTCGTCGCCAGGGCACCGTAGGCGATGTTGGCCGCAACCGTGTCGTTGAACAGCACTACCTGCTGGTTGACCAGAGCGATTTGCTGACGCAGGTTGTTCAGCTGGTAGTCCTGCACCGGGATGCCGTCCAGCAGAATCTGACCCTGGTCGCTGTCATAGAATCGGGTGAGCATGTTGACCAGGGTGGTTTTACCACTGCCTGAGCGACCGACAAGCGCAATCACCTCGCCAGGCGCCACATCCAGGTTGATATCCGCCAGCGCTGGACGGGAAGCGTCAGGGCCATAACTGAAGCTCAAACCCTGGATGGTGACAGCGCCCCTTGCCCGTGTTACCTGATACTGCCCGTGGTCTTTTTCCGGTTCCTCATCCAGAAGCAGGAAGATGCTGTCGGCCGCCGCCACACCCTTCTGGATCGTGGGGATGACATCGCTCAATTGCCGAAGCGGTTTGAGGATGGCACCAACCGCCGTCATATAACCGATGAAGGCCCCGGTATCATCAATCTGCATCAACCCCAGTGCCACAAAAACCATGATGGCCATGGAAACGGCAATCAACATCTGCATGACGGGAGTATTCATGCAGGATGTCAGGACGATCTTCATATTCTGCACGTAATTTTTCTGGCTCGCTGCCACAAAACGTGCCTTTTCGTAATCTTCGCCGCCAAAACTACGCATGACACGGTAACCGTTGATCATTTCCGAGGACACCTGCGTAATGTCGCCAACGGTATGCTGCATCTTGCTGCTGAGTCGCCTGAGGCGTTTGCCCACATAATTGACCGACACTCCTATCAAGGGCGCCACCATCAACAGCACCAGCGTCAGGCGCCAGTCTTCCCACAAAAGATAAGCGAGCAGGAAAAGCACCGTGCCACCTTCACGCAAGGTTGTCTTCAGCGCATCCGTCGCGGCGGCGGTAACGCCATTGACGTTATAGGTGATGACCGATATCAGATGACCCGAGGCATGGCTGTCAAAATACTTACCGGGTAGGTGAACGATACGGTTGAACAATTCTATGCGCAGGGTATGGATGAGCTTGTAAGAAATTGTAGAGATGAGGTAATTGCCCATAAAGGCGCCAACGCTGCGTACAAAAACGATACCGACAATGACCAGGGGCAGGATGTACCGGTCCTGGCTGTTCTTGTTTTCAATGGCGCGGACCAGATACTCCATGAATTTGGCCATGGCGGGCTGGGAAGCGGAATAGAGCACGAATCCGATGACCGCAAAAAAAAAGAGCCAGCGATATGGCTTGACGTAGCGCAATAACCGCAGATAGATCGCCAGGGACGAGCGCTGGTGCGGCAGTTTCGCAGGAGTGTCTTCAGTAGTCGTCTGCATAAGGGGTTACTCGGTTTTGGCCTGGGTACCCTGGCGTGGGTGCACGACACAGGCGGCGATCAATCCTGCGGGGATCCAGTACAGGAACCACTTGGCATCGAGTTGCCAGAATAGCAGGCGACCATCGGTCAACAGGCATGCGACACCAAAAAACAGCCACAGATAGAGGGCCAGGAGGGGTGAGTGGGGATCGAAATGGCGCAGTACCAGGACGAGATGCACCAGCAGGAGCGCCAACCCTATCAAGCCGGTCCGATAGAGTGTATCCAGCCAGGCGTTGTGCGCGTGATGAAAAATCGTCCCATCCGACGCCTGGATATGCGTGGTTTCCGCCACACCTATACCCAACCAGAGATGCCCGGGCATATACCCCAGGATTTCCAGCCAGATGGTGTCGCGGCCCGTGAAGGAAAAGGCACGATCCACCAGCATCGACAGGGTATCGGTAGCCAGCAAGCCCGCCCCGACAACCGCCAGTACCACCACTTGCGGCAGGGTGCGCTGCCAGGATGGCCTGATCAGTATCCACGCGAGCCCCAGGGCGAGTCCAAGCGCCAGTATCGGGCCCCGGCTCTGGCTGAACAACAACGGCAGGCAAGCGAGCATGGCGGCAACGAGCATCACCAGGGATTGACGCCGGGAATGCACCTGCCAGGAACGGATGAATCCGAGCAGCGCGATGACACCAAAGACCTGCCCGACAACAATGGGATTGCGTGCCACCGTCCAGGACATCAGGCGGAAAGCGAAGGGATGATCCCAATAGAATTCCACCAGGATGGTCACCGAAACGGCAGCGCCTATCAACACCAGCAGGTTGAAAAGACCATCCAGATCCAGCGGACGCTGCTGGTGCAGCCAGCGGACGCCCAGCAGCCACACCGCCAACACCAGCCATTGCAATAGAAAGTAGGCGGGCGCCGGCGCCAAGGACCAGGTGCTGCTCAGCACGCAAAAAGCGGCATAGGCCAACGCCACCCCGTTGATGGGATCAATATCCCCCGGGCGCCAGTTCCACAACAGCAGCAGTATTCCGGGAATAAAAAACGCGAGGACGTAGACACCCTCGAGACCGTCGCGGGATGGCGCCCACAGGAATGCCGTGACAAATATCCATAAACCCAGGCTCATCCAGCCCAGGCAGCGGGCCTGCCACCGGGGCAGGGACAGGGAATCCAATGGCCGCAAACCGATTTTCTCCATCATCAACCATTCACCAGCGGCATTAGGGGCCGCGTACCCTTATCGCGCCGGTAAAGCCGGGAGGCGCGGTTGCTGATCGCCATCAACAGGCGTTTGTGCTCGTGCAGTACTTCAACCAGGGGCCGGGCAAAATAGCGGCGCAGGAAGCGCAACAGTTCCCGGCGACTCACATCCTGTAAAAGGGCGGAATAGTACAAACTGCCCAGGTCTTTCACCAGCCAGCGGCGCGGCACCTGTGCCCGCCAGGCCGCCCGGTGTAAATCCATCAGGTAAATCGGGGGTGGCGCTGTACCCACATCAGATTTCCAGCGCTGCCATTGGCTGTCCAGCAGGAAATGACACAGATAAAGGTCCCGGTGATTCATACCCGCTCCGTGCAGGCGCCGGACGATATCGGTCACCCTCTCCAGCACCTGGCGGCGCTGCCAGGGTGTTGCGCCTGACAGATAATCATCCGCCTGCACACCTCTCAACTCGCGCGTCACGAGCAGCGATTGCTTAAGGGCGGGATGCGCGTCCAGCTGCTCGGCAAAATAAACGCCATGGGGTGCGGCAATACCTATGAAGGGCAAGGCGTCGAGGCATTCCCATTCGGGACGGGCTCCGGTCACCGGCCAACGCAGGTTCAACAGATTCTTGATCAGCTCACGCCAACCGATACCCCGATGAAATTTGCAGTAATAGGCCTGGTGGCCTCGCTCGAATCTCAGGGTGCGCCGCCCATCGAGTTCTCGCATCACCTGACCGTCGAGGCCAGCGGCCCATTGCCAGGGATCCTGGCGGGCACCCTGTTCAAGCCATTCATCGCGCAGCAACTGGCGCACGCCTGATTGCACATGCTGCTGTTCCGCCTCGAGTGAATCCTGTCGAACAAAGGATTCCAGCAGATCCAACGCCCGTTGAGGCCGGGAAAACCAGAAATCGTCCTGCCGTAAGGGGAGCGCCCAATCACGCCAGTGCCGGGAGGACACCGCCAGCAAGGATACGATGCCCTCCGCCAGCATCTCGGGTTTCGCGTCGGCGGGCAGCACCTTACCCATATGTTGCTCTTCTATCAATGCCGCGTAGCCGCACACCCGGGTGGTCAACACCGGCAATCCGGCGAGCATGGCCTCAAGCAATACATTCCCCGCCACCTCGCGCCGCGCCGGGTGGATCAGCAAATCAGCCGCGGCATAGAGCTCTGCCAGGTCATTGCGCCCGCCGAGAAAATGCACCCTGTCTGATAATCCAAGACGCGCGGCCTGATGCTTGAAGGGCGACGCATTATCCTGCCCGGCAACCACCAGGTGACAGTGCTGCACACCCTGCCGGTCAAGGCAGGCCAGGGCGGCAATGGCCCTGTCCAACCCCTTGGTGCGAAAACCCGATCCCACAAACAACAACACCGGGTGCTCTGCCGCTATCGCAAGCTGCGCCCGGATTATCGCGCGGCTGGCCATGGGGTTCCCGGCAAAAAGCCGCTCTCGCTCCAGGCCAGGGGGCAGCGTATGAAACCGCCGGGATGAGGTGCCGTAGTACCGCATGAACGTCGGCTGTTCTTCACCGGTCAACTGCAACACGCGGGTACTGCCACAACGGTCAAATACCGCTCTCTCGTTGCGCAGGTAGAGGCGCGATCGGGGCGCAAGACGGTAAAACCAGGAGCGTTCCTCATAGGCCTTGCGCGCGAAACAGCCGTCGCCACAAAAATAGACATCCAGCCCCGGCATCTTGTTGAACCCGACCAACAGGTCGGCTTCCTCACGGAGGAAGCACTCGGCAAAGCTGCGTATAAAGCCGCTGACACCGGCGATATCGGGCCACCCTCGAGGGGCCACCCGCACAACCCGGATGCCCTCGGGTTCAGGTCCCTGCCAATCTCCACAATAAATGCTTACCTGATGCCCGCGCGCGCGCGCGGCCAGGGCCAGCGCGAGCATATCGCGCTGCAAACCACCGAAGGGAAAGTAACGGAAGATGGCGAACGCCAGATTCATAAAAGTCGTTATCTCTTGTGCGAATCGCCCCAGCCACCAAGGCCGCCTGTAATCGGATTCCTCATCCCATCAGCCTCGTCCTGATATCAGCGTCCGGGGCGTAGCGGTTTCACCCAACAGGGCCTGCAAGGCTGCGAGAACCCGCTCGGGTGGAAGGTCGCGCAAACAGGCATGGTGCAGTTTGGGACAATCGCGCTTGAAACAGGGAGAGCAGTCCAGATTCAGCGACAGATTTCTTACCCGTGTGGCCAAGGGTGGCGTGAATGCCGGTGACGTGGAACCATAGAGCACCACCAGCGGCCGGCCGAGCGCGGCGGCCACATGCATCAGACCGGAGTCATTCGTCACTACCGCCTCGGCGCCAGCCATGAGGGCTATGGCCTCATCCAGCCGGGTTGTGCCCGCCAGGTTGTGGCAGTCCGCTTGCAGCGCTGGGCCAAGCTGCTGCCGAATCGCGTCGGCAACTGGCCGATCCTTGGCAGACCCCAGCAACCAGACCTGCCAGCCCTCACGGATCTTATGCCCTGCCACCTCGGCAAAATAAGCCTCGGGCCAACGCTTGGCCGGACCATATTCAGCGCCGGGACAGAGTACCAGCAAAGGCTTGTCGCCCGGCAGCCCCAAGCTTGTAAGAATGTGTTGGCGCGCCTCAGTCGGGATGCGTAATTGCGGGTAGGGAAAATCGGCGGGCAGCTCCGCGCCAGCCTCATACCCCAGCGCCAGGTAACGCTGCACCATCAGCGGGTAGCGGGCTTTATCCAGCAGGCGGATATCATTGATCAGGCCATACCGCATCTCACCCCGCCAGCCTGTACGCTGGGGGATGCCGGCAAAAAAGGGAATGAGCGCAGACTTGAAGGAATTGGGCAGGAGTATGGCTTGATCGTAGCCTTTTCCTGCCAGGGAACGCCCCAGACGATGACGCGCCACCAGGCCAAGCTTGCCGTGCCCGAGAGGCATATCGAGGGTGCCATCCACCTCGGGCATCAATGACAGCAGGGGCAGGGTCCAGGCTGACGCCAGGACATCGATGCGGGGCTGAGGCTGACGGGCCTTGAGCACCTTGAGCAGAGACTGGGCCATGACCATGTCACCAATCCAGGTGGGGCCGACGATCAGAATCTTGGCTGCTGCTGTCATGGGCTGACTCAGATGGCTTTTTCAAGCCCGGGGATTGATACGCGCAGCAACACCCGGGGCAGTCCTGCCCCGGGCTGATAACTCAACCGGCAACGGGCGCCAGCCACTCGCCATGCTCCGCCAGTTCACCGCGCACTGCTTTGAAGTAAAGATCCTGCAAACGGGTAGTGACAGGCCCGCGGCGGCCCTGCCCGATCACCCGCCCGTCCAGCTCGCGGATCGGCAGGACTTCGGCCGCGGTACCGGTGAAGAAGGCCTCATCGGCAACATACACCTCATCGCGGGTAATGCGCTTTTCCTTGATGGTGTAACCGCAATCGGCCGCCAGGTGGAAAATGGTATTGCGGGTAATGCCGTCCAGGCAGGAGGTCAACTCCGGCGTGTAGATAATGCCATCGCGCACCAGGAAGAAATTCTCACCGCTGCCCTCAGCCACATAGCCTTCGTTGTCCAGCAGCAGGGCCTCTTCGCAGCCACTGTCCAGCGCCTCCTGCAAGGCCAGCAGCGAATTGATGTAGTGGCCATTGGCCTTGGCCTTGCACATGGAGATATTCACATGGTGGCGCGTGTAGCTCGACGTGCGGATGCGGATGCCCAGGTCGCGCGCTTCGGGCGACATGTAGGACGGCCAACTCCAGGCGGCAACCATGACATGCACCTTGAGATTGTCCGCGCGCAGCCCCATGCCCTCGGAACCATAGAACGCCATGGGACGCAGGTAGGCCTCCGCCAGGCTGTTTTCACGCACAACCAGCTTGTGGGCCTCGTTGATCACCTCTTTGGTGTAGGGCATTTTCATGCGCATGATATGCGCGGAGCGGTACAGGCGATCAGTATGTTCCTTGAGCCGGAAGATACTGGTGCCCCGGGAGGGGCTCTGGTAGGCACGCACCCCCTCGAAGACGCCCATGCCGTAGTGCAGTGTGTGTGTCAATACGTGAACCCGGGCATCGCGCCAGGGGACCAGCTCGCCGTCCAGCCAAATAACGCCGTCGCGATCGGCAAAAGACATAACCAACTCCTGATAAATCATCAAAATCAATAGGCTGTGGCCCTCGCATCAGCACCTGGCTGTCGATGGGCCACGGAATCGACCATCAAAATGAACCTTGCGATTTACGGATTGGCGGGGTCTTCCAGCAGCGCTTGCCACACCCGACCCACCAACTGACGCTCGGTAACAAACGCGGGTTCACCTTCACCCGGTTTGCTGTGCAATACCGCCTCCTGTCGCTGTAGCGCGAGGCGGTGCCCGGTAGACCGGTAGGCCTTGTAGGCGTCGATCAGGTGGGCGACGGATTCGGCGTCCAGTAGACCAGCCTCCTCCAGTGCTCCGAGTATGCGAATGTTGTCCGTGTACTTGGCGAGCGAGGGCTCTTTCCAAGCCCAGGCTAAAACGGCGTATTGAACCATAAATTCAATATCTACGATACCGCCGGTATCCTGCTTGAGATTAAAAACCGGATGGGTTTCGCTCTGGTGCTTGCCGCTGCCCAGCTGCTCACGCATCTTCTGGCGCATATCGACCACGTCGTGGCGCAGAGCATCCATATCCCGCCGCTGACAGAGTGTTTGCAGGCGCACGGCATCGAAGGCGGCGGCCAGCGCCTCGCTGCCCGCCACCACCCTGGCGCGCACCAGTGCCTGATGCTCCCAGGTCCAGGCGTCTTCACGCTGGTACTTTTCAAACGCCCTGAGCGATGCGACCAGCAGGCCGGAATTGCCGGAGGGCCGCAGGCGCATGTCCACCTCGTAGAGCTTGCCCGACGGGGTGGCGGTGTTGAGTATGTGGATGATCTTCTGCCCGAGACGGGTGTGGAACGTCAGGTTATCCACCGGCTTGTCGCCATCCGTCTCCAGCGCCGGGGCGGCGTTATGGATAAACACCAGATCCAGATCAGACCCGTGTGCCAGTTCTATACCGCCCAGCTTGCCATAACCCACCACGATGAAATCCGGCCGCTCATCCACCCCACCATCGGCACGGCGCGGGCGACCGTGGCGGGCAATCAGCTGCTGCCAGGCCAGTTCCAGCACATGCTCCAGAATCACCTCGGCGATGAAGGTCAGGTAATCGCTGACCTTCATCAATGGCAGGGCACCGGTCACTTCGCTGGCCGCCACGCGCAGCGCGTGGGCCGAACGGAAGTAACGCAGGGTTTCCATATGGCCTTCGAGGTCGTCCCACGCCAGTCTCAACACCTCGCGGCGCAGCTCATCACGCAGTAGATCCTTGTCCGGAGGCGCGTAGAGGCTTTCGGGGGTCAGCAGCTCATCCAGCAACGCCGGGTGATGGCTGAGCTGATCGGCAATCCAGGGACTGGCGGAGCACAAGCGCACCAGTTGATGCAGCGCCGTGGGATTTTCCACCAGCAAGACCAGGTAGGCACTGCGGCGGGCGATGGATTCCACCAGGGGTGTGATACGGCTGAAAGTTTCCGCCATGCCCGTCAACAACTCATCAGCCCTGGCCTCGCGGCCCAGCATCGCCAGCAGGCGCGGCATAAAGGCATCCAGGCGGGTACGGCTGGCGGTTTGCATGTTGAGCACGGCGCGGCTCTCACGCGACACCTGCAAGAGCTGCAGAACCCGCGCCGGATCGTCACAGCCCTGGCCAGCCAAAAACGCCTGGGCTTCATCACCCTGGAGGCTGCCATCCCAAAGCCCCGTCCAGGCGGCAAGCTGGTCGACCGCGGCCTCCTCTTCATCGTCGGGAGAGGCGATGACCGCGCGAAACTCGCTGTGCACCCGGGCGCGATACTCGTTGAGCTGCCACACGTAAGCCTCCCAGGAAGCAAAGCCCATCACCCAGGCCAGGCGCGCCTGACCAAGAGCGTCCGCGGGGAGGGATTGGGTTTGGCGATCCTGCCATGCCTGGATGCCATGCTCGCTGTTGCGCAGGAAACGGTAAGCGTCGAGGAGCGCCGAACCCGAGCTGGGCGGCAGGTAATTTTCCGCTTCCAGAAAGGGCAGCATCTGGCAGACGCGCCGCTCGCGCAGGCGCGGGTCGCGGCCACCGCGGATCAGCTGGAACGCCTGGACCACAAATTCCACTTCGCGAATACCGCCCTCGCCCAGCTTCACGTCCTGGCTCATACCCTTGCGCTGTATCTGGCGATTGATCAGCCCCTTCATGGAGCGCAGCGCCTCTATCACGCTGAAATCGATGTACTGGCGGTAGGTGAACGGCAGGAGCAACGCCGCCAGCTCACGTTCCGCACGAGCCGGGTTGTCCCCTCCCACGGCCGCCACTGTGCGCGCCTTGACCATGGCGTAGCGCTCCCAATCCCGCCCCTGGGTCTGGTAGTAGTCCTCCATGGCATCAAAGTTCAACGCCAGGGCACCGCTCTGGCCATGGGGGCGCAGGCGCATATCCACGCGGAAGACAAAGCCATCCGCCGTCTGGGCATCCAGGCTTTTGATCAGCTTTTGCCCCAGTTTGACAAAGAACTCCTGGTTGCTGATCGACTTGCCTGGCAGATCGGTGTCGCCAGCTTCGGGGTAGGTAAAAATCAAATCGATATCGGAAGACAGGTTGAGCTCACAGGCGCCCAGCTTGCCCATGCCCAGCACCAGGAATGGCTGGGCCTCCCCGGAGTGCCGTCCCAGGGGGCGGCCGAAGGATTGCACCAACTGCTGGTAGTGGAAATCCGCCGCGAGGCGTATGGCCGTTTCCGCCAGGGTGGACAGGTCCGCCGTGGTTTCCTCCATGGAGGCCAGGCGATTCAGGTCCCGCCAGATGATGCGCACCATGGCTTTCTGGCGCTGCTGTCGCAACAGGCGATCCAGTTCGGCATCTGTTCCGCAGGCGGTGGCCGCCGTCGCCAACTCCTCATACCCGGTGGCCGGCAGAGGGGTCAGGAGCTCCCCACTGGACAGCAGCCGGGGCAAGAGTGATGGTTGCCGCAGGCACACCTTGGCCAGGTAATCACTCCCGATAAAAGCCCGGATGAACTGTTCATCAAAGCGATCTCCCAGCCCCGACTGGCTGCGCAGATCAGAGAGGGACGGCAAACCCTGCGCGGCCAATGCCTCTTCATATTCCTGCCAGGCGCGACGGCCGGCCTCCTGCAGGGAGGGGGGCAAAAGGGACACATCAAACATAGCTAACAAATCCGTGACGATCAGGCAGGCCAGGCCACTGCGCTGAAAAAATGGAGAGCATGCCGCAAGCCGACCATGGCCTTGATACCCACTCAATCGTGAACCAATGATACCAGGCCGCAGGCATCCTGACCTAGCAGCCCAGTGTAGCCAGCCGGGAGAGCCACTGACAACGCAAGCCGCTGAAAAGCAAACCCGCCTGTCGGGAATCAGCAGCCACTTTTGCCCAAAGGACCACGCCTTTGCAAGGGGATCGCAAGCTTTGTCTTGACAAGGAATCGTTTTATCTGTAAATACTAATTATATTATAAATAATCTAATAAAAGAGGAGCCATATGAAAGTCACAACACCGATAATCCGCCTGAGTCACACCGCCCTCCTGTTGATGCTGGGAACCGCCAGCAGCCTCAGTCTGGCCCAAACCAGCACCGACAACAGCATTGAAGAAGTCGTTGTCACCGGTAAATTCCTGCAAAGTCTGCAATCGGCCATGGAGCAAAAACGCAATGCATCCAGCATGATTGAGGCCATTTCGGCGGAAGATATCGGGCAGTTGCCGGACGTATCCATTTCCGATTCGCTGAACCGCCTGCCCGGCCTGGCGCAGGATCGCGACCGGGGTAACGGCAGCCAGATTTCCATTCGCGGTATGGGAGGCCTGTTGGGCCTCACCACCCTGAATGGCCGCGAAGTGGCCACGGTCGAAGAAGACCGCAATGTCCGTTATGACCAGTTCCCCTCCGAGCTGATCAACGCCGCCCAGGTCTACAAGACACCCCAGGCGCACCTGACGGAAGGCGGTTTGTCCGGTACGGTCAACCTGGAAACCATCAACCCGCTCGATTTTGATTCGCGCCAGGTTTCCGTGGATGTACGCGCGTCCTACTACGATCTGGGCGGGGACATCGACGATGCCAAGAGCAACGGCTGGGGCCATCGCTTCAGTGTGGCCTATATCGACCAGTTGCTCGACAACACCCTGGGTGTTGCCATCGGTTATGCCGGACGTTCACAACCCATCGCCACCCAGCGTTCGGAGCTGTGGAATTATGGTGACACCTGGCACAACACCCAGTGGAACGACGAGCGCGGCGTCAACGTGATCGCCCCCTGGGGCGGGTCAGCCCTGGTGCGCGGCGGTGAGGACAGCCGGCACGGCGTCATGGGTGCACTGCAATGGCAGCCCAATGACCAACTCGAAATCGCCTACGACGGATTCTGGTCGGTCTTCAACATCGACGAAACACAGCGCGGTTTTGATTTCCAGATTGCCAACACCCATGAAGACCAATGGCAACTGATCGACACCCTGCCCACGTTATACACCAACGACGACCTGAATGAAGGTGCACTGGATTTATTGTCCGGCACAGTGCCGCTGAGCTCCCTGCGCAACCTGAATGAAGAATTTTCCCAGGACGACAGCCTGATCAGCCACGGCTTGCAGGTGACCTGGCAACAGGACGCCTGGACGGTTGCGGCAGACCTGTCCTATTCCAAAACTGAGCGTGAACGCCGTTGGGCCAGTGTGCGCACCGCACACAGCAATCCCGGTTATGCCACCTTCGGCGCAACCGGCGACAAGCGCATGTGGCTGGATGTGCACACCGCCGACCTGACCGACCCGGCACAAAACAGTGTGAGTGAAATCGAGGTCCGCCCTCAGGCGGACGGCAGTGATGAAATCTCGGCGATCAAACTCGATGTCACCCGCGAGTTGGATGCCGGCATCATCACCGCCATCCGCTTTGGTGTTTCGGCATCGCAGCGCGAAAAATCCCTGGCCGCACAAAACTGGTTCCAATACGTCACCCAAAATTCCGGGGTGCAAATTCCCGAGCAGTTTATCCTGGATGCCAAAAGCAGCAGCTATTGGCGCGACCTGCCCGATTACCTGGCCCTGGATCGCAATGCCGTTATCGATTACTACTTTGGCGGTCTGGCCAACCCGGATGTGGGCGATGCCGATGATCTGCTGGCCAGCTGGGCAGTGACCGAAGATATCACCGCGCAATATGTGCAACTGGATTTTGCGACCGAGATTTTCTCACTGCCATTGACCGGTAATATCGGCGTGCGCGCGGTGCAAACCGATACCGAATCCAGCGGCCACCAGCAAGGGCCTGATGTCTGGGTGGAAACTTCGCCGGACGTGTGGGAGCCGGTCAGCGATGTTTACCCCATCGCCATCAAGCATGGCTACGACGAGGTACTGCCCAGCCTCAACATGACACTGGGGCTGACCGATGATCAGCAAATCCGTTTTGGTGTGGCAAAAACCATTGCGCGTGCTCCTGTGGATTTGATGAGTCCGAGCCTGAATTTGAACGACGACCTCTGGGGTGCCAACCCCGGCGAATCCTCATCGGGCAATCCCAAGCTGGACCCCTTCCGCGCCACACAGGTAGACCTGGGTTACGAATGGTATTTCGCTGAGGCGTCATCGGTTTCCGCCACCGTGTACTACAAGGATCTGGACACCTATATCGCCCGCGCCGCCGATGCGGAACAGATTGTCTACAACGGCACCAGCTATACCGTGTCGCGCCCCATCAATGGCGAAGGTGGTTATATCCGCGGTTACGAGGCCCTGTACCAGCAGGCGTTCCATTCCCTGCCTGCCCCCTTCAATGGCCTGGGTATCTACGCCAACTACGCCTATACCGAATCCAATGTCCGGCAGTTTGTACCCCTGTACTCCACGCGTTCCGCACTCACCGGTTTGTCCAAGCACGTGGCCAGTGTGACGCTGTGGTATTACCTCGAAGGTTTTGAGGCGCGGGCGTCCTACAGCTACCGCAGCGATTTCCAGCGCGATATCAACGCGGTGCAGGGTGAGGAAGGCATCAACGAAAGCGAAGGCTACCTGGACCTGAGTCTGTCCTATGAGCTGAATGAGCATTACAAACTCTACTTCCAGGTACAGAACCTGACCAACGAGCCTTACCGCGTGTCCGGGTTGGAATCCAACAACCCCAGTCACATCAACAAGTACGAAGAGTTTGGTCGCCGTTACATGCTGGGATTCAGTTGGAAACTGTAACGGGGCTGCTGCGAAATGCTTTTTGGAAAATGTGTCAAAAACCCCTGAAAGACTACGGCATTTTTTAAATGCTCTCCGCTCACGGCAGTCGGCACACGACTGCCGTTTTTTCCATGTATGTCATCCCGTTGACTATCTGCCTTCAAGAGCGATAACACCATGCCAACATTTTTAGTGCGCCGTTTACTATTGACGCTACTCAGTGGACTGCTCATCGCCTGTTCACCCACACCCCGCGAATCCGCCAGCCAGGATACGCACACCCACCATGCCCGTGAGGTCATTTATAACCAGGGATGGGAATTTTTTCGCAGCGACAGCCCCTTAACCCTCGCGCAAGCCCGGGCACACACGGACTGGCAAACGGTCACGCTGCCCCACACGCCCAAGGTTGAACCGCTGATTGTGAACGACCAATTCCAGGGCGATGCCTGGTACCGCAAAACCATTCCCGCGAATAGCATCGACGACAGCAAGCCCGTCTGGTTGCGATTTGAAGCGGCCATGAACCAGGCCGAGGTGTGGCTGAACGGCGAAAAGCTGGTAACACATCTGGGCGGTTACCTGCCGTTTGTGGTGGAGCTGACCGGCAAGCTGCAACTCGACCATAACGAGTTGCTGGTGCGGCTGGACAACCGCGATAACCCCATCACCGGGCCCAAGCCGCTGGCGACGCTGGACTTTAATACTTATGGCGGCATCTATCGCGATGTCTACCTGGTGACCAAAAATACACTCTACATCACCGACGCTGTGGCTGCCGGCAAGACCGCCAGCGGGGGTATTTTTGTCACCTACCCGCAGGTGTCACCGGAGCAGGCCCGTGTCGCCATCAAAACCCATGTGTACAACGCGGGTGAAACGGCCAAACACTTCACGATCAAGCAATCGCTGATGCAGGACAACCAATTGGTTGCGCAACACACCAGTGATTCACTCACGATCAACCAACACACGGACCAGGAACACACGCAACAACTCACGGTAAAAAACCCGCGCCTCTGGTCACCGGATACACCGCACCTCTACACGCTGGTGACACAAGTGTATGACGGTTCACAACAGGTGGATAAACAACACACACGCATCGGCATCCGCGAATTTGCGTTTACCGCCGATGGTAGCCTGTTGATCAATGGCAAAAAAACCTTCCTGCGCGGTGTCAATCGCCACCAGGAATATCCCTACGTGGGTTATGCCACCTCGGCGGCAGCCGATTACCGCGATGCGGTGCGCATCAAATCCGCCGGGTTTGATTATGTACGCCTATCGCACTACCCGCATTCCCGTGCCTTTATGGCGGCGGCCGATGAACTGGGGCTGGTGCTGATCGATGCCATACTCGGCTGGCAATATTTTTCAGAAGATCCCTCCTTCCAGGCACAGGTACAGCAAACCTGCCGCGACCTGATCCGCCGCGACCGCAACCATGCTTCTGTGCTGGCCTGGGAATGTTCGCTGAACGAATCCTGGATGAGTGAACCCTTTATTGATTCGCTGCTGAACATCGTGCGCGAAGAATATCCCGGCAACCACACTTATTCAGCAGGCTGGCAGGAATACGGTTACAACATTTACCTGCAAGCCCGCCAGCATCGCCTGGAGCATTACAAGACACCGGACAAACCCTATATCGTGTCCGAATACGGCGATTGGGAATACTACGCCATGAACGCGGGCCTGAATCAGGATGCCTGGGGCGACCTGATGGAAGCCGAACGCAACAGCCGCCAATTGCTGGGGGATGGTGAAAAACGCCTGTTGCAACAAGCCACCAATGTACAGGAGGCCCACAACGATAACTTCACCACACCCGCGTTTGCCGACGGTTACTGGGTCATGTTCGATTACAACCGGGGCTATGCCGATGACCTGGAGGCGTCCGGCGTAATGAGCATTCACCGCCGTCCCAAATACAGCTATTACTTTTTCCAAAGCCAGCGTTCGCCCACCCAGGTTTCCGATCGCTATGCCTCCGGCCCCATGGTGCATATCGCCAGCCGGTGGCAGGCAGATTCAGCGCTGGATGTGCGCGTATTCAGTAATGCGGATACCGTCGAGCTGTTGTTGAATGGCACCAGCTTGGGCAAACAAACACCGGACAACAATGCCAACACAAACCATCTGGCGCCCCCCCCCTTCACCTTTAGGCTACAAAAATTTGTGGCCGGTGAACTGGAGGCACGGGCATATATCCAGGGCAAGCTTGTTGCCACACACAAAGTCGCCACCCCCGGTCAGACAACACAGCTGGCATTAACCCTGGACACCCAGGGCAAGGCGCCACAACCCGGCACAAAAGATGTCATCCTGGTCCATGCGCAACTGTTGGATGCCCAGGGCAATCCCACCTACGACAACCAGGTGCCTGTCCGGTTTGCCGTGGAGGGCGATGCGACTTTGATCAGCCCGACAGTCATCGACACCGAGGCGGGTGTGGCGACGGCCCTCGTTGAAATCGGTACAAATCTGCAAGGTGTGCGTATTGCTGCCACCGCCGAAAACCTGGCAGGCAGCTCGCTGGAGGTAGGCTCACACAATTAGTAAACCTGCGACGGCGCCTCCGGGTGAGCAACACTCGGCGGCGTCTGTCACACAGGCCCGATACCCGCGCTCTTTTCACATCTTTATTATTTTGGGCGGAACAGCCGGCCAAACTGCCGTTACACTCCTCGCTTGCCATCGCAACGATCAATAGTGCTCATCCACACGGATGCTACAGAGGAGACCATCATGAGCAACCCTATTCCGTCCCGAACCTCGCACCTGGCCAAAAAACTGGCGGCCAGCCTGATGCTGATCAGCGCTGTTGCCTGCACAAAAAGTTCGACAGATAACACTGCCTCCACCCCACTCAGCTGGCAGGAAATCATCAGCCAACCCCTGCCAACCGCACGCCATGAAAATGCTCTGGGCGCGATTGGACACCAGCTATACCTGCTGGGCGGACGCGGCGACCGCCCCCTGGAAATTTTTGATACGCACACCGGCACATGGCGCAAGGGTGCCACACCGCCGCTCGAAATCCACCATATGCAGGCGATTACCTACGAGGGCAAACTCTTCATCCTGGGTGCCTTGACCGGCGGCTTTCCGGAAGAAACACCCCTGGCCAATGTGCTGATCTATGACCCGGCCACCGATCGCTGGGACACAGGCCCCGAAATTCCTGAAAACCGCCGGCGCGGTGCCAGCGGCGTTGTGCTGCACAATGGCTTGATTTACGTCGTGGGCGGCAATACCCGCGGTCACATGAGCGGCTATGTGCCCTGGCTGGATGTCTTGGACCCGGCCACCGGTCGCTGGACATCCCTGCCAGACGCACCCCATGCGCGCGACCATTTCCATGCGGCGGTTATCGACGGGAGAGTTTATGCGGCCGCCGGCAGGACCACCGCGCATGACACCGGCAATGCCCTGACACTGACGCTCGCGCCCATGGATGTTTACGACATCGCCAGCGGCCGCTGGAGCACGCTGGAAGCACCGCTTCCCACCCTCAGGGCCGGCGCGGCAACCCTCGCCGTCGACGGAAAATTACTGGTCATTGGCGGTGAGAGCGGCACACAGGTGCCGGCACACAATGAAGTGGAAATGTTCGATCCCGCGCAAGGCACGTGGCACACCCTGCCGCCCCTCCCCGTGGGCCGCCACGGCACCCAGGCGATTTTGGTGGGCGATGATTTGCACATCGTATCCGGCAGCGGCAATCGCGGTGGCGGACCAGAGTTGACCGATCACTGGATACTCAAGGGATTCAAAGCGCCCTGAGTCATCGCGGCAAAACCCGTCTAAAAATCTCACCTAACAAAATGCCCGCGCCTGTTCAGGGCGCGGGCATTTTTTATCGGTCACAACAAGCAAATGCTTAGAAATTCAACCACTGCTGGTTGGCACCCGAACCACAGTTGTACTGGATGATATGTGCGTTATCCGCCGTACTGTTACCGTTGACATCGGCGCAGCGGCCACTGTGGCGATTCTTCAAGCGGTAGTAACCGCTGCCCATGGATTCCCGCAACCACTGCTGGCTGTTGTTAGCATTGCAGGTGGCCTGGACGATGCGCACATTATTGGCCGTACTCTGGCTGGCCAGGTCCATGCACTGGCCACTGTGCACAACGCGCAAACGCACATAATCGCCTTCCATATCCTCAAACGACCATTTCTGGTTGTTATTGTTGTGGCAGCTGTACTGCACCAGGCCCGCACCAGATGATGAGCTGGAACCGGGCACATCGATACATTTACTGCTGCGGCGCGATTGCAAACGCACCGGCGTGCTTGCCTCTAAAAACGCATCCAGCGTGGCTGTTGGCCTGCCCGCAGAATTGAAGGCACCCAGGGTATATCCCTGCCAGCTGTTGTAGGCCTGCGGTTCCCAGTAAAACACGCCGATACCCTTGCCATCGCGCACGGCACGCACCTTGGCGATCACATCGGCGACGATGGTTTTTGCCTGGGCGTGATCCCAGGGCACGCCCACTTCCGTCACCATCACCGGTGCGCCATAGCGGGTCACCATGTCATTGAGGTTGCTCAGGCAGGCATTGTTGGCCGACTGCCAGGTGTGACCGCTGGCGTGGAGCGGGTAGGCGGAGGCACCGATGATGTCGAACTTGCCGCTGTTGGCCCACAGGCCATCAAAAATCCAGCGGAAGTTGCTGTTATCGTGGCAGTTCGCCAGGTGCACGATGACCTGGGCATTGGGGAACACATCCTTGACCGCGTTGTAGCCGGTGTTGGTCAGCCAGGCGTAGTTGCGCATATTGGCCGATGCGCGGCCATCCTCCCACAGCATGCCGTTGTTGGTTTCGTTGCCCACCTGTACCCAGTGCGGCGTGACGCCGGCATCGCGCAAGGCAATCAGGCTGGAGCGCGTGTGGTTCCACACGGCATCCATCAGCTGCTGGAAGCTGTATCCGGCCCAGGCCGAGGGTTTGGTTTGCTGGCCGGGGTCGGCCCAGTGGTCGCTGTAGTGGAAGTCGATCATGACCTTCATACCGGCAGCCCTGGCGCGCTGCGCCTTGGCAATCACATCGGCCATGCTGTTGTAGTAGCCGCCCGGTGGATTGACCCACACCCGCAAACGCACGGCTTCCATACCATGCTCCTTCAGGGTCAGGTGCAGATCCTGTTCAACCCCGGCATCGTTATAGAACCGATAGCCCGAGGCTTCCATTTCCGACAGCCAGCTGATATCCGCCCCTTTGACCAGGGCGTCGCTCTGGGAAAACGACGACAAGCTGAGTAATACACTGGCGAGCGCCAGTCGATAAGACAGTTTCATGGGTGTTCACCTTTATTGTTATGTTCATGGGTTCTCTCATCAACCAGGCACCTGCGGAATACCTGGCCCGGCCATAATATCACTTAATTGGTATTAATATGATATATTGAGCACAAAAAATGAACATAGCGAGAATACCGGAAAGATTCAGCATAAAAATCTCGCTCCCTGTTCAGCAGTTCTGTCGGTGAACCTCGGGGATGGCGATCAAGAGATAGCATGTTCAACGCTTTTTCAAGAGATGGGAACGACCGCCAGCCCGTGCTGCCGCCCTCACCCACTCGTCATCCGAGCGCGGACAGTGCCGGAAGACAACCCAGGCAGCGACTTTGTCCGGTGCGGTAAAGTCGCTGCCTGGGTGCGCTAGCGTACCGATATAACCTGGCCACCCGAGTAAAAGTATCCAAGCCACTCTGGCTTAATACCCTTCGGAGAACACTCATGAAAAACCCCAGCCATTTTCTGACCAGCCTGCTGGGCATGGTTTTGCTGATAACGGCGCTGGGATGCGCCTCAACCAGCAAGCAGGCAAGCACTGGCGAATACATCGACGACAGCGTCATCACTACCAGGGTCAAGACCGCAATATTCAAGGATCCGGATTTGAAGGTTCTGGAAATCAACGTGGAAACCTTCAAGGGCGTGGTTCAGTTGAGCGGTTTTGTGACGGATCAGTCTGCTGTTGCCAAGGCAACCGAGGTTGCCCGCAAAGTCGGCGGAGTAAAATCTGTAAAAAATGATATTCGCGTCAAGTGACGCTCAAACGATGAGGGCAGTCAGGTCGGGCAACCCGAATCTTGAACTGCCCTGCCTTCAGTCCAACAGGGCCGCAGAATAAATCATGCATTCCGCTTGAAAAAGTCATCGCCAAACTCACTGCGCGACGCCTTTTCCTTTTTTGCCTTCTTTGCCTGCTGTTTTTCCTTTGCTGTCTTCAAGGGCGACTTCTTACCCTCTTTTCTTGAATCAAGACCTTTACTCATGATGACGACCTCTGATGGGGGACACGCTTGGCATCCTGCAAGACTACAGGCTATTCAGATATTTATATACAACTACCCACAATTAAATGCTTTCACTGACTACCCCTGAGTACGCCAGCGAACAGAAAGCACAAGAGACAAATGCTAGAGTAACCAATGCACTTCGCCCGAAGTGCTTACCATCGGAGATCATGCCCATGAAAATATTCACCGGCCGACACGTTCTAAGCACGGCAATAGCCAGCCTGTTCGCCCTGGGCGTTGTCGGCTGCGACAGAAAAAATGTCGAGAGCACCAACGTACCGAAATCACAAGTAGTCAGCACTGCCAATACCAGCATCAGCACGAATGCAAGCGACACAGAGCTGGCAGCCAAAGTTAAAACAGCATTAACCAACGACCAATCACTCCGCACGGCAAACATCACCGTCATAGTAAAAAACAGGGAAGTAAGCCTGAGCGGTGATGTTGACAATCAAAGCCAGCATGAGCAAACCCTCAAGGTGACACGCAGTATTGACGGCGTATCGACAATCGACGACAAGCTCAGCATCAAGGAAAAGAATTGAACAAGGAAACCCGACATGTTTATGGAATATTTTTTTTCGCTGCGGGGTCCGGTTCCTCCTGTTGTTCGGCAATAGTGGCTTCTTCGGCCTGAAGTGCTCTGAACTCCTTTTTCGCAGTACCAGGCAAAGGACTGGGTGTAGTCGACTGACTGGCGTCGGCTTTAATCCGTTCCGACAAGGGGAGATAATTGCTGAGCTTTTTCATAGTGACCTCTGCGTCAATTGGCAGTCCGCGGTATCGCGGTCCAGGAATAGGAGACTTACGCAGAGACATTAGCAGCTTCGCTGAACCTCATCGGTGCGCTATCACGCGTAGCTGCCTTGAGATCAGGAAGACTTATCCGGCGGTGGCGCCACTCGCATCACCTCCTCAACCGTGGTAAGGCCCGCCGCGACTTTTTGGGCACCGGACAAACGCAAAGTGCGCATACCTTCTTTCATTGCTTGGCGCCGTAGCTCCTGCAGATTGCAACTGCCGGTGATTCTTTCTTTCACCGAGTCTGACAAGAGCAGGATTTCATACAAGCCATGACGCCCCAGGTAACCGGTATTGCGACATTCAAGACAACCCACCGGGCGATAGATTTTCGCAGGTACAGCCACCTTCCAGGGCGCCACCAGCTGCTGCCAATCATCCGCGCTGATTTGCGCCTCTTCCTTGCAATGGGGGCAGAGGGTACGCACAAGGCGTTGAGCCATGACACCGAGAAGTGTTGCATTGATCAAATAGGAAGGAATACCCAGGTCCAGCAAACGCGCCACCGTGGAAGGCGCATCGTTGGTATGCACCGTGGATAACACCAGGTGACCGGTCAGTGCCGCCTGTACCGCCATTTGCGCGGTTTCCAGGTCGCGGATCTCGCCCACCATGATGATGTCCGGGTCCTGGCGCATCAGGCTGCGGATGCCCGCGGCAAAATCCAGTCCGATCTTGTGGTGTACCTGGGTCTGGTTGAATGACTCCTCCACCATTTCGATGGGGTCTTCGATGGTGCTGACGTTCACTTCCGGCGTGGCGATCTGGCGCAGGGAGGAGTAGAGGGTGGTGGTTTTACCCGATCCGGTGGGACCGGTCACCAGCACGATACCGTTGGGCCGGTCCAGCATGGAGCGCCAGCGGTTGAAGTCCTCGCCCACCAACCCCAGGTCCGCGAAGCTGCGCAGCAGCACATCCGGATCAAAAATCCGCATCACCAGCTTTTCGCCAAAGGCGGTGGGCAGGGTGGACATCCGCAACTCCACTTCACTGTCATCGCTGCGGCGGGTCTTGATGCGGCCATCCTGGGGTTTGCGTTTTTCGGCGATGTTCATGCGCGACAGGACCTTGAAACGGCTGGTCACCGCCATGCAGACATTGGCCGGCAGCTCATAGACGTTGTGCAGCACACCGTCGATGCGGAAACGGATGCGGCCCACCTCGCGGCGCGGCTCGATATGGATATCGCTGGCCCGCTGGTCGTAAGCGTATTGCAGCAGCCAGTCCACGATCTTGACGATATGCTGGTCGTTGGCGTCCGGGTCGCTGGCCTGCCCCAATTCGACCAGTTGCTCGAAGTTAGTTACCGCCGAGGCCATGGGGCCGCCGCTGGCGCGGCTCACGGAGCGCGCCAGGGTGTAGAACTCCACGATGTGGCGCTCTATGTCGGCGGGATTGGCAAACACGCGGCGCACCGGCTTGCGCGCCACGTGTTCCAGTTGCGGCTCCCAACCGGTGACGAACGGCTGGGTGCAGGCGACGATGAGATGATCAGCGGTGACCTGGACGCAGAGAATGCCATGCCGTTTGGCAAAGGCGAATGACATGACTTCCGTCACCTGGGGCACATCGATCTTGAGCGGATCGATATGGAATACCGGCAGCGCGGCCTTCTGGGCCAGCCAATCCGTCAGCACATCGCCGTTGAGTGTCTTGCCGGGCCGCGTGAGATCCTCGAGATTCTGGCTCGCGATATAGGCCAGGGGATGCATGAGGGCCTGCTCGCGGTTACGGATGGCGCCGAGCAGGAGATTGGCATCTTCCTGCTTCATGCGACCGTCACTGACCAGGGTGGTCACCAGCCGGCGGAGATCCAGCACACCGTCAAATTCGGGGGTCGGATTGGGCTTGGGATTTGCTGCCTGGGTCATTATTGGTGAGTTCCCCCTGTTGCTTGCCGGCCGTGGGACCGGTGAAGTCTGCCCCTGATTGTAGCCCGTCTTCCCCCGGTGGAACACCGGCTGCGCCCGTTCTGGCGGACCCGGGCACAACTTTCATGGCCCCATTGTCATAAAAATGTAAAAAACCCGCGTGACCTCGCCAGATGAAGTTTCTATACTGCCCCCACTTTTTCGCTGGCCCAGGTTTACCGGGCCACCGGCGTTTAATACAGGGGAGATATACCCATGCCACTCGCCAACCCGTTTTCCAGCCTCTTCGGACGCTCGCCCATCAAGCCGATCCAGGAGCACATGGCCGTCGCCGTGCAGGCAACGGCTGAGTTGGTACCCTTCTTCGAGGCAGTCATCGCCGATGACTGGGAGACCGCCACCCGGCTCCAGGTACACATCACCGAGTTGGAAAACAAAGCCGATGACATCAAGAAACAACTGCGGCTCCACCTGCCCAAAAGCCTCTTCCTCCCAGTCCCCCGTACCGACCTCCTCGAACTGCTCACCATGCAGGACCGCATTCCCAACCGGGCCAAGGACATTGCCGGCATCATGCTCGGCCGCAAAATGACCATCCCTCCCAGCATGCAGCAGCAGACGCTGGAGTTCGTCCAGGCGGGGGTTCGCACCGCCGAACAGGCATTGACCGCCATCAACGAGCTGGATGAACTCCTGGAAACCGGCTTCAGCGGCCGCGAACTGGCCGTGGTGGAAAACATGATTCTCGAGCTGGACCGCCTGGAACAGGAAGCCGATGTACTGGAAGTCAATATCCGCGCAGCCCTCTTCAAACTGGAAACCAGTCTGCCGCCGGTGGACGTGATGTTCCTCTACAGCGTCATCGACTGGATCGGTGACCTCGCCAACCGCGCCCACGACGTGGGCGGACGCCTACAGTTGCTGCTCGCACGCTAAACATAATAACCACCCGAGGAAAACGTCATGACCGTGATTGCAGAATACGGCCACATTTTTCTGATTCTGGCCTGCGTCTTCGGCGTGTTCATGGCCTGGGGCATAGGCGCCAATGACGTCGCCAATGCCATGGGAACCTCCGTGGGTTCCCGCGCCCTGACCATGAAGCAGGCCATCTGCATTGCCATGGTCTTCGAATTCATGGGAGCTTATTTCGCCGGCGGCGCCGTCACCGCGACCATCCGCAGCGGCATCGTCAACCCCACCATCATGGCCGAGGTGCCCGACCTGCTGGTGTTCGGGATGCTATCCACGCTATTGGGCGCAGGCATATGGCTGTTGATCGCCAGCATCCTGGGACTGCCCGTCTCCACCACCCACTCCATCGTGGGCGGTATCATCGGCTTTGCCGCCGTCGGTATCTCCACCGATGCGGTGGCCTGGAGCTCGGTTACCACCATCGTGTCCAGTTGGGTAATCTCCCCCCTCGTGGCGGGCTGCATCGCCTTCTGGATATTCCGCTCGGTGCAGCATTTCATACTGGATACCGACGATCCTTTCACCAATGCCAAACGCTATATACCCGCCTATATGTTTGCCGTGGGTTTCCTGATCGCGATGGTCACCCTGCTCAAGGGGTTGTCCCATGTGTTCAAGGACTCCGGTATCAGCTTCAATTTCGGCCAGAGCGTCCTGGCATCCCTCGCCATCGCAACCCTCGTCACCCTGGTGGGCGTCGCCCTGCTCAGCCGCGTGACCCAGGACAAGGTGGCCGATGCCCGCAACCGCTTTTCCAGCGTGGAGCGGGTGTTCGCCATCCTGATGATCTTCACCGCCTGCGCCATGGCCTTTGCCCACGGCTCCAATGACGTCTCCAACGCCGTGGGCCCCATGGCGGCGGTGATTGGTGTCGTCAAGTCAGGCGGTACGATCAGTGCCAGCTCACCCGTTCCCTCCTGGGTACTATTGCTGGGTGCGCTGGGTATTGTCATCGGTCTGGCGACCTACGGCTGGAAAGTGATTCAAACCATTGGCAAAAAAATCACTGAACTGACCCCCAGCCGCGGCTTTGCCGCCGAAATGGCTGCCGCTGCCACGGTGATCATCGCCTCGGGTACGGGTATGCCCATTTCCACCACTCACACCCTGGTGGGCGCGGTGCTTGGTGTGGGATTGGCGCGGGGTATCGGTGCCCTCAACCTGCGGGTCGTCAGCACTATCATCATGTCCTGGATCATCACGCTACCAGCGGGCGCCGGACTGTCCATCCTGTTCTTCTTCTTTTTCAAAGGCATATTTTCCTGATAAGGACGCCCGGCCTGCTTCATGCCGCGGAGGAATGGATTTCCTCCTCCCGCAGGGTCAACACCTCATAGCCTCCCGCCGTCACCGCCACCGTATGCTCCCATTGGGCTGACCATTTTTTATCGCGGGTCACCACGGTCCAGCCGTCCTTCAGGGTCTTCACGCGATGATCACCCTGGTTGATCATCGGTTCGATGGTGAACACCATGCCCTCCTGCAAGAGCATCCCGGTGCCCACCTTGCCGACGTGCAGCACCTGGGGTTCTTCGTGCATCTCACGGCCGATGCCGTGGCCGCAATACTCCCGCACCACACTGTAGCCCGCGGCTTCGGCATGCCGCTGGATGGCGTGGCCAATATCGCCCAGCCGGGCACCCGGTTTGACCTGCCGGATCCCGGCCCACATGGCTTCATAGGTGGTTTTCACCAGGCGTCGCGCCAGAGGGGTCACGTCACCGATCATGTACATCTTGCTGGAATCCGCGATAAAGCCGTCTTTCTCCAGGGTAATGTCCAGGTTGACGATGCCACCCGAGCGCAATTTTTCACTGGCCTTGGGCATGCCATGGCAGACCACTTCATTGATCGAGGCGTTGAGGACATAGGGATAACCATACTGCCCCTTGCTGGCGGGACGGGCGTGCAAATCCCGGATGATGAAGTCCTCGACGCGCTGGTTGATCTCCAGGGTGGTCATCCCCTCGCGCACAACACCATCGAGCATGGCGAAGACCTTGGCCAGCAACTGGCCCGCCTGACGCATTTTGGCCAGGTCTTCCGGGCCTTTAAGCTTGATCGAGCTCATCAATCAGCTCCAGCAGCGGTGTCGTACCGGCTTTCAACAGCTTGCGCGTCAACTGCTGGTAATTCAGGGAGGGATGCAACTCCGCCAGCATGCCGATACGCATCCAATACTCCGCCTGCGCGTTGATGGACCGCGCCATGGCCCGGCTGGCCTCGCGCAGATCGCTGTGTAATTCGTCAGTGATTTTGATAATGCCCATGACTTCCTCCGCAAAATATACGAAATATATACGCTTTGTATAATCATGGCAAAAAATCCTGTTGACCAGCCGGTTTGCACTTGCTCCGGTGATGGGCGACTATAGCTTTCATCGCCACCATTGACCGAACCGCACTCACCGCCCATGACTTTTGACCTGAACCGCTACCGTCAGCAGTTGCAGCAGTTGGTAGCCATACCCTCCGTCAGCTGTGCCCTGCCCGAATGGGATATGCCCAACCTGGCGGTACTCGAGCTGCTGGCCAGTTGGTTGGAAGATCTGGGATTCCGCACGCAATTCATGCCGCTGGCCCAGGCAGGCAAGGCCAACCTGGTCGCCATACTGGGTGAAGGTGAAGGCGGGTTGGTGTTGGCCGGCCACAGCGATACCGTCCCCTACGACAAAGACCGCTGGCAGTCGGACCCTTTCCAGCTGACAGAAAAATCCGGGCGCCTCTACGGCCTGGGCGCCACGGACATGAAGGGATTTTTCCCGCTGGTGCTGGAAGCCGTGCGCCCTTACCTGGCGCAGACGTTCAGGCATCCGCTGATCGTGCTGGTGACAGCCGATGAGGAAAGCAGCATGAACGGTGCCCGCGCCCTGGCACAGGCGGGGATACCGGGTATCAAGCCACGCTATGCCGTCATCGGCGAACCCACCGAGCTCAAGCCGGTGCGCATGCACAAGGGCATCATGATGGAGCGGATCAGGGTGCTGGGTAAGAGCGGCCATTCCTCCAACCCTGCACTGGGCCGCAATGCATTGGAAACCATGAACAAGGTCATGAGCGAATTGCTCAACCTGCGCGATGAGCTACAGCTCAAATACCGCAACCCCGGTTTTGCGGTGCAAACGCCTACCCTGAACCTGGGATGTATCCATGGTGGCGATGGCGCCAACCGCATCTGTGCCGAATGTGAACTGCATTTCGACCTGCGCACCCTGCCAGGCATGGACAACGATGAACTTCGTTCCACCATTGCCAAACGCCTGAATCCCCTGGCGGAGGCCAGCGGCACCGATCTGGTGTTTTCTTCCCTGTTCGAAGGCGTCGATGCCTTTGCCGAGGCGGAAACATCCGAGCTGGTGCGCCTCTGCGAAGCCCTTACCGGCCAGTCCAGTGAAAGCGTCGCCTTTGCCACAGAGGCGCCTTTTCTGCAGCAACTGGGTGCCCAAACGCTGGTCCTGGGTCCGGGCTCCATCGACCAGGCCCACCAGCCGGATGAATTCATCGCGCTGAATCAACTGGAACCGGGAATCAGGATCCTGCGGGGACTTATCGAGCGCTATTGTCTGTAACCGCCCGCCGGGCCAATAATGCCCAGCAAACCGACAAACCGGGAATCGCCAACCAGCAAGAGACGCATCGTGACAGCCAATACCCAGGATTACGTCAAGTGGTTTCGCCACTCCTCGCCCTACATCAACAAACACCGGGGCAGAACCTTTGTGCTCATGCTGCCGGGCGAGGCACTCAACCACAGCAATTTCAGCAATATCATCCACGACATTGCCCTGCTCTCCAGCCTTGGCGTGCGCCTGGTGCTGGTTCATGGCGCTCGCCCACAGATAGATGCGCGCCTGGCAACGGCCGGTGTCACCAGCGAATTCCATCGCAACCTGCGGATCACGGATTCAGCCAGCCTGGGCCTGGTGATCCAGGCGATTGGCGAAGCGCGGATCACGGTGGAAGCCGCCCTGTCCACGGGGCTGCCCAACTCCCCCATGCACGGTGCCCATATGCAGGTACTGAGCGGCAACTTTGCCGTCGCCATGCCCCACGGTGTGCTGGATGGCGTGGACCTGCAACACACGGGCAAGGTACGCAAGGTCAACACCCGCCCGCTGCAAGCGGCGCTGGACTCCGGTGCCATCGCCCTGTTGTCCTCATTGGGCTATTCCCCAACCGGCGAGGTCTTCAACCTGAGCTTCAGCGAAGTGGCGACCCATGTGGCCACCGCCATCAAGGCCGACAAGCTGCTCGCCTTTGTCGATGGCCAGGGGATAGTGGATGCCGAGGGCCGGCTGCTGCGCCAGTTGTCGCTGCCGGAATGCAAGCTTTACCTTGAAAACCAGGGCGCCGGCCTCGATCCCGATCTGCGCCAGGCATTGAGCGCGTGCTATTTGAGCTGCCTGCAAGGCGTGCCCAGGGCCCAGCTCGTCAGCTACGCCACCGATGGCGCACTCCTGACCGAGCTCTTCACCCGGGATGGCCTGGGCACCATGGTGTATTCAGGCCAGTACGAACAGTTGCGGACCGCCAGCATCGATGATGTCGGCGGCATTCTGGAGCTGATCACGCCGCTGGAAAACGAAGGCATCCTGGTGCGGCGTTCGCGGGAAGTATTGGAGACGGAGATCCAGAATTTTCATGTCATGGAGAAGGATGGCACCATCATCGCCTGCGCTGCGCTCTACCCTTATGGTGACATGGCGGAACTTGCCTGCGTGGCCACGCATCCCGACTACCGCAAAAGTGGCCGGGCGGCGACTCTGCTGCAACAGCTGGAAACCTTTGCCCTGCGCCAGGGTATCCGCCGGCTGTTCCTGTTGACGACACAAACGGCGCACTGGTTCATCGAGCAGGGCTTTGCCCCCGGCAACCTTGCCGACCTGCCCGTGGCGCGCCAGCAGTTGTACAACTACCAGCGCAACTCAAAGATTTTCATCAAATCCATTTAGTGATCCGCTGTGGATACATAACTGCCTGTACGGACCACAACTAAAAAGCCCCGGATAATACCGGGGCTTTTTATTACGCGGGTTATCGCGCAAGGCAAACGTCAGAACTGGATATCCGCACTCAACAGGTAAGCGCGCGGACTGCCGAGCAACGCGCGCTGGGCCGGCCAGTTCAGCGAGGTCGCATAGGTTTCATCGGTTACGTTATCAACGTTCAACCGCAGCGCGATATGATCGTTGAAGCGATATGACGCCATCAGGTTGGCAACCGTGTAACCTGGCAATTTACCGAAGGTGCCGTTGGGAATGATACGGCTGGCATCATCCGGACGGCCCGCCCAGGAATCACCCACATGGCGGATGCCGCCACCCAGTGTCAGGCCAAATGCAAACTCATAAGTGGTCCAGAGGCTGGCACTTTCCTTGGGTGTAAAGGCCAGTTCGTCACCGCTGGTGCGCAGCACAGAACCGTAGTCGCCCGGATTGGCGCGGCGGCGAACTTCATCCAGGTACTCGCTGTGCTCGCGCTCACTATCCATCAGCACAAAGCCACCGAAAATATTCCAGTTTTCAGTGATCTGGCCAGAGATGCCCACTTCAAAACCTTCAACGATCTGTTTGCCGTAGCCTTTCAGGCTGTCCGAGGTTTCACCTTCATCACGCCCGGTGATCGCCACCTTGCTTTTCTCGGTATGGAAGTAGGCCACACTCGCGATCAGGCGATCGTCATAGAAATTCCATTTGGTGCCCAGCTCGTAGTTGGTCGATTCCTGCACCTTGGCGCCCGCGACAAAACCAGGGAAGGCGTTGCCGCCAGTGCGCGAAATATCCGGGTTGGAGAGGAAGGAACCGGCCGGGAGTGTAGCGCGGCCCACTGCGGCATAGATGCTGCCATTCTGGCTTGGTTTGTAGACCAGGCCCAGCTTGCCGCCTACCGTGGTTTCGCTCTTGTCATAACCGTTGAGCGCACCGGAAGGCGCACCCGCGGCTGTCAGGCTATTGATTTCCACTTCATAGCTTTCAGCGCGCAAACCACCCGTCAGTTGCCAGTAATCGTTGAATGTCAGGGTGTCGTGCACGTACACCGCCTGGGTATCGACCTTGACCTTGTTGACCTGTGTCGGATTCAGCGGCGCTGCTGGCGCGCGGTTTGGATCAGGGTTGAATACATCGGTCCCCGGCAGGTTGGTCGTACCATAACGGCCAGCCTCGGACTCTTCGCGGGACAGCTCAACGCCTGCCGCCAGATTATGGCGGACTGAGCCTGTTGCAAACTCGGCGCTGAGATTGGTCAGGTTGGTGATCGAGGTGGCTTCACGATCATAAATCTGCACCTGGGTACTGACTTCCTGAGACTCGGGAACATAACCCATCACCGACGAGAAACGCGATTCACGATCGGTTTTGCCCCAGCGCGTCTGGTTGCTCAGTTTTACACCACTGGAAAAATCATGCTCGAAACGCACCAGCAAGGAGTCGGAGGTTACATCGTCGTAATCCGATGCCAGGCCGTAATAGTTGTCGCGATCCGCGCGGGCTGCCGTGGCGTCATAACGGAAAGTGCCTTTGATCATGGCCGCCGGTACGCCCCAATCCGGTCGTTCCTCCTGCTCCAGATGCTGATAGGCAAAAATCAGGCGGGTAGAAGAATCCAGGCCAAGGGCGAGCGAAGGCGCGACACCGACAGAAGACTTGTTGGCCAGCTCGCGACCGGCAACACCACTGTCTTCGACCAGCACATTCAAACGAACGGCGGTACCACTGCTCAGCTGCTGATTGACATCCAGCGTGGCGCGCTGGCGGGCATCGGAATCGTATTCATCCGTCCCGTAGGTGACTGAAGCCGCGCGGAAATTCGACAGCTTTGGCGTCTTGGTGGACACATTGACATAGCCACCGGCGCTGCCACGGCCATTGTCTGCCGCCGGCCCCTTGGCAACTTCGACCTGCTCCACGTTGAACACGTCGCGGTTGTAACTGCCGGAATCCCGCGCACCGTCGATGAAGATGCTGCCGCTGGTATCAAAGCCACGCAGGCTGAAATTGCTGTTGCCTGTGGAGAAGCCATTCTCACCGGCATTGAAGCTGATACCTGGCGTGTTACCCAGAACATCTGTCAGGTTCTGCGCACCCTGCTGGGCAAAAACCTCGCTGGGAATGATCTGCAACGTCTGCGGAGTATCCAGCAGCGGTGCCGTAAACTTGCTGGATGACGCCTCGCGATTGACGAACTCGCCCCTGACTTCCACCGTCTCCAGCGCCGGTGTATTGCGCGTGGTCTTAGCCTTTTCCGAAGTATCACTCTGGGCCTGGGCGCAGACGCCATAGCCGGCGCATATCAGTGCTGCCACAAGGGGTTTGAGATTATGTTTCGTCTTGGGAGTGCCCGCAGCAGAACGCAGCTTGCTCATGGAAATTCCTCCTGAAATTGATAAAGATCAATTAAAAAATGGTTGATGATGATAATCATTGTCATTATCTATAGCAACCAGAGAATAATTCTATTTGCATCTTAATTCTTGTGAACCATGAATCCCGGGGTTTACACTCCAGCCAAAACGCTCGCGACAGGCCCTGCTGATGCTGTACAAGATTCCCGATCTGCTCACCGCGGAACAACGCAACCACTGCCGCCAGGCGCTGGACGCGGCTACCTGGGTTCAAGGCAAGACCACCGCCGGGCACATCGCGCAAAAAGCCAAACAGAACCTGCAACTGGCTCCGGAAGATCCTCGTACCCAACAGCTCGGCAATCTCGTGCTCGACGCGCTGGTGCAGAACCCGGTATTCATGGCGGCGGCTTTGCCCCTCAAGGTCTTCCCTCCCCGGTTCAACCGCTATGAAGGCGGCGGCCATTACGGCAATCATGTCGATGGTGCCATCCTCAGCGTACCGGGCACGTCGCACCGTATCCGCACGGACCTGTCCGCGACCTTATTCTTGAGCGATCCGGAGGAATACGACGGCGGCGAACTCATCATCGAAGACACCTACGGCACCCATGAGATCAAGCTGCCCGCGGGCCATCTGGTGCTCTATCCGGGCACCAGCCTGCATCGGGTCACACCGGTCACCCGCGGCACCCGCCTGGCGGCTTTCTTCTGGATCCAAAGCCTGGTACGGGACGATGGCCAACGCAGCCTGCTGCTGCAACTGGATAACGCCATCCAGCAACTGACGCGCGATCAATCCGACAACCCGGTCATCCCGCAGCTGACCGGTGTCTATCACAATCTCCTGCGCCAATGGTCCGAGACCTGACATACCATGTCCTTCCGCCACCCTGAAGCGGCACCGCTCCCTCCGCTCACGACCATTCCTCCGGACATAGTCGCTGTCCGGGATTACGAAGCCTACGCGCAGGAACGCATGACACCCCAGGCCTGGGCATGGTTGAGCGGTGGCAGTGCCGACGAATCCACGCTCAGGGACAATCTTGCCGCTTTTGCACGTTTGCAACTGCAAGGTCGGGTGCTGCGCGACCTTGCGGGCGGAGATACACGGCTGACCCTTTTTGGTCACACTTTCGAATACCCCGTTTTCCTGGCCCCGGTGGCCTACCACAAACTCGCCCATCCGCAGGGTGAACTGGCCACGGTATTGGGCGCTTCCGCCCTCAAGGCCGGGATGATCGTCAGCACACAGGCGAGCACGTCGCTGGAAGACATAGCGGCAGCGGCCCAGACGCCCCTGTGGTTCCAGCTCTACATACAACGGGACCGCGGCTTTACCCGCGAACTCGTGCAACGCGCCGAACAGGCTGGTTACCAGGCACTGGTGGTGACGCTCGATGCACCGATCAATGGCATCCGCAACCGGGAGCAGCGTGCCGGTTTTGCCTTGCCCGCGGGTATCGACGCCGTCAACCTGCGCGGACTCCAGGAACCCGGCCACCACGCACGCCCCGGGGAAAGCCCCATTTTTGGCAGTCCGCTACTGGCTGGCGCACCCACCTGGGAAGATATCGCCTGGCTGCAATCACTGACTCGCCTGCCGATACTGGTGAAAGGCATACTCTCGGCAGAGGATGCTGTGATGGCAGTGGCGCAGCGGGTCGACGGCATCATCGTTTCCAATCACGGCGGACGAACCCTGGATAGCCTGCCCGCCACCATCGATGCGCTGCCGGGTATTGCGCGTGCCATCGATGGGCGGGTTCCGCTCCTGCTCGACGGCGGTATCCGGCGCGGCAGCGATGTCCTCAAGGCGCTGGCGCTGGGCGCATCCGCAGTGTTGATCGGCCGCCCCTATATGCAGGGCCTCGCAGCGGCGGGCGCTACCGGGGTCGCTCATGTGATGCATATTCTGCGCACCGAGCTGGAAGTGGCCATGGTGCTGTGCGGTTGCAAAAACCTGGCGCAGGTCGATCAATCCGTTATATGGAAAGCTGGCGACAACTAGCAACGCATACAAACCACGCTCAGGCACTCTTCGCCATTCACCGAAAAACACATACCCCTCCCGGCGGCACAACGACAACAGGCAGTTTCTGTTACAATTACCCGCTTTCCCGCACACTCATAACACCGATTCGCACCGAGGTTGGTCATGCCCGTTTATCGCTCCAAAACCACCACCGCCGGCCGCAACATGGCCGGTGCCCGCGCACTCTGGCGTGCCACGGGCATGAAGGATGAGGATTTCCAGAAGCCGATCATCGCGGTAGCCAATTCCTTTACGCAATTTGTGCCCGGTCACGTTCACCTGAAAGACCTGGGGCAACTGGTGGCGAGAGAAATCGAAAGGGCTGGCGGCGTCGCAAAAGAATTCAACACCATCGCTGTGGATGATGGCATCGCCATGGGCCATGACGGGATGCTCTACAGCCTTCCCAGCCGCGACATCATCGCCGATTCCGTGGAATACATGGTCAACGCCCACTGCGCCGATGCGCTGGTGTGCATCTCCAACTGCGACAAGATCACGCCCGGCATGCTCATGGCCGCCATGCGGCTGAACATCCCGACCATCTTTGTATCCGGCGGCCCCATGGAAGCCGGCAAAACCCGCCTGGCCGATCACAAGCTCGATCTGGTGGACGCCATAGTGATCGGCACCGACAGGTCAGCCAGCGATGAAAAAGTGGATGCCTATGAGCGTTCCGCCTGCCCCACCTGCGGCTCCTGTTCCGGCATGTTCACCGCAAATTCCATGAACTGCCTCACCGAAGCCCTCGGCCTCAGCCTCCCCGGAAACGGTTCATTGCTGGCCACCCACGCGGACCGGGAACAGCTTTTCCTGGAAGCCGGCCGGCGCATCGTCCACATTACCAAGCGATACTACGAAGAAGACGATGCCAGTGTATTGCCGCGCTCCATCGCCACCTTCGAGGCGTTTGAAAACGCCATGGCGCTGGACATCGCCATGGGCGGTTCGACCAACACCATTCTCCATTTACTGGCAGCCGCGCAGGAAGGTGAAGTCCCCTTTACCATGACGGATATCGACCGCCTCAGCCGCAAGGTGCCGCAGCTCTGCAAAGTTGCTCCCAATACGCAGAAATACCATATGGAAGATGTCCACCGGGCGGGCGGCGTCATGAGCATCCTGGCGGAACTGAATCGCGGCAATCTGCTGCACAACCAGATACCGACGGTCCACAGCAACACCTTCCAGGAAGCCCTGGATAACTGGGACATAGTGACAACCTCGTCCGAGGCGGTGGCAACTTTTTATCGTGCGGGGCCAGCCGGTATCCCGACCCAGGTAGCCTTCAGCCAATCCACCCGCTGGCCCACGCTGGACGCTGATCGCGTAGAGGGTTGTATCCGCTCCGTCGAGCACGCCTACTCGAAGGAAGGTGGCCTCGCTGTGCTCAGGGGCAACATTGCGCTTGACGGCTGCGTGGTAAAAACCTCCGGCGTCGATGAAAGTATCTGGGTTTTCGAAGGTCCGGCTTATGTTGTCGAAAGCCAGGATCAAGCGGTTAAGGATATTCTGGATGGCAAGGTTAAAGCGGGTAACGTCGTCGTGATCCGCTACGAGGGGCCACGGGGCGGACCCGGCATGCAGGAAATGCTCTACCCGACCAGCTACCTCAAATCCCAGGGGCTCGGCAAGGCCTGTGCGCTGTTGACCGATGGCCGGTTTTCCGGCGGCACGTCCGGACTTTCGATTGGCCATGTCTCACCGGAAGCTGCCGCGGGCGGCACCATTGGCCTGGTTGAGTCCGGCGATATCATTCACATCGACATTCCCAATCGCAGCATCAATGTGAAGCTCAGCGATGAAGAACTGGCAGCAAGACGCGAGAAAATGGAGGCCAGGGGCAATAAAGCCTGGAAACCCGCTGAAGTTCGCCCACGTAAAGTCAGCGCCTCACTCAAGGCCTATGCCATGCTGGCCACCAGTGCCGACAAAGGCGCTGTGAGGGATTTGAGCAAGCTGGATTAATGCGAAAAAAATCGCGCAGTGGCCACGAGTCACTGCACGGTTGAATAAACGCCAGAATACAAAAAGGCCAGCTTACGCTGGCCTTTTTGTATTCTGCTTGAAAAGCACTATCAGCTTCTCAGGGCCGCCAATCGGGTTTTTTCACGCTCGGCAAAGTTCACCCACTGATCAGCTATACGCTTGCTGCGGGAGTCTTTTCCTGCCTCCTTGAACGCAGTGATAGCATCGTCAAACTCACCAAGCTCGATGTTGGCAGCGCCGATGATCATGTACACCTGATCGGGACGATTCAAACCGCCCTTGTTCAAGGCTTGTCTGGCAACACGAATAGCATCTTTATAACGGTCATTCGCATTGTAGAGACTTGCCAGGGTATGCAGCAGATTCCCGTTTTCGGATTTCTGAGCAGCCTTCTCCATTTCAACCAACGACTTGGAGTACTCTTGAGCAGCACGCCATGAGTTAGCCAGCAACTCAAGGTTCTTGGCTGTCGGCTCGACGGTCTTGTCTCTGTTGATTGCCTTATCAAGCAACTTGGCGGCCTTATAAGGCGCTTCCGCCTCAATGAAATAAGATGCCAGAACCACCAGTTGACGCTCATTGGTCACGCCGCCCATCAGATAAGCGGTTTCCAAGGCGGCCACTTTGTCTTTATCACGCCCCAGTATCGCAAAAATCTGTGCCAACTGTGTCCAGTGGCTGGCATTGGGATAATGACGGATCAGCTTATAAATAACCGGCACAGCACTTTGGTAGTCTTCCTGCTCCAGATAGATACCGCGCTGGAAACTGTACCAGGATTCAGACGGAACACGCCCCGCCGCTTCCTGAGCCCTGACCGCTTCGTTGATATTCAACTGGGCATTTCTTGCATCGCCCAGCTGATAGTACAAAGAGCCAAACAGATAATGCTGATCCGGGCGGATTTCGCTGACATAGTCAGTCCACTTCAGCAGCAAATCCAATGACTTCCGGTAATTTTCCTCCTGGCCATACAACTGCGAGAGGGTCAGCAGGGTGCTGGCCTCCATGGGCAGGGGAATATTGGGGCTCTGGGCCAATACCTTTTCAAAGCTTTCGCGCGCACGCCGGTAGTCTTCCTTGGTGTAGTAGGTGTAGGCAAAGAATTGATGCAGCTGGGCAACCTCATAGGGATTGAGCTTATCAATTCCGCGAGCCACACGGTTCAACACCTCCAGGGCGCGATCGGGATTGGGCTGCTGACCGGAGCCTTCCTCAGGCTGGAGCAGCCCGGAAACCTCACTCAGGTCTTTGGCAAAGGATTGACTCACACCTGGCAAGCGGCGGGCTTCAAATGTCTTGTTGCCGGCCTTGACCTGGGCATGGGCCTGTCCAGCCGTCAACAGCGTCTGGCCTGGCGCCACCGTGTCGGCAAGCATGCCGGACACGACAGAAACCACAAGCAGGACACCAGCCAAAAGGGTTTTTTGAAAGGAGCCCTTCAGGACTGCACTTATCACTTTCGCTTTCATCTTGACTACCCCTTACTTCGCCAGCTCGTATACGAAGCGGTTACGCACACCTGGAACCTCAACGGGCTCGCCATCAATCACTTTAGGACGGTACTTGAAACGCTCGGCGGCACGAATGGAAGCCCGGTTGAATACAGTGGTCGGGCGGCCGTCTTTGGTGATGCACTCCGACTCGATGGCACGCACATCGCGCGTGGTGCCAGCGGTGGTCACAGTGAACTCAACCATACAGAAACCTTCGATACCCCGCGATGCGGCGTTGCTGGGGTATTCCGGCGCCACCTTGACGATCGGCAGGTACTCACCGTCACCGGAGAAACCTGTACCGATATTCATGCTGATCTGCCCTTCGAAACGCGGTACCTCCATATTCAGGCCGTCAAGATTGGCATTGGGGTTATCAAAAACCGGCTCTGGGATATCTGGCGGAGGAGCTTCTGGCTCCTCCGGCTTTTCCGGCTTGGCATCCTCATAGCGCACCTCGATTTCCTGCTTAGGCATTTGGATATCGGCAATCCTGGTCTCCTCAGCCTCTTCTGGCGGCTTGAGATTGTTGTTGACCAAGGAATACATCACAAACAGCAGGCAAAAGGTGGTAACTACCCCAAATACCCCGGATATACCTAATCTTGCAAAGTTCATAGCGGCCTATTTCTTCTGAGTTGAGACAGCAATATTTTCAACACCGGCTTCCCGAGCGGCAGTCGTGATTTCGACGATCATATTGACTTGGGAGTCACTATCCGCCTGAATCACCAAGCTCCCTTTAGGATTTTCGGCCAGCAGAGTCTCAATGGCAGAGCGTACACCACGGACATCGACCTTGTTTTTATCGATCCAGATTTCGTTGCTGTTGTTAACGGCAACCAAAATGCTGGCGCTTTTCTTCTCATCCCACATGCTGGCTTCGGGCCGGTTGACCTCAACGCCAGCTTCTTTGATAAAAGTCGCTGTGACAATGAAAAAGATCAGCATGATAAAAACCACATCAAGCATAGGTGTCAGGTCGACGACCTGAACATCTTCTTCGGGTTTTGCGTTACTTCTTCTCATGGGAAATCTCTTAAATGCCGGTTAAATTCAATATCTGCCCGAAGCTTAGTGATCCGCAGTCAGGTGGTCATCAAACAAGCGATTTTCACGCTCTGCGATCCGGTTCAGATAGATATTGGCAAATATGCCAGAGAGAGCCGCCACCATACCGGCCATGGTCGGTATCGTAGCTTTAGACACGCCACGAGCCATTTGTTTCGCGTCGCCCCCGCCCCCTTGAGAGAGCACCTGGAAAACCTCGATCATCCCGGTAACCGTACCCAGCAGACCCATCAGGGGACAAATCGCGATCAGGGTCGCGATCAGGTCCATGTTCTGATTGATTTTCATCGACATGCGCGAAACGATGGCCTCGCGAATATGATAGGCGGCCCAGGATTTGCGCTCCTTGCGCGCCTCCCAGGCATCCAGTGCAGCCTGCACGTCGGTTTTGAGAGCGCCCTTGAAGTACCAGACGCGCTCAAAGATCAGAGTCCACATGATGAATACCAGTACGGCGATCCATGTCATCATGAAACCGCCCAGATCCATAAAGGCGCCAACGGATTCAAATACGCCCATCAATGCCTGCATCGCTTATCTCCTACTTGCTCTTACGCTCAGAGTTTTCGGCAATAATACCGGCGGATTGTTCGTCAAGGATGTGGACTATGCGCTTGGCGCGGCCATTGACGTAGGTGTGGATCAGCAGGGTTGGAATGGCAACCAGCAGACCTTGCACCGTGGTGACCAATGCCAGGGAGATACCACCGGCCATTGTCTTGGGATCGCCCGCACCAAACATGGTGATTGCCTGGAAGGTCGCGATCATACCCACAACCGTACCCAGCAGACCGATCAGCGGAGCAACAGCCGCCACGATCTTGAGGATGGGCAGGCCGCTCTCGATGGCGGGACGCTCTTTCAAAACGGCTTCCTCGAGCTTGAGCTCCAGGGTTTCGTTATCAACGTTCGGGTTTTCTTCGGCCACTTTCAATACACGACCCAGCGGGTTGTTGGTATTGGCCTTGGAAGACTTGAGCTGAGCATTAACCTTGGCGCTGATGGTTGACAGGGCGATGATGCGCCACAGACCCAGCAGGAAGCCGAATGCACCAACCAGGGTGATTGCATAACCCACGGTGCCACCGGAGTGGAACTGATCCATGATGCTCGGCTTGTTGATCAGGGCTTTCAACAGAGAGCCGCCGGTTGGGCCAGTCGGGTCCACGGCAAAAGCAACCAGGCCTGATGAAGCATTCTGGAGCGCGGAAGCGGTTGAACGAATGGAACCAGCCGGCTGGAGCGGCAGCTCTTCGATAACGTTGGCTTGCGAGTTGTACGTCAGGTAGTTGCCGTTGGAAACCAGGTTCCATACACCAACACGAACGACGTCCTGTTGATTTCTGTCGCCGTTGGGCTTGATGACTTCGGCACTGAATTTAACGACACGGCCACTCTCGACCAGCTCACGCTGAACTTCGAACCAGAGGCGCTCGATCTCTTCAATGGACGGCAAACGGGTGTTGCTGTTCATTTTGTCGATCAGGCCTTCGAGGAAGTCACCGCGATTGGGGTATTGGGCACTGACGAGGGAGTTTTCGGTGGTTACCCGCAGGTCACCGGCAGTTGAGGTCAGGTGACCGAAGAGCTCTTTCATGGAACCCAGGCGCTCATTCAGCTGAGCACGTTTTTGGGCAACCATAAGCTCTTGATCAGCAAAGGTTTTTTCCAGACGATCCGAACGGGCTTCTTCTGCCTGGCGGCTGGCCTGGGCTTGAGCCAGCAAATTGGCCTGATTTGCTCTGTCGCGGGCAAACTCGGCTTCGCGCTGACGGTGCTCAGCGGTCTCGGCAACCTGAGACTTTCTCACCATATCCAACAGTTGATCCAGCGTCTGGGCGCGGTTGTCGCCTTGCTGGGCAAATGCCATGCCGCTGGACAGAACACCTGCGGCAACAATAAGCGCGCAGCTCTTAACAAACTTCATTTTCATCTTGCAGCCTCCGGAGCCTGGACTGGAACGGCGAGCACATCCAGTGATTCAAGATTACGCGCAATACGGAAGCCTTTGAGGATGGCACTGCGGTAAGAATTGTCTAGCGCAACGAATTCCTTGGCTACAGGATCGTAAGCGCCGGAGAGCTGGGTATCCGTGGTTTGGTACATCAGGGAGATGCGGCCGATTTGCAGCATGTTGACCTGACGTTCCTGACCATTGACGTTGACGGTGGCTTCATAGGTATCCACGAAGCGGCCGTAATCGGATTCGATTTTGTAGGCTTCGAGCACCTGACGGAATTTCTCGGAAACAGAGATATCCGCGCGCTCCTGGTTGTGGCGCAGCATTTCCACACGATCGAGGCGCTCTTGCAGGCGGAAAGGCTTGTCCAGACGGATGAACTGCTCCAGGGAATCCAGCATTCGGGCAACCAGCGGTTGGATTTGACGCTCGATAACAGTCACTTGTTCGATGGAATGATCGAGATCCTCGACCACTTTCAGTTGCGCAGCGATCTGCCGTTCCATCTGGCTGTTGTACAGGCGCAAGTCAGAGATGAGCTTGTTTTGGTGCTTGAACTGCTGAGTCAGGTCGTCAGTTTCCTGGGCCAGCCTGTCGATTCTTTTTTGAGATTCTTGCGCCAAGGTGGTCTTGGCATTCCCAACCTGGAGGACAGACTCCAGGGCTTGATCTGCCTGAACAACGCTACCCATTAGCGCGCCGGCAGAAAGCACAGTGGACAGAGCCACGGCTTTCAATCGCTGATTTTTCATATTTCCCCCAACTCGGGTGCTTCATCAAGTGAGTTTGCGACAGTCAGCTGCCACCAGGCGCATCCACCAGCGGTGGTGAGGCAGCTAAGAACGCCGCATTGTAATAAGAGCGTTTGCTCACATTCAATGTTTTGTCCAAAAGCCTTTTCGCACGTGTAAAAACGTATCAACAAGGTAACAACTACACATCCAACCCTGGAAAAGTGGTAACACATCCACAAAAAACGCCGTCAATGGCACATAATTCGTCCTTGCTTAAAGAATAATTGGTTATTAGCGATCATTTATTGAGCGGATCGCTCGTAAACCAGAAACGCATGCGCAAGGGGTGCGTCCGCCTCGCCCGGCTGGGAACTGACCAACGCCCACTGGCGTTCATCCAGCCCGTCAAAAAACGCGTCCCCCTCCGGCTCGGCATCCACCCGGGTAAGGTAGACCCGCTGTGCCAGAGGCAGGCTGGCGCGGTATATTTCAGCGCCACCAATCACCATGGCTTCCCGCGGCGGAAGCCCGTCAGGCCCCTCGAGGTTCCTGGCCATCTCCAGCGCCTCCACCAGACCAGATGCCTTGAGGACACCTTCGGCCTGCCAGGCGGCCTGTCGCGTCACGACGATATTGGTCCTCCCGGGCAGGGGACGCCCTATGGACTCGAAAGTCTTGCGCCCCATGATCACCGGCTTACCCAGGGTCACACGCTTGAAATAGCGCAAATCCTGCGGCAGATGCCAGGGCAGACGGTTTTGACAACCAATGACCCGGTTGCGTGCCGCGGCAACGATCAACGCCAGTTCCATAGGATCACCTAGACGGCAATGGGCGCCGCGATGCGCGGATGAGGCTGATAACCGTCGAACACGAAATCGTCCAGCTGGTAATCAAAGATGGACGCCGGGCGTCGCGGTATCAGCAGACGCGGCAGGGGCCGCGGCTCGCGCCGCAACTGCTCGAACACGATGTCATCGGTGAGATGGTTGTTGTACAGATGGCAGTCGCCAAAGGTATGCACGAAATCGCCCACCGCCAGATCGCACTGCTGGGCAATCATATGGGTCAACAAGGCATAGCTGGCAATGTTGAAGGGCACTCCCAGGAACAGATCGGCACTGCGCTGATACAACTGACAGGACAAGCGGCCATCAGAGACATAGAACTGGAACAGGGTATGGCAGGCTGCCAGCGCCATGCGCCCCTGCTCCACGTTTTGCTGGGGACTCAGGGATTCATCAGGCAGGTCGGCGGGATTCCAGGCACTGACGATCAACCGCCGGGAATAGGGTTTTGTCTTGATCTGGGCAATCACCTGACTGATCTGGTCGATGGTGCTGCCATCAGGGCAGGCCCAGCTCCGCCACTGCTTGCCATAGACCGGCCCCAGATCGCCGGATTCCGTGGCCCACTCATTCCAGATGCTGCATCCGCGCTCCTGCAGCCAGGTTACGTCGGTACGCCCTTGCAGAAACCAGAGCAGCTCGACAATCACGCTTTTGAGGTGCACCGTCTTGGTCGTCACCAGGGGGAAGCCCTGGCTCAGGTCGAAGCGCAGCTGACGGCCGAAGACGGACCGGGTACCCGTGCCTGTGCGATCACCCCGGTTAATGCCGTTTTCGACGACATCACGCATAAGATCCAGATATTGCTTCATCTATATGTCTTTTATATAACTCTCTCGTTACTGAACAGCCTTGCGGGGCGCCGGCCAATAGGCGTAAACCAGCAGGCCAACACCCAGGGCAAGCAGCGGCAGGGACAGCAGTTGCCCGCGTGACATCCACCCCATCATCAATCCCAGGTGGCTATCCGGCTCCCGGACGAACTCCACCAGAATCCTGAAGAGCGCGTAAAGAACCAGGAATAATCCGCTCACCGCCCCCGTGGGCCTGGGCTTGCGCGAAAACCAATAGAGGATGGCAAACATCACCACACCCTCGAGGGCCGCCTGGTACAGCTGGGATGGATGGCGTGCCAGCTGCTCGGGGTCCTTGGGGAATACCATGCCCCAGATGGAATCGGTGGGCCGTCCCCAGAGTTCCTGCCCGATGAAGTTGCCCAGGCGCCCGAATCCCAGCCCGAGGGGCACCAGCGGTGCGACAAAATCCATCAGCCGCACGTAGGGAACATGGATACGATGCGCATAGATCCACATCGCGAGAAGCACACCCAGCAGCCCTCCGTGGAAGGACATACCGCCATCCCAGATGCGGAAAAGCCAGAGTGGATCGCGCATCCAGTATTCGAAATTGTAAAAGATCACATACCCGAAACGCCCGCCGAGGATCACCCCGAACGCCCCATAGGTAATCAGATTTTCAATGTGCGCCCTGGTGACCGGTGAATCAGGGCGGGAAGCGCGCCGGAATGCCAGCAGCCAGGCACAGGCAAACGCCAGAAGGTACATGATGCCGTACCAATGCACATCGAGGGGGCCAAGGGAAAAAGCAATGGGATTGATATCCGGGTATGTCCACATGAACAGGGTTACTCGCGCACTGCTGGATTACCTGACACCAGGCAAACATAGGTGGCCAAGCTTAAGGGGATTTGGCCGAGGATTAAACACCTGTTAACAAAAATTTCCGGGAGAAATTTTTGACGTCACGCCAGTGACGGCCCGCAGGGTGGCCGCCACGGATGGCAGGCCACAAAAAAGGCTTTTCTGCCCGGCGTCTCATGATCCTGGTAGCCAGCGCACAGCGGGCTGATTGTCTTCTCAGGTTCAAGTGGCTATGCTAGCGCAACCATAACAACAAGGCGAATGCAGCTGATAGCTGGTATGAAGTCGGCGGCATTTGACCCAGCGAGCCCCTACTTATGCCTCTACTCAAACGTCATCTGAACCTATCCCAGCGCATGACCCAGGAGTTGGGCAGGGAGATTGTCTGCGGTGTTTACGACAAACGCGCAAGCCTGCCAACCGAAGCCGAGCTTTGTGGAACCTTTGGTGTGAGCCGAAGCGCCGTGCGCGAAGCCGTCAAAATGCTCTCCGCAAAAGGACTGATAACCAGCAAACCGCGACAGGGTATCCGCCTCCAGTCCCAGGAGCAGTGGAATATCTTCGATGCCGACCTGCTGCGCTGGTCGCTGGAAAGCAATCCCAGCATGAAGCTGCTCAAGGAATTCCTGCAAATGCGCATTGCCATAGAGCCGGAAGCCGCCACCCTGGCCGCGCGCTTTGCCACACCTGAACGCCTGGACGACATTGCCCGGGCGCTGGAGCGCATGGCCGATTCGGCCCGGGACCCGGAAGCCGCGCTGGAAGCCGACATCGCGTTCCACGTCAGCATTCTTTATGCCAGCGAAAACCGTTTTTACATCCGGCTGCGGGATTTCATCCAGACCGCCCTGCGGGTCAGCATCCGCTACACCACGCCCATCAAGGGCGACCACGCGGCGATAGTGCGGGAACACGCCCAGGTCTACGACGCCATCAGGGCGCGCGACCCGGAGCTGGCGCGCCATCTCATGAGGCTGCTGGTCGACGAGGCCCTCAGCTATGTCGAGCGGGAATTGAATCGGCAAGCTGAGGACCTGGAGGCCTAGTTCTCCCGCGTCAAAAAACGAAACAGCGTGCGGCTGGTGTATTCATCACCCGGCTGCAAAATAATTGAGGGAAAGCCGGGCTGATTGGGCGCATCGGGAAAATGCTGCGGCTCGAGACAAAAGCCATGGCGGCGGCCATAGACCCTGCCCTTCCCCGCCAAACTGCCATCGAGAAAATTGCCTGAATAAAACTGTATGCCGGGCTCAGTGGTGTAAACCTCCAGTACCCGGCCCGTCACCGGCTCTTCAACCTGGGCAGCCAGGCTCAGCTCACCCGGAGCGGATTTGGACAATACATAATTATGGTCATAGCCGCCGGCGAGTCGCAGCTGTTCGTCATCCGCATCAATATCCGCGCCCAGGGCCTTGGCCTGGCGGAAATCGAATGCAGTGCCTGCCAGGTCACGTATCTCACCCGTGGGAATCAGGCCAGGACCCACCGGCGTAAATGACTCGGCATTCACTATCATGTGATGATCGAGCACCTCGCCGCTGCCCGCCAGATTGAAATAGGAATGGTGCGTCAGGTTGACAGGTGTGGGTTGATCAGTCGTTGCGTGATAGTCGATCTGCAACTCGTTGTGATCATTCAATGTGTAGGTCACCATCACTTGGAGATTGCCGGGATATCCCTGGTCCCCGTTGGGGCTGAGGTAAAACAGCTTGAGGCTCACCAGGTTATCGGTCACCGCCGTGGTCGGCGACCAGGCGACCTTGTCGAATCCCACCACGCCACCGTGGAGATGGTTATCGCCATCGTTGCAATCCAGCTGCCAGGTGTTGCCATCCAGATCGAAGCGCCCGCCGGCCACACGATTGCCCACCCGACCAATAATCGCGCCGAAGTAGGGAGAATCCTGCAGATACGGAGTGAGGTCATCAAACCCCAGAACAATATCCTCCCGCTGCCCACGGGCATCCGGTGTAAAAAGATGGGTGATGATACCGCCGACATTGGTGATACGCACTTCGGTATCCCCATTACGCAGGCTGAAAAGACTGGCAACTTCGCCGGTGGGTGTGGCACCAAAATAAGTCTGTGTGATCGAGGGAACAAATGCCATGGCCGATTCTCTTGTCTTTTTGAGGTTCAGCCGGGCATTCTACTTGAGCGGGACCAGCCAGTACACAAGCCACCGGTGGGCAAACGCCTGCTGACAGGCTGCCCGTAGCGCAGCACACTCAGCATGGGCAACAGGATCGATCAGCTGGCTGTGCGCGCCTTGAATGCGCGAACCACCGCATTGAACTCTTCAGCCGTTTTCTTGAGGTCATCCACTTCACGGCGTTCCTCGGCACGGGACAGGCGCGCGCAGGCAATATAGTCTTCCATCGCTTTGATGTAGGCTTTCATTTCGTTGTTGGCCTTGACCATCTGGGCGGTCACGACGGTTTCCGCATCGGGAATCTCGGGCTTGGCGTCAGGTTTGCTGCAGGCGGCGGCCATGCCGGAAAACAACGACGCGGAACAAAACGTCAATAACAATACAGATTTCTTCATCAGGAGATTCCTCACAAACACAATGACAATGTACGACTCACAGCGGCCGAGCCTGCTGCAGTGGCTTGAATACCGGCGTCAAACACGGAAACGCCCAACCAACTCCGCCATCCTTGCCGCCATGTCCGCCAGGTTGACGGTATTGGCTGTAATACGACTCGAACTCTCGGCGGTATTGGTCGCCACCGACGAAATCTGGTCAATGTTATTTTCGATCTGGCGCGTCGCCGCGCTCTGCTGTTCGGAGGCCGCGGCGATCTGATTGGTGCGGTCACGAATCACACTGACGATATCCGTGATATGGCCGATGGCGGAACTGGCATCGCTGGCCTGCACCACCGCATTGTTCGCCTGTTGCGTGCCCGCGGACATCATGGCGACCGCATCCTGTGATCCCGCCTGCAAACGCTCGATCATCTCGCGGATTTCGGTCGTGGAGCTCTGGGTCTTGGAGGCCAGCGTGCGCACCTCGTCAGCCACCACCGCGAACCCGCGCCCTTGCTCACCGGCGCGTGCCGCTTCAATCGCCGCATTGAGCGCGAGCAGGTTGGTCTGCTCGGCAATGCCACGAATGACATCCAGCACCGAGCCTATGCTCTGCGTCTCTTTCTGCAAGCGGTCGATCACATCGGCAGCGGTTTTGATATCGCCCGACAGGCTCTTGATCTGTTCCATGGTATTGACCACCAGCGTCTTGCCAGAACTGGCAGCGCCATCGGCCTGGAGCGACTTGTCTGCTGTTTCACTGACACTGTAGGTCACATCCTGGACAACACTGGCCATCTCTTTCACCGCTACCACAATCTGCTGGATCTCGGCCTGCTGGGTGCGGATGGCACGCTCATTGTCCTGCGACAATCTCGACAAGGTAGCGGCATTGGCATTCACGTCCTGCGCCGTTTCCGCAACGCTGCTGATGATCGTTTGCAGGCGTTCCACAAACTGGTTGAAACAGCGCGAAAGCTCCGAGACCTCATCCGTGCCCACAACGGGCAGGCGGCGGGTCAGATCCCCCTCCCCTTCCGCAATATCGCGCAAGGCGGTGACCACATTATTGACGGGCCGGACGATGCTCCGCTGGACGGCGTAGGCCAGGGATGCGGCAATGGCACTGATGATCAGCACCACCCAAAACGCATATATGATCGTTTCGGTCACGATGGCCTCCACCTCGGCCATATCCACCCGCAGCGTTATGCTGCCGAGACGCTGGCCATCGGCGTTGATCGGCTCGGTGATCATCACGATCCCGCCCTGCTGCTGAACCTCGGCATTGCGTGGTCCACCGGCCAACTCCGCGGGTAACGGCTTGCTGGTCGCCCCTTTTTCATACCAGGCGAAGGGTTGATTGCCCTTGTAGATGACCGCCCCGAGAATGCGCGGGCTGACATTGAGCGCGTTCAGGGACGCCCCCACGGTCATGTTGTCATCAAAGGTCATGGCGCCGACACTCGCCTCGCCAAGCACCTGTGCCAGGGTGCGGGTATCGTTGATGATGGTTTCCTCGGTGGTCGCAATACCGGATCGCGCAGTTACCACACTGGTAACCACAACCGCGACGACGCACGTGAGAGTCACGCTCAATAAAATCTTCCACTTCAGGGATAAGTTCTTCACCTTGGCCTCGAATAGCAGTTAGTCAGTATTGAATGCCGAACGATGTACAGGCAGCTGATTTACAGGATAGACCAGCGGAAGCGAGCAGAAAAATTGTCGCGCAGATTATCAGAGAATTTTTTTCATGCACGGGCTTTTATGCTTTTTGATAGATCAATATGCAATGGATACGCAAAAATCACTCACAAAAAGAATAAAAACGGCAGAATTCGCCGACATAATGGCGCTCCTTATCATTTTTCCTTCCCTTTGCGCCATTTGACAAGATTTCGTCGCACCTGTGATTGCGATTGTCCGGGCATGGTTCTTCTCAGCCGGGCGACCGCCTCACACACTTACATCGGCAGGCTGCGGGCAAACTGGAGCCCTGGATGAATCCTTGTTGGCGAGCCATTAAAAAAGGCGCTCGGAAGCGCCTTTTTTAGCGGTCGTTTTTGACCATCGACCCATTCCGGCAGACTCATTTGCCATAGGGATGAATGGTAATGATCCGGCCCTGATCGTCGTAGTGCAGCTCGGTCATTTTCACTGAGCGCAGGTGGGTCACGCCCTTGGAGAGAATCGAGTCGTGATAGAACAGGTACCACTTGTTCTGAAACTCACAGATCGAATGGTGCGTCGTCCAGCCTACCACCGGCGTCAGTATCCGGCCCTGGTAGGTGAAAGGGCCATAAGGGTTGTCACTGGTGGCATAACACAGGAAGTGCGTATCACCCGTGGAGTAGGAGAGGTAATAGCGCCCCTGGTATTTGTGCATCCAGGGTCCCTCGAAATAACGGCGGTCGTGATCACCGGCCAGCAGGGGTTTACCCTGTTCATCCAGGATCTGGATTTCACGGGCCGGCTCCGCGAAAGACTTCATATCTTTCGTCAGGCGCGCGACACGCGGACCCAGCGCAGGCTCATGATCCGCCGGTTCCTCATTGACCTCGTCATAGGTATTGTTACGGTATTTTTGCAGCTGCCCGCCCCAGATACCGCCGAAGTACATGTAGTAATGGCCATCGTCATCAGCATATACCGCCGGGTCTATGGAATAGCTGCCCGCGATGGGTTCAGGCTCGGGCGTGAAGGGGCCTTCGGGACGGTCCCCCACGGCAACACCAATCTGGAAGAGGCCGCTGGCGCGCCGGGCCGGAAAGTAGAAGTAATACTTGCCATCTTTGTAGGCCGCATCCGGCGCCCACATCTGGCGCTCCGCCCAGGGAACATCCTTCACATGAAGCGCCACCCCGCAATCCACCGCCGGCCCCTCCGCGGAGTCCAGCCGCAGCACATGGTAATCCTCCATGCCGAAATGATCGCCATTGTCATTGAAGGGAATACCCGCATCGATATCGTGCGAGGGATAGATATACAGCTTGCCTTCAAACACATGAGCCGAAGGATCAGCGGTATAGATATGTGTTACCAGGGGTTGCGAAATGGCCTTGGCAGCCAGGGCACGATAGTCCAGTTCCTGATTTTCTTCAGACATGATAATACCTGTTGCAGTAAGTAGATGGCTCGGGAACGCCCGACAGCCGCCTCCCATGGAAGCGGCTGTCGGGGGCGGTCAAACGCGGCGTGCGCTCAAGTCCTGCTCGATACGGGATTCCATCGTTTTATTGATTTCGTAGAGGAACAGTATGGCGCAGGCCATAAAGAACGGAATAGCGGAGAACAGGCTCATGGTCAGCTTGATGCCGTTGACGGATTCCTCGCTCTGGACCTCCATACCGGTCTGATAGCCATAGGCCGCGAGGAAGGTCACCACCAGGGTACTGCCAATGGTGAGGCCGCCCTTGAGGCCCAGGATCATGGCGGAGAAGATGATGGCCGTCGCGCGACGATGATTTTTCCATTCGGAATAATCGGCAACATCCGCGATCATGGCCCACAGCAGAGGAATGGTGACGCCATAGAAGAAACCGTGGAGGATTTGCGACACAAACATCCAACCGATGGCATCGCGCGGAATCACCACAAAGGCAAGAACAAACAGCGTTGAAATAAACAGGGCGATGCCGAATACATCTCGCTTGCCAAAGCGGTCGGCCAGGGGTTTGGCGAAACCAATGCCGATGATCATCATGATGATGCCGGCACCGTTGAACAGGCCGAAGGCGGAAGCATCGACCGCATCGGGCCATTTGAAGTTGGGCCAGGTCTGCTGGATGCTGGCAATCATGCCAGTAAAACCGATGCTATCCAGGAAATTAGCCAATTCCGCCTGGCTTGCGTAGTACTTGAAGTAATAAACATAAGCACCGCCCTTGAGGGCCAGGGTGACAAAAATCAGTACGGTGACGCACAGCATGATGAGCCAGGGCTTGTTTTTCAGCAGGTCGCTAATGTCCTGCCATACACTGCTGCCTTCGCCCTGAGCGGTTACCACACGCTCGCGGGTAGTGAAGAAGGTGATAAAGAAACAGATGACCGCCGCGACCGCGAAGATCATCATGATCTTTTCAAATCCGACTGCCTCATCCCCATCGCCAAGCACCAAAACCAGCGGACGCAGCAAGACCTGAATAATGAATTGCGCCACCATCACCGCGACAAAACGATACGCCGACAAGCTGTTGCGTTCGGACATTTTGCCGGTGAGTACACCACTCAGCGATGAATAGGGAAGGTTGTTTGCCGTATAGAGAGTCACCAGCAGCAGGTAGGTGACAAAGGCATAGGCGACCTTGGCATTCCCACTGAGATCGGGCGTTGTGAACGTCAGGAAAATCATCACGCCGAACGGAATGGAGGTCCACATGATCCAGGGACGGTAACGGCCCCAGCGGGTATGGGTTCTGTCAGCGATCATGCCCATGAGCGGGCTGAAGATGACGCCGCCGATGATACCGCAGGTGGCTATCACCCATTGGGCCGTACCCGGGTCCAGCTTGTAAACATCGGTGTAGTAGTAGGCGATGAACGTCACCAGGGTTTGAAACACCAGGTTAGCTGCCAGGTCACCCAGGCTGTAGCCGACTTTCTCCGTAACACTGAGTTTTTGTGAATTGTTTGTCATGGCTCTAGGGTTCTTATTCGTGAGGTTTAGTGATCGCAGGGGTGCCCCAAGGGGGTGCGCTAACATAACCTTTAACATACTAGAATACCAGTCTTGCAACCGGTTTCAGACGGCGGCAGCCAGTGAAATCAAAGGGTATGAAGAAAAACAACGCCCGGTGCCGAGCCGGGCGCTGCATAGGGTAACCCGATTTGACCTGACCTGCCTACCCGGCCAGGCCCTTCAAAGGAGTTGGTTGACGGGCCCGTCCAATGCGGGTTCCGCCGCATGGCAATCGGCCACGGCGCGCGCCAGCAACTGATCGGCGGCCACGGGCCCGAGGCGCTCACACAGCAGCACATAAGCCCGGTTGACCAGGGCGCGCAGCACCAGGGAGGGCACCGGGGGAACACGCAGCGGACGGTCGCGCCCCAACCACACCTCCAGCGCCCGGATCAGTTCCGATGGCAAACGCGGGTTGTTGAGCGAGTCGAGGAAATCCAGGCAGAAATGGTAATGGGCCGAAGGCGGTATCGACTGCACCAACCGGGTCATCAGCAGGGCAAAGGCGGGCGCCGAGTGCGGTGCCTCGCCGGCGCCTTCCGCCACTTCAGTGTCCTTGAGCGGGTCCGGCAGCAGGGCCGACGCCGACATGTGCATGGCCTTCACCAGGCTCTGGAGGATACTCGAGCGCTGGCCGCGCAGATCGTCTTCACGGGCTATTTCGGCCACGAATTTCTGCAGGGTGAAGCGGGGACTGTTGGCGTAATGGCGCTCCCAGTGCTGCAAGGCAGCCAGGAGGCGCGGCTCATCCATGAAGGGCTTGAGGCCGGTCACCACCGCACGCCGCTTGAGATGGTGCTCCTGACTCATGAACGGGCCTCCAGTTGGCTGGCCCGTTCAGCGGTATAGGCGGTCGCGGCGTGGAATTCGGGATACCCCACCTCGGCGTGTTCCGACAGATCCAGGCCCCGCTGCTCCTGCTGGGCACTGGCGCGCAGGCCGAGGGTACGGTCGATCAGCCAGTACATCAGCATGGCGGTGGAAAATACCCAGATGAAGCAACTCATCACCCCCAGCCATTGCACCAGTAATCGCTGCATGTTGAAGGGGTCCTCGGCATAGAAAAGCCCTGCCGCCAGCGTGCCCCAGGCCCCCGCGAAGCCATGCACGGATACCGCGCCCACCACATCATCCACGCGCAGATGCAGCAGCCAGGCGCTGCCCAGGCTGTAGACGAGCCCCGCCACCAGCCCGGTAAAGACGGCAAAGACCGGCGTCATGCTGGCACAGCCCGCGGTAATCCCCACCAGGCCCGCCAGGCTGCCGTTGACGATTTCCGTCAGCAACAGGGGGCGGCCCCGCAGCAGGCGATAGCACATCACGCCGGTGGCACCCGCGGTGGCGGCCAGTTGGGTATTGAGCACGATCAGTCCAATGTCTTCCCCGACCGCGAGCGTTGAACCGGCATTGAACCCGAACCAGCCAAACCAGAGGATAAAACCGCCCAGGGCCACCAATGTCAGGTTGTGCCCGCGGATTTCCCTGGGCTTGCCCGCGCCGTCGAAACGCCCGAGGCGCGGCCCGAGTACGACGATGCCGGCCAATGCGATCCAGGCGCCGGTGGAATGGACGACCGAAGAGCCGGCAAAATCGACAAATCCCAACTGCGCCAGCCACCCGCCGCCGTTCCAGGCCCAGGCACCAAAGACCGGATAGATCAGCGCGCACACCACAAAGGCGCCAAGCAGATAGGCGATAAAGCGGGTACGCTCCGCCATGGCGCCGCTGGCAATGGTGACGGCCGTGGTGGCGAACATCATCTGGAACAACAGCAACCCGTAGTCTCCCGGTTCGGCACTGTTCAGCATAAAATTGTCGGTGCCGAACCAACCGCTGGCGTTGGTGCCAAACATGAGCCCGTAGCCCAGCGCCCAGAACACCAGGCTGCCGATACACATGTCCATGTAATTCTTCATCACCACATTGAGCGAATTCTTGGTCCGGCACATGCCGCACTCCAGCAGGGCGAAACCCGCCTGCATGAAAAACACCAGCGCGGCAGCCAGGGCGATCCAGGCCATGTTCACACCCCTGGCGAGTTCCTCGGCAGCGGACACGGGCGCGGATGCCAGCAGCGCTGACATCCCATAAAATGTTCTGCAATAAAAAGTTCGCGTCATGGATGATCTGCCTCGTGGCGAAAAACTCTGCGAATGGCTGGTATCGTCAACGGAAGATCAGCAACTGCTGTGCCACGACCAACAGGCGTGCCAACGTCCGGGGCATATTCATTCACGGTGACAATTGAGGTCGCCTCGCGGTGCATGGAATACTCTCGACGCACCAGAATCGCGCAATCAGGTTGGATGTCCATGCAAGCAGACCTAGAACGGATCTATCGCCAGGAATCCCGCAGGGTGCTAGCCACCCTCATCCGCCTGCTGGGCGATTTCGACCTGGCCGAAGAAGCGCTGCACGACGCCTTCAGTGCCGCCATGGCGCAATGGCCGACAGAAGGCATTCCGCAGAATCCCCGCGCCTGGCTCGTTTCCACCGGACGCTTCAAGGCCATAGACCAATTGCGCCGCCGGGCCAGGTTCACCCATTCGCTGGACGAGATTGCTGAGCAGGCTGATGGATCGTCCGGGCCGGACGACTACGAATCCATCGAGGATGACCGCCTCCGGCTCATCTTCACCTGTTGCCACCCGGCGCTTGCGCTGGAGGCACAGACCGCCCTGACATTGCGCGAAGTCTGCGACCTGACCACGGAAGAAATCGCCCGCGCCTTTCTGATATCACCCGCAACCCTGGCCCAGCGCATAGTCCGCGCCAAGGCCAAGATCCGCGATGCGCGCATTCCCTACGAGGTGCCGGGCGCCGCGGAATTGCCTGAGCGCCTGGATGCCGTACTCCAGGTGATCTATCTGGTCTTCAACGAAGGCTATTCCGCGTCCGGTGGCGATGCCGTCACCCGCCAGCATATGTGTGAGGAAGCCATCCGGTTGGGAAGGCTGCTGGCCGAGCTTTTACCCGACGCCGAGGTGAAGGGACTGCTGGCATTGATGCTGTTGCAGGATTCCCGCCGCGATGCCCGCGTCACACCCGACGGCGATCTGGTAACCCTGGACGAGCAGGACCGGTCACGCTGGCATCGCGGGCAGATCGCGGAAGGCATCACGCTTGTCACCCAGGTACTCGCGTCACGCGATGTCGGAACCTATACCCTGCAAGCCGCCATTGCCGCCGTCCATGCCGAGGCATCCACGGCAGCGGATACCAACTGGCGGGAAATCGTCGGATTCTATGACCTGCTGCTGCGCATCTCGCCTTCCCCCGTTGTTGAACTGAATCGTGCAGTTGCCCTGGCGATGGCAGAAGGGCCGGAAGTGGGCCTGGCACTGGTCGACGAGCTGTCCCGGCGGAGTAATCTCGCTGACTATCATCTGTTCCATGCCGCCCGCGCGGATTTCCTCCGGCGCCTGGGGCGCCTCGCCGATGCCAGGAACGCCTACCAGCAGGCGCTGGCGCTGACCCGGCAGGCACCAGAACTCCGCTTTCTGACCCAGCGTCTGGCGGAGCTCGATGCGTTGGAAAAAAACATGGGCCTGGAAAAAAACATCAGCTGACCATGTCGATAACCCAGTCATTCAATCGACTAGCCAGGAGCCGGAAGATCAATCGCCAACCGCGATAACCCGGGCTCCAACCAATCATTCCCACAGGACATCACCATGAAATATCTCTGCCTGGTCTACTACGACGAAAAAATCATCGACGCCATGAGTGAGGAAGAATGGCTCGCCCTCAACCGGGAATGCATTGCCTGTGGCGAGAACCTGCGGGCCGGCGGATACTTCCTGGGCGGCAATGCCTTGCAGCCTGTCAGCAGCGCAACGACCCTGCGGCTGCGCGACGGGAAACCCGTCATTACCGATGGGCCTTTTGCCGAAACCAAGGAACAGCTGGCGGGGTTTTATCTGCTGGAAGCCCGTGACCTGAACGAGGCGCTGCAATTGGCGGGCAAGATCCCACCCGCGCGCCTCGGCTGCATCGAAGTACGTCCGATACGCGATTTGCCGGATCTGGCCTCATAAAAAATGGCCGGGAGCCATTTTCAACGTCGCATCAGTGAGGTCCGAAGGGTGGCCGCCAAGAATGGTGGACCATAAAAAAAGCGGCCAGTCCCCAAGGGGCTGGCCGCCAAGCAGAGTGAGGGAGAGCCTCAGAAGTTGTAGATCAGGCCCAGAGAAAGGCCGGTAGCATCTTTGCCGCGCACTGTGGCCAGTTGGGTATCGTGGCCACCGGCACTGACACGGTAGTTGGCGTTGTCATCGTTGGCGGTCACACCGTAGGCGATATAACCGGTCAATTCCTTACCGAAGGCATAGTCGGCACCGATGACAAACATGTCAGCACCGGTATCGGCGTTGTCATTCTCATCCGCAATGTAGTACTGGCCGCGCAGGGTCACCTTGTCCAGTTTGTAGCTCGCGCCCAGGCCGTAGACCTGACGATCGCCGCCAGGCACATCGCTGGCGTCCTGGTACATGGCAGCCACACGGAAGCTGCTGGTGACGTTGACATAGGCACCGGCACGCAGTGCGGTTGGATCCAGGTCATTGGCGCCTTCGAAGGTTTCATAGGCCAGTGCGGCGTAGAATTTTGACGATTCGTAGCTCACTGCCAGGCTGTATGACTCCTGTACGTTATCGGCAACAGCGCCGGTATTGTTGTGCGGGGTGTAATGGACATCAAAGGTCACATTGCCGAATTTCGGGGTGCGGTAGTGAACACCATTTTTGTAGCGCTCATCGAACACGTTGCCGATGTTGGCGTTGGTGTCGCCGCTGGTGCTGGTGCGGGTGAGGTTACGGATATCGCCGATGCGGTCACCGAACATATCCACTTTGCCGCGCACGATTTTCAAGGGAGTATCAAACTGGCCCAGGCGAACTTGACCGAAATTGCCTTTCACACCCACGAAGGTATCACGGGACGCCCAGTTGCCGGAGCCTTCATCCATACGGATGTTTTGTTCGATCTGGACAAAAGCCTCGAGTCCGCTATCCAGTTTGGTGCTGGCCTTGAATCCAAGACGGCTGGAGTTACTGGAAACATTGGTAGCGCTGCTTTCGCCATTGTCGAGGCTGTCAACAGACAGGTGGGCACGGCCGTAAACCTGCACATCCGCAGCCAATACAGGCATTGTCGTTGCTGAAATCAATGCAGCGGTCAGCAGATTCAGTCTGGTCATTTTCATGTGCTATCTCCGAGAGTTGTTTTAACTGGCGTGTGTTTATCGACCCGGTGATATTTATGGCGGTGTGAGCACACCGACTTTCGAGAGGCTTGGTAAAACAGTTGTAGGAACCTGTTTGATCGCCGGGTCAATTGGAACGATGGGCAGTATCGAAGATAGAAATGACAATCCAATGTCTGATCAATGACGATTTGATGACAGCGGTATTATGACTCGTCAATAAGCTGTTGCATTTCAGCATCGGACAAGTGAGTGGCATTGCGGCCTTTGCGCAGGAAAATAGTGTACTGGCAAATATTCCGCACATGATCACCAATGCGTTCCAACGCACGGGCAACCCACATGATTTCCAGGCAGCGGCTGATCTGCCGCGGATCTTCCAGCATATACGTCAGGTTATGACGCACGATACGGCGGTAATCGCTGTCTATGGCTTTGTCCTGGCGCAAGACGGACAAAGCCTCGGCGGCATCACCATTTTTGAACGATTCGAGAGCCTGTTGCAGCATGACTTCCACCCTGCCACCCATATCGGCAATATCTTTCAATTGCTCGGCATTCGGGCGTTCGCTGTCGGATTCCTGCAACAGGTTGCGCGCGATGTGCTCCACCAGATCGCCGATGCGCTCGATATCGTTGATGCCTTTCAACACACCCAGCACCAGGCGCAAGTCAAAGGCGGCGGGCTGCCGGCGCACGAGGATGTCGATGCACTGCTCGTCGATATCCACCTCGTAGCTGTTGACCGCCCTGTCGGTTTCCACCACCTGGATGGCCAACTGGGTGTCGCCTTTGACAAACGCAGCCAAGGCGTGATCGAGCTGTTGCAACACCAGCGCGCCCATGTCCAGGATACGATCCACTGCGCCTTGCAGTTCAGCATCGTAGGATTGGGAATAATGGCCGGTAATTTTACTGTTAGGCATAGTGTTTTCCTGTCATTCATCGAGTAGCGTACTGTGATCAGCCGTAACGGCCCGTAATGTAATCCTCGGTGCGTTTGTTGCGCGGGTTGGTAAACAACTCGTTGGTGTCACTGATTTCTATCAGGTCACCCAGATGAAAAAACGCCGTGCGATCCGATACCCGGGCAGCCTGCTGCATGTTGTGGGTAACGATCACAATGGTGAAATTCTGTTTCAACTCGTCAATGAGTTCTTCGATGATGGATGTGGCGATGGGGTCGAGCGCGGAACAGGGTTCATCCATCAGGATGACTTCAGGACTGACGGCAATGGTGCGCGCGATACATAAGCGCTGTTGCTGGCCGCCGGACAGGCCGGTCCCGGGCTGATTCAGCCTGTCCTTGACCTCGTTCCACAAACCCGCGCGCTTGAGGCTGGTTTCGACGATTTCGTCCAGATCGGCCTTGCGTTCGGCCAGGCCATGCAGACGCGGACCGTAGGCGATATTTTCGTAAATGGTTTTGGGAAACGGGTTGGGCTTCTGGAACACCATGCCAACCTGCGCCCGCAGCTGCACGGGATCGAGCGTCGGGTCATAGATGTTGCGCCCCGACAATTCGATATTGCCCTCTACCCGGCAGTGATCAATGGTATCGTTCATGCGGTTCAGACAGCGCAGAAAGGTGGACTTGCCGCAACCGGACGGCCCGATGAAGGCAATCACCTGATGCTGCCGGATGTCCATGCTGATACCGTGCAACGCTTCATGTTCACCGTAAAAAACCTTGACATCCCGCGCGGTTATTTTGATTGGTTTACTGCTGGTCTGGTTCTCACTCATGCTCAAGTCCACCACTGCGGGCTGTTGTTCGGATGAAGTGTCGGAAAAATAGGCTGTTGTCATCGGTATCACCACCGGGTTTCATATTTTTTGCGCAACCAGATCGCCAGGCCATTCAGAGACAGCATCATCACCAACAACACAATGATGGCGGCGGAAGTGCGCGCCTCGAAGAAATTGCGCAGCTCGTTACCCTGCCACAGGAATATCTGCACCGGCAAGGCAGTGGATTGTTCAAAGGGCGACGAGGGAACCGAGGCGACGAACGACTTCATGCCGATGAGCAGCAAAGGCGCCGTCTCACCCAGGGCCTGGGCCACACCGATAATCGCACCGGTCAATATGCCGGGTATCGCCAGGGGCAGCACATGGTGAAAAATCGCCTGCATCTTGGAGGCACCCAGGCCAAGGGCGGCCTGGCGAATGGATTGCGGGATCGCCTTCAGCGTAGAGCGAGTGGCAATGATGACCGTGGGCAGCGTCATCAACGAGAGCACGAGGCCCCCCACCACAGGCGCAGACATGGGCAGCTTGAACCAGCCGATGAATACTGCCGCACCCAGCAGGCCAAAGACAATGGAGGGAACCGCTGCCAGGTTGTTGATGTTCACTTCCACCAGGTCGGTGAATTTGTTTTTGGGCGCGAATTCTTCCAGGTAGATGGCCGCCGCCACACCCATGGGCACCGACAGCACGATCACAATCAACATCATGTACAACGAGCCCATGAAGGCGCCGGCCAAACCCGCGGACGCCAGCGAACTGCGCGAGTCGGGATTCATAAACAGGGCGAAGCTGAAGCGGTTTTCGATCAGGCCATCCGCCGCCAACTGGTCGACCCACTGCCTGATTTTCGGACTCAATTGCTGTTGCTGATCCGGCAGGCTGCGATCGATATTGCCTTTCAGCCAGACATCCACGTTCGCATCGGTCAGCAGGTGCACCCTTCTGGTCTGTCCGATGATGCCGGGGTCCTGGAGCACCAGGTCCCTCAAACCAAACCGCTCGCCCGAGGTCACGATGCGCGTCAGGTCCCGCGGATAGTCCTTGGCATCCGGGATGATTGTCATCAACGAGGCGATGATCAGCCGATTGAAATTGACAAACCCGACCTCCGTTTCCCAGGCGATGCTTCGCTGGCGGAAATCATTGTCCGACTCCCCGGTGTGCTGTACGGGCTTGTCGCTGATCTGGATCACCTCCGGATCAAAATAAACATCCAGTGTGATCGTGGACTGCCAAAAGGCCGGCAGGCCCTTGGCAAAGATATTCACGAACAGCAGGGCCACCAGCGCCAGGCTGATCACCACCGCCGTCAGGCCCAGGCCGTAGAAGATTTTTTCCTGGCGCCGCCGCCGCACCAGCGACGACTGGACCTTACCGAATGCCTCACCGGGCATGATCAACGGCTTGGTGGACGCCGTTTGTGTGTCTGCAACCCTGGCCATAGATTACTCGTACTCTTCGCGGTATTTACGTACGATCACCAGGGCCACCACGTTCAGCAGCAGGGTGATCACGAACAGGGTCAAGCCCAGCGCAAAAGCCACCAGCGATTGGGGGCTGGCAAAATCGTTGTCGCCCGTCAGCTGGTTGACGATGGTGACGGTCACCGTGGAAACCGCTTCAAAGGGGTTGGCCGTCAGTGTCGGGCTGTTGCCCGCCGCCAGCACCACGATCATGGTTTCGCCAATGGCGCGGCTGGCCGCCAGCAATACGGCGCCGACGATGCCCGGCAGGGCGCAGGGCAGCACCACTTTGCGGATGGTTTCGGATTTGGTCGCACCGAGCCCCAGCGAACCGTCGCGCATGGACTTTGGCACCTGGGTGATGATGTCGTCCGACAGCGAGGAGATGAACGGGATGATCATGATCCCCATCACCACACCGGCCGTCAGGGCGGAAGTGGCGCGGATGTCCAGTCCAGCAAAGGCGCCCAGGTCCCGCAAAAAGGGACCCACGGTCACCAGGGCAAAAAAGCCGTAGACGATTGTGGGAATACCGGCCAGCACTTCAATGATCGGCTTGGCCGTATTGCGCAGCTTGGCGGGCGCGTATTCCGCCAGGTAGATCGCCACCATCAACCCCAGGGGAATGGCCACCAGCAAGGCAATGGCGGCAATCAGCAAGGTGCCGGACAGCAGGGGCAATAAACCGAAATCACTCTGCTGGCCCACACCTGTGGAAGAAAAGCGTGGATTCCAGGTGGTGCCAAACAGGAAATCCAGCGGGTTGACGAAGGAAAAAAACTTCAGGGTTTCACCTACCATGGACAGGACTATGCCGATGGTGGTCAAGATAGCGATGGTGGAACAGATCACCAGCAATGCCTTGATAAACCACTCCACCTGATGCCGGGCGCGCACCTGTGGAGCAATGTATTTCAGGCTCATCAGCATACCCGCCGCCGCAATGGCCGCGACCAGTGCGGTCAGCAGCACCGAGCTGCGTGCATGCAGCGCCTTCATCTGTTCCGCCGCCGCCAATTCCCAATCCGCGGCATCGGCCACCACGCCAAAGTTGGCGGCCAGGTTGCCGATACGGCGCAAGGTGACCCTGAGGGAGTCTCCGCCTTGCGCGATGACATCGCCGGGCAACTGCGCGACCACCTGGCCGGTGATGATGCCCGGTGCCAGCCATTGCCACATCAGTATCACCAGCAACGCCGGGAGGACGGCCCACAAGCCCACCATGACACCGTAATGCTGGGGGCGCGAGTGCATGGGCTGGGCCGGATGCCGGGCGGCTACCCGGCGGCTGCGCACCATGCCCAACTGATATCCCAGCGCCATCAGCGCCAACAGGAGGACAATCAGGGTTGTTTGACTCATGGTTGAAGAGTTCCCGGTAAATGGCGACGCATCCCTGCGTCGCGGCCAAAAAACGATCTGGCGATATTGAAACGGGTTGATGTGACAGTTGTGTGACAGCCTGAAAAAAGAGAACCGACTGGCGGTTCTCTCGGACAAGCAGGCACTGAACTCTGGTTATTAGAGGGACTTGCGATCGCGGATATTTTTCAGGATGTCTGCGCGCTCGCCATCAGCCAGCGGGATCAGACCGGCGGCTTCCAGCGGGCTGTCGAAGCCGGACACCTGCTCGTTCACGAAATACTGGGCAAATTCCAGCAGGCCGGGGATGACGCCAACATGCTCGCCCTTGACGTAGAAGAAGAGCGGACGGGATACCGGGTATTTGCCTTCGATGATGCTTTCCAGGGTCGGGGTAACACCAGAGACGGTGGCCACCTTGATACGGTCGCGGTTGGCTTCATAGAAGCTCAGGCCAAACACGCCCACGGCATCTTTCTGGGCTTGCAGGCGCGCCAGGGTTTCGGTGTAGTCACCGGCGATCTCCACCACGCGGCCATCGGTACGCATGGCCAGGCAGAACTCGGCGGCGGCTTCTTTTTCCAGCGCCTTGACTTCGGCGAACTCCTGGCAGCCCGGGGTGATCACGCGCTCTTCATAGACTTCGCGGGTGCCGTGGTTGGAACCGGGGATCGCCAGCACGATTTCCTGGTCAGGCAGGGATTTGTCGATCTGTGACCAGCGGGTGTAGGGGTTGGCAACCAGCTTGCCGCTCTGGGGAACCTTGGCGGCCTGGGCCAGGAATACATGCTTCGGCAGGAGTTTGAAATCACCGGCGTCGATGCGCGAGGCGAAAACGATACCGTCGTAACCGATCTTCACTTCAATGATCTGCTTGACGCCATTGGTGTGACAGGTTTCGATTTCCGCCGGACGGATGGGGCGTGATGCGTTGGCGATGTCGATGGTATTGGCGCCGACACCCTGGCAGAACTGACGCAGGCCACCGCCTGAACCACCAGAACCCACAACCGGGGTTTTGAACTGTGCAAAGTTATTGCCAAACTCTTCTGCCACAATCGATGCAAAAGGCAGTACTGTTGAAGAGCCCGCGATCTGGATAGTATCCCGATTGCCGGTCTGGGCTTGGGCCACACCGCTGAAACTGACCACCACACCCGCGGCGATCATCAGCTTTTTAATAGAATTCAAGGTCATCACACTTTCCTCGCAAGTCGTAGGGGGTTTAACTGACGCGATGCAGTGTGACGGGCTTATGTTGCGGGAATATGACAGCCAAATCGGGCGAATCCACCCTTCTGGCGAGGTATTCAGGCTGTCGAAAAAGCCACCCGCCATTCGACAAACGGGTATCAGGACTCCAGCAGATGGGGCCCCGGCCCCTGGGCCTCGAGCACATCCCAGGGATTGCGCAAGGGGCAGGCATCCAGCGACAGGCAGCCACAGCCGATACATTGATCCAACTGGTCCCGCAGCAGGGTCAATTGCTGGAGGCGCGCATCCAGTTGGCTGCGCCAGTGGGCCGACAGGCGCTGCCAGTCGGCGGACGTGGGCGGCTGGTCATGCGGCAGGGTATCCAGGGCGGCCCGGATTTCCGCCAGGGGAATGCCGACACGCTGCGCCACCTTGATCAGGGCGACCCGGCGCAGCATGTCGCGGCTGTAGCGGCGCTGGTTGCCGGCGTTACGGCGGCTGGCGATCAGGCCCTTGGCCTCGTAAAAATGCAACGCCGATACGGCAACGCCAGCCCGTGCGGCCAACTCTCCGACCGTGAGCTCCAGCTTGATATACCTGGTGTCGGGCAATGACATGGATAAACTCCTTGACCTTAACCTTGGTTGAGGTTTTAGCATAGCGCCACTTTTGTGTAAATCGGAGGAAACATGCTACAGCTCATCCAGGACAGCACATCCGATAGCCTCACGCGCGAGGATCGCCGAGCCATGCTGCGCGCACTCGAAGACATGCTCTCGCTGGGCGGGGTCATACTGGATGACCAGGGCAACAGCTACAGCAGCGACAGACCCTCGGAGTGTCATCCACACAGGTCGCAAACCCTGATCTACGCGGAATTCAAACCCCTGCATCCGGGACAGGTGATGGTCACCCTGCGCTGCCTGCAACAGGAAAAAACCGCGCACCACGAACAAGTCTGCAATGCCCTGTTCATCCTCGCGCAATGCGACGAGGACGAATGGGAAGTCGTGGGACAACCACTGCCGCTCAGTGCCGCCAATTACTAGGGAATTCCCATGTCAGACTCGGTTATCAGCGTCCGCCAGCTGAGCAAGACCTATGCCTCCGGTTTCCAGGCCCTGGCCTCTGTGGACCTGGATATTCACCGGGGTGAAATCTTCGCCCTGCTCGGCCCCAACGGCGCGGGCAAAACCACCCTGATCAGCATCATCTGCGGCCTCGTCAATCCCGGTGAAGGCACGGTCACGGTCAAAGGTTGTGATATCCAGCGCGACTACCGCGCCGCGCGCCGCCATATCGGCCTCGTTCCCCAGGAACTCGCGGTGAGCATGTTTGAAACCGTCCGGGATACGGTGACCTTCACCCGGGGCTTGTTCGGTAAATCGCCGGACCCGGCCTACCTGGAGAAGGTGCTGCGCGATCTGAGCCTCTGGGACAAACGCGACAGCCGGATCATGGCGCTATCGGGCGGCATGAAGCGCCGGGTGCTGATTGCCAAGGCGCTGGCTCATCAACCGGACATCCTGTTTCTCGACGAGCCCACCGCCGGCGTGGATGTGGAATTGCGCCGCGACATGTGGGCCCGGATACGGCAGCTGCGCGACCAGGGCACCACGGTGATCCTCACCACCCATTACCTCGAGGAAGCCGAGGAAATGGCTGACCGCGTTGGCGTCATCAACAAGGGCCGCGTCATCCTGGTGGAAGAAAAACATACGCTGATGAAAAAGCTCGGCAAAAAACAGCTCAGCCTGCAACTGACCCGACCGCTCGACGGCATCCCTGCCGGCCTCGGGCACTATTCACTGGAACTGACCGACCAGGGGTACGGACTGATCTTCACCTTCGCTGCCGGGGAGGAGGCCGATGTCGCCGCCCTGCTGCGCCGCCTGGATGAACTCAACATCCATTACCGCGATCTGCAAACCCGCCAGAGTTCACTGGAAGACATTTTTGTCGGGCTGGTGGGAGGTGCGTCGTGATCAACCTGAACAGGCACGCCATCGCCGCCATCTACCGCTTTGAAATGATGCGCACCTGGCGCACGCTGATGCAGAGCATTGCCTCGCCGGTCTTGTCCACCTCGTTGTATTTCATCGTGTTTGGATCAGCCATCGGCTCGCGCATGATTGAGATCGACGGTGTCAGCTACGGTGCCTTCATCATACCCGGCCTGATCATGCTCACCCTGCTGAACGAGAGCGTATCGAACGCATCTTTTGGCATCTACATGCCGCGCTTCACGGGAACCATTTATGAAATTCTGTCCGCGCCCGTGTCCGCCTGGGAAATCGTGCTGGGCTATGCCGGGGCGGCGGCCAGCAAGTCGATCATCCTGGGCATGATCATCCTGATCACGGCCCGCTGCTTCGTGGATTTTTCCATCGAGCATCCCGTCTGGATGCTGTGCCTGCTGGTGTTGACCTCCGTCAGTTTCAGCCTCTTCGGTTTCATCATCGGCATCTGGGCCGATGGCTTTGAAAAGCTGCAAGTCATTCCCCTGATGATACTCACACCCCTGACCTTTCTCGGCGGCAGTTTCTATTCCATCAACATGCTGCCGGACTTCTGGCAGAAAGTGACGCTGTTCAACCCGGTGGTCTATCTGGTCAGCGCCTTTCGCTGGAGTTTTTTCGGTGTGGCCGATGTGAGCCTGGTGCTGAGCCTCGCCATGATGACGCTGTTCATCGGCATCTGCCTGATCCTGATCGGTATCATCTTCCGCACGGGTTACAGGCTCAAGAGCTGAGCCAGAGGCACCGGGGATTCGCTGCGAAGGCGGATTAGTGTTAGCTTAACGGGTTCCGGGCCATTGGCCCGAAATGCGTTTGCCTTCACGATCCGCCATCATGACCAAGACCTGCTTGTTACTCATTACCGTGTTACTCAGCCTCTCCGCCGGTCCGGTATGGTCGCGCGATTGCGCCATACTGCTCCACGGCCTGGCGCGCAGCGCGCAATCCATGGAGAAGCTCGAAGCCGCATTGGCCAGGACCGGCTACCTGGTGGTCAATGTGGACTACCCTTCCCGCCACTACCCGGTGGAAGACCTCTCCGCCATGACACTCCCCGCTGCGCTGGCGATCTGCGATGACCACCAGGCGCGGACCATCGACATCGTTACCCACTCGCTGGGCGGCATACTGCTGCGTCATTACCTGCAATCCGCCAGCATCCCCGCATTGCGGCGGGTAGTCATGCTGGGGCCGCCCAACCAGGGCAGCGAGGTGGTCGACCGGCTCAAGGAGGTTCCCGGATTCCTGCGGCTCAACGGCCCGGCCGGACAGCAACTGGGTACAGGCCAGGACGACCTGCCCAGGCAACTGCCGCCAGTCACCCAGGACCTGGGCGTGATCGCCGGCAGCAGTTCCATCAACTGGATACTGTCGGGCTATCTTCCCAATCCTGATGATGGCAAGGTTTCCGTGGCCAACACGCGGGTGGAGGGCATGTGTGCCCATGTGACGCTGCCGGTCTCCCATCCCTTCCTGATGAAAGACGCCAAAGCAATCGAACAGGTGCTGGCATTCCTGCAACAGGGCCATTTCACCGGCGAGACGGCCGAAACACTGCCCTGCCCCGCCCGTGAGCACGAGGACCGCGAATGAAAGCCCTCCTGCTCGTCCTGGCACTGGGCCTGGCCTTTGCCGCAGGCATTTACCTGGGCCGGGGTCATGGCCCTGCGCCTGCCATGGAACCCCTTGCCCGCGAAGCGGAAAACGCCATCATTCCACTGGCACCACCAGCAGTCGAATCACCGGTCATGGGTGAGTGGGCGAGCGGCGATACGCCGGTGTCTGGACACGACAGCACCTTGCACGGCCTGCAATCCCGCCTGCACCACGATGCGCAGGACCGGGCCGCCTGGCGCGAGTTGGCGGAGCTCCACCAGCGCCAGGGCGACCTGGTGGCGGCCCAGGATGCCTGGTTCCGCTACCTGGATCTGGAATGGGACGCACTGGCACGCGAGGAAGCCCTGGACCGGCTCCATCCCCTGCTGGCCGAACTGGCCAGTGACCGGGCCAACGCGGGCAACCCGCCCGACTGGCTGCTGCGCCGCCTGGAAGACCTGCTCGGCCTCGGCGGACCGGGAGGCGAGGTCCACCTGCTGCTGGCGGAGCTCCACCTGGCCCGGGAAGACAGCTATCAGGCGCAGTATCACGCCCTCATGGCCACCGACTTTCCCGACAGCCAGGCCCGTGCCGAACGCCTGCTGGCCAGGCTTCAAGGCGCGCCTGTCAGCGATACGCTCACCTTGCCGCTCTCGCGCCTGGGCGCCCAGTTCGTGGTGAATGTCACCCTCGATGGTTACCAGGCCCGCCTGCTGCTGGATACGGGCGCTTCGCTCAGCGGCCTTTCGGACCATTACACGTCCCGCCACCCCGCGCTCGTGCGGGCCTCGCGCCCCATTCGCCTCAACACCGCCAGCGGACCGGTGGACAGCCTGGTATTCCGGGTCGACCGCCTGCAACTCGGCCCGGTGCACTTCGACAACCAGGCCATGGCGCTCCTGCCCATGGGCGATGTGCGCGAATTCGACGGCCTGCTGGGGGTGGACATCCTCGGCCGCTTCGATTTCGTGATCGACCAGGACACCCCGGCCCTGCTGCTCAAGCCTCGGACACGGTGAGCCATCCCGCGTGTTTGCCGACCGGGCCGGCCAGTCTCCTTTTGACCTTGCAGACAAGTGGTCATATATTCTTGCGCTATGAGCAAACGCGAACTGAAAAAAGACCACCTGCTGAACACCGGCCTCGAGGTGATGGTCAGGCAGGGTTACAACGGCACCAGCATCAAGAACATCGTTGATGCGGCCGGGGTGCCCAAGGGCTCCTTTTATACCTACTTTGCCAGCAAGGAAGATTTCGCCATCGCGGCTCTGGAGAAAGTCAACGAGGCCCGCATTCAGCACACCCGCCTCATGCTGGCCGACCGCAGCCATCCTCCCCTGGAGCGCCTGCATCACTTCTTCCGCGAATTCAGTGGCGATTGCGAACAAGGCGTCACCGGCGGCTGCCTGATCGGCAACCTGTGCCAGGAAATGTCCGACTCCAGCGAAGTGATCCGCCTCCAGGTCCGGCAAATGTTGCGCAGCAATACCCGGGTACTGGAGAGTTTGCTGGAAGAAGCCCGCCAGGATGGCAGCCTGCGAAACCCGGCCAACCCGGCCCAACTGGCCGAATTTCTCTTCAATGCCTGGGAAGGCACACTCATGCGCATGAAAGCCGCCAAATGCCGCGAACCCCTGGACGCCTTCCTCGCCGTCCTGCCCAGCTTCCTTGCTGCGCCGGCCAGCTGACTGCCTCGCGTAATTAATAAGTACTCACTTTCACTCAGCCGGGTTTTGATGGCAGGCAGGTGGGCTGCCGCTGGACCAAACAATCTGCCGTGTATTGATCACTCCTCCCTTTTAAAGATTACTGACATAACTGGTCAGCAGTACCCGGGTTAAATAGCCATTGATGACCCCCGGCGCTTGTCATAAATAAAGACGACCGGTCACTTTTATTTGGACGCAAGACAGTGCCCGAGAGGTAACAGATGATGTATCCCCGGCTTATCCTCGCGCTGCTATTGATGCTACCTGCCCTGGGACTGGCGGAAATCCAGGCCGATACCACCCGGCTGGCGCTGCTGATCGAAGAGGAAAAACGCCCCGCCAAAGAAACCCGGCGTATCCGGCTGAGCGAATTGGCGCCCCAGGCCTATGAGGCGCGGAGCTGGGCCCTGGCGCTGGACAACGACATACTCGCGCCAGGCCACCGGGACCAGGATTACACCTACGGCATCACCTTCACGCTCACCGGTCCCGGCGCGGGCAACACCTGGCTGTCACTCGACAAGCCCCTGACCACGCTGGACCGGCTACTGGGCCTGGAGGCCGGGGGCGGCACCATCACCCAGCAGAGCCTGGAGTTCGGCTTCTTTGGTTTCACGCCGGAGGATATCCAGGTCGCCGACCCCAATCCCGATGACCGCCCCTACGCCAGCCTCGTCTACGCTTCCAGCACCCGCGAACACCTGGACCCCATCCGCCAGACCGCCTGGAAATCGACCTTGACCCTGGGAGTGCTGGGACTGGACCTGGTGGGCAGCATGCAGGACCGGATACACAGCCACCTGGATGGCAACCGCCCCCGTGGCTGGCGCCATCAGATCAGCGACGGCGGGGAGCTCACCGGGCGCTACGCCCTCGCCTACCAGGTTTATCTCGGCGCCCCCTTCGACGGCGGTGAGCTCAAGAGCAGCCTGCAGGCGTCCGTGGGCTATATCACCGAGGCCAGTTGGAGCCTCAGCCTCAGGGCCGGGCGTTTCCATTCCCCCTGGTCATCCTTCAACCCGGAGCTGGCAAGCTACGGTGAAAAATCCAGCTATGCCTCCAGTGCGCAACCCGCCAACGAAGGCTATTTCTGGGGCGGCATAACCATCAAGGCCCGCGCCTATAACGCCTTCCTGCAAGGGCAGATGCGCGACAGCGCCGTCACCTTCGATGCCAATCAATTGCGGCCAGTATTGCTCGAAGCCTGGCTGGGCTACACCCAATCCTTCGCGGAGGGTTTCCGGTTGAGTTATGTCATTCGCGCACACAGCGCTGAAATCAAACATGGAGCGGGAAATCGCGACCTGATCTGGGGAAGCCTGATACTGGCGCGGCAACTGCATTGAACGGAATCATCCCGGTCAGGCCACGGGAATCCTTCCGCAGCGGAACCACCCGGAAGGATTCCCGTGACTTTTTATCGATCCCTTGGAATATTTTTGCCTAAATTTTGAAAAAACAGAAAAAAATATTATTAGAAAAACCGGGGATCATCAAAAAAACATGAACCGATAGACAAAGCCACTGTGTTCATATTCCCCACGCCGGGAGATGTTAATCACCAGGCTTCATGCAAAATACCCCTTCCCTGACCGGGCAAGCCGCCCATGGACGTCAAGACCTGCAACACACGCAGCCGGCAACAACGATGCACCGTCACTGCCACACTTGCTCACCGGCAGAAAAAGTGTACTTTTTGCGCAAAAAGCATTCCGCTTAAAACATGCCGGCAATATTTTCCCACAAAAAAATTCTTTCGGTCATAAAAAACAAAACCGGTTCACAGTGATTTTTTCACGCCGGGAAAAACAAAAAATTTTGCACTTTTGTCAATACCCGCATCACCAGCACCGATCACCGGGACGTGTTTTTCGCGGTTTGACCCTCTCACACCACCAACTAGTCTATAGCCAGGATCACGGCAAATGTCGATGGGACATTCTCCCGGATCATTTTTTTCGAACGCTATTTAACGGTTGGATGGAGTCATTTCATGAATAGCTCACAGGGTTGCATGTTCACTGCTTTTTCACACTGAGTCATTTCCTGCACAACCACGGCGGCTGAAAAAGATGCACCAGCTGACCGCCAGCGTGATTCGATCCCGCTCAGGAAATGAACAGACAACGCCATTGCCTGAGGAATTTATGAAATCCCTGATGTACGTTTTTCGTATCCTTGCCGCTCTTTTGATCATCCCTGTCATCGGGACAGTCAATGCCCACGCCGACATCAACCTGGCATTGAACAAACCGGTCACCGCCTCGTCCTCCGAAAGTTCCGTGCAGGCACCGCATTATGCCGTTGATGGCAACGGCGACAGCCGCTGGGCCAGTGAACACAGCGACAACCAATGGATCGCGGTGGACCTGGGCCAGGTCTACGCCATTTCGCGCATTCGCCTGAATTGGGAATATGCCCACGGACGGGAATATCGCTTGCAGGTCTCCAGCGATGGCGCACAGTGGACCACCATCCACTCGGAAGCCAACAGCGACGGCGGCATCGACGACATCCACGTCACAGGCCAGGGCCGCTACGTGCGTATGCAGGGAGTCAAGCGCGCCACGCCCTGGGGCTACTCACTGTGGGAACTGGAGGTATACGGCACCCAGCCAGCAGCCGCGCCACCAGCGCCTTTACCCGAAAGCGCCCCGCCGCCCGAGAGCGATCTGATTCCCCCGGGCGCCGTGAACCTGGCACTGAGCAGGCCTGTTGCCGCGTCATCCATGGAAAGCGGTACCCTGGACGCCAGCAGGGCCGTCGACGGCCTGGCCAACAGCCGCTGGTCGAGTGCCCACGCCAACAACCAATGGCTCTCGGTGGATCTGGGCAGCAGCTTTTACCTGACTGCCATCAGGCTCCAGTGGGAAACCGCCTACGCCAGCGAATACCACATCCAGACATCGCAAAACGGTTCCACCTGGACCAACGCGGTGACGCAGACCAATGGCCAGGGCGGTGTCGAGGTGATCCGCCTGAATACCGAAGCGCGCTATGTGCGCGTCTTCGCCAGCAAGCGCGCCACAGAGTGGGGCGTTTCCCTGTGGGAATTCGAAGTCTATGGCGTGGCGGCTTCCGTCAATGTGGCCCGGGGCAAACCGGCAACGGCGTCATCCATCGAAAGCAACAGCCGTAGCGCGGGAATGGCGGTGGATGGCAACAACAATACCCGCTGGGCCAGCCGCGCAACCGACAGCCAGTGGCTGACCATCGACCTGGGCAGCGCGCATCAGATCAACCGGGTGAAAATCACCTGGGACAGCGTCTACGCCAGACGATACCTGTTGCAGACTTCCAGCAACGGCCAACAATGGACAACCATCTTCACGGAAAACGCCGGTAACGGTGCGGTGGATGATGTCTATGTGAACGGTGTCGGGCGCTACCTGCGCATGCAGGGTGTCGCACGTTCCGCGACACGTTCCGGTTATTCCATCCGTGAGCTGGAAATCTACGGATATGCCAGCATCCCCGGTTCGAGCAGTTCATCGAGCAGCAGTGTCAGCAGTTCGTCCAGTTCAAGCAGCTCCGCCTGGTCCTCGTCATCATCCAGCGCGAGCGTGTCTTCCAACTCGAGCGTGAGCAGTTCATCGAGCTCCAGTATCAGCAGCTCATCCAGCAGTTCGCCCGGCGTGGATACCAGTGCGCCGACAGTACCCGGTTCCGTAACCGCCAGCGCTTTCGAGAGCCGCATCGAGATCGCCTGGTCACCATCCATCGATAATGTGGCTGTGACCGGCTACCAGGTCTACCGCAACAATACCCGCATCGCCGACGTTTCCGCCGTGGTGACCCGGTATATCGACACCAGCGCCGTTGCGGGCGTGACCTACAGCTACAGCGTTCGTGCCCGCGATGCCGCCGGCAACTGGTCGGCACTCAGCGCACCGGTGAGCGGCAAGCTGGCGACACCCGTCAGCTTGCACTGGTCGTCGCCGACCGAGCGCGAAAATGGTGAATACCTGGAACTGAATGACATTGGCGGTTATGAAATCCGCTTCAAACGGCCAACCGATGCAAGCTATACACGGGTGGTCATCAACGACAACCGGATCAACAGCTACACACCGGCATCGACGGATGCCAGCTTCCAATACGAGATCGCCACCTTCGATACCACCGGCCTCTACAGCAACTTCGTCAGTATTCAACCGCGATAGCAAGGCAAGCCGCCGAAGGGAATGGGCCCGGCGGCCTTCCTCGACCATTCAGGCAAGTGACAGGGTTGTTACACTCGGGCATGTTCAGGTGAACATGCCCATTTTTTGCTGGCGCCCGGTGAGCGCCCATCACAGGGAGGGATTACAGCTTGATGGAGCGGGGTCTGACGTAGAGCACAAGGCTGTGATCGGTCAGTTCGTAACCATGGTCTGCCGCGATTTTTTTCTGCAGGGCTTCAATTTCGTCGCTATGAAACTCTATGACATCACCTGTGTCTACACAGACCATGTGATCATGGTGGTCGCCGCGGGCGATCTCGAAGACGGAGTGGCCACCATCGAAATTATGGCGAACAACCAGACCGGCACTTTCAAATTGCGTCAATACACGATAAACCGTGGCCAGGCCCACATCGTCACCCTGTTCCATCAGCGCTTTGTAGACGTCCTCGGCGCTCATATGGTGCTGTTCCGCCGATTCAAGCATTTGCAGTATCTTGACGCGGGGCAAGGTGACTTTCAGCCCGGCCTTGCGCAGCTCCTGATTCTCGTCTGCCATATTTCCCCCAAAATCTTCTCAGTTTTCCCGTTGATCGGGTATTATCGCCATTCTTTTGCCAAGTGGAAGCCCCAAGTATGAAATTAGCCAGTCGCTGCCTGCTGGTCGCCATTATCGCTGCAAGCCTCGTTGCCTGCTCCAATTTCCGCTTCCCGGGCGTCCACCGCATCAATATCCAGCAGGGGCACATCATCACCGAGGACATGGTGCAGCAGCTGCAGGAGGGCCAGACCAAGCGCCAGGTGCGTTTCGTGCTGGGCAACACCCTGCTGCCGAATACCTTCGATGATGACCGCTGGGACTATTACTACAGCCTCAAGCGCGGCTCCGACGGCCGTTTCACCCGCCACCTGCTGACCGTGTATTTCGAGGATGAAAAGCTCGCGCGCTGGGAAGGCGACTACCTGCGCCGCACGACACCCGCGAGCACCGAGCGGGTTGACCGCTACCTGGACGACACCGAACTCAATACCCCCCTGCCCACCAACCTCGAGCGTCCCCGCCTGCCGGAAGAAGAGGAGTAAGGGCACCCGCCGCCAGCAACCACCCGCCTGCGCCCCTGGTCTTTGGCCAGACAGGGCGCACTCTCCTGCACGCGCCTAGCCCTGGTCCCGCCCGTGTGAAGGGGCCAATGGAGGCGGCCAGGGCGCCCCTTCGGTGTCCAGGTAACCCGTCAGGGACTTGATTGCCAGGGCAAAGTCCCGCACCTGACCCTCATCCTCGGGGCCGCTCTCCTGCCAGGCGTTGAGCTGATGTTCCAGCTGGCGGGCCTGCTGGCCCAATTCGGGGTATCCAAAACTGCCGGCCGAACCCGCCAGTTTGTGCAGCCGCTGGCGCAGCCCTTCCTGGGCGCCGGCCCGCTGTTCAGGCTCCAGGGCCAGATCGGCCAGTTGGATCAGCGCCGCGAGCTCCACCGGCAGGCGGGCCGCATAGTCGGCACGCAGGGCCTGGAGCTTGGCCGCGATATCAATGTTTTTATCATCAAGCACAATCACCTCAGGTTTTTATCGTCGCGAGAGGCTAACTATAGTCCAAATGAAAATCCGGCACCCGGTCGCAACTGATCTATACTTGCGGGACTGCATCACATAAAACCACAAATAAGTACCCGATTTTCCAAACCTCCAGGCTTTGTATGCTCAAACGTATTGCCACTCACGATGTTCGCCTGGGCATGTACATCACCGAATTCTGCGGCTCCTGGATGGACCACCCCTTTTGGCGCGCCAGCTTCCTGCTCGAAAGCGATGAGGACCTGCGCAGCATCCGCGCCAGCGCCATCAAAGCACTCTGGATAGACACCAGCCGCGGCCTGGATGTCGAGGTCGGCGTGAATGCCATGACGCCCGCGGAAGTCGAGGCCGAGGCGCAATCGCTCCTGGATATCACCGAAGCGCCCGAGGCCAGCCACACCCTCGATCTGGGCGAGGAAATCCGCAAGGCGCGCAAACTCCATGTGCACGCCCGCTCGGCGGTGATCAGCCTGTTTGGCGACGCGCGCATGGGCAAGGCCCTGAACACGGAACACGCCCATCGGCTGGTGGAAGAGATCGACAGCTCCGTCGCGCGTCACCCGCACGCCTTCATCAGCCTGGCACGGCTCAAGAACGCCGACGAATATACCTACCTCCATTCAGTGGCCGTGTGCGGCCTGATGATCGCCCTGGCCCGTCAGCTGAAGCTTCAGGAGGAACAGGTGCGCGATGCCGGGATGGCGGGGCTTTTTCACGATCTTGGCAAAGCCTTTATTTCCGAGAAGCTGCTCAACAAACCGGGCAAGCTCAGCGATGACGAATTCACCATCATGAAAAAGCACCCGGAAATGGGGGCTGCGCTCCTGATCAAAAGCGGCCAGGTCAGCGATCTGGTCATCGATGTCTGCCTGCACCACCATGAAAAAGTAAATGGCAACGGTTACCCGCACCAGTTGACCGACGAACGCATTTCCCTCTTTGCCAAAATGGGGGCCATCTGCGATGTCTACGATGCGATCAGCTCCGACCGCCCTTATAAAAAAGGCTGGTTGCCGGCCGAGTCCATTCACAAGATGGCGGAGTGGAGCCGCGGCCATTTCGATCAGCAGATATTCCAGTCCTTCGTCAAAACCCTGGGCATCTACCCGACGGGCTCGCTGGTGCGCCTGGCCAGTGGACACCTGGCGGTTGTCATCGAGCAGCACCCCCAATCCCTGCTGACGCCGCGGGTGAAGGTTTTCTATTCCATCAACACCCGCTCAGCCATTCCCCAGACGCTGGTGGACCTGAACGAACAACAGGGAAAAAATAAAATCGTCAGCCGCGAAAGCGCGGAAGACTGGGGATTGAAAAATCTGGAAAACCTCTGGCGGGACTAGCACCCGTCACCGCCATCAATTCTCCCCCGCGACTGGAAACTCCACATAAAAACAGCTTCCCTCACCAGTCACCGATTCCATGCCGATAATCCCCTGCATCTGCTCCACCATCATCCTGGCTATCGCCAGGCCCAGGCCGGTGCCGCCCTTCTTGCGTTTGTCAGAACCATCCACCTGGAAGAACTTGTCGAAAATAAAGGGCTGGTTTTCCGGCGCTATGCCTATGCCGTGATCCTTGACCGATACCCTGACCCAGCCGGGACGCGAAGCCTCGAGGCGCAGGTGCACCTCCCCGCCCGGTTCGGAGAACTTGACCGCGTTGGACAGCAGGTTGGTCATGACCTGTAAAAACCGTTCGTTGTCGATCAGGACTTCTGCCTGGACCAGCAGGAACTCCCGGCTGAAACGCACGCCCTGGCGTTCGGCATAAAAGGTGTTTTCACTCAAGGCGCGTTCCAGCAGGGGGACCAGGGCGCAGGGCTGGAGGTTGAAGTGCATCTGTGCCTGGGATAATTTTTCCACATCCAGCAGATCGTTGATCAGCCGGTGCAATCGCTGGCTGTTGTTCTGTGCGATATCCAGCAGGTTGCGGCCCTGTTGCGAATCAAAGGCCACCTTGCCTCCGCCGAGCAACGCCAGGGCACCCGCGATGGAGGTCAGCGGTGTGCGCAACTCGTGACTCACGGTCGCCACAAATTCGTTTTTCATTTTTTCGATGCGTTTTTTTTCGGTGATATCCCAACAGGTCCCCGTCATCAGCATGGGCTCCTGGCGTTCATCGAGCAGCACCCGCGCACGCGACGCCATGACGTGCAGCGACCTGTCGGGCCAGACCACGCGGAACTCGGCATCGAAGGATGTCTTGTTTTCCAGGGCCCTGGCGATGATCCTGGATACCTCCTCACGGTCATCCGGATACACACAGGCCAGAAAACTCTCGTAGGTCGTCAACCGCTGCCCCTCTGGAAGGCCGAAGAGTGGATGGATGGAATCGTCCCAGTGGATGACGTTTTCCTTGCGATGCCAGTTCCAGGTTCCCATGGCGGAGGATTCCAGCGCGAGTCGCAAGCGCTCTTCGCTCAGGCGCAGGTCTTCCACTTTCTGCTGGATGTCCTGCGTCATCTTTTGCGCGAGAAGGCTGACCCGCTGGCGTTCATTGACCACAAAGGAAATCAACAGAAACAGCAACAGGCCTGTGCTCAATCCCAGGGCGATGGCCACCTGTTCCAGACGGCGCCAATAGCCCGGGAACGCCGAGGGATCACTGTAAAAATCCAATATCCAGGTTTGGCCATGGAGCGGCAACTCATGGACGGCATCGAATCCCTGCGGCAGATGCAGCTCGGGCAACCGATGGGGATAGAGGCGGGTATGGGGTGCGCGGCTTTGGTCGGTATGGATCATGAAATGCAAGTTGACATCCCGCTGGCCCAGGATGCCTTGCATCAGGTCTTCCAATCGGTGGGAACTGTATACGAATCCCTGCAATGCCAACCAGCGTTGTGCCGCGGTCGATGTTGGCAGGTCCGGCCGGTAAACCGGCAATACCATGAAAAAACCTGGCTGCGATATTTCTTTATCATCCATTGGCAGCAGGTGCCCCGAGATACGCGAAGCATCATCGCTGACCGCCGCCTCCAGGGCCTGGCGCAATACGGGCTCGGAAAATAGATCGACGCCGGGTGCGGAAAAATCCTTTGCAGCGCCCGGCTCGATATACAGATTGATGCTGTAAAGCTCGCGCTGCTCCTCCGGATACCACTGGTAATCCGGCAAGCGCTCGCGCATGCGCGCCAGATGTTCAGGCAGCGCATCCGCACGCACCACCTGACTGAATCCCAGCGCCTGGACACCGGGATAGTGATGCTCCAGGCGCAGGCGTTCGACATAAGCACGCCACTCCTGCTCGCTCACCATCCGGCCAGCGCCAAACAATGCGGCACCACCAACGAGAATCTGCTCGTGGGCAATCATGCGCGTGCGTATGGCTGACAACAGTTCTCCCACTTGCAGATCGAAACGCTCCTGCGCGAGATGCACCTCGCGATGGCGCAGCTCGACCACACTCCACCAGGTAAAAACCACGAACCCGATCAACACCAGCCAGGCGAGGGGCTGTGCCTGGGATACCAGTCTTCCCAGACGTGGGATCCACAGCAATTTCACATCGTCTGCCCTCCCCGCCAGTCCTGCCAGATCTGCCGCAACTGGGCACCCAGGCCCATGGGATCGAAAGGCTTGGCAATCACACCGACAGCGCCCAGGCGGCGATAGGTTTCTATTTCCTGTGGCTGGACCTTGGCCGTCATGAACACGACCGGCGTCTCCGCCAACTCGGGAAACCGGCGCAGGGCCGCCAGGGTTTCCGGGCCGTCCATATCCGGCATCATCACATCCAGCAGCACCAGCTGGGGTTTGAAACGCGGCCCGCGCGCCAGGGCCTCGGCGCCCGAACTGCAAACCTCCAGCGTAAATCCTTCCATGGACTCGAGCACCATCACACTGATGGTGCGAATGTCCGGATCATCTTCGACATACAGAATGCGCTGCAAGCCCATGACTTCAGTCCTCCTGACCACCTGCCAGGGGCAGGTCTACAAAAAAGCAACTGCCAGCACCCGGAACGGAATCCACGCCAATGTTGCCACCCATTTTTTCCACCAGTTCGCGGCTGATGGCCAACCCCAGTCCGGTGCCGCCCCGCTGGCGGGCCGCCGAGGCATCCGCCTGGCTGAACTTTTCAAACAGCCGCGCCTGGAATTCCGGTTCTATACCGGGACCATGATCCTGCACACTGATCCTGACATGACTATCATCGAGCACCACCACCGCCACCTCGACGACTGCGTCTGCGGGTGAAAACTTGACGGCATTCGACAGCAGGTTGGCCATGACTTGCAGGAAACGCTGCTCATCCACCACGACCTGTTGATCATCCGCGGGCAGGCGCAAACTGAACCTGACCCGAAAAGCCTCGGCGTAGGTGGTATTTTCATAAAGGGATTTTTCGAGCAGCGCCGAGAGCGATAAAGGTTGCAGATCGAAATGCATCTTGCCGGCCAGGAGTTTTTCCATGTCCAGCAGATCGTTGATCAGGAACATCAACCGCTGGCTGTTTTTATGCGCGATATCCAGCAGATTCTTCTGGGGCTCCGACAGGTCGCCTGGCTGTCCATGGCGCAGGAGCCCAAGGGCACCGGTGATGGAGGTCAAGGGAGTCCGCAGCTCGTGACTGACGGAGGACACAAACGCATTTTTCAGTTCTTCAATCTGCTTGCGTGCGCTGACATCCACAGCCAGTACGAAGACGCCCTGCTGTTCGTCGCCGTGCCAATGTGGCAGATAATGGACAGCCAGCGTCTTGCCGCTCGGCAAGGGCAGGTCAAACTGCGCTTCTTCACCGGTATTCGTTTTATCCAGGTTACCGACCATGATGTCGCGCAGTTCGGCGGGCAGCGCTTCGGCGGGCGTCTTGCCCAGCAAGTCACCTGGCTCAAGACCCAACCAGTCGCGGAACTTGCTGTTGCAGAAACAGTAACGGCCCTGGGCATCCAACAACCCGATGAGCACGGGCACACTGTCAGCGATCGCCTGGCGCTGGCGGCTGGTGCGATCCAGGTCCATGAGTATCCGCCGCAGCCGGATCTGCTGCATCATCTGACGTGCGAGCGCCTGCAATATCTCCTGCTGTTCGAGGCTCAGGCTGCGGGGAACCACATCCATCAAACAGAGGGTGCCCAGCACCAGGCCTTCGGGCGTGCTCAGTGGCGCGCCGGCATAGAATCGGACGCCGGGCGGCCCGGTCACCAGCGGGTTGTCGGCGAAACGGGCATCGAGACGGGCATCCTGCACCAGGGTCAACTGGTGGGGACTCAACAAGGTATGGGAACAGAAGGCGATGTCGCGGGGAATTTCACTCATCGAGAAACCGACGCTGGATTTGAACCACTGGCGGTCGGTATCGATCAGCGTCATGGCTACCACGGGCACCTGGCAGACCTGGGTGGCGATCAGGGTCAGGTCGTCAAAATCCTGTTCCGCCGGTGTATCCAGCAGTGCCAGCGAGTGCAGCAGTTCCAGGCGCTCGGCTTCATTGGCAGGCAAGGGTGCACGCATCTTGAACTCCTTGTTATCGAGAAACCGACCGCGGCTGAACCGCCGCAACCTGCTCTCAATCCACACTCTGCAATCCGGGCACAACACGCACCATCACTCCGATGACGTGCGCGGGGTATCCAAACATATCTCCTGAGTCTAGTGCATTACATCAATCCTGATCGGCATCCTTGCTTTTTTCTGCCCGTTTGCGGCGGGATTCCTTGGGATCCGACGTGAGCGGACGGTAGATTTCCACCCGGTCACCTGCGTGCAGTACATGCTCGTGCGGCAGGCCCAGGCCCTTGGTGCCCAGCACCTGGCCGAAAATGCCCATCTTGGCCGAGGCCAGATCGATGTCGGGAAAAACACGGGTAATGCCCGAGCGTTCGACCGCCTGCAGCGCCGTTGTGCCAGGCGCCACCAGAAGCTCGATGATTTTCTGTTGCTGCGGCAGGGCGTAAGCCACCTCCACCGTAATCAGGTCAAAATCTGCCATAAATGATTCATGTGTCAACAATGCCGGGGAACTGCGCCAGCCTTATCCGTAAACCTGGCGGGCGCGGGCGCAGAGCGTATCCACCTGCCGGTTGGCCAGATTCTCGAACAATTTACCCGCCGCCAGGCCAAGCAGACGATTTTTGAATTCAAAATCCAGGCGGAAACTGACGCGGCAGGCATCCTCCCGCAGGGGCGTGAAAGACCATTGTCCCTGAAACCGGGAAAAAGGCCCATCGACGAGTTCCATGGTCATGCGCACCGGCGGCTCGAGCTTGTTGCGCGTGACAAAACCCTGGGTGACGCCACCTTTCCCCAGGGTGAGCCGCGCTTCGAGCCAATCGGCCTCGCGGCGCAGTATCCGCGCCTCACTGCACCCGTCCATGTAAAGCGGATAGGCTTCGATGTCGTTCACCAGATCAAACATCTGTTGCGCGCTGTAGTGCACCAGCGCACTGCGCTCCAGGCTGGGCATGAATCAATGGACTCCATCCAGAAAACCGGAAACCAGCGGATAGAGTCCGCCCGCCAATACCACACAGATCAACACCGGGGTCACGTAACGCAGCACCCAATACCAGAACCTGACCAAACGCGGCATATCAAAACGCAACTCCTGCTCCACCAGCTCACGTTTGGCCAGCCAGCCCACAAAAATCGCCATCGACAGGCCTCCCAGCGGCAGCAGTATGTTGGTGGTGATGAAATCGATCAGGCCAAACACCGTCATTCCCCAGAGTGGCGTGAAATCGGCCCAGTCGTTGAAGGAAAACACCGTTCCCAACCCCAATACCCAGGCACCACCGGCAATCAGCAGGTTGGCACTGATGCGGTGGAATTTGAACCGCTCGGTCAGGTAGGCCACGCCGGGCTCCAGCAAAGCGATGGTCGAGGTCCAGGCAGCGAGGGCAACCAGCAGGAAAAAGGCCACAGCCAGGAGATCACCCCAGGGCAAGCCACCGAACGCGACGGGCAGGGTCACAAACAGCAGGCCGGGCCCGGCGCCCGGCGCCATACCGGGTGTGGCGAACACCAGGGGGAAAATGGCCAGGCCGGCCGCGACAGCCACCAGGGTATCCAGGCAGGCGATGGTCACGGCGGACCTGATCACCGGTTGGTCACCGGGCATGTAGGCACCGTAAGCCATGATGGCGCCCATGGCGAGGCTGAGGGTGAAAAAGGCGTGGCCCAGGGCGACCAGCGCCGCATTCCAACTCAGGTTTTCCAGACGGATGCTGAACATGAAATCAACGCCCGCCGCAAAATCACCGGCATAGGCCGCGTAGATCACCAGTACCACCAGCAGGAGAAACAACAGCGGCATCATCAGCCAGATGGCAAATTGCAGACCCCTGTTGATGTCGAAAATCAGCACCAGGGCCGTCATGGCGATAAAGGCGGTCTGCCACTGGACCAACCGGCTCTTGTCGTCCAGCAGGTCATCGAAGATAGCCGTCGCGCGGCCGGTATCCAGCCCGGTGAAACTCCCCTGGGTTGCGATCGCCAGGTATTCCAGTACCCAGCCGGCGACCACGGTGTAGTAGGACAGGATCAGGAAGGCGGCCAGCACGCCCATCCACCCGACCAGCGTCCAGCCCCGCCCGGCGCCCGATTCGCGCCTGGCCCGGCCCATGCTGCTGATGGGGTTGGCGCGGCCATGGCGCCCCAGCAGGATTTCGGCCACGAGGATGGGGATACCGATCAGGCAGAGGCACACCAGGTACATCAGCAGGAAAGCGCCACCACCATGCTCGCCAGTGATATAGGGAAACTTCCAGATATTGCCCAACCCAACGGCCGAGCCCGTCGCGGCGAGTATGAAGGTGCCCCTGCGGCCCCAGATGACGTGTTGTCGGATAGCTTGCACGGGTACTCCCAGAAGGACCAGTGAACCCCTGGCGCGATGATCCCGCCAGGGGTTGTACGAGCCGGTGCGGGAATTGTAACCCATAGTCGGCTGACTATAAGCCACCCGCCATGGCAAGACATCCGCCGGCCTTTGCCGATATAATCCCGCCCCTTTCACGCGACTCGCCCAAAGGCTTTTTCCATGGCCAAGAAAAAACAGAATTCCTCGGGCAATACCATTGCCCTGAATAAAAAAGCCCGCTTTGACTACGAGTTGCAAGACCGTTTCGAGGCGGGCGTCGCCCTGCTCGGCTGGGAAGTGAAAAGCCTGCGCGCGGGCAAGGTGCAACTGGTGGACAGCTATGTGATTTTCAAGGATGGCGAAGCCTGGCTGTTCGGCGCCCAGATCATGCCTCTAGCTTCGGCCTCCACACATTTCGTGACCGATCCCACCCGCACCCGGAAACTGCTGCTCAAGCGCCGCGAGCTGACTCGCTTGCAGGAAGCCGTCGAACAAAAAGGCTACACCGTGGTGGCCACCGCGCTTTACTGGAAACACCATCTGGTGAAATGCGAAATCGCCATTGCCAAGGGCAAGCAGCTGCACGACAAACGCGAAACCGAAAAAGAACGCGACTGGGCACGGGAGAAACAGCGGTTGTTCCAGCGCGATAACAAATGACGTTTATTGACTAAGTGTGAGTCAAGGTCAGGGGATGTGGGGTGAATCCTCGGCATCCCTGCCTCTGTCGATTCACCCCACATCCCCTGACCTTGACTGAGATATCGGAATAACCGTCCCGGGCGCTGGCACAATGTGAGCGAAGAGTGGGGGTGTCCTTGAGGATCAACAGAGGCAAGGATGCCGAGGATCCTCAAGGACACCCCCGCTCTTCGCGGCTAATAGCACCCACCTCGGCAAAACCTTACACCGTCAACGGCCAGCCAATCAGCAGAACCACCACCGTCGTCAGTCCCACCACGAGATTCATCGGCAGGCCCACCTTCAGGAAATCTGTGAATCGATAGCCCCCCGGTCCATAGACCATCAGGTTGGTCTGGTAACCCAGCGGCGTGGCGAAGCTGGCGGAGGCCGCCATCATGATGGCGAACATGAAAGGCTCGGGATTGAGGCTGGCCTTCTGGGTCATTTCCAGCACGATGGGGAACATCAGCATGGCCGCCGCGTTGTTGGTGATGACTTCCGTCAACAGCGAAATCATCAGGTAGGTCAGCAGCAGGATCAGCCAGGGGCGGCCGCCGCTCAGGGCGATCACATGCTCCGCCAGGTACTGGGCCACACCGGTCTTATACAGGGCCGTGCCCAGCGCGAAGGATGCGGCAATGGTCAGCAGTACCATGGGGTCCAGGCTTTTCTGTGCCTGATGCGAAGAACAGCATCCGGTCAGAATCATCGCCGCCGCGCCCATGAGCGAGGCGTTGAGCATGGAGGTCACGCCAAAGCTGGCCGCCAGGATCACCAGCAGCAAAATACCCCAGGACAACCAGGCCCGTTGATGGCGCGGCGCTTCGGTTTCCAGGTCGTTGACCAGCAGGAAATCCTTATTGTAACGCTGGCGGCTGACAAATGCCGGACGCGCTTCCAGCAGCAACACATCGCCCGGCATCAGGGTGGTATTGCCCAGGTTGCCCGCCACCCGCTCGCCATGGCGGGCCACCGCCAGCACCACGGCGCCATAGCGCTCGCGGAACTGGGAGTCGCGGATGGTCTGGTTGATACAGTTGGAATGGGGCGAGAGCACCACCTCCACCAGGCAGCGCTCCTGGTGTTCGCGCGCGAGCGTGGGCTCGGCGTTATTGGCGGAAGGCACTATGCCCTTGATCCGCATCAGGTCGGAAATCGCCTCGATATCCCCGGCGAACACCAGGCGGTCACCACCCTTGAGCGGCTCGCTGGAATCCACCGCGGGCACTATCACCCCGTCCCGCTCGATTTCCACCAGGTAAATCTGCTTGAGGTCGCGCAGCCCCGCGTCGATGACCGTCTTGCCAACCAGTGGCCCATCGGCGGCAATGGCGACCTCCAGCGTGAATTCCTTGAGATTGCCAAAGGGATTCTGCTCGCGCCTGTCCGGCAACAGCCGGGGAAACACCCAGATCATGAACAGGCAGCCGACAATGGCTACCGGCAGGCCCACGGCGGTGATCGAAAAGAGAGAGAAACCCGGATTGCCCGTCATGGCCTGGTACTGCCCATCCACCACCAGGTTGGTGCTGGTGCCGATCAATGTCAGGGTACCGCCGAGAATGGTGGCATAGCTCAAAGGAATCATCAGCTTGGAGGGCGCGACGTCGATGCGTTTTGACCAGGCGCGCACCGCTGGAATCATGGTGGCGACCACCGGCGTATTGTTCAGGAAGGCACCAAACACCAGCACCGATCCGCACAGCCGCACCTGGGCCGCGCGCTCCCCCTTGGGATTGCGCAACACGTAGCGCACCAGCAGATCCACACCACCGGACCCCTGGATGCCCGCAGCCACGATGAACATGGCCGCGACGGTGATCAGACCGGTGTTGCTGAAGCCAGCAAAGGCCTCACCCGCAGTGATAATCTCGGTGGCGCTGAGAATCACCACCACTCCCATCATCACCCAATGGGCACCAATACGGGTAAAAATCAGGGTTAAAAGGGCACCAAGTGTCAGCCCAAGGGAAACCAAGCCTTGCCATTCCATCCAACAATCTGCCGTCTATAGACACCAAAAGAGGCGCGAGAATACAGAAGGAAGCCAGCTGGTCAAAATAGCCAGAAGTGCTAACCATATAACCAAAGACTATATGGTTAGCACTCGCGGTTGAGGATAAAGGAATGTAGAGAGGGTGGGATCAGGATGCTGATGTCTCATCAACCCGGAAAAAGCGGATCGCCATGGGGTAATTGCGTATCACGCCATCCTTCGCCTGGATGCCACCCATGATGGCGAAAACCACTGCGCAAATCAGCAACGCCAGGAACAGGAAGATGCCCACGATAACGACCATCAGCATGATGGAGATCATCGAATAGATAAACGCGCTGATGATCCAGTTGGCCACGACGCGGCCATGCTGGTCGACATAAGTATCCTCACGCCGCACCAGCCACATGACCAATGGCACCACCCAGCCGAGCACCGGCAGGATAAAGCAGCAGAACTGGGAGAAATGCAGCACCATGCTATAGGTGCGTGAATCCATGTTCTGGATATCCAGGGGCTTGCTGGCCAGGGCTTCGGCCTTGGCCTTGTCGAATTCCTCCTGGGTGATGGCGCCCTTTTCGCGCAACTCGTTCAATTTGGCGATCTTGTCGAGATCCATGGAAACTCCTCCCCGTAGGTGAATATGGTCATCCGGGTTTTACCCCCTGACGCCGGAATCTGAACAACTGCTCATACTGCCAGTTACGCAAGGCCAGCACCAGTGTATACCCCTGGCGTTGCGCCAGCGGCAGGCCGGCATCGGCATTGTTCAACTGATCGAACTCACGCGCCAGGCGTTCGATCTTTTTTTGCAGCTCGCCGTTGGACTGGGCCGACAACATACCGTTGAGCACCACCAGCTTATGATCCGGCTTGTCGAACTGCGCGTTGAACAGCTCCTTTTCGATGGTACTGAGAAAGAATGTCTGTATAGGCCCGTTTTTGCGCCAACTGAAGTTGGGGGCCACCAGCAGCTTGATGCGATTTTTGGGCAGCAGCTCGATGATTTTCAGCCGATCCAGTCGCGCCAGCTTTTGCACCACCTCATGCTCGGTGAAGGTGTAGTGGGCCAGCATATCCTCCAGCGTCCAGCGGTTGAGCACGCAGACGGTGATGATCAGGAAACCGGGGTCGCGGACGATTTCCTCCTCCTGCTCCTCGCTCAACTGCTGCAAGCGCGCCTGGCGCTCGGTCATGAGTTGCACCAGGTCGGAGATTTCCATTCCCATCATCAGGCATACTTGCTGGACCTGTTGCAGGCTGAAGTTGCGGCTGCTGAACAGGCGCTTGATGGACGCCTCGGACAACTCCAGCGCCTCCGCCACATCGCGGTATTTGAGATTGTGGGATTTGAGCGCGGACTTGAGGGTGTCCACCAGGGAATCCACCTGAGCCATATCCTCTCCAGGTATTATTTTCTGATACCGCAAAGTCTATACAGCGCAACAAGGAATGAAAAGGTCGAATAAGAAAGCACAAGCCAGCAGACTCCCCCCTGCCGGTTACCTCATTGTTTCGAGGAGGGATGGTGCAGGGGCTCAGGAGACCGTGCGCAGCAGGGATGCTGCGCGCGAGCCCCCAGGGAGGGGTTCACGGCGTGTCTCCTGAGCCCCTGCACCATCCCGACCTGGCACCCAGCCAATCGCCAAAGGACCGCTCCATGTCGCAACTCACTCGTATTCAGGGTTTTATGCCCTACCTGCTGGTTCTGTTTTTGAATGCCTTTGTGGATCTGGGGCATAAGATCATCGTGCAAAACACCGTGTTCAAAGTGTATGACGATCAACTGCAGGTGGTGCTGACAGCTGTCGTCAACGCGCTGATCCTGTTGCCGTTTATTTTGTTGTTCTCACCCGCCGGATTTTTCTCGGATCGTTTTGCCAAGCATCAGGTCATGCGGGTCAGTGCCTGGGCGGCGGTGGCGATTACCCTGCTGATTACCGCGTGCTATTACGCGGGGTGGTTCTGGGCGGCATTCAGCCTGACATTCCTGCTGGCGATCCAGAGTGCCATCTACAGCCCGGCCAAGTATGGCTATATCAAGGAACTGGTGGGCACCGAAAAACTGGCCCATGCCAATGCTGCGGTACAGGCGATCACGATCATCGGCATCTTGCTGGGCACCTTTGTGTTTTCCGGTTTTTTTGAATTGCTGCTGCTCGACCAGGTTACCGACAACAGTCAGACGATCCTGCAACACATTGCGCCGCTGGGCTGGCTGCTGGTCGGGCTCTCGATTATCGAACTGGTGCTGGCCTATCGCCTGCCACACAGATCACGGCCCGATACCCATCGCCGGTTTTCGATGGCCCGTTATGTTTCCCTGGGTTATCTGCGGCAGAACCTGGCAGCCTTACGCGGACGCCAGGTGATCTGGCTGTCCATCATCGGGCTCTCCACCTTCTGGGCGATCTCCCAGGTATTGCTCGCGGCCTTCCCCGATTTTGCCGAGCGTAAATTTGCCGAAACCAACACGCTGATCATCCAGGGCCTGCTGGCCTGTTCCGGGCTCGGCATCATGGCAGGCGCCATCTTTGCCGGACGTTTCTCGAAAAAGCACATAGAAACCGGCCTGATTCCACTGGGCGCCTTGGGCATCGCCATCGCCCTGGCGCTGCTGCCACTGCTCGATTCCTATACGGCGCTGGCGATCAATTTCTTCGTGCTCGGCATGATGGGCGGCCTGTTTATGATTCCGCTCAATGCACTGATTCAGTATCACGCAAAGGAGCATGAGTTGGGGACGGTGCTGGCCGGCAACAACTGGGTGCAGAACATCACCATGCTCAGCTTTCTGGGCCTGACCGTGGTGTTTGCGCTCTTCGGACTCAATAGCAGTGTGTTGCTCGGTCTGCTTACAGTGGTGGCTGTGCTGGGCACCGGTTATACCGTGAAGCAACTGCCCCACTCCTTTGCGCGGTTTATCGTCAGCCTTATTTTCAAGCAGCGCTACCGCATCGACATCCTGCATTTTGAAAATCTGCCGGCACGCGGTGGTGTGTTGCTGCTGGGCAACCATATCAGCTGGATCGACTGGGCAGTGGTGCAGATTGCCTGCCCGCGCCCGGTGCGTTTTGTGATGCAGCGAGAAATTTACAACCGCTGGTATCTCAAGCCACTGATGAGCCGGCTGGGCATGATTCCGATTTCCTCCGGCAACAGTAAGGAGGCATTGGCCCGCGTGAATGAATTACTGAAACAGGGCGAGGTCGTGTGCCTGTTTCCCGAAGGCGCCATCAGCCGCAACGGGCACCTGGGTAAATTCCACAGCGGTTACGAGCGCACCCTCGACGGTGTGGAAAAGGGTGTGATCGTGCCTTTTTACCTGCGCGGACTCTGGGGCAGCGCCTTTTCCCGCTCCACTGGCAGATTGCGTGAACAGGCGTCCCTCCTGAACCGCGGTTTTGGCACACGCCGCGATATCCTGGTGGCCTTTGGCAACCCCTTGCCGCTGACCACCAAAACAGCGGAACTCAAACAAAAAATCTTTGAGCTCTCGGTAACCGCCTGGGAAGAACACACCCGCAACCTCGACCCGCTGGCGCTCACCTGGTTGAAGACGGCCAAGCGGCAGCGCTTCGCGCACTTCATGACCGACAGCGACGGCACCGGCTTCAGCTACGGCCGTACCCTGGTCGCCACCCTGGCCTTCGCCCGCGCAATGCGCCGCTACACGCGCGCGCAGAACATCGGCCTGGTGCTTCCCGCGTCCAGTGCCAGTCTGATCAGCAACATGGCGGTGTTATTGAATGGACAAACCGCCGTCAACCTGAATTACACCAGCAGCGTCAGCGCTGTCCAGGCCAGTGTCGCAACAGCGGACGTGGATACCGTATTCAGCTCACATCGCTTCTTTGCCAAGCTGGAACAACGTGGCATTGCCATCACAGAGATGCTGCACGATACCCGTGTGGTATTCCTCGAAGATGTCAAAGCGGAGCTGAATAAATCCCACCTGATTCGCGCCCTGCTGCTTTCACTGTTGCCCGTCAGTTGGATTCAGGCCCTGCTGGGTTCTAAGCGCCAGCTGGACGACCCCGCCGCCATTCTCTTCAGCAGCGGCAGTGAGGGTACACCCAAGGGCATAGTGCTGAGCCAGCGCAATATCATCGCCAATTGCAAGCAGATCAGCGATGTGCTGGATACCCGCACCAGCGATGTCTTTATGAATGCCCTGCCGCCCTTCCATTCCTTTGGACTGACGGTCACCACCATGATGCCCATGCTCGAAGGTATTCCCGTGGTGAATCATCCTGACCCCACCGATGTGGTGGGCATCGCCAAGGCCATTGCCCGCTATCGCGCGACCGTGCTCTGCGGTACAGCCACCTTCCTGCGTTTGTACACCAAAAACAGCAAGGTGGAACCCCTGATGCTCGATTCGTTGCGCATCGTCGTGGCCGGCGCGGAAAAACTCCAGACCCAGGTGCGCAGTGAATTTGAAACCAAATTCAATAAAAAAATCTACGAAGGTTACGGCACCACGGAAACCACACCCGTCATCAGTGTGAACATCCCGGACATGCTCGACACCAACTATTGGCGATTGCAAAAAGGCAACCAGTCCGGCAGCGTCGGCATGCCTCTGCCGGGTAGCAGCGTCCGCATCGTCGATCCGCAAACACTGGAAACCCTGCCGCAGGGCGAGGATGGCCTGATCCTGGTATCCGGCACTCAATTGATGCTCGGCTACCTCAAGGATGAGACAAAAACCGCCGCCGCCATCGTGCAGCTGGACGGTCGCCGCTGGTACAAGACTGGTGACAAGGGCCACCTGGATGATGACGGTTTTCTCACCATCGTGGACCGCTACTCGCGCTTTGCCAAAATCGGTGGCGAGATGATCAGCCTGGGAGCCGTGGAAGAACAGGCGCGCCGCATCCTGGCCGACGATGAACTGGAACTGGCTGCCACAGCGTTGGCCGATGAGAAGAAAGGCGAACGCATACGCCTGTTCGTCGCCGGCAAAACCGATCCGGATACGGCATCCCTCCGTCAACGACTCCTGGCCGGCGGCATGGACGGATTGATGCTGCCAGCCGAGATACACCACCTGCCTGAACTTCCCAAACTCGGCAGCGGCAAACTGGATCACAAGGCGCTGTCGTCACTGGCACAGCCATGAGCGTTAAGCAGCCATGAGCGCCAAACAGCCATGCGCGTTAACAAACAGCCATGAGCGTTAATTAGTGTAAGCATCTGGATGACGGCCAAGGGAAATGGCCTAGACTTGCCGCAACATAATACCTTGACCACCAAAAGGAGACTCCGGATGTCCACCCCCCTTGTGTTGTTGCAACGTCTTTCCCTGGCCTTGTGGCTACTGCTGGGCACGGCACTGGCATATGCCCAGGCGGAAGACCCCGTCGCCAGCGACCGCGCCGCTTACGAAAAAATAGGCCGCTTTGATGCGAGCCTGCTCAAGCAACCCCAATCGACAATCCGGGTGAAAGGCAACCGCTTTGTCGATGAAGCCGGCAACACCTTTGTTTTTCGCGGCGTCAGCATCGCGGACCCGGACAAGCTGGTCAAAGACAACCAATGGCGGGCAAGTCTGTTCGACGAACTGAAAAACTGGGGCGTCAACACGGTACGCCTGCCCATCCATCCCCGCGCCTGGCGCGAGCGCGGCAGCGAGAACTACATCAAGCTGATCGACCAGGCGGTAATCTGGGCCAATGAGCGGGGCATGTACCTGATCATTGATTGGCACTCCATCGGCTTCCTGGCCACCGGCAACTATCAGCATCCCATGTATGTCACGGACAAGCGGGAAACTTTTCGTTTCTGGCACGATATCGCGTTCCGCTACCAGGGTATTCCCACCGCGGCGGTGTATGAGCTGTTCAATGAGCCCACCACCCTGCAAGATCCCTGGGGCGACGCTGAATGGCAGGAATGGAAAGCCCTCAATGAGCAAATGATCGACATCATCTACGCCATCGACCAAGACGTGATTCCGCTGGTGGCCGGCTTCAACTGGGCCTACGATCTCACACCGCTGCGCAAAGCGCCGGTTGATCGCCCGGGCATTGCGTATACATCGCATCCCTACCCGCAAAAAGAACAGCCGAATCCAGCGACCGATGAAAATTTCTTTAAACTCTGGGATGAGAAGTGGGGTTTTGCGGCGGAGAAATACCCGCTGCTCTGCACTGAACTGGGTTGGGTACAACCCGATGGCTACGGGGCGCATATTCCGGTGAAAGATGATGGCAGCTATGGCCCGAGAATCGTGGAATTCATGGAAAGCCGTGGCATATCCTGGACAGCCTGGGTCTTCGATCCCCAATGGTCGCCCACCCTGATCAACAACTGGGATTTTGAGCCTTCGGAACAAGGCGCTTTTTTCAGGAAGGTCATGCGCGAAAAAGCCGGACTGAAAGACTGAACAACAAAAAAGCAGTGATAAAAAAGCCCGGGTTTATCCGGGCTTTTTTATGGCGGTAAAGCTTCGCAGTAGAACCTGATGGCTGGAAACCTAGAAGGAACCACCAATGCCAAGCACCAGCGCGCGGCCAGGCAAGGGCGCCTTATCCTTCAAAAAGGATGTGTGGACGCGCGCGTCCTTGTCAGCCAGGTTTTTGGCTTGCAGATAAACCCGTGCGCCGGGGATAAAGCCATCGAGCTGGTAGCTCAACTGCACGTCCACCAGCGTATAGCCCGGTGTTTCGCTTTCGTATCCGGCAATCCTGTCTTGTTTGAAATAACGCTGGACACTGAACTCCAGGTCAAAATCACCCAGCTCGTAATTCAACAGACTGCCAATGCGCAGTGGAGGGATGCGGGGCAGGTAACCACCCTCCGCACGGCGTGCGCGAATCCAGTCGCCCATCAAGGTCAGCTTGAGCGAATCCAGTGCCTGCCACACCAATTGTCCTTCAAGGCCGTACAGATCGGCATCCTGTGCCTCATAGACATAAACAGGCAACTCGCTCTCACCATGACCATGGTCGTGATCGTGATCGTGATCGTGATCGTGATCGTGATCGTGTCCATGGTCATGCCCACCGGTGTGATGCAAGCCGGTGTTTCGCAAGTAGTAGTAATCATCGATGCGGTTATAGAAGGCGTTGAGGATAAAGCCGAGGTCGCTGTCGAATTTCCGCAGGGAAATATCCAGATTGTTGGATGTCTCCAACTCCACATCACGGCGCGCCAGATCGATATGCAGTTCGCCGTCATCATCCGCATAGGCCCGCATCAACGCACCCACTTCATACAGGCCAGAGCCGATATGCGGCCCGAGTGACAACAGCTCCGCCGCTGACGGGGTGCGCTGCGCATGACTCAGCGACAGTCCCAGGTTGTAGCCGGGCGTGAAATCCCATACCAACCCTGCGGATGCGCTGAAAGGCCTGGACGTATGGTCCACCGAAAACACACGCAGCTGGCCGGGAGCATGCTGCTCGCCCAGCTCCGCGACCAGCGCATCGGCAGCGATGCTGACCTGTTCTATCCGCGCACCGAATTGCAGCATCAGATCGCCCAGGTGGCGTTCCTCCATCACGGCCACGGCGATACTTTCCGTCGTGCTCGGCGGCGCAAAGGCTTCGTCGCCATCGGCCACGAAATCGCTGTGCTTGTAATGCAGGGTGATTGCGCCGCGCCACTCGGCCAGGGGATGATGGAAAAGCTCCAGCCGCGCTTCGCGGGTGAGGTTGCGGAAACGGGTCAGCGGGGCGCCGTCTTCAATTTCAAAATGCTCGTAATCGGTATATCCCAGGCGGGTATTGAGCGCACTGAACACGGCATGATCCAGCGTCAGTTCGCTGATGAACTGCACACGATCCTGCACCAGGTCGGCATACACCGCCGGTTCATCCGCGGCATTTTCGTGATCGTGCTCATCGCCGTGGCTGTGGCCGGGTATGCCGTATTGCCGCTCCAGGCGGCCAAAGGAGAGTCCCGCGAACCCCTGCGCCATCAGGTAGCTTCCCCCGAGGTTGAACCCCTGGGCCTGGGTCGCGGAATTGGCCAGGCGGCGCGCATCCGCGTCGCTGCCGTCCAGGGGATGGTCCAGCGAAGGCAGGCGATAATCGCCAGAGTCGCGCCAGAAACCATCGAGATGGACGGCGAGCGATGCCGTTCCCGAGGTCAGGCTGCCAGATACCAGCCGGTCACTGGCCGCATCGTTGTATTGCAGCCGCCACTCGCCGCGTGTATCGGAGGATTGGGGCACGCGGTCATCCACCAGGTTCACCACACCGCCGATGGCACCGCTGCCGTAAAAGAGTGTGGCCGGGCCACGCAGTATCTCCACCTGGCGCGCGGTAGTCGCCTCGGCAGCCACCGCATGATCAGGCCCCACCCGGGAAGCATCCCCCGCATCCAGGCCGTTCTGCGCAATCAGCACACGCGGTCCTTCCAGGCCGCGAATGATCGGGCTGCTGGCCACGGGACCGTAGTAGCTGGAGTGGATGCCCACCTCATATTTGAGCGTATCGCCCAGGGTCACCGCCTGGCGGTCGCGCAGGGTTTCGCCGCTCAGGACATTGACCGGCTGGGCGGACTCCATATTGGACGCATGCCAGGGCAGGCCCACCACATTGATGACTTCCATCACCGTGGGATAGATCACCAGTTGCAGAGTCTCCCCGGTGACCCGGTGCAGGTGGAAGGTACGGTGCATAAACCCGGGAGCGCGCACATGCAGTTCCAGGTGATCCGCCGTTACACCGGGAATGGTGAATTCACCCTGCTCATTGGCGGCCTGCTGGATGTTGGCGCCCACCAGGTCCACCACGACGCCTTTGACCGGCATCCCCTGGGGATCGCGCACCACGCCCTGGATTTGACTCCAGGCCAGCTGGCTGAACAGCAGGACAAAACATAGCCACCCGAGTTTTTTCACACCTTCCTCCAGTCATATCGACAGGCGGCTGCCTATCGAGCCGCACCAAATACGCAACAATATAACATTACTTCAATATGAAGCAGCAATGCTTTTTATGGTCCTGAAGTACAGGCTCAAGTGTGCAGTCGAAGCAGCGGGACAAAGGGAGATGGGTCGAACAAACGGCTTGCCCCAGGCAATCCCCGGGGGCTCGCGTTACATATCGCCTGCAAACGGGCCCCATAATAAGGGACCCGCCGCAAGCGGCTATCGGCAGGACAGTCGCGGCTTCGCGGCTCAGTTCCTGGGCGTCAGGCGCAACACCACCACATCGTGCGGCGGGATGCTCAGCTTGAGCGGCTTATCCGTGTCGCCGCGGCCCGATTTCCAGAGGTCGCGCCAGGTATAGGCCTGGTGATTGAAATCCAGCTCATAACCGTATTGGTCATCCTTGAATTCATGGAATTTCCAATCATAGGTATCGTTGAGGGTGGTATTGCCGCGGTTCAGGAACAACCAGGCCCAATCGCCGTTTTCCAGCGGCTTGGTGAAAATCATCAGGTCGCCCGCGTGGTAGTACTTCATGGCCTGGATGCCGAGCTTGTCCTGGTTCAAGGCAATGATGTCCTTGTTGGTGAGAATCTTGCGCGTGCGCTCGGACATGCTGCGCAAGTCGTTGCCGGCAATCAGGGGAGAGTTGAGCACGGCCCACAGTGAAAAGTGGGAACGGTCCTGGGCCTCGGTCATGCCGTTGCCCACTTCCATCATATCCATATCATTCCAGCCGCCGGGACCGGCGACCTTGCGCAGCTCGCGCAAATCGCGGATGTCCAAAATCTTCAGCACACCCAGCGACGACCAGGAGCCCCAGTTGTGATCGCAATCCCAACAGGGATAGATATCACCCGTGGTGCGCCAGGCATGGCCGATATCCTTCGCCCACTCCCAGGGTTTGTTATCGCCCCATTCGCAAATGCTGAACAGGATCGGACGACCCGCTTTTGCCAGGGCATCGCGCATGGTGGTGTAGGCACCGATGGGATTGATGTTGTCGGTATCGCACCAGTCGTATTTCAGATAATCGATACCCCAGGCCGCATAGGTGCGGGCGTCCTGGTATTCATAACCGCGGCTGCCGGGATAACCGGCGCAGGTGGTGTTGCCCGCGTCGGAATAAATGCCGATCTTCAACCCCTTGGAATGCACGTAGTCGGCCAGGGCCTTGATGCCCGACGGAAAACGCTCACGGTTTTCCTGGATGTTGCCGTTCTCATCGCGCTCACCGTGCCAGCAGTCATCGATGTTGATGTATTCATAGCCCGCGTCTTTCATGCCGGAGGATACCATGGCGTCCGCCATGTCGCGGATGAGTTGTTCATTCACATTGCAGCCGAAAGCGTTCCAGCTGTTCCAACCCATGGGTGGTGTCTGGGCCAGATCAAATTTTTTCGCGTTCGCCGCCGTGGAAAAAGACAGGGCCCCCGCCAGCAATCCGGCGGCCAGCACCAGTGTTTTCATTGTCGTTATTGTCATATCGCTCTCCTCGTGACGTCCTCGTGATTTGGCAAATGCCAATTATGCCGAAGAAGTAAGACTAATCATATAAATTTATCCAGCGCCAAAAAAAAAGCCGAAGGGCATTTTTTGCGGCCTGCCATGCATGGTTGCCGCCCTTGTCCGTCATTGACATGACGGACAAGGGCGGTACGCCGACTAATTCGTGAGACGGGACAAGGCAGCAGCGTGCGCCTTGATGATCTCCAGCGTTGAACCATCATTATCGAATACCGCGTTCAATCCCTGGGCTTCCTGTGGTGGGTCACCGACAAAATCGTCGCCCTGTTTCCACATGAAGTCTTCATTGGCCGCACGGCCGTACCCGCCCCAGGCCCAGAAATTGGAGCCGCCAATGGCATCACCGGCAGCGGCATGTACTTCCAGTTGGGCAAAGAATTCCCTGTAGAAACGATCGCGATACACGGTCGAACTGCCCAACTCAAAGGCACCGCCATCGCGCTCAGCGCCAAACTCTTCCAGCACCGTGGGTTTGCCCAGTTTGTTGGCGACCTCGATATGCTCCCGGATGTAATTCCTGGCAAGCGCCAGGGCGGAATCATAGGTTGCCTCTGGTTGGGTGGCATCGAACCAGCCCCAGTTTTTCAGCCACATATGGAATGTCAGATAGTCCACATAAGGACTTTCATGCGCGCGGGTATACAAGTCTATGTCGCCGATACTGCCCATCCTGCCTTCGTTGCCCGTGCTGATCAGTTGATGCGGCGCCAGTTCGCGGATGAATTTGGAGGTCTCATGTATCCAGTTGACGAAAGCATCCGCGTTGATGCGGCCGTGCTCATCACTGCCCGGACGCGGCTCATTGGCCAGTTGCCAGGACATGATGGTGGGGTCTTCGTTATAGCGTTTACCGTTGATGGTGTTGGTGCGGGTCACGATGCGCTGGATCACGTCGCGGAACAGTGCCTGTGCATCGTCCATGTAATAGAAGCGAGCGGAATTCTGCATGAAGGCGTTCCACTCATTGGTGACATCGGGATCGAACACCGGTGTATCGGTAAACCAGGACACATACTGGGACATGCCGCCGGACCACTGCCAGAAATTATTGAAATACAACACCAGTGTCATGTCGCGCTTGGCCATTTCATCCACCAGGAAGTCCAGGCCCAGCAGCAGGTTTTCATCATAATCTCCTGGAGCGCGAATCAGTGCCGGACGCACGGCACGCACCAGCTCGCTGGCCTCGGACGCGGCCAGTACGCGCAGGTTGTTGATACCGGTTGCTTTCAGCAGGTCCAGCTCGCGCAACAACCGCTCCCGGTCACCGATCTCGTTGGGCGCACCCAGGTAGGCGCCAAACCAGAAATTGGTGCCCACCACGTAATAGGGCTTGTCGCCCCGATAGAACTGCTGTCCCTGGACGCGAACAAAATCGCCCCCGGCAGTGGCCTCCGGGGTGGCTGACCCGGCCGGGGTTTGCGGCTGGCGGCTGTCACAGGCAGTCAATACCCACGACAGGAGAAGCATCAGCGGTACCAGTATCCTGAATTTTTTCATCGTTGTTGCCCTTTATGTTTATCAATGGTTCATTCATGGAACGTTGAACCGGCAAGCAGGCTCCCTAGGACTTGCCGACCATGGTGTCGAGATAACGGGTGGCTTCGATCATTGCGCGTCCGTTGTGATAGGGACACTTCCAAAAGCCGAGTTTGTAATGGGTTCGCTGCGGCTGGCCATCCAGCGATGCCATCCACCACCACTCGCCACCCTCGGGGTCACGCTGATAGCGCTTGATGAATCGCCAGACATTTTCCGCCGCCACAAAATAGTGGTCGCTGCCCGACTCGCTGTAGGCAAACAGAAAACCCACCAGCGCCTCCGCCTGCACCCACCAGACGCTGTCGCGATTGATTCGCCCACTGGCGAAATCATAGGAGTCCAGCACCTGCCCGGACTCATCCAGCGCCTGCTGGTAGGTGGTCTCGGCTATCTTGAGCAGATCCGGCAGCAACTGCGCTTTGTAGTTTTCATCCCCCAGTCCGTCCAGGGCCCTGGCGATTAGCCAGCAGGCCTCAATATCGTGGCCATAGGTAAAGCCCGGCGAATGGTCCCGCCACGCCATATCCATGAACATGCGCAGGTGCCAGGTATTTCTGTCAATCATGTAGCGGTCAAACAGTTCGATGTTGTATCTGAGTGCCGACGCGATGTCAGCCGTGGGATGAATCTGCAACAGGCTGGTGTAGGCTTCCAGCACGTGCAGGTGCGTATTTTGCGATTTGGGAAAATTGAGGTCCTTGTCGCTCAGCCGCCAATCCGTCAAGGGCCCCCAGTCGCGGCTGAAGGCTTCGAGATAGCCACCCTGCGCATCATCGATGCCGTGCTTTTCAATCAACGCGAAGCAGGATAGCGCCAGGTCCAGGGCATCGGCATGATGGGTCAGCTGATAGTAGGCACAAAGGCCATAGATGGTGAAGGCCTGGGCGTAAATCTGTTTTTTGGTGGTCAGTGGGCAACCCGCCGCATCCACTTCCCAATAGACACCGCCGAACTCGGGATCGACAAAGTATGTCCGCAGGTATTCGTAGGCCCGATCAGCGCAACGACGGTATTCATTATTTTGCAATTCACGCGCGGCTTCACTGAAAAACCAGAGGATGCGGGCATTCAGGATCACACCCTTGGTGGCCTGCGTCACCGGCTGGTTGAACGCATCGATTTCACCGTAGAAGCCACCCTGTTCCGGATCGGGTGCGTAACGCGCCCACCAATCCGCGATGGCGACCAGCTCCTGGTGAAACTCGTGCAGCAATACAGCGCGCCGGGCGGTAAGGTCAATCGCACTCATGATCAAATCAAATCTTTCAGAATAGACAGGTTGGCATCGATCAACTGATTGCGCGCCGCAACCGACGTCGCCGAGCGGAGGCCATCTTCCGGCGTGTTTTTGCAGTAATCGATCAACTTATCCACCGTGGTGGTAGCAACATGCATACGGGTGTCCGAGGAGGCGTAATAGACAAACACCTCATTCTTTTCATTGACTATCCAGCCATTGGCGAAGGTCACATTGGACACATCGCCCACACGCTCCTCCCCATGGGGTGCGATGAAGTGCCCCGCGGGGCGATGCGTCACGACCCAGGGACGCTCCAGCTCGGTCATGAACATATAGAGCACATAGCGCAGCCCGGCAGCGGTATTGCGAACACCATGGGCCAGGTGCAACCAACCCTCCGCTGTTTTTATCGGTGCGGGACCCTGTCCGTTTTTGACTTCCTTGATGGTGTGGTACACCTTGGGGTCGACGATTACTTCAGATTTGATCTCGGCATCGATCATGCTGTCGCTCAGGCCCCAGCCGATGCCGCCACCGCCACCCACGCTGATGAAGCCGTCCTGGGGACGGGTGTAGAGCGCGTACTTGCCATCGACAAATTCCGGGTGCAGGACAACGTTGCGCTGCTGGCCGGAATAGGTGATCAGATCGGGCAAGCGCTCCCAGGTTTTCAAATCCCTGGTGCGCGCGATGCCACACTGGGCTTCCGCCGCGGAGGTATCGTCCGGGCGGGTGTCATCCTTGCGCTCGGTACAGAACAGGCCATAAATCCAACCGTCTTCATGAGCCGTCAGGCGCATGTCGTACACATTGGTATCGGGACGTTCGGTTTCCGGCATGGTGACGGGGTAATCCCAAAAACGGAAATTGTCGATGCCGTTGGGACTCTCGGCAATCGCAAAAAAGGATTTACGGTCCACACCCTCGACACGCACCACCAGCAGATACCTGCCCTGCCAGTAGAGTGCGCCGGCGTTGAACGCGGCATTGATTCCCTGGCGCTCCATCAGATGGGGATTGCTCTTTTCATTGAGATCGTAACGCCAGAAAATGGGTGCGTGCGCAGCCGTCAGAATCGGGTTCTCGTAACGGTCATAGATGCCGTTACCCACTTTCACCGGCAGGTTTTTCCGGGTTACCAGCATCTCATGCGCCGCCATTAACGCTTGTACTTTACGCTTGAATTCACTCATCGAAGACAACCCTACCCATTAACGATTGAATATCGGAACACACACCACCGGCGGTAACCGGTTACAGATCGACTATCAAAAAATGCCCATCCATCCGGGCTTCTGCCCGCCTGACGGGAAGGCCGCCAGACGGGCATTTCAAGGCCGCGACATCAGGAAGGCCGAGCGCTGGCCCTCTCGGATTCAGGCAGATATTTTTCTGGCATATCCGCCGGATAATCCCGGAGATTGCGCCACCAGAACCGCCACAAAAACAGGCTGCACAGCGCCACGATTGCCATGGCGATACCAAATTCCAGCCAATGCTTGATCACCAGGAAAATGGGGGCGGCCACCAGGCTGGTTTGCCACAGGATACCGACGATCACATTGGCCACATCGCGCCCGCATTCCTTGTTTGGCTGCAAATCGGGATAATCCTTTTGCAATTCACGGCGCACTGGTGCCCACCAGCCCCAGGGACGCACGCGCATGTAAAACGTCTTGAGGACCTCCATATCATCCGGCTGCGTCATCAGGGAACCGATCACGCAGGCAGCCGTGCACGCGGCCAGCATGAAAGGGAAGGCGTAGAGCGGATGGATGCCTGTGGGGGCGATGGCCATGACCAGCGCCATGCCGATGCCGGTCACCATGCCCCAGAAATAACCGTAGCCGTTGAAACGCCACCAGTACCACTTGAGGACGTTGGACGCGGTATAAGCGCCAAAGAGCGCGCTCACGATCCACAGAATGACTTTATTCAGGGTGGGAATGAACATACCGATAATAATCCCGGCCACCACAAAGACCAGCGAAACGATGTAGCTCATGTGCACATATTTTTTCGGCTCGGCATTGGGATTGATGTAACGCTTGTAAATATCGTTCACCACATAGGCGGGTGCCGCATTGACCGTCGCGGCAAAGGTGCCCATGAAGGCGGCGAGCAAACCGGCGATCAGCAATCCTTTCAAGCCCGAGGGAATATATTCCTTGAGCGCGAACGGCAGAATCTGCTCGAAATCGACACCGGGGCCCATGGCCCGCAGATCATCCATGAAAAAGGCCAGTGCCAATACCGTGAGGCCGGCAATCATCAGGTAGCGCGGAAACAGCAGTACCACACTGACAAACCAGCTCATTTTCGCCGCTTCGACAGGCGACTTGGCGGACAGCACGCGCTGCATATCGTAGTTGGGGGCCGGGCCCGCCATGCTTTGCAGAATCCCCTTGAGCAGCATCAACATAAAGAAAATGGTAAACATGGAGTAGCCATCGTCCAGAATCCGGTCGTTGGCAGCGGGCAGCTTGTCGGCCCAGTCGATATGGAAAGTCCAATCAAAGGTCACCCGGGTCCAGCCATCGGGCAGTATCGCGGCCAGGAGTTCGGGAGATACCTGCTGCATGGCGATGACGGCAACGGCAACCGACATGGCCGTCATCACAAAAAACTGGAACACCTCGGTGAACACCACACTGAACATCCCACCCTTGACCACGTAGACGGTGGTAATGGCGGTGATGATGAGCGCGTAATAGACATCGTTCAGGTAGGGATCGGCGGACAGCTGCCAGGGCAGGAACACCGAGGCGAATTTGCCGATGCCCAGGAAGCCGTAGGCGAGAAAACTGATCACGCTGATCAGCGCAAAGACGACCACCGAGAAGTGGGACAGCCGCGCCCCCAGGTTGTCGCCAAAGCGGAAGGTAATCCATTCCGCGCCCGTCAAGACTCCGGAACGGCGCAGCCAGGCGGACAGGAATACCATCAGGAAAATCTGGTTGAAGACCGGCCAGAGCCAGGGAATGTAAATGCTGGTCAGCCCGTAGACGAACAGCAGATAAACCAGCCACATGGTCCCGCTGATATCGAACATGCCCGACGCGTTGGACAGCCCCAGGGTGTACCAGGACAGCCGGTTGCCACCCAGGAAATAATTGCGGATATTGCGCGATGCCATCCGCGATACCCAGAAACCGATGAACAGTGTTGCGACGACGTACAGAACGATAATGGCAATATCGAGAAATGTCAGATGCATGAAGACTTCCAGACTGGATTTATTCTAGGTTGCGGAGTTTAACCGTTTTCATGGGCCCCATGTCCCCGGCCTGAAACCGGTCTTCCCGCCATCCCGGCATGGCCTCCGCGCTCTCAACCATCCCCCGTGTGAACGGCAGGCATAATGTAATCGGTTACAGATTTTTTTGCTAGTCACAATCTATTGCCTGTAGTAGATTTTCAACCATCAGCCTATAACGACCCTCATCAATCCGAAGCCGTTTATGTCCAATATCCGCGATGTTGCCCGTCTGGCGGGTGTTTCAGTGGCCACTGTCTCCCGTGCCCTGAGCGCCCCGGAAAAAGTCTCCGAAGAAAGTCTGGCCAAGGTGCACCAGGCCATTGCCGAGGTGGGTTACAGGCCCAATATGCTGGCGCGCAATTTCCGCTCCGCCCGCGCCTACGCGGTCGTGGTGCTGGTCCCGGACATCGCCAACCCCTTCTATTCCCTGTTCATTCGCGCCCTGGAAGACCGCGCCCACCAGAAGGGCTACGCCGTGCTGCTGGGGGACACCCGGGGTACGCCGGAGCGGGAACTGGAATATATCCGCCGGGTGGAAACCCGCCTGGCAGACGGCATCATCCAGCTGCGACCCAGCTCGGAGAAAAGCCAGAACAACATTCCCGCCGACGTTCCCTGCGTCAACGCCTGCGGCTGCGAGTACACGACCGGCCCGGCCATCCGGATCGACAACCGCGCGGCCGCCAAGAGCATGGTGAATTACCTGATTTCCCTTGGTCATCGCCGCATCGGCGTCATCTCCGGCCTCAAGGACAACCCCCATGCCATCGACCGCCTGGAAGGCTACCGCGAAGCCCTGACTGACGCCGGCATCCCCTTTGAAAAGGACCTGATTGCCGAGGGCGACTTCACCATGTGGTCAGGGCTCAACGCCGCCTTCCAGTTCTGCAACATGAAAAACCGCCCAACGGCCATTTTTTCCATGAATGACGAGATGGCCATAGGCGCCATGCAGACGCTCAAGAACCAAGGCATCCGCATCCCTGAGGATATTTCAGTTACCGGCTTCGACGATATCGCCTACGCCAAGTATTGCGATCCCAGCCTGACCACCATTTCCCAGCCCGCCGAGGAAATGGGCAAGATGGCCATGGATATGCTGCTGCGCATCATCGAGGGTGAACCCCTGAGCCAGACCGAATGCGTGCTGCCGACAGAATTCATCATCCGCAAAAGCACCGGCCCGGTTCCCGGCCACCGCTGATCTGCGATCACTTCACTCGCACAACCAACCCCACAAACAATAACGCCCGCTGATGCGGGCGTTATTGTTTCAATGCTTATTAAAAATCAATTTCTGCAAAAACTACTCGACCTGCTCACCCCGCCGCTGGATCAGTTCGCGCTCGATTTGGCTCATCTGCTTGTCATCGAGCGGATACCAGAACGCAAAAAGCGCACCGAACACACAGATAACCACAGGAATGCTGCTCATCAACATCACCATGCCATCGATGGAGCCAATCACAGCGTCTTCGACATTGGCGTCATAACCGTACATCGCCAGGACGACCAGCACCAGGGCACCGGCAAAACCGTGACCCGTCTTGTTGATGAAGGTACCCGAGGAGTACATCAGGCCCGTGGCGCGGCGGTGATTTTTCCATTCCGAATAATCGACGGTATCACCGAGCATGCTGAAAAACAGCACCGGCATCATGCCCGCGAAAAATTCGCCGATGGCCGCGAACACCAGCATCAGGGTTACTTGTTCCGGCTGCACAAAATAAATCGCCCCACTGAAAATGCCGCCCAGCACGAAGGCGCTGATCATCAGCGTCCGCTTGTTGAAGCGCACGGACAACCAGCCGGTGGCAACAGCCGCGGCCAGTGATGCCAGCAAGGTGATCAGGAAGTACCAGCCCAGCAGGTCTTCCCTGCCCAGGTAGTATTTGAAGTAATAGCCCGCCGCACTGGGACGCAGCACGGTAAACAGGCCAAACATGATGCCCACCGCCAGAAGGATCAACCAGGGCTTGTTGGTCATCAGATCCGCCAGATCCTTTTGACTGTCATTGAGCGTGGCACGTGGCCGATTGATCAGGTTGGCACGCAGCCACAAGGTCAACCCGAAACTGGCCAGGGTAAGGCCCGCACAGATGTATTTGTAATGCGCGGGCCAATCGACCTGGGCCAGGCTGATCACGAACAAGCTCACACCCACGACTGGAATCAGAATCACCGGCATGCTGTAACACAACTCCCGGGTTTCCTGCCACCAGGTTTTATCGCTGATCGCCGGCGGTTTGACGCGCTCCCTGGTGGTGGCGTAGGTAATGATCATGAAGATCACCAGGAGCACCGCGAAGATGGGCATGGTGTATTGGTAACCCAGGGCCTGGTTGCCCTGGCCAAAATAATTCACCAGCATCGGCATGGTCGTCATCACCAGCAGGCCGCCACCGAAGGCACCGATGAAACGGAAGCTGGAAAGGCTCGCCCGTTCAGTCACGCTGTCGGTCATCACCCCCATGAGCGCGCCATAGGGAACATTGTTGGCGGTATAGGCGATGGTCAGGGCGATGTAGATGACGTAGGCATAAATCAATTTACCGGTGTAGCCGAGATCCGGCGTGTAATAGATCAACACCAGCAGGAGCGCCAGGAATGGCGACGACCAGAGAATCCACGGGCGGAACTTGCCCTGCGCCGTGTTTGTCCGGTCCGCGATGGAGCCCATGATAATGTCCGTGACACCGTCGGAAAGGCGCACGACCAGAATCAGGATCGCGGCATGGGCTGCCGCAAGCCCAAAGGTATCGGTGTAGAACAGCGGAAGGAAAAAGAGACTGCGCCAGACGAAATTCGCCGCCGCGTCCCCCATGGCATAACCCAGTTTTTCACGCAGGGCTAGCTTGTGAGTGGAGTTCTGCATAATAAATCGCTCAGTGTGTTGACGATGAAAAAGTGATTATCGTTGTACCGGCACGGCCGTGAAAAACCCTGGGGTGGCGGAAAGCATCGGCAGGCGCACGGCTGAAGGCATCAGCCAATGGCACTGAGTTGGAGAGATGTGCGCTCGGGGTGCATCGTTGCATGAGGATGACAGTCCAATGTGCGGTGGCCGCCGACAGGCCGGTTGTTTATCGTTATACGCGCGCGCCTGAGGCGGGAGCGGCCGGCTGATAATGCCACGCGCCTCCCCTATGTTCAACTTGCCCATGTTCAACTTGCACCACCCGGCGACCTGTCACGATGCGGCGATCAGCGCACCCGGCCGGCGCAATGGTCGATCAACTCCACGGCGGCAACGATCAGGTGGTAGAGGCTGCTGGCGGGCGCCTCCGCGGCGATCACCTCGTCCTGAGCCCCTCGCCTGTCCACATAGGCGCCGGGCGTGGAGGAACAGAGGTAGAAGCGGAACAAATCATCGACCGCTTTGACGGCAATGGCCTCAGCCCGGGGATGTCCGGCACGTATCTGTACCAGGCTGGCCTTGATGAGTTCCGTGATGCCCCAGCAGCGCTTGCCGGCATCCAGTACACGGCCATCGGTGGTCACCGCATCATAGAGCAACCCTGAAGGCGCCTGCCCCAGCGCCAGGCCACGCTCGTAGAGCACACGGGTGTATTGGGCGACAGGGCGGCCAGCGCGGCGGCCATACCAGTCCAGCAGCCACACCCATTCCATCATATGGCCCGGCTCCACCACCTCGCCGCGGGCATCGGCCAGGCGATGCCAGTCTTCATCGAAAAACTCGAACAGCACACCATCCAGCGGCGAAAAAAAGCGTGTCTGGAACAGCGTGAAAATTTCGCCCGCCCGCGCCAGCCAGCGCGCCTCGCCCGTCGCGTCATGGAGCGCCAGGAAGGCTTCGAACAGGTGCATGTGAGGATTCTGGCGGCGGCAGGAATAGTCGTAGTCGCCCTCGACCCAGCCGCCCACCGGAGAGCCCAGGCGGGCATCCAGGTGGGCTACCAATCGCTCGACTTCGGCCAGGGCTTCGGCGTCCCCGAAGGCGCGGTAGCTCCAGGCATAGGCCAACAGGAAAAAGGCGTGGTCATACAGATCCTGGCGGGTATCCAGGATCTGGTAATCCGTGCTGAGCAGATGGACATACCCCGCGCCGGCGTCAGGATGGGCGGCCTCGCGGCGAACGAACGCCAACAGCCCTTCCGCCAGCTCACGGCCCCGGGGACACCAGCCGCGGTCATAGGCAAGGGCATAAAAAAAAGCCTGGCGGGCCTGGACCCGGGTGCGCAGGTTCGCCACCTTGTCCACACTTCCTGCGGGTGTCAGCCGCTCATAATGTGCACCCGATACCGGATCGGTCCCCAGCCGGGACCAAAGCGGAAGCGCTTGCTCGACAATCCACTGTTGAAAACGATCAGCCGCGGCCTGGAGGGGCGAAGACATAAGGTAAACCTCGGTATTTCATAAATCAGTATGTCGGAAAAAGGCACAACGCCGAAGGGCGGGTATTCTCGCACGCACAGCAACAGACAACCACGCTTGCCACAAGCGCCGGTGAAAGGCATTGACAGTCCGCACAACGCGGTCGGCATCATGCCTGAGCATGTAATCGGTTTCAACATATGGCCGGTATCAGCCCGGTAAAACCGATCACGGATTAAGGAGTATATGTATCAGAAGGGAAAAATAAAAAATGGCCGGGAGCATTTTCAGCGCCGTGTAACGGTGGCCTGAAGGGTGACCGCCAGGAATGGCAGGTCGTAAAAAAGCCGCTGATCATCCGAAGACGATCAGCGGCCCAGGCATCTTGCAGGGATTAGCGGATGTAGCGGTTGATGATGTTTTCGTAAAGCTCTTGTCTGCCGCTGATCAGCTTGACTTCGCCGTTGCTGTTGCCGATATCGGCCAGTTGCTCCAGCGTCAGTTTGCCTTGTTCGAATTCAGCGCCTTTGCCGGCATCAAAACTGGAGTAACGCTCTTTGCGCATGACTTCCAGGGATGATTTTTGCAGCAGATTATCAGCGATGATCAATGCGCGGGAAAAGGTATCCATGCCGCCAATGTGGCCGTAGAACAAATCTATCGGATCTGGTGAGTTACGACGCACTTTCGCATCAAAGTTCACACCGCCACCTTGCAAGCCGCCACTGCGCAGCAATACCAGCATCATTTCAACGGTTTCGTTGATGTTGTACGGGAATTGGTCGGTATCCCAGGCATTTTGGTAATCACCACGGTTAGCATCCAATGAACCCAACATGCCAGCATTGGCTGCCGCTTGCATATCGTGGCACATGGTATGACCCGCCAGGGTGGCATGGTTGGTTTCCAGGTTCAGTTTAAAATCTTTGTCCAGGCCATGGTGACGCAGGAAACCAATAACGGTTTCAGCATCAAAATCGTATTGGTGCTTGGAGGGTTCCATCGGCTTGGGCTCGATGAAGAAGGTGCCCTTGAAGCCCTGGCCGCGTGCGTAATCACGGGCAATGGTCAGGAAGCGGGCCAGGTGTTCCTGTTCGCGCTTCATGTCGGTGTTGAGCAGGCTCATGTAGCCTTCACGGCCGCCCCAGAACACATAGTTTTCACCGCCCAGGGCAATGGTCGCATCCAGCGCATCTTTCAGCTGGGCACCGGCGTAGGCCACCACATTGAAGTCAGGGCTGGTGGACGCGCCATTCATGTAGCGCGGATGGGAGAAGAGGTTGGCGGTGCCCCACAGCAGCTTCACGCCAGACGCCTGTTGCTTTTGCTTGGCGTAGTCAACGATGGTTTGCAAACGTTTGGAGGTTTCAGCGCGGCTGCCGCCTTCGTCGATCAGGTCGATGTCATGGAAGCAGTAGTAGGGGACACCCAGCTTGGTGATGAATTCGAAAGCGGCATCCATTTTTTCATGGGCGCGCTCAACAGGATCGGCGATGCCGGCCCAGGGAAATACCTTGGTGCCCGGACCAAAAGGATCATGGCCGGCGCCACAGAAGGTGTGCCAGTAACAGACGGCAAACTTGAAATGCTCTTTCAGCGTCTTGCCCGCGACCACACGATCTTCGTCGTAATATTTGAACGCCAGAGGGTTATCGGAATCGGGTCCTTCAAAAGGGATCTTGCCGACGCCGGGAAAGTACTCCTTGCTGCCCATTACAATGCTCATAAAAACCTCGTTTGCTTGATAAATCGTTGCTGTTGACTGCGCGCCGCTTGCTCCAGGCTAACTGGGCAGACAGGCTACCCACTGTTGATAAGCTTCCTGATATTGGGCCATGAGACCGGGTTCGGGTTCCAAAGTGCCCAGCCGTGTGAGACCGGCAAAAGCCTCACGGGTCGATGCATAGTAACCAACACCCAGCGCGGCACCACGAGCGGCGCCCTGGGCACCGTCGGTATCCACCAGCTCCACTACCGCGCCCGTGGTATTGGCGAAAGCGCGGGTAAACACATCACTCAGGAACATGTTGCCGCGGCCCGCACGCACCAGGGTGCAGCTGCCACCCAGGGACTTGAGTACGTCAAAGCCCTGATTGAGGGAGAAGACGATACCTTCCTGAGCCGCACGGACCAGATGACCCAGACCGTGACGATTGAAATCCAGATGACGCAGGTGCGCACCCAGATTACGATTCTGAAAAATCCGTTCGGCGCCGTTGCCAAACGGATGGAACACCAGCCCTTCACTGCCCACGGGTACCGCCTCGGCCAGGTGGTTGAGCAGGTCATAGGCCGGTGCTTCGCCGGCGGCGGCCAGGGTCTGGCGCAACCAGCTGTAGAGGCGGCCCGTGCCATTGACGCAGACCAGCACGCCGTTGCGCGGGCTGCCGGGTGTATCGCTGACATGGAGAAAGGTATTCACCCGCGATTGGGTATCCGCGGCCATCTGGTCGGTCACGCCGTAGATGACTCCGGACGTGCCGGCGGTGGCCGCCACCTCACCCGGCTCGGTGATATTGAGGCTGAAAGCATTGTTGGGCTGGTCGCCCGCGCGGTAACTGACCTGGATGCCGGCACGCAGGCCCAGCTCTGCCGCTGCGGCAGCGCTCACCCGCCCCTGTTCGCCAAAGCTGGGAACCAGGCGCGGAACGAGGTCGGCATCGATACCCCAGTGATCGAGCAGGCGCGACGCGACCCGGCGCTCGGCAAAATCCCAGAGCGTCCCCTCGGACAGACCCGAGGCGGTGGTCGTGATGTCGCCGGTGAGCTTCATGGCGATATAGTCGCCGGGCAGCATGATCTTGTGGATGCGTGCGAAAATCTCGGGCTGGTTTTCCTGGACCCAGCGCAATTTCGCGGCGGTGAAGTTGCCGGGGGAATTCAGCAGATGGCTGAAGCAGTAGTCAGCCCCCAGTGCCGCCAGGGCCGAGTCGCCGTAAGGAACCGCGCGGCTGTCGCACCAGATGATGGCGGGGCGCAGCACCTGCTGCTGCTCGTCCACCAGCACCAGGCCGTGCATCTGGTAGGAGATCCCGATAGCCTCGATACGCTTGGGATCTATGCCCTCGCGGCTGAACAGGCGGACACACCCCTGCTTGACGCAATCCCACCAGGTCTCGGGGTTCTGTTCTGCAAAACCGGGTTGCGGGCTGTGAATGGCCAGTTCGGCCTCCGGGTAAGAAACCGCGCCGAGACAGCGCCCGGTTTGACCGTCGATCACCGATACCTTGGTGGACGAACTGCCGATGTCCAATCCTAGAAAGAGCATGGGTATTCTCTGTGCAATGTATTGTGTAGATAAAAACGCCCGGCAAAACTGCCGGGCTTGGTTGATGGCATGAATTATAGCCTTATTGTCGCTGTGACAACAAGCTGTGTTAAGGTTCTTTTACATTACACGTCCCCATGCCGGCCAGCTTCAGGCTCGACCCGCGGGCCACCTGGAGATTAAAATATGCGCAATCGATTACATAATAAACACGCTTGCCTATGCCCCCTGTATCCGCGAGACTTGTGCGGGAGCTATTCGTCTATTAAATACTACAAATCATTAATGAGGACTATCAACCTTGTCTACACCGTCAACCCTGGTTTCGGGCCCGACCGTCATCAGCCACGTGGAACCCTTGCAATTGCCTGACAACGTTATCAAGGCGCTGTCGATCGACAACCTGATCTTTGGCCTGGATAACGACGAGCTGAAGGTATTGCTGGTCAAGCATAGCGAGCCGAACCTGTCGGACAAATGGGCCCTTCCCGGCGGCTGGATACGCTACGACGAGAACCTGCGTGATGCCGCCCTGCGCCTGCTGGAGGAATGGACCGGGCTCCAGGGCCTGTATCTGGAACAGCTCAAAGCCTTCGGCCGCATCGACCGCTTCCCCAATGAGCGGGTGGTCACCATTGCCTACTATGCCCTGGTCAGCGCGGAGGATTACCCGATGGTGGCGGGCCACAACGCCAACAATGCCACCTGGTTCAGCGTCAACAAACTACCCGAGCTCATCTACGACCATGCGGAAATCCTGGAATTCGGCATCAGATCATTGCGCCACAAGGTGTGCCACCAGCCCATCGGCTTCAACCTGCTGCCCGAGAAGTTCACGCTGCTGCAACTGCAAGGGCTGTACGAGGCCATACTCAACGTCAAGCTGGACAAGCCGAATTTCCGCCGCAAGATCATGAAAATGAACCTGCTCAAGCCTTGCAACGAAAAGCAGCAGGGGGTTCCGCACCGGGCCGCCAATCTCTACCGGTTTGATGCCGACGCCTATGAACAGCTGACGGAAATGGGCTTTTCCTTCGAAATCTGATCCTCGCGCCTGGGGAACCCGCAGGGTTTCAGGCGCCAGAAAGATATAGTCATACTCACCTTAATTGGGCTAAGATCAGGCCCGCCGGGCCTCAGGCACCCGGCCGGTTCCGCCCAGCTCCGCGCACGATAATTTCAATAATCCAGGTATCGACAATGAACGACATCAGTCAAGCCCAGCAGTCGCATAACACGGCATTCATCATCCTGATCAGCTGCATCGCCACCATCGGTGGCTTCATCTTCGGTTTTGACAGCGGCGTCATCAACGGTACCTTCGACGGGCTGAGGCTCGCGTTCAACTCCGACACCATGGGCACCGGCTTCAGCGTCTCCTCGATGCTGCTCGGCTGCGCCATAGGCGCCTTTTTCGCGGGCTGGCTGGCCGATAAATTCGGCCGCAAGGTACTGCTGATCATCGCGGCCATCCTGTTCATCGTGTCATCCTGGGGATCGGGGATCGCCACCAGTGCGGTGGAATTCATCCTGTACCGGATACTCGGCGGCCTGGGTGTCGGCGCCGCCAGTGTGATCTGCCCCGCTTATATCAGCGAAGTCGCCCCCGCGCGTTATCGCGGCAAGCTGACCTCGGTGCAACAGATTGCCATCATCGTCGGCCTCACCGCCGCGTTTATCAGCAACTACTTTCTGGCGGGCATCGCCGGCTCGTCCACCGCCGAATTCTGGTGGGGTTACGAAACCTGGCGCTGGATGCTGTGGGTGGAAATCCTGCCTTCCGCAATTTTCCTGGCCGCGCTGCTGATCATCCCCGAGAGTCCGCGCTATCTGGTTGCCTCAGGCAACAAGACGGAAGCCAGCAGGGTATTGACCAAGCTTTACGGCAGCACCGAAGGCGCGACCAAGCTGCGGGAGATCGACGCCTCCCTGGCATCGGATCACCATAAACCCCGGCTGAGCGACCTGATCGACAAGGTGTCCGGCAAAATCCGTCCCATCGTCTGGGTGGGTGTGGGCCTTGCCGTGCTGCAACAGTTCGTGGGCATCAACGTGATCTTTTACTACGGTGCCGTGCTCTGGCAGGCCGCCGGTTTCTCCGAGAGCCATGCCCTGCTGATCAACGTGGTATCCGGCTCGGTCAGTATCGCCGCCTGCCTGATCACATTTTTCCTGGTGGACAAGATCGGCCGCAAACCCTTGCTGTGGATCGGTTCGGCAGGCATGGCCGTCACCCTGCTGCTGGTGGCCTTTGCCTTCTCCGGCGCTCCCGCCGATGAAGCAGGCAGGCTGATGCTGTCTGACAACATGGGAGTCCTGGCGCTGGTGGCCGCCAATCTCTATGTGATTTTCTTCAACGTCTCCTGGGGTCCAGTGATGTGGATCATGCTGGGCGAGATGTTCCCCAACCAGATCCGCGGTTCTGGCCTCGCCATCGCGGGCCTGGCCCAATGGTCCGCCAACTTCCTGGTGACCATGACCTTCCCCGTCCTGCTGGCGTCCTTCCTCGGCCTGGCAGGCACCTACAGCATCTACGCCTTCTTCTCGGTGATATCGGTGTTCTTTGTCATCAAGTTTGTCAAAGAGACCAAGGGCAAGGAATTGGAACAAATGGAAGGTTGAACACCAGTTCATAGACATAAAAAAGCCAACGCCTGTTGGCTTTTTTATGTCGGGCATTACATTTCTTTAAGGATCGACCCACGCATTTTCTTGGCGTGGAACAGAGCCTTATGGTTTAATTGACAAGAACCCTGAACCCCAAGCACCGGCCCCAATCGGCTCTGATAATGATAAGTGGAGTTTTTATGCGCAGTTTTTTCCTTCCCGCTCTGTTGGCCGCGGGTATTTTCAGCCTTACCGCCTGTGGCGGCGGTGGCAGCAGTGGAGGAAAGAACATCCCCACGCCCTCCAGTTTCAGCAGCTCTTCCAGTTCTTCTGTTGCCAGTTCATCTGCCAGCAGCTCATCATCCGGCCCCTACTCTGCGAATGTCGACAGCCTGCATGAACTCGCGTCGGGCTTTCCCATAGGCATAGCGGTGTCCAATACTGACTCCCCACGCCATAACCTGCTCACCAACGTGAACGAGCAGGCTGTGGTATTGAAACACTTCAATGAAGTCACGGCCGGCAACATCATGAAGATGAGCTATTTGCAGCCCACGCAGGATCGCTTCACCTTCGACAATGCCGATGCCTTTGTCACATACGCCGCCGACAATGACATCAACGTGCATGGTCACGCGTTGATCTGGCATTCGGATTATCAGGTTCCCAACTTCATGAAGAACTGGTCCGGCTCCGCGGAGGAATTCCTGGATGCCCTCGACAACCATGTGTCAACCATCGTCAATCACTTCAAGGAAGCCGGCAACGTCGTCAGCTGGGATGTCGTGAATGAAGCCCTGACCGATGGCAACCCATCCAACTTCCGTACCAGCGACTCTGTGTTCCACACCAAAAGTGGCAACAGCAACGTTTATATCGAGCGTGCCTTTCTGGCCGCCCGCCTCGCGGACCCGAGCGCAACGCTGTATTACAACGATTACAACATCGAACAGAACAATGCCAAGACCAACAAGATGATCGAGCTGGTCACCGACTTCCAGACACGCGGCATTCCGCTGGATGGTATTGGCTTCCAGATGCACGTCTGCCTCAATTACCCCAGCGCCGCCACCATCGCGGCGGCGATGAAAAAAGTGGTTGATAAAGGATTGATGGTCAAGATCACCGAACTGGATGTCGCCATCAACCAGCCACACTGTGACAGTTACCCCGCAAACCGCGTAAACGCCTTTACCGAATCCGTCGCCCTGGCCCAGAAAAAGCGCTACTGCGAGATTGTCAAAGCCTATCTGGACACGGTTCCTGTCAATCAGCGCGGCGGTATCACCGTATGGGGAACGACCGACTCCAACACCTGGCTGGACTCACTTTACAGAGAACAATTTGGCAACCAGAAAATTTCCTGGCCGCTGCTGTTCGAAGGGGAGTATAACGAGCCCTACCGTGACAAGCCCGCCCTGCGTGGCTTTGCCGATGGTTTGATCGGCTCGGCATGTACCAATATGCATTGATGATGGCAATACATTCATAACGGATTGCCTTTGCAGATCGACAAAAGCCGCTCATCGCGGCTTTTGTGCTTATGAAACCACTGTGATCACCATGGCTTTCAACAGGCGGTCAATCGCTGACGTGTTGCAATAGGCTTACGTGGTTTTCTGTTGTTACGGAGACAGCATCGATGAATGTTTCATACGCGCTTGCGCTGACCGGCGTGCTGGGTATTGCCCTGGCGACGCTGGGTTGCGGCCAGCAACACACGGAGACGGCCGCTTCTTCGTCCACACCCGACACGGCAACCGCATCCGTCGCAGTCTTCGACTGGTTTGAATACCAGGGCCGGGACCCGGTATTCGCCACCCCCTTGCCTGAAGGCCAGTTCCAGAATCCGATCCTCGCCGGTTTCTATCCGGACCCGAGCATCACCCGCGCCGGCGATTATTACTACATGGTCCACTCGTCCTTTGCGTTTTTTCCGGGCATTCCCATTTTCCGCAGCCAGGACCTGGTGCACTGGGAATCCCTCGGTCATGTGCTCACCCGGCCGGAACAGTTGCCGCTGGTGCAACAAGGCGTATCGCGTGGCATCTATGCGCCGACCATCCGTCACCACGACGGCGTTTTTTATGTGATCACCACCCTGGTGGATATCCGCGGCAATTTCATCGTGACCGCCACAGACCCGGCCGGTCCCTGGTCGGACCCGATACTGCTGCCAGAAGTCGGCGGCATCGACCCCGATATCTTTTTTGACGATGATGGCCGGATCTATATCGCTCACAATGACGCGCCCGAAGGCGAACCGCTGTACGACGGACACCGTGCCATCCGTTTATGGGAATACGATCCCGTCGCGCAAAAAGTAAAACCTGAATCCGGCCGGATCATCGTCAACGGCGGTGCCGATATCAGCCAGAAACCCATCTGGATCGAAGCACCACACATCTACAAAATTGACGGTTGGTATTACCTCACCTGCGCCGAGGGCGGGACTGGTTACGGCCATTCCCAGGTGATTTTCCGCACCCGCAGCCTGGATGAACCCTTCATCCCCTGGGAAAAAAATCCCATCCTGACCCAGCGGGACCTGCCGCGCGACCGGGCCAATCCCATCACGAGCGCCGGCCACGCCGACCTGATCCTGACGCCCGAAGGCGAGTGGTGGGCCGTGTTTCTCGCCACCCGGGCCTATGACGAGGTTTACTACAACACCGGCCGCGAAACCTTTTTGCTCCCTGTTTCCTGGCAGGATGGCTGGCCGGTGATCCTGCCCGCGGGCGAAGAGATCCCCTACCGCCCCACCATCCCCGCATCACCAGGAAACACGCTGGATACCGAGCCGTTGACCGGAAATTTCCGCTGGCGCGAGGAATTCACCAGGGCGGCATTGAGCCATCACTGGAACCGCCTGCGCTCGGAACCCGACGACTGGTACCGGATAGACAAAGGTCAATTGCACTTGACGCCTCGTCCTCTATCCATGGCAGACCCGGAACAGCCAAGCTTCATCGGCCGCCGCCAGCAACATACACACTACAGCGCCAGCACCCGGATGGAGATTCCCCAAGCGAGCGGTTATTCCGCCGGCCTGGTCGTGTTCCAGAATGAAACCCATCATTATTACCTGGGCCTGGAAACCGCTGCCCAGGGCACCAGGTTGTTTATCGAACAGGCCAACAAGGGAGCACCTGGCGAGATATTCAATCTCTCCCTGCCAGACGACGCAGGAAATCATTTGGTCCTGGGCGTCGAGGGAGATGCCGGGTTGATTTCCTTTTATTACCGCAACCAGGCTGGCGAGCAGCGATGGCTGCTGCGCGATGCGGATGCGCGTTTGTTGAGTACAGAAATCGCCGGTGGTTTTGTCGGCAGCCATATCGGGCTCCACGCCCGCAGCACCCATCCACAATAAACAATCCCAGGGGTGGAGCCACCGCCCCCTCACTCCCGGAGACCCAACCATGACTGCTGTTACCCGGATGCAAACCCGCGGTCCCTCCGCCATCATCGCGTTCATCCTGTGCCTTGCGCTGGCCTTGATGATCAGCCCTCTCGATGCGCTGGCGCTGGGTGAAACCACCTACGTCGATACCCGCTACAAGCGCGGTCACTTCCCCCTGGTCGGTGAGAAGTCACGCGCCCAGCTCTATGTGGAGCTCACCGATTATCCCGGCGTGGTTCGCAACCTGGGACATCTGCAAAAGGACATCGAGCGGGTGACGGGACAAGAACTCGAGCTGGTGCACACACCCGAGGCGCTGGGCCGCTCGGCAGTGATTGTGGGCACCCTGGGTAAAAGCGCGCTCATCGACGAGTTGGTCGCCAGTAACAAGATCAACGTCAGTGCCATTGAAGGCCAGTGGGATGCCTTCCATCTGGAAGTCGTCAACAATCCCCTGCCCCATGTCAGGCAGGCGCTGGTCATCGTCGGCAGCAACCGGCGCGGCACCAGCTACGGGATGTTCGACCTGTCGGAACAGATAGGTGTATCCCCCTGGTACTGGTGGGCGGATGTGCCTGTATTGCAAAAGGACCGCCTGTTCGTGGTGCGCAACACACGCAAGCAGGATATGCCCAAGGTGAAATACCGGGGTATTTTCCTTAACGATGAAGCCCCCGCGCTGACCAGTTGGGTGCAGGAAAACTATGGCGACTACAACAGCAAATTCTACGAAAATGTGTTCGAGCTTCTGTTGCGCCTGAAAGCCAACTTCCTCTGGCCCGCCATGTGGAACAACGCCTTTGCCGACGATGATCCACAAAACATGGTCCTGGCCGACGAGTATGGCATTGTCATGAGCACCTCCCACCACGAGCCCATGATGCGCGCCGACAAGGAGTGGAACCGCTATGGCGAGGGCGCCTGGGAATATTCCACCAACCCGAAAAACCTCTACCGCTTCTGGGAAGACGGCGCGCGGCGCAACAAACCCTACGAAAGCATCTACACGCTCGGCATGCGCGGCCAGGAAGACACGCCCATGAGCGAGGGCGACAATATCGACCTGCTGGAACGCATAGTGCGCGACCAGCGCGAAATCATTGCCAGTGTCTTCGGCGAAAACCAGGTCAGTGAAGTACCGCAGGTCTGGGCGCTCTACAAAGAAGTACAGGGTTTTTACGAACGCGGCATGCGCGTTCCCGATGACGTGATCCTTCTCTGGTGCGACGACAACTGGGGCAACCTCCGCCGCCTGCCCACACCGGAAGAACGCAAGCGCAGTGGTGGCGCCGGCATCTATTACCATTTCGATTATGTGGGCGGCCCCCGTTCCTACCGCTGGATCAACACCATTCCCATCGCCAAGGTCTGGGAACAGATGAACCTGGCCTACCACTACGACGCCACAAAAATCTGGATAACCAACGTGGGCGATCTCAAGCCCATGGAGTTCCCGATCGAATTCTTCCTGCGCATAGCCTGGGATCCGGAACGCTGGCCCAAGGAACGCCTGAAAGAATTTGGCCAACTGTGGGCAGCGCGCGAGTTCGGTCCGGAATACGCCGCTGAGATCGAAACCCTGATCACCGGCTATACCCGCCATAACGGCCGCCGCAAACCCGAGCTCCAGGAGCCGGGTATTTACAACCTGCTCAACTATCGTGAAGCCGACCGCATCCTGGCGGAAGTCCAGGACCTGACGGCCCGGGCCGAGGCGCTCTATGAAAAATTGCCGGCCAGTCACAAGGATGCGTTTTATCAACTGGTCCTGCACCCGGTCAAAGCCAGCGCCACTATCACGGAAATGTATGACGCCGCAGCCCGCAACCGCCTCTATGCGCACCAGGGGCGGGCCAGCACCAATCGCTACGGCGACAGGGTCAGGGAACTGTTTGCCCAGGATGCGGCGCTGACCAGGCGTTACCATCAGCTGAACGACGGCAAATGGAACCACATGATGTCCCAGACCCGCATCGGCTATACCCATTGGAACAATCCGCCCGCCAACACCCTGCCGGTGATCTATCAGTTCGAGCCTCATGGTGAATCAGACATGGGCGTGGCTGTTGAAGGCACAGCCCGGGCCTGGCCAGAGCCCGGCAGCTATGTCCTGCCCCTTTTCAGCCCCTATGGCCAGCAAGAGCGAAGGATAGATATTTTCAACAAAGGTACCAAAGCCTTTAATTTTGTCGCCACAGCCAGCGCCCCCTGGATTATACTGAGCCATACTAGTGGACAAGTTGAGTCGGACACCGCCATTCAGGTTCGCATCGATTGGGACAAGGCACCGGCGGGCAGGCATGGGGGACATGTGCACATCACCGGCACAGGCTGGGGAGGTGCCCGTGTCCAGGTCCAGATCGATAAGCCCGACAACCGGGCAACCCGCAATATGCGCGGCTTTATCGAAGCGGATGGCTATGTCGCCATGGAAGCGGCAAACTACACCACAAAAAAAGCCGTACAGGGATTTGAATGGCAAACCATAGAACAACACGGGCGGACGCAGTCTTCCATATCGGTTTTTCCGATCTCGGATTACAGCTTCAAAGACCCTAAAAAAGCACCCTATGTCGAGTATGAGGTATTCTTTTTCTCCACCGGAGAATTCAAGGTCGAGGGCATCTTTGCCCCAAGTCTGCCTTTTGTTCCCGGCCGGGGCCTGCGCTATGCCATAGGCTTTGAGCGGGAATCTCCACAAATCATCGACATACTGGCTGACATGAGCGATCCGGTCTGGGAAGACTCGGTACGCACTGACAGCCGTCGTGCCACCAGCACACACAATATCAGCAAACCCGGTTTGCACAGATTGCGCGTGTACATGGTTGATCCGGGAGTCACCCTGCAAAAACTGGTGATCGATACCGGAGGACTGCGGCCCTCTTATCTGGGGCCGCAACAGAGTTTACTATTGGATTGACCCTAGCGGCCCAGGTCGAAACCCTCTGAGGTTATTGCGGGCGGTAGTGGCTCACTCCGCCCGTTTTTATTTGAACCGAGCATTACCGCATGAAAATTGTTGCAGCAAACGTGATCGTCACCTGCCCCGGCAGAAACTTTGTCACTCTCAAGATCACCACCGATGAAGGTATTTACGGCCTGGGAGACGCAACCCTCAATGGCCGGGAAAAATCGGTAGTCTCCTACCTGGAGGATTACCTGATTCCGTCGCTGATCGGCCGGGACCCACATCAGATCGAGGACATCTGGCAGTTCTTTTATCGCGGTGCCTACTGGCGGCGCGGCCCCATCGGCATGACGGCCCTCGCGGCCATAGATACCGCGCTGTGGGATATCAAGGCGAAGGCTGCCAACATGCCGCTGTATCAGCTGCTGGGCGGGCGCAGCCGTGATCGCATCATGACCTATACCCACGCCAACGGGCGGGACCTGGATTCGACGCTGGAGGCCGTGCGCAAGGCCAAAGAGAAAGGCTATCGCGCCATTCGCGTCCAGTGCGGCATCCCCGGCATCGAAAAAACCTATGGTGTTGCCAAAGGCAATGGCAGCTACGAACCCGCCGACAATGACCTGCCATCGGTAGAGGTCTGGGACACCCAGAAGTATCTGGATTTCATGCCGGACGTATTTGCCGCTGTCCGCAAAGAGTTCGGTAACGAGATCCACCTGCTGCATGACGTTCATCACCGGCTGACCCCCATAGAGGCAGCGCGTCTCGGCAAGGAGTTGGAACCCTATCACCTCTTCTGGCTGGAAGATGCCGTGCCGGCAGAGAACCAGGAAGCCTTCCGTTTGATTCGCCAACATACCACCACCCCTCTGGCAGTGGGCGAAGTGTTCAACAGCATTCACGATTGCCGCGAATTGATTCAAAACCAGTGGATCGACTATATCCGTGCCACCATCGTCCACGCCGGTGGCATCACACAACTGCGCCGTATCGCCGATTTTGCCAGCCTCTACCATGTACGCACCGGGTTCCATGGCGCTACCGACCTGTCCCCCGTCTGCATGGGCGCCGCTCTGCATTTCGATTACTGGGTGCCCAATTTCGGCATCCAGGAGCACATGCCCCACAGCGCGCAAATGGAAGAAGTCTTTCCTCATGCCTACGAGTTCAGGGAGGGTTACTTCACGCCCGGCGAAGTTCCGGGGCACGGTGTTGACATTGACGAGAAACTCGCTGCCAAATATCCCTATAAACGTGCCTGCCTGCCGGTGAACCGCCTGGAGGATGGCACCTTGTGGCATTGGTAACCCAACAGCGTTTCAATCAATAACAATCACGAGGGCTTGTATCATGTTCATATCCAGAGGTTCTGTTCGTTTTCTGGCTGCCGCCCTGGCGGTAATCGGTCTTTCAGCCTCCACCCATGCACAGGAAAATACGCTCAACCCCAACCACTTCTATCTGGTGGGCGGCCAACTCGTCGGCCCGAGGGTCATGCAGATAGGCGATCCCAGTGACTGGTCCGTGGGCGTGCAGAACCGTGAAGGGAAGTCGAAAAGCGGCAAGATCTCCGTTGCTCCGGATAATTTCAATGCCACAGGCGATGCCATCACATTGACCTGGAGCCGCAAGAAAGGCCAGGGCAGCTTTGCCATCTACGGCCAGCCAATCGACCTGTCCGCCTATAAGGATGCGGCGGCACTCGTCATCGACATGAAGGTGAACACCCGCCCCAACCAGGGCGTCAACATCGGCATGGACTGTGGCTATCCCTGCCGCGCCACCATCCAGGCCCGCACCATGTTGCGGGAGTTCCCCGTTGGCCAGTGGTTCTCGTTGCCCATTCCGCTGAATTGCCTCAAGAGCGACAACTTCGACCTGAGCAAGATCAATGGCCCCTTCATCATCAATACGGAAGGCCAGCTGAACCTGTCCATCGCCAACGTCAGGCTGGAAAAACTACAGGAAGGCGAAACCGGTTGTAGCGACTGAGTACTTCGTAACACGCTTTTCTTATCACCATTACCCTCCTTACCAAAAGCCAGCTTCTTGCGAAAGCTGGCTTTTTCACGGGCGTCTTTTGTCAATCTCATACTGCAGCCTGATAAAGAGTCCCGTATCACGGCTTTATTCCTTAGCTGTACCCCTAGCAAAACCGCTGGCCAGCTTTGGTACATCAACCAACAGGAAAACCTGAAGCAATCCCTATGACATATCCCGGTTTCGGATAATGACAGGCAAAAAAAAGCACGCCTTGCGGCGTGCTTTTTTCAAGCTCAAGGTTGTTATCAGAAGTTGGCGCGAACCACGAAAGACGCGCGGCGATCCTGAACAAACCAGCTGCGACCAGCCTCTGTACCCTGATCATCGAGAATCATGATGGTCTTGGACTGAGTGTTCAGCAGGTTGGTGAACTGCACACCAACCTTGATATTGTCGTTGATGTTGTAGAAGACAGAGCCGTCAAGGAAGCCTGCATCATCATTCCACAGCGGATACTTGGAGATCACATCGCGGGTGGTCAGCAGGTACTTGGAGCGCCAGTTGTACGCCAAGCGCACAGACCAGTCATTCTTCTCGTACATGGCTACGAAGTTGGCCGTGTGCTTGGATTGGCCTTGCAACGGCACGCGTTCCATGGAAACACGGGCACCGGTATCGGTATCCGGGTTGTAACCAGGCTCATCGGCATAGCTGTCGTATTCATTGTTCGGCACACCACTGGCCTCGATGTAGGTGTAGTTGGCCTGAATACCAAAACCATCCCAGGGCGCTGGTAACATGTCAAAGAACTGCTGATAAGCCAGTTCGAAACCAGTCATGCTGCCGTCGCCGCCATTACGGGTCGCGTCCACTTCAACCGTCTGCGTAATACCCGTAGTCGGGTTGGTGATGACTTGCGGCGTGGCGCCTTTCACAAAGAAATTGCTCAGGTCCTTATGGAACAGCGTACCGGTCAGCGAGCCGACGTTGGAGAAGTACCACTCAAGGGATACGTCGTACTGGATGGACTCCATCGGTTTCAGGAAGGGGTTACCACCACTGCCGTCCCATGCCTCGATGCGGGCTGACTGCAGAGCGGTCTGCCAGGTAGGCACATCTTCGGCTTCCGGATCGTGAGGCTCACCCTGGACACGCACAATTTCACGCGCACCAAGGGTCACACGGTTTCTCACCAGCTCCATATCCGGCAGTGCTATGGCCTTACTGATCGCCACACGGCTGATCAGGTCATCGCTCAACTCGATCTTGAGGTTCAGGCTGGGCAGGACTTTCGAATAATCGGATATGGCGGTCTGAATCACATCGGTACCGTCACCGAAACGCTGTTCATTCAGCGGGAGGTAATTCTGGGCATAACCCACCCAGCGATTCTCCGGCGCCTCGTAGAAGCTGTCCAGGTCGGCATAGTGGCCCGCATCGACTTGCTGCTGGGCATAAGCCAGCACTATCGGGCCAGTCAGCTGCTCAGGCAACCCGGCCGGCGTCCTTTCGGCAGCGGTCTGGTTTCTGAAAAGCTCGGGATAGACCACATAACCCTGGGCTTCACGCTCCAGTTTCACGTAGCGAAAACCGATATTACCGTTGAATCGCAGGGCGGTTTCATCGGAGCCGAAGTCGACACGAAGATACGCTGACGTGTTGGTTTCCGTCGTGGTGAAAATTTCGTCCGGTGTAAAGATGCCGAACTTGCCATCGACGTCCGCACGGCAGGGATAGGGCAACCAGCTGCCGCCCTGGCTGTAGGCCGGCGCACCGGAACCATTGTTTTTATTTGCCGCACGATCACAGTTGGGGTTTGCACGAAGATCAGCAACGAAATCACGCGTTGGATGAATCAGTGAATTGCCGGGTATGTGAATCGTGTCGCCGCGATGGAAATCACTCCAGTCGACCAGTTCGTAAGCGCCTGCCTGCTCTGGCACATGATCCAGGAACAAGGTACCGGCACTGAACTCGGGCGCCAGTGAGCCCCAGTTCCAGCTGGTGAAGCGGACGGTTTGCTCACGCTCAGCCCAACGTAGACCCGCCTTGACAGATTTCAGCAAGCCGAGATCTTCGAAGAAGTGGGTGCCATCAAGGCGAATGGCGTTGGACTCGCCGTCAGAACGCTCATAGTGATCCATCGCCGAGCGGTACCAGTAGGAGGTGATGTCCTGGAAGTAGTTCTTGTCACCTTGCGGATCATTGCTGAAGCCGGGCGAATTGGGATAAAGATCGGGGTTGTTGTCCCGCTGGCCATTCCAGGGCTCAACCAATTCCATCCAGGGCGTGTCGCCAGTGGCATCATAGCGTTGCAAGGCATGGAGGCCCAGGTGCACGACTAAGTCGTCCACTGTGGTTTCAGCGCGGACATTCTGGTAATCCAGCACGAATTCCCAGGCTTCATCCGGTGTCCATTTCAGATTGAACGCGGCATCTTCCACAACCGTGTTACTGACCTGGCCACGGGTTTCCACCTGGAACTTCTGGCCGAACTGGCGCATGCCGTTTGGCGGGCCGCTATAGGCATTGGGGATACGGAGGTTGACGTTCTCCGACAGGTCAGGTCCGCCCTGACTGGTCGCACGCCATGGGTTGCCGGGGTTGTTCGGGTTGTTTTCACCCTGACCTGGCTCGAGGCTGCCGTGAGCCATGAAGCCGGCCATAAACAGGCCACGATCGTTGAACAGGAATTCGGTACCCTCGTAAGGACGGGTTGCACGGTTGGCATCCGCATAACCACCTTGGTACTTGAGGGCATTCTCCCACCAGGACAGGGTTGCGTCAGAGCGCAGATATTGCAGTGTGGCTTCCCAAGTCTGGTTGGGGTCGCGCCATTGGAAGGCTACCGCCTGACCGGAGCGCTCACGCTCATCTTCTTTCATCAGCAGGTTCGATGCCTGCGGCATCCATACCTGCCCCGTGCCATCACCGACAAAACGCTCGGCACCGGCGATCCAGGAAGCGCCATAGCGCTTGTACACATCCGACTGGATACCATGGGACACACCGGTCAATTCGGAGTGGGCCAGGTTGACCAGCAAGCCGAATTCGCCCGCTGCGGTATCCCAGCGGTCACTGAACAGGGCGGATACCGTCGGCGTGGTCTCTTCCGCCAGATCACCCCAGGTCACGTCGCCGGAGAGGGAGATCACGCGGCCGCCGGAATCAAAGGGCTTGCGGGTGCGCAGGCTGACCGTGCCACCGATGCCGCCTTCGACCATGTCCGCAGACTGGTTTTTGTAAAGGTCCACACCAGCCATGAGCTCCGGTGGAATATCCTGCCAGCTCAAGCCACGGCCGGAATTCGCGGTGAAGGAGTCGCGGCCGTTGAATTCGCTTCGGGTCGCGGTCATACCACGGATAACTGCACCGCTGCCTTCCACGCTGAAGTGGTCGGGGTCATCGGACGCCTGGAATCTCTCGATGGAAACACCCGGCAGACGCTGCATGGATTCAAGAACGCTTCGGTCAGGCAGCGCGCTGATATCGGAGGCCGTAATCGAATCCACAAAGGTATCGGCGTTACGTTTGACATCCTGCGCACTTTGCAGGCTCTGGCGCATGCCAGAAACGACAATTTCTTCTACGATCCCGGAACCGTCACCAGTGGAGTCTTGAGCAAAGCTGGGTGCGCTTAATGCCACGACGCACATTGCCAGGAAGGATTTTTTGAAAGCAGCGCCTTGCGAATGCGGCATTGCCAGTTGTTTTTTATGGAAAACCATAGCCAACCCCTTTTTGGAATTCTTAATCAGGAAAGAGCGGATGAGTCTGTTTATGGTGCATACCCGGGAAATTATGATGAACTATTTGTCCCAAGCCCTGTCATGCTATATCCCAGTCCACACACTGTCAACCGGACTATAAGTGTTCCGGCACGCCATCAACTGGCAAAAAAAGTGCCTTGTATACTAGGCGACAGCCCTGATTTAAAACACTTTTTTGGCGATATACCTCAGCGTTTGCCCTTCGCCGTTCCAGCCTTGCCAAAGACCAATAATGCCACTGAACGGGTCCGGTCGACCAAATCCCTTTTCCGAGGTGTTTTCGCACCTGAAATACCACCACCCGCAAGCCATAAAAAAACCGGCTGCCACGCCGGTTTTTTTATCATGGGGTTACGCCAGGCATCAGGCGCTGAAGGGGTGCCTCAGCACGATGGTTTCCCGGCGGTCGGGCCCCGTGGAAATGATGTCGATAGGCGTGGCCATGAGCGCTTCCAGGCGGGCAATATAGGCACGCGCATTGGCCGGCAGCTCATCCAGGCTGCGGGCTCCCACGGTGGACTCCTGCCAGCCGGGCAGTTCCTCGTAAACCGGTTTGATATCCGCCCAGCCTTCCGCGTCAAAGGGGATGCCCACGGTATTGCCCTGGGCGTCCTGGTAACCGATGCAGATCTTGACCGTCTCGAGGCCATCCAGCACATCCAGCTTGGTCAGGCAGACCCCCGTTACGCTGTTGATGCGGTTGGCATGGCGCACGGCCACGATATCGAACCACCCACAGCGGCGCTTGCGGCCGGTGGTCGCGCCAAACTCGTGGCCCTTTTCACCCAGGTAGGCGCCTATCTCACACTCCAGCTCTGTCGGGAAAGGACCGGAGCCCACCCGGGTGGTGTAGGCCTTGGTGATCCCCAGGACGTAATCGAGGTACATGGGGCCAAAACCCGAGCCGGTGGCGGTACCGCCAGCCGTGGTATTGGATGAGGTCACGAAAGGATAGGTGCCGTGATCGATATCCAGCAGCGACCCCTGGGCACCTTCAAACAGAATGCTGTCGCCCTGTTCCCGGGCGGTGTGCAGGATATCGGTCACGTCCGCGATCATGGGGAGCAGTTGCTCCGCCCAATTCTTACAGTCGGCAAGTGTCTTGGCATAATCCACGGCATCGACCTTGAAGTAATTGGTCAATACGAAGTTATGGTATTCCAACACCTCCTTGAGCTTGCCCGCGAAGCGGTCCATGTCCAGCAGATCGCTCAGGCGCAGGCCGCGCCTGGCCACCTTGTCCTCGTAGGCCGGGCCTATGCCGCGCCCGGTGGTGCCTATTTTCGCCGCCCCACGCGCCGCTTCGCGCGCCTGATCCAGCGCCACGTGGTAGGGCAGGATCAAGGGGCAGGCTGGCGACAGGCGCAGACGCTCGCGCACGGGTACACCCGTGGCTTCCAGTTCAGCAATCTCCTTGAACAAGGCTTCGGGAGACAACACCACACCATTGCCGATCAGGCAGGTGACACCGTCGCGCAGCACACCGGAAGGTATCAGGTGCAGCACGGTTTTCTTGCCCTCGATGACCAGTGTATGGCCGGCGTTGTGGCCGCCCTGAAAGCGGGTAACGAGCGATACCTGATCGGTCAGCAGATCAACGATCTTGCCCTTACCCTCATCACCCCATTGGGTGCCCAACACTACGACGTTCTTACCCATGATTTGGCTTGACTCTCTACGTAAACTGAAAAGGCTGTAAAACTGAAAAAACGAACTAGATTGCCACCAGGGCATAACCCTGGTCCGTCACCTGCAACAACCGGTCACATCCCAGTTCAGCGGCGACCGCGGCACTGGCGGCGCATACCACTCGCTCGCCCTGGGTGCGCAACGCCTGTATGGCCTCCCAATGACCCGGTGCGTCAGGCGTGAGCGCCAGAACAGCGCCCGAATCCGACGCTGAGAGCAGTCCCAGCTTGCTCAGGGCCGTAATGTCCACGGCAAAGCCCGTGGCCGGGCGGGCGCGGCCGAAAACCTCGCCGATATGGTCATAACGGCCACCACTGGCAATGGGATTGCCATAGCCGGGGGAAAAGGCGGCAAACACCAGTCCGGTGAGGTAGTGATAACCGCGCAGCTCTCCCAGATCGAAATACAGCTCTGCCTCGGGATAACGGCGCGCAATGACACCGGCCATGGTTTCCAGCTGATCAACGGCCTCGACCGCTTCAGGCACCAGGCCCTGAAACCGCTGCCGGGCCTCCGCCAGTATCCCCCGGTCACCAGCCAGCTGTGGCAATGCCAGGAGCAGTTCGGCAACATCGGGACGGGAGATGGTGGCAGCCACCCAGGCGCGGATCTCTGTCATGGCCTTGCGCTGCAACAATTCGAAAAAGATGTCTTCCTGCTCGCGCGCCAAGCCTGCCAACCGGGCCAGGGCGCGGTAGATGCCGACATGGCCCAGGTCCACATGGAGACGCGGCAGGTGCGCCCGGCGCAGGGATTCCAGCAACAGCGACACGACTTCGATATCCGCCGCAATGCCCGCCTCGCCATAAAATTCGACACCGGCCTGAATGGGTGTACGGGTAGCCAGGGGATTCTTGGGGCGGGTGTGGACCACATGGCCGGCGTAACAAAGCCGGTTGACGCCCTGGCGGGCAAGGCTGTGGGCATCCATGCGGGCCGTCTGGGGGGTAATATCGGCACGGATGCCCAGGGTGCGGCCCGTGAGCTGGTCAGTGACCTTGAAGGTGAGCAGATCTATGTCGCGCCCAAGGCCGATCAACAGGGAATCGGTATATTCCAGCAGCGGAGGAATGACCAGGTCATACCCCCAGGTGCTGTAGAGATCCAGCAACTGGCGGCGCAGTTGTTCGATTGGCTTGGCATCGGCAGGCAGAATTTCTTCCACCCCGTCCGGTAGTAACCAGCGGTCGGCGTAGGTCATGGCGACTCTGACAGTGATTATTTCAGCATGTACAACAACCCGGTGCCCAGCAGCATGCACAGCAGACCGGCAAAACGCAGTTGACGGTCGGACACCTGGGCCAGACTCGCCAGCAACTGCCGCCAGCGGGCCGGATACAGAAATGGAAGAATGCCCTCAAGCACCAGCAGCAGGCACAGGGCTCTGGCAATGTCTTCCCACATAAGGGCCCTCCAGAGATGCCCTTCGGGCTGTCACGCTTAATGCTTTACCAACATCAGGAGCGAGGTGCGCCCATAAAAAACCGAGCCAGTGGCTCGGTTGCGGGATTCTACACGCTTTGGGGAGGAATGTTGAGCCGAAATCCGGCTATTTTTTCCCCGACGGGTCTTTCAGGTAACGGAAGAAATCGCTGCCCGGGTCAACCACCAGCAGATCCTCACGCCCCTTGAAGGTCAGCATGTAGGCATTGAGGCTGCGCACAAAGGCGTAGAACTCAGGGTCCTTGCTGTAGGCGGCCGCGAAGATGGCCGCCGCGGTCGCGTCGCCCTCACCGCGGATCCGCTCGGCGTCCCGGTAGGCATTGGCCTCCAGTACGGCCCGCTGGCGATCCGCATCGGCGCGAATCACTTCGGCCTGTTCCTGACCCTTGGAGCGGTACTCCCGGGCTTCCTTCTCACGATCCGCCGCCATACGGGCGAATACCGAATCGCTCACATCCGTGGGCAGGTCGATACGTTTCACACGGATATCGATGACCTCGAGGCCCAGCAGCTCTATCGCGGCCAGGTTGAGGCTTTCGGTCAGCTCCGCCATCAGTTCGTCACGGCGGCCGGAAACCACTTCATGCAGGGTGCGGCGACCAAACTGGTTACGCAGGCCGTCCGCCACCCGCGACGCCAGGCGCTCCGCGGCTACCACTTCATCACCGCCGGTTGCCTTGTAGTACTCCTCGACATCCTTGACCCGCCATTTGATGTAGGAATCCACGATCAGGCGCTTGTTCTCCACGGTGAAGTAGCTCTCCTGACGCATGTCAGCCGTCAGCAGACGGCCATCGAAACGGCGCACGCGATCAGCAAAGGGAATCTTGACGTGGAGTCCCGGTTGCACATCCGTTTCCACCAGGCGACCAAATCGCAGGACCACAGCCCGCTCGTATTCGGTAACGATGTAAATGCTGCTGGCACCAAGAATCAGCACCACCAACAGGACAATCAGCCCTAAAAAACCTTTATTTGCCATTAGCGTATCTCCCGGCGAGCGCTGGTGGTACCGACTGACTCCTGAGCACGCGGCACTTCACGGATGATGGTCTGGGTATTGGCACCCGACGTGCTTCCGCCTTGCTGCACCAATCGATCCAGCGGCAGATAAAGCATATTGTTGCCGCCGGCCACATCCACCATCACTTTGGAGGTGGAACCCAATACCCTTTCCATGGCTTCTATGTACAAACGCTCCCGGGTGACACCAGGCGCGCGCTGATACTCTTCCAGCAGGCGCTCGAAACGATCGGTTTCACCCTCCGCGCGGGCGACAACCTCAGCCCGGTAGGCCTCGGCTTCTTCCAGCATCCGCTGGGCGCGGCCGCGGGCCTGGGGAATGACTTCGTTTGAATAGGCCTGGGCCTGGTTCTTCAGCCGTTCCTCGTCCTCTTTCGCCTTGATCACATCGTCAAAGGCGGCCCGGACTTCTTCCGGCGGACGGCCTTCCTGGATATTCACATCGCGCACCAGGATGCCGGTGCCGTAGCTATCCAGGTAAGTCTGAATCCGCTGCTTCACTTCACTGGCGATTCTCTGGCGCCCTTCGGAAAGCACCTGGTTCAGACCCGTGGAACCCACCACATGGCGCAGCGCACTGTCCGCCGCATGGCGCAGACTGACTTCCGGATCACGGACATTGAGAACGTAGGCTTTGACATCCGCCACGTTGTACTGCACGGTGATCGGCAGTTCCACGATGCTTTCATCCTGCGTCAGCATGAGTCCCCGCGAGGGATATTGCTTCTCGGTGGTCACATTGACCTTGAACACCTTGGTGATGAAAGGGGCGTTCCAGCTCAGGCCCTCGGTCTTGATTTCCTTGAAGGCGCCAAACTGGAGCACGACTGCGCGCTCCTTGGCATCGACCTGATAAAAGCCCGCGATACCATAGACAATCGCCAGCGCCAGCAGGCCAAAAACCAGCAGGCCGCCGAAATTGCCGCTGCCGCCCTCGCGGCTGCCGCCACCCGAACCACCGCCGAACATGCCGTTCAGCTTGTCCTGCAGCTTGCGGAAGGCTTCATCCAGATCGGGCGGCCCATCGTTTTTGCCGCGTCCTCCCCCCCAGGGGTCCTTATCTTTTCCCGGTTCATTCCAGGCCATAACGTCTCTCCACTCATATAGAAAAAAGGTTGCCCATGCTCACCCGACCCGGCAGCGGCCGGGGCATGACATGCAATGGGCGGGATTCTAGCAAAGCCCGGGGGCAAACTGACAGGAAAACCCGATGCTATTGACCCGCCGCCGGCGGCATCCAGTCCTCATCCTCCGTCAGGACGAGCCCATCCAGCCAGGGCAAGGACCCGGGCGATAGTCCCTCCGCACTCACGAGGCGCAGCAGATCACCCTTGGGAATACGCAGGGAAAGCTCGCTGGAGCCATCTTCACGATAATGTTCAGCGGCGACAGCCTGCTGCTGGTAGAACGCCGCGCGGAGCCGCCCCTGGGCCGGCGACAACAGCAGCCGCGCCACCACCATCTCTTCCCCCAGCAGCTCGGCAATCGCCTGGAGCAGCAGATCACAACCCGCTCCCGAGCTGGCCGACAACCAGACGGCCAGGGGCAAGCCATGGCTGTCCCTGTCGATACGGGGCTCCATGCCAAGAAGATCGATCTTGTTGAAAATCCGCAGTTGCGGCAGATCAGCAGCGCCGATTTCCTCCAATACCAAATCCACCTGTTCAATATTGCGCAGCCTTTCCTCGGCGGCCGCATCCACGACATGCAGCAGGAGACTGGAATTGGCAGCCTCTTCCAGGGTCGCGCGGAATGCCTCTACCAGCTTGTGCGGCAGATGACTGATGAAACCTACGGTATCGGCAAAGATCACAGCGCCCAGATCCGGGAGGTCCAGGCGGCGCATGGTCGGGTCGAGCGTCGCGAACAACTGGTCCTGGGCATAGACATCGGCCCCGGTCACGGCGTTGAACAGGGTCGACTTGCCCGCATTGGTATACCCCACCAGGGACACCGTCGGAATGGCGGCCCGCTGCCGGGCCCGGCGCCCCTGCTCGCGCTGGGAGCGAACCTTCTCGAGGCGCTGCTCGATCATGGTGATGCGGTTGCGCAACAGGCGGCGGTCGGTTTCCAATTGGGTTTCCCCCGGACCGCGCAGGCCGATACCGCCTTTCTGGCGCTCCAGGTGCGTCCAGCCCCGCACCAGGCGGGTGGACATGTGGCGCAACTGCGCCAATTCGACCTGCAATTTCCCCTCGAAGGTGCGGGCCCGCTGGGCAAAGATATCGAGGATCAAGCCCGTGCGATCCAGCACACGGCACTTGAACTCCTTCTCCAGGTTGCGCTCCTGGCTGGGTGTGAGGGTGTGGTTGAAAATCACCAGCTGAGCGCCATGCTCGACAACCGCCTGCTGGACTTCCTCCAGCTTGCCGGTGCCGATAAAAAATTTGGCATTGGGGGAGTTGATGCGACCGGTAATCAGCGCAACGGGATCACCACCAGCGGAAAGCACCAGCTCCTCGAATTCGCGCGGATCTTCGGATTCCTGACCATGAGCAACATCCAGGTGAACCAGCACAGCCAGTTCACCTGAATCGGGGCGATCAAAAAACAAGTAATTACCTCAGGGGATCAAGACTCTGCTTGTTCCTCTTCTTCACCTTCGAGTTCCCCGGCGGCATTCAGCAGAGGGACGCGCACGGCGCGGGAAGGAACAACGGTCGAAATGGCGTGTTTATAAACCATCTGACTGACAGTGTTTTTCAGAAGCACAACAAACTGATCGAATGACTCAACCTGACCCTGTAGCTTAATACCGTTAACCAGGTAGATGGACACAGGTACGCGTTCCTTTCTCAGAACGTTCAGGTAAGGGTCTTGTAAACTATGCCCTTTTGACATGTTTATTCTCCGACTTTATTAGGAATCAAAATTACCCACCTAATTCTTCCGCTACTGTCTGGAAGGGGGTGGAACAAGTTATGAAAAACTGACTAGGATTCTCACATCGACATTATATGGCGTTGATGCCTATAAAATTCAAGGCACGAACCACAATTTCTTCGTCTGATACCGCATTACCGACCTCATCCTCGGTATAGAGCCAGTATAGATCAGCCCAGTCACGCAGCCAGGTGAACTGGCGTTTGGCCAACTGGCGAGTAGCGATGATACCCCGCTCAACCATGGCGTCCCGTGTCAGCTCCCCATCGAGATAGTCCCACACCTGGCGATAACCCACCGCACGAATAGCGGGCAAGTCCTTGTGGAGGTCCCCTCTGGCATACAGGGCTCTGACCTCCTCGATCAATCCTTGTTCCAGCATCTGCTGAAATCGCCGTTGAATACGGGCGTGCAGCAGATCACGGCTGCGGGGTGCCAGCGCCAGCTGCCGTACAGCGAAGCGATCCTGAAAGGCAAGCCCACCGCCACTTGCCTGCTCGGCGCGGAACTGCGTCATGGTTTTGCCGCTGACGCGATAGACTTCCAGGGCCCGGCTCAGGCGCTGGGAATGATTGGGATGTATACCAGCAGCCGTTTGGGGGTCTACCGCCATCAAAAGCTGATGTATGTGGGGCCAGCCGAACTGCGCGGCCTCCCGTTCGATCTGTGCCCGCACCCCGGCGTCGGCAGCGGGCATCTCGGCCAACCCGTCCAGCAACGCCCGGAAGTAAAGCATGGTGCCGCCGACCAGCAGCGGGATTCTGCGCGCCTGGTGAATCGCTGCGATCTCGCGCTCCACGTCGGCAAGAAAATCCGCCACCGAATAGGGATCGGCCGGGTCGCGGATATCGATCAGCCGATGGGGTGCATGGGCCAGCACCTCGGGGCCGGGCTTGGCCGTCCCGATATCCATACCGCGGTAAACCAGTGTCGAATCCACGCTGATCAGCTCCACCGGCAGGTGATCGCGCAGGCGGATGGCCAGGTCGGTTTTACCCGACGCCGTTGGCCCCATCAGGAAAATTACGGGTAACCGCGGGTCAACCATGGCTACTGGCCGCGCATGAAAAGCTTGTCCAGATCATCCAGGGACTGCAAAAACCAGGTGGGACGCCCGTGGTTGCATTGACCGCTTCGCTCGGTGGCCTCCATGTCGCGCAGCAAGGCATTCATTTCGGGAATGGTGAGACGGCGATTGGCCCGCACCGAACCATGGCAGGCCATGGTGGCAAGGATTTCATTGATGTGGTGCTGGATGCGCTCGCTGGTGCCGTGCTCGATCAGATCCGACAGGACATCCCTGACCAGTTGTTCCACCGAGGCGCGGTTGAGGATGACTGGCAACTGGCGAATCAACAGGGTTTCCGGGCCAGCACGCTGGAGCTCAAAACCCAGGCTTTTGAAGATATCGGCAAATTGATCGGCGCAATCCGCTTCCTTCTCGCTCACGGCAATACTTTCAGGCACCAGCAGCGGCTGTGTTTGCAGGCCGCCCCCGGCAAAGGCGGTTTTCATCCGCTCGTAGGTAATGCGCTCATGGGCCGCGTGCATATCCACCACAATCAACCCCTGGGCATTTTCCGCCAGGATATAAATGCCTTTGAGCTGGGCCAGGGCATAGCCCAGCGGCGGGATATCCTCTGCGGGCGTGTCGGGCAGGGCGCGCGCTGCCGGTCCCGACGACAGGAGTTCACCGTAGAGGCGCGCCTGCTCGCCGACAGCGGCTGGCGATGATGGATAGCCGGGACGGTATGAACCATTGGACGACGGCGCAAATCGAATCGCGTCCTGTCCTTTGAATTCACCGGCCGCAATCCCCTGCGCTGCCGGGCGCTGCGCCTGCGCAAAGGCAGGCGGGAAATCCTCGGCAGACGCCTGGGCCTTGCGGGCCAGGGCGTCTTCGGGGCGAACCTTCGCCAGCGCATGATGCAGGCTGGAATAGATAAAATCATGCACCGCGCGATTATCGCGGAAACGCACTTCGTGCTTGGTGGGGTGCACATTCACATCCACCGTCGCGGGGTCCAGTTCCAGGTAGAGCACAAAAGCCGGATGGCGGCCGTGATAGAGCACATCCTGATAAGCCTGGCGCACCGCATGGCTGACCAGCTTGTCGCGGATGGAACGTCCGTTCACATAAAAATGCTGCAAATCCGCCTGGCTGCGTGAAAATGTCGGCTGTGCCACCCAGCCCCGCAACCGCAGGCCATGGCGCTCGATATCGATGCAGACAGCGTTCTCCATGAATGCCGGACCACAGACCTGGGCGACGCGGCGCTCCTGCTCCAACTGGGAATCCCCGGCACGCCAGGCATAGATGGCTCGACCGTTGTGGCGCAGGTTGAAAGCCACATCAAAACGCGACAGCGCGAGGCGTTTGACAACCTCTTCCAGGTGACTGTATTCCGTTTTTTCACTGCGCAAGAACTTACGGCGGGCAGGGGTGTTGAAGAACAGGTCCCGCACCTCCACCGTGGTGCCCCGTGGATGCGGCGCGGGGGAGAGCTGGGTTTCCATATCGCGCCCTTCGGCCACCACCTGCCAACCGGCGCTCTCCTCGCTGGTGCTGGTAATCAGCGCCAGCCGCGCCACCGAGCTGATGCTGGCCAGTGCCTCACCGCGGAAGCCGAGTGTGGCCACGGCTTCCAGGTCATCGAGGTCGTAGATCTTGCTGGTGGCATGGCGGCTGAGCGCCAGAGGGAGGTCATCCTTTTCGATGCCGCTGCCGTTATCGCGCACCCGCATCAGCTTGATACCACCATCCTCGACATCGATATCGAGCCGGGTGGCACCGGCATCCAGGCTGTTTTCGAGCAGTTCCTTGATCACCGAGGACGGCCGCTCCACCACCTCGCCGGCAGCGATCTGGTTGGCGAGGCGGGGACTGAGGAGTTTGATTCTGTTCATCTCGCGGCTCAGGAGGTGGGGATCTTGAGGGTCTGCCCCACTTTGATGGTGTGATTCTTCATGCCGTTATGGGCCACCAGTTGGTTCACGGTGACATTGTAACGGCGCGCAATGGCCGACAGGGTATCACCCGGCGCGATCACATGCTCGCGCACCAGGTTCCTGCCGCTCTCGCGCATGGCCGCGACATAGGTACCCGGCGGCGGATGCTGGTGAAAATACTGGCGCACGCCACGAAATACTGACTGGGCCATCTGCTTGCGGTAGGCGGGCGTGGCCAGTTTGCGCGCTTCCTCCGGATTGGAGATGAACCCGGTTTCCACCAGGATGGAGGGGACATCGGGCGACTTGAGCACCATGAAGCCCGCCTGCTCCACCCGGCGTTTATGCAGGGTGGCGACATTGCCCATGGAATTCAGCACCGTCTGCCCCACACGCAGGCTGTCATTGAGCGTGGAGGTCATGGACAAGTCCACCAGCACGCCAGCCAGGATCTCGTCCTTGTCATCCAGGCTGATGCCGCCCACACCGCCGATCAGGTCTGACTCGTTTTCCCGCTGGGCGAGGAAACGGGCTGTTTCACTGGTTGCGCCATGGCGGGAAAGGGCAAAAACCGAGGCGCCGCGGGCGGACGGTTTGGTGAAGGCATCCGCGTGAATCGATACAAAGAGATCGGCCTGCATGCTGCGGGCAATGTCGCGGCGGCGCTTGAGGGGAATGAAATAGTCGCCGGTGCGCACCAACCGGGCCTGGAAACCAGGCTCGGCATTGATGGCGGCCACCAGTTCCTTGCTGATGGACAGGGTGATGTCTTTTTCGCGCAGGCGGTTGGGACCGATCGCACCCGGGTCCTCGCCGCCATGGCCCGCGTCCACCGCAATGATGATATCGCGCTCACCTACAGCCTGGGTTACGGGCTTGGGGGTTGGGGTTGGGGTTGGCGTCGCCGCGGGCGTGGTTGCTGCCGTCGCGGCAGGTGTCAGCGGAGGTGGATTCGTCGGCGGGTTGCTGGCAGGTGTTGGGATGGCCTCGCTGGCCATCGCCGCGGGGGCATCATAAAAATCGAGTACCAGGCGGTCGCGGTTGCCAGCGTGGGGCTTGAGCAGAAAGCTGCGCGGCTGCACCCGGGTTTTCAGATCGAACACCATGCGCAGGTCGGTGCCGTTCTGTACCGAGGAACGGATGGCCGCCACGGGTGTATCCCCCAGGGCCAGTTTGGACAGGTCCGCCTTGAGGCTGACATCGCTGATATCCAGCACCAGCCGTTCAGGATTGGCCAGCGGCGCAAGTACATGGTTTACCGGTGCGGAGAGGTCGAGGACGATACGGGTGTGATCGGGAGCGCGCCAGATTCTGACACCCTCGATGGTGGCAGCTTCCACGGCGGCGGCGAACAGGAGGCCGCAAAACAGATAATAGATGAAGGCAAGTCGACCAAGGATCATAAGCAGACTGGCACCCGAATGACCAACAAAAATGCCCGGCAGACCGGGAAAACGTGTCAACTCTACCGCAATCGCCGCGCCCAGCTCCAGCAAATGTTAAAAAAATCCGCAGGAATCTGGCAAAACCTATTGAATTTTATCGAAATTCACCCTTTAGAGTCCTTCCAACAGACGGGAGCCCACCGCGGTATGGGCAGTCAGGGTCACCCGGCGTCCCTGGGGAAGGATGTCAATCGCCAGCCGCCAATCCGGCGCGGGCAGGAATCCTTCTCCCTGTTCCGGCCACTCCACCAGGCAGATGGCGTCCCCGGCAAAATAATCGCGTATGCCCATGTACTCCAACTCTTCGGGATCGCCCAGTCGATACAGGTCAAAGTGGTGCAGCAGGCGATCGCCCGGAACGTAGGTTTCCACCAGCGTGTAGGTCGGACTCTTGACCGCCCCCGTATGGCCCAGGGCACGCAAGATACCCCGCGACACCGTGGTCTTACCCGCGCCCAAGTTGCCTTCGAGGAATAGCGTCAGGGAGCCGGGATGTCCCGCCAATACGCGCCCCAGATCGCTTCCCAGCGCCTCCATGGCCGCCTCGCTCCCGGGTTGCCAACTGCGCTGGCCCATCGGATCAGTCGCTCAGCAACTGGCAGAGGTAGGGCATGAGGTCGGTGGCCAAGAGGCTGCGCTGGCCCAGCTCCCCGGCGGCCAGATCGGCGGCGGCGCCGTGGAGGCAGGCGCCCAGCCGGGCAGTGCGGGACAGATCGAGCCCCTGGGCCATGAGCCCTCCCAGAATGCCCGCCAGCACATCGCCCATGCCGCCACTGGCCATGCCCGGATTGCCCTGGACAGCGACGCCGATCTGGTCGCCCTCATCGGCAACCAGGCTGCCCGCCCCCTTGAGGATCACAGCACCGCCGTAACGCTGCTGGAGACTTTGCACAAAGGTGTAGCGGTCAGACTGCACGTCCAGGGTATTCACACCCAGCAGCCGGGCCGCCTCGCCCGGATGGGGCGTCAACAGCCAGTTGTTGCGGCGCGCGCCCGGTGGAACCAGGCGTCCCACTGCGAGGATATTCAGGGCATCCGCGTCCAGCACCAGTGGCAGGCCGCTTTTGAGCGCCTGCTGCAACATCTGCTCCGACCAGGGCGAACGCCCCAGCCCCGGACCGACGACCAGCACCGTGGGGCGGGCCAGCCAGGGTTCCAGCTCCTGACCGGACACCACACCGCAGGCCATCACCTCGGGACGGCGCGCAAGGATGGCCGGGACATGTTCCGGGCGCGTGGCGATGCTCACCAGACCCGCCCCCGTGCGCGCCGCCGCCTCAGCGGCCATCAACGCCGCACCGCCATAACCGGTATCGCCACCGATCACCATCACATGGCCGAAATCCCCCTTGTGCGCGTCGGCAGCCCGGGGAGCGAGCCAGGATAAACACTCGTCCAACGCCAGCAATGCCGCGGCTGGCGACAAACGGCCGTGCAGTTCGCCAGGTACATCCAGGTCGGCCAGCACCAGCTCTCCGCAGAGCGCCGGACCCCGTCCCGTGACAAGGCCGCGTTTGAGGGCGATGAAGGTAATGGTCACCCCTGCCCTCACAGCGGCGCCCGCTGTCGCGCCGGAGTCCGCATTCAATCCGGACGGGACATCCAGCGCCAGCACCGGCAGGCCGCTGGCATTGATCTGCTCGATGGCAGCGGTTGTATCGGACCGGGGCTCACCACTCAAACCAATGCCGAGCAGGGCATCCACGATCACCCCCTCGCCCGGCGCCTGGCGTATATCAAAGGCGCGAATACGGACACCTTCCTGCAAGGCGAATTCGTAGGCCAGCCGGGCGTCACCGCGAAGCTGGTCCGGCGGGTTCACCGCAATGACCTCGACCGGCAGGCGGCGCTGGGCAGCGAGCCCCGCCAACACATAACCATCCCCGGCATTGTTGCCGCCACCGGCATAGATACTGATCGTCACCGGCGAACCAAAACGTTCCAGCAACAGATCGAAGGCAGCGCGCCCGGCGCGTTTCATCAACTGGATGCCGGGAATGCCTCCCGCAATCGCGGCCTGATCGAGGGAGCGGACCTGGGCAGCGGTATACAGGCTGGGACATGGATGGGAGGACGCATGCGCGCGGATAGTCATCATGATCAGGACTCTGGAGCAATAGCCACACCGGACCGGCATGGAAACAGGATTGGGCCGGGATTATACGCAAGAAGGCGGCAAGGGGCGAAAATCCAGCCTGATCGGCATCACGTATATGGGTTGTCGCGTTGGGAGCGGCGGGGTAACCTCGCCTCCTAGCCTGCAACAGACCGGGAACCAGCAAGCACCATGATCATCACCCGCCAGATTTCCCTGCCCAAACTGATTCGCTTCACCTGGCCCAGACTGCTGATACTGCTTGCCTTCACACTACTCGCCTGCTTCATCATGGACAGGATTGCCTCCGATGTGTTGAAGACCCTCTCCTACGCAGCCGGTTTTCTCGGCACAGCACTGGCCTTCCTGATTGGTTTTCGCAACAACGCTGCCTATGGACGCTGGTGGGAAGGGCACAGAATCTGGTCAGCCCTCAAATACGAAACCCGGCACTTTGCACTTCTGGTACAGGGCCTGGTCGGTGGCGAAGAAGCCACCTCGGCTCAGCGTCAACAATTGATATACCGGCAGATTGCCTTTGCCTGGCGACTCAACCATTTCCTGCGTCACAAAACACACGATGAAAATGAAAAAGCCCTGCTGAGCGCATCGGACATCATGGCCGTGGAGAGCCGACAGAATCCTCCCCTTGCCATATTAGACCTGCAAATCCATACCCTGAAGCAACTGGCAGACGCGGGACATCTGGACAGCATTCGTTTGGTGCGACTCAGCGAGTCCCTGCATGCGATCAACCAGGTACTCGGCAGTTGTGAGCGCCTGAAGAAAACGCCGTTTCCAATGCAATATACCTGGTTCATGAATTACACCCTGTTCATCTTCCTCTTGATTCTGCCCCTGAGCCTGGCTGGCCACCTGGGTTATCTATCCATTCCCTTCGGCCTGCTGATAGGCTACGCGTTCGTCATGCTCGAATATGTCGGGCGCCATATCGAGAACCCTTTTGAAAACCAGGTCAATGATGTCCCCATGGATTACATCGCGCGGAACATCGACATTGACTTGAGGCAGATGTTGCAGGAAACACAACTACCAGAACCTGTCAAACCCGTGGGTAAAGGCTATCTCTACTGAGCAAATACCCTCCTATCCTCACGCCAACCGCCATGTCCGACACGATCGACCTTGCCCAACTCGCTGCCGATATCAAGCATTGGGGGCGGGAGTTGGGATTCCAGCAGCTGGGCATCGCGGATATCGACCTCGCCGACGCTGAGGCGCGCCTGCGGGCATGGCTGGCCAAGGGGTACCAGGGCAGCATGGACTGGCTGGCGGCTCACGGCAACAAGCGCTCCCGACCCGCCGAGCTGTTGCCGGGCACGGTGCGGGTGATTTCGGTGCGCATGGACTACCTGCCGGGTGATACCCGGCAGATCCAGATGCTCAAGGACCCGTCAAAAGCCTATATCTCGCGCTATGCCCTGGGCCGCGACTACCACAAGCTGATCCGCAAGCGGCTGAGCCAACTGGCCGAGCGGATCGACCAAGCCTTGCCCGCTGACTACCCGCTCAAAGGCCAGCATCGCGCCTTTGTCGACAGTGCGCCCGTCATGGAGCGCCCACTGGCAGAGAAGGCGGGCCTGGGCTGGACGGGGAAACACACACTGATCATCAACAGCCGGGCTGGCAGCTGGTTTTTTCTCGGCGAAATCTTCACCTTCCTCCCCCTGCCGACCGACCTGCCCGATCAGGTCAATCTGTGCGGCGACTGCACCGCCTGCCTCAAGGTCTGCCCCACCGATGCCTTCCCGCGTCCCTATGAGCTGGACGCGCGCCGCTGCATTTCCTACCTGACCATCGAAAACAAGGGACCCATCCCCGAGGAATTCCGCGATCCCATCGGCAACCGGGTATTCGGTTGTGACGACTGCCAGGCCATCTGTCCCTGGAACAAATACGCGCAGTTCACCCATGAAACGGACTTCCTGCCGCGCCACGGCCTGGCCGACAGCGATCTGGTGGATTTATTCAACTGGACGGAAGACGAGTTCCTGGCCCGCACGGAGGGCTCCGCCATCCGCCGCATTGGCTACGAAGGGTGGCAGCGCAACCTCGCCGTGGGACTGGGCAACGCGCCGGCCAGTCCGACCATCATCTCCGCCCTGGAAGCGCGCCGGAATGGTGCTTCGCCCCTGGTGGCGGAGCATATCGATTGGGCCCTGGCGCAGCTGCGCAACCCCGAACGGCGGCGGCAGCGCAAAATACAGCGCCAGCGACAGGCGGCATCTTCCCGGCATTAAGGCCCGAATAGGCGCATATCGTCTCCGATCACCACCGATTGGGTGGATCAATCGGCCAAATTGCCTCGCGCCGCTGTTATTTTGGCGTACAAAGATGAATAATAGCCGCCCTCAAACAGAGCATCGCCGCCAGAAGTGATGCCCCAGTACACGCTATCAACCACAAAAAATTACAGGCTCTCTCACTATGATGAAACCACTTTCCGATATAGGTCTGGTCGGCCTCGCCGTGATGGGCGAAAACCTCATCCTCAATATGGCCAGCAAAGGCTATACCGTTACCGCTTATAACCGCTCTGTTGAAAAGGTCGACGCCTTCATCGAAGGCCGCGCCAAGGGCAAGACCATCCGTGGTGCACGCTCCATCGAGGAACTGGTGCAGTCCCTGGCCAAGCCGCGCAAGATCATGCTGATGGTCAAGGCGGGCAAGGCCGTCGATGACTTCATCGAACAGCTGATTCCCCACCTGGAACCGGGCGACATCATCATCGACGGCGGCAACACCCATTACCCGGACACCGACCGCCGCACCGAGTATCTGGAAAGCAAGGGCCTCTATTTCATCGGTACCGGCGTATCCGGCGGTGAAGAGGGCGCCCTGACCGGCCCCTCCATCATGCCCGGCGGTTCTCCCGCCGCCTGGCCGCACGTCAAGGACATCTTCCAGAGCATCGCTGCCAAGGTGGACGATGGCAGTCCCTGCTGCGACTGGGTTGGTGAGAAAGGCGCCGGCCACTTCGTGAAGATGGTGCACAACGGCATCGAATACGGCGATATGCAGTTGATCTGCGAGGCCTACCAGATCATGAAGGACCTGCTCGGCATGAGCGCCGACGAGATGCATGAAGTCTTCGCCGACTGGAACAAAGGCGAGTTGGATTCCTACCTGATCGAAATCACCCGCGACATCCTTGCCTTCAAAGACGACGATGGCGCACCGCTGGTTGACAAGATCCTCGATACCGCCGGCCAGAAAGGCACGGGTAAATGGACCGGTGTGATCGCGCTGGACCTCGGCATTCCATTGACGCTGATCAGTGAAGCCGTGTTTGCACGCTGCCTTTCATCGCAAAAAGATGAGCGTGTCGCGGCCTCTAAAGTCATCAACGGCCCAACGCCGAAATTTGAAGGCGACAAGCAGGCATTCATCAACGATCTGCGCAATGCGCTCTACGCGTCAAAAATCATTTCTTACGCCCAGGGCTATCTGCTGATGCGCGAGGCGGCGAAGGAATTCGGCTGGCACCTCAACTATGGCGGCATCGCGCTCATGTGGCGTGGCGGCTGTATCATTCGTTCATCCTTCCTCGGCAATATCAAGGAAGCCTTCGACAAGAATCCCGCCCTGCAAAACCTGTTGCTGGATGATTATTTCCGCAACACCGTGGAAGCGGCGCAAGCGGGCTGGCGCCGCGTGTCGGCTGCGGCGATTGCCAATGGCATCCCCGCGCCAACCATCACCTCGGCGCTGACTTACTTCGACGGTTATCGCACTGCCCGCCTGCCCGCGAATCTGTTGCAGGCCCAGCGCGATTTCTTCGGCGCCCACACCTACGAGCGCATCGACCGTCCGCGCGGTGAATTCTTCCACACCAACTGGACAGGCCGTGGCGGCAATACCGCATCGACGACCTACAATGTGTAATAGCGTCTATGCTTAAAAAGAACCGGGCTTAATGCCCGGTTTTTTTATGCCCTGCCGTTAATAGCGGCCGCACTGCAAACCATCACCAGGATGATGGCGAAAACTTCTTCCCGCATTTTTACTTCCGCACCTGTTCATCTTCGATTCAGCTTGGATACCTATACTCGAACCTACCTGCGATGCAGGCCCTTTCATGAGCAACGGAGATATTCATGCGTTACTTCACACTTTTAGCAGCTGCCTGTTCCCTCAGTCTTACCAGTCAACTGAGTGCCGCGCAAAATTACTCCAGTGAACTTCATGTCTATGGTGGACAGACATCCCTCGATGGTCCTTTCAGCGATGAAAAAATCCGGCATGCCGGCATTGCCGGCACCTATTACTTCCAGGGCGTCAACACACGCAACCATCCGCTGGCTGAAGCGGCCTTTCTGGAGCGGGCCAGCAGTATCTCATTGAGCTATGGCAACAGCCGTTGGCGTTTCCACGACGAGTTGTATATAGATTACCCCAATGGTGAATCAGAATACCTGGGCAGCGGCCGCATGACGAATGACCGTTCCCTCGCGTCCGCCGATGTGGATTTCTACATTCCCAACAGTATTTTTTATCTGGGCGGCAGTATCAATGAAGAGAAGAGCCGCATCCGTTATCGCGTGACGGATGGCAGCCAGACCTTCAGCGGTTCTTACACCGAACGGGAGCTGAGTGGCAACTTCTGGACATTCCGCGCGGGCCTCACACCCGTGAATGGATTGTTGGTCTGGAGTGAATTCTACGAAGACCAGGAAATGTCGGATGAGTGGAACCTGAATGCCAAGTACGTCTTTGACTGGGCCGGCAATGCGTTGAACCTGGAAGCCAGTTACGATTATTTTTATGGCGATGACATCATCAACCTTGCGGCGGATTTCTATTTTGACCGCAGCTTCAGCCTGGGTGTGACCTTCAGTGATGACAGCGGTGATTCCGCCAATGACACGCTCGGTATTCGCGGCCGCAAATTCCTGACGGAACGCCTGGCGCTGGAAGCCAGCTTCATGACATCCGATCACGCGGATACTTTCCTGGCGGGATTGACAGCGCGATTCTGATCGGTCGGCTCACGCTGGATGCTTGATGCCAGATACTGATTGGCGATAGGGACAAGCCGCAACGCGGCTGTCATATCAGGGAAGATAAAGTACGCGACGAAATTACCCCGCAGGTGACGCCCAGCCTGCGGGGCCTTTTTTATCGATACATCCTGTTATCGGTATAAGGCTGGCAACTCATCTTCAAACAGGATGCGCACATCCTCCTTGAAGGTTACAAAATCGGCAGCACTGGGATGGCCCGCATGCGGCCCGTAAAAATGCTTGCCGTTGTAACCGCCATCCGTCGCGTTGCGCCATACCAGTACCCAGGCAATGCCCTGCGCATCCGGGTCCGCGTTGATTCCACGCAAGATGACTTGGGTCCAGAAATGGGGATTGGGCACGGACTCGACACCGCCTTCTGTCAGCGAGGCCAGCTTACCACGCGCCTGGGCCAGGCGGCTGATGGTGGCGAGGCTGAGCGTGAAGTGGCGCAGTTGTTCATCGGCCGATGCTTCATTGGCCGGGTGTCCCAGGTCCCAGTAGTTATCCATGCCGAATACATCGACATAGTCATCGCCCGGATAGCCGTAGAAATAATCCTGCACCATGGTCTCGGGTGTCATGCGGCTGCGATCCGGGGAGAAGGCATAAATCAGGTTGTGCTGTTGTTTTTCATCGCGCAAATACTCCACGGTGAAACGCCACAAGCGAATATATTCCTCTTCGGTACAGCGCCCCTTGCCCCACCAGAACCACTCGCCATTGTGCTCGTGCCAGGGGCGGAAAATCACCGGCACCTGCACGCCATCCACAACCAGGCTTTGATTGAATTCGACAAAGGTATCCAGGTAGCGTTTGAACAATTCATGCTTGTCACCACCGGGTAGGACATCCGCGACGGCCGGCACGGCGGTATCGTTGTAACCACCGCCGGACACCGGGTTGATCATGTGCCAGCTGATGGTGGTGACACCACCGCGCCTGAAGGTGTTTTTGATGGAATCACGCATCCAGTCAAAGCGGACGCCGTCGAGGTTTTCCGCACTGCCCTTTTCCAGCCAGCCGATGTCCCAGCCCGATACCGCCGCGAAGCTGCCGCTCACGTCTTTCACATCCGACCTGTCGGGCTCGTGGGTCCAGTCGAGTCCATAAGCCAGGGTGTCCTGATGGCCAAACAGGGTGTGCTGACCGCGCAACGCCAGCAGGTTGCGATAGAGCGCACGGGTTTCCGCCGTGGCCTTGCTGTCGACCAAGGCGACGTTCTTGCGTGAATCGGGTGTGGTGCCCGTGCACGCCGCGAGCATGGCGAGCCCTGCAACCAGGGCAAACGAAATGATTCTTTTCATGAGGTGGCCTTACATTCAGGGCCGGGGCGCGGGCCTCCGGCGTGGGACGGACGGTCAAGCGGGGCAAGAATAAATGAATACGGTTACATATGCTATGCCGAATTCCGTATGATGACGCAGGCGGAAGCGCCTGCCGTGCATCGGACCCGCTGCCATGGTGCCTCCAGCCCTGTGTTTTATTTTGTAAAACGCCTTGAAATCATGATGTAAACGTTTACGTTTTACCTATCTAAACACCGGGTGATCCGCCGCTGAATTAGAATCCGCTGACACCTGTCAGCCTGGGAATCCCACAGGATCGTCCTGTGCGCACCTGCCGGAACCAACCATGAATAACACTAAAAAACCGCTTTCCGCCGAGGGAATCGACCGCCGGGAAACCCTCAAGTACCTGGCGCTGGCGTGCGGGCTCGTGCTTTCCACCCACTCGCTGTCCCTGTTGGCGGCCGGTTTCAGCTCCCCCAGGGACATGAGCCGGCGCCGGGCAACCGCCCTGGATGCCGCGCAGCTCGAGCTGGTGAAGGCCCTGGGCGAGCTGATCATCCCCACCACGGATACTCCGGGCGCCATCGCCGCGGGCGTGCACGACTTCATCAACCACCAACTGGCCCATTGTTATAACGACGCCGAACGCGGCCAGATACTCAGCGGATTGGCACGTATCGACGCCGTTGCCCAGGCTCGGCACCAGCAGCCCTTCCTGGCCTGTGAACCGGATTTGCAGATCCAACTCCTCCAGGATATGGAAGCCGCGCGCGAGGAATTCACGCCCGAGGACCGCCTGGCCTTCAAGCAACTCAAGGCCCTGGTGGCTTTTGGCTACTACACCTCCGAGACAGGCGCGACCCGGGAACTGGCTTATGCCGCGGTACCCGGTGGCTACAAACCCATCAAGTTTGCCGATACCAGCAAAGCCTGGGCATTGTTCTAGGGCACGCCTTGCAGCCTGTGTGCCCCCGTTCCCTCATCCAACAACATAACGACAAACATGAGCACGACGATTTACATCAATAAAAGCCAGGAAGTCTTTGACGCCATCGTGGTTGGCTCCGGCATTACCGGTGGCTGGGCGGCCAAAGAACTCTGCGAGAAAGGCCTGAAGACCCTGATGGTGGAGCGCGGCCGCACCGTGGAGCACCGCAAGGACTATATCGGTGAGGGCGTCAAAGCCTGGGAAATGCCGTTTCGCGGCCGCGTTGAAGCATCAGTGGCCGACGAGGACTATCACATCCAGCGGCAAAACTATGCCTTCAACGATGCCACCAAGCACTTTTACGCCAACGACCGCGACTTTCCCTACAGCACACCGGACGACAAACCCTTCAGCTGGATTCGCGGCAACCAGTTGGGCGGCAAATCGCTGCTGTGGCACCGCCAGTCCTATCGCTGGAGCGACCTGGACTTCAACGCCAACATGGTGGACGGCCATGGCATCGACTGGCCCATCCGCTACCGGGACATCGAACGCTGGTACACCTATGTCGAGGACTTTGTCGGCATCAGCGGCTCGGTGGAAAACATACCCGTCCTGCCCGATAGCAAATTCCTCCCACCATTTGAATTCAACGCCGTTGAAAAGGTGATGAAGGAAAGGATCGAAAAACAATACAAGGACCGCAGGCTGATCATGGGCCGCTGCGCGCACCTGTCGAAGCCGGAACCCCATCATATGGCCCTGGGCCGCTACCAATGCATGGCGCGCAACGAATGCCAGAAAGGCTGCACCTTCGGCGCTTACTTTTCCACGCAGAGCGCAACACTTCCCGCCGCGGTCAAAACCGGCAATCTGTCGGTGGCCACCAACGCCATCGTCCACAGCGTCATCTACGACGACCAGACCAACCGCGCAACGGGCGTCAGGGTGATCGATGCCGAAACCCTCGAAACCCGCGAGTATTTCGCCAGGGTGATTTTCCTGTGCGCCTCGACACTCGGCACCACACAGATCATGCTCAACTCGGTCAGCGAGGCATTTCCCACAGGTATCGCCAACTCCTCGGGTGTTTTGGGGCATTACCTGATGGATCACCTGTATGGTGCCGGTGCCTCGGGCACCCTGCCCGGCTTCAGGGACGAGTATTATTCCGGGCGCCGCCCCACGGGCTTGTACATGCCGCGCTTCAAAAACGTGCTGAAAAAAGACGCGGATTTCCTGCGCGGCTACGCCTTTGCCGGCAGCGCCCAGCGCGAAAACTGGATGCAGCTGGCCAACCGGGATGGGTTTGGCGCCGACTACAAGCAGGCGATCCGCGAGGCGGGTGACTGGATCTTCAACCTCAACGGTTCGGGCGAAATGCTGCCGCGCCACGAAAGCCGCGTCAGCCTGCATCCGACCCTGAAAGACAAATGGGGCATGCCCCAACTGCACATCGAGTGCGAATATTCGTATAACGACAGAAAAATGCGTGAAGACATGGCCGACACCGCCGCAGAGATGCTGGAAACCATCGGCCTGAAAAACGTCAAACGGTTTGTGCGCGACGATTGGCCTCCCGGCCTGTCCATCCATGAGATGGGCACCGCCAGGATGGGCAAGGACCCCAACACCTCGGTCCTGAATGGATTCAACCAGGCGCACGATGTACCCAACCTGTTTGTGACCGACGGCGCCTGCATGACATCAAACGCCTGGCAGAATCCGTCACTGACGTACATGGCACTGACAGCGCGGGCTTGTGATTACGCGGTTCAACAGCTCAAACTGGGCAAGATTTAATCCAACGACAAAGGAACTCACCATGACTCTACTGAAAAAAATAGCCGTTCTCCTGATCGCGGGCGCCAGCCTGTTGGGGACAAGCGTTTATGCCGACAGCCATCCCAAAATCAGCGTCCAGCTCTGGTCGGTCAGGGATGATGTGAGCAAGGATTTTGAAGGCACTCTCAAGCAGCTGTCAGCGCTGGGTTTTCAGGGTGTGGAGTTCGCCGGCAACTTCGGCCCCTATGGCGACAACCCTGAAGGGCTCAAAGCTTTTTTGACATCCCTCGGACTTGAAGCTTCCGGTGCCCACGTGGGCTTCGACAGGTTCAACGATGACAACTTTGACAAGACTGTCGACTTCTACAAAAAGCTGGGCGTCAAATACCTGATCATCCCGATGGACGGGAGAGCCTTCAGCCCCGATGGCATAGATGCCGTGGTTGCCGAATTGACAACCAATGCCGCCAAGCTCAAACCACACGGACTCTACACCGGCTACCACAACCACGCCCAGGAACTGGCGCCCTACAAGGAAACCACCTACTGGGACTACCTGGCTGCCAACACGCCAGATGACGTGATTTTGCAACTGGATGTGGGTTGGGCCACGGTTGCCGGTAAAGATGCCGCCGACTATATCCGCAAATACCCGGGCCGTACCGTCACCACGCATTTCAAGGCCGGCCTGCCCCAGGGTACGCAAGGCAAGCTGCCCCTCATCGGCCAGGACATCATCGACTGGGAAAGCGTGATCACCGCCGCCCGCGACGTCGGTGGCACCAAGTGGCTGGTGGTTGAACAGGAAGAATATCCCAATGACCTGACGCCGCTGCAAGCTGTTGAGGTATCGCTGAAAGGCTTGAAGAAAATCCTGGCAGGAATGAAAGCGAAAAATTGAGTTGCACTGTAATAGCAGGTTTACCTGCATAAAAAAGGGGCTGGATATCCAGCCCCTTTTTTATTTATGTTATTTCCGATTATCCCGGGCATTCACCGACAACCAGTACTGCCTTTACTGCGCCAGGAGGTGCGCCTGGTCGCAGATCGCCAGGAAGTGATCCGGGTCCAGGCTGGCGCCGCCCACCAGCAGGCCATCGATATCCTGCTGCGTCAACAATTCGCGCGCGTTGCTTTTATTCACGCTGCCGCCGTATACGATGCGAACCTTGTCAGCCACATCATCGCCGTAGAGTTCACGCAACTTGCCGCGGATAAACTGGTGCACCTCCTGCACCATCGCCGGTGTCGCGGCCAGGCCCGTGCCTATGGCCCAGACGGGTTCGTAGGCAATGCAAAAATCCTTGCCACTCAAATCGGTATCCGGCAAACCTTCACTCAATTGGGTAAAGATAACCTCATTGGTAATGCCTGCCTCCCGCTCTTCGCGGGTTTCACCCAGGCACAGCACCGGCAACAGGCCATGATTGAGTGCCGTCTGAACCTTGATGCGGCAACCGGGATTGTTTTCCGCGAACATCGCCCGGCGCTCGGAATGCCCGATCAGACACAATGCACATCCCGCCTGTTTGAGCATCTGGGCTGATGTCTCACCCGTATAGGCGCCGGATTCATAACGGCTGACATTCTGGCTGCCGATCTGCAATTCCGAGTATTGCAGGAAGGTCATCATGTCGCGCATATAGATATAAGGTGGGCAAATCACGATCTGGGCATCGAAATGCTTACCGATAAAGGACGCCACGGACGTACAGATCAAATCCAGGCCACCGTTGAGTTTCCAGTTGGCGATCACTATGGGTTTGCGTTGTTTCATCATTCAAACAGACTCTATGCGGGATAAAACCAATGTCGCCATTATCAGCGCAGCCCCCGCGAATGTCAGCTGTTGCAAACGGGTTTTTTGCCTGTCAAACGTGAAAAAAGCCGGAAAAATCCCGGAGTGCGGTTACATTTTTGGGACGGGTTTTACATGAAAACGGATACAGGCAGAGGATAATTTGTCGTGTGCCCTGACCATAGCTGCTGATGGACTGACAAACCTTATCTTGACGACTATCAATTAATTCTGTAATTTCAGTAAATACTGAAACTCAAGCAAGGCTACTAGTCATCATGACCATTAATCTCACCCCCATGATCCAATCCTGCATCCTCCATTTTGGCGAGATGGGCAGCCGCTGGGGCATCAACCGCACCGTGGGGCAGATCTATGCCTTGCTGGTATTGCATAAGGAACCCTTGTGCGCCGACGACATCACGGACTCGCTGGGCATATCCCGCTCCAACGCCAGCATGGGTTTGAAGGAGCTGCAATCCTGGGAGCTGGTGCGGATCAAGCATGTTCCGGGCGACCGCAAGGAATACTTCACCGCACCGGGCGATCTCTGGGACATCGCCAAGACGCTGATCGAACAGCGCCGCAAGCGCGAAATCGACCCGACCCTGACGACACTGCGCGACCTGCTGCTGAACAAACCCGCCAGCGAGGAGGAGCGTTATGCCCAGTCGCGCATGCAGGAAATGCATGACCTGATCGAAATGCTGACGCAGTGGACCGAGGAAATTCAGCGCATGGATTCCGCGCGGCTCGTCAAGCTGTTGAAGCTGGGCGGCCATATCGGCAAGGTGCTCGACATGAAGGACAAAATATTCACCGGTTCCAAAGTGCATTGACCCGGCGCGAGACGCCGGACCAGCAGCGCGGCACAGGGCAGCGCGCCGTACCCATCCCTGTACAGAGGTACCTTCCATGATGTTGATCGACACGCTGCTGGCTTCCCGCATCCAGTTTGCGCTGAATATCAGTTTTCACATTCTCTTTCCCACCATCACCATCGCGCTCTGCTGGTTTCTGTTGTTTTTTCGTGTGAAGTACAACCGCACCCAGGACGAGATCTGGATGCGCTGTTACCGCTTCTGGGTCAAGGTATTCGCGCTGAGTTTCGCCCTGGGTGTGGTGAGCGGCATCACCATGTCGTTCCAGTTTGGCACCAACTGGCCGGGTTACATGGAAACCGTCGGCAACATCGCCGGGCCGCTGCTGGGCTATGAAGTGCTCACCGCGTTTTTCATGGAGGCGACCTTCCTCGGCATCATGCTGTTCGGTATCAACCGGGTGTCCGCGCGTGTCCACACCCTGGCCACCCTACTGGTCGCCATCGGCACCAGCCTGTCGGCGTTCTGGATTCTCGCGCTCAATTCCTGGATGCAGACACCCACCGGTTTTGAAATGCGCGACGGCGTGGCCTTTCCGCTCGACTGGTGGGACATTATTTTCAATCCCTCCATGCCCTACCGCCTGACACATATGCTGCTCGCCTCGGGCCTCACAGCCGCCTTCCTGATCGCGGGTATCTCGGCCTACCGCATCCTCAAGGGCGATCACAAGCCAGCGCCGCGCCTTGCCCTGAAGGCAGGGGTGTTTACCGCGGCCGTGCTGATTCCCTTGCAGATATTCGTGGGCGACCTGCACGGCCTCAACACGCTTGAACACCAACCGGCCAAGATTGCCGCGATGGAAGGTGTGTGGCACACCCAGCGAGGCGCGCCGCTGGTCCTGCTGGCACTCCCCGATGAAACCGCGCAGGAAAACCGTTTCGCCTTGCAGATTCCGCGCATGGCCAGTTTGATCCTCACCCACGAGCTCGATGGCGAAGTGAAGGGCCTCAATGAGTTCGCCGGTGAACACCCACCGGTCAGGCCGGTCTTTTTTGCCTTCCGTGTCATGCTGGGAGTAGGCACGCTGATGCTGCTGGTGTCCTGGTGTGCCAGCTGGCAGCTGTGGCGCAAAAAGGAATTGTCGGTAATCTGGTTGCGGGTATTGGTGGCCATGAGCTTTTCGGGTTGGATCGCCACGCTCGCCGGATGGTACGTCACGGAAATCGGGCGCCAGCCCTGGCTGGTGAGCGGCATCCTGAAAACCCACGATGCCGTGACCCAGCTGCCGGTCGGACACGTCGGCTTGTCACTGATGATCTATGCCAGCCTCTACACCATCCTGCTGATTGCCTATGTTCACACGCTGTTCCTCATGGCCCGTAAATCCGTGCTGGTGGACCGCCCCGAATCACTCGTCAGCCTGCAGGATGAACTCAATCCCCTGACCGAAAAAACCGCCGCGGAGAAACCCCTATGACACTGGTTGGAGAAGCCTACTGGCTGCCGGTCGTTTTTGTCGGGCTCATGGGCCTGGCGTTGTTGGTGTACGCCATCCTCGATGGTTATGACCTGGGCGTGGGCATTCTGCTGCCCGCCGACGATGAGGCAGCGCGGGATACCATGATCGCGTCGATCGGTCCGTTCTGGGACGCCAACGAAACCTGGCTGGTGCTTGGCATAGGCCTGTTGCTGATTGCGTTTCCCAGTGCGCACAGCCTGATTCTCTATCACCTCTATGTGCCGGTCACACTGATGCTGGCGGGACTGATCCTGCGCGGTGTCGCGTTTGACTTTCGCGCCAAGGCGCCGATCGATCACAAGACCCGCTGGGACAGGACCTTCAAGGCCGGTTCACTGCTCGCCACCCTGTCCCAGGGCTACATGCTCGGACTTTATGTGATGGGATTTGAAACATCACTGCGCGCCTACAGCTTTGCATTCCTGAGCGCCATCTGCGTCACCGCCGCCTATGCCTTCATCGGCGCGGCCTGGCTGGTGATGAAAACCGAGGGCGAATTGCAACAGCGCGCCGCCCAGTGGGCGCGCCTGTGTCTCTGGCTGACGGGCATCGGGTTGATGACGGTATCCGTGGTCAATCCGCAGATCAATCCCGCCATTTTCGATAAGTGGTTTGGCAGCCCCGCATCCCTGCTGTTGCTGATCATTCCCGCCGTCTGCTTTTTCCTGTTGATGGTTGTGGACCGCTACCTGAGCCAGTTTCCCTATGCCGGGGATTTTGGCTGCTGGATTCCATTCGCTGGCGCGACAGGGATTTTTTTCGCGAGTTTTGCCGCACTCGCTTACAGCTTCTTCCCGCATGTGGTGCCGGGCCAGCTCGATATCTGGCAGGCGGCCAGTGCGCCCGAGTCTCTGCGTTTTATCCTGTATGGCGTGGTGGTGGTCCTGCCGGCCATCGCGCTTTACACGGTTTTTTCCTACCGGGTTTTCTGGGGCAAGGCGCGACAGTTGCATTATCACTGATGTCCGCGATAATGGCGCGTCTCCAGTAAGGGAGCAAGGGCCGCACCATAGTAAGGACCATACCATGACAATCAAATACCTGGCTGGGCTCTGTTATTTTCTGGTCATCGTTTTTCCGTCCGTCCATGTAGCTCCCTCGAAACGATATCTCGCATCACCGACCATGGCGCATTCTCTAACGAGCCACATCGTTCCATTCCTGCGAGTCATTGCAGTCCATAGGCGCCGTAGAAAGACACCGTGAAACCAGCCTTGTTAAAAATGGTTATCGTTTGTATTTGCGTAACCACGGGTGATAAACTGCCCCTCGTTTTGACTGGCGGCCGCATGGCGGCTGCCGCCCACCGACCTCCCATCCTCCGAGGCACAAGATGACGTTTATCCCCCGTTCTTTCCGTCTGCTTTGTCTTACGTTTTTCGTTGTCGTCAGCGCCCAGTCTGCCGTTGCGCAGACAGGCAGCCAGGAAGTGAATCTTTACACCACCCGCGAGCCGGGGCTGATGCAACCGCTACTGGATGCCTTCACTGCCGAAACCGGGATCAAGGTCAACACGATTTTCATGAAAGACGGCCTGGCCGAGCGCGTAGCCAGCGAGGGGCGCCGTTCGCCAGCCGATGTGCTGATGACCGTCGACTTTGGCCTGCTGACAGACCTGGTCGAGCGCGGCCTGACCCAGGCCACTTCCTCCAAAATCCTGGATGCGGCAGTGCCGTCGCAGCTCCGCGATCCTGACGGCCACTGGTTTGCCCTGTCGCTGCGGGCACGCGTTTTTTATCTGGCCAAGGATATCGAACAAACCACCTTTTCCTATGAGGAACTGGCTGATCCCAAGTGGAAAGGCCGCGTGTGCATCCGTTCCGGCCAGCATCCCTACAATATCGGCCTGATCTCCCACATGATCGCCAAGCACGGCGAAGCAAAAACCGAGGCCTGGCTCAAAGGCGTCAAAGCCAACCTGGCGCGCAAGGCTGGCGGCGGCGACCGTGAGGTGGCGCGCGACATCATGGGCGGCCTGTGCGATATAGGCCCGGCCAACTCCTACTACGTGGGCCTGATGCGCAGCGGCACCGGTGGCGCCGAGCAAAAAACCTGGGGCGATGCGATCAACGTCGGCCTGCCCCGCTTTGAAAACGGCGGCACCCATGTGAGCCTGTCGGGCGCCGCTATCGCGCGCAACGCACCCAACAAGGCCGCGGCAGTGACACTGCTGGAATACCTGGTTTCTGACAAGGCACAGGCCATCTACGCCCGCGCCAACTACGAATACCCGGTCAAGGCCGGTACCGAGCTCGACCCGCTGGTCGCCGCCCTGGGCGACCTGAAAGTCGATGATATCCCGCTGATCGACGTAGCCCGTCACCGCAAAGCGGCCAGCCTGCTGGTCGACAGGGTAGGTTTTGACAACTGAGGTTCTGACGCCAGTATCGCGCCGGGGCAACTTTCACCGCTGGTTTGGTGAAGTTTCCGGCGGCTGGTGGCTGATCAGCCTGGTGTCCGCGCTGCTGGTGCTGGTACCGGTGGTCAGCCTGATCGGTTACGCCAGCCAGGGGTCGGGCGAGCTTTGGCCGCACCTGCGCGCCTATGTCCTGCCCCAGGCCCTGAAAGATACCCTCTTGCTGCTGCTGGGTGTGGGCAGCCTGGTTATCGTGCTCGGTGTCAGCAGTGCCTGGCTGGTCACGGCCTACGAATTTCCGGGCCGCCGCCTGTTGTCCTGGGCGCTCCTGCTGCCGCTGGCCGTTCCCACCTATATCGTGGCTTTCGCCTATCTCGATCTGCTCCACCCCGTCGGCCCTTTCCAGACCGGATTGCGTGAGTTGCTGGGCTATTCCAGCCCACGGGACTTCCGCCTGCCGGACATCCGTTCCATGGGCGGCTGCATACTGCTGCTGGGGCTGGTGCTCTACCCCTATGTCTACCTCCCCGCCCGCGCCCTGTTCATGATGCAGGCCGCTGGGGTGCTGGAAGCGTCGCGCAGCCTCGGCGCCGGCCCCCGCCGTACCTTTTTCCGCGTGGCCCTGCCCCTGGCGCGTCCGGCCATTGCGGTGGGCGCCAGCCTCGCGCTCATGGAGGCGTTAAACGATATCGGGGCGGCCGAGTTCCTGGGCGTCCGGACGCTGACCGTGTCCATCTATGCCACCTGGATCAATCGCGGCAGTTTGGCGGGCGCCGCCCAGATCGCGCTTTTCATGCTGGTGATCATCCTCAGCCTGCTGGCGCTGGAGCGCTGGGCGCGGCGCCATCAGCGCTATGCGGGCAACGCCCGCCAGGGCCGCCCGCTGAGCCCGCAGCGCCTGCACGGCAGTGGCTGGCTGCTGGCCGGGCTGGCGTGGCTGGTGGTGGGATTGGGTTTTGCGGTGCCCTTTGGCCACCTGAGTGTCGAGGCGATCAAGCGGCTGCAATTCGCCGGGCTGGAAGCCAGCATCCTGCGTGAAACCCTCAACACGGTGTCGATGGCGGCCATCGCCACGCTGGTGGCAACGGGACTGGCGTTTGCCCTGGCCTACAGTTTGCGGCTGGCGCGGCAGAGTTCAGGCGCGCGGCTACTGGTGCGCACAGCCAGCCTGGGCTACGCCATTCCCGGCACGGTACTGGCCATCGGCCTGCTGGCGCCCCTGAACTGGATGGATGCGGGCCTGGACAACCTCAGCCACTGGCTGCTGGGAACTGGTACCGGCCTGCTGCTGACCGGCTCGGGCGCCGCCCTGGTCTACGCCTACGTGGCCCGCTTTCTCGCCATTGGCACAGGCGGCCTCGAGGCCGGCCTGGGCAAGATTCCGCTCTCGCTGGATGATGCCGCGCGTTCACTGGGCGCCGGAACAAACCGCCGTGCCGGCCGCATCCACCTGCCCCTCAGCCGCCCGGCGCTGGCGGCGGCCATGCTGCTGATTTTCGTGGATTGCATGAAGGAACTGCCCGCCACCCTGTTGCTGCGGCCGCTCAATTTCGAGACCCTGGCCACCCACCTGTATGCCGAGGCCGCGCGCGGCACCTACGAAAGCGGCGCCCTGGCCGCGCTGCTCATCGTGATCGCCGGCCTGATTCCCATATTGCTGTTATCCTGCTACGGCGAGCGGCAGGATCGCGCATAATAGGCGCTCTGCAAAACCGGAACCCCGCGCATGAATTCAGCCAGCCCCCTCATTCAGCAGCCGCACCTGAGCCTGCGCGACATCAGCCACCGCTTTGATCACCAGCCAGCGCTCAGGAACCTCAGCCTGGACGTGCGGGCTGGCGAGGTGCTTTGCCTGGTGGGCCCCTCGGGTTGCGGCAAGAGCACCTTGCTGCGGCTGATCGCCGGGCTGGAGCGGGTGCAGCAGGGCAGTATCACCATCGATGAACAGGTCATCGCCAGCGCGAGCCGGCATCTGCTGCCGGAAGCCCGCGACATCGGCCTGGTGTTTCAGGATTTCGCGCTCTTTCCGCACCTGAACCTGCATGACAACGTCGCCTTCGGCCTGAGCCGCCTGCCCCGTGCCGAACGCCACGCCCAGGCACTGGCCATGCTGGAGCGGGTGGGATTGGCCGAGCGGGCGCAGGATTTTCCCCACCAGCTTTCCGGCGGCCAGCAACAGCGCGTGGCGCTGGCCCGTGCGCTGGCGCCACGCCCGCGCCTGCTGCTGCTCGACGAACCCTTTTCCAACCTCGATGTGCGCCTGCGCCATCGCATGCGCCTGGACACGCTGCATCTGCTGAAAACCAGCGGTATCGCGAGCATCCTGGTCACCCACGACCCAGACGATGCCATGTTCATGGCCGACCGCATCGCCCTGCTGCGGCGCGGTGAACTGGTGCAGTTCGGCACGCCGGACGAGCTGTACCACCATCCCAACAGCCCCTTCGCGGCGGAATTCTTTGGCGATATCAACAAGTTCAGCGGCAAGGTTCAGCGGGGCCAGGTATCGACGCCCTTTGGTCCGGTGGCGGCTGCGGAACTGGAAGAGGGATGCCAGGCACGAATAATGATCCGCCCCGAGGCCATCAAGTTGAATCACCAGGGATCGGATGCCCGCGTTGAGGCCCGTGTTGAAGAAAGCCACATGCTGGGAGCCAATGCCCTCCTGAGCCTGGAACTGGGAGAGGACCTGCCACCACTGCAAGCGCTGATCGCCAGCGACCAGCTTCCCGCCGTGGGTTCACAGGTTGGTTTGACGCTGGATTGGCGGGGTGTTTTTGTCTTCGCCGACACGGAATCGTCCACCGGGCTCGACCAGGCATAGCCTGGCCAGGACTGCTTCACACATCATTGTCGACGCCGGTGAGATACCAGTCGCCATCCGCTATCAATTCAGGCAATGCGGTATCGACACCACAGGTGAGATACATCACCTGGCGTGAACTGCCCCTGTCCATGAAGCCCAGGCTATGGAACAAGCCGAACAAACGACCACTCCCGACAAAACTGACTGCGACGGAGTCCGCGCCCTCGCGTTTTTGATAGTGGATAAACCGGTTGATCAATGCCTCGCAATGACGCCAGTCGCCATCGAAGATGACATCGAGGATATTGACCCGCCCTTTGTGGCGGCTGAACGCCAGGCAGGCCAGGGGCTGCCCGCCGGGTGAATCGAACAACACAAAAAGCCGGTTGTTACCGTAGGGGCTTTGCGCGATGCGCCAGTTGAGGTGATGACGGCTGCGTTCGCCCACCAGTGCGAAATGGCTGGGAAACTGTCGCAGCAATTCATCAAAACGCTCATCCAGCTCGGTCAGGACATCGGTATGCAAGGTGCCAGCACGCGCGCGGGTATGGAAAAGATCGCGCAATTGAAGCGCGAGATCCAGTGGGTGGGATAACAGCCAGGCCAGGGGCGCAAAAGGCAAGGTGCGTTGCAGGTATTCACGGCTGCGCAATACCTTGACCATATCGCGCGAGCCCCCCAGGGGCTTGAAGCCCGAGCGCAGGATGACCGGTCCCGAATTCCGGTTGGGGATGCACAGCATGACAGCGGGCGCCCGGGACTGGCACTGCGCGATCGCCGCATTGATCAGGCGGCGGGCGTTGGCGAAGGAGCGGTGTTCGCTGTCAACGACAAAATCACCCGGCACATAGGTGGTCACCGGGTTGCCGTGCAGGTGTGTGTTGCCGGGGAAAAGCGTTCCCATGCCCACGACCTGCCCGCTTTCCTCATGGCGCAGAAGATAGAGCCTGGGCGTTCCCTTGGGATAGTTCTCATAGATCCAGGCAAAACGCGCACTGCTCTGCTGGTCAAAGTTGCGCTCCAGCAGCGCGATCACCGTGTCCCGGTATTCGCCGATCTCCCCTGTAAACACGGAGTAATGCTGTTGTTGCGCCATAAACCAGGACCGTCCTGTGTCAAAACGAGGGAGGTGTTACCCCCGGCACTATAAGCACCCCATGGTCGCCATACAACACGTGCCCCGGCGGGCGGTGTGACCGCGCGAGTTTCCCCGCATCCGGCGCCCGTGCTAGACTTGCGGCCCATCCGTAGATGGCCATCAGGCACAACCCACCCGGGCCCCGTCGCCCCGCCACGCAACCCCAGTCTCTATGCTAAAACGCCTGTTAGATTTTATCCGTCCTGCGTCGCCCCGAAGCCAGCAGGGAAAGCTGCAAGTGATCCCCCGTGATCAGCATGGCATTTCCCGCAAGAACATCAGCAGCGGCGCCCTGAAAATCATTCGCCAGCTACAGGAATCCGGCTTTGAGGCCTATCTGGTGGGTGGCGGCGTCCGCGATCTGCTGCTGGGCAGCGAGCCCAAGGATTTCGACGTGGCGACCAGTGCGACACCGGAGGAGGTCAAGCGCCTGTTCCGCGGTGCGCGCATCATCGGCCGGCGCTTCCAGATCGTGCATGTGCGCATGGGGCGGGAAGTGATCGAGGTCACCACCTTCCGCGGCCATGACGAGGACAGTGCCCACGTTTCGCGCAACGAGGAAGGCATGCTGCTACGCGACAACGTCTACGGCACCGTGGTCACCGACGCCCTGCGCCGCGACTTCACCGTCAACGCCCTTTACTACACGCCGGAGGACTTTTCCGTCCACGATTACACCGGCGGCATGGAAGACCTGCAAAAGCGCACGCTGCGCATCATCGGCGACCCCATCACCCGCTACAAGGAAGACCCGGTGCGGATGCTGCGTGCCCTGCGCTTCGCCGCCAAGCTGGGCTTCCAGATAGAACCCCGCACGGCCAACCCCATCCGCGAACTGGGCAACCTGCTGAACAACATTTCATCGGCGCGGATGTTCGAGGAAGTGCTCAAACTGTTCCTCAACGGGTCCGCCACCGCCACCTTCGAACTCCTGCGCGACTACGGTCTGCTGGATCACCTGTTCCCGGGCACCGCCGATGCCCTGAATGCCGGTGATGAGCTGGGCGCCCGGCTGATCGAGCAGTCGATGGTCAATACCGACAAGCGAGTGCGCGCCGACAAACCGGTGACGCCGGCCTTCATCTATGCCGCCCTGCTCTGGCCCGCCCTGCAACAGGAACAGGCCCGCCTTAGCAAGACCATGCCACCCACCGCCGCCTACAACCAGGCGGCCCAGCAGGTTATCGCCCGCCAGTTGACACGCATCGCCATCCCCAAGCGGTTCTCCCTCCCCATGCGCGAAATCTGGGACCTGCAACAGCGGCTGCCCCAGCGCGGCGGCATGCGCGCCATCCGCCTGCTGGACCACCCGCGCTTCCGCGCCGCCTATGATTTTCTGCTGATGCGCGAGGAAGCCGGCGAATCCCTGGACGGACTGGGCAGCTGGTGGACCCACTTCCAGAGCGCCGATGACGAGACGCGGGAAAAAATGATCAAGGACCTGGCCAAGCGCGACAGCGGCAGCAAGCCGCGCCGCCGCCGTGCGCCCCGGCGCCGCAAATCCGATAGCGAGGCCCCCGCCAGCGATGCCTGAGGTTCCGGTCAGGGCCTATATCGGCCTGGGCAGCAACCTGGCTGGCGACCTGCCCAGCCCCCGCCACCAGGTGCGGCAGGCGCTGGACGAGCTGGCCCGCCTGCCGGAGACGCGCCTGCTGGCCAGCTCTCCGCTTTATCAGACACCGGCCCTGGGGCCGGTCCAACCGGATTATGTCAACGCCGTGGCCTGCCTGGAGACGAGCTTGCCGCCCCTCTTGCTGCTGGACCAGCTCCAGGCGCTGGAACAGGCCCACCACCGGGTTCGCCTGGAGCGCTGGGGCCCGCGCACCCTGGACCTGGACATCCTGTTGTACGGCGATCACATCATCGATGAGCCGCGCCTCACGGTACCCCATCCCGAGATGACCCGGCGCGGCTTCGTGCTCCACCCCCTGGCAGCCATAGCCCCGGATTTGGTGTTACCCTGTGGCACAAGCCTCGGCAGCCTGCTGCGGACTTGTCCGCCCGATGGCCTGTTGCCCCTGTCAGATGTCTAGGAGATACCCGTTGGACGCCCTGTTTGAAGACCTGCAACTGGACCTGACCAACCAGACACTGCCCCATTACATCGCCGTGGAAGGTTGCATCGGCGTGGGCAAGACCACCCTGGCCCGCAATATCGCGCGCCTGTTCAACTACGACATGCTGCTGGAACAGGCGGAGGAAAACCCTTTCCTGTCGCGTTTCTATCAGGACCCCAAGGCCACGGCTCTGCCCACCCAGTTGTTTTTCCTGTTCCAGCGCGCCAACCAGCTCCAGGCGTTGCGCCAGGACGATCTCTTTACACCGGTGCGGGTGGCCGATTTCCTGATCGAAAAAGACCAGCTCTTCGCCCAGGTCACCCTGGACGACGACGAGTTGAACATCTACCAGCAGGTCTACAACCGGTTGACCATCAACGCCCCCACCCCGGACCTGGTGATCTACCTCCAGGCGCCGCTGGACGTGCTGGCGGAACGCATCCGGCTGCGCGGCAATCCCATCGAGCAGCACATCAGCCTCGACTACCTCAAAGCGCTCAACGACGCCTACACGCACTTTTTCCATTACTACGACGGCGCGCCGCTACTGATCGTCAACGCCAAGGATTTCAACCTGGCGCACAACCGCGACCATTTTCGCCAGCTGGTGGAATACATCCTCACCATCAAAAGCGGCCGCCACTATTACAATCCCAGCCCCATCCTCTGACGCCTGACGGGAGCCCGCCATGCCCTATTCCAAGCTGCCCGGTGGCACCGCCACCCACGACACCGCGTTGACCAAGGCCGTCACCATCAAGACGCTCGACAAGTTGAAAAGCCAGGGCGAAAAATTTGTGGTCATCTCACTCTACGACGCCCACATGGCGGCCATGGCGCAGCGCTGTGGCGTGGAAGTGGTATTGATCGGCGACTCCCTCGGCATGACCGTACTGGGCTACGACTCCACCATTCCCGTGACCATGGAGCAGATGATCTATCACGTCGAAGCCGTGGCGCGGGGCAACAACAAATCGCTGATCGTCGGCGACCTGCCCTTCATGACCTACGCCACGCCCGAGGACGCGTTGCGCAACAGCGCGCGCATCATGCAGGCGGGCGCGCAGATGGTGAAGCTGGAGGGGGGCGCCTGGCTGGCGCCAACCGTGTCCATGCTGGCCGAACGGGGTATCCCGGTGTGCGCGCATCTGGGGCTGACGCCGCAATCCGTCAACAAGTTCGGCGGCTTCCGTGTACAAGGGCGCTCGACGCAAGATGCCGAGAAAATCCTGGCCGACGCCATCCAGCTGGCCGATGCCGGTGCCGACCTGCTGGTGCTGGAGTGCGTCCCCTCCGCCCTGGCTGCCGAGATCACCCGCAGCATTCCCATCCCCACCATCGGCATAGGCGCGGGCCGGGACACGGATGCCCAGGTCCTGGTGATCAACGATATCCTCGGACTCACCGAACAGCCGCCCAAGTTTTCCAAGAACTTTTTGCTGGAAGCGCGGGATATTCCCGGCGCCATGCAAAAATACGTGGCCGATGTGAAGGCCGGCATCTTTCCGGGCGACGACAATATTTTTCTGTAAACCATAACAATATCGCAGGACGCTTTTTCTTCATGCTGATCATTCCCCTTGAAAACAAACCCCAGTGGTCCCGCCCGCCGGTCATCACACTGGGGCTGATTCTGGTCAACCTGCTGGTGTTTCTGCTGTACCAGGGTAACGATGACAAACTGGCCATGACCGCGCTGGAACACTACCACGACTATCAGCTGTGGCCGCGCGAGCAAGCCGCCTATATCGACTACCTGCAAGCCCATCAGCCTGCCCAGCTCGAAGAGCTGAAAGCGGTGCCCGACGAGGAAAAAGTGGAGATTTTTTCCCAGCTGCTGGTGTTCGACCGGGGCTTTGATGCCTGGCTGCGGCAACAGGTGTGGACGGCCAGCGAAGATGAAAGCTTATGGCGCAGCCAGCGTGAAACCGTGGAATCGGTGCGCAACCGCATCAGCTATTTTGCCGGTGGCCTGACTCCCGCTGAAGCGCGCCCCGTCACCTTCATCACCAGCCTGTTCCTGCATGGCGGCTGGGACCATTTGATCGGCAATATGCTGTTTTTGTTTTTGTTCGGTTTTGCGTTGGAAACCGCAACACGCCCGCTGCTTTATCTGGGATTTTATCTCCTGTCAGGATTGGCGGCGGATGGACTCCATGTGTTGATCAACTGGAATTCCATGACACCCGTCATTGGTGCGTCAGGCGCTATTTCCGGTTTGATGGGGATGTATCTCGCGCTCTACCGCTTTCGCAAGATCCGGTTTTTTTATACCGTCTTTTTTTATTTTGGCGAGTTTCGCGCACCCGCGTTGCTGGTCCTGCCACTATGGCTGGCCAAGGAAATCTACGGTTACTTTTTTATCGATTCCAACACGGCTTACGCCGCTCACGCCGGAGGATTGCTTGCGGGCGCGGGATTGATGCTGCTGGCGCGGCGCACCCACGAGGATTTTGCCGAGCATAAAGCCAGCGAAGACAAGGCCCAATCGCTGGAAGACGATCTCAAACACATCGACAGGGCCATGACCAGCCTGGATATTCCCCGAGCCCAGCGCTTGATCCGCCAGGCGTGCCAGGCTTATCCGGCAGACCCGCGCCCCTGGCGATTGAGTTACGACCTGCTGCGCGGCCAGCCGCGCTCCCCCGCGTTCCACCAGGCAACCTTTGCCCTGCTCAAGCACTTTGCAGCAACGGACACGCCCGCCGCCTGGCACAGGGAGATCAACGAGGTACTGGCGGATTATGCCAGGCTGGCACCGGCGCAGCAGGCATTGACCGGCCCATTGTGCCTGGCGCTGGCCGTCAAATTTGCCAGGCAGGGAAACAGGGCAAGCGCCCGCCCCTTAGCGGAACGGGCGAAAACCCTGGGCGTGCAGCATCCCCGCCTGGAAGCGCTCGCCTCAGGCACCTGAGCCGAGATGGGCCTGCAATTGCTGATGCAGTTTCAACCAGGTCTGGTGCTGTGGATGCTGCGGGTATTTTTTCAACAGAAAATTCAACAGCGCCTGCGCCTTGGCATCCTCGTTGAGCGACTCGTACAGCACACGCGCCACCAACCCGTAGGCATCGGGCAGCAAGGGATCATCGGCGTGGGTTTTGTGGCGGTTGTGAAACAGGCGCACCAAAGCCTTTGGTTGCCGCTGCAATTCCAGCAGGCGTGCCAGGTCCAGTGACAAACGGGTATCTGCCAGCTGAAAGCCGGGCACCCGCTGCTGCACATCCAGCACAACCGGCACAGCCTTGCTCAATTGCTGCTGCCGCGCCGCCAGTTCGACAAAATACGTGGCGTGGTTGACCAGCGCCTGGTCGTCATCGAGCAACATCAGCAGCCGGTGATAATGCTGATGCAGTTCCACATCATCGGGCACCGCATCCAGGGCTTTGCGCAGCAGCGTGCGCGCACGAGCGTAATCGCCTTCCTTGATCAACACACGGGTTGCCCCCAGGGCACGGGCTTTTTCAAAATCGCGCGGCTCCATGTGATCGTCATCGATTTCCGTATCCAATCCCAGCTCGCGCTGATACTCGAAGAGCACATAGCCCAGCATGGTATAGAGCACGAAAGTAAAGTAGACGCTGATGCCGACAATCACCGGCAGAACCAGCGCGCCGGGCAACACCTGCAACAGGAACTCCAGCGCGTAGACAGGTCCCGCCGAGATGATCTGGGTACACAGCCACAACAACAGGTAAGGCCAGCCCACCGTGAACATCAGACGGATCAGCGCCAGCGGATCGAGCGCGCGCCGCACGGATTTTTCCACCGCCAGTATCATGATGCTCGCAGGCATCGCCAGGGTGATGAAGATGGTCACCAGGACACCCAGGGCGGCATTCAGGTAGTAGGCAAGGCCATTGATCACCCCCATCATGAAAAACAGGGCCATCTGGCGAAAAAACAAATGGTGTTCGTCACCACCGAGCACCTCGCCCAAACCGGGCGGCGTACTCACACCCCGGCCGCGGAACTCAATGATTTTCAAGCCGTACTTGACCAGCAGCGCCAGGCCGAACAACAGCACCACAAGGGCCAGCAACCCACCGAACAACAAGAGGCTCAGGACCATCAACAGGCCCATCACCAGCAGACTGTTGGGATGCAGCGGATAGGTAAAGAAATGCGGCAGCATCTGCCAGAAGGGTTTGGCCCCCGTGGCGCTGCCCAGGTACATCAGATTCTTTTCACACCGGATGCAATAAGGACCACGCCTGCCCCACAGCGCGCTGTGGCCCGCGGGGATGCACTTGTCACTGTACAGGGCATGGCAACCGGGACACTGCCAACTGGCGGGCGTGTCGGGGAAGTAATGACATTCCAGTTTTGCCATAAAGGCTCCTTGCTGTCAGAGGATGGATTGTTCTGCCAAATGGGCTGGCGCCGGAATGCCGGTCAGCTTAACCAGCGCACTGGAGAATAACCAGACCTGACGCCAGAATCTTCTGCACCCCCATCGCCGGCTGTTACACTGAGCTGCCCGCAACACGCGGGGACTCCATAACAAGCCGCACACCATCAACCACCGGCCAGCCTTCCCCAGAGCAAGGTACCCGGCGCGGCATCACAAGAGGTATCCATATGAACCGCGTCACCGGAACGCTCGCCCGCGCGCCTGCCCTGGCACTGGCACTGGCATTCACCCTGGCACTCGCCAGCCTCGCCGCCTGCACTCCGACAGCCACATCCGATACCAGCCCCCATCCCGATACCCGGGCGGATGCAACCGCCTGGGATGCCTATTACGCCCGCTCGGAACGCACCCGCCAACTGGACCAGGATTTTATCGCCGCCGAACTGCGCAGCCTCGGCAAAGACAAACCGGAACGCCCCGCCTACGCCAGGACTTTCGGCTTTGATCCGGAGCAGCCGGACGACTGGTTCCTCTCCAGGGAAGGCCGGCGCACCATGGACATTATCGTGTCTTTCCAGACACCTTCCGGCGGCTGGTCGAAACGCACTGACATGGCGCTCGAAGCGCGCCGGCCCGGTGTCGCCTTTGGCACGGAGCACAAATACATCCCCACCTTCGACAATGCCGCGACCACCACCCAGTTGCAGTTGCTGGCACGGGCTTACCGTTTGACCGGCAAGACACACTACCGCGACGCTTTTGACCGGGGACTGGCACTGATCATCGCCGCGCAATACCCCAATGGCGGCTGGCCGCAGATATACCCACTGGCTGGCGACTATCACGACTACATCACCTACAACGACGAACTCATGGAAGACATCCTCAGCGTCCTGTTGTCGGTTTCACAGGCACAGGGCCATTTTGCGTTTGTCACGGCGGAGCAACGCGCCGCCGCAACCCAGGGCCTGGCGCTGGGACTGCAATGCGTTCTCGCCACCCAGGTGATCACGGATGGCAAGCGCAGCATATGGGGAGCCCAGCACCACCCGCGCACCCTCGAACCCGCAAAGGCCCGCGCCTATGAAATGGCCGCACTGGCCAGCGCCGAAAGCGTCACCCTGCTGCAACTGCTGATGCAGCTGCCTGACCCTTCACCAGCCCTGGTGGCAGCCATCCACGATGCCGTGGACTGGTACGAGGATACCCGCATCACTGGTCATCGCTGGAACATGGGCGACAGCGAGCTGAAAGCCGATCCTTCTGCACCACCCCTCTGGGCGCGCTTTTACGAGTTGGGCACCAACCGCCCGGTATTCGGCGATCGCGACGGCTCGGTGCATTACGACATCTCCGCGATTTCCCAGGAGCGCCGGGCGGGTTACGCCTGGTACACGACACGGCCGAACCAGGTGCTCAAGGAGTACCGGAGGTGGGCTGTTCAATTTCCTCGCGATGAATGACAACTGACGATCTCATTTGCCCGTTGCCCATACACGACTATTTATGGAGAAAACAACCTCAAGTATATTGACAGGCAAGACCGCTGATCTGCGGTCTTGCCTATAAGAAACAATGAAGCAATATGGAAGGTGCTATGGAAACTCTACCCTCACCGAGCGCAATGATCCTCACCGTTTTCTTATCGTTGCTATCGAGTTATCTATTCTTCAAATATCTGCGACTCAGGGCGCAGAGAATCAAACGCAACATTTTAGCCCTGGATGAACATGAGGCATTTCTGGAGAGAATCAGCAAGGGCAATATTGCACTAATTCGGGTTGGATTTGCTTTTATTTCCACAATACTGGGGTTTGTATGTGCATCTGCAAGCTTATTTATTTTGGCTTTGGTGTTTCCCCCATCCAGTCAAATTAGACTCTACCTCTATGCCATATCCGGGGGCCTGATGATTGCCGGAATCTACTCATGCTTTGATTTTTCAAGATCTATCATGAAGCTAAGAGATTTGAGTGGCACAAAGCAGCTGTTGCAGAAAAAGCGGGAAAAATTGCAATCCAGGCTGGAATAGTTCCGTTCAGTGGTTGAGCTAGTATCTTGCGACACTTTTTCGACACCCTGCCCCCTGAAAAGCAAAAGCCCCTGACTTTCACAAGAAAAATCAGGGGCTTAAGAATCAAATATTGGTCGGAGTGAGAGGATTCGAACCTCCGACCCCCTCGTCCCGAACGAGGTGCGCTACCGGACTGCGCTACACTCCGACATCCAGGCGCCGCTGGCGCACAGAAGGGCAGCATTATAGCCATGGACCGCGCGCTGTAAATACGTGGCCATAAAAAAGCCGACGCATGTTGTGGATGCGTCGGCCAGGACCATACTAGAGTACAACAAAGGGGAGCCCCAACTGGCTGAAAGCACCCGGTAGCGCGCAGACTGCGCACCCCGGCAAACCAGTTACCCCAAGTATCGGCCAGGAACAGGATTCCGCCAGTCGATTCAAGTGGCGGGTTAAATTGATTGGAAATAATGCCGGGCGGCTGATTCAGATTGGCTATATATTGACCAGCCACAGGGAAGCTGGCCAGCGATCCCCTTGAGATCAGCGATGCCCCTGGCCAGAATGTCATCCCCATCCGCCCCAGCCTGATCGAGCCCCTGCTGTGCCCCTTGAACAACTCCTGATATTCATCTCACTCACCACCCTGGTATCGGCCAGTCCCGGTCCGTTGATGCTGGCGTGCATGGCCTACGGCAGCCGTTATGGCCTGGGCCGCACCGGTCAGGTGATGCTCGGCGCGACGCTGGGCAACCTGTTGCTGATGCTGTTGTCCGCGCTGGGGCTGGGGCTCCTGCTGGTGCGTTCCCCCATGCTGTTCGACGGATTGCGCTGGCTGGGGGCGGCCTATCTGGTGTGGCTGGGCATCGGGTTATGGCGCGCGGCGGATGAGGTGGATGAGCGTAGCGGAGTGACCGCCGTTTCGCGGCAGGCGTTGTTTTTCAAAGGTGTTGGCATCGCTGTCAGCAACCCCAAGGGCATTCTTTATTTTGCTGCGCTTTTCCCCCAGTTCATTGCGCCCGAGCGCGCCCTGGTTCCCCAATTTGCCTTGCTGAGCGCCATCTTTGTGGCCATGGATCTGCTGTGGATGTTGATCTACGCAAAGGCGGGCAGCCTGATCATGGCGTGGCTGAGGGAGCCCCGTCACCGCCAGTGGTTCAACCGCGGGACGGGTGCGCTCATGGTATTGGTCGGTGTGCTGCTGGGGCTGTCCGGCGGGCGCTGATCAGAAATCGCCGCCGGAGAGTATGTCCCGCACCCGTTGCAGGGCGCTGCTCACCGGCGAGCCCGGCTGGGCGTGACGCAATCCCTGTTGGGCAAACTGCTCCGCCTGCGTCGTCTGCCCCTGTTGCAGGTAGCTCTGGGCAATCACCAGATAGAGTTCAGGCGCGCGGCGGTCGATGCGCAGCCCCCGTTCGGCCGTGGCAACGGCAGCGGCATAGTCGCGGCTGTTGTATTGGGCGCGGGATTGGTTGATCAGGCTGGTGACAGCCGGATTGATGGGTTGCAGGACGGGTGGTGGTGTGGGCTCTGCCGTGTCGGGGGCGGGGACCGGGTCGATGACCGGTGGCAGTGTACCCGGCTGGCTGGGCGGCGAGTCGGTGACCGGGGGCAGGTCGCGGCTCACGGGCGCCGCGCAGCTGGCCAGGAATACACACAGTCCCAAGGGGATCAAATACCGTTTATTCACACTCGCTCCTCATCAACTCTCAGGGATTCCATAAGCGCTGCCACCAGGATTTGTCGCCGCCGTTGAAATGGCAGGGTACCGAATCCCGCGGGCGCTGGTTGTCGCGCAATGGCAGCCAGACGGCGCCCTCGCACTGTTCACTGCTGAGCAGGCCGGTATGGCTGTCGATCCAGTCGAAGCTCACGCCCGGTGGCGGTTGCAGGTTCAACCCCTGGGTGGGCAGGCCGCGCATCAGGTCCGCCCAGACCTGCAAGGCTCCCGCTGAACCGGTCAGGGGCGTGGTGCCATTGTCATCCCGGCCCAGCCAGACCACCGCCAGGTGCTCGCCACTGAACCCCGCGAACCAGCTGTCGCGCTGGTCGTTGGTGGTTCCCGTCTTGCCGGCCAGGGGCAGGGACGCGGGAAACTGATGATACACGCTGCGTCCCGTGCCCTCGCGCAGGACCAGTTGCAGGGCGTACTGCATCTGGAAGCTGGCCTCGGGCGAGAAGCGCTGCTCCAGCTTCAATGGATAGCGCCGCAAGGGTTCACCCGTCGCGGTGAGCACATCGCGGATACCGCGCAGCGGGGCATAGGTCCCCTCGGCCGCCAGGGTGTGGTAGATACCCGCCACTTCATAGGGCGACATATCCACCGCACCCAGCATGAGCGCCGGCACTTCGGGCAGGCGCCCTTCATAACCGGCAGCGTTCAGCGTCCGCATCACCCGCGGCAGTCCCAGCGACATGCCCAGTCTGGCCGTGGCCTGGTTGTAGGACTGGGCCAGGGCGCGGTGCAAGGGCACCTGGCCATGATTGACCCTGTCGAAATTGCGCGGTTCCCAGAGCTTGCCGTCACTGCCCTTGAGACTGAAAGGATCATCGCTGACCAGGCTGCCCAGGTGATAGCCACCGGGCTCCTCCAGGGCGGTGAGGTACACAAAAGGCTTGACCAGTGACCCGATGGGACGGCGCGCATCCAGGGCCCGGTTGAAGCCCTCGAAGCGGACCTGACGGTTGCCGACCAGGGCCATGACCTCGCCATTGCCGACGCTGGTAACCACCACCGCACCCTGCAGGTCGCTCGCCTTGTGCTGTTTTTCCAGCTGTTGCAGGCGCTGCTGCAAGGCCTGTTCCGCCTGGCGCTGCACCATGGGCGAAAGACTGGTGAAAATGCGCAGGCCTTCGGAGCGCAGGTCTTCCTCGCGGTATTCCTGCGCCAATTGGCGTTTGACCAGTTCGACAAAGGCCGGGTATCGCATCAGGCTGGTATTGGCCTCTTCGACAATGCCCAGGGGAGCGGCCTGGGAACGTTTGAGCTGCGCCTCGTCGATCAGCCCTTCCTGGTGCATGACCCGCAGCACCAGATCGCGGCGGCCCTTGGCGCGCTGGGGATGGCGCCAGGGGTTGTAGTAGGAAGGTCCTTTCACCAGGCCGACCAGCAGCGCAATCTGCTCGGGCGCGAGTTCACGCAGTGGCTGGCGGAAGTAATGGTGCGATGCGAGCCCGAAGCCATGGATGGCGCGCGGACCACTCTGGCCGAGGAATACCTCATTGACATAAGCCTCGAGTATCTCGGGCTTGGGGTAGTGCCACTCCAGCAGCACCGCCATGATGGCTTCCTGTACCTTGCGGCGCAGGTGGCGCTCGCGGGTCAGGTAGAAATTCTTGACCAGCTGCTGGGTCAGGGTGGAGCCGCCCTGCACCACATCCCCCTCGCGTACATTGACCCAGGCGGCGCGGGCGATGGATTGCAGGGACACGCCATGGTGGTCGAGAAACTGCCGGTCTTCCACCGCCAGCAGGGTTTCGCCCAGCAGGGGCGGCAGATCGCTGAGCTTGACCAGCAGCCGGTCCTGCACGTTGGCCGGGTAGATGCCGCCGATTTCCTCCGGCTCCAGCCGCTGCAAGGGGATGTCCGCGCCGGCGATATCGCTCAGGCGCGCCACATTGCCTTCCACCAGGGCCACGCTGAAACGCGCCGGTTCTTCGCGCTTGTCCCAGAAATCGAAACCGCGGCTGTGGATCTGGTAGCTGACGTTCTGGTTGCTGAGCGGGCGGCGCACCACCTGGCCCGGTGCATTCAGGCCGTTGGTAAAGCGGTAACCCAGGGCCTGGAGTTCCTGCTCGAACAGCGCGGGCGTCAGCGGCAGGCCCTCGTAGAGTTCCAGCGGCCGGGCATAGACCCGGGCCGGCAGGGACCACTTCTTGCCGTCGAATTTTTCGCGCACCTGGATATCCAGGCTGACCACCCAGATGGCCGTCAGCACCAGCAGCAGCAAAAAACCGTAAAACAACCACAGGCGCACCAGCGCCCAGCCATGACGCGGGGTTTTGGTTTTCACAGGGCGGGCGGGGCGTTTCAGGGAACGGCGTTTGGTCATGAAGATCAGCGGTCAGGGGTGGAAATCGAGCGATAGTTTACTGACGCGACCAGTGATAAGCGAGCCGCGCTTTCGTCATCGGGAAGGATTTTGCATAATCCACGGCCACTTTCACAAAGGACACCCCATGAGCAAGCATTACCACATCTACGGCATAGGCGCGGCCCTGGTCGATACCGAAATCACCCTCGACGATCACGACCTGACCGCCATGGCGGTGGCCAAGGGTGTCATGACCCTGGTGGATGAAGCGCGCCAGCACCAGTTGATGCGGTACCTGGAGCGGCACCTGGTGGCCAGCCACCGCGCCAGTGGCGGTTCGGGCGCCAACACCATCATCGCCGCCGCGCATTTCGGCTGCCGTAATTTTTATTCCTGCAAGGTGGCAGACGACGACAATGGGCATTTTTATCTGGAAGACATCCAGGCCGCCGGCGTCGACTACGCCCAGACCGGCACCCTGCACCAGGGCATCACCGGCAAATGCCTGGTGATGATCACCCCCGATGCCGAACGCACCATGAATACCTTTCTCGGTATCAGCGAAACCCTGTCCGTTGCCGAGTTGGATCCCGCAGCCATCGCCGCGGCGGATTACGCCTATATCGAAGGCTATCTGGTGACGTCACCCACCGGACGCGCCGCCGCCATCGAACTGCGGCGCCAGGCGGAAGCCAGCCATACGCGCACAGCGCTGAGCCTGTCCGACCCGGCCATGGTGCAGTTTTTCCGCGAGGGCTTACAGGAGATGCTCGGGGATGGCGTGGACCTGCTGTTCTGCAACCGCGATGAGGCCCTGGGCTTCACCGAAACCCACCAACTGGAAGACGCCGTGGCTGCCCTGAAAAAAATCGCCAGGACATTTGCGATCACCTGCGGCAGCGACGGCGCGCTGGTCTACGACGGCGAGGCACTGCTCAGTGTTGCCTCACATCCCGTCAAGGCCATCGACAGCAACGGCGCGGGCGATATGTTTGCCGGAGCGTTTCTCTACGCCCTCACCCATGGCTACAGCTACCAGCAGGCGGGGGATTTTGCCAGCCTGGCAGCGTCCAGGGTGGTGACCCAGTTCGGTCCGCGGCTGAGTGCCGAGCAACACCAGGTACTGAAAAGGGAATTCTTCGGACAGGATTGAACAAACGCCGGTGGCGTTTCAGGTCATCGCGGCTTTACCGCACACCGGACAGGCGGCATCGCGCGCGAGGCGCAGCTCGCGCCACTGGCTGTGGCGGCCATCGAAGGTCAGCAACCGGCCGGCCGGGTGGCTGCCAAAACCGGTGAGCAGTTTGATCACCTCCAATGCCTGCATGGACCCGATGATCCCCACCAGCGGCGCCAGCACGCCGTTGGCGGCGCAGGTCTGGTCTTCCTCGCCTTCGTCATACAGGCAGCGGTAGCAGGGAGACTCCGGCCGGCGGCTGTCGAACACCGCCAGCTGGCCATCCAGCCCGATGGCCGCGCCGGACACCAGCGGCACCCTCGCCGCCACACAGGCGGCATTCACCGCGAAGCGGGTCGCAAAGTTATCGCTGCAATCCACCACCACATCCACACCGGCCAGTTGGGCGATCAATGCGTCTGTGTCCATGGGGTGTACGACACACGTCAACTGGACGTCGGGATTGAGTGCCTTGAGTGTCAGGGCAGCGGACTCCACCTTGTGCATGCCGAGGCGGTCGCCGGTATGGATGATCTGCCGTTGTAGGTTGGAGAGTTCCACCTGGTCGAAATCGGCCAGCACCAGATGCCCCACCCCAGCCGCCGCCAGGTACATGGCCACCGGTGATCCGAGACCGCCAAGCCCCAGGATGAACACCCGCGCCGCGAGCAGTTTTTCCTGCCCGGCGATATCCACTTCCGGCAGCATCAGGTGACGGGCGTAGCGCAGCAACTGATCGTCATCGAGCATTTTCCACCTCCCCGACTATGCGTTCCGGCAGCCAGCGCCCCAAGGTAATGCGCTCGTGGCCGCCCAGGTCGCGGCGGCTGGCGACGCTGTTGAATCCCGCACCATCGAACAAGCCGCGCACGTCCGCCGCCTGGGTGTAGCCGTGTTCAACGAGCAGCCAGCCTCCCGGCAACAGATAGTCCGTGGACCGGGCAATGATCAGGGCCAGATCCGCCAGGCCGCGATCGGCGGCAACCAAGGCTGATCGCGGTTCAAAGCGGAGGTCGCCCTGATCCAGGTGGGGATCGGCCTCGTCCAGGTAGGGAGGGTTGCTGACAATCACATTGAAACGCTCGCCCGCCGGCAGTTGGCTGAACCAGTCGCTGCGCAGGAAACGCGCATTGGACAACCTCAGGTGAGTACGATTCCTTTCCGCCAGCGCCACCGCGCCCGGCGCCAGGTCCACCCCCAGGCAATCCCAATGGCGTTTTTCACTGGCCAGCGCCAGCGCCAGCGCACCGGTACCCGTGCCCAGGTCCAGCAACCGGCGCGGCGGGTTGTGGACATCATCGGCATAGAGGTCCAGCACCGCTTCAACCAGGCACTCGCTATCCGGCCGGGGAATCAGGGTGGTGTCATCGACATACAGCGGCAGGGACCAGAATTCCCGCTGGCCAAGGATATGGGCCACCGGTTCCCCCTGGCGGCGGCGGGAAAAGTCGCGCAGAAACCGCGCTTGCTGATCCGGTGCCAGCGATTTGTCGGGCCAGGCGAACAGATAGGAACGGTCCCGTTCCAGCACCCGGCACAAGAGCAACTCCACATCCAGGCGCGGCGAATCGCTGTGCGTCAGCTCGGCGGCCAGGCGCAGGCATTGTGCGATGGTGAGCGGCCCGTCCATCGGCGTCGCGTCAGTCACCCAGGGCGGCCAGCTGGTCCGCCTGGTATTCGTTGACCAATGGCTGGACCACCGCATCCAGGTCGCCTTCGAGAATGGCGTCCAGGGAATAGAGGGTCAGGTTGATGCGATGATCCGTCACCCGGCCCTGGGGATAGTTGTAGGTTCTGATGCGCTCGGATCTGTCGCCGGAGCCCACCAGGTTGCGCCGCTCTTCCGAAATGGATTTGGCCGCTGCTTCTTCCTGGCGCGTGGCGAGCTTGGTCGCCAACAGCGACATGGCCCGGGCGCGGTTCTTGTGCTGGGAACGTTCATCCTGGCACTCCACCACGATCCCCGTGGGAATGTGCGTGATACGAATGGCCGAATCCGTCTTGTTGACGTGCTGGCCACCAGCACCCGATGAACGGAAGGTATCGATCCGCAGGTCCGCCTTGTTGATATTGATCTCTTCCAGTTCATCGGCTTCGGGCATGACCGCCACGGTACAGGCGGAGGTGTGGATCCGCCCCTGGGATTCCGTCTCCGGCACACGCTGCACGCGATGGGCGCCGGATTCGAATTTGAGCCGGGCATAGACATTCTGGCCAGACACCAGGGTGATGATCTCCTTGTAACCGCCGTGCTCGCCTTCGTTTTCGCTCAGCACTTCCACACGCCACCCCTGGCGCTCGGCATAGCGGGAATACATGCGGAAGAGATCGCCGGAAAAAATCGCCGCCTCGTCGCCGCCAGTGCCGGCACGGATTTCCAGGTAGCAGTTTTTTTCGTCTTTCGGGTCCTTGGGCAGCAGGAGTTTTTGCAGCTCGAGCGTCATGGGTTCCAACTGGGCCTCGCAGGCATCCAGTTCGTCCCGCGCCATGGCTTTCATGTCGGCATCGCCATCGATCAGCAGCTGGCGGGCCTCGGCCATGTCGTCCTGCAATCGTTGATAACGCGCGTAACCCTGCACCACAGGTTCCAGCTCCGCGAATTCCTTGGACAGTTCACGGAACCGGTTCTGGTTGTTGATCACTTCGGCTTCCGCCAGCAGGGCGCTCACTTCTTCATAGCGCTCGCTCAGGCGTTGCAGTTTTTCCAGTATTGACGCTTTCATTCGGGTTCGCTTGTGTCGTTGTTGTCGGTCGTTAAATCAAAGAGTTCCCTGGCCACCTGCACCACGTCCAGGCGCCCCGTGGCGCTGGCGTCCTTCAAGACCCGCGTCGGCGTGTGAATCAGTTTACCGGTCAGGTTGCGCGCGAACTGCTGCAAGGTTTCGCGGGGATCGGCGCCCGCGTCCATGGCGCGCAGGGCTTTGCTCAATTCATTGTCGCGCAGCGTCTCGGCCTGGGTGCGATAGGCCTTGACGGTGGCCAACGCATCCAGCTCGCGCCGCTGCCGCAGAAAATACTCGACACCCTCGGCAATGATCACCTCTGCCTTGACGGCGGCGATGAGGCGGGACTTCTTGCTTTCATCGATCACCGCGTGCAGGTCGTCGACGGTATAGAGATAGACATCATCCAGCTCGCCCACCTGTTCCTCGATGTCGCGGGGTACAGCGATATCAACCATGAACATGGGCTTGTGCTTGCGTTTTTTCAGGGCGGATTCCACAGCGCCCTTGCCCAGGATGGGCAGTTGGCTGGCCGTGGAGGAAATGACGATATCGGCCCGGTGCAGTTGCGCGGGCAGGTCCGCCAGTAGTATGGCCTCGCCGCCAAACTCGCCGGCCAGGCGCTGGGCGCGATCCAGCGTGCGGTTGGCGACGAGCATGCGTTCGATCCCCTGCTCGGCCAGATGGCGGGCCACCAGCTCGATGGTTTCACCGGCGCCGATCAGCAGGGCGGTATCCTGGCGGAGGTTGGAAAAAATCTGCTGCGCCAGGGTCACCGCCGCATAGGCCACGGACACGGGGTTTTCACCGATGGCGGTTTCGCTGCGCACCCGTTTAGCGATGTTGAACACCTGCTGGAAGGCGCTGTGCAGTTCGCTCCCCACGGTGCCCGCCGCCTGGGCGACGGCGTAGGCGGATTTCATCTGCCCCAGGATCTGCGGCTCGCCCAACACCAGGGAATCCAGGCCGCCGGCGACCTTCATCATATGGCGTACCGCTTCTTCATCCCGGTAACAGTAGTAGCAGTTATGCAACTCATCGACGCGGATTGCCGTGTGGGCGATGAGCCAATCGAACAGCGCGCGGGAGTCCAGGTTGCTGCTGGCATAGATTTCGGTGCGGTTGCAGGTGGACAGGATGCTCACTTCGTCCAGCCCGGCCTTATCCCTGGCATCCAACAGGGCCTGTTGCAGGGCATCGGGCGCAAAGGCCACCCGCTCGCGCAGGGCGAGAGGCGCCGTGGTGTGGTTGATGCCGAAGGCCAGTAGGGTCATGGATGAGCGTCAGCGAAGTCTTTCAGCGAGCAAAGGGCGGTATTGTCCGGCCCGGCGCTCCCGGTGACAAGGGGCAAGGACGGCCCGTCATGCCCCGGTACTGGTGATAAGCGGCCGGCCTGATTATCATGATTCCCCTTTGATGCCTTTTCGCATGCATCGCCTCACGAGTTGCCAGTGTTCATGAAATCAGGCCATTTTCCCTTTGCCGCCGCCGTGTTTGCTGCCTGCCTCGGCGGCTGCGCCCTCCAACCTCCCAGCGATGACGCCGCACCCGAGCCCCAGGCCGACGGCCCGGTCAGCGACGCCAGCCACATTGAAACCATCTACGCCAAGCAGCCGGAGCGCCCCTTTTCCACCGCGACCCTCTATTCGCTGCTGGCCGCGGAAATTGCCGGCAGCCGGCAGCAGTATGACGTTGCCCTGAGCAATTACGCCCAGCAGGCCCGCGAAACCCGCGACCCCAGGGTCGCCGAGCGGGCCACCCTGATCGCCCGCTTCCTCAATGCCAACCGTATCGCTGCCGAAACCGCGCAGATCTGGGTGGAGGAAGAACCCGACAATCCCGATGCCATCAGCAACGCCGCCCTGGCATTGATGCAGGACGGCCAGCTGCTGGCGGCCTTTGGCATGTCGCAGCGGCTGCAAGCCATGGGCCGGGAAACGCTGTTCCAGTCCATCGCGGCCAATGCCGGCAGCCAGCCCGGTGAAAAGCGCGCTGAACTGCTGGCCGCATTCCAGGCGCAATTACAGCAACACCCAAAAGACGAGCAATTACTGATCGGCACCGGCCTGCTGCTGCAAATGCAAGGCACCGACGAGGCCGCCCTGCGCCAGGCCCAGACCGCGCTCAAGATACACCCGGACAGCCTGCCCGCCGCCCTGCTGGAAGCCACCCTGCTGCACCAGCTGGGGCACGACCGAGAGGCGCTCGAACGCATGAACAAGCTGCTGGAGCGCCACCCGGACAACCTGCGCCTGCGGCTGCAATACGCGCGCATCCTCACCCGCCACGACCTGGCCCTGGCTCAGAAGGAGTTTGAAATCCTGTCCAGCCAGGCCCCGGAAGACCCGGACCTGCGCCTGTCCCTCGGGCTGGTGGCCCTGGAAAATGGCGATATGGACACCGCCGCCAATGCCTTCGAACAGCTTCTGGACAGCGATCAACACCTGTCGTCGGCGCACTATTACCTGGCCCAGATCGCCGAACAGCAGGAGGATATTCCCCGCGCCATCATCCACTACCTGCGTGTCGAACCCGGGCGCGAACTCCTGCCCGCCACCCAGCGGCTGCTGACCCTGCTGATCAGCAAGGGCGACCTGGACAGCGCGCGGGAACACATCAACCGCCTGAGCGACGAGGCCCCGGACCAGCGGGAAGGTTTGCAGCAACTCCACGCCCAGGTGTTGATCCAGCACCAGCACCTCGCAGCGGCCGAGTCCTTGCTGGATGACGCCCTGCGGCGCGCGCCCGACAACAACAGCCTGCAATTCAGCCGGGCCCTGCTCCATGAAAAGCAGGGCCGGTTGACCGAGGCCGAGCGGGACCTGCGCAACATCATCGAGCGCGATCCCAACAACAGCGCCGCGCTCAATGCCCTGGGCTACATCCTGACCGATCACAACATCCGCCTGGATGAAGCCCGGGAGCTGTTGTCGCGCGCGCTGGCCCTCAACCCCCTGGACCCGGCCATCATCGACAGTGTCGGCTGGCACTACTACCGCACCGGCAATTATCCCGAAGCGCTCACCTACCTGCGCCGCGCCTACGAGGCCCACCCGGACCCGGAAATCGCCGCGCACCTGGGCGAAGTGCTCTGGGTGATCGGTGAGCACGACCAGGCACTCGGTATCTGGCGCGGCGCGCTCGAGTCGGAACCGGACAACGAGATCATCCTCCGCACACTGGAACGCCTGCAGGTGCCCGCGCCATGACCATGCAACGCCTGCTGCTGGTCGGCCTGCTGCTCCTGCTCGGCGCCTGCGCCCAACAAAGCCGCCTGCCGATCGCCGACTGGGATGCCCGCCAGAGCCGGCTGGAAAACATCGACCACTGGCAGTTGACGGGCAAACTCGGCGTGCGCGTCCCGGGTGACAACGGCAGCGCCAACCTGCGCTGGCAGCAGCGCGACCAGCATTATCAACTGGACCTGAGCGGTCCTCTGGGCTCGCGCCGAATGATCATCACCGGCGAACCGGGCCGTGTCACCTTGCAGGAATCCGGGCAGCCCGGCTACAGCGCCACCTCGGCGGAAGCCCTGCTCGTCGAGCACACCGGCTGGGCCCTGCCCGTGAGTCAACTCGTCTACTGGATACGCGCCCTGCCCGCTCCCGGTCACCGGATTACCCACTGGGCACAGGATGACCGGCAACAATTGAGCGAACTGGAACAGGCCGGCTGGCGGCTCAGTTACACCCAGTACCAGCTTATCGATCACCCCGGGGGTTCACTGACACTGCCCGGCCGCGTCGTAGCGGAAAAAGAGGATATACGCCTGACCCTGGTGATCCGCGACTGGCAACTGGAGCCGCTGCCTTGACGCTGATCCTGCCTGCACCGGCCAAACTCAATCTGTTTCTGCATATCACCGGCCGCCGCGATGATGGCTACCATCAGTTGCAGACGCTGTTTCAACTGCTCGATTACGGTGACGAGCTGCGCTTTGAACGGCGCGATGACGGTCAACTGACACTCACGCCCGGCATACCGGGCGTCGCCGCCGAGGACAATCTGATCCTGCGCGCCGCGCGCCGTTTGCAAGCGCAACTGGACCCCGCGCAGCCAGTGCCCGGTGCCGATATCCATCTCGACAAACGCCTGCCATTGGGCGGTGGCATCGGTGGCGGCAGCAGCGACGCCGCCACCACACTGGTCGCGCTCAATCATCTCTGGCAATGCGGCCTCACCGGCCCCCAACTGCAATCGCTCGGCTTGCAGTTGGGGGCCGATGTCCCTGTGTTCGTCGGCGCGCAAACGGCCTGGGCCGAAGGCGTTGGCGAAGCCCTGCAACCCGTGGAAATGCCGCCCCGCTGGTACCTGGTTTTGCACCCCGCTTGCGCGGTTTCAACCGCCAGCGTTTTTTCGCACAAAGATTTGACAAGAAACACGCCGGCCATTACATTAGCGGCCTTTCTCGCGCAGGGTGGTCGAAACGACTGCGAAACGCTGGTCAGAAAGCGTTATCCACCCGTTGATAACGCTTTGAATTGGCTCGCAAAATTTACACCCAACGCACGAATGACCGGGACCGGTGCCAGCGTTTTTGCCGGCTTTGATTCCGCGGCAGAAGCCGAGCATGTTCTGGCCCAGGCGCCAGCAGATCTGCCGGGTTTTGTCGCACGGGGAATCAACCGATCAGCACTTTATGATCTGGTTCCGAACATTCAGTAACACACTCTCCAGGGGCGTCGCCAAGTGGTAAGGCAGCGGGTTTTGATCCCGCCATTCGTAGGTTCGAGTCCTTCCGCCCCTGCCATTTTTCCCGGCCGGTTGCTTATGCAGTGGCTTATACTTTTCCCCGCCTGTTTTCGCGCGCCTCGGGCCAGGGCATTGTCGGATGCCCAAAGGTTAAAAGCCGCCCGCACGGTAGCGTCCGGTATGTCTACACTTCTGGGCAATCGACACAATAAAGGTATTCGACGTGACTGACTTGATGGTCTTTACCGGCAACGCCAACCCCGATCTCGCACAAAAGATCGCGGGGCACCTGGGAACTCAATTGGGCGAGGCTTCGGTCACCCAGTTCTCCGATGGCGAAATCGCGCTGGAGCTGCACGTGAACGTGCGCGGTCGCGATGTCTTTGTGGTACAGCCCACCTGCGCGCCGACCAATGACAACCTGATGGAACTGATCGTCATGGTAGACGCCCTGCGCCGCGCCTCTGCCGGACGCATCACGGCGGTGGTGCCCTACTTCGGCTATGCGCGTCAGGATCGCCGCGTGCGTTCCGCGCGGGTGCCCATCAGCGCCAAGGTGGTGGCCGACATGATGGTGGCGGTGGGTGTCGACCGCGTGCTGACCGTGGACCTGCACGCGGAACAGATCCAGGGCTTTTTTGATGTCCCGGTGGACAATGTTTATGGTTCGCCGGTGCTGCTGGAAGATATCGAGCAGCAGCAGTTCCAGGACTTGATCGTGGTCTCGCCGGATATCGGCGGCGTGGTGCGCGCACGCGCCGTCGCCAAACAATTGGGCATCGACCTGGCGATCATCGACAAGCGCCGTCCTCAGGCCGGCATTGCCGAAATCATGAACATCATCGGCGATGTCCGGGGCCGCACCTGCCTGCTGGTGGACGACATGGTGGATACCGCCGGTACCCTGTGCAATGCCGCCAAGGCATTGAAGGAACACGGCGCCAAGCGCGTGATCGCCTACTGTACCCACCCGGTGCTCTCGGGCCGCGCGATAGAAAACCTGAACAATTCCGTGCTGGATGAGCTGGTAGTCACCGACTCCATCCCGCTGAGCCAGGCCGCACGCGATTGCAGCCGCATCCGCCAGCTCACGCTGTCCAAGATGCTGGCCGAAGCGGTGCGCCGCCTGAGCAATGAAGAATCCCTGAGTGCGATGTTCCGCTGACGCGGCACCTCCATTCGGATCACTGCCGCACAACCGACGCGAGTCACCTGTGCGGTTTTTTAAACCCTGCAAGCGTTCTGGTCGCGGACACTTGCAGATCACACAACGAGGACAATTCCATGTCTGAAGATTTTGTATTGAATGCCGTAGCCCGTAACGACCTGGGGAAAGGTGCGAGCCGCCGCCTGCGTCGTTTGGCTGATCAGGTTCCCGCTATTATTTACGGTGGCAAGCAAGCCCCGGCCAATATCAGCGTGTCCCACAACGAACTGGTCAAGCACCTGGAAAACGAAGCCTTCTTCTCCCACATCATCAGTTTGAATGTGGATGGCAAGGCGCAGGACGTGATCCTGAAAGACCTGCAACGTCACCCTTCCAAGCCGGTGATTCTGCACGCTGACTTCCAGCGCGTCTCCAAATCCACCAAGCTGCACACCAATGTTCCGCTGCACTTCATCAATGAAGCCAGTTCCAAGGGTGTCAAACTGCAAGGTGGCAAGATCGTGCACAACCTGACGCAGCTGGAGATCACCTGTCTGCCGGCCAACCTGCCCGAATTCATCGAAGTCGACCTGGCTGATGTTGAAGTAGGACAGATCCTGCACATTTCCGACCTGAAGCTGCCCAAGGGTGTCACCTCCGTAGCCCTGAGCCACGGTGCCGACCACGACCTGGCCGTTGTCACCATGCTCAAGCCGAAAGGCGGTGCCGACGAGACTGAAGGCGAAGGCGAAAACGCTTAACCGCCAGCGGCAACCGGCAGGGTTTGTTTCAGCCGATGGATACTCCCCTACAGCTGATCGTGGGCCTGGGCAATCCAGGCCCCGAATACGACCGGACCCGCCACAATGCCGGTGCCGACTTTGTGACCGAGCTGGCGCGCCGCGAGGGCGCCAGCCTGGTTCCCGAGGCAAAGTTCTTCGGCCTCACCGCACGCCTTTCCTATCAGGGCCGCGATCTGCGGTTGCTGATCCCCACCACCTTCATGAATCGCAGCGGCCAGGCCATCAGCGCCATGGCGCAGTTCTTCAAGATTGCCCCCGAAGCCATACTGGTCGCCCACGATGAGCTGGACCTGGCTCCCGGCATCGCCCGCTTCAAGCAGGGTGGCGGACACGGCGGGCACAACGGTCTGCGTGACACCATCAGCGCCCTGGGCAACAACGCCAACTTCAGGCGCCTGCGCCTGGGCATAGGCCATCCCGGCTCCGCCACCCAGGTGGTCGGATTCGTCCTGAAAAAAGCCCCCGCCAGCGAACAACAATTGATTGATGACGCCATCGACCGCGCGGTTGCCGTCATGCCCGATGCCGTCAAGGGCAACTGGCAGCTGGCCACACAGACATTGCACAGCCATCGCTGACCTGCAAGCATCATCCCTTGATGTATAATCGCGGCCTTCTTTGCGGGTATCGATCCCGCCTGTATTTTCTCAGCTAAGGTAATTACGCCATGGGTTTCAACTGCGGCATCGTCGGCCTGCCCAACGTCGGCAAATCCACACTGTTCAATGCACTCACCAACGCGGGCATCGGCGCGGAAAATTTCCCCTTCTGCACCATCGAGCCCAACGCCGGTGTGGTGGCGGTGCCCGATCCACGCCAGGACAAGCTGGCGGAGATCGTCAAACCCGAACGGGTCATTGCCACCACCATGGAATTCGTGGATATCGCCGGGCTGGTCGCGGGCGCCTCCAAGGGCGAGGGGCTGGGCAATAAATTCCTCGCCAACATCCGCGAGACAGACGCCATTGCCCATGTGGTGCGCTGCTTCGATGACGACAATGTCATCCACGTCGCCAACAGCGTGAACCCGGCTGCCGATATCGACGTCATCAACACCGAGCTGGCGCTCGCCGACCTGGAAACCGTCGACAAGGCGTTGCAGCGCTACGCCCGCGCCGCCAAGGGCCAGGACAAGCACGCCGCGACGATGAAGGCCCTGCTGGAAAAAATCCTGCCGCACCTGAACGACGCGAAACCCCTGCGCTCCTTCGGCCTGGATAAAGACGAATTACTCTTGCTGCGCGAATTGAACCTGCTCACCATCAAGCCCACCATGTACATCGCCAACGTGGCGGAAGGCGGTTTTGACAACAATCCTCACCTGGAGGTCGTGCGCAAAATCGCCGCCGAGGAAAACTCCGTGGTGGTTCCCATCTGCAACAAACTCGAAGCCGATATCGCTGAACTGGAAGGTGACGACAAAAAAGAATTCCTCGCCGAAATGGGCATGGAAGAACCCGGCCTCAATCGCGTGATCCGCGCAGGCTACCAACTGCTCGGCCTGCAAACCTATTTCACCGCCGGCGTGAAAGAAGTGCGCGCCTGGACGATTCCCATTGGCGCAACAGCACCACAAGCGGCCGGTGTGATCCATACGGATTTTGAAAAGGGCTTCATCCGCGCCGAAACCATTTCCTACAACGACTTTGTGGAATACAAAGGCGAACAGGGCGCGAAAAATGCCGGAAAATCGCGCAAAGAAGGTAAAGACTACATTGTAAAAGACGGCGACGTGCTGCACTTTTTGTTTAACGTGTAATAGCGTTACGCTGACATCCAAAGCCACCCTCGCGGTGGCTTTTTTATTACCGCATCAATTTATCCTTACAATTGTGAGGATTATCTAAAAATAACCTAGAGCAGACAAATAATCCTCACAATCGTAAGGATTTATTGCTAATTATGAGCCATTAGTACAAAATCCTCACAAATATGAGGATTTTGTATGCAAATACCCATCGATAGTCCAGCCGCCCTTGGCAAGATTGTGCGCGCCAGCCGCAAAGCCCAGAACATCCGTCAAGACGACACCGCAGGCAGCATAGGCGTTAGCGAAAACTTTCTCGGCAAGGTGGAGCGCGGCAGCGACAGCGTGCAATGGGGCAAACTATTTCAAGTGCTTAATGGGCTGGGCATTCGGGTATTGGTGGATGTGCCGGAGAGTGTGGCTAAGGAATTGAGCCTCCCTGGCCAGCATAAGGACAAGCCATGAACAGCAGAAGCCTACGGGCGCTCATCAACCAAACACAGGTTGGCACCCTGCAAGAGGTCAACGGCCTCTGGAGCTTTCGATACACTCGTGACTGGCAAGAGAATTCCCACAGCTTCGCGCTAAGCCCACACATGCCATTAACAACCAGCCCTTTGCTGGACGGTGCCAGCCTACGCCCGGTGCAGTGGTATTTCGACAATCTGTTACCCGAAGAAGGGCAGCGCGCCTTGCTGGCTAGCGATGCCAAAATAGACAGCGCAGACGCGTTTGGCTTGCTCGCCTGGTACGGAGCGGAATCAGCCGGCTCATTAACACTGTTGCCACCCGACACACAAATACCCACCTACGAACCCTTGCACCCGCTACCCGATGAAGCACTGGAAGCACGCATTCGCCAACTCCCCAAAGCACCACTGACTCAAGCAGCTATCAAACGTATGTCGCTGGCTGGCGCACAACACAAACTGGCTGTTGTACTGCAGGAGAACCAGCTGTTTGAGCCTGCAGGCGCTACGCCTTCAACGCACATACTAAAACCCAACCATCCCGATGAAGACTACCCCCACTCAGTAATTAATGAATGGTTCGTAATGCGATTGGCCAAGCGGCTTGGCTTGGATGTACCCAATGTTCACAGACGTTATGTGCCCTCACCGGTGTACTTGATTGATCGTTTTGATCGGTTACACACGACACAAGGCTGGCAGCGACGACATACCATCGATGCCTGCCAACTGCTGGGGCTGGATCGCAGTTACAAATACAACCAGGGCAGCCTGGAAAACCTGTCGAACCTGGCTAATACCTGCCGCAGCCCTGCCGTAGCGCGCCCACAGCTATTTAGTTGGCTGGTATTCAATGTGCTCGTCGGCAACAGCGATGCTCACCTAAAAAACCTGAGCTTTTTGGTCTCTCACGAGGGTATCCAATTAGCACCACTGTACGACCTGCTGAGTGTAGCCGCCTACGACTCTCCCGCGTTTGATAAACACCAATGGCCAGCCCACACACAACTCGCCTGGCCTATTTTAGGTGAACAACACTTTGCGGCTATAAACCGTCGCTTGTTGTTAGAGGCAGGTGCAGCACTCAACCTAGCAAAAGCAACCGCTGAACGCCTGCTGGAAAACCTACACCGCCGAATCACACAAGAGGCGGAAAAACTTTATAAGCAATTCAATACAGAAAACGAGGAACTGATCCAACACCGCTCTGAGTTATCGGCAACCCTGGCAGGAGAAACTCGCTGCCTGCGGGTGATTTTGCACGGTGTTATTGAGGAGATGGTGGGGCGGATTGCGTAAGCTGGGCAGCGGGTGCAGCATGCGACAAAGCCTGTTTTTCTTTGTTTTACTAATGGTTATTCTCACCGCGTTCAAAAAACCAACAAAGTAAATTAAATTATACCTTATGGCAAATAAGGTATATTATTAATAAAATCAACCTTGTATCAAGCCGCCATGAAAACACCTCTGCCAGACGATTTAACGCATATTGCCGCCACCTTTTGGCAAAACCTCAAAGAGGCGCGGCTCGCCCGCAACTGGACGCAGCAACTCATGCCCGAGCGCATGGGCGTGTCGGCGCTAACCCTGAAAAAATGGAAAAAGGCGATACCCGCGTTGCCTTTGGCAGCTACCTGATAGCCCTGGATATTTTCGGATTGGCAAATCAAGTATCAGGGCTCGCCGCCGCCCATACGGATGAAGAAGGCAGACGCCTGCGCATGTTCGTCAACAAACGGGCGCGCCAGCGAGCGCAATAGCCACACAGCCAATACCTCATACTCTATTCCTGCTCTGTCACCTTCTCTGAGGCCTTCCTGACCTCCTCGACTCGCAAATGCTCAAGATGCGCTCGCAACGCCACATCCAATTCATCCAATGCCTTAGCTTTATGAGTCCACCAGTCTGTGGACCAAACTCTGAATAGTGTCCATCCAAGTCCTTCCAGGACTAACTGACGAATTTTGTCGCGCTCACGGGCAACCGTAGAGCTATGGTACATGGCGCCATCGCACTCGATACCCGCCAGGTAAAGGCCTGGCTTGTCAGGGTGCACTATGCCCAGGTCAATGCGGTAGGCGGACACCCCTACCTGTGGGTGAACGATCCAGCCTTTATCTTGCAATGCCCGCGCCACGGCTATTTCAAAGGGCGATTCAAAATCACCAACGGAGCCATGAACTGCTGCCGCCAGTGCCGCCGGGCCTCGCTGGGCGTATTCAAGGAAATGTTTGAGATCAGCCACTGCCCTGGCCTGGGTTCGCGACAAATCAATGCGCTCAGGCTGTAACGTCGAAAACACCCTCATTTCCGAGCGGGCTCGGGTCATCGCCACATTCAAGCGGCGCTCGCCGCCAGAGCGGTTGAGCGGCCCGAAGTTCATCGTCACATGCCCAGCCTCGTCGGGTCCGTAGGTAATACTGAAAAGAATCACATCTCGCTCATCGCCCTGTACGGTTTCCAGGTTCTTCACAAAGACCGGTTCATGTGCAGTATCTTCAGAAAATGCCCATTCAATGGATGGATCCTCTGATCGGGCCTTATCCAGTAAATCTTCAATCAGGGATTGCTGCTCCGCATTGAAGGTGACCACCCCCAAAGACTGCATCCGGACATCAGGATCTACCAATGTCAGGCGGCTCACGATCTCTGCCACAATGGCCTTGGCCTCACCTTGATTGTGGCGCGCCTTGCCTCTGGCGTAAAAACCTTCCGGTTGCACCAGCGAAACCCCCTTATCAGGGTGCACCGGCGCAGGAAATGTCACCAAGGCACTGTCGTAATAACGACTATTGGAAAAGGCTATCAGGCTCTCTCGGCGCGAACGATAATGCAGATTCAGTACCCGTTGAGGAATACTGGCACCGATCAACTCATCCAGAATACTTTCCAGATCGCCCTCGTCATCCACCTCACCATCAGGATCATCGTCTGAACGGGCAAAGAAATTGGTGGGTGGCATCTGTTTCGGGTCACCCGCCACAATCACCTGTTTACCGCGAGCGAGCGAGCCCACTGCATCCCATACGGTAATCTGGGAGGCCTCATCGAAAATCACTACATCGAACAATGCCTGCCCGGCAGATAAGAACTGGGCAATGGATAGCGGCGACATCATCAGGCAGGGCGCCAAGTTGGTAATGACATTGGGAATCTCTTCCATCATCTGTCTCACTGGCTTGTGCCGCATTTTTTTCTGCAATTCATGGCGCAGAATGCCCCAGGATGAGCCGCGCTGAATATCGTCAGGATCCGGAATGCTACCGGCCAATTTGGCGGCAATATAACGGGCCGTCAGCTCGCTGAACTGCGTGTCAAGATTACGAAACTGAACAATGGCAGCATCGTGTTCCGGCGACGAGAAGGTTCTGAGTATTTCATCCTCGCCAATAACAGCGGAGGACCACCAGGAACAATAAGCCACTTCAAATACGTCGCTGACTTCATCCGGCTGAACCGTGCCACGCTCAAGCGCACTCACCAATGACCCTAGCTGCCAGTCTTGTGCTTCCGAGCGGCGGCGCACCCAGGCACACCATTCCCGAAGGGATATCTGATGATCAACAAGGTTCTGACACAGCGCAGCAACATTTTCAAGAGCAGCGCCATTAGTGGTTAACTGCTCCTCAAGTGGCGACCCCGTCAAACTTTCAAACTGTGCTCGAAGATCGTTGAACGCTCCCAGAGACTCCAGAAACCGATTGATGGCCAAACCCATCGGCGCATCCGGTGCCAACAGGTCATTGGCGTCATACAACAGTGTCCAGATTTTTCCTCTCAACACCGCCAGAGATTCGGCATCTTCAGCCAGCTTGCCAACCGCCACACGCGTGCGGGCACCAATTGCCTGAAGCGATGCTATTCGCTCCGGCTCAGAGTCATAAGATTTCCATTCTCGAAGCCCCTTGAGCACAACATCCAACTGGTCAATCTGGATACCGATATTCCTGAGCTGCTTTAATACCGGAATATCCTTATCAGGATTTACTTCTCCTTGCGCTCCGCCCTCGCGCATTTGTTTCAGCACCTTACGACGTGCGAAAAAACTTTTGGGCCACCAGGCCTCAGTAGCCTCTTGCCACTCAACCGCCAGTGCATCTGCATCCAACGCCTTCCAAGCCAAAGGCGCATACTGACAACTCAATTTGGCCTGCGTATCGATATAGCGCTTCAACAAGGTCACCGCGCCTTCCAGTGCGTCAAGGCGATCGGCCGCCTCTGGTTCCAGTGCAAACGATGCCTGTGTCCGGTAAGCATCCAGCAACACTTGGCCACACTCGGCCAATGCCGCCAAACGAGGCAAAGTGATAACACCCAGCTCTACGCCCAATGCTTTTTCCAGAGCAGACAAAGCTACGCCCAACTGAGTAGAAGCCGCTTTCATCTGACCGGAAACCCGAACCAACTCCTCCTGCCACTGTGGTCGCCAATCAGTCTGTGCAACCACCTGTAGCGGATGCTCCACCAGCTTGCCAACCGCTTTTGCCTGAACACTCAGTAATCCGGCTACATCCCGCAATTTTTGTAGCTGCGATGCATCATGATGATCGGCCGTTGGCCAGCTCAACCTCACCTTGGCAGCCAGATCACCATCCCGAACCTTAACCCCAATGGCATAGTGGGCCGTCAATCCGTTAGGTCGTGGTTTATGCAACGCATCTACGATGTGATTGAGACGGTCACGCAGCGCCTTAAGTCTGTCCGCTTCTGCTTGCCAGCTATTGATGGATTGTTGGGAAAAACTGTTCCAGGATGTACGTAACTGTTCCAGCACATCCGCCTTGCGCGCTTTATTGGAGTGCAGCTCCAAACAGAACTGACCCAGCCCGATACCCTTCAAACGATGATGCACGACTTCCAGCGCAGCGGTTTTCTCCGATACGAACAGCACCCGCTTGCCCTTGCCCAGCATATGCGCAATCAGGTTGGCAATGGTCTGGCTCTTACCTGTGCCCGGCGGGCCGATAATCACAAAATCCTTACCGGCATCCGCCGTGGCGATGGCCGCCATCTGGGCGGAATCTGCGGGCAGAGGGGTCAGTAAATCTGAGGGGGTGTACTTGTCATCAATTTCGTGGGCATCAACAAACGCCACATCGCTGCCGTAGGGCTCGCGGGGGGTTTCCATCAGGTGTTTCACCACCGAGTTTTCTTTCAGCTTCCCGGAGCGATCCACCAGATCCTTCCACATCAGGTATTTGGCAAACGAGAAATGCCCCAGCACCACCTCTTCCACCACTTCAAAACCCGGCACATTCTTGATGGCATGGCGAACCCGGTTCCAGATACCGGCCACGTCCAGGCCGCTACTGTCCTGAGGCAGTACGCCATCCAGCCCACTGATCTCGACACCAAAATCTTTTTTCAGCATTTCGAGCAGCGTGGTATTAAAACGGGGCTCGTCATCGCTGGCTATCATCTTGATACCACTGCGTACCGATTTGCGTTGCAGTGATACCGGCAACAAAATCAAAGGCGCACGGTAACGGCGAGAATCCCGATCACCGGGCTTCCAATATAAAAACCCAACCGCCAAAAAAAGCGTATTCGAGCCACCTTCTGTTAAAGAGGTTTGCGCCCGACGGTAGATCTCCACCGCCCGCTTATCCAACTCCTCCTTTGGCAACTCCACCAACACCTGCTTTCTGGCCAGAGCATCTTCGGCATAGGCCTTTTTCAGATCCTCCCCGGTACGCTGGTGATAAATCGCTTCGTCCTGATCATCCCCTTGCAGTCGCGGAAAGGGCTCAATAGCAATCACCGCACCTTCGGCCAGCATATCTTCCAGCACGCCAGGGTCATGACATACCAGCGTCAAGCTAACCTTGCCGCTACGGTGATTGAGCAACGGGTTACGGGCGGAAAGATCCAGCAACTTGCGCTGCCAGCGCTCAAGCCGCCCTCCCGGTGTACCGTCATCAGCGTCTTGCTCTGTCGGCAATACGATTTCCGGTAGATCTTTCGGCGCCTCTTCCAGCCACTGCCCCTCAACCTCTGAGGAGCCCACCTTTTCAGGATTTCCTATTTCAGGCGATTTCAGGCTGATGGGATTAATGCGGTGTGCCCGTGCACGACGAATATCAATAGCAGCAACAAACTCGTGATCCTTGTCGAGCAATACCGCGCCAGCACCTGACTGTACAGCGCGGGAAAAAGGCAGCGCGGGATGCTGAAATGCCAGCGTGGTTTCGATCAGAATCAACTCATTCAGTGGCATACGTTGACGCAAAATCTCCGCCTCATCCACCAACACACTAGACAGATCCTCCTTCTGCAACCATAGCCCTACCAGAGCGTGCCCCTGGGTAAGAACCACCATTGGGTTCAGGCCCGCCTGTTCAAACGCAGCAGCAAACAGTAAGGTGGAATCCAGGCAGGTCGCCACCTTGTTGGTTTCAATCTGCCCAGGCAGCCGGATTTTCTGACCATTACGTTCAAAACTGGCAGGCGGCAACGCATAGCCAGCCTGCATAGCCACCACCGCCGAATAAATGGCAGAGGCAATTAACCATACCCGTTCACGGCTATTGGACTCATAACCATTAATGGCATCGGGCTTGCCAGCCTTACGCAAAATCTGGCTGGCCTTTCCCAGCAACCTGTCCACAGCGGGATCGTTCGGCGTGCAAAAAGCGGCGAGCAGCTCAGGCATATAACCTGCGCCACCCCACTCATTGGAAGCCAGCAACTCGACATTGATCGCCTGCTCCGCCAGTAAGGTGTCGCCTTGATTGACCCGAAGCGTGACCGCACCCCGCACGGACTCGGTCAGGCCGAACAGAAACCCGCCATCCAGCGCTAAATCACGATCTTTAAGCATCAGCAACCCACCAGCTGCCAATTTGTCCACCACCCAGACCTTGGGCCTCAAAAAAGCCGGAGAGGCTTCCAGCGTTACCCGCAAACCGGAAAGCGGCTGCTCATCATTCAGGTTTTCCAGCTTGAGTTCACGCAGCACAGCAAAGGCGCTTTGATGGCAGGCGAAGTTGATCTTTTCAATCAGGATGGCGTGTATTTTTATTTTATCGGGCTCGCATAACACAGTGGTTGCCTGAAAATCATTTTCCATGTGGTGTAATTTATCGTTGTTGTATAACTCACTCATTGTTCATCTCCTGACTACTTACAAATCCAACTGTTGGCTCTGCCAATAATGCCATCGTCATTCCAAGAACTGCTTTTGCCTGAGATCGAGTAAAGCTCTCGCTGCCATGAGCACCTAACTGGCAAACATTTTTTAGTTGTTCACGAAGGCTCAATAATCTTTCATCTGACGACATATTTTTTCGTTCTGCAATTTGTGCTTGCTTGTATGATCCATATTCAGCAGTTTTACCCCAACTGCCTTGCAAACGCGATAAGGTGAAGCCCATACCTGTACCACCAGGTATTCAGCAAGGTAGCCCGATGTGCGAATGGGAAACTACGTTATCCCGTTAACAAGCAAGGGCGCCTTGCTGACTTTACGTTTAACTCGAACAGTCGAATGGGCTTCGAGCCCGAATGTAGCAAGGGTGAGTCATGAAAACAACTACCAACGCCAGCATTGATCGCAGTGAAAGAAACGTCGGTGTAGACATCGGCAAAAGTACCCTGGACCTCTGTATTTACGAGGTCGATGCCTACCACCAGTTTCCCAACAGCCTGGAAGGCATTTAGGCACTGACCAAGGTGCTTGCCCGGTACAAGTTAACCCGCATTCTGGTGGAAGCCACGGGCGGTTATGAGCGTACCCTGGTGGAAGTCTGCGTGGAACGGGAATGGCCTGTCATTGTTGTCCAGCCCATCCAGGTACGTCAGTTTGCCAATGCCCAGAACCTCGAAGCCAAAACCGACAAGCTGGATTCCCGCCTGATTGCCCAATTCGGCGCGGTACTCAAGCCGAAGATTCGCCCCTTAAATTCCAAAAAAGTCTGTTATATCAGGGATTTACTGGCCCGCAAGCGCCAATTGAACGAGTGCCGGGTTCAGGAGTTGAATCGCCAGCAAAAGGCCCCCGTTGCCATGGCAAGAAGCCATGCCCGGCTGATTAAAATCCTGGATAAAGAAATCGAATGGGTCAACAGCCTGTTGGCCAAGGCCGTTGCTGAGGTCAGCGAATGGCAGCGTACCCATGAGATCTTGAATTCCGTCCCCGGTATTGGTGATGGCGTTATCTACACCTTGTTGGGTGAGTTGCCTGAACTGGGCAACCTGTCCAGCCGAAAAATCAGCGCCTTGTGTGGCTTGGCACCCTTCAATCGGGACAGTGGAGCTATGAAAGGCAGGCTCCGGATCAAGGGCGGTAGAGCACCCATCCTCACAGTGTTGTACATGGCCATGCTCAGTGCCATTCAGTGCAACCAGACTATCAAGGCGTTTTACCAGAAGCTGGTCGCGCAGGGTAAACACAAGAAGGTCGCGCTTACTGCCTGCATGCGAAAGATGATGACCATATTGAATGCCATGGTGCGTGATAATTGCGAGTGGCAAGCTAACTAATTTGCGTTGGAGGTATTGATTTTTTACCACAGTCACTTGTATTGCTGGTCATCCCGGATGAAGGTTTCATAGCTATTGGTGTAAAAAATTACCGGGCGCTGGTAGCCCATGTTTTCCAGTGCATCGGTGTAAAGCCGCGCCTGTTCCCGGCCTGCCTGCAAATTGGTATTACCGGATTTTTTGGCTTCCACCACGGCCAGCGGCTGGCCGTTATCGCCCCAGAGCACGTAATCCACATAGCCCTTGCCGGTGGGGTTGTTGGGGAAGTCTACTTTCACTTCCCGGCCGACGGATTCCAGATTTTTCACATCCCACCCGGCTTGCAACAGCAGGGCGTCGATCAGCAAATCGCGGGTCTTCGCTTCGTTCCATTGCAGGCTGTCGGCCACCTGCTGGCTTTGGCGCTGGCGTTTTTGCTGATCAGGCCCGGCGGGTGGCCCGAGTTTTTCGATATTCCGGGTGCGTTCGTGCTCCAGATGGTGCCTATGCGAATTTCGGGGAAGAGGTGCGAGCGTATGCGGTCTATGTGCGGCAGGCTAAGTTTTTGCGAAAACTGGTAATTAAACATCGTCCACAGGCGCTGCTGAAATTCCTCTGGGTCAGTTTTTTCCAGCATTTCATCCTGGCAAATAACCAGGTGCGCCGGTAAAACGCTTTCACCTTCATCGCCCAGTGCAGTTTGCAATTGTTTGCGCGAAATATTGGTGAGCACCACACCATAACCATAGGGGCACACTAAATTGCCGCTGTGCTTGCCCTCGGTTTGCAGCAGGGTTTTATCGCGCTTTAATTGGTTAACCACTTGGTAGGCACACTGGCGCGCCTGCTCTACGGGGTTGGCGGTATTGACTAAACCACTGGCGGTTTGCAGGGTGGCAGTTTGGTGATTGATAGAATGAAGAGTGGCGAGCTTCCAGTCTTTTACCTCTAAAAACAGCAGTCCGCGCCCGGGGTGCAAAATAATAAAATCGGGATAGCGCCGCGCTTGGCCGACGGGCACGTCAAACCAGCAGGTGTAATCGTCTTCCAAGAGTTTTTCCAACCGCTGGCCAAAACGGCGCTCGCCGGTGGTCATTTTGGTGGAATTGGAAGAATGCTGGGGATGATGACGGCCATATTGTCGAACCCTAACAAAAAATGCAAATATCGATGCTATTGAAACAGGATCAAGTTTTCTGCTTAAACCCGGTGATTTCAGAAGATTAAGTGAGTCGCAAACCTCAGGTCATGGCAGCATAATCAATTAAATACGGGGTGTCATTAATTCGTCAGTCACAAACTTACCATTAACTACCCTCACTTTGTATATACTCACCATCATCAGCCTTTACTTTTTGGAATGTCATGGAACTCGCCATCGCCACAATCATCGCCCTGCTGCCCATCATCAATCCGTTCAGCACCGCGCCCATGTTCCTCGCCATTACCGAGGGCGATACCGAAGCCGAGCGGCAGGAGCAGGCACGCAAGGCGGTCATCTACATGGTTTGCATCCTGGTGGCATTCCTGGTGGGTGGTACGTTCATCATGCAGTTCTTTGGGTTGTCGCTGCCGGGCTTGCGGATTGCGGGTGGTATCCTTGTCGCCGGTGTGGGCATGCGCATGCTTTATCCCAAGGATGATACCGGCCAGACCAAGGCCGAGCATCAGGAATCCAAACGCAAACAGGACGTGTCTTTCACGCCGCTGGCCATGCCAAGCCTGGCAGGTCCCGGCGCCATCTCCGTCACCATCGGCCTGACCTCGCTGGCTACCGACTGGCTGGATTTCGTCGCCATCATTGGCGGCATCCTGCTGGTGGCGGTGATCGTGTTCATCACACTGCGGCTGTCCACCAAGCTGGTGAAAGTGCTGGGTGTGAATGGCCTGCATGCCATGACCAAGATCATGGGGTTTCTGATTCTGTGCGTGGGTGTGCAGTTTATTGTGAATGGTGTGATCGGCGTGGCATCCAGTCCGGAAATGATCAACGGTATTCTCCGGGCAGTGAACACCGCCGGCTGAACCGAACACTCCTCACGTCATGATTTTCTGTCGTCCCGGCTCAAATAAAAATCATCATCGTAGGTTTTCACCAGGTCGGGACTCAGTACCGCCATGGTGCTGACAATGGTGCCGTTGATGAAGCCTTCGGGGAACATCAAGAGCAAAAACAGGTAGGCGTTGTCCCACACCTGCGGCATTTGCGGCGGCTGGCTCAGCCACAACAACAGAAGACTGCTGATGCCGCAGACCGCCATGGACAGGATGCCGCCAAAAAAACCGCCGCCCAGCGTATAGAGAAACAGATTCCTGATACGGCTCCAGGCAATCAGCATCAGTAACAGGCGCACCGCAGCCGAAGGCGCTGCCACAGCGGCCAGAAAATCAAAGGGCAGATTGGCCCAGGGCAAACCGCCAAATACGTGCATCAATAACAGCCCGCCAAAACCGGCCAGTACGGCAAGGTGCCAACCGAATACCAATGTGACGCTGGCGATGAGCAGCGGGTGCAGATAAAACAAATCGAACGCTGACACCCGGATGAGCACGCCGATAGTCCCCAGTATCACCATGCTGCCCAACCAGAGGTGCTGACGCGCACCAACCCGTTGCAGTGCTAACCAGGGCGCGCGCCATGCAGCCATCGACAGAACAGCCAGGGCCACCAGGCCACTCAGGCAGAGCATGGATGTACTCAGGTTCAGTGCCAGGTTCATGGTATGGACTTGTTGATAAAGACATCATCCAATGGCATGTCGCATATCCACCTGTGGAATTTTTCAAACCACATCTGATCTCGGCCGGTCTTCAGAGATTTGATTCTCATCGCCCACCAATTCCTGCACAATCAATCCACCCACCAGATCACCTTCCACATTGACCGCGGTGCGAATGGTGTCCAGCAGGCGATCGATCGGCAGCAGCAGCGCAATGGCTTCGGCAGGCAGACCCACGGCCTGCAATACCATCACCATGGTCACCATGCCAGCGCTGGGAATACCGGGCGCGCCGATAGAGGCAATCATGGCCATGAAAAACACCACCAGCTGTTGTGCCAGCGTCAGCTCAATACCGACCAGATTGGCGACAAACAGCGCGGCAAGCGCTTCATAGAGCGCAGTGCCATCCATGTTGACCGTGGCCCCCAAAGGAACCACAAACCCGGCGATATCGCGGCGGATATGAAGATTCTCCTGCGCGACCCGCAGGGTGATGGGCAGGGTGGCGGCACTGGAGCTGGTGGCAAAGGCTGTGATCAATGCCTCGCGCGAGCCACGCCAGAACCACAGGGGAGAACGGCGGGTAAACGCATAGAGGATACCCGGCAATACCACAGCGCCGTGGAACAAAGTAACGGCAAAGACCAGCACGATAAAACCCAGGACACTCATCAGCAGCGACAGCGGCTGCTCCGCCATCAGCTGCACCAGCAATGCGAAGATACCCAGGGGGGCGAGCCGCATGATCCAGCCGACCAGCATCAACATCAATTCAAAGAATTCCTGCAACACGCCCAGCGTGCGCTCAAACCGCGAACCGCCGGACACCAGCGCCACACCGATGAACAACGCAAAAACCACTACCGCCAACAAGCTGCCATTAGCCAGCGCGGCAAACGGATTTTGAAAAAGTTGAATCAGAAAATGCAGAAAAAATTCCGGCAGTGCCAGCTGCTGCACCTTAATCTCGGTCAATCCCTGCACGAAAAACGCAAGCGACTGCCCCGCGCCCGGCTTGAATATATTGGCGGCGATCAAACCGATCAGCACGGCCAACGCCAGGGTGGAAATGAAATACACCATGGTCGTCATCCACACCTTGCCCGCCTGATGGTGCGATTGCAGGCTGGCGACGCCCACGATGATGGAGGTGAATATCAGCGGTACCAGAATCATTTTGAGCATGCTGACAAAGATGCCGGCAATCAATGCACAGACGTACATCAAGACTGACCTGCCCGGCACGTCGGGCCCCAGCTGGCTGATCAGGATGCCGACCAGCAATCCCGCCACACACGCGATAAAAATCCAACGGTTGAGACTCATCAATAACCCCACTGTTGATGCTGCTTTATCAACACTTGATATTCCTGCTCCAGAAACAACAGTTCCTGATCAGCTTTGGTAGTGGCAACCTCAAGCTCGGTGATCTGCTGTTGTGATGCCTTGATCGCATCCAAACGCTCACGGCGGGTAATGGAAGAACTGCCCGAGTCGATGATAGCCTTTTCATGATCGGCAATCTCCTTTTCCAGCTTTTTGATTTGATCGCGGTATCCCGTCAATGCGGAAGCCGCTGTGTTGATGCGCTGCTGGAGCTGATAGCGTTCCTGGCCATCACGGTGGGCCCGGGTAAAGGCAGAAGCGAGATCCGGGGGGCAGATACCCTGGTAGGCGGCTCCCTTGACGCCTTCCTGATAGCCGCGTTCGCGCGTGCAGTACTGGCGCGCGCCCCGCTCGTGGCCAGCCTCATAGGCAGTGATATCCGGTACCACATCCACCTTGGCGCAGGCCTTGCGGTGCTGGCCGATACGCGCCAGGGCGTGACCGCGGCTGGCGTCCTCAAAACCGATCAGCTCCCAATCGGCATTGCGGCATTCATCCTTGTTCAGCGTGGCACAGCCGGAAAGCAGAACCACCAACAAAAAAGGGGAGATAAGGCGATTGAACATGGAAACGTCCTCGGGCGGGCTTTTGATCGCACTGATTCTCTACCGCTTATAACGCGGTCAACCAACGCGATATGGTTTCAGCTTTTGTGGCGAGATACAACATCACAAGCAATATCATTGCCAGGGTTACGGCTTTCGCCGTGCCGTCCTCACTATGCCACTGGAGTGTCGTCATTTTCCAGGGACCAATACGGCTCTCGGGCACAAGGCGCGGCAGCAGATGCTGTTGCAGCAATTTGTAGGAAAACAGGCCCACATGCCGCCCGTCACCCAGGGGTATGACCTGCTTGCCGAGCACTATATGCCTTGGCGTCCAGCGTATATGTTCGTAGCTGAACCGTTCACACCGGCCTTCTCCCAACTGCAGTTCCACACGCTCTGAAAAAATGCCCAGCCTGTAGCGGCGAAAGCGCCACATGGGTACAGCTATCAGGGAAAATGACAATCCCGTCAGTGCAAGCAATAGCGAAACCTGTAAATGGCGTCCGGTTTTCCAAGCCATGAAGCCGAGGACAATCGCACTGACAATAAGCAATGCACCGATTGCCAGCATGCCATAACCTGCAGCATGGAAACTCCGCTGCGGCTCCAGCCACATCCCCTGATCAGGTAATTCACCGGGAGATGTTGCAACAGGATGTGCCTGCTGTTCGCGCCTGTCTTGCAAATGCTGGCGCAGCGCAAACATAAAACCGGCCAACAGGCTGGCAATAAAAATACCGAGAAATACCCAGCTGGTAAGCTGCCGGGTTTTAGCTTGTTGATGCAAATCAGCAAGGCGATCGGCCAGGATCGCCGGAGCAAAATCCTCCATGGGATTTCCTGCCGTATCAAACTGGTAAATCCGGAACCACCGGTTATCCGTTATCAACACGCGATCATCCAATGACAGGAGCGCGACAGGATCAGCCCTGGCAGGCAGCTCCAATGAATCCGTCAACCGCCAACCCTGATCGTAACGAACTACTCGCGCGTCCTTCATGCCATTGACAGCCACCATCACCCACCAATGGTCACCCGCAACAGCCAGGGCAAAAGGCCAGATGTGCGGAGGATCCAGGCGAACGCTGTGGGTTGACAGTTCATGGCCAAAACTTTCCCTGGCCGCGCTCACCTGCCGCACGGTATGGTGGTTGGTATCTGCAACCCAGAGATCACCGTTACGCAACAGCAACTGATTGGGAAAATGAAAACCGGCGGCGGTTGCCAACACCTGTCCGTCGGCGTCCAGCAGCCATAAGGTATGACGGCTGGTATCGGACAGATAAACCCGTTCGTCAACCGGATCGATATACAGCCTGAAGCTGCGATAGAAGTCCGGCAGCGCCGGACCAAATTCCTGACAAATCCGGGTCAGCGTCGAACACCGGTGCAACCGGGCCTTGTCGCTGTGTCGCTCCTGTCCAGGTTGACGCAGGACGGTTGCCAGTTGTTCTTCCACCGTAAGGCGACCGCGATCACGCACCAGCAGGAGATCGCCATTATTGAAAAAACCGAAGTCACCGACAACATCATCCACGCCGATATCGGCCAGTGCTATCTGGTGGATCGGATTGCCGTCGCGATCACTGACGTAAAGATCGGAACCGAGCTGGACAACGATCTCCTGCCGGGGAGAGAGCTTGATCGCCATCAACCTGTCCATGGTCAGCAGCTGATGATCACACCAGAATTTCACCGCGAGAACACCACCAAAAAATACTACTATCCCCAAGGCAACCAGGGGATGGACCGATTTATTCATGAATACATCCTTCTCCAGAATTTGATTTATACAGCGGTGGCACCTGCGCTGATCCGTGCAGGAAGGGATACCGCATGCCGGCCGCCGGTACCCCATGACGGGCACCGTGAACGAATGCCGTCGATTTTGCGGGTATCATAGCCCAGGCACGGCGTCCAGCCATGGGTCGGTTTTGCTCAAACACCGGCGGGCGCCAGGCGCTGTCCGGATTCAATTTTAAGATTGTAATATGAATAATAACTGGCTACTCTTTAGGGAATTTTCTCAAGATTCGCCAGATATCAAGGGACACAGATGGCACTACTCGAACGCAACTTCAACCTTTCCCAGCGCATGGTACAGGAGCTGGGGCGCAATATCGTTTGTGGAGACTTTACCGACCAGGGACTGCCGACGGAGGCGGATCTGTGTGAGCGATTTGGTGTCAGCCGCAGCGCCGTGCGCGAGGCCGTCAAGATGCTGTCGGCCAAGGGGCTGGTATCCAGCAAGCCTCGCCAGGGCATACGGGTGCTTCCGGAAGACCAGTGGAACATTTTCGACCCGGACCTGCTGCGCTGGATGCTTGAAAGCAAGCCGACCCTGAGTGTGCTCAAGGAATTTTTACAGGTGCGCATCGCCATCGAACCCGAAGCCGCCGCCCTGGCCGCCCGTCACGGTGACGAAACCAAGATCGCGGCCATCGAAAAGGCTCTGGAACAGATGCGCAAGGCGCCGGAAAACAGTAGCGAGGATCTCGAGGCCGATATCGCCTTTCACATCAGCATCCTCTATGCGAGTAATAACCGTTTCTATATCCGCTTGCGGGATTTCATTTCCACCGCCTTGCGGGTGAGTATCAGTCACACCAGTCCCATCAAGGGCAACCATGAGGGCATCGTTGAGGATCACGCCAAGGTGCTCAATGCCATCAAACAGCGCAACCCGGAGCGGGCCAAGCACACCATGCTGTTGCTGATCGATGAGGCGCTGACATTTATCGAAGAGTCCATTGCCGCAGAAAACACGTAACAACCTCGCGTTCCTGCACAAAAAAACGGCCTGCATTGCAGGCCGTTGTTATTTCAGAAGATGGTTTTCAGCTGAAATTTCTGGCAATGGGTATCAAACCACTGGCTTTGCGCAAAACGGGTTCCATCGGCCAGTCCGCAGTTGGCCAGGTCCACCACCAGGCGGCTTTTACGATTGCGCAAGGCATTGGTGCCATCGGGCAGATATTCCAGTTGCCACTGACTGTGATCACCGGTGCATTCCACCAGGGCCAGGTTCGCGCCCGGGACGATGGAACCCTGCGCCACCGCCATACAGGTACGAATGCCGGTGGTGGATTGCAACTGGAGATACCCCTCACCCACGGGCACGAATTGCCAGCGCTGGCAGGCATGCTTATGCCACTCCTGTTGTTCCAGCGCCGCGCCGGATTCCGTATTGCAATCCGCTGCCGTGAGCACCCGGCCGCTCTGGGCGCTGACAAGCGCCACCTCACCCACAGGCTGGATGCGCCACTGGACGCAATCGGCCTTGACGGGATTCAACTGGGGCAGGTCATCCACCGCACGGGCTTTTTCTTCGTGGTGCGGTTCTATGCAGGCATCCAGCTCCAGCGGTGCACCGGACTGCGAGTTGGCAAGGCTCACCCAGGCATCAGCCTCCTGGTGCAGTTGCCACTGCTGACAAGCGTGATTCATCCAGGCGGAGGCATGGAGCCCCTGGGCACCAGCGCAAGCGGCCGCTCCCAGGAAATGACCGCTCCCGGTCACCAGCCGGTAACGTCCGCCGGTGGTGTAGTCCAGTGTCCAGGGAGAGGCTTGATCACAATCCGTTTCACGCGCACCCGCCTCATCCGCCACCAGGCAGCGGCCACTGGCCTTGCTCACCAACTGCACCCGGGCTCCCTGCACGCGGGTGACCAGGGGACAATTTTCGCCGGAAGGTGCCGCAACCGGTTCACCCGCCGCTACCGGTTCGCCGAAGTCGGGCGTGTCGTCGTCTCGCCAGTGGAAAGGCTGGGCCCGTAGCGAGCGCGTCGACGTGCAGCCTTCGCGCTCATCGGCGTTACCGTGATAAATCAACCAGTCCTCGGTGCCATCGGGCGATTTGAAAAAACCATTGTGGCCGGGACCAAAAACACCATTGGCACGGCTGAACACCGGTTGATCGAATTTATGCCAGGATTCGGGCTTGAGCGGATCCTCGCCCACCAACTCCATCAACCCCAGTTTGTAATCCGGTGTGTTACAAAAACTTGCGGAATACACCATAAAGGTGCGGTTGTTGCGCTTGAGTATCTCCGGACCTTCGTTCACTTTCATGCCGGATTTTTCCCAGGCGTAATCCGGCTTGGCGATCAGCACTTTTTCACCGGTGATCGTCCAGGGATTTTCCATCTTCGCAATAAACATGGATTGCTCATCGCCCACCCATTCGGACCAGAGCAGATAGAGCTGATCATTGTGGGTCAGGTAGTTGCCATCGATGTTCCAGGTATCCGGCATGGGTGAACCCTTGTAGGTGTAGGGTCCCATGGGATCATCCGCTTCACTCTCGATGATGCTCAGGTGCTGGCGGGTAAAATCCTCGGCAATGCCCGAGGTGTAGATGACGTACCAGCGATAGCCCTTTTCCGTTTTCAGGCGGTGAAATTCAAACGCCCAGAAATTACAGCAGCGCGACAACTCACTCTCGGACCAGATATACACCGGAGTGGCGGTCGCCAGGCCGGCAAGGGTCGGGGACTTGCGCATCACCAGCTGGGATGTCCAGGTTGTGGTCGTCAGGTAATAATTGCCATCGAAGTATTCCAGCCAGGGATCGGCGCCATTGGGAAATATCGGATTGGTAAAGGTTTCCGGCGGCACGCCTTCCACCATGGTGGATATGGATGAGGATTGCGCGTCCGGCGCAACTGCCGGAGCCGGGCCATCCTGATTGCAGGCCGATACCAGTACGGACACCAGGCAGATGCCTAACCACTTCTTCATTTCACGTTCCTCGACAAGGATTGACACACGAAAAGCCGCTCATCCCTGAGCGGCAACACACTTATTTCAAACGGGTAAAACTCCACTGCTGGTTGTTCGCGCCCGTAGCGTTCCACTGGATGATTTGCGCGTTGTCGGATGTACTGAAATTCAATACATCCAGCGGCAGATTGCTCAGCTGCGAACGAATGGTGTAGTAGCTGCCACTCTGGGTCAGGCTCCACTTCTGCCCGGTTCCGCCCCAGTAGTCCCACTGCGCGATATTGGCGCCCGGCGCTGTGGAAATACCATAGACATCCGCGCTCTTGAGGCTGTTGGCATTGATCAGGCTGTAGAAGCCAGTACCCTGGTTGATCAGGTACCACTGCTGGCTGCGGGCGCCGCTGTAGGTGTGCTGTACGACATTCGCACCATTGGTGGTCGAGGAACCGGAGACCATCAGGCTCTTGCCACTGTGACGCGAATTGATGCGATAGAGGCCATCACTCACACCACCGCAACTGGCAAAGGTGAAATTACGGGTCAGGCTCGGCCAGCCATTGCTGTAGGTCATCTTGAGGATGTCCAGCTTGGCGTTGCCGTTGTCGTTGAGGTCGTAGTAATGCACGGACGTGAAATTACAGCCATCCTGCTTCAGCACGCCGATATGGCCCGGCCCTTTGTATTTGCCATCGGTGTTGGGCAACAAAGTGCGCACGTTGGTATAGGGACCGTGGATGGACGTGGAACGGGCTACCTGCACATAGTAGGTGCTGTTGGAACCGTTGCAGCAGGAACCGCGGTTGATGAACAGATAGTAGTAATCGCCGTTGCGGGTGATATAGGGCGCTTCGATATCCGCGTGATTGCCGCCGTAGATGTGCGTCACGCTGCTGGCCAGCTTGCCGGTGTTCTGGTTGATTTCCGCCAGGCCGATACCGCCGAAAAATGAACCGTAGCTCATGTAAACACGGCCATCGTGATCGCGGTACAGGGCCGGGTCTATCGCATTGATTTCATTGCCGCCGCCGAAGGATTCGACCACGATACCCAGGTCCTGCCAGCTGGGACTGGTCAGCGACACAGTGCGTGCCACCCCGATCGCCGATACCGAACTGCCAAAAGTGGACACCGAGTAATAGAGATAATAGTGGCCATTCATATGGATCACATCCGGCGCCCAGAAGGACCCGCTGAAGTTGGGTATCTTGTTGTAGATCCACGAGGGATAGCTGGTGAACACCGGTCCGGGACCGCCCGTCCAGGTGGTCAGGTTGGTGGAGGTGGAATACCAGATGCCCGTACCCGTGGTGAAATGGAAATAGGTGTTGCCATCCTTGACGATGGTGCCTGGGTCGTGGGAGTTGATAAGGCCGTTGAGGGTAATGGCTGAGGCCGACACACAGCTGAACACTAGGCTGACCAGCAATAGAAGCCTGGCAAAAAAATATCGATTCATGGGGTTACCTATCAGTTATTGTTAGAAAAACAGGCACTGCAAAAGCCCGGTTGGGAACAAGAAACCTTGCACCGCAACCGCAGCGGTGCAGACAGCATTTCAAGGATGGTTTGAAAATCGTGTGAGCCCGCCAGTCAGGGAAGATCATCCGCCCGGGACTGCCCAAAATCCGGAAACCCCTCATCCGTCCAGTGCAGGCGGCGGATATAGGTGTGTCGATTGGGATCGGTCAGCGGACTGCCCTGCAACTCCAGGTAATCGCGCGCGTGATAGACCAGCACGGGCGTCACCCCATCGTCGGCAAGCGTGAAACTGTTGTGGCCGGGGCCGTAGCGATGCAGGGCTGCATCGGTGGTGAAGATGGGTTCCGGCAACTTGTGCCAGGACGCCACATCCAGCAGGTCGGCATCCTCATCCGCCCACAACAACCCCACGGCATAACGGTGATCCGTCGCACTGGCCGAGTAGCTGACAAAGATCCGGCCCTGATGCTTGATGACCGCGGCGCCCTCATTCACTTTGTAACCCTGGATCTCCCACGCGAACTGCGGGCGGGAAATTTCGACCTCCGGTTCACCCACCCGGGTTGGCCCTGTCAGTTCAGCCAGGTAGAGTGCGGAGTTGAAGAGGTCGTCCGGATCTTTTTGCGCCCAGAGCAGGTAGCGCTTGCCCCGGTGTTCGAAACTGGTGGCATCCAGCGAGAAAGAGTCCCGCGCGGTCTGCACCCGCCCCACTTCCTGCCACTCACCGGCGAGCGGGTCCGCCGCTGTGTTGGCCAGCACATACATGCGAATATGCCAGGGGCGCTCAGCCTCGCCAGCAGCGAAGTGGATATACCAGGTATCGTTAAAATGATGCAGCTCCGGCGCCCAGATGTTGGCCCCCATGAGGCCGGTATCACGCTTGCGCCAGACCACCTGCGCCTCGGCCCTGGCCAGTCCCGCCAGGCTGTCGGCGGTGCGTATTTCTATGCGATCGAATTCCGGGGCGGTGGCAATAAAGTAGTAGCGCCCTTCGGGGGTACGGTGGATAAACGGGTCGGCCCGCTGGGGGATCAATGGGCTGGGCAATGATGAGGGCGCAACAACCTGGTCCTGGACGGGAACAGGGGTTTGGGTTTTACCGCAGGCGGCCAGGACCAAGACGAGCGATAGCCAGAGAGAGCCCTTGAGCGGACTCCAGGATAAGTGACGCATGTTGACATCCCCTTCGGGCTTTTACCCTGTTATTCTTCATGGAATAATATTATATTACAAATTAAACCATTGAAATCCATGAAAGGCAAGCAAGCCTGTCAACCACGAGACAACAACCATGCCGCTGCTGAAAAGACGCCTCCTGTTACCCTCCCTTGCCCTGCTCGCGCTCTGGCTCAGCCTGAACCTTCCGGCCCTTGCCCGCCAGATCGACGTCCACGATCCGGTCATGGCGCGGGAGGGCGACACCTGGTACCTCTTCAGCACCGGTCCGGGAATCACCATCTACAGTTCCAAAGACAAGGTGAACTGGCAGTATGCCGACCGCGCCTTCGCAACCGAGCCCGAATGGGCCAAAAGCATCGCACCGGGATTCAATGGCCACCTCTGGGCACCGGATATCTATCACCACCAGGGCCGTTTTTACCTCTACTACTCGGTATCGGCCTTTGGTAAAAACACCTCAGCCATCGGCGTCACCGTCAACAAAACCCTCGATCCGGCGTCACCCGACTACCGCTGGGAGGACAAGGGCATCGTGATCCAGTCCGTGCCCCACCGCGACATGTGGAACGCCATAGACCCGGCCATCATTGCCGATGACGACGGCACTATCTGGATGAGCTTTGGTTCCTTCTGGGGCGGCCTGAAAATGTTCAAGCTCAACGAGGACCTCACCCGCCCCGCCGAACCCCAGGAGTGGCACAGCATCGCCAAGCGCGACCGCTCGGTGCTGGGCGACGACAGCCTCGCGGGCAGCGCCGATATCGAAGCGCCGTTTATTTTTCGCAAGGGCGATTACTACTATCTTTTCGCCAGCCGCGGCTTTTGCTGCCGCAAGGCAAACTCCACTTACCATCTGGTGGTGGGCCGCAGCCAATCCGTTACCGGCCCCTACCTGGATAAAACCGGCAAGGATATGAACCAGGGTGGCGGCAGCGTGTTTTTGAAAGGCAACAAGGCCTGGGTTGGCCTGGGCCATAACAGTGCCTATACATGGGACGGCAAGGATTACCTGGTGCTGCACGCTTATGAAACAGCGGATGATTATTTGCAAAAGCTGAAAATCATGAATATCACCTGGGATAAAGATGGCTGGCCGCAGGTGGACGAGAAAGAGTTGGATACTTATCAGGGTCGGGTGGTTACACAATAAACATTCAAGCTCCCATGGCCTCTGTCCAAACTTCCGTTTTTATCAGTCCCATCAAATCCAGCTAGAAGCAGGACCGCAGGGGACGGGGATAACCCTTGGTAGACACGCCGTGAACCCGGCCCCTGCGCGCTCCCGGCGCTTCGGGGCACTTCCCACATCCCTGTGGGTCGTCCATGGGGGCTCCGCGCCGACCGCTCTGTGCCACCCATCAAATTTGGTGCACCAATGTTAGAGAGGTTGAGGTTGTTGCCCCTCCGGGACCGGGCGCGGCATGGATGCCGCGCCCGGTCCCGGAGGGGCAACAACCTCAACCTCTGCCGCTGGCACACACTCAATTCCAATAAACCCGTCACTCATACACGTCAAACTACGAAGCAACACCTACTCCCGCAACAATCTCACCCCGTAAATGCCTCCCGCGATCGACCCTGGCTCCGCCACGAACTTCACCTGCAATTTTCCCTGCGAGTTTTTAATCACCGCCTCAGAGATGGAGTAATCAACATCAAAGAATTCCCGCGCATCGCCGGTTGACTCGACCTTCGCCAACTCAACCCCATTGATCCAGATGGAGAAACGCCGCCCGGCATCAACGCCGGCGTAGGTGATGCGCAGGGTCTTGGCTTCCTGCTTGGGATCTTTCAGGTCATAACTGAACCAGGCGCGGGTGTGGCGCCAGTGGCGGCCGGCGTGCATGCCTGATTCACTCTGCTCGCCCTGGTAAAAATGATCCGACTCCGGCTGCTGTTCGCCGGGTGTTACCTGGTCGATGGTTTTGCTCAGCAACAGCAGGCGAGCGGCTTCCAGTTCCGCGGCTTTGGCACGGGCTTTTTCGAGGTTGGCGGTTGTTGTGTAGGGCCAGTAGAGGGTATAGCGGGATTCATGCAGGCGAAAAAAGGGAATGAGTTCCAGCTTTTCGGTATTGACGCCATTGATCAGGCCGGTGGCATTGAAGGTCAAGGGCTTGCCATCGACGGGCTTGAGCCGGGCGATGAAGTCCTGGCTGTTGCCGAGCAAAAAGGGCGCGGCTTCGAGTGGGCACTGTTGCCCGCGGGCAATATGGCCCATGCGTGAATCATCGGCAAAATAATTCAGGCGTTCACCGGCAAAGGGTTGGGTCTTGGCGGCCAGGACTATCGGACCATACAGCACCGCATAGTAGTCGGAGCCATCGGGCAGTTGTTCCAAACGCGGTGTCATGGGCAGTGTCAGTTCAACCTTGTCGCCCTGTTTCCACCGCCGGTCGATCACCAGGTATTCACCGGGCCTGGCTTTGTATTTCACCCGCTTGCCATTGACGCGAACCTGCATCGCACCGGGTGCCACCCACCCCGGATAGCGCAAGTGAAGCGCAAAGCGACCGGCAGACTCGAGGTGGATGCGCGTTTGGGCTTCATCGGGAAAACGCGTGTCCTGGCGCAGGCGGATGCCCTGCTCCGCCCAGTTCAGGCGGGACGCGGCAAACAGGTTGATATACACCCGCGGAACCTTGCGGGCGGACATGTCCCGCGCGTAAATGAATTCCGCGTACTTGGCATGGCTCTCGATGCCCGAGCCGACGCAGCACCACATGGCGTCGTGCACCTGGGAATAAACGCGGTAGTGATTGGGGCGCATGGGCGTGAAGTACACCAGGCCACCTGTGGCGGGATGCTGGGAACCCAGGATATGGTTGTACAGCGTGCGCTCGTAATAATCGCCATAGCGCCCCTGGGGATCGGATAAAAACAGCAGTTGGGTGAGGCGCAGCATATTGTAGCTGTTGCAGGTTTCCGGACCTTCGATATCCTCGATCATGGGCGTGAAGCTCGCCAGGTCATGGAAGTGTTCACGCACGCTGTTGCCGCCGATGGCCACACTGCGGCGGTTCACCACGGTCTCCCAAAAAAATTCCGCCGCCCTGTGCCACTCGGGCAGCGTCTGTGCATCGGCTATCCGCTTGAAGCCGATCACCTTGGGTATCTGGGTATTGGCATGCAGGCCCGTCAGTTGATCCTGTTCCTGCAGCAGCGGATCGAGGATGGCACGGTGTGAAAAGCCCCTTGCCAATGTCAGGTAGGCCGGATTGCCGGTGATATCAGCCAGATCGACAAACACGTCATTCATGCCGCCATGTTCGGTACGCAGTAGATCCTGCAACTGGGTATCGGACAAGTCTTTGGTCAACCAGAGCGCCCAGTCGCCAAAGGCAATCAGCATCTCGCGCGCGGTTTCGTTGCCGGTGTATTTGTAGACATCGCGCAGTCCCGCGAAGGTTTTGTGCAGGTTGTAAAAAGGTACCCAACGTTCATTGGTCGAGAAATTATCGGCGCGGATATCGCCACGCGCGATGTCCTGCCAAACGGCTTTGCTATCGGGAATGCCACCCAGGTAGCCGTCGCCATGCTTGTCCTGGCATTTTTTCAATTCGGCAATCACGTAATCGAGCCGCGCCAATACCTGCGGGTCTTTGGTGGCGGCATAGGTCAGCGCCAGCGCGGAAAGATAATGGCCACCGATATGGCCATCCAGGCCCGTGGACTCCCAGTTGCCGTAGGTTTCCTTGAAGGGCAGCCCGGCCTCGCGACGGAAGGGCGCCAGGAGCCTTTCCGCATCGAGTGCCATCAGGTAACGGGTGTTGGTTTGCTGCGCGTGCAGGAAGGGACCGTCGAGCAGTTCCACATCCTGGATGGGCGCCAATTCCAGGGCAGCGGCGTCAATACATAACAACAAACACAACAGTGTCCACAGACGGGTCGTTTTCATGGAAGTCTCTCCACCGGGCATGGCCAACCGTGCGATGTGTTGCGGCGCCCCGGCTCAGGTATCACATAAAAAAAGCAAGGCCACGATGGACCTTGCTTTTTTATCACATCAAACGCATGCGGCTAATTAGAAGGACAAGCGAGCACCGACAGCGAAGGTGCGGCTGGCCAGCACGTTGCTGAAGTTTCCAGTGCTCGAACCGTTCTTGCCGTAGTGGACCTGATAGATTTCATCCGTCAGGTTGGTTCCATCCAGTGTCAGCGCGAAGTTATCCGTTACGTTGTAGGTGATTTGCAGGTCCATGCTGGATTCCGGCTTGGACCATCTTTCCAGCGGGTTGGCAAAGTTCGCGGCTTCGTAATCCACCAGGAAGGCACTGCGCCAGGCATAAGACAGGCGGACGCCCAGTTTATCCTTGTCGTAGGCCAGCACGATGCTGTAGGAGGAATCCGACACGCCGAACAGATCGGTAATATCGTAGCCGGTGATATCGCCCTGATCATTAGTCATGGGCGTTGTCTGCTCTGAACTCAGGTAGGTATAGCTTGCCTGGATGCCAAAGCCGTCAAGGATGCCCGGCAGATTGTCGGGGAACCACACCAAACCGATTTCCGCACCTTGCAGTTCACCTTCAGACGCGTTGTAGGGCTGTGACAGCACAAACTTGTAAGGCGTAGGATCGGTCACGGACTTGTCATGTGTCACGATACGGCGGAAGGGCACAACAAAACCTTCCACTTCACGCTTGAACAGTGTGCCGTACAAGGAGCTGGATTTTCCGAAATACCATTCCAATGACAAGTCATAGTTGGTGGATTCGGTCGGTTTCAAATCCGGGTTGCCACCCGAGGCGGTGCCGTAACCGATGTTGGTGACATCTTCGTTGTAGATGATCAGCGGGTTCAGATCACCAAAACCGGGATAACGCAGGGTTTGGGTGTAAGAGAAGCGGGCCATCAGATCATCGGTAAACGCATAACGCAATATCAGGCTGGGCAGGAATTCAGAGGTTTCCGTTTTGCCCTTGGTGATTTCCTGGGGAACACCGGGTGCCGTTTCAGTAAAGAAGCTGCTGTCGGTATCAATACTGGTGTAGCGTACACCTATCTCACCATCCAGTATCCTGCCGCCCAGTTCGGTCTCAAACTGGCCTTGCAGATAAACCGAAGTGGTCAGCGCCTCAATGTCGAAGGAGCGGCGCACATCCAGCTTGTCGAGCTCGTAGATTGCGCGCACTTCATCGGCGTTGCTGCGGATGTAATAGCCATTGGCCGCGACCCAGGACGTGGGCACATCGGCACGGCCGTCGTAGAAGCCTTTGTTGATATGCACCAGGCCGTCGATGCTGCCCGCACTCAGGGCGCCGCCACAGCAGCGATCCTGGCGGCTGAACGCCGTGGTTGCGCCGCGCTGGTCGATACGCACACCGACATCCACGCCGGTGAAGAAACCCAGGTCCTCATACCGCAAATCAGACGTGAACGTCAGTGCGTCACCCTTGTCGCGGTTGGCATTGTCGTAGAGCCCGTCGATAACGTAGGCGGCCGGATCGGCCATGTTGCCTTCGTCCAGGTCTGGCGTGGCCGGATTGTCCTCAAAGTTGAACGCGGGAATACCACCACCGCTGTTGAAATCCACATTCACCTTGTAGTTGGCGCCCGGACGTACAAAGCGCATGGCGAAGAAATCGCTGGAGAATTCACTGTCCTGATACACCAGTTCGGATTTCAGGCTGACGTTATCACTCAGCTCCCACTTGCCGCCCAGGGCATACAGATAGCTGTCGGTCTTGCCGGTGGACAGGTCACCGCTGGTGAATACCCAGGGGTCCTGCACCGAACGGGATTTGACGATATTGGTACCGGGATGGAACTGCACATTAGCCGCCGCCTGGGCCTCTTCCGGACTCATGCCGCCGTAAGCGCCCCACCAGTCCACGAAGGAGAAGAAGAGACTGTTGAAGTTTTCGTTGCGGTAACCGTTGTAGAAGGCTTCGAACAAATATTCAGATGTATCGTTGGGTGCAAACTGGAACGACAGGTTGGCGGCGGGACGCTTGCGGCGGCCGGTCTCGTCGTTTTGGAAAATCGCATCGCGGCCCAGCATGTAGGGCGTGGCAACGCCATTGATATCAAAGGTCGCGCCCGCGTGGGATGGCAGGCCATTCAGTTGGCCGGGTTGCCAGATGGGGGCTTCACTGACGGCGCCGTGATCCGGCCACACCCGCTCGAAGGGGCCGAAAGGCGCCGAGGGACTGGCGGTCATGAAGGGCACCATGGCACCGGCGGTCACGCCCTGGTTGCGGTAGTGCATGTCGGTGTAGGACAGGTTCAGCAAGGCACCGAATTTACCGGCGCCGGTATCCCATACATCGCTGGCCAAGAAACTGATCGAGGGATCTGTCTTGCCCGCCTGCTCGCTGTGGATGGCGCGCGCCGAGAGTATGAATTTACTGCCGTCGAAATCGAAGGGGCGCTGGGTTCTCACATCAATGGCACCGGCGATGCCACTCTCGATCTGGCTGGCGGAGCGGGTCTTGTACACATCCACCTGCTTGAGCAGGCTGGCGGGAATATCCTGCAACGCCACCGCGGTACCTGCCGCGGTAAAAATGTTACGGCCGTTGACCGTGGTGGTGATGTCCGGCAGACCGCGAATGGAGATGCCCGAGATTTCACCGGACAGGCGGTTGGTCACCTGCACGCCGGTCACCCGTTGCAGGGCTTCCACCACGTTGTTGTCCGGGAACTTGCCGATATCCTCGCTGACGATGGCGTCCACCACCTGTATCTTGTCGCGCTTGACGTCCAGAGCCTGGGTCAAACTGGCGCGGATACCGCGCACCACCACCTCTTCGATGTGGTCTTCATCACCGGCGGGCTGGGCAAATACCAGCGGGCTGGTGCAAAGGCCGGCCGCCAGTGCGATGTACAGGCTGAGTGTATTTCGTTTGAGCATGATAGAACTCCTGAGTTGACGCCCCCCGGTGTATATTCGGGGCAGTGTTATTATGAGTTTCGTTATTTTTTGTATGACAATTATGCCGGCAGCGGTCCTGGTTCAGGGACGTAGTTTTCGGTATCGATCTGCTCGCCTGTTATTAAGCATATTGTAATACAATTCAATCCTATCCTTGTCCCCGTCGCTCGTCAACGGGCATTTGTCCTTTTCCTTCAAGTTTTTTTCATCACCCTGCCGCCGGGAAAAAAGCCGCTGCGCACAGCACAGCGGCACCGGAAAAAGGCTGCGGAGGGGGTCCGCGCCTGCCAACGACAAGCGAGAGAAAATCTGCCAAAAAAATCCCCGGCCCGCGGGCCGGGGCAGGTCGGCTATCAGGGCAAAGCTGCCCCGGTGTACAAACTGGTAATGTCATCCGCCGACAGCGGCTGGTCAAAGATCTGCAAGCTGTCGATCAGGCCATCGAAGGGGGTATCCCAGTAATTGACCCCCAGGGCGAAACGGCCTTCGGCCTGGCTGAAGAGATCGGCCACCGGGCTGGCGCTGAAGCGCAGCTCGCCGTTCACATACACCCGCGCCTCGCCGCGATTCACGCTGAAGGCCAGGTGGGTCCACTCCCCCTGCGGGATGCGGCTGCCGGTCGTGCCATCAAACCACTGGGGTACCCTGCCCCAGAGCATGGTGTTGCCATCCCAGCTTTGCGGCACCAGGCTCAGCCAGTTGTCTGAAAAGAGGTTGCCAGCGGGGTCCTGCTGCTCATCCACGGCGGCGAAGAATGCCGTGCTGAAAGCGCTGAACTGGTTGGGCTTGATCCACAGGGACACCGTGTATTCGTAGCTGGTGATCAGCCCGGCCGGCAGGCGGACACCGTTGGTGCCATCGAGCCGCAAGGCGCTGCCGCTGTAGCCCGGCTCATAGCTCACCTGGGCTTCTCCCAGCTTCCACAGGCGGTCGCCCGTGGCCTGGCCAGCGGCGAAGCCGCCCCGGCTGTCGTCCAGGTTCTGCTCGAAATCGAACTGTGCCACCACATTGAAGGCATTGCGCGCCGGCACCAGCAGGCTGAAGCTGCGTTCCAGCGTCTCGCCATCCAGGCTGATCAGTGCCGTCAGGGTCACCTGCTGGTCGGGGCTGCCCTCGGCCGGGCGCTGCACATTGCCACTGGTATCGATGACCTGCGGATGGCTGGAGGTCCAGGCGATGGTTGCGCCCAGGAGCCCCTGGACAGGCAGGCTGATCTGGCTGTCGCGCACCACCTCGGGCAAGGCCAGTGCATCGGCGATGCTGGCCAGCACTTCCTGGGTGGTCTGCGGTGGCAGGCCTGTACCCCACAGGGATACCCCCAGACGGTTCACCGCCGTAAAGCCCGGCAACAGCTCGCGGCGCGACTCGTCCCATTGCCACACCAGCACGCCTTCATAGGCGTCGTCCTCACCGGTCAGTTGCAGGGTGATGCGCCGGGGGTCATTGGCGTAGCGCTGATAGCTGCCGGTCACGGCGCCCTGAATCGTGCCATCGGCGGTCAGGCTGATATAAACCGACGCATGGGGCTGGCGGTTGATGTCCTTGCGGTGGTTGACCAGCAGGTAGTCGCCCAGCATCTCCTCGCTGCCGACGATATTGTCGCCGGACAAGGGCGCATAGCGCTGGGGCGAGGCCACCAGCCAGTCATCGTCATTGATGAACAGGGAATGGACACGCACCGAATGCTGCTCGCCACGGCCGGGAAAGCGGGTGTGGGTGACCAGCTGGTAGCTGCCAGTGTCCGCATCGTAATAGGCCGAGTTGTGGCCCGGCGCCATATAGCCCCAGCCGGGCGCCGAATCACCCAGGCGCTGCACAAACTCAAAACCGCCCATCAGCTTGACACCGAAGGGGGCTATGGCGTCCCAGCCACCCTTGGCATTGGCCAGATCCCGCCCTTCGGCATCCACATAGGGACCATCGGGGTTGCGCGAGCGCGCCAGGCGGATGTTGTAGCCATCGGTCGAGACAAAGCCGCCGAAGGACATGAACAGGTAGTAGTAGTCGGCTTCGGGACTGTAGATGATCCAGGTGCCCTCGATGGCGGAATGGTTGCCTCCCGCCAGATGCTTGCCATAGCCCTGCCCCGGCGTGGGCTTGGCCGTGGACTCGTCCATTTCCAAAATGAAAATGCCCCCGGAATAGGAGCCATACACCAGCCACAGCCTGCCTTCCTTGTCGTAAAAGGCATGGGGATCGATGGCATTGGGCATCACCCAGGCGTTGAAACTGGAACCGGTGAAGCCATCGGGTTTGAGGCCCGCCGCTATCTCGGCGCTGGTCTGACCGGAATAGAGGAACAGCCCCAGATCCCGGTAAGGCCCCTCGATATGGTCCGCCACCGCCACACCCATATAGGAACGGGGCGCGTCACAATCGCCGGGATTGACCGTCGAATGGGGGTTGCCGCAGTGGTTGTAATAGAAGTAGTACCGGCCGTCATTCAGGCGGATCACATCCGCCGCCCATTGGCCCACGGTGCCGCCCAGGTAAGCAATGCCATCGGCCAGTTCACTGGTGACGGTATCGAACAGCGGGTTGTTATCGTCCACCCCGTCGGCCACCCTCGTCCATTGCATCACGTCATCGGATTTCGCCACGGACAGGTGGGAGCCGAACACATAGTAGGTGCCATCCTCGGCGCGGATGATCGAAGGATCGTGCACCGCCATATCGTTGTAGGCGATGGCCTCGGGATTCACCTGGGGTTTGGCGTTGCCAATGGCCGGCGGCGGTTCCACCGGTGGAGGCGTCGGTGTGGGGTTCGGCGGTGGCGTAGGTGTCGGGCTGGAACCCCCGGAACCGCCACCACAGGCACCCAACAGCAGGCAGCCGCTCAACAGGACGACAAACGCAGAAATTTTCATGGTTGACCTGGCCTCGTGCGTTATTGCTCTTATGAATGCCGGCGCCAACCCCCATAGAAAGAGGTTTCCTGTATCCGGCCATTATTTTGTATGACAATAATACTATATAGTGAATTATCGGCCAAGGGGAAAACGCGCGAAGAATACCGATGAATCTCAAAATAATTGTTCAAAAAAGAACATAAATATTTAAAAAGAACATTTACGAACATATAATCAAGGCAAGCGCGCCAAAAACACTCACCGGGAGACGCCAGCATGCCCCAAGCCCAAGCGATGACCGCCATCCACGAAGGCGAAATCAGCCGCGTGGCCGTCAAGCTCTTCTTCGGCATCACCGAAGAATGGAAGCTCACCGACGAGCAGCGCTGCACCCTGGCCGGACTGGGTACCCGCACCACCCTGCACAACTGGCGCCAGCGGCTGGAGGCGGGCGACACCATCAAGCTGTCCAGGGACACGCTCGAGCGCCTGTCCTATCTGGCCGGGATCTACAAAGCGCTGCAAATGCTCTTCACCGACCCCAACCAATGGAAAACCTGGGTTCACAAACCCAACCGGGATTTTGGCGGGGGCTCCGCCATGGATCGCATGCTGGCGGGACAGGTCATCGACCTCGCCGATGTGCGCCGCTACCTGGATGCCTGGCGGGGCGAAAACTATGCCTAGGCCTGTACGCAAAAAAGTGGTGAACAGCACGTGCTACCGGCTCATCCCCAGCCACTTTCCACCCGTCGCGCTTTTTGAAAACCTGCTCGATCCGCGCGACCTGGACGCCGCCTATGCCCTCGAAGGACTGACCAACGACCGCCTGCGCGATGAAGCGGGAAACATCGCCCTCGTCGCCCCCGAAGACCGGGTTACCGGACCCGGCACCACGCCCATCATGGCCGCCTTTACCCACACAGGTAACGAGAGCCGTTTCAGCAGGGGAGACTTTGGTATCTACTACGCGGGCCTGACCCTGGACACCGCCATGGCCGAATCCAAATTCAGCCGCAGCCGCTTTTTGCAAGCCACCAACGAGGGGCCGCAAATACTCACCATGCGTTGCTATGTGTGTGACGTGAATGCCTCATTGGTCGATCTGCGCGATGAGCCGCGCGTGCAAGACCCGGTGAATCTCGCCTACGCGCAGGCGATCGGCAAAAAACTCCGGCAGGAAAACGAATGGGGAATTCTTTATCTGTCCGTCAGGCATGCGGGCGGCGAATGCATTGCCGCCTTCAAGCCCAAGGCACTGACACCGCCCGCGATCCAGGCGGGGCATTATCAATTCCATTGGGATGGGCGGTCGGTGACACACGTGCTGGAGGTAAAGCAGTATGGATAATTCCTGCGTCCATGCGTAAATACCACCCATATCACTCGATCATCGATGGCTTGCCAAATACCGGCATGCCGCCTTCATTCCAGCGCAGGGGCTTGACGAAGGTGTGGCGGTCCGGGTTCCACAAGGGATCGCCTTCGATCTCCGTGTAGGTGCGGGCGTGATACACCAGCATGACGGTGTCGCCATCCTCAGCGTAGGCGAAGCTGTTATGGCCGGGGCCATAGATACGGTTTTCCAGATCCGAGCAGAGTACGGGCTCCCTGGATTTGGTCCAGCTGGACGGATCGAGCAGGTCGGCATTCTCATCGGCCCACAATAAACCCATCGCGTAGTTTTCATCGGTGGCGCTGGCGGAATAGCTCAAAAAAATCCTGCCGTTGCGCTTGACGATGCTCGGACCTTCATTGACCCAGAAACCGCGGATCTCCCACTCGAATTCCGGTTTGGTCAGCATCACCGGCGTGGCCGCCAACTGCCAGGGTGTTTTCATGGGCGCGATATAGATATTGGAATTACCTTCGATAGCCACATCCTTTTGCGCCCACACATAGTAGAGCACACCCCGGTGTTCAAAGGTGGTGGCGTCCAGGCAGAAGGTATCCATGCCACTGTCCACCTGCCCCATGAATTCCCACTCGCCGTCGAGCGGGTTGGGATTTTTGTTGCGGATGCAGTACATGCGGTGCTGGAACAGCTTGTCTTTGATGTCACGGCTGGGCGCCGCGGCAAAATAGACATACCAGGCTGAATCGCCGGTTTGCGGATCTTTATTAAAGTGAATTTCCGGCGCCCACACCAGCTCACTGTAGGGGCCGGTGTCAGGTTTGTGCCAGGCATCCACGGTGGGTGCGCCCGCGAGTTCGTTGATGGTTCTGGCACGGCGCAGTTCGATGCGGTCGTACAGGGGCACGGACGCGGTAAAGTAATAGTAGCCATCCGTATGCTTGTAAACAAAAGGGTCGGCGCGTTGCAGGATCAAGGGTTTGAGTAATTGTGCCACAAAAAATCTCCCATCAATGTTGCGCAAACTGCCCGCGCGCCTGCAACTCGGCGCGCAGCTCATGGTAACGGCTATCGGTAATGCGGTACTTGAACATCACCAGTCCCAGCAACAGGTGAAAGACGCCGGAGATGATGGTGAGCATCAGGGCTATGCCCGTCAGCGTGAACTCGCTCTGGACCGCACCCGCCTCGTAATCAAAAAACGTGAGCAGCAGGCCCACGACAAAGCCCGCCAGGCCAGCACCCGCTTTCTGGCAAAAGGAAATACCGCCAAATGCCAGGCCGGATACCCGCTTGCCGTTTTTGACATGGCCATAATCCACCGCCTCGGCGATCGCGGACCAGAACACTGGCGCGTGCAGGTCCACCACAAAGGACAACAGAATATAGAGCACAAAAGCCATGACGATATCGCCCGGCGCCACCGCGTAGAACATCAGCACGCTGATCAGCCCCACCGCGATCTGCGACCAGCGGAACAGTTTTACCTTGCAGTAGTATTTGGTCACCCAGGTGGATACCACCATGGAAACGATCGACGCCGCGATACCGGCACTGGTGAATTGGGCAGCCAGGGACTCGTTGCCGCCGAGATAATAAATGGCATAGTAAAAAGCCACACTGCCGCGCAGCGCATAGCCCAGGGTGCCCAGAATGCACACGGAACACAGAACCAGCCATTGGTCGTTTTTCAGCAGCAGGCGCAGCTGCTCGCCCAAAGGCTCTTTATCCACCTGATGCTCCACCCGCTCCCGGGTGGTAAAGAAGCACAGGAACAACAGCCCCACCCCCACCAGCGACATGAAACCCATGGCCAGCTGGTAACCCTTGGCAGGATCACCACCGCCCCAATAGGCCGCGAGATGGGGCACCGACGCCACGATCACCACATTCGCAATCTTGGCGAAGAACATGCGGTAGCCATTGGCCGACAAACGTTCCTGGGGATCGGACGTGAGCACGCCGATGTAGGAAATATAGGGAATGGCCACACCGGTAAACATCAGGGTGGCGAACAGATAGGTCACATAGGCCCACACGAGCTTGGCGTTGTAACTGAAGTCCGGCGTGGTGAACAGCAGGAAAATCGAAAAGCCGTAGGGAATGGCCATGTACAAAAAATAGGGACGGAACCGCCCCAAACGGCCTTTGTATTTATCGGTGATGATGCCCATCACCGGATCGGTGAGCGCATCGATCAGTCTTGCCACCAGAAACAGCGTGCCCACATGGGCGGGCTTGAGGCCAAAAATGTCCGTATAGAAGTACTGCATGAAATAGAACATCGCGGCGATCATGACGTTGACCGCCATGTCGCCGGCACCGAAGCCTACCTTTTCGGTGACGGAGAGTTTTTGTCCGGACATTATTGTTGTTGACCTCGTCTGTTTTTATAAAAAATAATCGTTGACCACCTGGTGCACAACCAACACATCGATTCCCGTCATACCGGCACTGGCGGCCGCTTGCAGGCCATACACGGAATCCTCGAATACCACGCAGTTTTCCGGCACCGCACCCAGCAGTTGCGCGCAACGCAAAAACGTATCCGGCGCGGGTTTGGGATTGACCACCTGATCCGCGCCCACCACATGCTGGACCAGGTGGTCCAGACCACAGAGTTGCAAAATCGTTTGCGCTTCCTGCGTGTAGGCTCCCGTGCCCACCGCCATGGGCTTCTTGCCGTGGTACCGGCGGGCAATATCCGCCAGCGCCGTGGGCCTGACAAACTTGTGCATGTTTTCATGCACCCAGTGTTCCTTGAAATCGTTCATCTCATCCAGGCTGGCCTTCGCTTGCAGTTTGAAGGTGTCCAGCAGTATGCCGATGGTGTCCTTGGTGGGGACGCCGGCCAGCGAGCGCATGAGTGGGCGGTCGATGGGAATGGCGTACCTTTCCAGGGTGGCGGTCCAGGCGTGTTCGTGCAGTTGGCCGCTGTCCACCAGGGTGCCGTCCATGTCGAAAATCAGGGCATCGTAATGGTCGTACATCGTTTGTTTATCCAGTCAATGGCAGAGATACGGATTAGACCATAGATCGACTGCCTCGCTGAAATGGATAAACCTGGTTCTACGTTTTTTTGGTTGTCAGCATGGATTTGGTTTGTGCCAACGGCAGGGTTTGGCGAGCTGCCCGCGAGCCACGCCGTGAATCCTTCCCTGGAGGCTCGGTTGCCGCATCCATGCGGCAAACGGGCTCACGAACAGCTCCCCAAACCCTTCTGACATCGTCGTTCTTAGCGATATTGTTAAAAGCAACTTCAATGACACTGGCACATTGTCTCGGGAGGTGTTGGGTCAAGGTCTGTGAGACCGTTTGCCGCATGGATGCGGCAACCGAGCCCCCATGGACGACCCATAAGGATGTGGGAAGTGTCCCGAAGCGCCGGGAGCGCGTAGGGGCCGGGTTCACGGCGTGTCTCACAGGCCCTGACCCAACACCTCATGGCACAAAACCTCAAACACCATCCTTCAAATGATAATAGGCCGCGTTGTGGCGCAGTTCGGTTTTGAAATTGCGCACGGTGGTGTCCGCGCCGATCACCAGGGATTCGATGCCGGCGATATCGGCGTAGTCCACGATTTCATCGGCGGTCAGCCCCTGGGTGTAGGCGCTGTGGTGGGCACCGCCCGCCTGGATCCAGGCCGCAGCGGCGACTTCCAGGTTGGGACGCGGTTCCCACAGGGCCTTGGCCACCGGCAGGTTGGGCAGTTCCTGGGGCGGCGTGACGGTATCCACCTCGTTGATGATCACACGGAAGCGGGTACCCATGTCGATCAGCGAGATGCAGAGCGCCGGGCCGGCTTTGCCGGTGAAGATCAGGCGCGCGATGTCGTTGCGGCAACCGATGGTGTGCAGGTGTACTTCGAGCTTGGGTTTTGCCGCCGCGATGGAGGGGCAGATTTCCAGCATGTGCGCACCCAGTACCTGATCCACGGCACCGAAGTGGTAGGTGTAGTCTTCCATGAACGAAGAACCACCCTCACGGCCTTTGGACATGACTTTGCAGATGTGCACCATGGCGGCGGTTTTCCAATCGCCTTCGCCGCCATAGCCGAAGCCGGCCGCCATCAGCCGCTGGGTGGCGAGGCCCGGCAAATTGGTCAAGCCGGTGAGGTTTTCAAAGCAGTTGGTAAAGGCGCCGAAGCCGCCGTCGGTGAGGAACTTGAGCATGCCCAATTCCAGGCGCGCTTCGTTTTTGAGCATCTGGAATTGATGGTCATCATCAAAAATCGCCGGGTTTACCTCATAGTCTTTTTTGTAGATGTCGATCTGCGCCGCGACCTGTTCGTCGGTCACGGCATCGACCACCTGCTTCAGGTCGCCCAGACCGTAGGCGTGAACCTCGTAACCGAATTTGATTTGCGCGGCAACCTTGTCGCCATCGGTGACGGCGACCTGCCGCATGTTGTCACCGAAGCGCGCGACCTTCAGAGTCTGGCTGGCGTGCCACCCCATGGCTACACGGCACCAGGAATCGATTTGTTTCTGCACGGATGGCGTGGCCCAGTGTCCGACAACCACTTTGCGCTCCTGGCGCAGGCGGCTGCTCACATGACCGAACTCGCGGTCGCCATGGGCGCTCTGGTTGAGGTTCATGAAGTGCATGTTGATATCGGCAAACGGCAGTTCGGCATTGAACTGGGTGTGCAGGTGCATGTAGGGTTTGTTCAACGCCGTGAGGCCGGCGATCCACATCTTGGCGGGCGAAAACGTGTGCATCCAGAGGATCAAGCCCACGCAATCGGGATTGCTGTTGGCGGCCTGGCACACGGCAAGGATCTCACCCGGCGACTTAACCGTATCCTGCGCCACAACCCTGATGGGAATGTGCTCTGACCCGGTTAAACCCGCCGCGATTTTCTGACTGTTTTCGGCGACCTGTTTCAATACACCGGGGCCATACAGGTGTTGGGAACCGGTGACCAGCCAAACTTCTTTATCGCCGTAAACTTTCATGGGTTTATCCTCAAATTCATTAAAAGCATGTTTCTTCGTCTGCAAGAGCAGGGATTACCTGGAGGTCCGTGAGACACGCCGTAAACCCATCCCTGGGGGCTCGGCGCCCGCGTCCTGCGGGCGACGGTCTCACAAACCTCCAGGCAACCCCTGCTTGTGCCACATTCCAATGTCGTAGTTTATTTTTGCCCGTAATAGGCATTCTTACCGTGCTTGCGCAAATAATGTTTATCCACGATGCCCTGCTTCAGTGGCGGGGTCGTTTGTTGCAATGTCCGGGTCAGGTACGCCATGCGCGCGATTTCTTCCAGGATCACCGCGTGGTAAACCGCATCGGCGGCGTTTTTTCCCCAGGTAAACGGCGCGTGGCCGGCCACGATCACCATGGGCACTTCCTGCGGGCTGCGATCCTTGAAGCAATCGGTGATCTGCACACCGGTTTCCTCTTCGTAATCGCGCTCGATCTGTTCATCACTCATCACCGCCGTACAGGGAATCTCGCCATAGGCGTAGTCCGCATGGGTGGTGCCGTAGCAGGGAATCGATTGCTGGGTTTGCGCCCAGGCGGTGGCGTAGGTGGAATGGGTATGGGTCACACCGCCAATCTTGTCGAAGTGGCGGTAGAGATGCGTGTGGGTCTTGGTATCGGATGATGGGCGCATCCTGCCATCGACGATTGCGTTGTCCAGGTCCACGATCACGATGTCATCCGGTGTCATCACATCATAGGCCACACCGCTGGGCTTGATGGCGATCACGCCCCTGGCCCGGTCGATTTGCGACACATTGCCCCAGGTGTAAACCACCAGGTTGCGGCGCTGCAATTCCATGTTGGCTTCATAGACTTCGCGCTTGAGTTCGAGAAAACTCATTGCAGTGCTCCCGCGTTCACAAAGGCGCCCAGGGTCTGGTATTTGCGGTAGAGGTTGTCATAGGTTGCCGCGGCCCGGGCATCGGGCCGATAGGTTTTGCAGACGCCGGAAGCCATGACGCGTTGCGCGGCTTCCACATTGGGATACACACCGCCGCAAACCGCCGCAAAAATCGCCGCGCCCAGGGCGCAGCTCTGCTCGCTGTCGAGAACGTCGACCGGACAATTCCACACGTCGGCGCAGGTCTGCATCACAAAGTCGGATTTTTTGGAAATACCGCCGATGGCCACCACCGAATCCACCGCGATGCCTTCTTCTTTGAAGCGCTCGATAATCGCGCGCGCACCAAAGGCGGTGGCCTCGACCAGTGCGCGGAAAAGTTGCGGGGCCTCGCTGCCCATTTTCACACCGGCAAGTGCCATGGCCACCGTCTGGTCGGCATCGGGCGTGCGGCGCCCGTTGATCCAATCCAGCGCGGTGATGCCGCTGGCACCGGGCGCCAGTTCGCTGGCGGCCTTGCTCAGGGCGATGAGCGTGTTGTTTTCGATTTCATCGGCGAGTTGCTGTTTGGTCGCGTCATCGATCAGCGCGAAGTCCTTCAGCAGATTGGCCAGCGGCCAATTCACCAGGTTGCGGAACCAGGCGTAGAGATCGCCAAAGGCGGACTGCCCGGCCTCCAGTCCCACATAACCCGGTGTGACGGAACCGTCCACCTGGCCGCAGATACCGCGAATGCAGTTATCACCCACCTCGTCATAGGTAGCGACCGTGATGTCGCAGGTGGACGTGCCCATGATCTTGGTGAGCACACCCGGCTTCACGTTGGCGGCCACCGCACCCATATGGCAGTCGAAGGCGGAGAAGCCCACGGGAATACCCGCGGGCAAGCCGAGCCGGTCGGCCCAGTCCGCAGTGAGCAGGCCGCAGGTCTGGTCAGCGGTGAAGGTGTCGGCGGGCAAACGGTCGCGCAGGCCATCGAGCAGTGGATCGATACCGGTAAAGAAATCGTTGGGCGGGTAACCGCCCCAGCTGGCGTGCCACATCAATTTGTGGCCGGTGGCGCAGCGGCCCATGCGCAGCGCATCCGGGTGGGTGGTGCCGGTCAGCACGGCGGACATCCAGTCGGCATGCTCCACCCACAGGTAAGTCGCACGGGCGACAGCGGCATCTTCGCGCAGCACATGCAGCGCCTTGGCCCAATACCATTCGGACGAATAGATACCGCCTTCGTATTTGAGGTAATTGGTGCTCGCGGCCTTGGCGGCAGCGGTAATCTCGCGCGCCTCGTTGATGGCCGTGTGGTCCTTCCAGAGCACAAACATGGCGTTGGGGTTGTCGGCGAACTCCGGCTTCAGCGCCAGGGCCACGCCGTCCTTGTCCACCGCGACAGGGGTGGAACCGGTGGTGTCGAAGCTGAGGCCGACCACCCGTGCGGCGGCACCCGCAGGAGCCTTTTCCCAAAGACCGCGCACCACCTGCTCCAGGCTTTCCAGGTAATCCAGCGGATGCTGGCGGAACTGGTCCCTGGCCGGCACACAATAGAGCCCCCTCTTCCAGCGCGGGTAATAGACCACATGGCTGGCCACCTCGTGGCCAGTGAGCGCATCCACCAGCAGTGCGCGCACGGAATCAGAACCATAATCCAGGCCCAGGGCGTAAGACGTCATATCATCACCAGAAGACTACATTTATCCAATTAGCTGATATTTATTTTATATTACAATAATATCAAAGCGAGCCAAGTCACTGTCAATCGGTTTCACAGGCCGGGCCCGGCTCTTTTTCAGGGCCGTTAGCGGCCTGCCGCCGGCTTCTTACCCGCGCCGTCCGCAGGCGTGCTGGCCGGGCGTCCACTGACCCCTTCGGTGGTCATGACGATGCGCTGGATGGTGCCGTCCGGGTTGTAGAACATCTCCTCGACACTCACCGAGCGACGGTACTGGCCACCGGCCGGCCGGCCAGCACCCGTGTGATAGAAGAAGTAGTGCCTGCCCTTGAACTCGATGATCGCCTGGTGGTTGGTGGGGGTATTGCCCGCCACCTCGTTGAGGATGCCCTTGTACTCCCAGGGACCGGTGATGCTTTTACTCATGGCGTAACCGATCTTTTCCGGGAAGCCCATGGCGTAGGAGAGGTAGTAGTTGTCCTTGTGCTTGTGTATCCAGATGGCCTCGGTGAATTCCGGCAGCCCCTGGATGTTATGGATAGGGCCGTCCAGTTCGATCATGTTGCGCTTGAGCCTGGCGTAATAGGGCTTGGTGTTGCCCCAGAACAGGTAGGCCTGGCCGTCGTCATCGATAAACACCGAGGGATCTATATCGTCCCAGTCGATATGGGTGTCGGTGGTCATGTCGTTGGTGATCAGCGCCTTGCCCAGGGCATCCTTGAACGGGCCGAGCGGGGTGTCGCCCACGGCAACACCTATGGCAAACCCCGGCCTGGTGTCGTCATGGCGCACCGTGACATACCAGTAGAACTTGCCATCCCGCTCGATCACCTGCGCGGCCCAGGCATCGCCCTTGGCCCAGGTGAAATCCTTCACATGCAGGCGGGGACCATGGGCCTCCCAGGTGACCAGGTCGTCGGTGGAAAACACCAGCCAATCGTTCATCACAAAGAACTTGGTGTTGTCCGGCGCCTCGTCGTGGCCGGTATAGAGGTAGATGCGGCCATCGTGCACCAGCGCTGCCGGGTCGGCGGTGAACACGTCCTTGAACAGGGGGTTGCCCGCCCAGGCCAGACTGGTGGCGGTCAGCGCCAGCAGACCGGCGGCATGGCGCGCGGCGCGGGCGAATCGCATGAATGGATGCATGGGTTCCTCGCTTCTTATACAGACTTATCGGTTGAAAGGTGTTGACCATCACGCCCTGGCGGGACGCGGTTTCTGCGTTATGATGTGCTTGCTTTATATTGATATTATAATACAATTAAATCAAGCGATTTTTCGGCGTCAGGCCTCAGCCAGCTTTGAATATGTATGAAAAAAGATAATAAAACCGGGGCCTTACAAGGTTCCAGGCCCCTGCGCAGTGCCCAATGGTTTGGCGCCCGGGACAAAAACGGCTTCATGTACCGCAGCTGGATGAAGGCCCAGGGCATGCCCGAGCATCATTTCCACGGCAAGCCCATCATCGGCATCTGCAACACCTGGTCTGAACTCAATCCCTGCAACAGCCATTTCCGCGAGCTGGCCGAGAGCATCCGGCGCGGCGTGCTCGAAGCGGGCGGCGTGCCGGTGGAATTTCCGGTGTTTTCCAGCGGCGAATCCAACCTGCGCCCCACGGCCATGCTCACCCGCAACCTGGTGTCCATGGATGTCGAAGAATCCATCCGCGGCAACCCGGTGGACGGCGTCGTCCTGCTGGTGGGCTGCGACAAAACCACGCCGGCACTGATCATGGGCGCCGCCAGTTGCGACCTGCCCACCCTGGTGGTGACCGGTGGCCCCATGCTCAACGGCAAGCACAAGGGCAAGGACGTGGGCTCGGGCACCCTGGTATGGCGCATGAGCGAGGATTACCGGGCGGGCAGGATTTCGCTACAGGAATTCATGGACGCGGAAGCGGACATGTCCCGCTCCGTGGGCACCTGCAACACCATGGGCACCGCCTCCACCATGGCCTGTATCGTCGAGGCCCTGGGCCTGTCCCTGCCCCACAACGCCGCCATCCCCGCTGTGGATGCGCGCCGCAAAACCCTGGCCTACGCCTCGGGCCTGCGCATCGTCGAGATGGTGAACGAGGACCTGCGTCTGTCCCAACTGCTCACCCGCGACAGCCTGGTCAATGCCATACGCACCTGCGCGGCCATCGGCGGCTCCACCAATGCGGTGATCCATTTAAAGGCCATGGCGGCGCGGCTCGACATTCCCCTGAACCTGGACGACTGGCAGCAACTGGGCCAGCAGGTGCCCACCCTGGTCAATCTCCAGCCCTCGGGCCGGTTTTTGATGGAAGACTTTTATTACGCCGGCGGACTGCCGCCCGTGTTGCGCCGCCTGGGCGAAGCCGGACTGCTGAACCGCGACTGCCTCACCGCCAACGGCAACAGCCTGTGGGACAACAACCGGGATGCGCCCTGCTACAACGACGAGGTGATCCGCCCCCTGGACAACCCTCTCTGCGCCAGCGGCGGCATCTGTGTCCTGCGCGGCAACCTGGCGCCGCGCGGCGCGGTGCTCAAGCCCAGCGCCGCGTCGCCCGACTTGATGAAGCATCGCGGCCGGGCGCTGGTGTTCGACAGTTTCGATGACTACAAGGCGCGCATCCAGGACGAGGATTTGCCGGTGGATGCCAGCAGTGTGATGGTGCTGAAAAACTGCGGGCCCAAGGGTTATCCCGGCATGCCCGAGGTGGGCAACATGGGCCTGCCGCCCAAGTTGTTGCGCGAAGGCGTCACCGACATGCTGCGCATTTCCGATGCGCGCATGAGCGGCACCGCCTTTGGCACCGTGGTGCTGCACGTCGCGCCCGAAGCCCGCGAATTCGGCCCCCTGGCCGCCGTGCAGGACGGCGACTGGATTTCACTGGATGCGGAGGCGGGGCTGTTGCAACTGGAAGTGAGTGACAGCGAGATCGCCGCGCGCCTGGCGCAGCTGCGCCAACGTCAGCAGCAACCCAAAACGGGTGGCTATTTGCAGCTTTATATCGAGCATGTCACCCAGGCCGACGAGGGTTGCGATTTCGATTTCCTGGTCGGCTGCCGCGGCGCCGATGTTCCCGGACACTCTCACTGAGGAGCATCGCCACCATGACACTGAGCAACCAATACCCCAGCCTGAAAGACAAGAATGTATTGATCACCGGCGGCGCCTCGGGCATAGGCGCCAACCTGGTCGGCGCGTTTTGCCAACAGGGCGCACGGGTGTGTTTTATCGACATCCTCGACGAGGAAGCAGAGCAACTGGTCTCAAGAATCAGTGAGACCTGCGATGTCCAGGCGCCGCACTATTACCGCTGCAACCTGCTCAACATTCCCAAGCTCCAGGCCACCATCAAGCAGATCTACAACGACCTCGGCCCGCTGCATGTCCTGATCAACAACGCCGCCAACGACACCCGCCACGATTTCCGCAAGGTCACCGTGGACTATTGGAACGAACGCCTGGCGGTCAACCTGCGCCACCATTTTTTTGCCGCCCAGGCGGTGTACGAACACATGCTCGAACTGGGCGGTGGTTCGATCATCAACCTCGGCTCCATGAGCTGGTACGCCACCCAGGGCGGCATGCCCGGCTACACCAGCTCCAAGGCCGCCATCGAGGGGCTGACACGCGGCCTGGCGCGCGATATGGGTGGCGACAACATCCGCGTCAACACCCTGGTGCCCGGCTGGGTGATGACCGACCGGCAGGTGGCCATGCTCACCCGCGAAAAAACCGCCAGGAACATCCTGGACAACCAGTGTTTGAAACGTTCCGTCATGCCGGAAGACATCAGCGCCATGGCGCTGTTCCTGGCCTCGGACGACAGCCGCATGTGCACCGCCCAGCATTTCATTGTGGACGGTGGCTGGATCTAACTCATAACAGATAACGCGAGGATTCACGATGAAAACCCTGATCAAATCCCTTGGGCTGGTAACCAGCCTCGGTATCGCCGTCAGCGCCCAGGCACTGACCATCGGCTTTTCGCAGGTAGGTTCCGAAAGCGGCTGGCGCACCAGCTTTTCCGAATCGGTGAAGGCCGAGGCGCAACAGCGCGGCATCGACCTGAAATTTTCCGACGCGCAACAAAAACAGGAAAACCAGATAAAAGCCGTGCGCAGTTTCATCGCCCAGCGGGTGGATGCCATCATCATCGCCCCGGTGGTGGAAACCGGTTGGCAACCCGTGCTGATGGAAGCCAGGCGCGCGCGTATTCCGGTGGTGATCGTCGACCGCAATGTCACCGTCTCGGATCACTCGCTTTACCTCACCCGCATCGCGCCGGACTTTGAACTCGAGGGCCAGCGCGCCGCCGAGTGGCTGATCGCCAATACCGAGGGAGAATGCCGGGTGCTCGAACTGCAAGGCACCGTCGGCTCCAGCGCCGCCCTCGGCCGCATGAAAGGTTTCAACCAGACCATCGCCGACCACCCACACATCAACATCGTGCGCAGCCAGACGGCCGAATTCACCCGCGCCAAGGGCAAGGAAGTCATGGAGACCCTGCTCAAGGCCGAAGGCGGCGGCAAAAACATTTGCGCCATCTGGGCCCACAACGACGAAATGGCACTGGGTGCCATCCAGGCGGTGAAAGAGGCCGGCCTGCAACCCGGTAAAGATATCCGCATCGTTTCGGTGGATGCGGTGGATGATGCGCTCAAGGCCATCGTCGCTGGTGAGATCAACGTGTCCGTTGAACTCAGCCCGCACCTCGGCGGCCCGGCTTTTGACGTGATCAACGACTACCGTGCGGGGAAACGCGATTTCGATAAATGGATTCGCATGGGGGGCGCGGTGTTTACCCAGGAAAACGCGGCTGAGGAATTAACGAAGCGTGGTGTTAAATAAGGTCTTTTTGGAACGTGCCATAGGTGACTGGTCAAGTAGGGTGGTGAGACACGCCGTAAACCCGGCCCCTACGCGCTCCCGGCGCTTCGGGACACTTCCCACATCCTTGTGGGTCGTCCTTGGGGGCTCGGCGCCGACTTCCTGTCGGCGACGGTCTCACCACCCTACTTGACCAGTCCCCCGAAAGATTGTGCCAAGCGTCGGTTCACTCGATTGTGAGTTTGTGGTGGAGAAAACTGTTTTCAAAACCCGCAAGTCATGAATGACTTGCGGGAGCTATATGGGTGAAGCAAGCGTTTGCAAAGCACTGCTTTGCGCGCAGCTGAACGACCGGCAGCCATGCTGCCGGGCCGGCCCCGAAGGGTATGTATGCGTTTTTGAAAACAACCTACCCCACTACAAACGGGCTACGAAGCTCTCAACAACTTACCAGAAACAAAAAGCACCCATCAATGACGACAGAAATAATTCTACAACTCAAAGGCATCCATAAAGTCTTTCCTGGTGTGCACGCACTCAAGGGTGTGGATTTTTGTTTGCGTGCGGGAGAAATTCACGCGCTGCTCGGCGAGAATGGCGCGGGCAAGTCCACGCTGATCAAAGTGATGACCGGCGTCTACCAAAGGGATGGCGGTGAGATTCTGCTGGATGGCAAATCCATTCACCCGAGCAATACCGGTGATGCCCAGGCGCTGGGTATCAGCACCGTCTATCAGGAAGTCAATCTCCTGCCCAACCTGACGGTGGCGCAAAACCTGTTTCTTGAACGGGAGCCGCGGCTGTTCGGGTTGATCAACTGGAAAAAGGTCAATCGCGATGCGGCTCAGCTGCTCAAATCATACGATCTGGATATCGATGTCACCCAGCCGCTGTCCCGTTACTCCATAGCCGTGCAGCAACTGATCGCCATTGCCCGCGGTGTGGCCATGTCCGCCAAGGTGTTGATCCTCGACGAACCGACCGCCAGCCTCGATGCGGATGAAGTGCAGTCCCTGTTCCGCATCATGCGCGACCTCAAGGCGCGCGGCATAGGCATTGTGTTTGTCACTCACTTTCTCGATCAGGTCTACGCCGTGTGCGACCGCATCACGGTATTGCGCAATGCCGAGCGGGTGGGAGAATTTGACACCGCAACCCTGTCCCGCCCCGAACTCATCGGCCATATGCTGGGCAAGGAGCTGGCCGCGCTGGGCGAACACAAACCCCAGCCGCTGACGCAGGAAAGCGGCGCGCTGCTGGACATCAAGGCGCTCAGCCACAGAACGCAGATGTCACCCATGGACCTGCAAGTGCGCCAGGGCGAAGTGGTCGGCCTGGCGGGGCTCCTGGGTTCAGGCCGCACCGAGCTTTGCCGGTTGATCTTTGCCATCGATCCCAAACACGGTGGCGACATGACTTTTGGCAATCAGCCGGTGAATTTTTCAGCACCGCGCGACGCCATAGTCGCGGGCCTGGGGCTCTGCCCGGAAGACCGCAAGCACGATGGCATCCTCGGTCCATTATCCATCCGCGAAAACATGGTATTGGCACGCCAGATCAAACAGGGTTGGTGGAAATATATCGGCCGCAGGGAGCAGGAGACCATTGCCCATCGCTATGTGAAGGAACTGAACATCGCCACCTCGGATATCGAAAAACCCATCGAGCAGCTCAGCGGCGGCAACCAGCAGAAAGTGATCCTCGCCCGCTGGCTGGCCGCCAATCCCAAACTGCTGATCCTGGACGAACCCACGCGCGGCATCGACATAGGCGCCCACGCGGAAATCATCCGCCTGATTCGCCAACTCTGCGACCAGGGGTTGGCCCTGATCGTGGCGTCATCGGAGTTGGAAGAACTCGTGGCTTTCAGCAACAAGGTGGTCGTCCTGCGCGACCGCAAGAAAGTCGCGGAACTGGAAGGCACGGACATCAATCCCCAACGCATCATGCAAGCCATTGCGGCTGCCTAGTGGCCGGTAAACAACCGCCCGCAGACCACAGTCACCAACCCGAGGAATCTATGCGTTTCATCAACAACCCCGCCATGCGCCGCTACCTCTGGCCCTGTGCCGGGCTGGCGCTCCTGCTGCTGGTCAATGCGATCATCTCGCCGGAATTTTTCCAGCTGACATTCAAGGATGGCCGTTTCTACGGCAGCCTGATCGATGTGCTCAACCGCGCGGCGCCCGTCGCCCTGCTGGCCATCGGCATGTCACTGGTGATCGCCACCGCCGGCGTGGACCTGTCGGTGGGTTCGATCATGGCCATCACCGGCGCCGTCTGCGCCTATGTGATCACCCAGGCCTCCGACAATCTGCTGCTGATCATCGGCGCCGGCCTGGGTGCCGGCCTGATCGCCGGTTTGATCAACGGCCTGCTGGTAGGCTACATGAGCATCCAGCCCATCGTGGCCACACTGATCCTCATGGTGGCCGGACGCGGCATCGCGCAATTGATCAACGCCGGCCAGATCGTCACCTTCAATCACACCGGATTTTCGTTTTTGGGAACAGGAAGCTTTTTGGGCCTGCCCTTCCCCATCATCCTGGTGATCATCACGTTCGCGCTGGTGCAACTGTTGACCCGCCGCACGGCGCTCGGTCTGTATATCGAAGCCGTGGGCGCCAACCCTTCCGCCAGTCACTACATGGGATTGAATGCGCGGGCGATCAAACTCAGCGTCTATTGCATCGCGGGCCTGTGCGCGGCCCTGGCGGGCATGATCGCCGCGGCTGACATCAGGGGCGCCGATGCCAACAATGCCGGCCTCTGGCTGGAACTGGATGCCATCCTCGCCGTGGTGATCGGCGGCGCCTCATTGATGGGCGGACGATTTTCGATTCTCCTGGCCATACTGGGCGCGCTGATCATCCAGACACTCACCGTCACCATCATCCTCAGCGGCATCCCGCCCAAGTTCAACCTGCTGATCAAGGCGAGCGCGATCATCCTGATCCTGCTCATGCAGTCGCCGCGCTTCCAACAACAACTGAGCCAGCTGAACCCCCTGCGCAAAAAAGGAGCCAGCCGTGCTTAATCGTAAATTCATTCCCCTGCTGGTGACTTGCAGTCTTTTCTTCCTGCTCTTTGGGATAGGTTCCGTGCAGTTCGAGGGCTTTGGCAGCTGGCGGGTCTTTTTCAATTTACTCAGCGACAACGCTTTTTTGATCATCGCGGCCATCGGCATGACCTTTGTGATCATCTCCGGCGGCATCGACTTGTCTGTCGGCGCGGTGATTGCGTTGACCGGTGTGGTGTGCAGCCTGTTGATCAGCCAATGGCAGTGGCATCCGCTGCTGGCGTTCGCGGTGGTCATGGCGGGTGGTACGGTCTTCGGCGCAACCATGGGTGCCATCATTCACTACTACAAGATGCAGCCCTTTATCGTCACCCTTGCAGGCATGTTTTTCGCGCGCGGCCTGGCCAGTGTCATCAGCGAGGAATCCATTCCCATCGATCACGATTTTTATTACGCGTTTTCCGCTTTCGGTTTCGAGGTATTTGGCGATGCCTGGATCGGCGGTTCCACCCTCCTGTGCCTGCTGGTGCTGGTCGCCACCATCATCCTGGCCCACTACACCCGCTTTGGTGGCCGCGTCTACGCCCTCGGCGGTGACGCCAACTCCGCCGCGCTCATGGGTATTCCCCTGGCGCGCACGACCATCAGCATCTACGCCATCAGCAGCCTGCTCGCCAGCATTGCGGGCATCGTCTACTCCTTTTACACCTTCTCGGGCTACTCATTGGCGGCCGTGGGTGTGGAGCTGGATGCGATAGCCGCCGTGGTCATCGGCGGCACCCTGCTGACCGGTGGCTACGGTTATGTGGTGGGTACATTGATGGGTGTGCTCATCATGGGCCTGGTGCAAACCTACATTGCATTCGACGGCACCTTGAGCAGCTGGTGGACCAAGATCGTGATTGGACTGCTGCTGTTCTGTTTTATCGCCTTGCAACAAGTCCTGGGCCGGATGGATTCGGGCAGACGCTAAGTCTGCCCGGTGTTCATTCCCCCAGCACCTCAAACCAGATATCCATCTCATATCCCTGCGCATCCACCAGCTTGAGCCTGTGCCAACCGGCGTCGAGCACTACTGCCTGCTGGTGAAACAAACGGGTCTCCCCCAGGTAGGTATCATCGAGGTGCCAATACACGGGGCTTTCCGCGTGGCGGTGCACAGCCTGTAGCAATGCGCGGCTGAGTTTGCCATCCAGATCGACAGGGATGTAAAGCCGGCTTCCGGCCTGGGGATAGAGTAATTCCATCGGCTGGTCGCCATCGATTTCCCCCACCCGCGCCAGGCAGTCGGTGCGCCAGGGTGGCAGGGATCGGTAATCGCTGCGCTGTTGTTTCCAGAAATGTTCCTGCGCGGGCGGTAGCACAAACCAGTCGTGCGATTGCATGGCCGCCGGGTTTTCGCAATCGCCATGGACGCGGAACACACCGCCGGCGTCCAGGTGGATTCGCCGGTGGTGCGGCGTGACCTGGCGGGCGTGGCTGCCGCGGGGAATCTGGATATCCACCGCCGGACACTGGCCGCCCGCGAGGTAGCCATCGCTGCGGCAGACGCTGACCCACTTGAGCGCCTCATCCGGCCTGGCAAACCAGGCGCTGGCCCCCAGGCGGTCGAACATGTCGAACATCACCGGCGCGGCGCTGGCTTGTCCACTGAGCAGCGGCGCCGCCTCGCCACCCGCATTGCCCGCCCAGACACCGATGGTATAGCGGCTGTTGCTGCCGATGGCCCAGGCGTCGCGCAGGCCATAGCTGGTCCCGGTTTTCCAGGCGATCCGCTGGCTGCCGGCGAAGTCGCGCCACAGGTGCTCCATCCCCGGCCGCGAGGCTTCGATCATGGCTTGCAGGCTGAGCCAGGCCGCTCCCTGGCCGATGGGCATCGGATGGCTGGCGGGCACCTCCTCCTGTATCCGCCGGATGCCCGGCTTGGGACCATCACCGTCGCGTGCGCTGGCCGTCAGCCGGGCATAGATGCCGGTCATGTCCCACAGGCTGGCCTCGGCGCCCCCCAGGATCAGGGTGAGGCCATAGTCATCCGCCGGGCGGAACAGGCTGGTGATGCCCATGGCCTGGAGTTGATGCTGGAAGCGCGCGATGCCGTAGTCGCGCAACAGGCGCACCGCCGGAACGTTCAGCGATTGCGCCAGGGCCATGTGCGCGGGTACCGCGCCGCGATGCTGGCGGTCGTAGTTTTTGGGGCTGTAACCACCGAATTGCGTAGGAATGTCCGGTATCAGTTGCGTGGGCAACAATTCGCCCTCTTCCAGCATCAACCCGTAGAGCAGCGGCTTGAGCAGGCTCCCCGTGGAGCGCGACCGCTGGATGATATCCACGCCCGGCGAGTAGCGGCTGTCTCCCTGCCAGGCCTGGTTGCCCACATAGGCCAGCAGCGTCATCTGCCGGTGGTCGATCACCAGCGCGGCCACATTGTGCACCCCCTCGCTGGCCAGGCGCCTGCCATGGCGCCCGGTCAGGGACAGGAGCGCGCGCTGGAGTCCCGCATCGAGCGTGGAGGTGAACACAGGAATATCCGGGTATTCGCGGATGAGGCTGTCGAGCAGTTGCGGCGCCAGTTGCGGCAATGGCTGGGGGCGCTCCGGCAGGGGTTCGAGCAGCGCCAGTTGCAGATCCAGGCGGGACAGGTGGCCAGCCTGATGGAGGCGTTGCAGCAGGCGGTCGCGCTTGGCCTGCAACTGTGACCGCTGCCGCCCCGGATGGATCATGGCGGGACTGTTGGGCAGCACGGCCAGCAGCGCCGCTTCCGCCCAGGACAGCTGCTCGGGCGCGCGGCCGAAATAGCGCCAGGCTGCGGCGTCGAGCCCGACGATATTGCCACCGAAGGGCGCATGGCTGGCGTAGAGCGCCAGCAGCTCGTCCTTGCTATAGTGCCATTCCAGTTGCAGGGCTCTCAACGCCTCCAGGCCTTTACTGCCCCACGAGCGGGGCGGCGCACCTGTCCGCCCGGCCAGGCGCCAATCCGCCTGCCGCAGCAGGCGCGCCAGCTGCATGCTGAGCGTGGAGCCGCCACTGCTGACGCGGCCATCGCGCAGATTCCCCAGGGCCGCGCGCGCCACCGCCAGGGGGTCCACGCCGGAATGCCGGTAAAAACGGCGGTCCTCGAACAGGATCACGGCTTCGCGGTAGTTCTCGGGCACCTGCGCCACAGGCGCGAAACGCCACTGTTCATCCCGGGCAATGCGGGCTCCCAGCAACTCACCCTCGCGCGATAGCAGTATCCGGGCGTAATCGGCCTGGTGGAGCGAGGCCGGCAGGGGCCACCATTGCAGCGCGGCCGCTGCCAGGATCAGGACGCCCGCCGCCAGCAATCCGATACAGGCCCGACCGGAAAGGCGCCGCCATCCGGAGGCAGGCCGGTCAGTCATCCACTGCCTGTCCGGGCCAGCCTTCTTCGCGCAGCTGGAATAGCCGATCGCCGATTTTCAACAACTGCCAGCGCGGCGGCACGAGTTCCAGCTGTCCGGCCTCCAGCAGCGGCTCCAGGGGCTGCCTGTCCCCACGGTCATTGACCTGCGACATCTGGGTACGGCGCCAGATATGCTGATGCCGCGTGAACAGATACACCTGATCATAACGGTCATTGATCTGTACCAGCAGATAATCCTGTTCACCGTCCCCATCCAGGTCCACCGGCTGCAAGTAAAAGGCCTGGGCTCGCGCCAGGGACCAGCGGTTGTCCTGGGCCCATTGGTGCAGCGCCTCGTCCAGGCCATCGGGCAGAGGATCGTCATCGGCCCGCCGGAGATTGCGCAGGAAGATATCTTTCGCCACATCGATATCATCAACATCGCGGTAGCCGTAATAGGCCGTTTCAATTTTTAACAGAATGTCCGGGCGGCTTTCACCAAACTCCCGCTTCAGATTTTCCAATGCCAGATAACCGGGCCGGGCCAGGCTGCGGCGGAAATACTGGAAATCCAGTTTCTCCAGCGGCGTCACCCCTGCCTCCACCCGCTGGAGTTGGCTGGCGACGGCAATCTTGCGGAAATCCAGCAGAGGCGATGCCGTCAGGAGCATCAAGGCCAGCAGGATCAGCCCCATGCCCACGTTGATCCGGCTGACAGAGAACAGCCAGTTGTCGCGAAAACGCAGCAGCCCCCAGAGATAACCCAGTGAAAACAACGCCAGCAATGCCCAGACAAGGAAGCCCCAGCAACGCCCCACCGTCCAGCCGTACTGTTGCACGCGCAGGCTGAGCCCGTAGAAGGCGATGGCGCTGAACACCGGCAGCAGGGCGACCCCCAGGGCGATGAACCGGTGCAGCAACAGCGGATAGGGGCGCTGGTCCGGCTCATCCTGGTAGACGGCATTGACAAAAAACAGCATCAGCGCCTGCAGCCACAGGATCAGGCTGCTGCCGGACTTGGTTTCCCACAGGGGTTCCAGGCCGGTAAACGGCAGCGCCGCCGCGAACAGCAGGGCAACAAACACCAGCAGCACCAGCAGGAATTTCATCAGTGCCTGCTGTATGCGGGTGATGGTGTCTATCACCCGCTCCTGGCTGCGGAAAATGATGACGCCAAACCCTTGGGCCAGTGCAAGCGCTGGGTAGTAGAACCAGGGTTCGGTAAACAGATCGTAAAAAAAGTGAACCTGGATGGCACGGAACAGCCAGGCCCAGAGCATCAACAGACCCCAGACACAGAGGGCGAACAGCAATGCCAGTCCCAAAGTCAGGAAATTGCGCCAGGAATAGCGGAACAGGCGGCTGTAGCTCAGGGGCTCCCCCGCCACCAGCGACTGACAATAGATCAGCGCGATGAAGCCAGCGATGCTCAGGGCGCCCACCATGGCCCAGAGCAGGCTGCTGACCGGCACCTTGTCAGGCGGGGTGGCCTGCCAGCCGAGATAAAACCCCAGCAAGGCCACCAGCAGGCTGAACGGCAGAATCCAGGTGATAAGCCTGCGGATTCTGCCCTCCTCCAGCGCCAGCAGCAGCAACGTCGGCGCTGTCAGTGCGAAAGCGTAAAACGCGAACAGCCACTGGGGCTGTCCCTGGGGCCAGAAGCGCAGTTCCAGCGCCTGGTGCAGCAGCAGGAGCGCCAACCCCTGCAACAGCGCGACAAATAACATGAGGTGCCTGGGCAACGCGGGGACGGTCATGGAAACACTCCTTGGTTGGGGCCGGAAATACCTGACCGGCGGATTCTGCACCCGGAACCACGGCCGTGCAAACCCACCGGCGATTTGCCTGCCCTGCCATAACAGGGCAAGATTGGCGGCGGCGCGCCCTGCGGATCATCAGGGAACGCCAACACAAGACACCAATAACACAACAACCGCGAGATATGTCCCATGAAAAAGATGACCCTGGCACTTATCGGTCTGCTGGCCAGCCTCTGCTTTCCCGCCCATGCCCAGCAATTCAAGGTGCTGTTGTTCACCAAGACAGTCGGCTTTCACCACGAATCCATCAACGAGGGCGTGACGGCCATGCGCAAGATGGCCCAGTTCCACCACTTTGCCCTGGACTGGCATGAAGACTCCGCCGTGTTCAACGACCAGCGCCTGCAACAATACCAGGCCATTATTTTCCTCAACACCACCGGCGACATCCTCAATGACGAGCAGCAGGCCGCCATGGAAAGGTTCATCCAGTCCGGCAAGGGGTTTGTGGGCATTCACAGCGCCTCCGACACCGAGTACGACTGGGATTGGTACACCAAGATGGTAGGCCGCACCTTCCACATACACCCGGTCATCCAGACCGGCGAGCTGCTGGTGCTGGACCGCAGCTTCCCCGGCCTGGAGCGCATGCCCGACCGTTTCCTCTGGACCGAGGAGTGGTATGAGTTCACCGGCGAGCGCATCAAGGGCCTCAACTACATCCTGGCGGTGGATGAAAGCACCTACGATCCCAACGTCGCCTGGGGTGAAAAAGTGGGCAAGGGCATGGGTAAATTCCATCCCATCGCCTGGTATCACGAGTATGATGGCGGCCGCGCCTTCTACACCGCCCTCGGCCACATGGGCTCGTCTTACGTGGACCCGCTGTTCCTGGAACATCTCTACGGCGGCATCTACTGGGCAGCCACAGGCAAGGGCCTGAAAAAAACCAAAAAACGATAAACACCCAAGCGTGCGCCATCCCCAGGGTGGCGCAACTGATCGAACGGCGAGACCGATATGCTGCATCTCATAAAAAAACATCAACCCTGGCTCTATCCGGCCGGTCTGCTCCTTGCCGCAGTGCTGGCCTATGGCATCAACTACGGCGTTCCCAACTCCCTCTTCTGGGATGAGAACTATCACATCGCCTCGGCGCAGAAGCACCTCGACGGCGTCATGTACATGGAACCCCACCCGCCCCTGGGCAAGATGCTGATGGCGCTGGGTGAATACGTCACCGGCTCCAACAGCGAGCTGGACAAATCCGCCTTCAACCGCACCGACTATGTCACCGGCAACGATGTGCCCCAGGGCTTCGCCTTTTGGGGATTCCGTTTGCCGTCGGTTTTCATGATGGCGTTTTCGGTGCTGTTCCTCTATGGCATCCTGGTGCGCATCATTCGCCACCGGCTGGTGGCGGCCGCCTTCTGCACGCCGCTGATTTTCGACAACGCCCTGGTTGTGCATTCACGCGCGGCCATGCTCGAAGGCATTCAGTTTTTTTTCATTCTCGGCGCGCTCTATTATTTTGTGCGCGTCATCAACGATAACTCCCGCATCCTGCTGCGCCACTACGCCATACTCAGCGTGTGGATCGGGCTGGCCACCGTCGTCAAGGTCAATGGCGCCATACTGCTGCTGCTGATGGTGATGCTTTTCGGCGTCGATCAGTGGGACAACATCAAAAACTGGCGCCTGGTGGAACTGCTCAAACGCTTGGCTACCGCGGTACCCGCCGGCACGCTGCCGGCGGTGGCGGTATTTCTCGGGATTTTCTACATCCATATCGGCATGGGTTCCGAAATCGCCAACAACCGCACCTATAAAGCCTCGCCCGAATACCTGCACCTGATCCGCCAGGGCGAAACCTTCACCCCGCGCGCGTTCGTCGCCGGCATGAAAGACCACTGGCGCTACATGAGCGAATACGCCGACGGCGTGCCGCGCCTGGATGTGTGCAAGCCGGGCGAAAACGGCAGCCACGTCATGGGCTGGCCACTGGGCACCAAGACCATCAGCTACCGCTGGGGCAAGGACACCTACGACAACGGCATCGTCAAAACCAACTACACCTACCTGCTGGGCAACCCGATCGTGTGGTTCTCGGCGCTGCTGGGCATCGTCCTGTCCTGCGGTCTGATCATCAGCCGCTTTGTATATGGCAACCGGGAAAAGGACCAGCGGTTGTTCCTGTGGATCTGCGCCTTTACCTCACTTTATGTGTGCTACATGGTCACCATGTTGCAGATAGAGCGGGTGATGTACCTCTACCACTACCTGGTGCCGCTGCTCTTCGCCATCATCAATATGGCGCTGGTGTTCAATTATATTTACCGCGACGAGATCATTGCCGGGAATAAACATACCCTGATCAACGCGGGTGCGTTTGCCTTGCTGGTCGTGGCGGTGTTCGCGTTCTTCTCGCCACTGACCTACAGCATCCCCATCACGGCTGAACAGTTCGAGCTGCGCGAATGGTTTAAATTCTGGCGCCTGGAGGTTATCCGCTGATGAGCAAGCTTAACCTCGATAAAAACACGCTCTTCTCGATCCTGCTGATACTCGTGGCGGCGGCCATCGTCTACCGCCTCATCCCTGTGCGGGTGGACCCGGTGCTGACCCTGGTCATCAGCAAGAACCAATCCGGCATCACCAATATCAGCCAGACGAGGGATATCTCCACCACCAAGCAGGTCAAGGTGGATATCCTGAACTTTGCAGAAAAATCCCGCTTCATGCACCCCAAGCTGGGCGATGTGGGTTACGGCACGGATTTTTTTGTGGACGTCAACGCGCCGTTCACCGTGAAGGAAACCGGCAACTATGTGTTCTACGTTGCCAGCGATGATGGATTCATCCTCAACATCAGCGGCAAGGAAATCTGCCGCTACCCCAGCGCGCGCGGGCTGGCGTCGCAACTCTGCAATATCCACCTGACCGAGGGTCAGCACGAATTCCAGCTCAACTACTACCAGGGCTACGGCCATGCCGGCCTGAAAGTGGAATACGGCAAAGCCGGCAACAGCAAACGCTACTGGGTCGGAGAAAGCTCTCCCTTCATCCGCTTCAAGTGAGGATCAGACAATGGCACGCACACCCTCCACCATGGTGGCGCTGGGCAGCAGCGCACCGGATTTTTCCCTGCCGGAACCCGCGGCCGGCAACACCCTGAGCCGCGACCAGCTGCGCAAACCCAGGGGATTGCTGGTGATGTTCATCTGCAACCACTGCCCCTTCGTCAAGCACCTGCTGCAAGGGCTGCGCGACCTGGGCCGCGACTACAACGCCAGCGACATAGGCCTGGTGGCCATCAGTTCCAACGATGCGGTGCAATACCCTGACGATGCCCCGGAAAAAATGCCTGAATTGAATCTCGGTTTCGCCTATCTGTACGACGAGACCCAGGCCGTGGCCAAAGCCTATGACGCCGCCTGCACGCCGGATTTCTTTTTATATGACGGCGACCTAAAGCTGGTCTACCGCGGCCAGTTCGATGGCTCCCGCCCGGGTAATGACGTACCCGTGACGGGTAAAGACCTGCGCGCCGCGCTGGATGCTTTGTTGGCAGGCAAACCTGTCAGTAATGAACAAGTGCCAAGCCTGGGCTGTAATATCAAGTGGAAAAGCTGATCGGGAGCAGGAAGAGGCATGTCACCGGCGCACGCCGGTGACAACGATGATCACGCGGCAGTCATGGATGGCTGCCGGATAGCAGAGCGGCCAAGCCACTCGCGGACTTGTTTGTCCGTGCGTCGCTTGGCCGCTGTACGTTCAGCGCCGCGGGATTTTTCATGCACGCCACCCTTGCGCATCATCGGGTGACAGGCATGACCGTTACGTCCAGGCTTTTTACTGCCCATGGTCTTGCCTCCTGTGACAGGTCAGTGACATCGTTGGGCCGCGCATCATAAGCCTATTTTTTGACCTGTCAATATCCCATCCGTGCTTTACTGGCGATGGCCTCAGCCGAAGGTTTTGCTGCCGGTAAAATTCACCATCCACTGCACACCGAACTGATCGACGACGCAACCGTAGCGCTCGGCCCATTCCGTCTCCTGCAAGGGCATCTCAGCCGTGCCGCCCTGGCTCAAGCCGGCAAACAGCCGTTCACCCTCGGCGATGGATTCCACTTCCAGATTGATGTAGAAATTGTTGCCCTGGGTGTGATTGCGGCCCCAGGAGCCGACGACATCCGTCGCCATCAGCAGGTTGTGCGGACCCAGTGGCAAGGCGATGTGCGCGATCTTGTCCTGTTCGGTGGCATCCACGCCCATGTCGTCGCCCAGGTCACGAAAACGGACCAGGCTGATGAAATCGCCGCCAAAGACTTCGCGGTAAAAACGGAAGGCGGTTTCGGTGTTGCCCTGGAAGTTGAGATAGGGGTTGGTACTGATCATAACCGTGGCTCCTGTGTTGTGGTTATCCCTTAGTCGGACAGCCAATGCCCCAATCGACAGCTGCCTGACATTTTTTCCAGGATGCCGTGTCCGCTCAGCGGGGCGCTTTCTGCACGACTGTCTTGATCCAGGCGACCATGGCCGATACCACCCGCGCCTGTTCGGCAGGTTCGGCCAGTATGTGGGAGGTATCGGGCAGGTAATGCAGGCTCAGCCGCTCGCCGAACTCGACGCGGCTGAAACAATCGCGAAACTGTTCCGCGTAGTTGTAATGCTCGCCACCGCAAAACACATTGAAAAACCACAGGCCGCGTTTGGCCAGGGTATCGAAGCCCTTGGTCACCTGATCACGCGGTGGGAAATTGCCGAAATTGGGTACTTCAAAAAAACCCTGTTCAGATGGCGCCATGGGCGAGCGCACCGCGGATTTTTGCAACCCCAGGCGGCGCTTGAGAAAATTCGACCAGCGCGAGAGCGAGAACAACCGCGGCGCGTAGTGGTGCCAATAACTCTTCACACTCATGTAGCAATAACCATCTATCTGCGCGATACCGATCACCCGTTCATCGCGCAGCGCGGTATTGAACGAGGCGTAAGCCCCGGAGCAGAGACCATAAAGCACAAAATGCCTTACGCCCAGCTCATCACGCAAAAAATCCATGGCCTCCTGAACCTCATCGACAGCCGCTTCCGCGGCGGTCAGGGTGCCGCGGCGCGCTTCACTGTCACCCACGCCGGAAAAATCGAACCGCAGGCAGGGCAGTTCGGTTTCCCGGGTGATGGCCCTGGCGAGATTGACCGACAGGCGGCAGGAACCCACCCGGTGAATCACGCCCGAATTGAGCAGCAACACAGCGGTGTCGGACGGCGGCGCGGACAGGTCCTCCGTCAGGATGCCGATCAGGGGGCTGGGATGGCCGATGGCCAGGGCGCGCTCGTGCATGCTCATAGGTCTTTCACAGAAAAATAATCGTCGATGGCGGCAAGGATGGGACGGGGCCAGAGGATACCGCCCACGTGGTCCACGTAGTTCCAGTCATGGGGCGCTTCCGCGAACTGGTAATGAAAGCGCGGCAGGCGGCGCAACCAGGTCTCCAATTGCGCAAAGTCATCCGAGTGATGGGAGACCATCTGCGCCACGGCCAATCGTTCCAGGCCATCAAGACCAGCGAGGTTCAGCGGCATCAGCGAGTCCTGAAAAGACCGGGGCATGACAAAACCGTTGAAATAGATCGCGCCATCGGGCGCAACGAAATTGGCACGGGCGCCAAGCTGGCTGACACCGGCGATTTCATGCTGGATCTCATCCACATAGCGGTGACCACTGACGATCGGGTCCCACAACAGCAGGCGCGAGACCGCGGGAATATGGCGCGCTGCCTGTGCCGCCAGCAGCGCGCCCAGGCGCAGGCCAACCAGGGATACACGTGACACCGCGGCTACATCCATCAACTCCCGCACGGCGAGTTGAATATCCGCCACCCAATCATCTGCGGTCACGCCCGCCATGTCGCCCGCCGAATCGCCGGTGCCGCGATAATCGAAGCGCAAGACCGCGTAGCCCTGTTCAGCCAGGCTCTCCGCCAACCGGCGCAAGGAGCGGTGGGCGCGCAGGTATTCCTGCCCAAAAGGATTGCACAGGACGACGCCCTCGTGCCGGGAGAGTTGTTGCGGTGGGTGGTAACACCCCAGCAGCGACGCCGCCGAGGGGCCAAAATAAAAAATATCCAAGCCTCGCTCCCCTTGCTGTTATTGTCCCGGACCCGACCGCTCAGCGGCCGAGTCCGAGTTTGTCGCGCAGCCAGGCACCGAGGCCTTTCGCCTGGTCCCGGGTTGCGGCGGGTACAGGCTGCGTCTGCCCCCCCTGTGCCGCCAGTTGCTTGTCGATACGCGCAGCCAGTTGTTCCAGGGTATTGGTCCACATGTCCTGGGGAGAAAAGCGTACACCAAAGCCCTTTTCCATATCCATGATCGTTTTGAGCGCCAGCAGCGAATGACCGCCGATATCAAAGAACTGGCTGTCGATGCTGATGGATTCGCGCTTCAGGTTGGCCGCCCAAAGTGCCGCGAGGCCCTTTTCCGTTTCAGTCCCCGGTGGCACGAGGCCGCGGCTGACCACCTGGTGCACAGGCTGCGACAGTGCCTTGCGGTCCACCTTGCCGGACACATTGAGCGGCAGCGCATCCAGCGGGCTGAATTGCTGCGGGATCATATAGGCTGGCAGTGACGCGCGCAGGTGTTGCCGCAAGTCGGAATGCGTGGGGCGCTGCCGGGTGGCATACACGATAAACGCTGTCAGCCGGTGATCGTCGGGCCCCAGTTCCTGCAGCACCACCACGCAATCCTGCACCGCGGGATGGCGGCGCAGCTGGGTCTCGATATCTTCCGGTTCGATGCGGAAACCACGCAGCTTGATCTGGTTGTCGATGCGCTGCTTGAATTGTAATTGCCCATCGCGCGTCCAGCGCACCAGGTCGCCGGTACGGTAGAGCCGCAACCCTTCCGCCGTTTGCACAAAACGCTCGCGGGTCTGTTCCGGGTCGCGGTAGTAACCGGCAGCCAGCCCCGCGCCGCTGATGTACAGCTCGCCATAGACACCCCATGGCAGGGGCTGCAATTGCGCATCCAGAATATGGCAGGCGGTGTTGGCCAGGGGTCTGCCGATGGATACCACGGGCAAGTCATCCCCGGCGGACGGTTCCACCCGGTAGCTGGTCGTCCAGATGCAGGCTTCCGTCGGGCCGTAAAGATTCCACAACGCCACTCCCCCCGACAGGAGGTCATCGGCCAGGTCGCGGGGCAGGCTTTCGCCACCGCAGAATGCGCGAAAGTCCGGCGCAGGCTGCCAATGATTGTTGAGCAGCATCCGCCAGGTCGCCGGCGTTGCCTGGAGCGTATTGATCTGGCGGGCGTCGATCAATTGCTTCAGTGCCTGGGCATCCTGGCACTGATGTTCACTGGCGATCACCAGTTGCGCACCCGCCAGCAACGGCAGGAGCAGTTCCAGCAGGGAAATATCGAAGGTCAGCGTGGTCACTGCGAGCCAGCGCGCGTCCGGCGGCAATCCCGGCCCGTCGAGAAAGGCGCGCAGCAGGTTGTGCAGCGCACCGTGACTGACTTCCACACCCTTGGGCACTCCCGTGGAACCGGATGTGAACATCAGATAGGCCGGCGTGTCCGGGTTGATGACCACGGAAGGCAATGGCGCCACGGCATCGCCCGTCGCGGCGCTGTCCAGCAACAGCATCTGCCCAGCGAACCCATCAAGCGCGCGCGTTGCCGATGCCTGGCTGACGATCCGTTGCACACCGGCGCGATCCAGCATCGCGGCCACACGCCCGGCGGGGTGTTCGGGATCAATCGGCAGGTACACCGCACCCAGGCGCCAGAGCGCCAGCAGCAGCGCCGGGACATCCCGCGACCGTGTCAGGCACACACCCAGCACCTCACCCGCCGTCACGCCCTGGCTATGCAGCCAAGCGGCCAGCTGATGGCTGCGCGTGTCGAGTTCCGCATAGGTGTAATCACCATCGGGTCCATTCACCGCCAACTGCGCGGCGCGGCCATTGCTGACGTGCTGCCAGGCCTCCATCAGATTCCGGGACCCGGTAAATTCGCGCCGGGTATCGTTCCAGGCGGCAAGCCGCTGTTGCTCAGCCGCATCGGCAGCGGCCAGGCGCGCAAGACTGGTATCGGGTTGGCGCACCACGGCTTCCGCCAGGGCAATCAAGGCATGGGCAAAGGATTCCACCGTCGCGGTGTGGAAAAGCGCCTCGGGAAACTCCATGCCACCTTCGATGCCCTTGAGCTGACGCTTGAGCCACACATCCAGGTCGGTCTGCACGCCCATGCGCTCGATGTCGATCTGCGAGCGCTGGATCCCGTCCATCTGGTCGGTGCGGTTGCGCACGTCCTGATAACTGAGCAGCGTCTGCACCAGCGGCGGCCGCGCCGCGTCGCGCGGCGGGTTGAGCGTGTGCACCAGGGTTTCGAATTGGGTGTCCTGATTATCGAAGGCTTCCAGTGCGGTTTTTTTCACATCCGCCAGCCAGTGCGCAAAGGGTTTGTCCGGTTGAATGCGGAAACGGCACACCAGGCGGTTGACGAAGGGCCCGAGCAGATTGTTGATATCCACCTGATTGCGCGTGGACACCGGCAGGCCGATCAGGATGTCGTCCTGCCGGCTGTAACGATACATCAGCAGGGTGTAGAGTCCGATGATCACCATGAACACCGAGCAGCCGTGGCGGTTGCCCAGGTCTTCCAGTTGCTGGACGAGAGTTTCCTCAAAACGGAAATTGATTCCACCGGCCAGGTGCGGCTGCTGGGGCGGGCGCTCCTTGTCCAACGGCAATTCCAATACCGGCAAGGTACCGCCGAGTTGGCGTGTCCAGTAATCCAGTTGCTTCTGCACCGCGTCACTTTGCAGCCAGGATTTTTGCCACCAGGCATAGTCCGCGTACTGGATCGGCAAGGGCGGCAGGGGATCGGGTTCACCCTTGGCAAAGGCGTTGTAGAGCGCGCAGATTTCCTTGAGCAGCAAATCGAAGGACCAGCCATCGAATACCAGATGGTGTATCAATAGAAACAACAGGTGATCATCTTCGCCCAGCTGGATGAGTTGCGCAGTGAACAGCGGGCCGCGCGTCGTATCGAATGGCGTGGCCGCTTTTTGCCGCAGGGCCTGCTTGAGCCCTTCGATATCGTCCACACCAAAACTGGAGAGCGGTGCAGGCGTCATATCCAGCGGCAGGCGTTCGCAAAAATGCAATTGCAAACCCTCATCACCCGTTTGGAAACGGGCGCGCAGGAGTTCGTGCCGTTGCGGCAAACTGTCCATGGCCTGCTGCAAGGCTATTACCGACAAACTGCCGCGCAGGCGAAAAGCGGCTGGCAAATTGTAGGCGAAGGAATCCGGCTCTATCTGCTCCAGGTACCAGACACGCTGCTGCTGGGAGGACGCCACCGCCGGTTCACCGGCGGGACGCGGCTCGATGCTTTCCTGGCGCACGCCGGACCGGGTTTCCGCCTCGATCAATGCCGCCAGCTGGCGGATGCTCGGCGCTTCAAATAATTTGCGCAGTCCCAGGCTCACGCCAAACTGCTGGCGAATGCGCGCCAGCATCTGCGTGCCCAGCAGCGAGTGTCCGCCCAGCTCAAAAAAATCCTGGGTGATGCCGAGTTTTTCGAGCCCGAGAATATCCCGCCAGAGAACCAGCAACTGCTCTTCCACGACACCCGATGGCAACACCAGGTCCACATCACTCACCTCACCCACCTGGGGCGCGGGAAGGGCTTTGCGGTCGACCTTGCCGCTGGACGTGAGCGGCAGCTCATCGAGCACCACCACATGCTGCGGCACCATGTAATCCGGCAAGGTCTGTTGCAGGTGTTTTTTCAGTGCGGCCACATCCAGTTGGCCACCGTCCCTGAGCATCAGATAAGCTACCAGCCGCTGATCCTGGGCACGGTCCTCCCGCACGATGACAACCGACTGATGGACATCGGGAAAGGTTTGCAGGCGGTTTTCAATCTCACCCAGTTCGATACGCAGGCCGCGCAGCTTCACCTGGAAATCGTTGCGCCCCAGATACTCGATGGCGCCATCATCCAGCAGACGCACGAGATCGCCGGTACGGTAAGCGCGCTGCGGATATTCATCTACGAAAGGATCGCGGATAAAACGCTGCTCCGTCAGGTCCGGACGGTTGAGGTAACCGCGCGCGGTCTGGATACCGGCAATCAGCAGTTCGCCCGGAATACCCGGCGGCTGCAAACGCAAATGATCATCCACCACATAGAGCCGGGTATTCGCCACGGGAAAACCGATGGGCACAGTGTTGTGCGTGTTGTCCTGGCAACAGAGCCAGTAACTCGCATGCACCGCGGCCTCCGTGGGGCCATAGAGATTCCAGCAGGCGACGCCAGGGAATGCCTGGGTAAAACGGTTTTCGAGGTCCTTCGTCACCGCCTCGCCACTCAGGATGACGCAGGTCAGTGTCGGGCAGCGCGCCTTGCTGGCTTCCTGTAAAAACAGGTACAGCATGGACGGCACAAAATGAATATGGGTCAGGCGCTCGCGGTTGATCAGGTCGATCAGGTAACCCGTTTCCTTGTGGCCTCCCGGTTTGGCCAGCACCAGCAGGCTGCCGGACATCAGCGGTAAAAAAAGTTCCCACAGGGACACGTCGAAGGTGTAAGGCGTTTTCTGCACGGCCCTGTCGTCGGGTTTGAGCCCGAGGGTTTCATCCAGCCAGAATATCTGCGAGCAGATGGCCTGGTGTTCGATCATCACGCCCTTGGGACGGCCGGTGGAGCCTGAGGTGTAAATGACATAGGCCAGTTGTTCCGGTGCGATCACCACATCGGGCCGCGCTGGCGATTCATCAGCCAGTTCGGCGGTCATCCCGTCCAGTGCGAACACCGGCAGGTTATCGGGCAATGCCTTGCGGTGATGCGCCTGCGTCAGCACCAGGCGAGCGTCCGATTCCTCCAGGATATACGCGATGCGGTCCAGCGGATGCTCGGGGTCCAGCGGCAGGTAAGCGCCGCCCGCCTTGAGGATGCCATTGATGGCGATCATCATCTCCAGCGAGCGGTCCATCATGATAGGCACGATCACGTCGCGTCCCACGCCCCGCCGCAACAACCAGTGCGCCAGGCGATTGGCCGCCTCGTCGAGTTCACCATAGCTGAGGCTTTTCTCATCGATGCGGATCGCCGTCCGCGCCACGAAGCGGTCAACGGCCTTTTCCACCAATCCATGCAGGCTGGATGCCGCCAGTGGATAATCACGGTGGCTGACGTCCCAGGATTCGAGGATCGCGCGCCGATCCTCCCCCAGCAACAGATCGGCATCCGCCAGGGGTTGATCCGGCGAGCGCAGGAGCGCGGCATAAAACGCCTGCAACTCCGCCATCCGCCGCTCCATGGTCGGCAATCGCCAGAGCCGCGTATTGAACGTGCACTCCATCACCGCCGCGCGATGGGACAGGGTGATGTTGAGGTTGATATCGAAGTTCTCAAACTGGCGCGGGTTGCTGGTCACCTCGACCTGCAAGCCTTCAAACGCCTGGCTGAGATCATTCTGCTGATCCAGGTTGAATACCACCGACACCAGCGGCGGCTTGCCCGGCGTGCGGTCCACCTCGATACGCTGCAACAGGGTGCCATAGGTCAGGTGCTGGTGCTCGAAGGCTTCCAGCATTTGCTCCTGCACCTGCGCCACCAATTGGTTGAACGTCTGCCCCGCGGGAAAGCGCAGATAAACGGGAATGATATTGACGCAGTGACCCACCAGTTCCGGTTCCTCGATGGCGATCTGGCCGGCAAAGGGCACACCCAGCACCATGTCGTCACACGCGGAAATCCGTTGCAGGTAAGCCGCGAAACCGGCCATGAGTCCGCTGACCAGCGTCGCGCCCCGGGCCGCGCCCGCTTGCTTCAATTGCGCAATCAACGGCATGGGCAGTGGCGTATCCAGGCGATGCGCGGCAAAACTGCGTTCCCTGGGGCGCGGATTGTCCAGCGGCAATTCCAGTCCCGGCGCGCCGCGCGCGTATTTTTTCACCCAGTAATCCAGGCTCTGCGCACGCAGTTCGGCGGTGTCTTCGCCCCGTTCCCAATTGGCGTAGCGAATGAACGAGGGCGCTGGTGGCAGGTGGTGAGCCGCACCCTGGCGGCGGGCGTTGTAAAGTTCACCCAGTTCATGGGCCAGCACCGCCAATGACCAGCCATCGCACACCGAATGATGCAGTGTCAGCATCAAACACTGGTCATCCAGTGCCAGCCTGACGAGATCGAAGCGGGCCAGTGGGCCAGCGGATAAATCGAAGGGCGTTGTCACCGCCGCCGCGATCAAACCATCCAGCGCGGCCTGTGCCACTTCAGCGCTGCGATCACTGAGGTCGTGGTGAACGAGCGGCATGGCGCGATTACTATAGAACACCATCTCGCGTCCATCCGCGCTGAAGCAGCCGCGCACGGATTCATGGCGTTGCACCAGGTCCGCCAACGCCAGCTCCAATGCCGCCACATCCAGGTAACCGCGAAAGCGGAGGGTGATGGACTCATTGAAGGCGCAGCTGGCATCGTCGCCGAACTGGGAACCCAGCCACACCTCGCGCTGGGATTCGGTGGTTTCCACCGCGGACTCCAGTTCCCCGAAAGCAAAGGGATCGTGAGACGCGGCGTCATGTGCCGTTGAGCTAAGTTGATCCATGCCGCATCAACCCTGCCACTTTTCATAACGCGTGGGATCAGCCGCCGAGGGCACGTACCAGGTTGCACGCCCGGATTCATCGCGTCCCAGGCGCGCGCCGGGGACTGGCGGCTGTTGTGGCGACGCAGGCGCGGGAACCGCCGGGGACGCATGGGTCGTCCGGCTGTCCGCGCGCGGAAAAAATTCCATCGCCAGCATCTCGTCCATGGCTTCCTTGAAGGCCTTGACGACAAAGGCGATATCCTCGTCGCTGTGCGCGGTGGTGATGAAGGTGGGGCGCGCATCCCAGACGTGCACGCCCTTTTCCCGCAGCAGCACGTAGATCAGTTCTTCGTAGGGAATGTCCTGGGGAATCTTGATCTTGCACATGCTGCCGCAGTTGGCGATCTTGACCGGCGCGCCCACCAGCGCGGCGTAGTCATTGATCTCGGCCATCATGTGGTCGGCGCGGGCGTTGAGCCAGGCCTGGATACCGGGTTCCTCCTTCAGCTTGCGCAGCACCGCCACGGCCGCCGCCAATGCCAGCGGATGACGTACAAAGGTACCGGCAAAATAGGTCACGCCCACTTCCGGCGCGGAATCATCACCGTATTGCCAATAGCCGCCGTCGAGCGCATCCAGGTAGTCCGCCTTGCCGGAAATCACACCGATGGGCATGCCGCCGCCCACAATTTTTCCGTAGGTGCAGATATCCGCATCGACCTGGTAATAACCCTGGGCACCGCGCGGATCGATACGGAAACCGGTGATGACCTCATCAAAAATCAACGCGATATTCTTTTCACTGCACAACTGGCGCACCTTGCGCAAAAACTCCCTGGGTTGCAGCTCAGGGTAGCGGCTTTGTACCGGCTCCACCAGCAGGCCGGCAATCTGGTCCGCGTGCTCACGGATGTAATCGAGGGATTTTTCATCCCCGTAATCCAGCACGATGACATTTTCCACCGCCGCGTCGGGAATGCCCGCCGCGGCCGGCGCGGAAAATCCGCTGCTGGACCGGGTGACGATCACCTCGTCGTTGATGCCGTGGTAGTCATTTTCAAAAATGACGATTTTTTCTTTCGCGGTTACCGTACGCGCCAGGCGTATCGCGCCCAGCACGGCTTCCGATCCCGTGTTGCAGAAGGCCACCCGCTCATTGCCGGTAATCTCACAAAACAATTGTGCCGCCTCGGCCACCAGGGGATGTTGCGGGCCTATTTCATAGCCCGTTTCCAGTTGCCGGGCCACCGCCTCCTTGATAAAAGGCGCGCCGTTGCCAAAAAAATTCGAGCCAAAACCGCAGGTGATATCCACCAGGCGCGAACCGTCCAGCTCCCACAGGTAAGCGCCTTCGGACCGGGTAACCACGATGGGATAGATCAACTCCTTGAGCGGATTACGGAAGCCGGATACCACACGCGGGTCCGCCAGGTGTTGGCGATTGGCCTGCGCGAAGGCTTTGGAGCTTTTAAATTTATCGTTGTAACGCTCGCCCAGCGCAGCCAGATGCTGTTTCTGGGTTTCGGTCATCTCGTTGCTGCGCTTGATATTGATGCGCGTGCCGGCGCCAAAGGGCTTGATCACCGCAGGCGCGGCAGCTGCCATTGTTGCGGGCGCTGTGACAGCCACCTGTCCCTGAACGGCTTGATAGCCGGCCAGCAAGGCCAACTGGTTTTGCAGGAGCTGCATCTGCTGCTGCAACAACCCGATCAATCCCGCCTGCCCTTCCACCTGTCCGCCTGCCTGTCCTCCCACCTGCACCGCCATGGACGAAAAACCTGGCACAAGGGCAACAGCATCCGGTACAACCACCTGGGGTTGGGTCGCAGGAACGACCGCCAGTGCCGCAACAGAATAGCCCTGGGCCAGCAGATAACCGGCAAGGCTGTTGAGGCTGCCGTAATCGTTGAGCAGTTGCTTGAAACTTACCGGAATATTGAAGGTTTTTTTCACCCGTGCAGCCGACTGGGTCAGCAGCAGGGAATCCAGGCCCAGTTCAAAAAAACGGGCATCGGGATCGGCACCTGCGAGGTCCATGCCGGAAAGGTCGGAAAACATCGCCTTCAAGTGAGTGATCACGGAATCTTTCATAGAAGTCTTCGTCATTGCCTGAACAGGAATCGGAGCGGCTGCCGGAACAGTCGCTGGCCGCGGATTGGGTATCGACGCCAGGGGCGCGGCTTCGATGACATGGGTTTTGTGTTGAAACGGATAGCGCGGCAAGGATTCAAGCCGCGTATTCAGGGATGGCAATTCCGGCCAATCCAGCGGCAGGCCCAACTCCCACAAACGGCCCAGCGCCTGGCTGAAACCGCGCAGCTCGCGCGCCTCCTGGCCAGCCAGCGCCAATAGCGGCACCAGGTGCAGGTCATCCTTGTCGCTCAGCGTTTGCTGGATCATGCCCGAGACAACGCGTTGCGGACCGCACTCGATCACCAGTACATGATCGAACGCGGCCAGTTTGCCGATGCCCTGGGCAAACGCCACCGGCTGGCGCAATTGATCGGCCCAGTAATGGATATCCGTCGCCTGTTCGGGCGTGATCCAGTCACCGGTCACACAGGAAATGAACGGCACCTGCGGCGGTTGCAGGCGCACATCGGCCAGCTGCCGCGCGAACGCCGCTTTCGCGTCGTCCATGGCGGGGGAATGGAACGCATGGGATGTGTCCAGTGCCTTGCTGGAAATACCCGCTGCCTTGAGCTGCTGCTGCACGGTAGCAATGGTGTCGCTGTCGCCCGCCAGGGTGCAGGCATCGGGTGTATTCCGGGCGGCGATTACCACCGCACCATCCGGGTAAGCCTCCAGATAAGGTGCAAGGCTCGCGGCATCCTGACGCACCGCCAGCATGGCGCCCGGCGGCTGGGCCTGCATGACGCGGCCGCGCGTCAAGACGAGGCGAATCGCCGTCGGCAGGTCAAAGACACCCGCCAGGGACGCCGCCGCCAGTTCGCCGATGCTGTGGCCTATGGCTGCCTGGGGGCGTATGCCCAATTCCGCCAAGGTTTCCGTCAGCGCATAGGCCACGCAGAAAAGCGCGATCTGTGTATTGGCGGTCTGGTGCAGTTGTTCAGCATCCGCTTGCAGGAGTGCCAGCAAATCCACCTGGTGATCCGCGCGCAAAATATCGGCGCACGCATCGAGCGCACGGCGAAAACCTGCGTGATGTCGATAGAGGCCGAGCCCCATGCCACTGAGCTGACTGCCCTGGCCGGGAAATGCAAACACGATGGTATCGACACGTTGCGGCTCGACCGGCTCACCTGACATCAACTGCTGCGGCAGCGGCCGGCTGCCATCCAGCACCAGGGCTTTACGCCAGGGCAGTTGCGCGCGATGCCGCAGTAACCAGGCCGCCAGCAAAGTGGTGTCTGTATCCGGGTGACGTTCCAGCCATTGCGCATCATCGGCCAGGCGCTGCGTCAACGCCGCCAATGAATGAGCGCTGAAACACAAGGGCAGCCAGCGGGGCAGTGACATCTCTGGTAATGGTGCTCGCGTCACACCACCGAGCACCACATGGGCGTTGGTGCCCCCGATACCGAAAGAACTCACCCCGGCACGGCGCTGTGCCACAGGCACATCCCAGGTCCAGGCGCTATCGGCAATCACAAAGGGACTCTCATCCAGATGGAGTTCAGGATTGGGATCGGTGAAGTTGATGGTTGGCGGCACCTGCCCCTTATAAACGGACAAGGCTGATTTGATCAGCCCCACCACACCCGCCGCGGCCGTCAAGTGCCCGAGGTTGCTTTTGATCGATCCCAGGCGGCAAAAAGTTTTACGCCCGGAATGAACGCGGAACGCCGCGGTGAGCGCAGCCACCTCGATCGGATCGCCAAGCGGCGTGGCCGTGCCATGGGCTTCGATATACCCCAATTGATCCGGCTCGATGCCGGCATTCTGTTGCGCAGCCAGGATCACACGTTTTTGCCCGTCGACACTGGGCGCGGAAAAACTGCCCTTGTCAGCACCGTCGTTGTTGACGGCCACACCCTGGATGGCGGCATAGATCCTGTCGCCATCGCGCTGCGCGTAATCGAGCCGCTTGAGCACCACCAGCCCCGCGCCATCGCTGAACACCGTGCCGCTGGCATCCTTGTCAAAGGTGCGCGTGTGGCCGTCGCGGGTATAGATGCTTCCTTCCTCGTGCTGGTGAAGCTGCTGTTGCGGAAAGGTAACGGATGCCGCACCGGCGATGGCGATATCACATTGGCCGTTGCGCAGCGCATCCACCGCCTGGCACACGGCGACCAGTGACGTCGAGCAGGCGGTGTGCACGCTCACCGCGGGACCGACCAGATTCAGCTTGAAGGCAATGCGCGTCGCGCAGTAATCCTTTTCGTTGGCGATCATCGCCTGCAAGGGACCGTAGCGGCTGACTTCGGTGGGATTCCTGAGCACCTGTTCCAGGTAATAGCTGTTGTTGCCCGTGCCGCAGAACACACCGATGCGCCCCGGAAATTCCTCGGGAACATAACCCGCATCTTCCAGCGCATGCCAGGCCAGCTCGAGCAGTACACGCTGCTGGGGATCGATGAAGCGCGCTTCCAGCGGCGTGGTATCAAAAAATGCCTCGTCAAAACCCAGGGGGTCATGCACCAGGCCGCGGGCATTCACCCGGCCATCGCGCAGGTGATCCGGAAAAAAATGAATGGTTTCACGGCCCGCGAGCAGGTTGTCCCAAAAGGTCGCCAGGTCTTCGGCGCCCGGTACCTTGACCGCCATGCCAATGATGGCCACGGGTTGATGGACATCCGCCACTGGCGGCGCCGGTGGCGATGAATCGGCGGTTGCCTGCTCGCGCACCAGGGAATCCAGCAGCGACTGGATGCTGCGGTGCTGGAAAAAGCAGTAGGGCGCCACGCTCAATTGCAATTCATCGTAACAGGCCGCCGCCAGACGATTGGCACCGAGCGACGTCATGCCCAGATTCAACAGGTTATCGCGGGGCTGGGCCTTGGGCTGTTGCAGCTCGCGGCGAATGATCGCCAGTAACGTTTCAGCCAGGGATGCACCGGCGTGTTGCGGTTTTGTCCCGGCCTGCTCCGCCAGGCGCGCCAGCATGCTCTTGCGGTCGATTTTGCCCGTTGGCGTTTTCAGCAGGGCATCCACCTGATGGAAATCAGCGGGCAGCATGTAAGCCGGTAATGCCTTTTCCAGCGCCGCGCGCAGTGCCGGCAGGGAAAAGTCCACATCGGCCACCGGTTTGACGAAGGCCACCAGCCGCCGTTCACCCTGCCATTCCTGCACAGCAACCGCCGCTTCCGCCACCTGCGCGGATTGGAGCAGCCTAGCCTCGACCTCGCTCAGTTCCACGCGGTAACCGCTGATTTTCACCTGGCTGTCGAGGCGCCCCTTGTAATGGATATTCCCGTCAGCGTCCTCGACCGCCAGGTCACCCGTGCGATAGGCGCGGGAGGATTTGCCAGCCAGGGCGAGTTCGACAAAACGCCGGGATGTTTCTTCCGCATTGTTGATATAGCCATTGGCCAATACCGGACCGGCGATAAAAATTTCACCCTCCTGCCCCTTCGGTACCGCTTGCCATTGTTCATCGAGCAGGAGTATCCGCGCGCGATCGATCGGTTTGCCGATGGGTGGCGTCTCGGCCCATTGCGTCACATCATCAGGCAGCAGATATTCGGTGACCACATGGGATTCCGATGGCCCGTACTGGTTGGCAAGGCGGGCACCGGGGATGGCCGCAAAAAAATCGCGGATATCGCGGCTGATGACCAGTTGCTCGCCCGCCGTGATCACCTCACGCAGCGATTGTGGAAAAAGCGTCAACCGGCGCGCCCACTGGCACAATTGCAGCAAGGCGATGTAGGGCAGGAAAATCCGTTCGATCCGGTGCCGGTCTATGGCATTCAGGAGGGCACGGAAATCCTGCCGGGTCTCCTGGCTCACCAGAAACAAACAGCCACCGCGGGTCAGCGTGGCGAAAATTTCCTGGAAGGACACATCGAAACTGAGAGAAGAGAATTGCAGCGTGCGATAACACACAGCGGATGGGTAACGCGCATTCTGCCAGCGGATCAGGTTATCGAGCGTGCCGTGATTCATCCGCACGCCCTTGGGCCTGCCGGTCGAGCCCGAGGTGTAGATGATGTAGGCATCACTGGCGGGGCCTATGGCGGTGCTGTCAGGGGCAGCACTGTCAGGCAGATTCGCGGGCGGACTTGCGGACAAGGTCTCCGGAAATCCGGGGTCCAGCAACACTTGCCGGTCCACCGATGAAAAACTCACGGCCTTATCGGTGACCAATACCCGCGCCGCCGCATTGCCCAGCATGTAGTCCAGGCGTTCGGATGGGTAAACCGGGTCCAGGGGAAGGTAAGCGCAGCCCGCGCGGAGGACCGCCAGGATGGCGGCGATGGCGGCGGCGCGGGAGTCGGTATGAATCGCTACGACGTCACCCGGCCGAACCCCTTGCGCCTGCAGGCGGGCCTGGATATCCAGCGTCCACCCGTGCAATTGCCCATAGGTGACCGGGCGGGTATCGCCCGCCAGGGCTGGTCGCTCGGGATAGCGGGCGATGATCTCATCAAGGCCGCGCAAAAATCCCTGCGCTTCATGGGGAAGCTTCTTTTCCATGGTTGAATCTGACAAAGGCTGTGCAACGTGCCGGTTTACTCGTGCAGCCAGAGCGCGAGCGTCACCAGCCCCCTGGGCTCCAGGCGGTGAAAAAAACACCTGAAGCGGGTTTCTTCATAGAGTGCATCACAGGTAGCAGGAAGAGTGCCAAGTCCGCCGGACATGATAACCGCTTCCAACTGCCCGCCGCGACCTGACAGGCGGATATCCCTGAAATCCAGGTAATCCTGCAACCGGGGCGACACGGCCTTGACCACCGCTTCCTTCACACTGAATGCCAGGGCCAGGGGCGGCACCGCGCCCGCCAGCGGCGCCAGCCCGGCCAGCTCCCGGGGATCGGCGATCAGGTAAGCCATGTCCGGCGTCACCCTGTCGGGTTCCAGCAACAGATCGACCCCCAGGCCCCGCAGGTGATCATCGGGCGTCAAGGCCACCAGGACCAGTGCCTGGTCATGGCTCAGGGAGCCCAGAACGCCGCGCGGCCAGAGCGGCTGGCCGCGTTCGCCCCGGCCGATGGCAACGGGAGCCTTACCGGCCCGCTGCAAGGCACGGCGCGCATAGTGACGGCCGGAACAGAATTCCGCGACACGCTGGGGTACCGCACCCGCAACCAGGGCCATCTCTTCCGGGTAGGAACTGGCACTGATAACCGCCGGGCCGGCCTCGATGAACCAGGGGATTGGCGCGCAAGTGGAAAAAAAATCGACAAGCGCACACAGGTCGATTTGTCTTGCATCATGACCCTGCGGCACCGGGGTTTCCTCGTCGATTCAATGATGTCACCGCGCGGGCCATTGGACGCCGCGCTGGTGATGGCGAAGCGGTAACCTACCAAGCACCCCGGGGCAAGGCAAGGACAATCCGGCCCGGGAAATACACACCCCCAACAACAAAAAGCCCCGGTTCCAGGGAAACCGGGGCCGAGGGGTCAACAGTTTTTCTGTCAATGACAGGGCGTGTCCTGATACTGCGGCAATTCACCGACGGATGCAAAGCCCAGCGCTTCGGCATCCGGCAGGTTTTCCGGATGGATCAGGTAGACATTGATCACACCGCTGGCACCGCCACACACCGCCGGATACATCATGCCATCGCTGGCCTTCTGCGCGCAGATCACATCCACGCCGCCATCAATCAATTCCTGCGCCATTTTTTTCAGCGGAATGCCATCGTTGTTGCACTGCGTCGAACCGTCGTACTTGAATACCTTGGGTGCGGGACAGGGCCGGTCCTGGTACTGGGGCAGTGTCGAGACAGGCGCATAACCCAGGCGGCGCGCCAGGGGCAGATCGCTGCGGTAAATGCGGAAGACATTGATGTCGCCGGTGGCGCCGCCGCACACCGTCGGATAGGCCATGCCATCATTGCCGTGATGGGCGCAGGTGAAGCGGATGCCCGCCGCGCGTAATTCCTCCGCCATTTTCTTCAGAGGAATGCCATCGTTGTTGCATTGCGTGGACTCCATGTATTTGAATATCTTCAACTGCCGGTCGACCGGTTCCGGGCCGGGTCGCAGGATATCCGCCCCCTTGTCGGCAAATGATGGAAACGCCGCCAGGCTGAACAACAGGGCAACCATCAGGGAAAACAGATGATGCCACCGCATATTGTGTTCATTTTTCATAAATCCTCCCGCATACATTGGACAATAGACGCGTTGGACAACGGATCGCATCGCCAGCACGACGATGCCCCGTTGTTTTACTGCCATCACCGGGAGAAAAACGCAGTGTGCCGCACAGGTTTACAAAAACGTGACATATTGGCGGGCGTTACCACCTCTACCCATCACACGACTCAAATGACACCGCCGCGCCAATGACTTTCCGACAGTTGCGTCACCCCGAGCAGGCGGGCGACATCGCCGAACAGTTCATGCGTACCCCAGATCCGCTGACCGTTGTTGACACCGTCGCCACAATAGATCACTCGCCCCATCGGCAAGGTTGAACCGGCACCGCCCGCCAGGGTGACCGCGCCCGCCGCACCGCCGTGCTTGGAGCCGTCGCCGACTTCGGAAAACATCACCACCAGTGTGTCGTCAAGCAGGCCCCTGGCCTGCAATCGCTCCAGGGTGTAGGCCAGCAGCGAGTGATACCAGCGCACCTGCGCGGTGTGCGGCACATCACCGGGACGGTGGGAGGCGTTGTGGCTGGCGTGTTCGTTGTACCAGCGGGTCACCGCGCCCAGCGTTCCGCTTTCAGGGGCGTGCCTGATGCCTTGCGCAATGGCGTCCTGCGCCATCTGCCAGCACTCGTCAAAGGCGTAATTCACCAGGTTGCCGTTCTCGTCGCCCTTGGAAATCTGCAAGGTGGCGACGCGGTGCAGGCCGCAGGCAAAGGCACCGACGATATTGTCGATCTGCGCGCGGCACAGGTGCGGAAACAGTTGCCATTCGGTGGGCGTCAGGGGCTGCGATGCCTGGTGGTAGGGATCGGCCAGCACCTGGGGATTGAAGGCGCATTCGCCGAGCTGCACGCCGGATTGATCGCGCAGGCGGCGCAGGGCGCCGGCGTGGAGTTCCACCTTATCCTGGCGCGTGCCTTCCAGGGTGGCGTCGGCAAGGTCAGCGAAATCCGTGAGGATGGTTTCATACAGGCGCCGCTTCGCATCCGACACACCCCCGCCGCCATCGCCCACACGCACCACCAGTTTCTGCGCGGCGTCCGCGGGATTGTTATTGGGAATCGGCCGCGCGCCGGTGTTGAAACCGCGCGGCTTGGAGATCATCGCATCGGACTTGGGGCCGGTGCGCACCCCCAGGCTCAGCACGCCGTCGCTGCCCAGTTGTTCGGCAATCAGATGATCGATGCTCGCGCTGGCATCGCCGATCTGGTTGTTGCCGGTGAGGATGCCGCGCATATCGTTGTAGTGCGCGCCGGCGCCCTGGCCGATATCGAGATGCAGGTTCTTGAATACGATCAGGCCGTTGTGCCACTGGCGCAACGGCCCCAGGCCAAAACTCAATTCCCCGCTGGTGGCGATGTTGCCGTTGTCCTGGGGCGGGTACCAGTTGTAGGGCACGACGCCGTTGGGGTAATACAGGAACAACACGCGCCGCGCACCGGTGGTCTGGGCCAGCACCGGCTGCCCCAGCAGTTGTCCGGCGAAAGGCAGCAGCGCCCCGGCGCGGGCGAGCTTGAGCAGAAAGTGACGGCGTGAACGATTGTCGAGTGTAGTCATGTTCGATTCCTCGGCGCTCAGCGGCGCAACACAAAACTGTCGGACAGGGTCAGGTCGATCAGCATGTCGCGCATGCCGCCGCCATGGCGCAGATCCGTGCTGTAGGTGCGGATGATGGGTTCATCGCGCGGGGTTTCGTTGCGCCCCAGGGTGTAGCGGTAGAACTGACGCGAGTAGCAGGCTTCGCCCTGGCCGCTGCCGGCAATCAATGCCGCCAGTTCCGGGATGGAGTTGTAGGCCACCGCCGGGCTGTTGGGGTCCAGCGTGGTCTCCGGCGAGTACAGGCTCTTGATCGCGCCGCTGGCATCCACCGGGCGGGTGTCGCCGTTGGCCAGCATCTCGATGGTGCGGAAGAGCGCGTCGCTGCCGAAGCTCTCGAAGCCGAAGCCGACACCGTCGATGAATTGGTGGCAGGATGCGCAGGCCGGATCGCTGGTGTGGCGCGCCGTCGCATCGCGGTTGCTGTCGCCGGGCTCGAAGACCACATTGAAATCGGCGGCGGCGGGCGGCGGGAACTCCTGGCACATCAGCGCCTGTCGCACATAGACGCCACGTTTGATGGGTGCCGGATTGACCGTGTTGGTGCGCGATGCCAGGAAGCTGCCGTGGCCGAGCAGGCCGGCACCGGAACGCTCATCGCCACTCGGGTAAAAAGCCTGTGCCCAGCCGTTCACCGCCGGCATGCCGTAATGCTGGGCCAGCTCCGTATTGACCCAGGTGTAGTTGGCGGTCAGCAGTTCACCGAAGGATTTGTTGGCCTTGATGGCCTCCACCACGAAGCGCAGGGTTTCCTCCTTGAAGGCGGCGATCAGTGTGGGACTGTGGACGGCGGCGAAACCATACTGGTTGTCGATCAGCCAGCCCTCCGCAAAACGCCGCAGGCCGCGCTCCGCCCGCGGGTCGGCCAGCAGGCGTTCCACCTGGGCGGCGATATCCAGGTTGCCGGCATCCGCGGCGGCGAGCAGCGCGTCATCCGGCGTGGTGACCCAGAAGGTGTAGGCCAGCATTGTGGCCACTTCGTGGTCGGTCAGGCGGTACAACCCGGTACCGGCATCCATCACGCCCAGCTCCGAGCGATACATGAAGTGTGGCGACATCAGCAGCGCCTGCACCAGCGTCCGCCCACCGTCATCGCTGTCATAAAGCGCGGTGTAGCGATCCACCTCGGCGCTGTTCAGGGGACGGCGGAACAGGCGCTTGCCCAGGTGCTCGACCACGCAGGTGTGGTTAGCGCAACCGGCAGCCAGCCCCGCAAAACCGTATTGCGTTACCACCGTATCCGCCACGCTGGCTGCCACCATTTCATAGCCGAGAGTACGGTCGTTGTCCGCCACCAGGAAGGACGCCGTTTCAAAGTTGCGGAGGCGGCCGTCGGCCGGCACCGGCGACATCAGGCTGTCGGGGAAGTGGATGGCGAAGATGTCGCGCAGGCTGTTGAGGTACTCGGTCCGGGTCAGCAGGCGCAGGTTGCGGCTGTCGAGGCTGGCGCCCGCGCTACAGTCGCCCCAGGTGCACTGGCCGGGCGCCTCCCAGGCGTTGGCGAGGATCATGCTGGCGATGTCATGGGCACAGCCGCCGGGGCTGGTGCCCTGGCACTGGGCGGGATTGCCCAGCGGCATGTAGTCGTTGATGTAATCGGCCAGTATCTGCAATGTCCAGGCGCTGCTGTCATGCAGGCTGTCGAGCGCCACCGCCAGGCCACCCTCGCCCCGATCGCCATGGCAGGCGGCGCACTGGCCCAGGTAAAGCTCCCGGCTCGCGGCATGGGCATCGCCGTCAAACAACGCCTGCAATGACAAACCCTGTTCCGGCATGACCAGTTGCACCACCGGCGCGCCAGGGTCGGTAAAAACATAGGGCAGGCCGTCGCCGCTCCAGCCGCCGAAGCCGGTGCCATAGGGCGGTTCGCTGGCGGTGACGGTCACCACCGTGCCGGCGCGGAAGTCGCGCGCGTTATCCGGCGTGCTGCCACCGATGACCGACAGGCGGTACAGATCACCACCCGAACCACCGGGATGCCAGGGCGTCCAGGTGTTGCCGGCATAGCTATAGCCGGCGGATTGGCCGATGTTGAGCAGGTCGCCGGTCTGCGCCCCGGCACCGTTGGTGAAGATGACATTGACGGTGCCGTTGTGCAGGTGCTGGGGTTCCACCGTAAACGTCCACCAGCCATCGGCATCCGGGCCGTTCATGGGCGTACCCGGCCAGGGCGCCACCACCCGGTTGGTGCCGTTGACCACCGTCCACAGATAAATGCGCACGGTATTCCAACCGGCACTGTTGTCGAAGCGCAGGTGCAACCCCGGCGCCGCCCCGGCAAGCGTCAGGCTGGCGCTCATGTCGCGATAGCTGGCTTCCACCACCGCCTCGCCGGCAGCCAGCCGGGTGACCAGCCCCTGGGCACTGACCGACGCCACGCCGGCACCGTCCACCATGCGCCAGCTCACCTGGCCGTAGAGATTGGCGCGGGTGCCGTCGCTGCGCAGGCCATACGCCACCAGTTGCTGCGCGTCTGCCAGGCTGGCACTGCCCGGTGCAATCTGGATAGCGGTAATGGGAGCCGCTGACGATGAACTGGATGAGTTGGAACCGCCGTTGACCGTCAGCACCAGCTGATCGCTGAAATTATCCGCCTGTGCCGTGATGGTGACGGAGCCCGCCCCGCCCGCCGTCACCGTGACGCTGGCACCGCTGGCGCCACTCACATCGAGGATCGCGGGATGACTGCTGGTCCAGACCACAGGCCCGCTGACCGCGCCGGTTGCGCCATTGTCGAAGAGGGCATCCAGCGTCAGGGTCACACTGCCACCCACGGGCAACTGGCTTCTGCTGCTGCGCAACTTGATGCCCGTTTGCAGCGCGCCGTCATTCAGCGCGGCAATCCAGTCGGCAAACAGGCGGTCCGCCTGCGGGTTGGTGTAACGCGTGCCCTTGGGCATGCGATTACCATCGCTGGTCTGGTAGATATAGACCACACTGTCTTCCGTGCTGCCGGGACGCACACGATACTTGCCGCCGCTGGTGGCCACGTTCAGCCAGCGCATATCATCCAGCGGCGTGTCGTAACGCAGGTCCATGAAACTGCTGCTGTGGCAGTGGGCGCAGTTGGTGTGCGCGTAGGCTTTGACGCGCTCGGTGAGCGTCGCACCGGCGTCATCCGCCGCGGCAAAGTGCCCGTAGGTCGCCGGGGCGGCAATGGTGTCGGCCAACAATCCGATATGAGCGAATACCGCGAGCTGGTTGTCACTCACGCCCTGGTAATCAAAGGCACGATTCAATTGCCGGGTGTGCATCGCCAGTGGATCCTTGCTGCCGCTGCCCACATGGCAGGAGCCGCAATCCGCCGCCGATTGCACCGCGCGCTCGCGATTGTCGATGCCGCCATCCATGACATGGATCGTTTCACGCACCAGTTCCGCATCGGTGCCCGCCGCATTCCAGTGATAATTGGCCGCCTGCCAGCCGGCATCCTGACGGAACAGCACCGATGTCGTGAAAGGCTGTTGCGGATTATCCGCATGGGCAATCGCCAGGTGTTTGACCAGTACCGTCCCCACCGGCAAGTCCCAGGGTTGCGTCGGATCGAAACCGATGGTTTCGTTGTTCGGCACCGCGATGAAATGCCGCACCTGCGCGCCGTCGAACCAACCCTGGCTGTTCACGCTATACTCGATCACACCATTGGCCGGTACCAACCCGGCAAGGTCCGCGAACAACCCGGTGGCGGAGAGGCGCGGGGGAATCTCCACCGCCTCCGCGGCGTCGTCCACCACGCGATAGATCGTCGAGCGGCCACCGTATTCCACCCCGTAGGTGGACACCAGCAATTCCTCGCCGCTGAGGTCGGTACCGAAGGACACGATATTTTCCGGAAAGGCTTCGCTGATGATGGCCTTGGCTTCGCCATCCACCAGCGACCAGATGCGCTTGGTGACGTAGTCACCGAAGATAAAACGACCGCTCAATCCCGGCAGGCGATTGCCGCGATAGACAACACCGCCGATGATGGAGTAGCCGACAGGATGCTGGTAGCCCTCCCGCGGTGGCTCGAAATCCGCGCCGCAATCCTTGCCCGGATCGCCACCCAGGTCACCGCGATTGGTGAGCCCTTCGCACACCGGCCAGCCGTAATTTTTTCCCTTGCGGATCAGGTTGACTTCTTCAAAACCGGATTGCCCGACTTCCGTCTGCCACAGGGTGTAAGGCGCTGCCGCATCGAAGGCCCAGCGCCAGGGATTGCGATGACCGTAAGACCAGATTTCGGGACGGAACTGCGCATCGCCGACAAACGGATTGTCCGGTGGTATCGCGTAATACTTGCCGTTCACCGGGGTATCCAGCAGTTGGATGCGGATCATGGTGCCGAGCAGGTTCGCGGGATTCTGCGCGTTGTTGTTGGTGCGCGGATCGACGGGATAGGGCGTAACCGCACTGTGGCCATAGGCACCATCGCCGATGCTCAGGTAGAGATAGTGTTCTTCGGGATGAAACTGCATCATCCCGCCCTTGTGATCGGGGCCGGGCTGGGGCACACGCAGGATTTCCACCCGCGAACCAGGAATCGCTGCTGTGGGATGGTAGGGATCATCCACCGTCCAGCGCTCCAGGATCGCATCGCCGAAACTGCCGTCGGGCGCGCGTTCATTGTCGTCGGTGCCGTGGATGTAATAGATGTAAAAATAACCGTTCTGCGCATAGCCCGGATCAAACGCCATGCTCAACAAACCCTGCTCGTGATAGTTGCGCACCACGCCGTTGATATTCAGCAGGGTGCGCACTTCCGGTTTGGTCACCGCCGGGTCATTGGGGAACACAAAGATGGTACCGGTTTTATCGACCACATAGATCAGGTCATTGAGGCCATCGGGCAAGACCATGACCGGCGATGGAAACTGATCGTCCAGATTCGGATAAGCTTTTTCAAAGCGATAGTCACCACCGGAGACATTGCCACTGACCGGAAAAGCCAGGGGCGCAGCCAATGCCGGACGCTCGGGCAGGCCATGCTGCGCGGCAACCACGGTCAAGACGAAAGTGTCCGTGGCCGTCTGCTGGTCAGCCGTGGTCAAGGTCAGGGTCACGCTGAATTGACCGGCCTGAGTCAACACCGGTGTAACCACCTGCGCACCGCTCAGCGTGCCGGACCAGGCCGGACTGGTCCAGGCCGCGCTGATGAAATCACCGATGGACGCCGCAGCGGACAATACCTGCCGGGTATTGATATTCACTGTGCGATCACCACCCGCGTCCGCTACCAGTGCCGCGGGCACGCCACACTGCTCCGGCGTCTGCCAATTGCCGTCGCGATAGCAAGTGTGCGGCGCCGTGAATTGCAGGTCCGCTGTCTGCGACGCACCGCGGTTATTGAACACGATGCCGGCGGCATTCACCGTGCCGGCCAGATCATGGCGATACCACCCATCACCCAGGGCGACCATGGCCAACCCGGGCCAGGTGGTGTTCGGCTGCGCCGGTGACACATTGAAAAGATGAATATGCGGCTCGGCATAGCCTGATGCGTTGTAAAAATAAATCCGTGTGACCGCCACGCTGCTGCTCGACGAACTGCTGTGTGACAGCGATGATGAACTGCCCGCGCTGGACGACAAGCTTGACGACAGACTGGACGACAGGCTCGATGACGAACTGGATACCGCCGAACTGATACCGCCTGAACTGGCCGTGCTCGAGCCAAGGCTGCTGGAACTGGACACAGCGGAAGAACTGCTGCCGGCCGGCAACAAACCGCAGTCCTGCAAACTTTTCCAACTGCCGCCCTGATAGCAACCGGCACCGGTATAGGTCAGATCGCCAGTCTGCGCACTGCCATTGTTGCTGAAGATCACCCCCATGCTGGCCGGCATGGTGCCGTTGCTGATGCGCTGACTGAAATCCACACAAGAAAAATTGCCATGCCTGATCATGCTGATGCCCGGCCAGGCAGGCAAAGGACTCACCGAACCGGCGGGCACCGGATTCCAGATGTATATATGGGGATTGGCATACTGTTGCGGGTTATCGAAGCAAATGGCATGGGGCGACAATGGCGGGAGCAATTTGCTGGCCGTTATCGCCTTGGTCACATCGTTGAAGGTGATTCGGTAATCACCCTCACCCCCGGTGATGAGAAAATCCTGTGCCGGCCAGGCTTCCTGCCAGTTGTTCGCATGACGGCTGATCTTGAAACGCGGATTTGCGCCAGAAAACGTCTGCTGCGTTTCCCATACACCCTCGGCGGTATTGCGGGACATGGACGTGGCCGACCAGTTATTCGGCGTTCCACGGAAATGGGCCTCGCTCCACTGCTGGGCATGCACATGGGTAAACGTGAAAAACAACAAGCAACCGCTGTAACACAAACCTGCAAGTGTACGGCTGAACCAGGGCATCAGACATGATCCGGGCATAATAGAATCCTGTATCCGTACCGGGCACACCGCAGCCTTGGCTTACCCGGCATTGTCATTATTGTTATCAAGACAGTCGCGCACAGGATTCAGGCAAAAGCCAAGCCCGCCCTGTCGAGCACAACGAATCGGTTGCAGCGTCCAGCAAGAAAAAGACGACTTACACAGACAAGACCCTTTGTCGTGCGGGAAATGGCATGACTATTGCCGACGATAAAAAACGCAAACAATCACCACCAGCTGGCGCCAGCGGAACACTTATTGTTATGTCAACACGGAGGCTGCCCCGGCCACCCACTGCTAAAAGACAAGAGGGGAAGTAGAGATCGCCTGGGGAAATAGTAGGTCAGACTTTTTGACCACAGCAATATGAATACGTATTCAATCAAAGTATCACGCGTGCAATGCGCAATGGGTGATATGCCAATTTATTCCATTATCAACAACAAATTATTCCAGACTTATCGTGTTTTACACATGCATACGTATGCAGCAACAGGAAATTGATATGGATTTCACGGAATCATCAGAATGTATATAAAAATTCGTCATATTTTCAACGGGCAAGCTATGGGAAATGGAAATTTTGTGTGCGTTTGTATTTTGATTATTTTCCATTACACTCCGGACGCAGCGGCATTCCCCCAAGAAAAGCCGCCATCACTGTTAACAATAATCATAAACCCGATAACAGGTCTATCCCATGAAAAAAACGTTACTCAGTATCATTTATCTTTTTACACTCTGTTCCCTATCCCTGTCAGTTCAGGCAAAGACGGTGTTCGTTCATCTCTTTGAATGGCAGTGGAACGCCATCGCCAGCGAATGCGAAAACCATCTCGGCCCCAAAGGCTACGCCGCCATACAGGTATCACCGCCACAAAAATCCGTCAACGGCAGCGCCTGGTGGACCCTCTACCAACCCATCAGCTATGCCATTGAGGGCCGCCTGGGCACACGCGCGGAATTTGCCAGCATGGTATCACGCTGCAAAGCGGTGGGCGTTGATATCTATGTGGATGCGGTGATCAACCACATGGCGGCACTCAACCGCAACTTTCCGGAAGTGCCATACGGCCCCAATGATTTTCACACCTGCACCACCGACATCGATTACAGCAATACCTGGTCCATCCAGAATTGCGACCTGGTCGGGCTCAACGATCTGAAAACAGGCTCGGATTATGTGCGCGGTAAAATCGCCGACTACATGAACGATCTGATCAGCCTTGGCGTGGCGGGATTCCGCATCGATGCCGCCAAGCATATGCCCAGCGGGGATATTGCCAACATCGTCGGCCGCCTCAACGGCAACCCCTATATTTTTCTTGAGGTCATCGGTGCGGGTGGCGAGCCGGTGCAGCCATCGCAATACACTTATATCGGCGATGTTACGGAATTCAATTTTTCCAACACCATCGGACATTATTTCAAAGGGCGCGGCGTGCTGCGCGACCTGCGCAATATCGGCACCTGGAGTGGCTGGCTGAACAGCGCGGATGCCATCACCTTTGTCGCCAACCACGATAACCAACGGCAGAACACCAACAATATCGTCACGCACAAAGACGGCATGAACGTAAACAATATCGCGCACGTCTTCACCCTGGCCTGGCCTTACGGTTATGCGCAAGTCATGTCCAGCTACGATTGGGATGACCACGACCAGGGTCCGCCCGGCAGCGCGGCCAACACCTGCGCCAACGGCTGGCTGTGCGAGCACCGCAACCGCGAGATCGCCAACATGGTGGCCTTCCGCAACGTGACGCAAAGCGCCTTCTACGTATCCAACTGGTGGGATAACGGTGCCAACCAGATCGCCTTCGGGCGTGGCGACCGCGGCTTCGTGGTGATCAACGGCGAAAACGGCGGAACCCTGAATGTCACCCTGCAAACTGGCCTGCCCGCGGGCACCTACTGCGATGTGATCCACGGTGATTTCAACAACGGCACCTGCACCGGCCCGACCATCACCGTGGGTGCCAATGGCAACGCCAGCTTCACCGTCGGCGCCAAAGGCGCATCCGCCATCCACGTGGAAGCCATCGTTGAGCCAGTCGTTGGCAACGACTGCGTCTTCTCCTCCATGAACCTGCGCGGCACCTTCAACAACTGGGCCTCGCAAGCCATGACCTGCAACAACGGCCTCTGGAATGGCAGCGCCACGTTTGCCGGCAACAGCAACGATCGATTCAAGTTCGACGCCTACGGCGACTGGCACACCAACTGGGGTGACAGCAACAACGACGGGATCGCCAACCCCGGCGGCGCGGACATTCCGGTGACCAGCGCCGGCCAATACACCATCACCTTCGATGACGCGAGCCTCGCCTACACACTGGTCCCGGCCACCACAAGCAGTTCCAGCAGTAGCAGTTCAAGCTCAAGCTCAAGCTCAAGCTCAAATTCGAGTTCGAGTTCGAGTTCGAGTTCGAGTTCGAGTTCGAGTTCGAGTTCGAGTTCGAGCGCAAGCAGCAGTAGCACGGGCGGCACCGTCGCGGTGAATTTCACCTGCCACAATGGCACTACCTATATGGGACAGAGCGTCTATGTCGTGGGCAATCATCCCAGCCTGGGCAACTGGTCGGTCGCCAGCGCGGTAAAACTCAACCCCACCAGCTACCCAACCTGGACCGGCAGCCTGCAACTGCCAGCCAACACCACACTTGAATGGAAATGTGTCAAACGCGACGAAAATAATCCCACTGCCGGCATTCAATGGCAGGGCGGGAACAACAACACTGTGCAGACTGGAACGGGGGGCGCTTCGACGACTGGCGGGTTTTGATTATTGGAGAGGTAATTAATCCTACTGAAACAACAAACCCCGAACAAGTCGGGGTTTGTTGTCGGTTTCAACAGCAGCCAGCTTATTCTACAACAGCCTCTTCCTCAGCAGGCGCGAAATCTTTAATGCCACCGCGCCCATTGACGATATCTTCACCACGCTGAGTCAGCGCTCCGCCCTCGATTGTTTCGCTCAGGTCCCAATCAATCTGATCAGTGGGATTGCCAAACCAGGACCAGGCCAGCCAGCTGAAGGGACGGCTACGCTCTTCAATGGCAACGGAAGCCGCAACGTCCTCTATTGACACCTCCCCCTCCACAAATTCTATATCCAGCTCGGCGAAATCTCTTGTGTAGTAGAAATCGACCTGGCCAATGACGACCTCTTCTTTTTCTACAGGAACCAGTCCTTCAAATATAATCTCGTCGATCCTGATTGGATCAGTTTGCGACATGGGAACTCCCGGATTATTGGAATCGAGACTGGTCGAGAAAGAGAAGCCCATATGCTGTGGCAACCCATCGCGATTGAACCCTTCAGGAAATTCAACCTCAACCTCGAAACTGTTCCAATCGCCAAAAACCAGACCCTCATGCCCGACATTGATCACGTCGAAATGGTTGCTCCAATTTGAATCCTGGAGGTAGAACTGAATCAGGAAGTCGGGAATGCTTTCATAGTAAGCAGGTATAAAAATTCGAGTCTTAAGGGTAAATGGTCCGTTAAAGTTCAACCCTTCTATACGGGCGGGGTTCCTATGCTGAATATCGATGCGATCCACTGTGCCATTGGCAGCCGTGATGTTTAACGACCCATCGGCAGCGATGGCATTTCCCGAATCACCCCAGCTATGTACGGCCCAATTATCCTCATCGGTTTCAAAGGTGCCGTTATAGATCACGCCTTCCTCAACAGAACCACCAGATTCTATGCCACTGATTTTCAGGTCCTTGATAAGGATTGGACCGTAGAAATCGGGATCCTGGGAACCATCGCCAACACCCAGGTTACCGATCTGGATACCCAGGGAACTCAGGCCTGCACCTGCCGGGCCAAAATCCGCGGTCAGGATGACTTCGTTCCATGCGCCGTAAGTAACTCCTCCCATGTCGCTGGATGTCAGCCACTCACCCTCGCTATTAAAGAACTTTCCATAAGTCCATGAGCCTGAATAACCAGCGGGGAAGAAGATATTTGCCGTGATTTGAACAGGCTGAGTAAAATCGACTCCGGAGATTCCCTGGAAAATGGCAACCACCTGATTGTTCCCCGAAGCGCGCGTCAACGCCACTCCCTCGCCAGAAGCCAGTGCAACCTCCGTACCCTCCCAGGCAGTCACCCAGCCGGTGATGTCATTTTCGAAGTTGATATTCAATAGCTCTTTGGCGCCACTACCCTCGATAATTTTGAAGTTGTCGAATTTGATAATTCCTCCGACATCAGGAGACTTGCCATTGGCAACCAGCTCGAGGCCTACACTGACCACACGAGTCATATCGAAGCTGTCGCTCGCCCAGCCAAATGAACCTCTGTTTTTAATACTGGCTTTAATCGTATTCCAGGCATCTGGCGTCTGTTGCCATACACCGTTCCATCCGATATTCGCATACTCATTGTTGCTATCGCGTATGTACATTTGAAAGCCCATATTGCCTTCATCGACATACGCCTTATCAAATAGTACATTAAAGCTGATATCTGTACCGGTAATATCAATGGCTTCTTCCAGTGGAATGATGATGGCAACCTTATCATTGCTGGCCTTCCAGGGAACATTGATCACAGCAGCATAGTCACCTGCCGCCTTCTCGATAATCTGCTTGTGCTTGACAGAACCCTCTTCAACACCCGAACCACCAAATTCGCTCATCACAAAAGGAATTCGTTGCGACTGCAGGATGCTCAGCGCATTGTCAAGCTTGCTGTTGTTGTTCCATTGCGAGCCGTAAGCGTGTACGGAAAGCACCAGATTTTTTTCTGAATCGGAGGCCAGCAGTTCCTTGCCACGATCACTGTCAAATGCGAAATAATCCGTTCCACAGGGTGCGTCGATGACCAAAGGTACTTTGAATCCGGCATTTCGGAATGCCCTGATGGCCGTCTTGTAGTTATCGATGTAGATCTTATACCCGGTGCTATAGCCATTATATATATCTCCAGGCCCCCAGCCGCGCGCGATATTGATCATCAAATTCGACTGGAAGCGATCCTGGTGAATAACCGGCAGGAATCTTTTCAGCCAAATATCCTTGACGGCGTTGCCAAATGCGGTTTCGTCATCGTTACAATTCAGTGCGGCATCATCGAGTGTCAGGATAGTGAACAGTCCCTGGCTCAGCGCAGTCACCAGTGCCGCCTCAAGATTGGATTCGTTGGTTTCCGGCTTCACCAGAAGCCGGATCACATTGGAACCAACCTCCCTGACCGCCTGGATACCTTCAAACCGGCCCAGCGGATCATCGCCATATTGCAGGTTGATTCCGCGCAGGAGCACAGGATTGTTATCGAGCAGTATATCGGTCGTACTGGTTTTCATAACCAGGACATTGGGTGATGGCCTTTGTGGATTGGGGTCTTCCGTTACCACATCTGGAATCATCTTGTAGTCTTCCGCATCGGAAGAGCCCAGCATGCTTCCACCACAGGCAGTCAGTATGAACGCGCTTACGACAAGCGACAGTGCATTGATTTTAGATTTCATCGCATACTCCATAATTCTGTTATTTGCTTACTCGCTACCAATGTTAGAAAGAAACATTAATACCAGCGGTGTAGCGTGCCTCTTGAACCCATAGTGAATGGAATTGATCCTCGAACTGGGCATAACTTTTTCTGCTCTGCTCAGTCAGGTTGGTACCATTGAGGAAGAAACTGAAGTTGTCGTTCAGCCAATAGCTGATCGACAAGTCGAGATACCCGGTTGGCTCCAGCCAGCGAGCCATCTGCATGACCGCAACGTTGGTGGTAACGCCCTGACGACTCAGGAATTCTTCGCTTCTGTAGTTGTAGGCGAGGCGAACGTTGAGTCCGGCCCGGTCATACCACAAAATCAGGTTGCTCTGATGTTCAGAGTTGGATGGCAAGGGCAGCTTGTTACCCATGATATCCACCTCATCACTCTCGCTACGTGAATAGGTATAGTTAAATTCGATACCTGTGGAACTGAGGAATTCACCCGGCAAGAACGTGAATGGTTGCTTATAGCCAATTTCAATACCGTAAAGATCCGATGCCCCCACGTTACGGGTCGTGTAGATATTGGCTTGACGACCGCGATCTATGCCATCCATATCCAGAAAATGCCTGGCTTCCTGATACTCTTCCACAGCGGTATCCACCTGAATCAGGAAAATCCCCACACCCAGGATGGAGTTTTCATTGAAATACCATTCCGCCGAGGAGTTCCATACGGTGGCCAGCCAGGGCTTGATATCAGGATCGCCTCTGTCCTCACCACCACCGATACAGCCAACGGTATCCTGACGGGGATTGCCGTTGGATGGATCGAGGACCATGACGGGATTGCCATTCTCATCCGTTTTATTACATTGCTGATACCAGAGCGCCAATCCTGATCCCACTTGATCCAGATCGTTGCGGGTCATGGTTTTTGCCACGCCAAAACGCACGATCACATCGTCTTGTGGAAAAAGGTTCAGGTTGAATGACGGCAGCACTTCGGTGCTGCTGTTTTTATGGATGGCGGTATCGTAGACATAGGCAATTTTCTGCCAGTCGTCATAGCCGATAGAGCTGAAGGAATCGAGTACGTCGGGGACTACACTCTTGGCGACTTTCCGGTCATTCCGGACAACCTGTAATCCGACATTGGCACGATAGGGAATGCCAAACAGACCCTCACTGTCATTGCCAAGATTCAGTTGCACGTAACCACTCAAGGCATCCTCTTCCACGCTGTAGGTATAACCCGGATCATTGACGGTACGCGTACCCGGATAGAGCCGATTCATAAAGTCATATGGGTTGTCCCATGCGGATGGATTGAGCGAGGCTATGCCCTTTTCAAAGCCTTTGATCGGGCCGAAGTCGCTGAAAGACATCGCCTCCGCTCCCGAAAAGCCGTTATCGACCAGTCCACCAATGTCAATGAGGCTGGGGTTGGTTTCATCGAAGTTAAATTTCAGCCAGTTGGGGTATTTTTGCCAAACCAGGTTACCCGGCAGCAATTTGTAGCGTTTGTCCACCGGTACGCGCGTATCTTCCCAATCGGTATAACGGCCTGTCGGGGTCACGTAGAAGAATTTGTTGTGATTGGCTTCACGCGAGGAGAAGCGCAATCCAGACTCCACTGACTCGAGGTGACTGCCACTGTCAAAGGTAAACTTCACATCCCCGCGCACCACACTCAACTCAGCATCGGTGTTGGCACCCTCGGCAAATCCCTGATATTGCTTCAACAAATCAGCACTGGACAAGTCATCCGCGTACGAGAAGGAGGGGTAGTCGCCAGTGTAGTCAACCGTCACATGATAACCCGCAACCGGGTCTTTGCCCGATATGCCATCTTCATCAACCCACAACCAGGCAGGAGTACCTTGCTGGAAGGTCGCCCTGCGGTATTGTTTTTCCGCCTCGGCATGAATGACGCGCAGACTTGCTTCCAGATTGTTGTTATTGGTGTAGTTGATTTCAAAGTTACTGTTCAGTGCAGCTGTCTTTTCAATTTCGTTGGTGGATGTGGTCTGGAAATCCGCTGACCATATCTCGGCTTTTCTCAGGGAGCGAATATTGACGGTTTGCGTCTGCCCTTGATTGTCAACATAGGTAAATGGATGGGGATTACCAACGACTGTACCCGGTTGCAGGACGTCAAAGATTTTTTCACCATGCAATGCTGCCTGGCCGTTGACCTGGAAAGAGTCGGGCGTATGCTGGCCATTGAATCCCGCTTTCACGCCGCGATTGTATTTATCCATTCGGGTATAGAACACATCGGCTTTGGTTGACCAGTTTTCATTGATGTCGAATCGAGCGGTCAATGATCCACCATCGCGGTCCCGCTCCATGAAGCTGCTGCTTGCGCCAAACTCGCTGGGTACCAGATACCAGTCAGTCACCTGATAGTTTGCATCAGCATCCGGGTAGGGATTACTCAAATCACCAATGGGTCGACCGCCTTCACTATCGAGGAAACCCAAATGATGCTCTTCCCACATGGAGTAGTTGGCGGCATAAGAATTGGCGGTGTACACATTTCCAAGAATTGAAAAGTTTTCGCCATTATTGAATCCCAGAACCAGGCCCAGGCTGTAGTCAGGGTCGCGGGTACTCGTGGTGCCATCGGAACGATGTTCTTTGGTAGAGCGCGAGCCCCAGCCGCCTTCGGCACGGAGGCGTGTGGTAAAGCCTTCATCCAGGGTCGATGGGTCCAGTGTTTTGAGGTCGACCACACCGGAGATGCCACCAGCCAGGGTACTGGCAGACTGGGATTTGTATACGTCGACGCCGCTGATCATGCCAGCCGGTACATCGGAATAGTTTGCCTGAATGCCGGTGATCGACCAGGGGCTGAGAAACTGTTCACCATTGAGTGTGGTCAGCACCTGCGGCATGCCACGCACGTTCAGGGAAGTTCCCTCACCCGCCTCACGGGTGATCTGCACACCGGTTACCCGCTGCAGGGAGTCCGTAATCGTCGTATCCGGCAGTTTGCCGATATCTTCCGCCACAATAGAGTCCACGACCGTGGCAGATTGTCGTTTGATATCGATTGCCCTGGCCTGAGATGCGCGTACACCGCGGACCAACACCTCTTCAATCATTCCGTCGTCAGCATCCTGCGCAACGGGTTCCTGAGCCTGGACGGTACCAGTCAGAATACAGCCAATCGCCAAAGCGAGGCCGGTTTTCTTAAGGCGGATACTACTGTGTGTAGTCATACTGAGCTTCCTCGTGTCGTTATCGTGTCATCAAGCCGAGGCCGGCCCCGCTCCATGGTGGAAACGGAACCACAACCTGTAGATTTGAATGAGATCAAGGCAAAGCGGGCAGCAGCCCACATACGTAGGCCAGGTATGAACGGGGCTATGCCCGGAGGGGCATAGAGCAGGCGGATCGGATGTTCCGGAGCTACCGTTATTTTTATGCTGCCAGCCCGGCTTGACCTGGCTCCGGGATGAATCTGATCCGGGGCTGTGTCATATGGCCGATATAGTGATTCGTATGTCAGGCGCAGTGGAATAATGGACTTATTTGTAACCGGTTTCAATAGATGAAGCAAGCGCCAACCCTGCCAGCGCTCCCGAACCGTGGAGCACTTATAGTATTAATAACAATAATATACTCGACCCACACGGCCGATGCGCCGGGTCAATCAGACTATAAGCCTTTGTTTTACTGGATTTATGAGTTAATGAACACTCACACCAAAAGCGGTATACAGGGCGGGGGTTAAAAAATGAAAACGAATAAAAATAGCGGTATTGAATAGAGAAAACTATAAAAAGAGACCATGGATCACTGGATAAAACGCCCGGTTTCCGGGTGAAAAAACCGGGCGCTTTGCTTATCGATTACAGTAATCCCTCGATGGCCTGGGTCATTTTTTTGGAGTCCGGCGATTCCCGGCTGCCAAAATGCGCGATGATCTTGCCGTCTTTATCCAGCAGGTATTTGTTGAAATTCCAGGCGGGCGGTTCGGTGGCCCCGGCCAGCGCCTTGAAGAGCGGATTGGCGGCTTCGCCCTTGATGGAAGTGGGCGCCAGCATGGTGAAGGTCACACCAAAATTCTCATAGCAGATCGTGGCCGACTCTGCTTCATCCTCGGCCTCCTGATCGAAGTCGTTGCTGGCGAATCCCAGCACCACCAGCCCTTGTTGCTGGTATTTTTTGTGAACGGCTTCCAGGGTGCCGAACTGCTTGGCAAAGCCGCAATGGCTGGCGGTGTTCACCACCAATACCGGTTTTCCCTGGGTGAGTTCGCACAGGTTGACCGGGTCGCCCACGTGGAGTCGGCGGTATTCTCCCTGCAAATAGTCAGGACAGGCAAAAGCGCTGAGGCCCGGTATGAAAAGCGCCAGTCCCAGCAGGGCGCGTGCGTAAAGGTTCATGATGGCTCCTGTTATCTTATGTCGGTGGAAGAGTTTGGAGAAACGACAGCCCCACCAGCCTATCCCCAGCCGTCAACGCTGGCCAGTCTGGAAATGTTAAGCCCGGCCCGCCGATCACCCGCGCGTGAAATTGACGCTGAAATCCCAGCCTCTTACCGGTAGACTGAACCGGCTCTCCATCGATTGTCAGACCGGGAACCCCATCCATGAAAGATCTGCTCCGCCGCCTGTTTGGTTTTTTGCTCGTTCCGCTGGAACGGGGTACTGAAGACTATCGCTACCAACCGATGCACCGCTCGGTGCTGGTGGCCATGGGGCTGGTTTTTCTGGGCCTGAGCCTGGGTGTGGCCTGGGTGGCCTTTGGCCAGCAGGCGTGGAGTTACCTGGCCGCGGCACTGATCTTCGGCCCCATAGGTCTCCTGGGCCTGATCGTCGGTACACTGGGTAATGACCGGGCAGTCAGCAAAATCTGGGGCAACAAGTAGAGTAGATCAGCGTTCGAATTTATAGATGATGTCCGCGCTCTGCGACTTGCCGGATTCGGCTTCCAGGCGCAGGCGGTCGTTGATCTGGTAGGTCATCACCAGCTTGTTGGCCTGCTCGAACAGGCTCACCACGTAACGCAGGTACAACCGGTCGGTGATCTGCTTGCCCAGCCAGAGCGCGCTCTGTTCCAGGCCATCCTCGGCATTGATGGTCAGCTCATCCAGGCTGAAGGCGTTGGCGATCTTGCCGGTGACGCCGCCGCCTTCATTCATCCCCAGGCCGCTCATGGCGCTGATGATCAGGTAGGCGTCACCCGCCGAGGCTTCCGACAGCGGCTTGCCGGTCAGTAAAAGCCCCATGGCATCACCCTCGTTTTCCAGCGGCGGATCGGAATACACCTGGCTGGTGGGCCGTTGCAGGGTACCGCCGATCTGCAGGCCGACAATGTGGTCGCTGGTACCACGCAACAACCGCTGGGCACGGATATCCAGGCCCGGATTATCGTAGGGTCCCTGGAACACCAGTTGACCGCGGCTGATCGTCAGCTCCTGCCCATAGGCCTTGTACTTGCCTTCCGCCACACCGACGTAACCCGTCGTCAGCAGGGGGCGCTCCGGTGTCTTGGCCACGGTCATGCGTCCCTCGAGACGGCTGGTGAGGCCGAAACCGTTGAACCGCACATCGTCACCCAGGGTGGCCGTGATGTTCATGTAGAAACGGTCCTGGGCCACCATGCGGTCGCGCGTCTCTCCCGGCTGCTCGATCACCACATCTTCCGATACCTGGGTCGCCGTTGGCGGCAGGGATTTGATGTCGGCGCGGGCATAGGGGATGCGCGCCTCACCGGTCAGCCGCACGGCCTCGGGCGAGGCTTCGAGCCGCAAGGCCGGGCTGATGCGCGCCTTGATCTGCTGCTGGTCCAGCACCTGGAAGTTTTCACCCTCCATGGTACCGATCAATTGCCAGTCTTCCGCGCCCAGGCCCCGCAGCTCACTGCTGACCTGGATACGGCCTTCGCCGGAGGATACGCCGGTCTCCAGGGACAGGCGCCCATCGGGATAGCTGTTAAGGGCGAGGCGGATATCCTGGAGATCGAGCCCCAGCCGCGGCACCTTGGCCGCACCCTGGGTCAGCAGCAGTTGGCCTTCGATGCGGGGAGACGTCAGGGCACCGCTGGCCGTCAGGTCCGCCACCAGTTGCCCGCTCAATTCATCCGCCTGCGGCACCAGCGCGCCCAGCGGGGAGAGGTCGCTGAACTGCGCGTCCAGTTTGGCGTCCAGCTGCTGGCGCTCAATGTCCAACTGCGCCCGGGCCTGAATCTGGCCATAAGGCGCCCAGTCGCTTTCCAGTTCGGCATTTATCTGCTGGTTGCGCCAGCTGCCCTCGAGCCGGGTCAATTCCCAGGGGAAAACCTGCACCGGATCATCCGCATACTGGTAATGCAAAGCCGCGTCGCGGCTGGTGAGGCTGATCGCCGCCTCGGGCGCCTGGCCTGCCGGCATGTTCAGCTGGAAGCTGCCGGCGATGAATCCCTGCAAGGAGACATCGGGCTTGAGCAACGAACGCAATTGACGCAAGGGAATGTTATCCAGCTCGCCGGTCAGCGCCAGCCCCTTCTCCGCGTCCCAGTGCCCCTGGGTACAAAGGGAGGGAACCACCGGGTCCGCTTCCGGCTCGGCATCCTCCCCGGCCGGGCCGGGGTTGCCGCTGCGGGTCGTCAGGCAAAGTTGCCCCAGGTCCGCCCGCTGCGCCGTGACATGCATTTCCGAAGCACTCAGCAACCACCAGCGGGGCAGCTGTGGCAAGCGCAGCTCCAGCTCGGTAAAGCGCCCGCGCCAGCTTCCCTGGTCATAGCCACTGTTGAGTGCCAGGGACAATGAACCCAGGCCGTCGGTGTCCAGCGCTGCCTGCAAGCGGTGGCCGGACAGCTCGCCCTGGCCGGTGAGCGTGAACTGCTTGATGCGGGTACCCGCGGCATTGAGTTCCGCCAAAGCCAGGGACAATTGGTAGTTCTGCCGTTCGTCGGGCGTGAGGGAGAGGTCCAGTTCCGTCAGGGACAGCTCCTCCCACCGCAACTTTTGCGCGCTGGCGGACAGCGTCACCCGTGGATTGTCCAGGCTTCCCCGGAGCTGGCCGCGGCTGGCTACCGCGCCGGTCAGCCGGGCATCCAGTTGATGCAGTAAAGGGGCCGCAAGCTCCCAGTCCAGGTGCAGGTCCTGGCCCTGCATCTGTCCTTGCAATCCCAGGCGGTTGGCACCCAGCGCCAGGGTCAACCCCGGGCTGCGCCATTCACGGTCATTCAGATAGAGTGCCCCCTGGACATCCAGCCCAAGGCCACGCAGTTCACCCCTACCCTCGATATCTTCCACCACCAGTTGCAGGCGGCCATCCGCAAAGGAGCCTTCGCTGCGCCCCTGGAGCGACACCTGCCCCGGCCACTCCGGCAACAGCCGCGCCGGATCGAGATTTTTCGCCGACAAGCTCAGGTCCCAGGCCAGGTGGGGCGCCCAGGCAACACGGCCGTTCAGGTCGAGCCGGCTGTCATCCGTTGTACCCAGCAAACGGCTGCTGAGTGAGTCAAAGGTCAACTGTTGCAGATCGCCCCCGGCCTGGGCCTGTAGCTGGATTGCCGGCCAATCGGGTGTTTCCACACGGGAATCCAGTGTCACTTGGTAGGCATCGAGCCAGCCGCTCATCACCAGGCTGCCTTCGAGTGAAGGGACCAGCGCGCCCTCAGGCAGCCATTGGGCGGGAATCGCCTGCAAGGGCCAGTCGTTTGTCAGCCGCACCTCGGGACTGGCAAGCATGGCAATGGCGTCCGGCGGGCTGGACAGATTGGGCAGGAACTGGCCCCGTGAGCGGATTGCCAGAGGCGTCATCAACTGGTGTTCCACACCCAGGCTCCGGGCATCCCCTTCCAGGCTGCCGCGGCCGCTGAACAGCATGGGTTCCCCATCATTGTCATCCTTGCCCAGCTGGTACTGCCAGAAGACATCCATGGCGACGTCATAGGGGTAACGCAGCCCGAGGCGCCCGTTCACAATCAGGGTGTAGTCGTCGGCGACCAGGGCGAGGTCGCCGATACGGAGGTTGAAAGTACCCAGGCTGAGCGAGCTGCTGCTCAGGCTCTGGAAATCGACCAGCGGTTGCGGCTCCCCCGCCGGTGTCTGCTGCTGGATCTGGATATCGCGCAGTTGCAGCTGCCCCAGCTCGATCCTCACCGGCAGCGCAAGGCTGGGCCAGGGCGTGGGTTCCGGCTCCGTGGCGTCCTCCCCGGGCGCGGGCAGCACCAGTAACAGCTTTTCCGCCTGCAAGGACTGGACGGATACCGCGCTGTAGACCAGGGCGAAGGGCTGCCAGCGAAAGGAAACCTGCTCGGCCCGGTAGCGCTGTGTCAGACGGCCGTTGTCCTCCTGGCGGTAATCGAAATAACTCACGTCCAATCCCGTCAGCAGATTGCCGCGGATGTCACCCAGCTCCAGCGGCAGAAAGCGGCTGCTCAGTTGCAGGAACCAGCGGCTGCCCGGCTCCGTCGCAACGATGGAGCTCACCAGCGCGATCAAGCCAAGCAGCAGAAGCGCCAGGCTGATCGCGCTCCACTTGAGCAGACGCAATCCCCTCCGCCAGTTCATAGGTCAGGCCCCATGCTCAGGTGGAGTCCCCAGCCATCCGTGCCGCTGGTGCCGCAGCGCACGCCGTCGAGCGCACACGCGAGATCGATACGCACCGGACCTATGGGCGAAATCCAGCGCACCCCCAGACCGACACTGCGTTTGAAGTCGAAATCAAAATTCTCCGCGGCATCACCCTGGTCATAAAACACAGCCAGGGCCCATTGCGGCTTGATCCGGTAGTCGTATTCGATGGAACTGGTCAGCAGGTGGCGACCGCCGCCGATGGATTTGAAGCCGTAGCCGCGCACACTGGAATCACCACCGGCAAAGTAGCGCACCGACAGCGGCAGCTGGCTGAACTCACCCACCCGGGTACTGCCTATCTCGGTGCGCAGCAGCAGCCGGCCGGAACCCAGGGGATATATGTATTTGGCCTGGGCATAGGCCTGTATGAAGCTGAAGTCGGACCCAAGGCTTTCCGGCGACCCCGACAGGCGGCCCAGCAACCGCCAGCCCTTGAGGGGATAGGGATCACCATTGGAGCGGGTGCGTGACACCTGTATCGAAGGAATCAGCAGGTGGGTACGCTGTTCAGGCTCGCCATCGATGATCGAATCCTCCATTTCATAGCTGAGCGCATAGGTCAGCACCCATTGGCTGCTGTGAAATTCTGTGTAGCTGGCGCCGATCTTATAGAGTTTACTGATGCCGCCCGACGAATCCTCGTACTGGTAACCGGTCAGAAAACGGAGATGCTGATACGCAGGACGCCACATGGGAATGGTGTAGGCGGCCTCCAGGTTGCTGCGCACACCGGACAACTGCATGTTGGCGCCCAGGTAATGACCACTGCGGGTGAAGTAACGGTCCTCGAACCCCAACAGGAACCGCGGCCCGGTATCCGTATCCACACCCGCGCCCACAGAGTAGCTGTAACGCTTTCGCTCCTCCAGCTGTATGGTAATGGGAACCTGCTGGTCGGCCATGGCCTGGAGGTTGGGCGTGATGCTCGCCAGGGCAAAATAGTTGCTGGCGCTGTAGAGACTTTTGAGCTGCAACAGTTTGTCCGCATCGAACTCATCGCCCTCGGCGATATTCAGGTAACGGCGCACGAAATCATCGTCGAGGATGTTCTGGTTGATCTGGATCTCGCCGAGGCGGTAGCGGGGGCCGGTGTTATACACCAGTTCTACCTGGGCGGTGTTGTCGTCCAGGTTGACGCCTACCCGGGCGCGTTCGAAGCGCCCGTCGAAATAACCCCGCGCTGCCGCCAGGTTGCTGATGCGGCCTTTGAGTGATTCGTAGCGGCCGTGATTGAGCCGGTCGCCCTGCTTGATGCCGGGGTCATTATGGATGGCCCGGAATACCGGATCGTCCCGCCCCTCGCCCATGATCTCCACGCGCGGCGCGGCGAGCCGCACCGGATCACCCGGCTGGAGCACCAGCCTCAGGGTCCAGCAATCGTCCTGGTGTGTGATCTCCGACTCGAAGGTCAGGGCGTAGTAACCCAGCGCCTGGGCGGCACGGGCAATCTGGGTTTCGGATTCACGCAGGAGGGAACGCAGGCGCCAGGGCGGGGTATCGCAGCCCTGGTCGGCCAGGGGAAGGAAGTGGCGGACATTGTCCTGCAGGCTTTTGATGCCTCCCTGGATCAGTATCTCCGGCGTTTTGGCCAGTGCCTGACCGGCGCCGAGGCTGAAAATCAGCACCAGCAACCGCAGAACGGAAATCGGAAAAATTGTCTGCAAAACCAGGTCCTATACCAGCTACTACCAGTGACAACCGCATCCAGGCTCAGGGAAGAATCGGGCTACTTTACCGCTTCGACCACGAGACGCAAAGTTTGCTGCCTGTGAAGGCGTTATTTTTGTGGCATGCCATCCATGGCTGCCACCCCTGCGGGGCCGCCGCTGGTGCGGCGTCAAAAATGTCTCCCGGACATTTTTTGTGGCATGCCATCCATGGCGGTCACCCTTTGGGCCATCGCCGGTGCGATGTCAAAAATCTCTCCCGGAGATTTTTTGTAAGCCGCTACTCAAGCCCGGGGCTATAATCCCCAGCCCCTACCGCAGAGACCAGTATCCATGCTCAGCTACCGCCACGCGTTTCACGCAGGCAACCACGCCGATGTCATCAAGCATAGCCTGTTAATCCAGGTACTCCGCTACCTGCTGCAAAAAGACAAGCCCCTGAGGATCATCGACACCCATGCTGGCGCGGGTTGCTACGCATTCGACAGCGCGGAGGCGCGCAAGAACCGCGAATTCGCGACGGGCATCGGCCAACTCTGGACACGGCAGGACCTGCCCCCGGCCCTGGCGGACTATGTCTCCCTGGTACGCGGCTTCAATCCCGACGGACACCTGCGCCACTACCCTGGCTCACCCCTCATCATGCAGGCACTGATGCGTCCCCAGGACCGGCTGTTCGCCCATGAGCTGCACAGCACGGATCATCGCCTGCTCAGCGAGGCGCTGGGTCCCGATCCACGGGTAAAAACCAGCGATGAGGACGGCCTCGCCGCCCTCAAGGGACTGGTGCCCCCGCCGGACCGGCGCGCAATGACACTCATGGACCCGTCCTACGAGATCAAAAGCGACTACACACGGGTGGTCCAGGCCATCGAAGCCGCCCACCGGCGTTTTGCCACGGGCTGTTACCTGCTCTGGTACCCGGTCGTGCTGCGGGCGCGCATTGAAGAGCTGGAGCGGGCTCTGGTAAAAAGCGGCATCCGCTCCATTCAGCAATTCGAGCTGGGCGTAGCACCTGACAGCCTGGAGTCCGGCATGACGGCCAGCGGCATGATCGTGATCAACCCACCCTGGAACCTCTGGCAAACCATGGCCGAGTGCCTGCCATGGCTCACCGCCAACCTGGGTGGCAGCCAGGGCTACCACCGGCAGGAACACCTGGTACCCGAATGACCCGATCACCCGGCATCAAACACTGGCTCAAGGCCAGCCTCCTGTCAGCCGCCGTGTTGCCGGGCGCGGGGTTGTTTGTCCTGCGCCATTACCTGCTCGGTCTGCTGATCCTGATGCCCAATCTGGCCGCCCTCGCCTGGCTGCTGGATTTCTATCTGGGCCAGTTGCGCGATCTCTGGTATCAGGCACTCGCCGGTCAACTGCCGCTCGACCCCTGGATCATCCGCAAGCTCATTTTCGCACGCCCCACCGACCCTGCCACGGATGAATGGCTCACCCGGATGCAATGGTCATGGCTGGCCACCTACCTGCTGTCCATCGTGATCTCCGGCCTTGCCGGCTACCGGCTAGACAAACGGGAAGCCCGGGCCGCACGGCAAATCCACAGTGGTTCACCCGAGAGGTCGTCATCACCATGCAAGCCGGATTGATCACGGTAGCCTTGCTGTTTTGCAGCAATATCTTCATGACCTTTGCCTGGTACGCCCACCTGAAGGAACTCAATCACAAACCCTGGATCATCGCCGCCCTGGTGAGCTGGGGCGTGGCCTTGTTTGAATACCTGTTGCAGGTGCCCGCCAACCGCATCGGCTACACCGTGATGAACATCGGGCAACTCAAGATATTGCAGGAAGTGATCACCCTGAGCGTCTTTGTGCCCTTCGCGTTTTTCTATATGAAGGAACCACTGAAGCTGGATTATCTGTGGGCGGGGTTATGCCTGCTGGGTGCGGTGTTTTTTATTTTCCGTGAAAAAATCATGGGATGACGCCGCACCGCGCCAACGACGGCACGGCACTTTTTTGCAGTGGCCTGGCACAGGAACTCAGCCGGGCCGTTTGAACACGTTGCGGGCCTTGTCCACTTTAGCGCGCGTCACACACACTTCCGCGTGATCATTCACCAGCCCCATGGCCTGCATCAATGCGTACATGGTGGTCGGTCCGACAAATTTCCAGCCGAGTTTTTTCAGGGCCTTGGACAGGGCGATGGATTCCGGTGATGTGGACTGAGTCTGTGGCGTGGACAGGGACTGTTGACCGGGCTCGAACCGCCAAAAGAAAGCGGCCAGCGAACCCTCCTGCTTGACCATGTCCCGCGCGCGCTGCGCATTGTTGATCACCGCTTCAATTTTGCCGCGATGGCGAACTATGCCCTCATCCTTGAGCAGGCGTTCCACATCACGCTGTGTAAAACGCGCGATTTTATTAAAATCGAAATGATGAAAGGCCGCGCGGAAATTCTCGCGCTTGGTCAGGATGGTTCGCCAGCTGAGCCCCGACTGGAAACCTTCCAGGCTCACCTTCTCGAACAGGCGGAAATCGTCATCGACCGGGAAGCCCCATTCCTTATCGTGATAATCCACATACTCGGGTGTGGCGGAACACCAGGAGCAGCGGGGTTTGCCATCGGGACCGATATGGATGTTGCTCATGTATTTGCTCCCTATTATTTTCCAGACAGTCAACCTGAACCTATATCAACCCGGCATGACAGAACATGTCAGCAACCTTCGATCAAGCCGGTGATGGATGCCGGGCCAGGTTTTTCATCCAGGTTTTTTTGCGAATACGCAGGATCACCGGCACGAACTTGCAGGCGTCCTCCAGAAACATCAGCGCATAAAGAATCACGAACCAGTAGTTGCCAAAAAACACGGCAGCCGTGTAGATCGGCAGGCCGATCAGCCACATGACGATGGTATCGGTAATCAGGCAAAAGCGGTTATCCCCACCGGCGCGCAACACACCGATGATGCGGATCATGTTGAACACCTTGAGCCACACCAGCAGGCTGAAAACACCCAGCGTGTCCAGCAGCAATCGGCTGGCCGCCTCGTCCAGCTGATCGAAGATGCTCAATACCCAGGGACGCAGAAACCACAGGCCGAGACTGAAACACGCGACCAGCACCAGCGTCAGGCGATCATAAAAAATATGCAGGCGCCAGGCCTGGGCGGGATTGTCGGCGCCCAGTTCGCGCCCGATCATCACCGCCGCGGCATTGGCAAAACCGACGAACAGCGCGAAAAACGCGCTTTCGATCGGCACGATGACACCCATGACCGCCAAGGCGTCCGTGCCCGCGAATCCGGTCACCACGTGGTAGGTGGCATTGCCCACCGCCCAGATGGCGTAGTTGGCCACCAGTGGCAACGAAAATGCCAGATAGCGGCCTATCTGCTCGCGATCCATCCCCAGGCGCAAGGCGGCCGGTTTCAGGGCAAACCCATGGCGGCGGGCGTACAGCCAGCCGAGGATCACCAACAGCTGTATCGTCCGGGCAATCACAGTCCCGAGCGCACAGCCGGCAACACCCATTGCCGGGAATCCCCAATGGCCAAAGATCAACGCGTAGTTGAGCAGGATATTGACCACCGCGGCCACAACGCCCGCCACCAGTGGCATGCCGGTATTGCCCAGGGCGCGCAGGGAAGCTTCATAAATGACGATCACCTGGGTCAGTATCAAGGCCGGCGCACTGATCATCAGGTATTGGGCGGCCAACTTGATCACTTCAGGGTCCGGCGTAATCCAGGGTACCCACAATGGCGATGCAAAGCCAAAGATGAAGGTAAAGGGAAGCATCACCAGCAACCCCACGAACAGGGTGACGGCAAGCGTGCGCTGGCAACTGGCAAAATCCCGCGCACCGGTGTACTGCGCGATAAGCACGCTGCACCCTGTCGCCAGGCCGCTCATCAGCACCAGCAGCAAAAAATGGATCTTGGCCGCCAGGCCCACCGCGGCTATGGCATCGGCGCCCAGGGTGCCGACCATGATCACATCCGCCATGCCCAGCAGCGACTGCAACAGCATCTGCGCAGCCACGGGCAAGGACAGCGACAACACGCTCAGCCAGAAGGCAAAGCGGGTTTGTGGCAGGGGAGCGGGAGTGGTATGTGTCAAGGTTGACTATCCAATGGGCGGGACGCGCGCATTATAGGCAGGGCCCGGTGTGCCGGATGCAAGGATTTGTTAGCTGAACAGGAGATGGCGGCGTGAATTCGTATGCACCGCGGTGTGTCGTCCGGACTCAGTCCGGCTTGCCCGCCCCGCAAGCGAGCGCCACAGCCACCAGGGGCGCATAAGCCAGGCAGATACCGGCGAGCGGATGCAGCCAGCCCAGGCCCACCACCAGCGCCAGGGGTAACAACCAGCATAGATTCATCAACGCCACCCGCCACACCACCGGCCCGTGACCGCCCAGCGCCCGCGCCGCGCGCTGGTACGCATGGCTGCGGTGAGCCTGATATACCTTGTCGCCACGCAGCAGGCGGCGCAGCAGCGTCAGGCTGGCATCGGTAATGAAAACCCCCAGCAGAATACACCAGCCCCAGAAGACCTCAGGCGAGACCCAGGCAGCCTGCAACGCCAACAGGCCGATCACCACCCCCAGGAAACCGCTGCCCACATCCCCCATGAAAATGCGCGCAGGCGGCAGGTTCCAGGCCAGAAACCCGGCCACGGATGCGGCCAGCACAGCCAGTAACACGCCGTGCACGGATGGAGCATCTACCAATAGATACAGCAGCAGCCCACCCAGGCACAGGCTCAAGGCTTCGACGCTGGCGATGGCATCTATGCCATCCATGAAGTTGTAGAGATTGAGCAGCCAGACAAGGCACAAGGCCGCCAGAGGATAGAACAGGAATCCCGATGAAAGTCCGCCGATGGTGACCGGAGGCAATCCCAGCCACCACAGGCCCCAGGCCGCCGCCGCAAAATGGCCCAGCAGGCGCCAGGCGGCTGGCACATGACCGTGATCATCAATGAAGCCCAGCAACGCCACCAGGCCACCCGATCCCAGCAGGGCGATGGCCAGGGATGGCGGCAAGCCGCCCCACCACCAGAGTATCGCCAACCCCAGATAGAAACCGGCCACGATGGACAGGCCGCCACCGCGGGGCGTGGGTTGTTCGTGGGAACTGCGCTGTCCGGGAACGTCCAGCAGCCGGTGGTCCAATGCATAGCGGCGCAGCCGGGCTGTCAGCCCGAATGATACCAGCAACACCAAAGGCACCAATCCCCACCAGATCCAGGACAACGAGTCATCTCCACCAGGCCATCACGCGCGGCACTTTATACAGACTTTCACGAAAAATCACACTTTCAAAACTTAACATACTCTATAATCGCGCCTCATATGCAAACGCAAGGAGCGTCTTTAGCCGGTCGCTCAGAGGTCCAACATCAAAATGCTGGAAACCCTTCTGGAGTCTTCACGCGCCACCAAGCGCATCGTGTCCCTGATCTACGATGCCATCGCCCTGGCCGTGGCGTTCTATCTGGCAACGAGCATGCGTCTGGGCACGCTCGACATCCCCATCACCAGCAACGAGATCACGGCGGTATCCATCACCATCGCCGCCACCCTGGCGCTCTTCATCCGCATGGGGATGTATCGCGCCATACTGCGCTACATGAGTGCCCAGGCCATGCTGACGATCGTCGGCTGCCTGATCGTCTCGGGTCTGATCCTGGCCACCACCAGCTTCTTCACCTTTTCCAAGGTGCCCCGCTCCGTTCCTTTCATCTACATCAGTACGGCCCTGGTGCTTATCGGTGTGCCGCGCATGCTGATCCGCGGCATCATCCTGATGCTGGACAACCAGGGTTACGGCGCCCGCCAGCCGGTGATCGTCTATGGTGCCAGCCATACGGGGCATCAATTGGCCCTGGCCCTGGAAACCTCCAGCTACAAGGTGATCGCCTTCGTGGACGATGATCCCGCCCTCCATGGCCGCACCATGGCCAATGTCAAAGTCTATTCGCCCGGCACGATCGAATCCCTGATGCGCCACCACCAGGTCCACAAGGTGCTCCTGGCCCTGGAAGACACGCCGGTATCCCGGCGCGCCGCCATCCTGGCCTCACTGGAGGCGCTCCAGGTGGAAGTGCAGACCGTACCCGCCATCGCCGACCTCGTCAGCGGCAAGGCCCGCATCGAGCATATCCGCGACGTGGACGTGGAAGACCTGCTGGGACGCGAGCCCATAGCGCCCGATCCCGCGCTCATGCATGCCTGCATTACCGGCAAGGTGGTGATGGTCACCGGCGCGGGCGGCTCCATCGGCAGCGAACTCTGCCGCCAGATCATCCACCAGTCGCCCGCGGCGCTGATCCTGCTCGAACTCAACGAGTACAGCCTCTACCGCATCGAACAGGAACTGCAACAGGACCTCGCCTTCCTCAAGCTGCCGGACTTCAAACTGGTCCCGCTGATCGGTTCGGTACAGAATCCGCTGCGCCTCGAAAGCATCATGCGCACCTACGGTGTGCAGACGGTCTACCATGCCGCCGCCTACAAGCACGTGCCCCTGGTGGAACACAATATCGTCGAAGGCGTGCGCAACAATGTGCTGGGTACCTGGCATTGCGCCGAAGCCGCCATCCGCGCCGAGGTGGAATCCTTTGTGCTCATCTCCACCGACAAGGCCGTGCGCCCCACCAATATCATGGGCGCCTCGAAACGCATGGCCGAGCTGGTGCTGCAAGGGCTGGCCCAGAGCCAGCAGACCACCCACTTCACCATGGTGCGCTTTGGCAATGTGCTGGGCTCCTCCGGCTCGGTCATTCCCCTCTTCCGCCAGCAGATCAAGAATGGCGGCCCCGTCACCGTCACGCACCCGGAGATCATCCGCTATTTCATGACCATCCCCGAAGCCGCCGAGCTGGTGATCCAGGCGGGTGCCATGGGCAAGGGCGGCGACGTCTTTGTGCTGGACATGGGCGAGCCGGTGCGCATCGAAGACCTCGCCCGGCGGATGATCCACCTGTCCGGCCTGAAGGTGAAGGACGCCCAGCACCCCGACGGCGATATCGCCATCGAATACACTGGCCTGCGTCCCGGTGAAAAGCTCTATGAGGAGCTGCTGATCGGCGACAAGGTGTCGGGCACCGACCACCCGCGCATCATGCGCGCCGAGGAACAGCGACTGAGCTGGGAAGACACCCGCCAACTGCTGGTAAAACTCGAGCAAGCCTGCAACCACTACAAGTGTGATGCCGTGCAGGAACTGCTGACCCAGGCCCCCACCGGTTACCAGCCCCCGGAAGCCATGGCGGACGCGGTATGGCTGGACAAGCAGGCATCCGCCATCAAGCTCCGCCTGATCAGCCACAACCCCTGATCATTCCGCAGGCTCGCCGGTCCAGACCTTCATGGTCTGCACCGCCAGCAACCGGCAGTGCTGCCCCTCGGCGACATAGGTACGCATAAAGCGGTAATCCATCTGCACACGCGCACCGTCATCCGCACCCGGACGGGTGACCGCGCTGATACCGATCAACACGGCAGTCCGCCCTGAACGATGGATGCGCAGCTCGCGTGTCGCGCGCGCCAGCGGCAGGTCCGCCTTCCTCGCCATGCGTTGCAGCAACGCCTCGCGGTTCTCGATATCGCTGCCCAGGTTGTGGACCCAGACAAAATCATCGGCCAGCAAACCCGCGAGGAAAGTGCTGTCACCGGTTTGCAGCGCCTGTTCATAGCGCATATCCAGGCGATGCAGAGGCTCATCTTGCAAACACTCAACCGCCTGGGCATTCATCACGGATACGAACACGCCCAGACAAACAATAACCCTTACCATCTCTCACCCACTCCGCGTTGTTATTCTTGGCGCCAAGTATAGATCGCCAAACACCACCCCAACCCGTCGAAAGCCTTTGCTCCGATTGCGTTCAGTCCCCGGCCATGCCATGATGCCCGCCTTGCGAATAATTCGCATTAGCATCAACATCTCACCACCAATCAACATCTCGCCACCAAGAGTAACCAACATGAAATATCTGTCTCTTTTCGCCTGCGCCCTTCTGCTCGTTGCCAATGCCAGCCTGGCGGACCACCACGACCGCCCCGCCCATTACAAGGGCAAACCCTCAGCCAACCTTGCCGAGGCCGTCACCAACTTCCGCGAGGCCAACGCGAAGCTGGCGCAACTGGTGGCCGGCGAACTGAGCAATGCGGACGTAGCCGCCGTACACGAAACCACCTACACCCTGGAAAACGCCCTGGCCGTCATCCAGGCCGAGGTCACCAAGCTGGCGGATACCCTGGAAGACGTGCATGTCGCCTCCGAAACCGTCGACCGCGATACCATCAAAGCCCAGGGCGCCGCCTACCTGCGCGTCACCGATGAACTGGCCAAGCTGGGCGCCGGCAAGCACTGAGCAAAGGTTGACATCCCGGGACGCTATCGCCAGAATACGCGCCCTCGGGATATGGCTAGATAGCTCAGCCGGTTAGAGCACAGCACTCATAATGCTGGGGTCGGCGGTTCAAGTCCGCCTCTAGCTACCATATACGACAAAGGTTAGCCGGTTAACGCCTGCTAACCTTTTTTATTTGAATCACACCAAAGTCACACACACGGTTTCTCCATTCATACCAGGCACTAAATCGCGAACCTTGGCCATGTAATCAGGTGCCAAATGTGAAATCGGAATGTCCCAGTATCCTTAGCGATAGCCAGATCATTGTCGTGCTGAAGAAGATGTATGCCGAGGAGAGGCTGAAGGCCGAGATCATGCAGGAAGCCTTGGAAAAAAGTGATGAAGCCCGCTCACCGCAAGGAAATGGCGATCAGGGCAGTACACGAGAGACAGATCAGCATCCATCTGGCCTGCGAGATGTTTGGCATCAGGGAGGGCTTCTACGGATACTGCCCGAAGCACACTGAGGTAAATGCCGAGATTGCCGACTGGCTGATTCGCCTGAGCACCAACAGCGCAACCGGGGCTTTGGCTGGAACCACAAACGGGTCTACGGGATTTACCGGGAGTTAGAACTAAACCTTCGGATCAAGCCGAAGAAACGGTTGGTGCGGGAGAAGCCGGAAGCTCTGGCTGAGCGAGTAACAATCAATGAATGCTGGTCGATGGACTTCATGCATGACAGCCTGGAAGACGGTCGACATTATCGGCTGTTCAATGTGATTGACGACTTCAACCGGGAAGGACTCTGTATCAAAGTGGACCTCTCCTTGCCGCCTTGCGCGTGATTCGCGCGTTGTATCAGGTGATTGAGTGGCGCGGCGTACCGCGCTTAGATCCGCTGCGATAATGAACTTGAATATATCAGTGGCGCATTGGCAGCGTGGGCGACAAGCCGCGGCATTGAGCTTGTTTATATCCAGCCAGGCAAACCACAACAGAATGGTTTTGTAGAGCGCTTTTATGGTTCCTTTAGGTGGGAGTTTTTGAATGCGTATTTGTTTGAGTCATTAACGAAAGTATGGGAGATGGAGTGGTTCTGGCAAGTGAATTGCAACGAAGAACGCACCCATGAAAACCTGTGTCATCTGTCACCTGCGACTTACCGGGCAAAACTGAAAAACTCCAGTTTAGAAATGTCTCATTAATGGGAAAGCGGGCATCTTCAGAAACGTTTCCGAACCACTATCCTGACGGGAAAATTATTGATCAATAAGGGAACAGCCGAGAAACAGACGGACAATGTTGCCGTACCTATTATCCATGTGATCACCGGGCATATTGAAGATGCCAGTTCGCGGTTGCATGCACTGGCGATCAAATCGCGGAATTTTCATTAACTACCATCCCTTATTTTAGGTCCCATTTTCAGAAGACAACTGCACAAAAAACACCAGAAGCTAAATGCAGCACGACAGCAGATTGGGGGGAGACAGAAGAGTTGAAGTCCAATGATACGAAAAGTACGCTAATACCCAAAGAAAAAAGGGGGTTGTAGAATCCCCCTTTTAATGTATAAAGGCCTCAATAACTAAATGTGAACATCATAAGGACCGATATGGAAATTCTTAAAAAATGTCTTAGCATCGCCTTCAATACGAAGATTAAATCCATTGGAAAAATCGATCGTGAATGTAAATTTCACTGATTGACCAAATGCACCAAAATCTTCCGTTCTCGAGAGCTCTCCATCCTTAAACCGAATCTTGGTCGTGTCGAGATTCTTACCAAATATACTGAACTTAGCTATCAGGACATATTCTCCAGAACTAGGATTGGTTACCTGCGCATGCAACGACCCAACTACAACATTTACATCAAAGTCCAGAGGAAATGTAGAGTTATCGTCTGACGAATCAAACGTTGCACCAGAGACTTTGGCCTGAATGGGAATAGGTGGTGGATTTGTATCGCGCCGATATTGATATACTAGCGCCTGAGCAACAATCTCCTCAACCTCAGTACCTCTTGGGAAGTCAGGGTATTTTTCTCGATGAGCATCGACTAATCCTATGGAAACAAATCGTGCAAAATCTAATAGTGAATCATTTGAAGCAAGACGGTCATCCATTTTTCAATCTCCTAGTTTGATTCAGCGTGGCTAGACAGAATAGAACATTGCCACAATCAGTTACCACCGAAGCTCCCAACACCGGGACTGGGTGAAACCACACAGTAGCAGTCTTTTTTTGAGCCATCAAGTTATCATGAGCAAGCGTTATCGTTTAGAGAACAATCATGCGCCAGCCTTCGCTACGGACGATAATGAACAACTAGCGAGGCCAACCTACGAATAATCTATAGCTCAACCACAGAACAATAATCACTGTGAATGCTGCATAGCACCGATGAACAAGTATGCTACCTTTGACGACAAGGATTATGTAGCTACAGGACTCATCCTGCGCACGCACCCCATGGCTATACTCAGGCAGGAGTATCCCTTTCGATCTGCTCAGCCTCCCGCACAAGGGCTTTGTGCGCATTGCCGGGATAGTGACTGGCAAGCTGCTCATCGTCAAAGGCACGGCGGAAAAACTGACAGAAGGTGTAGGCTTTCCAATCATCCATGCAATTGCCAGGCATGTGCAGGATGCAAACGCACGGCTGCACCAACTTGTACTGAAGTTGCGGGACTTATGCTAAATAAACAGCGCATCATCCGGTAACGGATAAGGAGCATCATCATGTTACAGGGCATTCCTTTGCCAGCGGCCATCGTCGATATCGAAACCACCGGCGGCAGTGTGACCTATGACCGTATCACCGAGATAGGCATCATCAACATCAGCGAGGAAGGCGCCAGCGAATGGTCGACCCTGATCAATCCCCGGCAACCCATCCCACCATCCATTCAACGCTTCACAGGTATCACCAACGAGATGGTGGCCTCCGCTCCCTATTTTGAGCAGGTGGCCAAAGATATCCTGCTGCGCCTGCAAGGCCATGTCTTCATTGCCCACAACGTTCGTTTCGATTATGGATTCATCCGCAATGAATTTGCCCGGCTCGCCTATGCCTTCAAGGTGCCGCTGCTGTGCACGGTCAAGCTTTCACGCGCGCTCTACGCCGACCGCGATGGTCACAGCCTGGAAAAGATCATCGCCCGCCATCAGATCCAGGTGACCCACCGGCACCGGGCACTGGACGATGCGCGGGCCGCCTACCGGTTTTTGCAAATTGCCGAAGCGGAACATGGGAAGGAAAAAGTCAGCCTGGCGGTCAGCCAGCAACGGCGCCGCGAAAGCCTGCCGCCCGATTTTGATCCGGGCCTGATCGAAGGGCTGCCCAACAGCCCCGGCGTCTACTATTTTTGGGGAGCCGACAAGGAGCTGCTGTATATTGGCAAAAGCATCAATATCCGCAAGCGTGTCCTGTCTCACTTTACGGCCGATCACAAGTCAGCGAAAGAGATGGCACTGTGCCAGCAAACCAAATCCATCACCTTCGACGAGACACGGGGTGAACTCTCGGCACTGATTCTGGAATCGCAGAAAATCAAGGCGCTGCTGCCCATCTACAACCGGAAACTTCGCCGGAACCGCGACCTGTACAGCATCTGCCTGTCCGAAAACGACAAGGGTGTACTGACCGCCCATGTCATACCCTTGTCGAAGATGCCGGATGCCGGCACAAGACTTTATGGGCTGTTCTCCAGCGCCAAAAAAGCCAGGGAATCCATTCAGCATATCAGTGATGAATACCGGCTCTGCTACCAGGCCTGTGGCCTGGAGCCGCCGGGCCCTCGTGCCTGCATGAGTCATCAACTCAAAAAGTGCCAGGGGCTTTGCGTGGGGAAACAACATCCATTGCAGCACAATGTCAACATGCTGGCAGGCTTCGGTGCCCTGGCCCTGAAGGCCTGGCCTTATCCGGGTCCCATTGCGCTGGCAGAACCCAACCAACCGCTGGAAGACAAACAGTACCTGATCATCAATAACTGGTGTGTTCTGGGTGCGGTCAACACCATCGACGACTACACCACTATCGCCGATGCCAACCAGCCGCCAACAATAGACAGGGATATCTACCGGTATCTGGTCCGCTCGCTATTCAGGAAAAACGCCGGATACACCATCATTCCACTCAACGATGTTAGTGATACCGAATAGATGGCATTCAGTCGGTATCAGCAGCAGCCAGGATCTCTTCTTTGGCCAGCTGTTGAATATAGGCCGCAAAATCCGGGTCTTCACCGCGGAGCAATCGCGGCAGGTATCGGCGGAAATCATCGCGCCGGCACCATTCGCGCATGTAATCCTCCCAGGAGTGCCAGCGCCTGAGTTGCTTGCCAGACATCTTGTCCTCATACACCAGCAGATAAGCCCGCTCCAGCAGGGACACCAGGATTTCAAAAATCGCCAGCATGCGCTCCTGTTGTTCCTCGGTCAGATCCGGTGTCGCCGTCTGCGAACGCAGCTTGAGATCGGGATTATCCAGCACCAGCTTGAGAAAATCGGTGTAGTCATCCGAGAGCAGTTGATAGATTTCCTCCTCTTCATTTTCACGCTCCTTTCGTTGCTCGTAAATGAAGATAAAAATGGCGATCGGCAAACCAAAGACCGTGATGATATAGCTGAGCAGTTCCCAGATTTCCAACGCTCTCATGGATCCCCCCGGATGATGGTTTGCCTGAAAAACAATGATGATAAGTATGCAAGGAGTTTGGCATAGTCTTCATACACAACGGCACTGGCAGAGCCGCCAACAGAGACTATTAATAAAAAGCAATAGATAGTTTTTTCAAATAAAAACATGGGAAACACAACAAGAACGCCTGGAGCGACGGGTCAATCCCAAGCCACCTCAAACCGCGATCGACCAGAAAAAACGATGGCGGCAATCGCCTGGCTACGACACATGACAACCCATCCCCGGCGCTTCCTCAAGCACCGAAATTATAATAACCGATTGATTTATATAAATTTTTATCCTGGGGAACCGCATCCTTCCCTGGAATCATCCTGATGGACAGACGCGGAAGAACTGTATGGATCAAAAGGATCTGTACTTGGAATGTCCTTCGTGCCAATGATCATTGAAAAGCGGTTTCGGGCTCCGTGGTTGTTGGGGTCTGGCAGGTTGTTGTTGATTGTGGTGATGATGCCGGGTGGCTGTCTGGGCGTCATCGGCGACCAGGCGCACATTTCTGGCGATCAGGCCCTTGTCATTGAAGTCACAATCAAACTCAACCAGCCTTCCCGGTTTGAGGTAATCACAATTCCTGAGCTCAGACACATGTACCATGATGTCCCTTGAGCCTTCACTTCCGTTACACAGAAATCCATAACCTTTTTCGGAAAACCAGCATTTAACTGTCGTACGCAAAATGAAACCTCACATTTAATTTAATTGAGCATATTTTTATGCGCGGAGTGCGCGGCTATTCATTCACAAAAGAGGAGTAACATATTTATTTTATTGGCAATGACACGGCCAATACCTGAGTTGAAGCACATTGACTCCGGTAGATGCGAGCCACCCAGCCTCAGGCGTGGGTACCATTCTATCAGGATAAAACCACAGATTTATACGTTCTGCATCAAAGGAAAGGAAAGAATGGCGTTGTCAACCCCACAAAACGTAAATAAATATTTACATTTTATGGGGCATTGAGGCCACAGGCGACATCCGGCAGGAAAACCAACACGCGAAACACCCGCGCCATACCATGTGGTCTGGCGGCTGGTGCCTTGTCTCCGTCAGGCCCGCAGCCAGAGCTTGTCGAAACGCCAGGTGGAAAAATGCGAGCGCTCCGGCGCCAGGCCGCCCACCCTGGGCGAATAGCCATCCAGGAAATTGACAAAGCCCCAGATCAGGAGGCCACCGCGCTCGTGCTGTATCTGCTGGGCCTCGTGGACCAGCGGCCTGCGTAATTCGAGATCCGGCTGGGCCTGGGCGGCAAAATAGAGCTCGGTAAAACGCGCATCATTGAAGTTGGTGCGATTGGACGACGAGGTTGGCCCATCCTGGCTGGTGGCCTGGGCCAGGAAAGGCTGCCCCAGGGAACCGCCGGTGCTGATGGTCCAGGTGGTACGGCGCGGACCGCTGTAAGTCGCATTATCCACCTGGCGGACATTCAGCGTCACACCTGCCACACGCACCTGCTCGGCCAGCACCAGCGCTGCGTTGGCGCCACCGACATCCGTGGTCAATTCCACGGTGAGATTTTCATGTCCCGCCTCGCGCAACAGCGATCTGGCCTGCTCGATATCCTGCCGCCGCTGGGGAATGCCGTGATTGAAAGTGGGATCGTGCGGCGCGTATAAATCGTTGGCCACGCGCCCCTCGCCGTTCAGGACGCGGGCAACCAGTTCCTCACGATTGGCCAGCAGCCGGAACGCCTGGCGCACGCGCACATCGTCAAACGGCGGCCTGGCCAGGTTCATGTTGAAGGCGCGCCAAGTATTGGATGGCGATATCTGCAAACGCACGCGGGCATTGTTTTCAAACAAGGATTTCTGTTCCGGCGCAACAGCATTGGCGATATCGATCTGACCACCCAACAGTGCGGCATAACGGGACACCTGATCCTTGAAGTCGATGATCTCCAACTCGTCCGCATAGGGTTGCCCGGGTTTGAAGTAATTTTCAAAGCGGGTGAACAGCGAACGCTGGCCCGGCAAAAACTCCTTCAACCTGTAAGGTCCGGCGCCCACCGGATTGGTGACGGGATGATAATCCGTAGGCACTATGCCGCCGAAATTCACCCAGGTATCCGGCAGGGATAAAAACGAATGCCCTTCCTTGAAATAAATCCTTACCGTGCGATTGTCCAGTTTTTCCAGGCGGTTGCGATCCACGATACGCACATAGTTGCCATAGGGCGAAGCGAAATCGGGATCCGACAGGCGCAGGATGGAAAAAATCACATCGTCCGCGGTAATGGTTTTACCGTGGTGAAATTCAAGGCCCGGCTTCAAGCGGATGGTCCAGGCGGTCGCATCCGCGTTGACTTCCGCCTCTTCCGCCAGCGCCAGCTGCGGGAACATGTTTTCACTCCATTCCCATAATTTGCTGTAGAGCGCGAAACCGCGGATGGTACTGCCGGTGCTGGTGGGTTTGTGCACATCCAGCGAACCGGCCTGGTCACCATCGATAACGCCGAGGCGCAGGCGCCCGCCGTAGCGGGGCTGATCGGACAGCAGGTCCACATCCGGGACGGATGATTGGCCGCAGCCAGTCAGCAGGCCACCACCCAGCACCAGCGAAGAGGCGGCGGCAGCGCTGCTCAGCATGAAGCCCCGGCGCGATAAGGTTTTGTACATGATGGATTCCTCCCTGTTCAAGACGCGATGGATACCGGCTCCGCGACCGCCTTGCGCAACCGCGAGCGGTTGAGGATCGGCACGTCAAAGCCATGATCAATATCCAGCAGCGGAGACAGTTGTTGCAGGTGATCAAACCCGGTATCCCAGCGACCCGCCGGTTCCCAGGGAATGGTTCCATCCGGTGCGGTGAGATACCATAAAATTTTCACAGCCATGGGCAGATCCTCCGTTAAAACCGGTATTCAAATTGCGCCTGGACGGAACGTCCGCGCATGGGTTGCAGGAAGGTGTTGGTCGGGCTCGACAGGCCGCTCACAAAATTCAATTCGTCCGTCACGTTGAGCACCTGCACGGCGACACTCCAGTCATCGCGGCGATAGTAAAACGTCGTGTCGATATTGAAGGCATTGGGAATCTTTACCGTCCGGCTAAGGTTCACGTACCAGTCGCTGTTCCACCAGGCCGAGACTTCCACACCAAACCCGGAATCGAAGGTGTAGTCGACAAAGCCGCTGAGGCTGTATTCGGGGATCTGTATCAGATCGAACTTGCCACTGGGCAACTGGTTGAGCGCGTTGCTGTCGCTGAAGACGGTGGCGTTGTCCGGAATGAAGCCCCGCGGCGCAAAACCCGATTGGGATTGGAATTCGTTATAGGCATCGATCTGCGTGAAGTTGATACCGGTTTTGAAATTCGCCGATGGCTGATAACGCAAGGTGGATTCCACACCCTTGACATTGAGCCGGGCAATATTATTGAACTGGTCCGGCGAGGTATCTCGCGCCTGGTCGAAATAGGCCAGGCTGAAAAACAGGTTGTCCGAGAAAGTGGTTTTGAATCCCACCTCGGTCAATTCACTCAGGCTTTCGAAAGCCAGGTCATTCAACTTATCGTTGGAACCCCAGCTCAAGCCACTGGCGAAGCCACCGGTGTTGATCGCCAGCGAACGGTCATGGGTGATATAGACAGAACTGTCGGGCGTGGGTTTGACATACAGGCTGCCCTGGACCGCGTAGAGGTTGTAGTCATTCTCATCGCGGCGCTCGCGCTGCTGGGGATCGAGATGCGCCAACGGGTTCCAGATATCCGCATCCACATAACTGCGGCTGGCGCCAAGGTTGACACCGTAACGCTCATCAAACAGGAAATTCTGCTGCGTGAAAACGGTGACCGTCGACCACTCGCTTTGCGAGGTGTAGGACGCATAGGTCTCGGCGTAGAGCTGCTTGCCATTTTCAATGGCGACCATCGGCGGAAAGTTCAAATAGCCGAAATAGGATGAATTGACCCTGGTACCGCGGTTTTCGCCGATCCAGGCCGCATTGCCACCCGCTGGATGCAGGTCGGTAATGCCAAACAGGTATTGCGGACTCTTGGTCGATGGGTCCTGGGAAATATCGTAGGCATTGATATGCAGGAAACTGTTGTTGGCCGCGAGTGAACGGTTTTTCTGCAAGCGGTAGATCACACCGGTATTGCTGTGGTGCTGTGTCGCCAACCCGAACAGGTCGTAGCTGCCACTCCATTGGAATTCGGTGCGGTTATCCAGGATGTCGTTTTCAGCCTGTACCTGGAAGGTGCCCGTCGCGTTGGTGGTGTCTTCGGAGGCCTGGAAATAGGTGTTGTTGACAAGGGTGATGTTCGGTGAAAGATCCCATTCAACCCGAAGCTGGGAACCACGGCGCCTGGAGGTATTCTGGTCTTCGGCCCGCTGGGATGCCTGGGGTGAAATGCGTACCAGTTCGTTGCCCGCGAGGCCCGGATCATAGACCCAGCCGCGCACAGTGCCGGGTGAGGCAAGGGTGTTGGGCGATTCCACCTGGAAGCTGTCGTCCACTACATTGAAGCGTCCTGTGGCGCTGTCGCGCGCGCGGCGCACCCAGCCGAGCACTGCGGAATCCGCCGCGCCGGATTCAAACACCGGCGACCAGTAATCGCTGCCGTTTTGAATAATTGGCGTGGCACGGCCCGCCCAGTAGCGGCCGCTGTCCACCAACTCCTGCGAGGGACGGTTCCAGCCGTGGGTGATGTTCCAGTCAAAGTAATCGTCGTAATTGATATTCCAATCCACGCGTAGCTCGGCACTTGGCTGCCATGCCAAGGCACCGTAGTAGGCATCGAAATTATTTTCGACATGATCGTAATAATCTTCCCAGCGCTGGCGGGTGATACTGATGCGATAGGCCAGCTCGCTGGTGATGGGGCCGGTATTGTCCAGCGTCAGGCGGTTGCCGTTTTTGGAGTCGCCGTCCGGTACCCAGGTACCCAATACGCCGCTGATGCGGGTGGACCGTTGGGTAAAATCCGGTTTCTTGGTGAGGTAATTGAGGTAACCACCGCTGCCGGTGACCGAGCCGAAAACCACGGAAGAAGGTCCGGCAACGATGTCGGCCCCTTCGTAAGCATTGAGATTGGCGGGATGACGCACGCCGTAGCCGCGCTGCCCGTTCTGGAAGATTTCCGAGCCCTGGGCGCGAAAGGTCGGCGTGATGCCGGCGTTCTGTCCACCGCCCCGCGTCAGGCCGGGGGTGTATTTCACCAGATCATCCGCGCTGAAAATCGGGTCCTTGGCGAGTTGTTCCGCATTGATCTGCGCAATCGAACGCGGCGTGTCCACGACACTGGTTTCTGTACCATAGACGCCGCTGACACGGCGGGCCGGCAGAATGTTTTGTCGTTCGGTCTGCCGGCCTTCCACCAGAATGGTTTCCAGTTTGGTTGCTGCTTGCCTGGATGCCAGGGATTCCTCCTGTGCTGTTTCAACGTTCGTATCAGCTGCCAGGCTGGCCGTACTGCCGACCGTACTGAGAGATACCACCGATAAAAAAGCCATCGCCAGAACGGCCGTTTTCTTAACGCCACATTGCTTACTGAAACTCATGTTATCCCTCAATGAAAAGCCATGCCGTCACACGGGGTAACGACAACCACAGAAAAATTTTCGATGTCGGGACCACAAAAGCAATCAATATGCCATTCGTTAAAAAGTGTCAGCTATTGAAAAACGAGCAGCCGTCCGCTGATTTTTCAACAGCCGGAAAATGAATTGTTGCCAATCCATCACCGATGGCAAACAACAACGGATTTTCCGGTTCGCGGTATTTTCCGTTGCTGCACAACATGCAACAGGCACCGGGCCGATGTGTTGGCTTGGGCGCAGCGGTTCCGTGGATAGCATTATTGATCGGCACATTTAATGCATTACCCCCGCTGAAAAATCAGTTATGAGGAGTAATCGTAAAATGCCCGTTGAATTTGTCGGTGGACTGTTTCCCCGCAACCAGCTCGCCGGTCCCGGCGGGAGCAACCAGGGAAAGATTGATCTGGAGTATCTGCGCGATCTGGCCCGCGCTCACGAACACGCCGGTTTCGACAGCGTATTGACCCTGACCCACGATCCGTTGCACACCGCGGCCTATGCCGCCGCGCATACCGAGCGGCTCAAGTTTATGATCGCCCACCGCCCGGCAGTGATTGCGCCCACCATCGCCGCGCGCGCCTTCGCCACCGCCGATCATTACACCGGGGGCGGCCGCCTGCGCCTGCATGCGATCACCGGTATTACCGCCGAACCCGGCCACGGTGAATTCCTGCTGGACAAAGACGAACGCTACGCGCGCACCAGTGAATACCTGGATATCGTGAAGCTGGCCTGGACCTCGGAAGAACCTTTTGATTACGAAGGCAAATACTTCAAGGTGGAAGGCGCCTTCCTGCCCCTGAAGCCGCTGGCCAAGCCGCACATTCCCATCTCCCTGGGCGGATCGTCCGATGCGGCCTATCACGTTGCCGCGCGCCACACGGACCTTTATGCACTCTGGGGCGAGCCCCTGGAGGACGTCAAAGAACAGATCGCCAAGCTGCGCGCCGCGGCCGACCTCGCCGGCGTGCCGGCACCGCGCGTCAGCCTGTCCGTGCGCCTGATCATCGCGCCGACTGAAGAGCTGGCCTGGGAGAAGGCCCAAAACATCCACGCCGCGTTGCAGCAGAACTTCCAACCCCGCGCCAATCGTGTCCAGGGCACAGGCTCCAAACGCCTGATGGCCGCCGCTGCCCGCGGCGAGCGCCACGACCGCGCCCTGTGGATGGCGACCGCCTCCGCTGTCGGTGGCAGCCATGACTCCACGGCGCTGGTGGGCACACCCGATACCGTCGTCGCCGCCCTGCTGGATTACTACGATATCGGTGTCACCACCTTCCTGAACCGCGGTTACGAGCCGCTTTACGACGCGATCGACTACGGCCGCTACATCATTCCCGCCGTGCGCGAGGAAGTGCGCCGGCGCGAAGCCCAGGCCAACAAGAAAATCGCCTGATCCCGTCATCCCCAGGTATCTGCGGCAGGGACGCCGCGCTTGTTTGATAGCAAGCATCGCTGTTCGTAATGCAACATATCCCGGATAAATCACTGCCGTTTTTCACACAGATGCCGTTGCGGTTGTTCCGCGCACGGCCGGCGGGAGGCATCCGCCGGCCACCCTTTTTGTGTTTTTCCAATCCATCGCAAACAGGCCCCGCACAGGCCAACGCCTGTCAAATCGCGGGTTTAAAAACTTTCGCGAAGGTTTTTCACGTGCCGTCACGCGCAATCAATCGATCTCATAAAAGTTGGAATACTTCCTGCAATGCTCCCCTGCCACACGCACATGGACTTCTCAGGAGCACCGACATGACATCATCACTTGCCGTCAAACACGACGATAAGGTTTTACCCGCACTGGCGCGCATCTGGTTTACCCGCTGCCCCGTGCCCACCGCAACCGGCCTGGCCTACAAGCTGGGATGGTTGAGCGATGAATTCGCCACCGACGGTATTGCGGTAGACACCCTGCAAGACAACCGCGAGTTCGGCCGGCACCATTACGATCACCAGTTGCCCGAACTGATTCGTGAAGGTGGCAACATCCTCGCCCTGGCCGCCCGCGCCCAGGGTGCCGATAGCCGCCTGATCGGGCTGACCTGGATCGACGAGTGGCAAACCATCCTGGTCCGCCCCGACTCCGGCATCAGCAAGCCCGCCGACCTGAAAGGCAAGCGCCTGGCATTGCCCGACTGGAACGAGCACACCATCCCAAGCCACCAGCGCGGCACCAGCATCGCGCGGGGCATGTCGCTGCAAGGTTATCGCGGCGCGCTCCATTCCGCCGGATTGACCTTTGATGATGTCGAGCTGGTGGAAATCCCGTCCAACCGCGCCAATCCCACCCGTCCACACATTCCCGCAATCGCCCCTGACGGGCAGCGCCTGTGGAACGGCTTGGATTACCTGGAGCGCGGCCTGGTGGATGCGGTTTACGTCAAGGGCGCCGCCGCCGTCGATGCCGCCAAGGCGGCGGGCGCAGTGGTGGGTATCGACCTGGATCGCCTGGACGACAAAGCCTACCGCGTCAACAACGGCACGCCCCGGCCCATCACCGTTCACCACAGCCTGATCGACAACCACTTCGACAAGCTGGTGCGTTTCCTCGCGCAAACCCTGCGCGCCGCCGACTGGGCCGCGGAACACAAGGACAAGGTCTACGACATCCTGCAAGCCGAAACCCGCGGCAGCAGCGATGGCGTCACCGCCGCCTATCGCGATGAATTCCACAAGCACCTGCACCCGGACCTGTCCGCCGAGCGGCTGGCCCTGTTTGCCAAGCAGAAAAAGGCGCTGTGGCTGCACGGCTTCATCGAAAACGATTTTGATTTTGAAGACTGGGTCGATCACCGTCCCCTGGCCGCGGCCCGCGAGCTGCTGGCCGAGTGGAAACGTCAAGGCAAAGCCTGATCGGCAAAATTCTCTGCATTCTCTAGCGAGGAATCATCATGACTACTGTCGCAACACAACTGCAAACGGCTGATTCACTGCCCACCCTCAGCGATGAAGTGCTGGCCTTTGTCGAAAAAGTCAAAGAAGAAGCACAACTGGCGTTCGAGGTCTTTCGCGAAACCAACACCATCACCGCCAACGGCACCGTCGGCTTTATCGAGCGCGTGCCCGGCCACGAGTTGCTGGTGTCCGTGAACTATCCCGGTCCCTTCAACAAAAACCAACCCCTGAAGGCGAATGTCACCGGGTTCGATGGCACCACGTACCTGGGCAAGGGCCCCGGCCCCGGTGGCCAGGGCCGCTACACCAAACTTTTTATCGAGCACCCGGAAGTCACCACCATTTCCCACGTGCATTCGCCGGCACTGGGCGCCTGGTCGCAGACCCATCGCACCCTGCCGATCCGTTATGTCCCGGTGCAGCGCTATCACCTGATCCGTGAACTGCCGGTGTATATCGATCGCCGCCAGGCGGAAGTGGATTTCATCCTCGACAGTTTGAAAATCAATCCCTATATCCCGGCCATCCTGGAAGCCAACGGTGGCGCAACGGTGTGGGGGACCCAGGGCCTGCGCAAGACCGCCGAGTTCATCCTGCTGCTGGAAGAAGGGGCAAAAATCCAGATCGATGCCGAAGCCATCGGTGGCTCGCGTGACTACGGCCCCGGTGTGCTGGCGCAACAATTCAAGATGAGCGGCTTGACGGAAAAAGCCAAGGAACTGGGATTTCTGAAATGACAACAGTTTCTCGCCGCCGTTTTCTGCGGCACAGTTTGGCGCTTGGCGGCAGTCTGGCCGGCGCCGGCCTGTTGAGCGCCTGCGACAGCGGCAGCCCCGCAGGTGCGCTGGTTCATCAAACGGATGCCAATGGACTCCTGCCGCTGTACGGCGGCAAGATCCGTTACGGCCTCATCAGCGGCAACCAGGTGGGCAACCTGGACGCGCACCGCCCCCTGGGCGGTGGCGCGGCCTTCCGTGGCTGGGCGCTCTACAGCAAGCTCTGGGAGTGGCAGCTCGATGCCCAGCCCGGCCTGGCGCTGGCGGAATCCGCCGAGGTCAACCACGACGGCACTGAGTGGATCATCCGTCTGCACAAAGGCCTGGAATTCCATCACGGCAAAACCATCACCGCCGATGATGTGATCTTCTCGCTGCTGCGTCTCACCGATCCGCAGCTCGCGTCACCCTATGCGGCTTATCTCTATTCGCTGGAGCGCGAGAACGTCAAAAAGCTGGACGAACTGACGGTGCGCATTCCCTTTGCCCAGGGGCGCGGACTGGTGGCCCTGGCGGAATGCTGGATGAGCTGGGGCGGCATCGTGCCCACGGACTATGATCCGGTCAACAACGTGATCGGTGCCGGTCCCTACAAGCTGAAAAGTTTCACACCCGGACAACGCTCGGTCTTTACCCGGTTTGAAAACTATTACAAAACGGGCCAGCCCTACGCGGATGAAATTGAAATCATCGACTTCCTGGACCAGACCAGCCGCCTCCAGGCGCTGCAAGCCGGGCAGATCGACATCGCCACTGGCGTGGCCCACGAGCACTTGCCGTTCATCAACCAGGATTCGCGTTTTGCACTGACGGCGTCAGCGACGGATGCCTTCCATTCCTTCGAGATGAACCTGTCCAAGGCGCCTTTCGATGATGTCCGGGTACGCAAGGCATTCCGCCTTATCGCCGACCGCGAGGAGCTGGTTGCCAGGGTGCTGCATGGTCGCGGACAGGTCGCCAACGACATCTATGGTCCCAGCGACCCCACTTTCAACCACGCCATTCCCCAGCGCCGGCAGGATATCGCCGAAGCCAAGCGTTTGCTGGCAGAGGCCGGTTATGCGGACGGGTTGGATATCGAACTGGTTACCACGACAGGCGTTGGCCTGAATGCGGCGGTGGTGTTTTCCCAGCAAGCCAAGGCCGCCGGTGTGAACGTCAACGTCCGCCCCGTGGACCCATCCATTTTTTCCGGTCCCCGGCGCAACGATTGGACTTTCAGTACCGGCGGCGGTGTATCGCGGCCCATCCTGCTCACGGTCCAGCAACTCGATGGCCCACGGGCGGTGAACAACAAAACCCACTTCCGCGATCCGCGATTTGGTGAACTCATCACCGCCGCGCTGGCGCAACCGGATCTCGAATTACGCAAACCCCTGATCCACGAAGCGCAGCGCATCCAACACGATATTGGCGGCATGCTCATCTGGGGCTACGGCGATGTGCTGGATGTGGCAACCCAGAATATTGCTGGCATAGAACCGGACCGTACCGGTTTTGCTGCCTGGCGTACCGACAAGCTCTGGCATAACGACATTGTGAGGTAAATCATGAGCCTGGTCCTGCCCAGTTATGTTTCCCATGCCCATCGCAAGCTGGCGGAATCCCTGACCGACCTGCTCGATCAGCTTCCGCCCTGGCTACCCTGGATGCTGGGCAGACTGGCCTCCGGTTTCGGTGTCGTGGTGGTGATTTCCTTCATCGTGTTTGGCGCGACCCAGGCACTGCCATCGGACCCGGCGCGCATCATCCTCGGTCCGGAAGCGTCCGAGGATGCCATCGCCGTATTGCGTCAGCAATTGGGCCTCGATGACCCGCTCGTGATCCAATATTTTCATTGGCTCGGCGACATACTCTCGGGCAACCTCGGCCGTTCCATCGACTCCAATGTCGATGTGTCCACCATCATGAACACGCGCTTCGCCAATTCGTTTGCCCTGACACTGACCGTTTCCCTGTCGGCCATTCCCCTGGCCTTGATCAGTGGCATCTTCCTGGCACTGCGCCGCGATTCACGCCTGGACCGCTATGCCATATCCTCGCTGGTACTGTTCAAGGCCGTTCCCGGTTTTGTGCTGGCCATCTGGCTAGTGATGTTGTTTTCCACCTCGGTGTTCCAGATCCTGCCCGCCGCCTCGCTGCTGGACCCCAGCCGGCCGGCGCTGTCGCAGTTCTCGTATCTGATTCTGCCCACGCTGACATTGACGCTGTCGGTGATTCCCTATCTGTTGCGCCTGGTGCGCGCGTCCATGATCGAAGCCATGGAATCCGACTACGTGATCGCGGCGCGGCTGCGCGGCATTCCCGAACGCCAGATCATCTGGCGCCACGCTCTGCCCAACGCGCTGATTCCCGCGATTCACGGCATCGCCATGACCTTCCGCATGCTGTTCAGCGGCGCGGTGCTGGTGGAAGTGGTGTTCAGCTATCCCGGTATCGGCAACACGCTGAACGCGGCCATCGAGATCCGCGACCTGCCCATGATCCAGGCGATCGTGCTCGCCATTACCCTGGGCGTGGTCATCATCAACCTGCTGGCCGACTTCATCACGCTGTTGCTCACGCCGCGTCTGCGCACCGCCACCGTCCGCAAGAAATCTGAACGCAAAAAAACCTCTGATGTACGCGGCGCGGCCGTGGGGAGCGCTGCATGACAACCGCCCTTCGCCCCCGCAGCAACAATCACTTCAAGGCACTGCTCCGCAGCGGCTGGCGCAGCCAGCAGGTGCGTTTTGGTTTTATCCTGACCGTGATCGCCATCACCGTCGCGCTCATCGGTCCCTGGTTGACACCTCACGCGCCCACAGACCTGGTGGGCACCACCTATGGCAAACCCACGCCCGATGCACCGCTCGGTTACGATCTGCTGGGCCGCGATGTGCTGTCGCGGATTCTCGCGGGTGGACAATCGGTGGTATGGATGTCCATCACGGCATCGGCCATTGCGTTGTTCCTCGGCGCATCGCTCGGTGTTACCGCCGCTTTCGCGCGGCGCAAAACGGACCAGGCCATTGTCTGGGCAACGGACGTGTTGATCGCCTTTCCCGATCTGATCCTGGTGCTGCTGATCGTGTCGCTGCTGGGCCGCGAACACTGGTTGATCGTACTCACCGTGGCCATTTCCTTCACACCCGGTGTGATCCGCCTTTCGCGTGGTATCGCACTGAACATCGTCACCCAGGAATTTATCGAAGCCGCTGAAATGATGGGCTACTCACGGGTGAAGATCCTGTTCCGCGAAATCATTCCCAATATCCTCACCCCCCTGCTGGTGCACCTCGGCATCATGCTGACCTGGGCGGTGGGCATGCTGTCGGGCCTGGCGTTCCTCGGATATGGCGTAGCGCCACCTACCGCCGACTGGGGCTTGATGATCAATGAAAACCGTGCGGGACTCCTGATCCAGCCCATCGCGGTGTTTGCCCCGGTGGTGATGATTGCGATTTTCTCCCTGGGAACCAACCTGCTAGCCGAAGGCATAGGCAGGCTTACCGCGCGAATCGAGGAGCGTTAAGTGTCAGTCAGTGCCTTTGCGACAAAGCACCCGCAAGCGGTTGCCGTCTCTGATGTCATCACGTCGGATAATTCAGCCGAAGACCTTCGCCAGACATCGCCACATGCCGGTTCAGTGGAAAAACAATTGCTCCATGTGCAGGACCTGCGCATAGAACTCGCCAACGGCGAGGATATCGTCTCGGATATTTCCTTCAGCCTGGCGGAGGGAAAAATCCTTGGACTGGTGGGCGAATCCGGTTCCGGCAAAAGCACTATCGCCACCGCGCTGCTGGGCCACACACGCACGGGGGCAACCATCACCCATGGCCGCATCCGGGTTGCCGATGTGGATGTCCTGTCGCTGTCCGGCAGTGCCCTGCGCAATATACGCGGCCATTTGGTGGCTCACGTTTCCCAGGACCCGGCCACCTCGCTCAATCCGCTGTTGCGCATCGGTACACACCTGGACGAATTGCTGCAAGTACACGAGTCTTCGCTATCGAAATCGCAACGGGAACTGCGCATCCTCGATGTATTCGCCGATGTGGGCCTGCCCGCCGAGCGGGAATTCCTGCAACGCTTTCCCCATCAATTGTCCGGCGGCCAGCAGCAGCGTGTGCAGATCGCCCTGGCCTTTGTCCTGCGTCCGCGCCTGATCGTGCTCGACGAACCTACAACGGCACTGGACGTCACCACCCAGTCCCTGGTGCTGAAAACCATCCGCAAGCTGTGCCAGAGCTATGGCGTGTCGGCCGTTTATGTCTCCCACGACCTGGGCGTGGTACAGGAACTGGTGGATAAAGTCATCGTGCTCTACGCCGGCCGCGTGGTCGAAGCAGCGCCCTTGAAGAAATTATTCGCCAACCCGGTGCACCCCTACACCCAGGGACTGCTGGCAGCGGTACCCGATATCGCCCAGCGGCGTTTGCTGCAACCGATTCCCGGACAGGCGCCCGCGCCCGGTACACGACCCACCGGCTGCGCCTTCGCCGAGCGCTGCCCGCTGCGCAGCGATGCCTGCCGCACAGCACCCGCGCTGGAATCCATCGAATTCCGTCACAAGGCCGCCTGCTGGAACCTGGCCCAGGGCCCGGCCTTCGCCACCCGCGAGGAAGCGCCGATCCACCGTTCGCGCGACGGACAAAAATCCCTGCTCGAGGTACACGGACTCAGCGCCTTCTACGGCAAAAAACAAGTGGTCTTCGACGCATCCTTTTCGCTGGGCGAAGGTGAATGCCTGGCGCTGGTGGGCGAATCCGGTTCCGGAAAAACCACCATTGCCCGCGCCCTGGCCGGTATCGGTGAGGACACCGGCGGCGAGGTGTATTACGCTGGCGAACAGTTGCCCTTCCGCGCCCGCGCACGGCGCCCCGACCTGCGCCATCAGATCCAGTATATTTTTCAAAACCCCTACCGCGCACTCAACCCGCGCCACCGGGTCGGTACCATCCTGATTTCCGCGTTGCAGCATTTTTTCAAGTTGAGCAAAAAAGAAGCCTGGGAACGCGCGGTGGCCGCACTCAACAAGGTGTCACTGCAATCGGAACTCATGCACGCCTGGCCCCGCGAACTCTCCGGCGGCGAACGCCAGCGCGTCGCCATCGCCCGCGCCCTGGTGTGTGAACCCAAACTCCTGATCTGCGATGAAATCACTTCCGCACTGGATGTGTCGGTGCAGGCCAACATCCTCAGCCTGCTGCGCGACCTGCAAAGCAGTGGCTTGTCACTGCTGTTCGTCACCCACGACCTGGGTGTGGTGCGAGCGGTCGCCGACAGCCTGGTGGTACTGCACCAGGGCAGGATCGTCGAATCCGGCGCGGTGGATGATGTGTTGGACCACCCGGTGGACGACTACACGCGGCTGCTGGTATCCCACTCCCCTTCCAGCCTCAAACGTATCCTCAATCCCGAGATATCTCGTTAAGGGTTTGATGAGTGGCACTGTCAGCATGAACCAACGTATAGACAAGGGCAGTGAAACACTCTGGTCGGTAATGCGAGCAAAACTGGGCGATGCAGTAGGCACAGGCATTCTCAAGTAACCCCTACAACCTGAGGTCTATCCATGCCGCGACTCGATGAACAGGCACTGAACCAATTGTTTCTCAGCGCCCGCAGCGCACAAACCTTTTTCCCCGAACCCGTATCCGACCGGACACTGCAAGAACTCTATGAACTGGTACGCCAGGGGCCGACCGGTTTCAATGCGCAACCCGCGCGGCTCCTGTTCCTGCGCTCGGCGGAAGCCAAGGCTCGGTTGGCGCCGGCACTGTCCAACGCCAACCGCGATAAAACCCTGGCCGCACCGGTCAACGTCATCATCGCCTGGGACGCTCGCTTCCACGACCAGCTACCGGAACAATTCCCCGGCTTTGATGCCAAGGGATTCTTCGACAACAAACCCGAGCTGATCGCCCCCACCGCCGTCACCAACGCAACCCTGCAAGCCGGCTACCTGATCATCGCCGCCCGCTCCCTGGGCCTGGATATCGGCCCCATGTCCGGCTTTGACACCGCCAAGGTGGATGCGGAATTCTTCCCCGGTTCCCACTGGCGCAGCCTGCTGCTGGCCAACCTGGGGTATGCCGACCCTGCGACGTTCAAGCCTGCCAATCCGCGGTTGCCTTTCGACACTACGGTGAAAATCCTCTAGATGAGCCCTCGCAAACCCTACCTAAAAGCTACCAACCGGCTCCTCTAATAGTAGAGTGGGGAAGCCATAGCCTCCCCATGCGCGTTTTCCCGCCAGGGTTTGGACATTATCCTGCTTGTGTTTTTGCAAAAATTATTTATAGTCAGACGATTACAGCTTCTGATGGAAATAACAACGAGTAGCGGTCAGTGTCTATGCACATGCATGTTTTTGTCCAGTACTAGCCACTCAGAACCCTCAATTTGTTATTAAAAATCATAAGATTACCTGTCCATTTTAAGGGTGCGTTTAAGTTATAGGCACGCATGTGCGATATTGCAATGTTATATGAACTAGGGGAGATTCTGAGAATGGAAGAAATATCAAGCAACGCGATTGCTATATCATTAGTAACTTCAATAGTGGGTGGTATCGTCGTCGCCTATTTAATGAAATTTCGAGAGGGACAAATCAGAAAGCAAATTGAAGAACTGGACTCTCAGGAAGCTTACCTAGAAAAGCTCAGCAAAGGCAATATTAAGCTACTACGGTCTTCGCTCATCTTATTATTTATTCTGCTATTTCTCTTTAGCGTAGGAGCCATATCATTGATATTGAACTCTGCCTTCCCTCTAGGACCATGGGTTACGTTGATTTTATATTGCACTGCAATATGGGCGTTTGCGGTAGCTGCTGCTCTTTGCGTTTATCAGGCGAAGTCAATTTTCTACAGCTCCGACCTTGTATCTGCCAGGGCTAGGCTTAAGAAAAAAAGGGAGCGACTTCAAAGCAGAATTACATAATAATCACATAAGCTCTTTCACTTCGCTTACCCGCGTTCGCAAGCTCGCGCGGCTTACATGAAACGTTAGCCGGATAAAAAATGACAGATTTACCTAAGATTGAGGTAACACGAAAAAAAGGAAATGAGCTATTTGAGCTCAAAGGAAAGTCGATTGGCATTAACTTATTGCAGTTCTGGCAATGGTCCTCTTCAGATATAACAGGAAACGCGATGCGAGGCTTGTTGGCAGAATTTATTGTTGGATTAGCTGTAGGCTCTCCGCAAACAGTCCGATCTGAGTGGGATGCATTTGATGTTCTAACTAATTCGGGAATTAAAATCGAGGTCAAATCCGCAGCGTACATTCAAAGCTGGGAGCAAAAGAGGCCATCTTTGATTCAGTTCGGAATTCGTCCTACGCGTGAATGGGATTACGCCAACAATAAATTCTCAATTGAGGCAAAAAGACAAGCGGATATCTATGTTTTTTGTATATTATCCAAACAGGATCAAAAAACCCTTAACCCCCTCGATCTGGATCAATGGGAGTTTTATGTGCTTGGCACTGACAAACTTGGTCAGCTTGGACCCCAAAAAACAATATCACTCTCTAGGCTTGTTAAATTAAATCCGGTAAAAACAAGCTTTGAAGGTATCGAAATTGCAATTGAGCAAGAATTGGAAGAATGCAGTTAACAATCGGTTGTTTTCGCTCCTTCGGGGCTGGATGGTCTTTCCGCCGCTTCGTGGTTACAAGCCCGTTACCAAAGTCGAGCTTTTGGCATACAAATTATGAAGCGATTCATTGATGTTTATATAGATATTCAAGATCTTACAGATAGTGACTTTATCGAGTCACTTGTAGCGTTTACAGAGCAAGCGCCGGAATGGGCTTACCTAGAAAAAGAATCAAAAAACTATGCAGCAGTTGCAGGTGAATTTTCCTGTAGCATTCTAAAAGTTGGAAACCAAAATCAACCAGCAGTCGCAATCACGAAAAAAAAGGATCGCACATATTTTATAGTTAATATCGTTCCTAAGAAATCACCTGAAATCGGCATATCCGAATACAATGACTTTGCCAGATCTTTTGCAAAGGATCTGAGAAAATACACGAAAGATCATGGTCTAAATATCAAGATAAAGACAACAAAGGAAGGGGTTGACTTAAAAGACATTATAACAGGTAGTCGCTGCAGATCGGCTTTTGAAAAATACATGGCTTTGCATCCAAGGAGTTATCATTATCTAGATATAGAGCGGCTTGATATTTTTACTTGCTGCCTCTCTCGTTACTCAAGAAAGTCTTTCGATTCAGAAATGCTTCGAGGGTGGCTTATGGAAGCAAAGGGCTGGCCTGAAAAAGACGCAGAATGGTGCGCTAAAAGAATTGAAATCGGCCTCGACGTATTGTCTGCGAATAAGAAACTCTATTAGCCGAACAAGCAATTAAAGCCCTCTGGAAGTAGGCGGGGGTCTCCGCATCCTCAATTTTTAAGGAGTAACAATGGGACGTGTTATTGCTGGGCGAGACGGTCCCATTTTTGGAATTTCTTCCAGCCGAGATTTATTCGAGAAGCTTAAGTACGAGTCTACAAGACTCGAGAACGGGTGGCACCCATACGATACATTTAATTTCATGATAACGGCTTGGCATCTTTTTCACGACTGGAAAAAGAGCGATAAACCCGAAGATGTGAGCAGACAAAAGAGAGACCGGAACAAATTGCCAGCTACAATGAAATTAGTCCTAGATGTCACTAGAGATTTGGTGAATGGAAGCAAGCATTTCCAGTTGAATCCGGATTCAGCAAGCAAGCGAAGGGTGGAAGAGATTCATACTGGTGAAGAAGTTGGTTTTTATGAATACTTTTTTCATGAGAAGGTGGCCGGCGTTACGGTCGAAGACCATTGGTACTTTAGCGTTCGTACCCTGAATAATTTTCTAGTGCGGTACTTCGAATGGGTATTCGATGACTCATTGCCTGCGAAGTCCTTTCCGAAGGAGTTAGATGAAGCAATTTCATACTGCAATATTGCCAGTCGTAACGGCAAATCGCCCAACGCACTGTACTTAAAAAACATCGAAAGTGCCTGGGGCAAGGGAGATGCATCATAAAATAATACACAGAGTAGCACATAACAAATTCAACCAGTTGTTCCAGCAGGTACCTAACACGTCTGTGTGACGCACTGGATTTTCCCCTCTTCGCCGCTTGTGATAAAGGAATTTGCTGAGACTCAGGTCCAGGCATTAGCAAAACAAAAGGACGGAAATAATGAAAGGTCTTAACAGTGCCAATCACGGCGACAGCTTTTCCGCTGCGACTGTCTCTTTAACTCTGCGGTAAAAATCCTCAAAACAGTCCTTGGCAAGGCCTATCAGAAGCTTGCCACCACACCACCCGTATTGAAATAATTGGGACTATAAAATCTCCCTGTGTGTTTTACTCAAGCCTAGCGGGTTAAAACCAATGATTTTATTCAGATAAATCAATAAGTTATTAAGTCATACTAAGGAATTAGCTGTTAGAGAAACAACACATATCATCGGTATTTCAGCATCATACCTTCAAACCCATAGCATCCTCCACATATTTTGATCTAAAATTGGCTCTTTATATTGATCCAAATAGAGGTTTTTATGCGCCAAGTATTAGCCGACTTTTCTGTCAGCATCTCGGAATTAAAGAAAAACCCATCTGCCCTGCTCTCCCAGGCCAGTGGCTCGCCGATTGCTGTACTGAACCACAACAAGCCAGCTGCCTACCTGATTCCAGCAGAGACCTATGAAGCCCTGATGGATATGATTGAGGACTACGAACTCGCCGCGCTTGTGGAAGAGCGTCGCAAGGATAAAGATCAGGCAGTAACGGTATCCCTGGATGACCTATAACCTACGCTTCCTCCCCGCTGCCCTGAAAGAATGGGAAAAGCTTAGTGCTCCGATAAAGAACCAGTTCAAAAAGAAGCTGGCGGAGCGATTGGAAAATCCGAGAGTGGCTGCGGATAAACTGAGAGGTTATGACTCGGTCTACAAAATCAAGCTTCGCTCCGCCGGTTACCGGCTGGTGTATGAGGTTGTGGATAACGAGCTGATTATCTATGTGCTTGCTGTTGGAAAGCGAGAGAAAGGCAAAGTTTATTCGTCACTCAGACAGCGATCCTGAAATGATGGAAATTTTGGAAAAACACACATAACAAAAGCAGTTCCTCCCTGTAAGTCGAACCAGTTAATATGTACTGCCATTTTAAACACTGAGACCATCAATGAGTCTTGATCCAGTACTCGACATATTGGCGGACGCAAAGAAACTTGCTCAGCAATACCGCGCTCTCACAGGTAAGCCATTGGGTATCGCCGGAGAAGTTGCTGAATATGAAGCCGCGCATATCCTCGGTCTCAACCTCACCGCTGCAAGACAAGCTGGTTACGATGCCACCGAGATTCGTGATGGTAAACTTTTTCGACTTCAGATCAAAGGCAGGTGTGTACTCGAAGGCAATAAGCCCGGCCAACGCATGGGTTCTATCGACATACGCAAGGAATTTGACGCTGTTTTGCTTGTTCTCCTCGATGGAGACCTTGAAGCCACCGCCATCTACGAAGCACCGCGCGATGCTGTCATTACAGCTTTGACAACTCCGGGTTCCAAGTCACGAAACGAGCGCGGCGCATTGGGTATATCCAAATTCAAATCGATAGGGATCATACGATGGCAACGCCCGGTCTAGGGCTAAGCCATCATCAAGTCATCAACATCATGGAACTCTTATGCAATCCCTAACCACAGAAATAAAACACTACGCCAAACTGAAAGGCCAGTTCACACTTCGCTCAGGAAAAGTCAGCGACACCTACTTTGATAAATACCAATTCGAGGCACAGCCAGCACTGCTTTTATCCATTGCCAAGGAGTTGGCCGCGCTCGTTCCCGAAGGGACAGAAGTGCTTGCCGGGCTGGAAATGGGCGGAATCCCTGTTGTCACTATGCTCAGTCAGGTCACAGGGATTCCGGCTGCCTTTATCCGTAAACAACCAAAGGACTATGGTACTTGCCGCTATGCCGAGGGCGCTTCACTAATTGGCAAGCGGTTCGTTCTTGTAGAAGATGTTGTATCCAGTGGCGGCGCCATACTTGATGCGCTGCAAATGCTCAAGGATGATGGCTTGGTTCCGACAGCCGCCTTGTGTGTCATTGACCGCGAAACTGGCGGAGCCGAGGCGCTTTCCAAGGTGGGGCTTCCCCTGAGGGCCTTGTTGACGTTCTCTGAGATTGAACGCGCCTGAAGTTCATTAGGCCATACAAGACTTATGGCTCAATACGCAGAAAAATGCAGCGCATCCTTGCGCCCCAAGAAGCGTCCTGGAGAGACTCAAACCACTCGGCCAACCTGGTCAGGCACCAACGACGCAGCGCGCTTCCTCGCTGAGGCAGCGCTGTACTCATCCGGTGGAACACCGTTGAGGTAGTAGTTGCCGATATGGTGCAGCCGCCAGCGGATGGGGTCGTGGGTGGTGTGCACCCGCGCATCGCCAAAGAAGCGGTTCAGGTTGAATTTGTTGTAGGACGAGCTGGCGCCCAGCAGTGAGAAAATATCACTGGCGATAAAGATCGACGCATGGTCGGATTGCGCCCGTGCCGTGGCCACGGCCAGGATCAATTCATCCTGTAAATGATCATTGTCCTTGGTATTACGGTATTCATCAAAAAGCTCCGCCGCCTGGCGCAACAGCGACTCGGCGGTGCGCACGGCAATGGCGTAGTCGCCGATGCGCTTGATGATCAGCGGTTCCTGGGAGGCGCGTTCGACATCCGCATCCACCCACACATGGGAGTGGTTTTGCAGGTAGTGTACCGCCGCGTCCAGCGCACCCCGTGCGATACCTGTATCGATGGCGGCGTGCAGGATCTGCGGCCAGGTCAGGTTGGTGCGCGCCTGGGGTGGCGGCGGAGCCTTGTCCGCCTGTTCCTGGGCCGCCTTGTCGTTGCCACGCAGGGTGACGAAACGATCGTCCAGTACCAGGTTTTCAAACCGCACGCCGCCGCTCACCGAATGCTGCTGACCAAAACCGTCCCAGTCATCATCCAAAATCAAGCCGGGGGTGTGGCGGTTGACGAGGAAGCCGATATCCCCTTCCGGTGTTTTCGCGCCGGCGGAAATCCATTCCGCCAGGTGTGAGCCGGTGGTGTAGAACTTGTGGCCATTCACAACCCATTTTCCCTCGGCATTGCGGGCCGCGGTTGTCTTGAGATCGAATTTGTCCTTGCCGCCCACTTCGGCACCGGCGTGGCCGAAACGTTTGCCATCGAGAATATCCCGTATCAACAAATCCCGCGCTTCACCCGGCGGGCGGGCAAAGACGCCGCGCAGCATTACGTTGTGGATTTGCAGCAACTGGCCGACACCGCCATCGGCGGTGGAGATGATGCGCACGGTTTCTACGATCGTGGCAATCGATGCGCTCAGTCCGCCAAACTCTTTGGGAACCGCAATGGTGGTGACACCGGATTGCGAGAGGATTTCGGCATGGCGCCAGGGAATTTTTTTCTGCAAGTCGTGGTTTGCGGCCAGTTCGGCTATGTCCTTCGCGGCTTGATGGGCGGCCTCGATGGCGTCGACTTCGCTGGTGATCTTGCGCAGTGGCGTGGTAACCAGGATGGGCACGGCGGTTTTCAATTCAGTAATACTCATGATCGTCTCCGGGTTATACGGCCTGGTCTGTCGCGCCGGTGGCAGCGGCAAGCTCTTCACGGCGCAGGCGGGCGGCACGGCCGTATTCATCCGGCGGCACACCGTTCAGGTAGTAGTTGCCCACATGGTAGATGCGCCAGCGGATGGGGTCGTGGGTGGTGTGCACCCGCGCGTCCGCCCAATAGCGATGAAGGTTCCATTTGGCCAGCGTCGAGTTGGCGCCGGTGAGCGAGAACAGGTCCCGGCCGACAAACAGCGATGCATGATCCGATTGGGCGCGGGCCGTGGCCACCGCCAGGATCAATTCATTCTGCAAGTCTTCGTTCTCCGGGTCTTCCTTGTGCTGGTCAAAGACTTGCGATGCGTATTTCAAAACGGATTCCGCACTGCGCACGGCCACCGCATATTCGCCGATGCGCTTGATGATATGGTGCTCCTCGGAGGCGCGTTCCACATCCGCGTCCACCCAGACACGGGCGTTGTTGCGGATGTAATCCGTTGCCGCCTCCAGCGCACCACGGGCAATGCCCGTGTCGATGGCGGCGTGCAGGATTTGTGGCCAGGTCAATCCGGTGCGGCCGGGCAAACCGCCAGCACCCGGACCGCCGGGCTTGGGCGCGAAGCGCTCGTCCAGTATCACATTGTCAAAACGGATGCTGCCGCTGACGGAATGCTGCTGGCCGAACGCATCCCAGTCGTCTTCCAGAAACAGGCCGGGTGTGTTGCGGTTGAGCAGCACGCCCACCGGGCCTTCATCACTGGTGGCGGAAATGGAAATCCATTCAGCCAGCAGACAACCGGTGGCAAACACCTTGCGTCCGTTCAGCACCAGTTTGCCCTCGGCGTTGCGCTCCACCCTGGTCAAGCCGCCCTTGCCTTTGCCCTTGCCTTCCGCGAGGGCATTGCCAAAACGCTTGCCCGCCAGGATGTCCTGGATCAGGCGCGCACGGAAGTCATCGTCGGTGCGATTGAACACACCGCGAATCATCACGTTGTGGATTTGCAGTATCTGTCCCACGCCGCCGTCCGCCGCGGAAATGATGCGCACCACCTCCACCACCGTTTCGATGGATGCGCCCAGGCCACCGAATTTTCTGGGGACATAAATGGCGGTCAGGCCATACTCCGACAGGATGTCTGCCTGGCGCTGGGGAACCTTGTCGTTGAGGGAGGCATCCCCGGCCAGCCGTTTGATGTCAGCGGCGGCCTCGTGGGCCGCCGCTATGGCTTCTGCTTCGCTGGCCAACTTCCTGATGGGTGTTGGCACATCCTGGCGACTCAGGGGACGAAGTTCCGATACATTGTGGGTCATAAGCAATTACCAGCGGTAGGTCAGACTTGCGGAGTAAAACCCGCCTGCTGCATTGATCGGTCCATTGTTGACATAGCTGTAACTCTGGAACGGCCAAAGCTGTGTACTGCCTTCCGGCAGGTACGGCGGTTTTTCATCCAGGAGGTTGTTGACGTTCACACGGAAGTTGAGGTTGGTCGTGATGTCGTAACCGATTTCCAGATCGACGACCCAGAGGTCACCCACACTGAAAATCGTGGGCGTGGGCACGCCACCTTCGTTCACCGTAGTGGAACGGCGGATTTCACCGTAACGGGTAGCCGTCAAGCCGGCGGACCAGCTTTCCCGCGTCCAGTTGAGGCCGAGTACGCCTTTGAAACGCGGTGCGAGGTACAGGAGGTTGGCCTGCGACGCGGCGCTGTAGAGCGGAATATTGAACTGCGACAACACCGCGGGCGTCGGCGCAATGCGAACCAGTTTGGTGTCATTCCAGTTAGCCGCCACGGACCAGCCGAAGGTACCCGCATTGATCGTGTCGATGGTTCCATCCAGGGTCAGGTCGGCACCGCGTGTGCGTGTATCACCGGCGTTGATCAGGTAGGAAATACCGTCATTGGGACCGAAGTTGGGCGACGCGGCCTGCACCAGTACACCGGAACCGGGATGCGTGGATTCACGGAAGGTACTCAACTGGGACACGCGGTTATCCACCGATATCTGGTAGAAGTCCAGCGCGAGGTTGATGTTGTGATAGGGCTTGGCGACCAGGCCGATACTGTAGTTGACCGATTCTTCCGGCTCCAGCGCCCTGGCACCCAGCGCGCGGGCTTCGGGTGAGTTGACCGGCAAAGTGTGGTTGGTGAATTCCACTGTCACGCCGGTGCTGCGGAAACTCTGCGCGGCCAGCGCGGGGGCCTGAAAGCCGGTGCTCGCGGTGGCGCGCAGCGCGAAATCCGACGTGATGTCGTAGCGGGTCGATATACGGCCGGTGGCGATGTCACCGAAGTCGGAGTAATCCTCGTAACGCAATGCCAAGTCCACGACCCAGGCACTGGTGGGATAAATCGACAGGCCACTGTAAACGGCATAGCTGTTGCGCGAGTCATCCGCCACGTCTTCCGGACGCACGCCGGTATCCGCCTGGGAGCCCGCATCGGAAATCGAAATGGGCCTGCCCGCGTTGGGGCCATCGAGGATCGGCTGGCCGCCGTGATTCCAGGATTGTTCCTCGCCCGCGCTGCGGCTGTAGGTTTCACGCCGGTACTCGGCACCGAACGACAGGTCGGTCGTCAGGCCGAACAAGCCTTCGACAAAGGTGCGGCTCAGGTCGGCGTTGTTGGTCCAGGCGGTGTACTTGTAGGTACCCAGGTAAAAATCCGTCTTGCTCTGCAATCCGTAGCTGGGGCTGTTGGAGCTGTACTGGAAGGTATCCACTTCATCGCTGCCGTAGACGCTGCTCAGGTCCCAGGTCCAGCCCGCCAGGTCGCCGCCCTTGACGCCCAGCTGCAAGGACCAGTCTTCTTCCTCGACACCGGTGTAGGGTGTGAAGCCATCAGGCCAAATGGCGCGGACAACCTGATCGCGCGACGGGAAGCGGTAATGCTGCGGTGAGCGGCCTTCGCGGTTCGCGTAGGAGGCAAAGCCATAGAGAGAAACATCATCACTCAACGGTAATCCGAGATCGAGTGTCAGCGATGTCAGGCTGGCTTCAGGCACACCGCCTGACGCACCGAAAACCTTGTTGCGGTCCACGGTCGCTTCGCGCGGATCGGGTGTCGCACCGGGTGGCAGCGTGGGGCCTGTAGACCGGTTGCCGGTAGGAATGATCTGGTTGCCATCCGCATCCAGCGGGAAATAAAACAGGATGTTGTCCGGCACAGGACCGTCGCGGAACGCGGGCTGCTGATCATCGTATTGCGCGGAAACATAGAGGTGTCCGCCGTCACCCAACTCGAAGCCGGAGCGGGCCACATACTGCTGCACCCGGCCATCGCCTTCATAATATTCACCCAGGCGGGCGGATACAGCGCCGCCGGAAGAATCCTTGCGCGTGATGATATTGATAACACCGGCGATGGCATCGGAACCGTAGATCGCCGACGCGCCGTCACGCAGAACTTCGATGTGTTCGATGGACGCGGTGGGAATCAATCCCAGGTCCACAGGCGCGGAAGCGGCAAAGCCACCCGCGCCCAGGCGCGCCGTGGAATGGCGGCGCTTGCCATTGACCAATACCAATACGTGGCTGCTGTTGAGACCGCGCAACTGGCCCGCCTTGACGACCGAGTTGGTTCCATAACCCGGCAGGCCGGGTACATTGAAGGAAGGCAATGCGGTGTTCAAGGTTTCCAACAAGTTGGTTTGATTCGCACGGCGAACGATATCTTCCGACAGCACATCGATGGGTGCCGGACTGCTGTCGACAGTTCTGCTCTGGCTGCCGCGGGTACCGGTGATCACCAGGGTTTCAAGACGCCTGGTTGATTGAGCATCACTTTGTTCGACGGACGACTGTGCCGCGCTTGACCCTTGGGATGGCGCAGGGCCTTCAGCAGCCCAGACATAACCGCCCGCCAGTACCAGGGCGATGGCGGATGCAAGTTTATTAGCGGATAACATAAATGTTCCTTAAGGATTCAGGTAGTGTGTGTTTTGTGTTGTGGGTAACGGCCGAGTCCAACCAGTGACAACTCTCCTGTTGATCATCCATAGCAGAGGCCATGCCAATTTTATGCGCCACACTAAATCCAATAAAAACAATGCACTAATTGAAATCACATCAAAAAATTCTCTGATGCTTTCTGAACAATCACTCATGAAACTGCTTTAACGGCAACAGATGCCATGCTCCAAAACGCATAGTTATGCACACCAGGCATCAGCAAACGCTGTGTAAAAAAACAAAACCGGCAACGTCCCTGTTGCTGATATCTGGAGAAAAAATCAGGCCACTGCCTGCCAGCGGGTTTTCACATCGGGCCAGTTATACTCCGGTACCTGTTGCAATGCCGGCAGGTGCTGTTGCTGATCAAACACCGGCGCATCAAAGTCGTGATCCAATTCCAACAGCGGGAATAACAGCTTGGCGATGCGTTGTGCTTCGGGAATCAGCGGCCAGCCGGAAAGAATGAACGCCTCGGTTCCCTGCGCATAGAATTCCTTGAGCCGCGCCGCCACGTTTTCCGCACTGCCGACAATCCAGGTGCCCGCCCAGGGATGCACGATGTCGAAACCAAACGGACTGGGACCAACCCAGACATTCGGGTACACCTCGAGATCACGCAATGCTGGCAAGCGGCCCGCGCGCAAGGCTGCGATACGTTTATGCACCAGGGGATCATCACTGGTGATATCCGCATCCAGGCCCTTGGGCCCCAGGTGCCGGCTGGCCAGCCGCACAGCCGTGGCATGGCTGGTCTGGTCCAGCAGCCACTGCGCGTGAGCCCAGGCCTCTTCTTCCGTTTCGCGCACGATGATTTGCAGGCGTGTGCCAAAACGCAGTTGACGGCCATGGGATTCCGCGCGTGCACCGACGCGGGAAAATTTCGCGCCCAACCGCGGCGGTGTGTCGGCAAAACTCAGGTACCAGTCCAATAATTTGGCCGAATGCTCGACGCCGGGGTCCGAGGTACCCGCGCCCCACAGGGGGAAGGGATTTTTAAAGGGGGGAATCGGACCGCGGCCCGGCATGGTCGCCCTGGGCGCCAGCTGGATATATTTACCCTGGTAGCCGTCCACCGCGCCGGAATACAGATGCCTGAAGGCATCCCAGTATTCATAGCTGAATTCATAGCGCTCATCGTGGGGAATATGCATGCCGAAGCTGGACAGCCCGACATCATTGCCATTGACGGCATTGAACAGCAGGCGTCCCTGATTGAACTTGTCGATGGTCAAGGCCATCTGTGCCAGCTTGGTGGGCGAGATCAATCCGGGATGTAGCGCGGTGAGGAATTTCATCCGCTCGGTCAGCGGTGCCAGGGTTGCCGTCAGGGTGATGGATTCGTGTTGATCCGTTGCCAGCAGCGCGCCGTAAAAACCCAGGCTGTCGATGTTGCGCACCTGCGCCTTGAACTGATCGAAGCTGTTGGTCCAGCTGCTATGACTCTCCCAGGGAACGGAACCATCCGGCCCACTCACATACCACAATAATTTTATGCCCATTACCTACTCCAGGTGTTCAAAAAAAGACAGCCATTGACATCACCCGGATCAGTAGCAACATCCACGCCAGCCCAATGAGCTCCTGCGATGCTGTTGAAAACCCAACACACAATTCACTTGGTACAGCTATTGCTCATTTCCTCGCCTCATCAATCAGTGTTGAATTTTCACGAGAGGAATACACCATGCCCATTGAATTCGTCGGCGGACTTTTTCCGCGCAACCAGCTGGCGCCGCGCTCGGCTTACCGGCGGCCCCTGGACCTGCCCTACCTGCGCGATCTGGCCCGCGCCCACGAACACGCCGGCTTCGATCGGGTATTGATTGCCAATGGCGGCGGCGACCCCCTGTTCCTCGCGGCTTACGCCGCCGCGCATACCGAGAGGCTCGGCTTCATGCTGGCACACCGTCCCGGACTGACCGCGCCGACGATTGCCGCGCGCGCCTTTGCCACGCTCGACCACACCACCGGCGGGCGCATCCGCCTGCACGCCATTACCGGCCACGCGGCGGAACCGGAACACGGTGAAAGTGTGATCGACAAGGATGCGCGCTATGCGCGCGCCGATGAATACCTGGAAATCGTCAAGCGCACCTGGACAGCCGATGAGCCTTTCGACTTTGAAGGAAAATATTTCAGCATCAAGGGTGGCTTCTCACCCATCAAGCCCTTGCAGCAACCCCATGTGCCCATCTCGCTCGGCGGCTCGTCGGATGCGGCCTACCATGTGGCAGTGCGCCATACCGATCTCTACGCCCTGTGGGCGGAACCCTATGCGCTGATCGAGGAACGCATCAACAAACTGCGCCGCATCGCGGCGGAGCATCAGGTGGCAACACCCAGGGTCAGCCTTTCCGTGCGCCTGATCATCGGCCCCACCGATGAGCTGGCCTGGAAAAAAGCCTACGAAATCGTCGACACGCTCAAGCAGAACACCAACCCGCACCTGTTCGGCAATCGCGGTCACAGCGGCGGCGCGCAACGGCAGCTGGCCATCGCCGAACAGGGCGACCGGCACGACAAGGCGCTCTTCATGGGAACCTCGACCGCCATCGGTGGCGGCACCGATTCCACATCCCTGGTGGGCACGCCGGAAACCATCGTCGAATCCCTGCTGGGTTACTACGACCTGGGCGTGACCACCTTCCTCAACCGCGGTTACGAGCCTCTGTATGATGCCCTGGATTACGGCCGCTGGATCATCGGCACGCTGCGCGAGGAAGTCAGCCGCCGCGAGCAGACCGCCGCGCGCGCGGCGCAGCAGTCGGAACAACAGCAACAGGAAAAAGCCTACGCCCTGGCCAACCAGGTATAAGGCGAAACCCTATACCACACTGGCCAAGGCCTTGCCGCCCTGCGTTTGCAGGGCGAACAGGTGCGCGTAGAGGCCACCGGGGCGCGATGCCAGTTCCTCATGGACACCGCGCTCCAGGATTTCACCATTGCGCAACACCAGGATGGTATGCGCGTTCATCACCGTGCTCAGGCGATGCGCGATCACCACCGAGGTGCGGTTGCTCATCAGTTTTTCCAACCCCTGTTGCACCAGGTGCTCGGACTCGGAATCCAGCGCACTGGTCGCTTCATCGAGGATGATCAGCTGCGGATTTTTCAGGATCGCCCGCGCGATGGCGACCCGCTGCTTTTCACCACCGGACAGTTTGATGCCGCGCTCGCCGACCAGGGTTTCATAACCCTGCTCCAGGCGTTCGATAAAGCTGTGGGCATTGGCCGCCCGGGCCGCTGAATGGATCGCCGCCTCATCCGCACCCGGACGGGCAAAGGCGATGTTTTCACCGATGCTGTCATTGAACAGTGCCACATCCTGCAAGACCACGCCCATGAGCGCGCGCACGCTGCGTTGCTGGTAATCGCGCAGGTCGCGGCCATTGATCAGGATCACGCCCTTGGTCGGATCGTAAAAACGCATCAACAACTTGACGATGGTGGTTTTGCCACTGCCGCTGCTGCCCACCAGGGCCAGGGTTTCCCCCGCGTCGATATGGAAGGATACGTGCTTGAGGGCAAAGTCTTCCGTGCCGGGGTAACGGAAACTCACATCAGCGAAGGTAATGGTGTCGAGCTGTGTCAGCGGGATGGCATCCGGGCGGTCCTGCTGTTCGGATTCCACATCCAGCAATTCCACCAGCCGCTCCGCGGCGCTTTCAATTTCACTGGCCTGGTTGATCTGGCGCGAAATCGGCTGGACACTGTTGATCAGGTTTTGGGTCAGCGTCAATACCAGCAGGATGTCACCCACGGTAAAACGGCCATGCAGGGCGCCGTAGACAATGATGACCACCGCGATGAACACACCGAAAGTATTGATGACATTCAGCGCCTGCTCGGAACGCCATTGGGTTTTATGCAGGTTGTCACGGGCGACTTTCCACTGGGCCTGCGTATCGTCGTAGCGCTGCTTGACTGCCGCCTCGCCACCAAAACTGCGCACCGTGGCGATATTGCCCACCATTTCCGCCAGCAAGCCCGCCATGCGCCCGGCATGTTCCTGCCAGCCGCGCCGGTGGGGCCGGGTCCAGTCGATGGTGCGGTAGGAAATCCAGAAGTTGAGCAAAAGCACGCCAACCATGATCAACCCCACCAGCGGCGCCTTGAACAGCAGGACCGTGATGATAAAAAACATTTGCAGGATATTCGCCAGCACACCTTCCGTCAGCGATGACAGCCACATGGTGATGGTGGTGATATTGCCGAAGCGATCCATGATTTCGCCAACCCGGGTCCGCTCGAAATAATCGATGGACTTCTGGGTCATATTGTCGAAGACCCGCTGGCGGAAAGTACTGACGGTATCCAGCCAGAGATCGTCCGCCTGCTTGTTTTGCAGCGCACCGAAACCAACGACGCCCAGACGCAACACAAAAAAGGCCGCCAGCAACCAGGCTACGGTCCAGCTTGCCGCTTCAAAGGTGATGGTGCCGGACAGCATCCGGGAAATGCTATCGACTATGCCCTTGTAGATATACGGGGTCGCCGTGCCGATAAAGCCCAGCGCGGTTCCGACCAGGATGATGCCCACCAGCCGTCCCCGGTATTCGGGAATGAACTGGATAGTCCGCCACAGATTTTTCAAACGCGGTGTCTCCGGTGATGACGTGAATGGAAAACGGCCTTGGAAGCTGTACACCGGCCTGCGAAGCAGAATCCAAGCCAAGTCTTCCCAACGGCGGAATCAGGGGAAATAAAGAGGGAAACGGGCCGGCAGCGTCCTTGTCGATGCTATCGGCCCTGATGATGTTGCTGGATTAGCAACAGGAAGAAAAAGCGCTGCTGCATAGCCAGCAGGGATGGGTTGATGCTAGAAGCCACCTAAAAAATCACCCAACGGTCTGATGCGGCGTTGAAAAGGTTGCTCCGGTGCTCATTTACCTTGCGTAAACTCCGCTCCTCACAACCTTTTCGCCTTGCCTGAGTCTCGTTGGGTGATTTTTGAGATGGCTTCTAATCCACACCACCATGCTTACCGGCGTTACCCTTGTGCCAGTAGGCGGATGCCTTGAAAACCGACAGGGGCAATCCATAGCGCTGCTGCAACTGATCGCGGATGGCGCGGGCCTCTTCGCGCTCGCTGGCGATCCACACATGCGTGTCGTCGGTCGTGAAATCCAATTGTGCAACCGCGGCGTCGAGCGATTGTTCCTGGCGGTGCACCCAATGAATGGTCGCCTTGGCACGGGTGTCCAGGGGTATGTGATAGTCGGGTCCATCCACTTCGATCACGGCGGTCACCTCCTTGCCGGGCGGCAGTTCCTCCAGCCGGCGCGCGATGGCGGGAATGGCGGTTTCATCGCCGATCAGCAGGTAGTGCCGGAAGTTGTCGGACAGTAATTGCGAGCCGCGCGGTCCCGCCACATGCAGGATATCGCCGATGCCGGCATCGGCGGCCCAGCGGGTTGCCGGGCCGGCATTGCTGTCCAGTCCATGCAGGGCGAACTCCAGGGTCAGCTGGCCCGCGGCAAGGTCGAAGGCGCGCGGGGTGTAATCGCGCATGATGGGCCTGGGGCCACCGCTGTCGGCTTCGCCGGGAAAGGTCACCACGCCGGTGACCGGATCAGGAAAAATCAATTTGATATGGTCGTCGAAGCCCTGGGAGTCAAACCCGCTCATATCGCCTTGCAGCACCAGCCGCAACAGGCCGGGACTGAGGTAGGTTTTGCTTACCAGCTGTAATTGCCGGCGCCTGGGTTCGTAACGCACGCGGCGCGGCGCATGCAAGGACGCCGCGGCGTCAGTCGTATCGGTGTTGATCGTCATTGTCAAAAATCTCGTTCATCGTGAATCAGGCTCAATCTGCCTGATTGTTGAAGGATGCCTGCTCATCAAAAGACGATTGATGGCTGGTGTTCAAATGGTAGTACAGGCCGCCCTCTTGCATCAGCTGCTGATGGTTGCCCTGCTCCACCAGGCGGCCGTGATTGAGCACCAGGATCTGGTCGGCTTCACGGACGGTCGCCAGGCGGTGGGCGATGATGATGCTGGTGCGGCCTTCGCAGAGCACACGCAGGGCGCGCTGAATTTCGGCTTCGGTAAAACTGTCGATATTGGCCGTTGCCTCGTCGAGGATCAGGATGCGCGGATTCATCAGGAGTGTACGCGCAAAACTGAGCAGCTGCCGCTGGCCAATCGACACATTGCGCCCGCGCTGGCCCAGCGGCGTCTCATAGCCCTGGGGCAGGCGTTCGATAAACTCGTGGGCGCGCACGGCTTTGGCGGCGGCGATCACGTCCTCGTCGCTGGCATCAGGTGAGCCGTAGCGCAGGTTATCCATGATGCTGCCGGAAAACAGGAAAGGTTCCTGCAACACCATGCCGATCACCCGTCCCAGGGAATCCTGGGTCACCTCGCGCACATCCTTGCCGTCGATGAGAATCTCTCCCTGCCACACATCATAAAACCGGTGCAGCAAAGCGGTGATGCTGGTTTTGCCGGAGCCCGTGGGGCCGACCAGGGCGGCCGTGGTATAGGGCGCAATACGGAAGCTGATATCGTGCAATACCGGCTGGCCGGGCTTGTAGCCGAAGCTGACATCGCGGAATTCGATCTCCGGCACCGGATTGTCCAGCGGCTGCGCATCGGGCTTGTCCCTGAGCGTGACCGGCAGGTCCAGCACTTCAAAAATCCGGTAGGCCGCGGCCATGGCGCGCTGCAATACGGTGTATTGCATGGACAGGGTGCGGATGGGATCGAAGAAGCGCTGCACATAAAACAGATAAGCCACCATCACGCCCACCTCGACCCGGCTCTGCAACACCGCCACGCCACCCGCGACCACCACGATCGCCATGGCGAAGCCGGTGAGGATATCCACGCTGGGCACCATGATCTGCGAGGCGCGCGAGGAACCCAGCTGCGCCTCCAGGTTTTCCCGCGCCACCGGTTCGTAGCGGGCAAAGTTCACCGCCTCGCGGCGGTTTTCCTGCACGGTGCGTATGCCGTTGATATTTTCCGCCAGGGCCGAATTCACCCGCGAGGATGCCTCGCGCGCGCGGCGGAATTGCCGCTTGGCCCAGGGCAGCCACACCAGCCGGATCAACACCAGCACCGGCAACACCGCCAGTGTCAGCAACCCGAGCTGCCAATCGAGTAGCAGCAGCACCACGATGATACCCAGCAGCAGGCACAGATCGCCCAGCGCGGAAATGGAACTCTCCATGAATTCCTGCAAGGCATTCACATCGCCCTGCAAGCGCGCCATCAACCGTCCCACCTGCGTCTGGTCGAGCAGTCCGAGCGAGACACTTTGCAGATGGGCGAACATGGCGCGACGCAGATTGAAGATCACGCGCTGCGCGATGCGGGCCGTGCCCCACTCCTGCAGAAAGTTGAAGGCGAAATTCAACAACACCAGCACCGCAAACACAGCCAGGGCCGCGCGCAGCGGGAAGCCCGCTGTTGCCGCCACGCCCGCTGCCAAACCGCTTGCGGCGCTATCCACCACACCGCGGATCGCCAGGGGAATGGCAACCTGCACCAGGGCATAACACACTACCGCCAGCATGCAGCCGGTGAGCGCCAGGCGATAGGGGCGAATGAAACCCCAGAGCCGGCCCAGGATGCCGCTGTCGAAGCGGACGAAAATATCGTCATCCAGGTTGACGCCATCCTGGTCATTGAAACCAAACCGGCCACCGCCGTGAAAGCGGCCGCCGGGCTGGTCGCCGGTCAAGGTCGACGGCAGCGGCGAGGACGGGGCCTGTATGTTCATGATGAAAACGCCTCCGCATCCGGCAGCCGCGCGCTGGCATATTGCAGTTGCCACAACGCCGCGTACTGGCCTTCCAGTGCCAGCAGCTGCTCGTGACTGCCGCGTTCCAGGATGCGGCCCTGCTCCAGCACCAGGATTTCGTCGGCGTGTTTTACCGAGGACAAGCGGTGGGCGATGATGATGGTGGCGCGTTCATCGGCTTCATCACGCAGCCGTTCGCGGACCCGCGCCTCGGTGAGCGCATCGATGGCCGCCGTGGCATCGTCGAGAATCAACAGGCCCGGTTTGTTGAGCAGTCCACGGGCGATGGACAGCCGCTGGCGCTGGCCGCCGGACAGTGCCACGCCACGCTCACCCACGCGGGTATCGTAGGCGGCCGGCAGGTGCGCGATATGCTCGTGAATCTGCGCGCGCTCGGCCACTTCGCGCACGTCCTGTTCTTCCGCCAGTGGATCACTGTAAGCCAGGTTGTGATACACGCTGGTGTCGAACAGGAACACATCCTGCTGCACCAGGTTCACATGCTCGCGCAGTGATGCGAGGGTGAGCTGGCGGATATCCTGGCCGTCGATCGTGATACACCCCTCCGTCACATCATAGAAACGGGGAATCAATTGCGCGATGGTGGATTTGCCACTGCCCGGCGGACCGACAATCGCCAGGGTCCGGCCGGTGCGCAGCGTAAAACTGATATCGCTCAACGCGGGTGCGCTGGTACCGGGATAGGTAAAACTCACCTTGTCGAAACGCAATTCACCCTGGCTGAGCTGCAAGGGTTTTGCATCGGGCGCATCGGTGATGGCCGGTTGGGCATCGAGTATTTCGAACAGACGGCCGCCGGCGGAACTGGCGCGCGCGCCGGCGTTGACGATCATACCCACCTGGCGCACCGGCATTTGCAGGATCAGCATGAAGGTGAGGAATTCCGTCAGCAGTCCCAGGCTGAAACTGCCCTCGGCCACGCGGCTGCCGCCAAACCAGAGCACCAGACCCATGGCGCCGTAAAAGGCGAGGTTCATGATGCTCATGGACCAGACCCGCGCGCTGATGCGTTCGTCGGCGACCTTGAGGGCGCGGGCCGATACCTCGTCAAAGCGTTGCAACTCGTGATGCTGGCTGGCAAAGGCGCGCACGACGCGCACACCTTGCAGGTTCTCTTCCATTTTCAGGGTCATGTCCGACATCAGTTCCTGCAAGCGCAGCCAGGTGCGGCGCAGGCGCACGCCCATGCTGGTCGCGCGTATCATGACCACGGGCACAAAGCTCAAGGCCAGAGCGCCCAAAAACAGATCCACGCTCAGCAGGCGCCAGCTGCCAACACCCAGCAGCAGCACCAGCGTGATGATGCGCAGCACACCCATTTCAAGGAAGGCGCGCACACCTTCGAGATCTAGCATGCCGCGCGCGATCAGATCGCCCGAATGGCGGGTATCGTGAAAGGTAAAATCGAGTTTTTGCAACTTGTCGAAAAAGGCCAGGCGCAGATCGTAGCCCACACGCTGGGCAATATCTTCACCCAGGTAGCCCTGTAAGCCGGTAAACACGCCGCGCAGACTGGCTGCCACCACGATCAATGCCGCCGACAGCCAGAGCATGTTGCTGGCACTGCTGCCGCCGGTTTGCGCCTCGGACAGCAATTGCATGGCGTGATTGACGGATTCACCCAGCAGGCGCGGTGTTACCAGGCCCAGCACCGCGGCCCCCAGGGCGCAGGCAATGGCCGCCGCGAAACGCCAGGGATAATGCAGGGCCAGGCGGTTGAGCCGCCAGAGCACGCGGGGCATGGCTTTGAAATCAATAACGGGAGCTGCCGCGGCAGCGGCATCCCCGGAAGGCGATTGGGTCATAGTCATCAAGCGAGAGGCAGGGCCTCGTTGAGCAAGTGGGCAATGGCCTGGCGATGGCGCGTTTCCGACGCGGGATCGTAGGCCGGACTGTCAGCCACGGCAAAGCCGTGATGCGCAGGGTAATGCTCGCCGGTAAAACGCACCCCATGCTTACGCAGTGCGGTTTCCAGCTGCTCGATCCTGTCATCCGTCATGGAGCCGTCTTCCTTAGCATAGCCGAAATACAATTGTGCTTTGATATCGGCCGCGCGTAAATGCGGACTGTCCTCGGCATCGCTGGCCAGGCGCCCACCGTGGAACGAGGCGATAGCTTTGACCTGCCGGGGAAAATCCGCCGCCGCGCGCAGCGCGATGCTGCCACTCATGCAGTAACCGATCACGGCAACGGATGAGACATCCACCCGGGGTTGTTGTTCCAGCCAGGCGAGGATCGCTTCATGGTCGCGTTTGACGCCCGCCACCGATATCACCGAACGCAATTCGGCAAAAGCGTCCTGAAAACGCGGATCGCGCAATGATGCCTCGGCCGGCAGCACCGGTGCCGGTCGCAGGCGGTAGTAGAGATTGGGCAGGATGACGGCATATCCCAGCGCCGCCAGTTCCCGCCCCTTGGCGACATAGGTATCCCGTGATCCCTTGATATCCGTATGCAGGATCACCGCTGGCCGTGGCCCGGCGGCATCGGGCAGGAACAGCCAGGCATCCAGCCGGCCATCGGGTGTGTCGATCAGGTGCTGTTGTGCAGTTACCCCTGGTTGAGTCATTCAAACCTCTCTCGAACCGGTCAGCCGGCGTAGGCGTGGGATTTTTCCAGCAGCCCGGTGCGTTTCCACTGGAGCTCCAGTGCCCCGGGTGTGTACACCTGGGCACCGCCGATCTGCTCGGCAACGGCTTGATAACGCGCGGCTTCTTCGATGAAGAGAACCAACTCCGCGGTCTTGATGATCCCCTTGCCCCAGAAATTGGCGCCGCCATTGGATTCCAGCAGCGCCGGTGGCGGTGCGAGCTCAGGGTGTTTATCCAGGCGCTCGCTGATCACTTCCAGCACACTGCGGGTACGCTCCAGGTGATTGGGGATTTCACGCGCGAGCAGGTGACGCGCCGCGGCGACATACAGGATCGGGAACGGCTTGTGCGCCAGCGACCAGCCGGACAGGAAGTTGGTGTGCGCATGGATGAGCGTATCCGCCTCAAGGCGCGCTTCATGCAGTACCAGGTTTTTGTTTTCCGCAAAGGACGACAGGCTGACCTTGGGGCTGCGGTCGCGCGCCAGGCCACCGGGGAAACGGATATTTATCAGGTGATCCGTATCGGGAATGCGGTGGGTGATATGAAACGTGAGGCTGGCCGAGAGGGTGCCGTTCTTGCTCAGGGTTTCAAACGCATGTACCGCATCGGATCTGGCCTGCTCGATATAGGCCAGCAATTCTGCTTCAGTGTTCACAGACATGATCAAATACCTTTGTCAAAGAGGGCGGCGTGCTACGCCGGAGATGTTTTCGGGATCGTCAGGCAGCCTTGTGCGCCGCACGTTCCGCCTTGCGCTGTTCAACCAGTTTTTGCGCATGGGCCAGCGGCCAGAACTCGATCCAGGTCCTTACATTGAAATCGTCCTTGAAGTACTGCCAGCGATGCAGAAAATCTTTCTGCACTTCCAGCCCCAGCACATATTCGGGAATCAGCTTGGGCTCAAAATGCAGGTGCAGTTCATTGCCATGGGTGGCAATGATGTCTTCGCGGCTGGCTTCGGGATCATCGGCGCGCAGGAGATCGATCACCTCTTCCGGGTTTTCCTTGGCCCACTCGGCGGTTTCCAGCAACACCGCCAGGTAACGCACCACCACCTCGGGGTGCTTGTCCAGGAAGGCACGGTCCACGGTAATGGGTCGCGGCGTCCCGTTGTTGACCCGTTGCAGATGGTCCGGCAGGTCGTTGATATTGATCACCTGATGGAAGCGGGTTTCCTGGGCGATGCGATAAGCGCGTGCGAAGCGCAGGAAGATGGCATCCACATCGCCGGCTTCCAGTGCCGCCACCTCGAAAGGATAGGTGGTGTCGCGGCGCTCCCGGCGCGGACCGTCTTCACTGTCGTAGCTCGGCCCTTCTATATCGACCAACTGCACATCTTCCACACCCAGGCCCGCTACGCGCAGTGCGGTTTCATAACCGTGTTGCGCCGCGCCGCGCTGGAAATCGATCACGGCGTTGCGGTGCAAGGGCACACCCAGGCGCTTACCCTTCAAATCGGCGAGGGTGCGGATACCGCTGTCCGCGCGGGTGAGGATGCCCTGGTACTCATCGAGCCAGGTGATGCCGACCACCACTGTGTCTTGTCCGCTACCCTTGGCCCAGATGGGCGGAATGTTTCCACCCTCGCGGAACATGCCCGATTGCGAATGGTTGTAATGCGAATTGCGCGTCGCCAGGCTGTGCGAGTCGCGCAGTGAATGCAAGAGTGTTCCCGGCTTGGCGAATTCTTCCTGCAGCCAGCCTTTACGGATGGCCAGCGCCGACGCGGTTGCCGCGCCGCAGCGCGTGTACCAGAGTTCGACGGGGTTGGTGGATTCTGAGGTTTTGGATTCCTGCTGAGTCATGGTTTCTACTCCGTTTGAATCAATGATCTGTTTCATCCGGGGCCATAGCAGCTTCTGTGCCAGAAGTTTTTTCATCCTCCATCCCGGCATGCATCAGCGGATACCCGGAGAAGCGGAAAGCCCGGGAGAAGACGGGAGGGATTCCGCAATACCTTGATATACACCGATGATTTACGCCAATCGCGCAGCACCTTCGGCCGACAGGCAAAACCCCTCAAGCGCCGCAGACTCCTCCAACAGGAGGCGAAACCCCCCGGCAAACCTGCATGAAACCCAACAGTGCCGCGCGCACACCTGTGCAATAAACAGCAGGCGACGCCAGGCCCGCCATGCAAAATGCAACACCCGGCAACCACCTTGTTTCAAAGCCAGCAGGTGCGGAAAAAACGCGGCTGTTGGCAATCCGGCAACGCCGCTGAGCAATTTCAAACACTTTCGCCCGAAACCTTTTTATCTGTTGCAAACGCAGACAATGCCTTCTCCAGGCCGCTATTAAACGGATAAAAATACCGAAAAAAATCCATAGGAAATGGAATGGCATATTTTCTGCTAGATAGTCTGTGACATTTACTGATGCAGCGTCTGCTGACATCACTCTCGTCCGGTGATTTGCATTATTGAAGTCAATGACAAGGGATGCATCATGAACGCACATGCTTATTCAGACCCTACAGCAAGGTCGTCACACAGCGCCAAGCGCTACGCCCGGCATCATGTAGGAGACCATTCGCCCATTCCGGCGGTATTGCCACGCAAAACCGCCGAGGTGGTGACATTGGTGCCGCGCCAGCAAAAACTTGGCGACATGACAACGCCCGGAAAAAACCACCGCGCCGTCTTGCTGGTGCTGCTCCTGGTTGGTGTCGCCCACCTGGCCGTGGGCTGGCAATTTCTGAATCAACCGGAACCGGTTATCACCAAGGCGGAAATTCCTCCCATGACCATGGAATTTTATCGCCCGCCAGTGGAGCAACCGCCCGAACCACCACAACCCAGGGAAGAGCCGCCACCACCCAAACCCGAACCGGTGGTTGAAAAGCCCAAGCCGGTCATTAAAAAGACGCCGCCAAAACCGGTTGAGCCATTACCCGAACCGGTGAATGAGGTGGTGGAACCCGAGCCGGCACCAGCGCCGGTTTCGCCACCTCCGGCAGAACCGGTACTGATCCAGGCATCGGCCGATGCCGGTTACCTGCGCAATCCGGCACCGCGCTATCCGGATCTCGCGCAGCGGCAAGGATGGGAAGGTACCGTCGTCCTCAATGTGCATGTGCTCGCCAACGGCAGACCCAGCGCCGTGGAAATCAAGGAGTCCAGCGGGCACAAGATGCTGGACGATTCCGCCCTGCAAACCGTCAAACGCTGGCGCTTCGTGCCCGCCAAACGGGGCGATGTCGCCACCGATTCCTGGGTAGAAGTGCCCATCGACTTCCGCCTGGCGGCGCGCTGATTTTTTTAGCTGATTGATCCCAAGTGAGATATACCATGAGCCAATTGAATACCTTTGCCGTGCATCTGACCTTCTGGTTGCTGATCGCCTTTTCCATCGTGACCTGGGCGCTGATCATCCTCAAGGGAACCCAGCATTTTCTGGCCACACGGCGCAACCGCCGCTTTACCCGCGCCTTCTGGAGCGCCGCCGATCTGAATGCCGCCGCAGCCCTGGAAAATCACCAGGGTTCCGCGGCACAGGTCGCCCAGGTCGGTTTCCGCACGCTGCGCAACGCCGATGCCGGGCACGGCAACGACCTGGAACACAGCTGGGACCGCCAGGATCTGCTTGAACGCCACCTGCGCCAGCAAATCCAGAAAGAACGCCGTTCCCTGGAAAGTGGTCTGGCCATATTGGCCTCCATAGGCACCACCGCGCCCTTCGTCGGGCTCTTCGGCACCGTCTTCGGCATTATCGAAGCACTGACTGCGATTACCAGCAATGCCTCCGCCAGCATCGAAGTGGTTGCCGGCCCAATAGGACACGCACTTATCGCTACGGGCTTCGGTATTGCCGTCGCTATTCCCGCCGTATTGGCATTCAACTATTTTCTGCGCCGCCTGAAACTGATTGCGGCGGATCTGGATGATTTCGCCACCGACTTTGTCACCCTGGTGCAAAAAGCCGGCTTCCGCATCAAACCTAACGCGGTCACCACCAAACTGCCCAGCCGCCACGCGCAAACCGACAGTCCTGTCTCCCTCGATAAATCACCCGAGGTATTTGCGTAATGGCGATTTCCAGTGGCAACAGTGACAACGACGAAGTACTGAGTGAAATCAACATCACACCCATGGTGGATGTGATGCTGGTATTGCTGGTGGTGTTCATCATTACCGCACCGCTGATGACCAATTCGATCAGCGTGAACCTGCCCAAGACCGAGGCGACACCCCAGGTGCAGGAGCCTGAACGGCCACTGGCCCTGAGTATCGACGCGCAGGGCCAGGTCTATCTGGACAAGCAGGCCTATGCCATCGAGGTGCTGGAAACAGAGCTGACCCATCGCAAGGCCGCCAACCCGGATATCAGGCTGAGCCTGAATGCCGATGAAGCCGTCTCCTATGGCACAGTGGCCAGAACCATGGTGATCATCGAGCGGGCGGGCATTGACAGATTGTCCGTGGTCACCCAGCCGGATATTCAGTAATCCGATAAAAAATCTGGATGACTGAATAGGTATCAGCACCACGTTTATTTTTCATAAATTCCTCAGCAGCAACTGTATAAAAAGGCCGCGCCTGTCTCTATCACAGGTGCGGCCTTTTTTATCAATGTATTTACCTTCTCCGCACCAATATTACTGTGCGCGAAATTCATCAAAGTGTTTGTTTTATCGGATCGGTATTGCACACCTCTGTTAAATCCAATTCACGAAATAAGAAAAACCGTTAAAGAAACATAAGGTTATGAAGTCTTCCCACTGTGGCACATGATTTGCCTTATTGGCTGACAACGTAATCTGCATTCATGCAATGCCGGTTATTTTATTTCGATCACATAAAACGATTTCAGGAGAGTTGATAGTGTCTACCCAATCAGCAAAAACCGGCAAGCTGATGCTTGGACTCAGTGTTGGTGTTTTCGTCGCCAGCACAGTGCCAGGTGTTTACGCAGCAGAAACCTCGACCGACAGGCGCACTCGCGTACAGGAAAATGAAACCATTTTTGTCACGGGAACACGGCGTGAAGACTTGAGCCATCTCGAAGCGGCGTCACCCGTGGATATTCTGAATTTCGAAACCCTGTCAAATACAGGAGCACCCGATCTTTCATCGGCCCTGCAAAAACTTTCACCCTCTTTCTCGCTGCCCAGCACACCGACAGGTGGTTTCGCATCGTCCATTCCTGTTGGCGCGGCACTGCGTGGCCTGTCCGCGGACCAGACATTGGTACTGATCAACGGCAAGCGTCGCCATCAGGGTGCCAACTTTACCCGTCAAGGCTATAACGGTGGACGTGGGGCCAACCCGGTCGATCTCAGCCTGATTCCCGTCGCCGCGATTGAACGCGTCGAAATCCTGCGCGATGGCGCGGCGGCACAATACGGTTCAGACGCCATTGCCGGTGTTATCAATATCGTCCTCAAAGACAGGAGCGAAGGTGGCGGCATCAGCTATCGCTACTCCGAGTGGATTCGTGGCGATGGCGAGCATCATCAACTCAATGGATGGAAAGGTGTGGCATTGCCGAACGGAGGTTCCCTGACATTGTCCGGCTTCGCATCCGACCGGAAGCTGGCGAACAATACCGATCCTGACCCACGCCAGTTCTACCGCCTCGTCAATGGCCAACCCGATCCGCGGGAAGAAACCGCCTATAGGAACTGGCCTTTCGGCGCACCGGAAACCAAGGACCATTACAACTTCCTGGCAAATCTCAGCCTGCCCGTCACCGATGCCTTGACCCTGTACGGTTTTGCCACCTACGGACACAAGACGACCTATGGCCTGAATTTCTACGATCGCCCACTGACAAACTCGTTGCTCATCCAGTCCCAGTATTTCCAGGAGCGCTTTCCGGATGGCCGCATACCCATCAACATCTATAAAACCACCGACTACGCCGCAACCCTGGGCGTACAGCACGATGGCGGTGACCGCGGAAAAATCGACTTTTACGTAAATTACGGCACCGATATCCTGAAATCCTTTGAAGACAACCAGATCAACCCGAGCTACGGCCCGGACAGTCCTTCCTATTTTTACTCCGGCACGCGGGAAAATTCCCAGGCCAATGCGGCCCTGGACTACACCCTCAACCTGCCGGTGAGCTTCCTCACCAGTCCACTGACCATCCTGATCGGCGCCGCCTATCGCTGGGATGAATATGAACTCACGGCGGGTGATCCCATCGCCCACACCGAAGGGCCTTTCTTCAATCCCAGCCCGGTGTTGGGCGTCGGTGTTCCCGCGATCTACTACGGCATCACAGACCAGGACGAACGCACCCTGTCACGCAACGTGAAAGGCGTCTACCTCTCGCTGGAGGGCAGCCCTCACGATCGCCTCGACCTGGGCTTCGCCGTGCGCGCCGAGGACTATTCCGATTTCGGTTCAGCCAACACGGCAAAAGCCTCGCTTCGCTTCCAGTTCACCGACACCCTGTCCCTGCGCTCCACCATTGGCAACGGCTACCGCGCGCCCTCTGTCGTACAGCTGGGTTATTCCGCCTACAGTAAGACGACGCCACTGATCAATGGCGTGCCGACCGATGTTATCCAGCGCACACTGCTGCCCACCAGCGAGGCGGCAAAACTGCTCGGCGGATCGGCATTGAAGCCGGAAAAATCCGATAACATTTCACTGGGCCTCGTCTGGACACCCCTGCCCAATGCGAGTGTGACACTGGATGCCTATCATATCGATGTCACGGACCGCATCCTGCTCTCGGAAAATATCACCTGGGACCGCCTGGGCCCCATCTTTTCCGGAACGCCTTATGAAAACATCCAGAACGCCGCATTCTTCACCAACGTGCTGGACACGAGGACCCGCGGTATTGAATTGACCGGTGATTACACGCTTGAGCTGGAGCGTCATGGCGACCTCAACTTCAAGCTCGGTTTTGTCCGCAACGAGACGGAAGTCACCAAGGCGAGAGACAGCGTCAACGCCAATGGCGATGTCATTCCCTCCAATGCCATCGTGGGGCGCGCCAATATCGGCAGCATCGAGGAAGGCTTTCCCAAATACAAACTGGTATTCGGCCTTGGCTGGCATATCAATCAATGGTCCGTCAATTTGAACGGCCGCCACTACGGCGAATGGACAGCGCGTGTCAACAACCTCGCGACCAGTGCCACACCTGACCAGACCTTCAGCGAGCAAACCATTGTCGACCTGGATATTGGTTACCGCTTCTCCGGATCGCTCCAGGGCCTGCGGGTAAATATTGGCGCGCACAATATTTTTGAATCCTATCCCGATTATGTGAATACGCGCGGCACCACGGTTACCAAATACAGCTTCAACAATCCGGAAGGCAATTTTGGTACCCAGTATCACGGCAGGATCAGCTACGACTTCTGATCGGAGCCAGGTGTCCTTTCCATTCCAACCACCAGGCAACCCTGTCGTGTGAAGGATCACACAACAGGGTTCAGCCTTCTACCCGCGAGGAAGAATCATGTCGACGAAAACCACAACCTGGTGCAGCGTCTTGCTGCTTGCCATATTCAGCATGGCCGGCACACTTGCCAGCGCCGCACAAACCAGTGAAACCCGCACGACCGCCATCAAATCCCGCTATCTGGTTGATGTCGTCACCGGCAAAATCGTGGAAAATCCGGTGGTGATTGTTGTCGGTGAACGCATCGAAGCCGTCGGACCCGGACTGACCATCCCCGATGGTGCCACACTGATCGACCTGGGTGACCGCACCCTGGTGCCCGGATTGATCGATGCCCATGTGCATATCGCCGGCGGCCGCGGGCTGACGCCCGAACGCGGCGCGCTGCGCGCCGCCGCCAACGCCCGCAAGACCCTGCTGGCCGGATTCACCACCGTGCGCAGCATGGGCGGCAGGAATTTTGGTGGTATCTCGCTGAAGAACGCCATCGAGGAAGGCGACGTGATCGGCCCCAGGATACTGGACGCCGGTACCATGCTGACCGTCTCCGGCGGCCACTGCGGCGGCGGCGATCGTCCAACACCAGCAAGTCCCTATGAAGACGGACCGGGCGTGGCCAACACACCCGATGAGTTCGTCAAGAAAGTCCGCGAACAGGCACGCGCCGGTGCGGACTTCATCAAGATCTGCATCACTGGTGGCTTTGTCAGCGGCACCAATCCCACCACCACATATTTTTCCGAGGCTGAACTGCGCGCGGTGATCGAAACAGCCCATCGTCATGGCCTCAAGGTATCCGTACACGCCTACAGCCCCCACGCCATCAAACTCGCGTTGCGCCTGGGCGCCGACTCCATCGAACACGCCTCCCTGCTGGATGACGAAGTGGTGCGGATACTGAAAAGGAATCCGAACCAAGTCGTCGTGCCAACCTTGTCCATTTTCGGCACGTCATTGGAAAGGGCCAAAGCGGCGGGAGCACCGCCCAGAGTCCTGAACAACCTGAGAAGGGTACTGGATGCTTATCTGGTCAACGGGCGCAAACTGGTCAACGGCGGCGCAACCATCATCTATGGCAGCGACGGCCCCGCGGGCAAGAACGCCGATGAATTCCCCAAACTGGTCGAGGTCGGCCTGACACCTCTCCAGGCGATCCAGTCCGCCACCATTGCGGCGGCGAAATTCCTGGATATCGAGAATGATATTGGCAGCATCACCACGGGCAAGTATGCGGATCTGATTGCTGTGGATGGAGACCCGCTCAAGGATGTCACTGTTTTCCAAAACATTCCCTGGGTGATGAAATCCGGCGAAGTCTATAAAGACGAAAAGCCCTGACCAGGGGCCATGGGTCTATGCCGCAGCATGTAGATGGCAGGTCCATCAGGTGTGATGATGGTTTTGATTTTTTGAAAACCCGCCTTCTCGTAACAGCGGATAGCACGAAGGTTATCGGGGGCGGGATCTGTCTGAATCCGGGAGACCTGCGGGTCGCTGAAAAGCAGGTCCACCAGGGCACACACAAGCCTGGTGCCAAGTCCCTGGCCAAGCAACTCAGGGTCGGCGATGGACTGGTCGATACCGCGAACCCCCGGGTCCGTTTCGTCTTCCCACCATCCACCCCCGGCACCGAGCGCCACATAGGATTGGGCATAGGCGAAGGGCTTGTCGCCGAGCATGCCAATATAGGGGGTGACTTTCTCTGCGGCCATGGCTTGCGGCAGATAGTACTCCTGGACCTGCTCAAGCGTGGGTCGCTCACCACCCCACCACTCCACGATATGCGGACGGTTCAACCACTGGTGGAGCATGGGAAGATCATGCTCTGTCATTGGGCGCAGGGTTATGGGTATGTCGATCAGACTCATAGGACAAGCTCGCTGTGCCGCCAATGCCTTCATGATAACTGACACCGCAAATGTATGGCTGGTTTATCTGTCCGCTGTTTCCAACCAGCACACCTTTGACTCCTGATGAATTGACTTGATTCTTGTTGGATTAAACGGTGTATCAAGTGTTGCTACCGCTATAGACACCCAGTCAGAGTATTGTTCACTGCCACTCCATTCGATGTTCGAGCCGCACACACGACAGAACTTCCTGAGAATATTTCCCGACGAGTTGTAAGTGGTCAGTAATTCCTGCCCTGACAGGTACTTGACATCCGATCCGGGCAGGCTTGCATAAGTGGCAAAGGCAGCGCCGTGCTGCTTCTGGCACATCCTGCAATGGCAGTGGGATACGGCCTTTGGCTCAGAGGCCAGTTCATAGGACACCGCACCGCATAGGCAACTGCCTCTGTGCATCATTGCGCATCCATGCTGTCTATGAATCTTTTGGCCTCACCGGGACTGCGCAGCCGGATAAATTTGATATGGCTGATATCAGGCGACCTGATCAGGTCGGCGTATCGCACCTTGTTTTTCCTGTAGTACTTGAAAAACCAGATGAAGATGGAATCCTTTGACAGGAAGGATTTGCCAAACGACTCCCGGTTGCTTGTCCCGGGCCACAGTTCACTTTTCGATATGGCACGGGACAGGGTGCGTTTCAATAACTGAAAAAAGGTTCTCGGGTAGGAATAGTCCAGCCAGATAATCGTATCGGCATGTTGCCATTTTATGGAGTTAGTCCGGTTGTAGTTTCCATCCAGGACCCAGGCCTCGCCAGAAATGGCCTGGATCAACTTGGGAAAAAATTCATCGTCTGTCGATTCTTCCCACTTGGGCTTCCAGAAAAGTTGATCCATCTGGACATATGGATGACCAAGTTTCCTGGCCAGGCACTGGGAAAAAGTCGATTTTCCACTCCCTGTGGTGCCGATGACGTTTATCTTTTTCATGCGATCTCGTTCTACCAGGGCTGGGCATAAAACCACCAGGCTCTCAACAACGGCATAGCATCATGGCGATGCTATGCCGTTGCCGTGCGGGTTGGTTCCACGACCCGCAACCGGGGTACATCGAATCCGTGATCGAGGTCCAGCAGTGGCAGCAGGATATCCGCCACCCGTTGTGCTTCACTGATGAGCGGGAATGCCGAAATGATAAAGGCATTGGTTCCCTGGGATTCGTATTCGCGGATTCGGTCCGCGATATTTACCGCGCTGCCGATCAGGGTATGGGAGCCCAGCCAGGTGGGGCCAACGGATACGTTGGGGTAGACCTCCAGGTCCCGGGCGAATGGCCGCTTGCCATCCCGCAGCGCCGCGATGGCGCGGCGCAGTTTCGGGTCTTCGCTGTCGTGCGCCTCGATGGTTTCCCCGGACGGCAGCAGGTTCTGCACCGATTGCCGTATCCGCTCGATGGGTACTTTGGTCAGCAACCATTCCGCGTAATCCCAGGCTTCTTCCTCGGTCTCCCGCACGATGATCTGGAAGCGGGTACCGTGTTCCAGGGTGCGCCCGATCTTGGCGGCTTCCGCATCGACGCGCCGGAACTTGTCGCCCAACAGCGGCGGTGTATTGGGAAAGCTGAGATACACATCCAGCAATTCGACGGAGTGGGCAACACCCGCCGGCGAGGTTCCTGCGCCCCAAAGGGGAAAGTGCGGTGTCTGGGTCGGGCCGTTCCATACGCCCATGGGAGCACCGCCCGCACCTTCGCGCGGGGCCAGTTTCACGAATTTTCCATCGTAGCCGCTGGTATCTCCGGCATAGACGCGCTGGAAGGCATCCCAGTATTCCCGGCTGAAATCGTAGCGTTCATCATGGGGGTAGTGCACGCCCAGGGCGGCCAGCCCCTTGTCGTTGCCGTTCACCACGTTGAATAGCAGGCGGCCCTTGGAAAACTTGTCAAACGTCTGGGCGTATTTGGCCAAAACGGCCGGTGACAACTCGCCCGGATGCTGCGCCACCAGAAATTTCATGCGCTTGGTTGCCGCGATCAACGCGGAAGCCACCACCAGGCTTTCATTGCTGCTGGTGCCCAGCAATGCGCCGTAGTAACCCAGGCGATCAATGGTCACCGCCAGTTGTTGCAGATGTTCGAAGTCCGTGTTCCAGCGCCCTTCCGGGCTCCAGGGGTATATGCCATCCGGGGCGGTGAGGTACCACAGTATTTTTACTGCCATCTTTCAAACTTCCATCGTTAAATTTTTACGAAAACGGACCAGCGGCGGCAGGCAATCATCCCCAACGATGAAAGTACACGGTCTCGTCGAGTGGCTTGCGCTCGCGCGTCAGCAATTCGCGCAGGCGGGCCTTTTCGTGCAGGACATCGGGATGCGCTCGGTATCCCAGGCCGATGATCGTGTGGGCGGTCAGTTCATCGGGCAATCCAAGGCGGGTTTTCAGCGCGTCCCTGTCAAAACCACCCATCTGATGCGTCGCAAGGCCAAGCGCTTCCGCCTGGAGCGTCAGCGCCAGCGCCGCCGCACCCGTGTCATAACCGGCAGACGCCAGTGGTGTGCCATCCGGCCGCAATGGCCAACTGAATACACCGATCAATACCGGGGTGCGTTTGACCCAGATCTGGTTCATGTCACCCAGGGTATCGAATGCCTGTTGATAGGCCTCGGCATCCTCGAAGCGATCCCATACGATGAAACGCCAGGGTTGCAGGTTGCTCGCCGATGGCGCCCAGCGCGCCGCTTCGAGCACCGCAACCAGTTGATCGCGCTCCACCGGACGATCTTCCTGAAACGCACGCGGACTCCAGCGTTCAGCCAGCAGCGGGTGGATGGGTTGGCTGGTGACGGCGGTTTTTTCCAGCGCCAGTGATTCCACTTGGGTAGTCGACATCAGTATTCATCTCCATCTTGATAAACAATAAAAAAACCAAGCCTTGCACAATCATTATGTGCAGGCATGAGAAATATCCACGCAGATGCTGGCGCTTCAAGCACGACGCCAGATGCGCTCGAAACAGCAGGAGTCATGCCAAATAGCATTGTGGTGGGAACCTTCAAAAAAATATCTTTGCAATCAAGGAAGTGGAACAGGCAACTTGTTTTTTACCGCAATGGACCTGACCAAATTCAACACCATCTGCAAACCGTCTGTTTGATAACCAACAGGCAGCAGCTTTTCAACGCAAGGGAACAAGGTGGTCCCCGGCTTTGCCGGGGTTGTGGTTGGCGAGCCGCGCCAAGACGGCTGGACAGAAGGGTACGAACTGGAAGCCGGTCAACTCACCCGGCTGTCCACCGCCAGGTCCGATCCGCGCGCACCTTCATAAGAGGTATCGCGGAGCAATCCATGGCGCTTGAGCAGAGTGCGCATCACATTGCGCGAGATGCCCAGCAAGGCGGCGGTGTGCACCTGGTTGCGATGGCAGAATTCAAAGGACTCATGGACGATCAGGCTTTCCAGGCAATCGAAGTAGGCGTCCTCACCACCGGCCTTGAACAGGCGGCGCAATTGCCGGGTAATGATATCCAGGGGTTCTTCGTTGACAGCGGCGCCGGGGCTGGCTCCGCCATTGCTGGCCGCCTGCTCTGTCCAGACATGCTGTTTGCGGTTGTAGAGACTTTCCCACCCGCCGGTGACCTTGAGGTGTTCGGGCCTGATGGTGTCTTCGCCGGATACCAGCAGCGCAAAATGAATCACGTTTTCCAGTTCGCGGATGTTGCCGGGCCAGGCGTAGTTGAGCATCAGCTCGATGGACTGCGGCGAAAAATCCGGTTTCTTGTAGCTCATGCGCTGGCTGTAGGTGCGCAGGAAGTGTTCCGCCAGGGGCAGGATATCGCCCGGCCGCTCGCGCAAGGGGGGCAGACGCACATGGGCTATGTTGATACGGTACAGCAGGTCGCGGCGGAAGTGGCCGGCATTGACAGCATAATCCAGGTCCACGTTGGTGGCGGCCACCAGGCGCACATCCACGGGAATACTTTTACGAGAGCCGATCCTGACCACTTCGCGCTCCTGCAGAACGCGCAGCAGCTTCACCTGGAGCGCCAGTGGCAGATCGCCGATTTCATCCAGGAACAGGGTGCCGCCATTGGCGGCTTCAAACCAGCCTTCGCGCCGGCCGGTCGCGCCGGTGAATGAGCCCGCTTCATGGCCGAAGAGTTCACTTTCCGCGAGTTGGTCGCTGATGGCGCCACAGTTGACCGCCAGGAAAGGTCCCTTGCGTCCACTCAGGTGGTGGATGTGACGGGCAACCAGTTCCTTGCCGGTGCCGGTTTCGCCGCCGATCAATACCGGCGCTTCGCTGGGTGCTATGCGCTCTATATAATCCAGCAACTCCGCGGATACCGGATCAGAGAATACCAGCGCCTTGGCACGCACAGAGAGGGGTTGTGCATTTCCGCCCTCCAGCGAGAGGATCATGGGTTGTTGGATATCTTGGCTCACAGTAATGACTCTGGATGAAACATTCGCAGTGGACGATGCAGGGTATTGCTCGATTGTGGGCAGTGTAAAAGCTGGACCTGCTTTTCCTAAGGAATTTATAACTATAAAGATATAACCAATTCTGGGTTATACCCGGGAGTAACAAGCAAATGGACAAAACACCACAGCGATTTGTTTAATAACCAGCAAAAATCCGGCGCGCAGGAAAAAACGGGTGCGCAAAAACAAGCATACTTACCAGTCGATGTTGAAAAGAAAACAGATAAAAATTTTGCAATTTGTGCATTACAACAAAAATTTACGCGGCATGGCCGCGTGTATCGGAAAAATACGGGCATGGGTTATAAGAGCGTTGCTTGGCATAAATACTGCTAACTCAAACCATCATGAACACTCTTGTCCATGGCAGTGCTTTTTACAGGAATTCCCGATATGACCGCGGTAAACACATCCTTATGAGCGCATTGACATGGCTTTATTTTTCGGGCGCTGTTCACACCCGTACTGCAACCCGAACCTGACAGACACCGACTATAAAAAAAGCGGCTAATCTCCACCCGGCCCCGCCCGGCAGAATGAAGATGCCGCACTATGGGATACTCACATGATGGATATCAACAGCTTTAAACCCAACAGATCCGGACGGCTGAGCCAGCTGCTTTATTCCCGATGTCCGGTGCCGTCGCCCTTGGCCCTCAGCATGCAGCTCGGCTGGATCGATGAGGCCGTTTACCAATTGGCGGGCATCGAGGTCCGCACACTGTTTGAAAGCAGCAACCCCACCGATCCACCCCGCCACGTGGAATCCAACCAGATCCATGCCTTCCGCCAGGGCGGCAGTGCGCCGGCCATCTGGGCCAGGGCCCACGGGTATGACACGCGGGTCATCGGCCTAACCTGGACGGAGGAGTACCAGGCGCTGATCGCCCTGCCGCAATCCGGCATCCACCGCGTGAAGGATCTGCGCGGACGCCGCATCGGCCTGCCCAGGCACAATGTCGAGCCGGATCATTCGCGGGCATCGGCGCTGCGGGGATTCTGCGTGATGCTGGAGACCGAAGGCTTGTCGCTCAAGGATGTGGATATTGTCGACCTGCCGGATCACGAAATTCCCACCAGTGTCCTCGATGGCCAGGTGATTTCAACCGGCACGGGACGGCGCGGCCGCTACAGCTACAGCAGCGAGGTTCACGCGCTCAGCCAGCAGCTGGTGGACGCGGTTTACGTCAAGGATATGCGCGGCGCCCAGGCTTGCCATTTACTGGGAGCGCAGGTGTTTGCCGATATCAACCAGCATCCCGATCCTTATATCCGCCTCAACAGCTGCACGCCGCGGCCACTGACCGTCAACCGCTGGCTATTGGAAAACCACCCCCATCTGGTGGACTGCCTGCTGGAGCAGGTATACACCGCCGGCGAATGGGCGCTCCGGCACCCGGCGGAAACCCTGAACCTGCTGAGCCGTGAAATCGGCTGGGCCGAAAACTGGGTGAGCTACGCCTATGGCAAGGATATCCACCGCAACATGCGCCTGGACCTGAGCCAGGAAAATATCAAGCGCCTGTCGGTCTACAAGGATTTCCTGTTGCAACATCAGTTTATCGAGAAGGATTTTTCCGTCGGCGACTGGGTGGACCCGGAGCCTATGGGACGGTTGCTGAAGCAATTGAAATCCAGAACAAAACGGAAGCAGGTATTGCTCGACAGAAAAATCTGGAACAACCCCTTGAGCGGGCTGATTCACTGATTGATATTCATCGCCGACACCGTATAACAAGAGTGATGTATCGAACAGTAAAAAAACGCTGCCTGACAGGTTACATCCCGCTGGATATGCAAGCTGTCAGGCAGCCAAGTACCGGAGACACAAAGAGAAACACGAAAAGCCATCGCCTGGATCATCCGGACCACAGGCGTGGCGTTTAGCGCGTCGATATCCATTAAGCAGAAAACATTCCAATATCCCTGATTTTCAGTCCGTTACATGGCAATTGGCCATAAGCACTCCATGCCTGCACCAAACACAACAGGTGACTCACGGCCGCTGTTACTAATCCAGCAGGAAAATCCTGTTTACGGATCTTTCGGCTGAAAAATCCCGGCAAAGAGCAACCAAATAGCCTGCTGTGGATGAAATCTGATCGTTTATCAAGCTGGCCTGAGCTTTGCTATTTGCCCTGGTGACAATCGCTGCTGTGTCATCCCAAACACTGGTTGCCCGGCGTGTCGGGATAACAACAGATTTTCAGGCCTGCATTGAATCCGTTGCCGGGAGATTTTTCCGGCGAGGACGTTATTTTTTTGAGATGAGAGACCATGACATTTTCGCTGACACAACTCCTGCACGTTTCCCCCATGAATGCCACCCTATTGCTGATGGGCTGCCTGGGATGCCCCGCGCAGGAAATCCATTGGCATGAATAAAAAATCCTATCCGTTGCTGCGCTGCCTGGCACTCTACCGGGAGATGCCCTGGCGTTTTACACTGACAGCGACGCTGTTTGCCGTGAGCAACCTGAGCATGGCCTGGCAACAATGGCTGCTGGGCCGTGCGATTCATGATGTGGAGCGGGGTGTTGCCGTGGTGGCATCGCCAGACGGCTCACTGGATTATTCGGTAGCGCTGACCTGGCTGGCCATCCTGGTTGCCATCGCCCTGGGGCGTGGAATCATCCAGTATCTGGCGGGCCTGATGTCGCTGATCATCGGCCAGGATCTGTTGTTTATCCTGCGGGAACGTATTTTTTCCCAGGTGCAGAAACTGGATCTCGCCTATCACCGCGACCACGGTGTCGGCGGCATGGTCACGCGTACCACGCGCGATGCCGACAAGCTGCGCGATGCGCTGATCAATTTCTGGCGGCAGGTATTCGAAACCGCCCTGCTGATCATCGCCACGGTCGGCATGCTCTGCTGGTACAGCCCGCTGCTGGGCATCGTGCCCTTGATCATCACATTGACCGGCATGGCGATCCTGGTGAAGCAGACGGATCGCCTGGTAACCCTGGACCGCGCCGTGGGTCATGCCTACGATCAGGTCAATCAAAACCTGACCGAGGGCGTCAGCGGCGTGCGGGTGATCAAGGCGTTTGGCCTGGAGCCTTCGCGCACGGCGGATTTCATCGTCCAGGTCAATCAGTTTGCATTGCATTCGCGCCAGGCGCTGGCGTATGCCTGCTCGCGCATTCCCATGCCGCAGGTCGTCATTGCGCTGGGCCATGTCTGGGTGCTGGCCTACGGCGCCTGGCTGATCGGCGAAGGCGAACTGAACACGGGTGAGTTCATCGCCGCCGTGTTGCTGGCAAACACGCTGGTGCTGCGCGTGGAAGGCATAGGCCGGATCATGCAGGTGTTTGCCGATGCACGCGCGTCCGCGGCCCGCATCTGGGAGTTGCTGGATGCGCGCCCGGCGATCATCAGCGGCACGCAACAATTACCGGATAGTCCACTGGGCATTCGCTTGACGGATGTCAGCGTGCATCCCCGGCAGCAAAACAACCCCATCCTGCAGCATTGCTCCTTGACGGTGAATCCCGGCGAAATCGTGGCGCTGGTCGGCACGACCGGCAGCGGCAAGAGCACCTTGCTCAGTCTCCTGCCACGGCTGCTGGATGCCGATCACGGACAGATACTGCTGGGTAACGACGCCGCCGGCTGGCAGGATATCCGGCAGCTGGATACCGATCATCTGCGCCGCCGTGTCCATGTGGTGCCCCAGGAAAGTTTTTTATTCACCGACTCCCTGGCGGCCAATATGCGCATTGCCAAACCGGATGCGAGTGACGAAGAGATTCTCGAGGCCTTGCGGCTGGCCAGTGCCGAGGATGTGTTGCATCGCCTGGAACAGGGATTGGATACCCGCATCGGCGATCGTGGCATCACATTGTCCGGCGGGCAGCGGCAGCGCATCTGCCTGGCGCGGGCGCTGCTCAGCCAGGCGTCCATCCTCTGGCTGGACGATGCGACCAGCGCGCTGGATGCCACGACCGAAAAACGCATCATCGACAACATCCGTGAATTGAAACAGCACCAGGGCCGCAGCCTGAGCTTGCTGATCGTGTCCAGCAAGCTGTCCACGGTGCTGCTCGCCGACAAGGTGGCGCTGCTGGCCCAGGGCCAGATCATCGCCCTGGGCACACACGCCTCGCTGGTGCAACACCATCCTGTTTATCGCGAACTCATGGGAGTATCCGGTGGCCAATAATTTTCGTGGCCATAGCGCCCTGAATGATATTCAACTGGAAGAAGCGCTGGCCAAGACCTCACTGGAGCGCGGCATGTTTCACCGGCTGGTGCCGCTCCTCGCGCCGGTCAAACACCTGGTGGCGGGTGCGGTGCTGATCGAAGCCCTGCTGGTCGCCGCGATTTTCATGCGGCCCTGGCTGGTGGGCGAAGTCATCGACAAAGGCTTTACCCGCGTGGCGGACACCATCAGTGTCAACAGCTCGGTGATTCTCTGGGCCAGTCTGGCGTTTGCGCTCACCTGGGTCGCGCGTTTCCTGTTTGCGGGCGTTGGCCAGTACCTGGCCGGGCGCGCGGCCATCCATGTGATCAACGACCTGCGCATCCGTGTGTTCACCCATGTGCAACGGCTCAGCGTGGGTTATTTCGACCGCACCAAGGCGGGCCGCATCACCGCGCGGGCCGACAGCGATGTGAACGCCCTGGAACCGCTGCTGATCCAGGGACCGCCCGAATTGCTCTCGGCGCTGTTGCGCTGCCTGGTTGCCGGCGTCATGTTGTGGCTGATCTCGCCGCTGCTCTTTGCCAGCATCCTGGCCATAGTGCCCATCATGGCGATCACCACGGTGATCTTCAAAAAAATCTCGCAGCGCAACTGGGGCGTGGTGGCGGAAAACCGCAGCCGGTTTACCGCGCACCTGGTGGAAACCGTGGCCGGTGTCCGCATCATCAAGCAGACCGCTTTCGAGGAGGCCAACCAGGCGAAATATCACACGCTGGTGGACAACTTCAACAAGTCGGTCATACGCGGCAACATCCGCGCCGGCTGGTTCGCGCCCTTCACCGGTGTGTTGACCACGGCGGCCATGGCGGTGTTGCTGGTAGTGGGCGGGCGCGGCGTGGTGCTCGACCAGATCACCATGGGGCAGCTGGCGGCCAGCCTGTTTTATGTCTTTATTTTTCTGGCGCCCTTGCAGGAACTCAACGACCTGTTTGAACGCTACGCCAACGGTTCCGCCTGCGCCCAGCGTATCTTCCTGCTGCTGGATACCCGACCGGAAATCACCGACCCGGAGAATCCCAAAACCTTGTCACAGGTCCAGGGCCATGTGGCATTCAATCAGGTGAAGTTTTCCTACCATCCCGACAGTCCGCGCTGGGTGATCAAGGATCTCGACCTGATCCTGCCCGCTGGCGAGGTGCTGGCGATCGTCGGTCCCACGGGACACGGGAAAAGCACCCTGGTGCAGTTGCTGACCCGTTTCTACGATGTGACCCAGGGCAGTGTCACCATCGACGGCATCGACGTCCGCAATCTGCGCCAGAACGATCTGCGCCGTCATGTGGGTGTGGTGTTGCAGGATAACGTGCTGTTCAGCGGCAGCATCCTCGACAACCTGCGGCTGGCCGCGCCGGAAGCCGGGGATGAAACCCTGATCGCCGCCGCACAGGCACTGGACGCCCATGAACTGCTGGACGGATTGCCCGATGGCTACAACACCCAGGTGGGCCCCCTGGGCTCGCTGCTGAGTCACGGACAGCGCCAGCTGGTGTGCCTGGTGCGCGCCTATCTGGCCGATCCGGCCATCCTGGTGCTGGATGAGGCGACCTCCGCGGTGGACGTGAAAACCGAACGGCGTTTGCAGATCGCCTTGCGCAAATTATGCGAGGGGCGCACGGCGATCATCATCGCGCACCGGCTGTCCACCATCCGCGATGCCGACCGCATCGCGGTGATCCGCGAGGGACAGGTGGTGGAATCCGGCAAACACGACGACCTGATACGCCACGCGGGTTTCTATGCATCCCTGTATCAGGCCTATGAAGAAAACAGCCTGGACCTGACCGGCAACCCGGCTGCTGTTGCACGCCCCACCGAAGCACAGGCTGTTTGAGAAAAACAGATGCGAAACCGGTTGGTGCGATTCACACCAACCGGCGCGTCAGGCAGACGACTCAGGCAACAACCGCTTCGGCCGCCGCCAATGGCTGGTGACGGGGCGCGAACGATGGCTCGTAAATGCCCGACTGGATGCGGAAGACTTCATTGATGGCGATGCCGATGCGCTCGAAGACGGCGGCATTTTTCAGATCGTAGCCCTCGAAGTCCGATGACTGGGAATAGATGCCCGTGGGAACGGTAAAGGCACCCAGGCTGTTGAACAGCGGCCGCAGGTGGCTTTCGATGATCAGCGCATGGTGGGCGCTGCCGCCGTTGGCGGCCAGGATGACGGCCTTGTTTTCCAGCGCATCGCGTTCGATCAGATCGAACACATGCTTGAACAGCCCCGGATAGGCCGCGCGGTAAACCGGCGATGCCACCACCAGCACATCGGCGCTTTCGATGCGCTTGAGCAGTTGCTCATGACCCGGTGACAACTGGTCGCGGCTGAGGGCGCTGCCAAAGGCGGCGGCCACCTGCGCGAGATCAATGATATCGGCATCCGCATGTTGCAGCTGCGCAAAAGAATCAACAATGGCTTTGGTCAGCCCGTAGGTTTTGGAAGGGCGGCTCAAACCACCGGAAAAACCCAGAATCCGCATATCGCTCTCCGACAGATAACTTCAGTGATAAAAACGTGTTCGACAGTAGCTGTGCCTCAGCAATAGCTGTGCCAGGCGATTTCGGGGCTATTCCGGCGGTTTGGGGGTGTTTTGTGCTGAAAATCCAGCAACCCCGCGCAGGAGGCTGCTGGCTAGTCAACACCGCGGATCAGGCGCGGGGATCGGGTGTCAGGCGCAGATAGGGCTTGGCCGCCTTGTAACCCTTGGGAAAACGGCGGGCGATTTCCGCCTCGTCCTGCAAGGCCGGCACGATCACCACATCCTGACCGGACACCCAGTTGCCCGGAGTGGCCACCTTGTGATGCTCGGTCAGTTGCAGCGAGTCGATCACCCGCAGTATCTCGTCGAAGTTCCTGCCGGTGCTGGCGGGATAGGTGATGATCAGGCGGATTTTTTTCGCCGGATCGATGATGAACAGCGACCGCACGGTCAGGGTCGCGTTGGCATTGGGGTGGATCATGTCATAGAGCGTGGACACCTTGCGGTCGGCATCCGCGATGAGGGGAAAATTCACGCGGGTGTTCTGCGTCTCGTTGATGTCCTCGATCCAGCGCTGGTGGGACTCCACCGGATCGACACTCAAGGCGAGCACCTTGACATTGCGCTTGGCGAATTCGTCCTTGAGCTTCGCCGTCAGTCCCAGCTCGGTGGTGCACACCGGGGTGAAATCGGCGGGGTGGGAAAAGAGCACGCCCCAGCTGTCGCCCAGCCACTGATGAAAATGAATCACATCTTCTGTTGAATCCTGAACAAAGTCCGGGGCTTCGTCACCTAATCGCAGGCTCATGTCTTGTCTCCTGATAGCAGTTGATGGGATGGGATCAAATCCGTAGGAATCGTCAATCACTCATCTGCAAGTTTCAGGCCCGGCGCAAAAACGCTGCCGCCAGGCGGCCATCGGAATGGTCAGGATGGGTCGGCAGGCCCTTTGTGCAAACGGCGCCACAAGCGCCGCAGGGGATCGCGCAGCGAAACCGGCAGATGCGTTACGAAAGGGACAAAGGCGCGCTTGATACGTTCCCCGGCGCTGCCTTCACGCTGCGTCAGCAGGGTTTTGCAGCCGTGCAGGAAACGGCCGAGATGGCTGCCGCCATGGTCGCCGCCGATCAATGCCTGGAGCCGGCAGACCTCGTTGTAGAGTCGTTGGTTGTGCATGTCCCGGCGGGTCAGCAGCGTGCGTATCTCGGCCAGGTCTGCGTCGGTCAACACCATGCCAGGCTGGAAGCGCTCCGGCAGCGGGCGGTCCACATAGACTGTGGAATGGGTGGCCGCCAGTTCGTCGTCGGGGCGGGTGGTGGTGTAGAAATAGAGCGCGATAGAACGGCGGCTCAGGGATTGACGCGCCTCCGGCAGTTGGATGCGACTGAAACCGTGCCAGCTCCATTCCGTGGTTTCAAACACCACGCAGCGGTTGAACAGCGGTGTCACCAGCGTGATGTGGTTGTCCACCGCGCGCGGGTCCTTGTGCAGCTCCAGGCTGCCGCCCCAGGTGTCTTCCCATTCGTGGTTGAGGTAGACAATCAGGTTCAGGCGCCGGTGCCAACCGGTTTCCGGGTGGCGGTTGAAATCGATATGCGGGTCCAGGTCCTGGCCCTGGCGGTTTTCGTGGGTGCCACCACCAAAGTACCAGGGATCGTAGCGCAGGTCGGGGATGCCGGTCGCTTGCGACAGCCACTGCAAAAAATCCGCTGAACGCACCATGTCATCCAGGGCGGCGTAGGCATCGCCCAGTTCCCGTATCCGTTCCACCACCGACTTGCCGCCCAGCTGGCCACTCTCGTTGCGCGCATTGCCCCGCTCGAAGGGCGGGAACTGCGCCAGCAGGCGTTCGGCGACGTCCGGGTCGAAAAAATCGTCGATCACCAGATGGCGAAAAGGGGCCGCCTGATCAAAGGCCTGTGCCAACTGGCGGGTATCGGAAAGCAACTGGGAGCGGATGGGTAACATCTGACGATCATTCCTGAACTGAAACATGCGCTGGAAAAGGCGCACAGGGAAAACAGCCGGGCCATACTCGCGGGAATCCACAGCCGCGTCAATCGGGACCGGCAGAAGCCCTCCCGTGGAAGAGCCATCCTGCGGGATGATTGCCTATCCGGCCAGCAGCGCCCCCGCCCCCTCCACCACCAGCTTGACGCCGGCCAGGGCGAGAAAGCCGTAACAGCACCAATAGAACCACTTGTCCGATACCCGGTGCAGCAGGAATACCCCGAGTTTTACCCCCAGGGGAGCCAGGGGCATGAGGATCAGGGAGGTGATCAGGGTATCGGTGTTCATCTGCCCCAGCCAGGCATAGGGAATCAACTTGATGAAGTTGACGATGGCAAAGAACAGCACCGTGGTTCCCACCAGGGTGATCTTCGGCAGTTGCTGCGGCAGCAGGTAGATGGCCACCGGCGGCCCGCCGGCGTGGGCGATATAGCTGACGTAGCCCGCCATGGCGCCCCAGAAGGTGCCGCGTGCCCGGCTGGCCGGTTTGCGCGCCGCCTGCTGCAAGAGGCGCAATCCCCAGAGGTAGTGCCCCACGAAATAGAGCGCCAGCAACCCCACCAGCAGGCGGATCATATCGGCGTTGGTGATCTCGAACGTCAGGGCGCCAGCGAGGGTGCCCAGCAGCGCGCCGGGCAGGAGGATGCGCAGGTTGAGCCTGTCCCAGGTACCGCGAAAGCTCCACAGGCTCACCAGGTCCATGGCGCAGAGGATCGGCAGGAGGATGGCGGCGGCCAGGCGCGGGTCGATCATCAGCGCCAGCAGGGGCACGGCCATGGTGCCCAGCCCGCCGCCAAAACCGCCCTTGGAGACGCCGACCAGCAGGACCACCGGCACTGCCAGCAGATAGAAAAAGGGGTCCTGGACCATGGTCAGGCGTCGAGGCGGGCCCGCAGTTCGGCCAGCTCGGCCTGGAGTTGCTGCACCTGGTTTTCGAGGGAGGCGACCCGCTCTTCCAGTTCGCCGTCACCGCTTTTGCGGGGGGCGGGAATCGCGGCCGCCAGGGCGTCCAGGTCCGGCTCGCCGCAGAGCAGGTGGACATAGCGCGCCTCCCGCTGGCCGGGCAATCGCGGCAGTTGGCGGATCAGCGGTGCGCTCTTGGCGCAGAGGTGTTGCAGCTGTTCTTCAAGGGCATCCGGTGAACCCAGCTCGGCCATGCGCTGGGTGCGGGTGAAAATTTCCGCCGCCGTCTGGGGGCCGCGCAGTAACAGCACGGTCAGAATGGCCTGGACAGGCTTATCCACCCCCAGCACCCGCGTCAGGCGCTGGCCAAAACGCTGGGCGCGGCTGCCATAGTCCGCTTCCAGCAGTTGGCGGTCCTGCAAATGCGACACCGCCCGTTGCAACTCACCCTGGGTGTAACTGGTGACCGGTTCGCGGCTGGTTTTCTGGTTGCAGGCCAGCAGGAGGCTGTTGAGCGTCAGTGGATAGGCGTCGGGTGTGGCGAGTTGTTTTTCCATGAGCGCACCCAGGATACGCGCATCCGTAGGACTCAGGAGGGAGTCGCCGCCCTCGGCGGCCAGGTCTTTGATACTCATTGCGGGATTCCGTGCAGAGGGGCGAAGGCGCTCACTTTAAGCGCCTCCGCTGTAAATTGCACGGCAAAACGGATTATTCCATCCACACCGGGTAGTAGGAAAACTCGCAGTAGGGCGAGTCTATGTCGCACACCTGCAGGATCAGGTAAACCTCTTGCGGGACGCTGTGGATCAAGGGAGCCAGGTCGATGTCAGATCCCAGGCCACAACCCATCGTAAAGTGCGGTGTGTACTCGCAGATCAGGCTGCCGCCCTGGTCGCAGTTCCGGCCAGCCCCGCAACGTTCGGAATAAACGAGCAGGCTGCGGGATATCTCCGGGCGGTCATTGATGAGGACCTCGAGCCGGTAATCCTCCAGGCTGTTGGCGCGCCAGTAGATATCGAAAAGACCGTCATACAAATAAGGATTCAATGCCAGGGGCGTATGGTCATCGAAGCGCGTATCCACGTCATAGCTGTCCAGCAGGTCGAAGCTGCGCAGCTCAGGGGTGTAATTGACCGGTGGTGGCACAATCACATGCACCTCGTCCGAGCCGCCGCAGCCGGCCAGGGACAAGGCACACACCAGCAACAGTATCCGGATCTTCATGGTGCTGCCCTTTTTTGATGGATTCGGCTTGAGTCTAGACCCGGATGGCTGAATCAGAGCTGAATCCCGTAGCCAGCGCCTGTTAGAATCCAGGCTCAGGACTGCGCCGGGAGCCATCCATGAAAATCTACTACGCCTCGGACATTCACTCGGAATACCTCAGATACCCGGATATCCCCCGGCTGGACATCGCCGCCGATGCCATCGTGTTTGCCGGCGATATCGGCGTCGCGGACCAGACCACAGAATTTCTGGAAGCCGTTGCCGAAGCCTACCCGCACACGCAACTGGTATGGGTCGCCGGCAACCACGAGTTTTACGGCACGGACCTGGATGCGCAGCTGTACGAATTCCGCCAGCATGCCGCCAGCCACCCGCGGATTCACTTTCTCGAGAATGACCGCCTGCAACTGGGTGAGGTGACCTTTCTCGGCTGCACCCTCTGGACCGACTTCACCGCCCTGGGCGAACCCCTGGCCAGCCAGTGCCTGGCCCACAGCCAGCGGCTGGCGGACTTCTTTTACATCTATACCCGGCAGGGCAAATTCACCGCTGCCGACGCCATCACGCGCTTCCGGCAAAGCCACCACTGGCTGGAAACGGAACTGGCGGCCTGCGACCCGCAAAAGACGGTGGTGATCAGCCACTTCCCGCCCTGCCGCGAAGCGCGCCACGGTGAAATTCCGGAGGATTACCTGGCCGCCTATTTCCAGGCCAATGCACGGGACCTGATCGAGCGGTTCCAACCGCGCTACTGGGTATACGGCCACAATCACTGGTCGGACCGTTTTTTTATCGGCGACACACTGCTAACCTCCAACCAGCTGGGTTATCCGCGCGAACCCGGTGTGCAGGAACGCTTCAACCTGCGCGCCTTCATCGAAATCTGAATCGAATCCAAGGGAGTCACTGATGAAACTCTACGGCAGCTACACCTCGCCTTTTGTTCGCCACTGCCGCATTGTGTCACTGGAAACCAACGCCGATTGTGAATTCATCGAAACGGATTTCGTTGCGAGTGCGGCCAAGTCTCCCACCAAGAAGGTGCCGTTTTTTGAAGATGGAACGGTGTTTCTCAGCGATTCGCTGGCGATCGTCAAATACCTGCGCGACAAAGCCGGCCAACCTTTTTGCCGGGACGCGCAAGAATTGGACAGGCTCTGCCTGGTGAACACCCTGATGGATGCGTCGGTTTTTCTATTCATGATGGAAAAGGATGGCATCACGCCCGCGCAAAGTGCCTACCTCACGCGCAGTGCCGCGCGGGTTGAATCCGGCCTGGCCGAACTCAATCAATTGCGGCTGTCCACCGCCAGCACCTTTACCGACACGGAATTGCGCCTAGGCTGTTTCCTCGCCTGGGCGAGGTTCCGCCAGCGTTTTACCTTTGAGCAGTACGGGCAGCTGACGGCATTGCTGGAACGCCTGGAAAACTACGCGCCCTTTGCCGCGACGCCGCCACCCAAGGCTTAACCGTAGATGATCCTGCTGCGCCGCAGCTGACTGGCGGCAAAGAGCAGGAGCAGGCACGTAGACCCCAGGCCCGTCAACCAGAAACGCAGCATGGCCCGGGGTGGCATGTCGCCGCCCACCAGCAGATCGCGAATGACCACCTGCTGCCCCAGCAAGGGCACCCAGGTGAACCATCCGGCATAAACGCCGGGATTAAACAGGATATAAAACCCGGGAATCATGGGGATCAGCATGATCAGGCCCACATAGGTCTGGGCGTCCTTGAAGGAGCGGGCAAAGATGGCAATGGCCAGCTGCAATCCAACCGCCAGCAGCATCAGGGGCATGAGTGCCAGCAGAATCCACAGGATGGTGCCCGCCCCCACATCCACCCGCAGTCCCAACTCGTTGAAGGGCAACAATACCAGCGCCAGCCACAACAACAGCACCGTTGTCAGCATCACCGCCAGTGTCAGGCTCAATGACGTGAGCCACTTGCCCAGCATGATCGCCAGCGAGGATGCCGGTGTGATCAGCAATGCTTCCATTGACCGCCGTTCCCGTTCGCCCGCCGTCATGTCCGCCGAAAAACCTATGGATGCCACGAACACGGAAAGCACCAAAATCATCGGCAGGCTGCCCAGCAAAAAAATGCTCATCTTCTGATCGTCGGCCACATTGCTCTCGCGCAGTTGCAGCGTGATGCCCACCTCGGGCGCGATGCCGCGCGCGAGCAGGTTGAGGCTGCCTGTGCGCTGGCTCCAGGCCTGCACCTGGCCGCGCACGAAATGCAGCCTGGCATGTACCTTCTGGTTGGACGCGTCATACACCAGCCACAGGGTCAACGCCTTTCCGCGCGTCCGCTGTTCAACTACATCGGGCGGGATGATCAGCGCAAACTGCGCATCACCTTTTTCGACCCGTGCGTAGGCATCGTCGGTGACATGCTCGATCACAGCGCCCTGCTCCGCCAGCCAGTCGGCCAGTTCAGGCAGATATTCGCTCCCCTGTATCACGACCGGAATCTGTGTCGTGCCATCCACCCGGTTATCGCTTTGCAGCTTGAGCGCAAAAAACACGCCCGCCACAAAAATCGCTGCAAAATACAAGGGCGGTAAAAATGCCAGCCGCAGGCTGCGTTTATCGCGCAACGCATCCTTCATTTCCTTGCGCCACACGGTCAGCAGTGGATTACGCATGAGCTTGCGCCTCCTGTGCGATGGAAAGCGTGACGAAGGCATCTTCAAGATTGTCGCAGCCAGCCTGTTGCAGGATATCGGACACACTGCCGGAGGCCACCAGGCGCCCACCGGCAATGACCAATACACGATCGCAGAGTTTGTCCACCTCATGCATCAGGTGGCTGGAAAACACCACGCAGCGCCCCTGATCGCGCAGGCTGAGCAACAGGCGGCGCACCGCGCGCGTGGTCACCACATCCAGGCCATTGGTGGGCTCATCCAGCAGCACATGCTGCGGCTGGTGAACCAGCGCGCGGGCCAGGGCCGTCTTCATCCGCTCACCGAGCGAAAATCCCTCCGCACGCCGCCCGGCAATGGATTCCATGCCGAGCAGGCTGATCAGCTCCTGCGCACGGGATGACACACTCTGGCTATCGAGTCCGTGCAGCGCACCGAAGTATTCGATGTTTTCGCGCGCGCTCAACCGCTTGTACAAGCCCACATCATCCGGCAAGACGCCCAGTCGCATCCGGACCGCCTCCGGTGATTGGCTCACATCCAGATCATCCACCAGTACCCTGCCCTGATCAGCGGGCAACAACCCGTAGATGATACGCATGAGTGTGGTTTTGCCGGCACCGTTCATGCCCAGGAGCCCGGTGATTTCACCATCGCGGAATTCACAATCCACCGTATCCAGGGCTGTTACGCCAGAAAATGTTTTGCTGAGTTGTTCGACACGGATCATTCGTTGCCTGCCTCTTCCTCTGCGCGTTCGAGCGCCGCCAGTGCTTCACCATCCACACCCAGGTAAACGGGCAAGGGTTTGATGCGCTGGATGCACTGGTCATCGATCCCATCCAGCTGCCCGAGTTGGATAAAACGCGCAATGAGCTGCGTACCGCAACCCTCAAACGTGATGGAATGCTGGCCACCCGGCGCCACCAGATGGAGTGACTGCGTCAATTGCGGCAGCAGGGACTCCGCCCAGCGGGGCGGCGTCACCGGATCGCGGTCGCCGGACAGCATGAGTGTGGGCATGTCGCTGGAGATGGGCTGAGTGTAACTGTCCGGCACCTCGGCCACGGGCCAGAACGCACAGATATCCGCCGCTGTCTCAACCGCCCGCATACCGGGAAAAACCGCTGACACTGCCGGGTCGTGATCGCGGTATTGCGGGTAGTCCTCATTGCACAGCACGGTGTAATGCATACCCATGCTGATATCGGAAAAGGTGCTGCGGCTTTCCGCCAGCGCCATCAGCGACACGACCAGGCGAAAATCACCTTGCGCCGATTGGTGGATGGCCAGGGGCAGTATGCGGGCCAGATCGCGCGAGTAAAGCGCCATGCGCAACGCGCTGGCATAGAGTGCCGCCGTCAATTCCACCTCGTAGGGCAGGCGCGTGAGCGGATGCTCGATAGCAACATTCAGGCTCTGTTCCTGCAATTGCCGGACGACGGTATCGACCTGGTGCTCGAGCGCACCGTAGCGGCGGGCGCACGCTGTGTCCTGCGCACAGGCTTCATCCAGTTTTCGCAGGGACCGCAGGGCATCTTCCTCAGCAAACCATGGCAACGCCAACGCTAGAGGCGCGACACCATCCAGCACACTGGTGCGCACGGAATCGGGATAACGCTGCTGGTAGGCCAGGGCGACGCGGGTGCCATAGGACACACCCCACAAGTTGAATGGACCGTAACCCAATTGACGGCGAATGGTTTCCAGATCGTCCACGGCATGGTGTGTCGTGAACCACGGCATACGCCCGCCGTCTTCCTCGACACAGGCACGCAGCGCATCCAGCAGCGCCGCCTGTTGGGCTTCGGCGGAACCGCGATGGCCGAGCGCTTTCACACCGGGACATGCCAGGGGCGCGGAGCCTCCGGTGCCGCGCTGGTCGATAAACAACAGGTCGCGCTCTTTGCGCACCTCTTCAAAGTGATAATAGATATGCTCCGCCAATCCTATGGCGGATTGGCCGGGACCTCCGGCGATGATCACCAGCGGATCGGGTTTGGGTAGCGGATGGACGGCGGGCAGCAGCAACACCTCGATACCCAATTGCTCGCCATCGGGCTGCTGCGGGTCCAGGGGAACCTGGAGCGTGCCGCAGCGGGCGCGATGGACCAGCGGCGGCTTGCCTGTTTCGGTAAATCCCGGACACGGGGTCAGCAACTGGTCGCGCCGCGCAACATCCACGGTGGGCTTGCCACAACTGGCCAGCAACGCGGCTATCCCCACGCTGCCAATAACTCTACTCAAACCTGATATCACGGCTGACATACTCACGGGTCTACCTGCCTGTCTGTGCGGGATTGCAAATAGTGTTTCAGGGCAGCCAATAATTGTTTATCACTCACCTGCAACTGCTGCGCTGCCAGGGCCAGCTGCTCGAACTGGGGAACGAGGTGGCCAGCAGGATCAGCGTGCCCCTGCTCATGTACTTTCCGGGGCGCCACCTGCATGGGTTTGCCCCGCTGCCGCAACAGCAACCCCTCGGCTTCCAACTGGCTGTAGGCCTTGGAAATCGTCATGGGATTGATGGCCTGTTCTATCGCCAGTTCGCGCACCGATGGCAACTCATCCCCAGGCTTGAGCTGTCCACCGGCGATCATCCGCTGAATCTGTTCGATCAGCTGGCGGTAGATGGGCACACCCGTGTGCGGATTGAGATGAAACATCAGCGCTTCACCCGTATGAATTGCACATCCGGCCAGAGCTTCCGGCTGCGGCGGCGCAGATAGTAAGCAAACCCCGCGCACAGCATCAAAAAAACCGCCAAAGGGTAATGGCCCTGAATGGAATAGTCATCCCAGGTCATGATGTACAGCCCAAAAGGCAAGACAAAAAACGTCCAGAATATGGCTGACTGCCAGGAGAATCCCGTGTGGATATCGCCCGTATTACAGTAATCACCCAGACACCAGTAAAAATTGACCAGCGACAGCAGGGAAAAAAGCAGGTACAGGCCAATCACCAGTGTAACGGCAGGATTTATCTTCATGATCCAGACACTGGCCGCCAGGATGATCACAAAAAAGAACAGACTGCTGATAAACGCTTCGGTCCAATAGCGCCGTTCCACGAACCCGTGAATCCTGGCAGCGGGCAGGGACGTGAGCAACCAGGTGCGCCGGAGGCTCACGATCAGGTTGCCGGCGATCTGCATGTGGAATGCGAACGTCAACATCAATGCAAGCATCCAGAATGACCGGAAATACTCCTGGTCCTCCGACCCGATACCCAGGAGGTACCGCATAATCAGCAACGCCAGTACACCAGCCAGGGATATGAGCAAGTACTGCACAAGGATGCCCGCGCGGCTATTCGACCTGCCCCATGAAAAACTCCCGATCAAATCCCTGGGTTTGAAAGCTAGCCAAGGCAACAATCCCCCGATGGATGACGCGGGGTGCGGTGTTTTGATGCCATGCGTGAACCGGCCAAAGCTGAATGCGGTATTGGGGTTTTTCAGCCGATCGAGCGCCAGGTAAAACAACGACCAGGTGATCACCAGTATTACCAGAATGGCGGAAACAGGCATCGACTCCAGCAGGCCCACCAGTGGCTGAACCGAATAAATCAGGATCAAAGGCACTATTCCCGAGATGACGGACGAAAGATAGGTGAACAGATACATTGCCAGCAGGGCCAGGGACACCATCAGCATTACCACCCAGAATCCTGCATCCAACAGAAACGCGGGAAGAAAGCTGAACAGAAAACAATAGGCGAAACAAAAGCACAGGAGATTGAACCGCAACCCCGGCAATAGTTGAAAATGCTTGCTGCTGACCATGGCCAACACGTTCATCGGCAACACAGCCACCAGGCCAACCGCCATGATGACAATCATGAATACCGCACCAAGGACAAGCATGAATGCCTCCCCTGACAGCACATATCTCAGTCCACCCAGCAGCAGCAACGCCAGGGAAAGATAGACCATCACGCGCAAAAACACCCCGAACAGAAAAAATGTCCGTAACAGTATCCCCTGGCGTTGCCACAAGGCCCGCCTGTTCATGTGTTCATCTCCAGAAAGATATCCTCCAGCGAAAGATACTCGACAGAGATACTGGCCTTGAGCGATGCTTCCAATACAGTGAGCTGATCCGGCTGCCAATGACTGACACTGGCCCAGGCCTGATGACCCTGTACTTTCTGGCGCAGGACATTCGGCAGCGGCAACTGCGGTGGCAGGGTTTCCTGTGCATGGATCGACAGGCGCACCACGGATTCCTTCAGGTGATCCAGTTCACCGTCATACACCAGGCGTCCCTGGCTCAGCATCCACACACGATTGGCCACACGCTCCACGTCGGACACGATATGGGTGGAAAAAATCACCGTGCGTCTGTCGTCAGCGGCCAACTCCACCAGCTGCTGCAAGAACTGACGCCGGGCAAGGGGATCGAGGCTGGCCACGGGTTCATCCAGCACCAAGAGCTCCGGCTCGTGAGCCATGGCGAGCAGCAGGGCAAGTTTTTGCCGCTGCCCCACGGACATCCTGCCGACACGGGTTTCCACGGGAATCAGCCATTCGGTACACAAGCGCTGCACCAGCGACTCGTTCCAGTGGGTGCGGAACTCACGGAACAGATTGATATGATCCTCGCCCGTCAGGCTGGGCAGCAATTCATCCTGCTGCGGTACAAATCCCAGACGCGATTTGGTGTTGCCATTCATCTTGCGGGCCGCTTCACCCCACAACAGGACCTGGCCATAGCTCGGGACACCAAAGCCCAGCAGGGTTTCAAGGAAGGTGGTTTTTCCTGAACCGTTTTTCCCCAGCAGCGCGATCACCTGTCCCGGTTCCACCCGCGTGCTGATACCCGTGATCACCCCGACGCCACCCAACTGGCGTTGCAGGTCCTGTACGTCGATCATTGCCTGATTCATTGCCCTTCTCCGTTACAACAAGCCAAGATAGATGACAGTGATCGCCGCAATGGCGTTATTGAGGGAGTGGACGATCAGCGGCACCCAGATGGAACCTGACTTTTCGCGAGCCAGCCCGAAGATCACCAGCCAGAACACCAGGCTGCGGCGATCGAACCGGTGGAAACCCAGGGTCTGTTGCCAGGGCTGTCGGGGAAAGTGAGCCGCCAGTATGATCACCGGCAGCAACAGCAGGCACTGCACCGCATACAGCCCCGCTATGCCAGAAGGGCTTGTCAGATGCGCCTGTATACGCATCTCTATCTCTGCCGGGTCCGGCTGGGTAATTCCCTGGGCTGCATACTCCACACCCAGGGTGATGCTGTAACCCATGACATAGACGATGACTGCCACAAAGAAAACAGCCATGAAGACCAGCAGCCATCCAAGGGAACGGCCAAATCCCGGCAGGGGTCCGGTGGTCCGCAAAACACTGTCTGGCGGGGTATGCGGGAACTGATCGGGTGACGCTTGCATAGCGGGGTTCCTTGACCTGATGGTAATCATGGCGATATTTCCGGATAGATCGGAAAACAAGTGTATTAATACACTAATTCACTTGGGCATGGCAAGCCGAAGCATCCGGTGCCCATCAGGCCATGTGACCGGATGGCGGATTTTCCATCCAATTTGATCCCTGCCAGCCCGAAAATGTTGAGGCTCGTGACACCAATCACAGACATGTTCCAGTTGGCTTGCAGAATGAAGGAGCCACTTGAGCGCCCTGCATAACTCACCAGATGCATCGGTTGACAACTGATGTTCGATCCTTTGACGAGTTGTCATTGCTTGGATAGACACCCGGCCAGACAAATCATGTAGTTTTTTTGCACAATCACCTTGCAAGCTACGCGGGTTTTGTTATGGTGGCGCTCCATGAATAACGATGACAGGGACTTCAATACAACTTAATGACTGACAACAGCGGTCATTGGTCGTTTTGTGCAACGGGATTTGACGCCCCAGGGGGTTCTCCCCGGTCAGTCCCCGACTGTACCAACGCTGATGCATTCGCACTTTTATGTATGAATGAATGGAGAACAACTATGGCCAGAAACACACTGAAACCCCTCAGCCTTTGCGCCCTGATTGCCGCACTGCTGTCCCCTACCCTCTCAGCCCAAACCCACGATGGCGAAATCAATGTATTCGGTGGACGCATTTTCTTTGATGATCCGCTGAAAGATGCCAATACCTGGGGTGCGAGCCTTGGCTTCCCGCTGACCGACAGATGGACCCTCGAAACCGTGTGGAGCCGCTACGACAGCGAAACCAAAGCGGGCGCAGTGGATGTCGATGGGACGCAATACCGCCTGGATGGTATCTACAATTTCGTCAACAGCAGCAGTTGGACTCCCTACCTGGCCCTGGGTGTCGGCGATCTCGAGCGCAGCTACAATGCCATCAACCCCAGCCAGCACCGCGAAACCCTCGTCAACCTCGGTGGTGGAGTCAAGTACAACCTGAGCCGCAGCTGGCAGGTACGCACCGACCTGCGCGCCTTCAACAGCCTGGACAATGAATACACCGATGTTGCCGTGAACGTTGGCCTGAGCTACCTGCTCGGCAAAAAATCCGCCCCGGTTGCCGCCACCCCGGCACCCGCTGTCGTGAGCGACAGGGACAGCGATGGCGACGGCGTGCCCGATTCCCGCGACAAGTGCCCGGATACCCCCAGAACTCATAAGGTGGATGCCGATGGTTGTTCCATCAAGCTGACCGAAACCGTTTCCGTGGATCTCAAGATCACCTTCGATACCAACAAGGCCGAGATCAAGCCCGCGCTCCAGAGCGAAGTCGCCAAGCTGGCCAGCTTCATGAACCAATACGCCGATACCGAAGTGACCGTGGAAGGCCATACCGACAGCCAGGGCGCAGAGGCTTACAACCAGCAACTGTCCCAGCGCCGCGCTGAAGCCGTGCGCGATGCGCTGATCAACAATCACGGCATCAGCGCTGATCGCGTCAGGGCCGTTGGTTATGGTGAATCACGCCCGGTTGCGGACAACAGCACCGCTGCCGGCCGCGAGCAAAACCGCCGCGTGGTGGGTCAGGTATCCACCAAGGTCAGCAAGCCCGCTACCCGCTGATGGATTGACTCGACCTTCGTCAGGGAAGACGAAAAAAAACGCCCGCGATTGCGGGCGTTTTTTATGGGGATGCGGATGTGAAACTACGGATTACTCCACATCAGCGACTGGCGCCTCACCGGCCTCTTCGGCCAGGGCCTCCTTGATAGACAGCTTGATACGTCCACGCTGATCCACATCCAGGCACTTGACCTTCACCACCTGGCCTTCTTTCAGGTAGTCGCTCACGTTGTTGACGCGCTCATCCGCGATCTGGGAAATGTGCACCAGACCATCCTTGCCAGGCAGGAAGTTGACGAAAGCACCGAAGTCCACGATACGCACCACCGTGCCTTCGTAGATAGCACCGATCTCCGCTTCCGCGACGATGCTTTCGATGCGCAGGATGGCGGCTTTGAGGTTGTCGGCGTTATCGGCGTAGATCTTGACGGTACCGCTGTCATCAATATCAATCGAGGAGCTGGTCTCTTCGGTGATGGCGCGGATGGTGGCGCCGCCTTTGCCGATGATGTCGCGGATCTTGTCGGGATGAACCTTGATGGTTTCAAAGCGCGGGGCATTCTCGCTGATGGTCGAACGCGCCGTGGAGATAACCTTGTTCATTTCGGCCAGGATGTGCAGGCGTGCATGCAGGGCCTGTTCCAGCGCGATTTCCATGATCTCTTCGGTGATGCCTTCGATCTTGATGTCCATTTGCAGCGCGGTGACGCCGCTTGCGGTACCCGCGACTTTGAAGTCCATGTCGCCCAGGTGATCTTCATCGCCGAGGATATCGGTGAGCACGGCAAAGCCGTTGTCTTCTTTCACCAGGCCCATGGCAATACCGGCCACCGGCGCCTTGAGCGGCACGCCCGCGTCCATCAGCGCCAGCGAGGAACCACAGACGGACGCCATGGAACTGGAACCGTTGGATTCGGTGATTTCACTCACGACACGCAGGGTGTAGGGGAAATCCTCTTCTTTCGGCAGCGCGGCGGCGACACCACGGCGGGCCAGGCGGCCGTGACCGATTTCGCGGCGGCCGGTACCACCCATGCGGCCACACTCACCGACGGAATAGGGCGGGAAGTTGTAGTGCAGCATGAAGGGATCTTTGCGCTCGCCTTCCAGGGCGTCGATGATCTGCACATCGCGGGCGTTGCCGAGGGTGGCCACGACCAGCGCCTGGGTTTCGCCGCGGGTGAACAATGCCGAGCCGTGCGCCTTGGGCAGCACGCCGACTTCCACCTCGATAGGACGAACAGTCTTGTTATCGCGGCCATCGATACGCGGCTCGCCCGCCACGATGCGCGAACGCACGATGTGGGATTCGACGCGGCCGAACATGTCTTTCACATCGTCCGCGCTGACACCGGCTTCTTCGTTGACCAGCTCAGCAACGGCCTGGCTGCGCAGTTCGGCAAGGCGGTCGTAGCGCTTGGCCTTGTCGGTAATGCGGTAGGCGACACCGATGGAATCGCCAAAGCTTTGCTCCAGCGCCGCCTTGAGCGCACTGTTGACCGCTGGCGCCTGCCAATCCCAACGGGATTTGCCGGCATCGCGCGCCAATTCGGCACAGGCCTGAACGACCACCTGCATTTCCTGGTGAGCGTAAAGCACGGCGCCGAGCATGATGTCTTCCGGCAGTTCTTTCGCCTCGGACTCCACCATCAACACGGCGTCTTTGGTCCCGGCAACCACCATGTCCAGCTCGGAGGTCGCCAGCTGCTTGAAGCTGGGGTTGAGCAGATAACCCTGATCCTGGGTGTAGCCCACGCGGGCGGCGCCAATCGGACCATTGAAGGGAATGCCCGACACAGCCAGGGCCGCCGACGTGCCGATCAGGGCGGCGATATCGGGATCATTGACCTTGTCGGTGGACATCACCGTACAGATCACCTGCACTTCGTTCAGGAAGCCTTCGGGAAACAGCGGGCGAATAGGACGGTCGATCAGACGGGAGGTCAGGGTTTCTTTTTCGGAAGGACGGCCTTCGCGCTTGAAAAAGCCGCCGGGAATACGGCCAGCAGCGTAGGCTTTTTCCTGGTAGTGGACGGACAGCGGGAAAAAGTCCTGGCCGGGTGAAGCCTCTTTGGCGCCGACGACGGTACAAAGCACTGAGGTTTCACCCACAGTAACCATGACTGCACCGGTCGCCTGGCGGGCGATACGGCCAGTTTCGAGGGTGACCGTTTGATCACCGTATTGGAATTTTTTGATAATCGGATTCACTCTTTTATCCTTTCATTACATTGCGTTAGTTTTACGCGCCTGTTGGCAACTCTATCTTTCGTTGATTTCTTTCATATCAGACAGCTTGATACGCATCCTGCCATAGCGATAAGTTTTCGTTCGGATTACCGCTGCCTTCTCCAGAAAAAAGTGTGCCCGCAAAAGCGGGCACGGGGACACACTTAACGGCGCAGACCCAGTTTTTGAATCAGCGCTGAGTAACGCTCAACATTTTTACCTTTCAGGTAGTCCAGCAGCTTGCGGCGCTGGTTTACCATGCGGATCAAACCACGACGTGAGTGGTGGTCAGCCTTGTGGCTGGCGAAGTGATCCTGGAGTTTGTTGATGTTGATCGTCAGGAGTGCAACCTGGACTTCCGGTGAGCCGGTGTCACCTTCCGCTTGTTGATACTCTTTGACTACAGCAGCTTTTTCAGCAGCACTCAGTGCCATGATGGTTTCCTCAATTAACATGCGATGGATTTACAGCCACACCCGTGCATGTTTACAGGTGGGCTGGAGACAGGACGTACCTGCCCCCATGGTGCCCCGCCGACAGCCGGGGCCGGTCAACGCCCTACGCCTCAGGCAGAGGAACGGTTGGCGATGATTCTTTTGGGCGCCACCCGGCCATCGCCGGTCAGCTCGCCCAGGCCGAGAAACCGGGGATTGGAACCCGCCGGATCGGCCTGCAAATCAGACTGTAAAAAGACGCGTACAATATCACCTTGGCCCCCCAGACGATAGACCTGCGGGTCCATCACCGGGTTGCCCTGGCGGAAGTAATAACCGCTCTGGGCCGGCAGCACCAGGGCTGGCAGGCTGGCCACAGGCGCATCCGGTGGCAGCAGCAGATCATCCAGCGCCTGATACCCCCCTTCCGCCAAGACCGCTTCCAGGGTTTCCAGCGTCAGGCTGCGGGACTCGTCAAAGGCCCCGGCCGCCGAGCGGTGCAACCGCGAGACATGGGCACCACACCCCAGGGCCTTGCCCAGGTCCTCGGCGATGGTGCGGATATAGGTTCCCTTGCTGCAACGCACCGCCACATCCACCTCGGCGGCCGCACCCGGGCGGAAAGCCAGCAGCTCTATGCCGTGAATCCGCACCCGGCGCGGCGCGCGCTCGACCTCCTGCCCCTGGCGCGCCATCTTGTACAACGGCTGCCCCTGGTGTTTGAGCGCCGAATACATGGGCGGCACCTGGAGTATCTCCCCCTCCATGGCCGCCAGGGCCTCGGCAACACGGGCACGCTCGATATCGAGGGTCGACGCCTCACTCAAGACCTCGCCATCGGCATCGGCGGTCGTGGTGGTGACACCCAGCCGGAAGGTACTGCGATAGCCCTTGTCCGCATCCAGTAAAAACTGGGAGAACTTGGTGGCTTCGCCGAAACACAGGGGCAGGACGCCCGTCGCCAGCGGGTCCAGGCTGCCGGTGTGGCCGGCCTTTTCCGCGTCATAGAGGCGCTTGGCAATCTGCAGGGCGCGGTTGGAGGTCATGCCCGCGGGTTTATGCAATAACAACACGCCGTCCACCGGACGGCCTCTGCGTCTGGCCATTATTGGCGCCCGTCTTCGTCGGCTTCATCGTCCTTGTGCTGGGCTTTATCGCTGGCGATGGCCCGGTCGATCAGGAACGACAGCTCCTGGCCCCGGATGGCCGTCTTGTCATAGATGAACTGCAGGCGCGGCACCGTGCGCATGCTCAGCTCCCTGGCCAGGAGGCTGCGCAAGAAGCCGGCGGCCTTGTTGAGCGCCTCGGCGGCGGCCAGGCTCTCGGATTCGGCGGCACCCACAAAAGTGACGAAAACCTTGGCGTAAGCCATGTCGCGCGTCACGGTCACATCATTGATGTTGACCATGCCCACACGGGGATCGCGGATTTCCTGCGGGATCAACTGTCCCAGCAACCGCTGAATAGCATCCGACACCCGGTCGGAGCGGGTAAATTCTCTGGGCATAGACTGCCTCCAACATGCATCCCCATCGCGGGGATAGGGGCCCGGCGGCGAAACAGGCCGGGCTGATAAAACAACAACGCCCCGGACGGCACACGGGCCACCGGGGCGGGATGGGGTCGCGCCCGGCTTACAGCTGGCGCGCCACCTCTTTCACTTCGTAGACCTCGATCTGGTCGCCGACCTTGACGTCGTAGTTCTTCACGCCGATACCACACTCCATGCCGTTGCGGACTTCAGTGACGTCATCCTTGAAGCGGCGCAGGGATTCCAGCTCGCCTTCGAAGATCACCACGTTGTCACGCAGGACGCGGATGGGTTTGCTGCGGTAGACCGTGCCTTCGACCACCATACAGCCAGCCACCTGGCCGAACTTGGGCGAGTTGAAGACTTCGCGCACATTGGCGATGCCCAGGATGGTTTCCACCCGCTCCGGGTCCAGCATGCCGCTCAGGGCCGCCTTCACTTCATCCAGCAACTGGTAAATGATGCTGTAGTAGCGGATATCCACACCTTCCACTTCCGCCAGGCGGCGGGTAGCGGCATCGGCACGCACGTTGAAGCCGACAATGAAGGCACCTGTCGTCAACGCCAGGTTGACATCGTTCTCGGTGATGCCACCGACACCCGCGGAAACCACATTGACCTGCACCTCGTCGTTGCCGATCTCGGCCAGGGATGCCTGGATGGCTTCGAGCGAGCCGCGCACGTCGGCTTTGACCACCACGGCGAGGACTTTCTTCTGTCCCGCGTCCATACCGGCGAACATGTTTTCCAGCTTGGATGCCTGTTGGCGGGCCAGCCGGTCCTTGCGCTCCTTCTCGGCGCGGAACTCGGCCACTTCGCGCGCCTTGCGCTCATCGGCCAGCACCACGAAATCATCACCGGCGCTGGGCACGGTATCCAGGCCGAGAATCTCCACGGGCGTGGATGGTCCGGCCTCTTTCACCTGTTGGGCGCGCTCGTTGCTCATGGCGCGGACGCGGCCATAGCTTTGCCCCGCCAGCACCAGATCGCCGTGCTTGAGGGTACCCTGCTGCACCAGCAGCGTGGCGACCACACCACGGCCTTTTTCGACGCGCGACTCGATCACCACACCCTTGGCCGGCGCATCCTGTACTGCCGTGAGCTCAAGCACTTCCGCCTGGAGCGAAATGGCCTCCAGCAACTCTTCAATGCCCTGGCCGGTATGGGCCGACACCTCGATAAACTGGGTGTCACCGCCGTAGTTCTCGGGAATGACACCCTTGGCCACCAGTTCATTCCTGACGCGGTCCGGATCAGCTGACGGCTTGTCGCACTTGTTGATCGCCACGACCAGGGGCACTTCCGCCGCGCGGGCGTGAAGGATGGCTTCCTCGGTTTGCGGCATGACGCCATCGTCGGCCGCCACCACCAGGATAACCACGTCGGTGCTGCGGGCACCGCGTGCACGCATGGCGGTAAACGCGGCGTGACCCGGTGTATCCAGGAAGGCGATTTCACCGCGGCTGGTAGAGACGCGATAGGCGCCGATATGCTGCGTGATGCCACCCGCTTCGCCTGCGGCAACCCGTGAATCGCGGATGTAGTCCAGCAGGGACGTTTTACCGTGGTCGACGTGTCCCATCACCGTGACGACCGGTGCGCGCGGCAACTGTTCACCGTCAATCGCCAGGGATTCAGCCAGGGCATTCTCGAGATCGTTTTCGCTCACCAGTCTGGTCTTGTGACCCATTTCTTCCACCAGCAATTGGGCGGTTTCCTGATCCAGGGGCTGGTTGATATTGGCCATGATGCCCATTTTCATCAGCTGCTTGATCAACTCACCTACTTTGACAGTCATGCGCTGCGCCAGGTCGGCCACGGTGATGGTGTCAGGGACTTCCACTTCATGGACGATTTTGGCGGTGGGGCGCTTGAAGGCATGCTTGTTGGACGCCTTGTGGTGCGCGCGCATGCTGCGGCGGCGCGCCAGCAGATCTTCATCCTCGCCCTCATCACCTTCCAGTTCAAAAATATCCAGCTTGACGGCTTTTTTGGGCGTGGAGGTTTTCTTGGCTGACTTGCCCGCACGCTTCGAATGATGTTTTTCACCATCATCAAAGTCCTCATCGCGACGGACTTCTTTTTTCTTGACGTGCTTGCCGTCATCTTTGTCCTTGTCCGTCTTTTCGGTTTTTTCTGTGGCCAATTTGGGCTTGGGACGGGCGGCCTCGGCATCAGGCTTGGCAGCTGTATCGAGGCGGCGCTCTTCTTTCTTGGCCTGGAGATCGGCCTGACGCTGGGCCTCTTCGGCCATGCGGCGCTCCTGGGCGGCGCGGCGTTTTTCTTCGATGCCGTCGGTAAAAGACGTTCGCGCAGAGGCGGCGGATTCTTCCACCACATCGACGTCTTCAGATTCTGGCGCAACCTGGAGCTCGGGCACCAGTTCGACAACCTGGGTTTCTTCCAGTTCGGCCACCGGCACCTGAACATCCATCGACTCATCCGCTTCATCAGCTGAGGCGTCGACATCCTCGCGCTTGACGTAGGTGCGTTTCTTACGCACTTCCACATTCACGGTCTTGCGCGCACTGCCTGAACCCGTCTTGAGCGTGGTCGTGGTTTTACGTTGCAGCGTGATTTTTCTTGGTTCAGCCGTGGACTCACCATGGCTGGTTTTCAAATAGGCGAGCAGCTTCTGCTTCTCATCATCCGACACCAGAGCCTCGGCGCTCTTCTGTTTGAGACCGGCTTCCTGCATTTGCTTCAGCAGTCGTTCAACCGGTGCTCCAACGGATTTGGCGAGTTCGCTTACTGTTACTTCTGCCATTGTGTTTCCTCAGGTATTTTTTGTGACCCATCAAGTGAAAGCGGTTGCGCTTATGCGAACCAGGGTTCACGGGCTTTCATGATCAGGGCGGCGGCGCGGCTTTCATCCATGCCTTCAATGTCGAGCAAATCATCGATCGCCTGTTCGGCAAGATCTTCCATGGTGACTATGCCGCGGCTGGCCAGCGTCAGGGCCAGGGCTTCATCCATGCCCTCCATCGTGAGCAGATCTTCCGCCGGCGCAACACCTTCCAGCCGCTCTTCCGAAGCGAGGGCCTGGGTCAGCAGCGCATCTTTGGCGCGCGCGCGCAATTCTTCGGCGATGTCTTCATCGAAGCCATCGATCGCCAGCATTTCTTCCAGCGGCACATAGGCGACTTCTTCAAGCGTGGTGAAGCCTTCTTCAACCAGCACGCCGGCCATGTCTTCATCGATATCCAGCGCCCTCATGAAGAGCTGGATATAGCTGCCGGATTCCTGTTGCTGCTTGGCCTGCCAGTCTTCCACGCTCATGACGTTGATATCCCAGCCGGTCAGCTCGCAGGCAAGGCGCACGTTCTGCCCACCGCGGCCGATCGCCATGGCCAGGTTGTCTTCGCTGACAGCCACATCCATGGAACCCGCGTCTTCATCCACCACGATGGATTCAATCTCAGCCGGCGACATGGCGTTGATGACAAACTGCGCCGGGTTATCATCCCAGAGCACGATATCCACACGCTCGCCGCCCAGTTCATTGGACACGGCCTGCACGCGCGAACCACGCATGCCTACACAGGCGCCGACAGGATCGATGCGGCCATCATTGGTTTTGACGGCAATCTTGGCGCGCAGGCCGGGATCACGGGCAGCGCCCTTGATCTCGATGACTTCCTCGGCGATTTCCGGCACTTCGATCTTGAACAATTCCACCAGCATCTGCGGGCAGGAACGGCTCAAAAAGAGTTGCGGGCCACGCGCTTCGGTGCGCACATCCAGCAACAGGGCACGGATGCGATCACCCATGCGGAAAATTTCGCGGCCGATCAGCTGATCACGCGGCAGCAGTGCCTCGGCGTTGTTGCCCAGGTCCACGATGATGCTGTCGCGAGTGACTTTCTTGACGGTGCCGCTGATCAGATCGCCCACGCGGTCACGGTACTCTTCAACCATCTGCGCGCGCTCGGCTTCACGCACTTTTTGCACGATGACCTGCTTGGCGGTCTGGGCGGCAATGCGACCGAATTCCACGTTTTCGATTTTTTCACGGTAGACATCGCCAGCCTTGAGCGAGGCATCTTTTTCGTGCGCTTCTTCCAGAGTGAACTGAGTACCCAGCTCGGCCAGCACATCATCGGATACCACTTCCCAGCTGCGGAAGGTATCGTAGTCACCCGTGGCGCGATTGATGTTGACCTCGATGGTCGAGTCCTCGTCAAAACGCTTTTTGGTGGCAGTGGCGAGGGCCGTTTCTATGGCCTGGAAAATCAATTCCTTGTCCACGCCTTTTTCGTTGGACACTGCATCAGCGACGAGCAAAATTTCTTTGTTCATTGGGTTGCCTCTGTTAACTCCTCTGCCGGCATCTGCCATGCCGAACATCTGTTCCGAAACCGCGGGCCTAAGTGCATCAACTCAACTTAAAAACGCGGAATGATGTTGGCCTTGTCGATCACGTCCAGGCCAAGCAAATATTCTTTACCCTCGGCGGCGATACGCACTTCATCACCCTCAACGGCCACAATGGTGCCTTTGAACTTGCGCCGGCCATCGCGGGCCAACCGCAAGCGCAGATTCACATTTTCACCCAGATAACGCGCGTACTGGTCCAGTGTGAACAGCGCCCTGTCCATACCCGGCGATGACACCTCCAGGGTGTATTCACCATCGATCGGATCTTCCACATCCAGCACTGCGCTGACCTGGCGGCTGACCTTTTCACAATCATCCAGCGTGACGCCGGTTTCGGGCCGGTCGATATAAAGACGCAGGGTGGTGTATTTGCCCTGCGTAAGGTATTCCAGTCCCCAGAGTTCACACCCGAGGGCACTGGCGACCGGCGCAATCAGCGCCTGTAACTGTTCCTGCTTGGATGCCATGCTGCTCAACCCGCGCCGGCCCAACGCCAGCCTGTCCGACAAATAAAAAATGGGCACCAGGCCCATTTACGATTACTGCTTCAACACCGTCACAGGCCACTGTGACTGCAAAAACATACAGATACAAAAAAGCCCCTGACAGGGGCTCTCGTCACCCGCCAGCGCCAGGAACTGACAGGGTAAATCTGGTTGCGGGGGCTGGATTTGAACCAACGACCTTCGGGTTATGAGCCCGACGAGCTACCAAGCTGCTCCACCCCGCGTCAAAACTCCATTGAGCCACTGCTCAAGTGAGGCCGCGAATTATAGGGAGGCAACTGGCAGGGGTCAAGGAAAAACTTGTGCGGCTCAACCAGGCATAAGTTTTCATCAGGCAGGATCAAGTGACATCGTAAAGCAGGCCCAACACCAGGCTGACCAACCCCAAAATCACCATCACAAGAAAGACGACACCCAATAACACCCACCCGCGAAAGGGCTTGCGCTCCACACCATAGGTGCCGCGCGAGGTAACCGCATCCACACGGGCCTGATCTTCGGGAGATAGACGGCTGGTCATGATGGCAAATGTCTCCGGTACGCTGAACATTCGCAGGGGACTATGCTGGTAAAGGGAAAGGGTCGCAAGCCCCGATGAAGGTCAGACGCGCTGGTTGAGCAGGCTGCCCGCCGGTGAACTGCTGGAGATGACGCCGATATCAATCAACCGGCGATTGAGATCGATACTGCGGTTGCGGCTCTCATCCAACCAGCGGCCACGTTCATCGCGCTGCTGTTCAGCTGTCTGTTCGGCGCGCAGGCTCTGGTTGCTTTCCCGCTCGTCACGGGCTTCCTGTTCGCGGCGGGATTCCTCAGCCGCCTGGGCACGCGCTGCGTTTTCCTGTTGCTGCTGTTGCCGTAACTCGATCCGGGCCTCGGCTTCCATTTGCGCCGCTTCGGCGGCTACACGCCGGTCCTGGGGAGAGGGTTCGGCCGGTGCGTTGGCTGCGCGCAGGATCTGCTGGGCCTTCTGGATCGTTGCCTCTGGATCACCGGGGATCGGGCTGGTATTGATGGATACCTCGCCGGCCACGGCATAGCTGACACCGTCCGGCCCGCGCTCATACTGGTATACCGGAGCACTGGCATATTGACCGCCCACAGCCGCGTGAGCCTGTTCGTGGGCGCGCACTTCACGGTCACGGGCGGCCAGTTCACGAATGAGCTCCTGATCAGACTCTTCCTGGCGCTCGCGCGCGTCATCGCGTTCATCGCTGGGTTCTTCACCCGGACTCCGGGCAGCCCGCCCCTGGCGCAAACGCTCCTGCTCATCCACTTCAGCGGGGCGTTCGTCGGGAGAGCGGCGGTTTTCGCCAGGGGCGGTCGGAGCCAGCTGCTCCAGAGGCTTGAAACTGGACATGCGCAGATCCGCGCTTTCCTGCCCCACAGGCTGACGCCCAAGCGGCGCGAAGGGCGCTATGGCGTTGGCGTAGGAGGAAGGGATCTGGTTGATCATGGCTGTCAGGCCCGGGTATCCAGCAGAGTGCCCAGGGTTTCATTGGCAGTTTCGACCACCCGGGCATTGGCATCAAACAGTTGGGACTGAAGCTGCAGGTTGATCAGCGGCTCCACCAGATCCGTGGTCTGGTTACCCGGCGGAGTGGTGGATGCCTCGGCAATCTGCTGGGCGGAACGCTGTATCTCGGCCTGGCTGCGCTGCATGCCGATAAGACCTTGATTGATGGCCGAGCCGGAATTGATTTCCATGGTGAAACCCCTGGGTAATGTCGATTAACGCCCCGACTCGATGGAAGCAAGAAGGGACACCTCCATAGTTTACGCCGATTTTGCTCACTAAACAGCCAGAGTTGCCGCTTGAGCGGCCATTTTTAATAAATCTTTGCTGTAAAAATACGGAGGTTATAACCCCTCGAGGGGTGTCGCCCGTTGATCAAAGGCGCCCTGAGCCTCCTGGTGTGCCGAGATCCGCTGTGCCTGGCGGAAGACGCTGCGGGAGGTCAATTGCAGGCGGCTGACCATGGGCAGGCCGGCTTCACGCAGGGCCTGGCTGGTCCAGGTGTTACAGTTGTTGAAAAGACCATAGCGGGGGCTGGCCAAGTAGAAAAGGCTGTCATTCGCCCGGCTGGGTGGCAGGTGCTGCGGCTGGCCCCCGGCATCCAGGGCGATGCTTCGCTCGACGTAAGCTGCCAAGCCCGCCAGACCCGGCTCGGTCAACGCCAGAGGAATCCGGGTCTCCGGCGCCAGTTGAGGAAAGGGATCGACATCATAAGCCAGCGCCTGGAGCGCCGAGTAACCCGAGGCCACCAGGGCCTTGGTGGCCGTGGTCCAGTGCTTGCTGCGGCCGGTGAAGTAATCACCGTCGCCCCAACCCAGCCGGATATAGCGCTGGTTACTGAAATCCCGCGCCAGCTGCGGACTGTGACGGAGCAAGGGCTCCGCTTCCACCAGAATACTGGTGTGCCAGCCCGTATAAATCACATGCACCACATGGGGAGTATCCGCCACCGGGATGCGGCTGGTGTCCAGCCCGGCACAACCGCCAAGCAACAGGCAGACCAGCAGCCACGCACAGCGATTCACGGTTCAGCCCGCCAGCAACCGGGACAGGGCGTCGGCGCCCAGGGCCTGGGCCGCGAGCGCGGGATCGGCCTGGGACAGCCAGGGCAGTTCGCCCAGGAGAGGTGCGGGCAAGCGCTGGACCAGGCTGGCAATGTTTTCATCCTGGCAGGGCATATCAGGATCGATGCGGTTGGCCACCCAGCCCGCCAGTGTCAGGCCGTCCCGCAGAACCGCTTCCGCCGTCAGCAGTGCATGGTTGATACAGCCCAGGCGGATGCCGACCACCAGGATGACCGGCAACCGCAGCACCCGCGCCAGATCGGCCAGGGTTTCGGCTGCGTTCAGGGGCACCCGCCAGCCACCGGCACCCTCCACCAGGGTGAAATCCGCCTCGCCCAGCACACCCCGGCAAAAACCGGCCAGCCGGTCCACGGACAGACTGCGCCGTGCCTGCAACGCAGCGATATGCGGAGCGATGGCGGGCTCCAGCGCCACCGGATTGATTTGTTCATAGGCCAGGGGCCGGCTGATGACCGACTGGAGCAGCAGGGCGTCTTCATTGCGCAGACCGGCTGCCGTGGCCTCGCATCCGGCGGCTACGGGTTTCAGGGCCGCCGTCTCCAGTCCCCGGGCTCGTGCCGCCAGCAACAAGCCGGCGGAAACCAGGGTTTTGCCGACTCCGGTATCGGTTCCCGTGACAAAAAAAGCGTTTTTATTCATGGTCTTCGACAAGGTGGCATCCATCGGTCAATCCAGTGAGCTATCCGCTGGTTTCCGGGCGCACAGGTAGTAAACCTCATAACTGGCTGGCAGACGGCCCGCCTGACGGAAGCTTTCATAGGCGGTCTTGAGCTGCTCGAGCTTGCGGCGGCCGGTGAGCCCCCGGGACTGTCCCTGGTTGCTGTTGTGGGCGCCCAGGCTTTTGAGCTCCCGCGTCAGGTCCACCAGCCGCTCGTAATCCAACCGGCGTGTTTCCTCCATCGACCGCTGCTTGACCAACCGGGCCTGAGCCAGGGTCTGTTCCAACGCCGTCAGCGGCTTGAAGCGATTCACATGCACATAGGCATCGACCTGCTGCCAGGCCGTTTTCAATTCGATCAGGGTTCCCGGCCCCAGGGTGCTGAACACCAGCCAGCCTCCCGGCCGGAGTATCCTGGTCAGTTCCCGGAACAGCCGGGGGAGGTCCTCGCACCATTGGATGGCGAGGCTGGAATACACCAGGTCCACGCTCGCGTCAGCCAGAGGCAAGGACTCCGCATCCGCGCAGAGCCATTGTACCTGGGCACCCTGATGCCGGCGAGCGACCTCCAGCATACCCGGCGCAATGTCCAGGCCCAGGACGTCCGCGCCGGGAAAGCGCGCTGCCAGGGCGCGGGTGAAATATCCCGTGCCGCACCCCAGGTCGAGTATTCGATCCGGCCGCAACCGGTCCGGCAGCTGCGCCATGAGCTGCCCGCCAACGGCCCGTTGCAACTCCGCCACGGCATCGTAGCTGGCGGCGGCACGGCTGAAGGATTGCGCGACGCGCCGTTTGTCCAGCTGCGGCGCCGTGTCCGCAGTCAGGAAACCGGCAATCCATTGCGCCACCGTCTCCGGCTGGCTCCAGTGCAGGGCATGGGCCGCGCCGGGCAAGACCACCACCTGCTGGCGGGCATTGTGCTGACGCAGGGCCGCGGCGGCAGTGGCGGGCACGAGCACATCCGCATCACCCAACAGATGCAATCCCGGTTGATCGAGACGGGCAAAATCGACGCGGTTGTCGAGGCTGGCGAGCAGCGCCAGTGCATCGAGCCAGCTCGTATGCGGCTCGCCGGGCATCCCGGCCTCACGCAGACGGCGCAACAGGGACCTTTCAGCCTCATCACCCTGGGCCAGCAAGCCGCCAAAGCGCTTGAGCGCAGCACCAGGATCTTCGGCAAACAGGCGATTGAACTGGCGGTTGATGGCAGGCGCCATCGCGGCGGGATAGTCAGCACCGGCCACAAAGCGGAGATTCGCGGCCAGGCTGATGACCCGCGACACCCGGTCCGGCAGGCGGGCTGCGAGCGCGACCGCCAGCATGCCGCCCAAAGACCAGCCCATCAGCGTCGCGCCCTGGGGAATCCGGGACTCGATCAGCGGCAGCAGATTTTCCAGCGACCAGTCAGGCAATGGCTCGCTGCCGCCGAAACCGGGCAAGTCCAGGGCAATGACGTCCGTCAGGGATTGCAGATGCGGCAGCAGTAGTTCCCAGCTCCGGCTATCGCAACCCCAGCCATGCAGCAGCACTACAGGACCGCAAACCGGCGTGGCCGTCGCCGGGTGATGATATGCCGCCAGGCCGGGAAAGGTTTGCACATGGCGGGAAGGCATCATTCCACCACCTCCACCAGGATGTCGGCCAGCGCATCCAACAGGCGATCCACATCGGCCAGGCTGTGGGCAGCGGACAGGGTGATACGCAGGCGCGAACTGCCTGCGGGCACGGTGGGCGGACGAATGGCGATCACCAGCAGGCCGCGCGCCGCCAGCTGTTCCGATACCGCCAGGGCCCGCGCCTCATCACCCAGCAACAAGGGCTGGATGGGAGAGGATGAATCCATCAGCACCAGCCCAAGGGCGGCGGCGCGCGTACGGAAATGGGTTATCAAGGATTGCAGATGCGCGCGGCGCCAGGGCTCACGCTGCACCAGCCGCAAACTGGCACGAGTGGCGGCGGCCACCGCAGGCGGCATCGCCGTGGTGTAGATGTAGGGACGGGCAAAATTGATCAGCGTTTCGATAAGGGTGTCACTGCCAGCCACAAACGCGCCGAAACTGCCCAGCGCCTTGCTCAGTGTCCCCATGAGTATGGGAACCCGCGCCTGATCGAGCCCGAAGTGCTCGACCGTCCCAGCCCCGGTGGCACCCAGCACACCAAATCCATGGGCATCATCTACCATCAGCCAGGCATTTTCTTCAGCGGCAAGGGTCGCAAGGCCGCGCAAGGGCGCGCAGTCGCCATCCATGCTGAATACGCCATCCACCACCACCAGCTTGCGGCCAGCCCCGGTTTTTTGCAGGCGCGCGCGCAGGTTATCCAGGTCATTGTGGAGAAACCGCTGGAAGCGCGCACCGCTGAGCAGGCCGCCGTCCAGCAGCGAGGCGTGATTCAACCGGTCTTCAAACACGGCATCGCCCTGCCCGACCAGGGTACTGATAACGCCCAGATTCGCCATGTAGCCGGTGGAAAACAGCAGGGCCCGCTCGCGCCCGGTGAACGCCGCCAGTTCCTCTTCCAGCGCGTGATGCTCCTGGGAATGGCCCGTGACCAGATGGGAGGCGCCACTGCCAGCTCCCCAGCGTGCGGCGGCCTGCTGCTGCGCGGCAATCACCTCCGGGTGATTGGCAAGCCCCAGGTAATCATTGCTGCAAAAGGCGAGGCAGGTTTTACCATCCACGACCAGCGTGGGCGTCTGCGGCGATTGCAGAAGCCGGCGCTGGCGGTAGCCGTGCCGGGCACGGCGCTCGGCCAGCGCCGGCGCCAGGATGTGATCAAGGTGTGTGCTCAAAAGTATTGCGTCTGTTGATTCCGGACACCCGGGTCCGGTGTGGTTACGCCCTGCCAATTGCAAAGAACGCTTACTGTGCCCTCGATCACCGTCAACCGGTTACCGCGACGCGGCGTTGTAGAAAAAGGCATCCGTTTGCGCGGCTTGCAGTTGCTGGCTGATTGCCGCTTCCTGCTCTTCGTCGGTTTCATGCACCTCGTAGGCTTCGGGCTTGATGCCCAGCCTGCCGAACAGTTGCATGTCCTTGTTGGCCTCGGGGTTGGGGGTGGTGAGCAGCTTCTCACCGTAGAAAATCGAATTGGCACCGGCCAGGAAGGCTAGCGCCTGGGTCTGCTCGTTCATCTGCTCGCGGCCGGCGGACAGGCGGACATGGGATTTGGGCATCAGGATGCGCGCCACCGCAATGGTACGGATGAAATCGAAAGGATCAAGATCAGCTTCATTCTCCAGGGGTGTGCCATCCACCTTGACCAGCATGTTGATAGGCACGGATTCGGGATGCTCGGGCATATTGGCCAACTGCTGCAGCAGCCCGGCGCGGTCGAGCACTTCTTCCCCCATGCCCACGATACCGCCGCAGCAGACTTTCATGCCCGCCTTGCGCACGTTGGAGAGGGTTTCCAATCGGTCCTGATAAGTACGGGTGGTGATGATTTCGCCGTAATACTCGGGCGAGGTATCGAGGTTGTGGTTGTAATAGTCGAGCCCGGCATCGGCCAGGTCCTGCGCCTGCTGTTCATTGAGCATCCCCAGGGTCATGCAGGTTTCCATGCCCAGGGATTTCACGCCTTTCACCATGCTGATCACATAGGGCATGTCCTTGCCTTTGGGTGAACGCCAGGCGGCGCCCATGCAGAAACGGGTGGCACCGCCGGCCTTGGCAGCCCTGGCCTCTTCGATGACTTTTTCCACAGCCATCAGTTTTTCGCGCTCCAGGCCGGTGTCGTAACGGGCCGATTGCGGGCAGTAGGCGCAGTCTTCCGGGCAGGCGCCGGTCTTGATGGAACAGAGGGTGCTGACCTGGACTTCGTTGGGGTTGAACCAGGTACGGTGGACGCTCTGGGCCTGAAACATCAGGTCACTGAAAGGCAGGTCGAACAGGGCCTTGATCTCGGCGCGGCTCCAGTCGTGGCGAATCCGGGGGCCTTGGGCAAACTGCTGGGATGGCGGGGAAAACGGGACAGCATGCATGGGATGGGCCTGATCTATCTGGTGGGAATGGCACCATCTTTAACCAACCCGGAATCGCTGTCAACCAAATCATGTCCGACAGGTTTACAACGATGCCGAGCCCGGCACCCCATCAACAGATGCAGCAATCCAAGACGAGCCACCCCACATAAAAAATGGCCGGGAGCCATTTTCAACGTCGCGCCAGCGACGGCCCGAAGGGTGGCCGCCAGGGAATGGCAGGCCATAAAAAACCCGCTCCTCATAACGAAGAGCGGGTCTGCCGGGCAGATCGATCAGAAACGCAGGCTTACGCCGACACTGGCAACGAAATAATTGTCAAATTTGGTGTAGGCGGCTTCGCCGCTGAAGCTGTGATTGAAAAATTTGCGCGTGCGGATCGTATAGCCATCATCGTCGTAACCATCATCCTCATAACCGACACCCAGGCTGAAGGTCCGATCAAAATAGAAATCCACATACGCTGAATATTGATCCTCAAAGTCGCCGCCATCGGCATAGTTCGCTTCCAGGTTCAGGAAGTTTTCACCGCCCAGTGGCGCCACATATTTGAGTTGAAGATTGAATTCATAATCGTCTTCATTGATCAAGGTCGTCAGCAGCAGTCCATCGATGGGCGCGATACCCACCTTGGCCACCCAATCGGTTTCACCCTCATCGTCGATTTCTTCGCGCGCCACGAAGCCGCCGATATATAAAAATTTATTGATGATGAATAAATCCAGACCGCCGCCGTAGATGGTGTAATCAAACGAAGCATCACCCCCGGTCAGGTATACACTGCTGGCCCTTTGCATAAAGGCGGCTTCCGCGAGAGGCAGGGTTGCGGTTTCCACGGGCGCAAAGAAAAATCTGGCTTCGGCCGTGATCAGGCGTTCACTGCCGCCTTCATCCGGATCAAAATGGTGGTAGGCCACACCGACTTCCGTTTGGTAATCATTGGCCAGAACATACCCTGGAGCAGCGCTCATCAATATGGCGGCTGCAATGGCTTTCATCTTCATGTCACATCTCCTAATAGTGATTCCTTGATAAGATTTGCCGGCCAAACACATAAAAAACATGTGCCAACGCAAACCCATCCGGGTTGATCAAGCAAAAAATCCCGAATATGCGTGTGGCAAATCTTCCAAGAAGTATTTACCGACTCCTGCCGATCTGCAACCAGCAATCAACAATCCTGAAACAAATCTGCCAAATCTGTCCGCACATGAATATTCATGTGACAAACCGGACAATGAAATACAGAAAAAAACGACATTGAAATTATTTTTTGTTTGGAAAAAAATAAACAACCAACAAAAAGTGGATATGCTCGATGCCACTGACTGACATAGGGATATGTATAAAATGCAATTATTTACGTCATTATTGAATTTCACTCTGCCCACCAGCTGCCTGCTGTGCCGCACAACACTGAGCGACGAATTGTTGTGCGCCGGCTGCCAACTGGATCTGCCCCACCTGTATCGCGCGGAATATCGCTGCCACCAATGCGCCCTGCCACTCGATGCGCCGGGCAGTTATTGCGGGCAATGCCTGAAGCAACCTCCCGCATTCATCTGTGCTGTCATTCCCTTTCGCTACGCCTGGCCATTGGATGGATTGATCTATCACTTCAAGGAAAAACATCACCTGCCGAGCGGGCGCGGACTGGCACAGCAGTTGGCGGCCTTTGTCGCTGATTGGTATGCCAATGAAGAACTGGCGCTGCCCGACCTGCTGATTCCCGTGCCGCTGCACTGGACCCGCCGCTGGCTGCGCGGATTCAATCAGACGGAAATCCTGGGAAGGGAAATAACGCGCAGGCTGGGTATCCCCATGAACACCCGGCTGTGCCGCCGCGCCGTCCGGCGGCAGCCGCAAAAACACCTGGGGCGCCGCGCACGCCAGACCAATCTGCTGCAGGCGTTTCGGCTCAGGAGGGAATCACGATCGGTACTGGCGGGAAAAACCGTCGCCCTGCTGGATGACGTGGTGACGACCACCGCGACGGCGCGGGCACTCAGCCGTTTGCTGTGCGAGGCAGGCGCGGCCCAGGTGCACCTCTGGGCATTGGCACGCACCCCGGCGCCGGCCACGCAAAAAGCCGCCCGCCAGCCGTTGCCAGGGGCGCGCCATACAGGAGGATGAGTCAGTCGGCCTGGTCTTTTTCGGTCTTGCGCAACAACCGGGCCAGTTCCTTCCACATCTCCTGATAGGCGGAGGCGGCGCGGCCGCTGCCGGTATAGCTGGCCAGGGGCGCCTGGCGCAGGGCCATCTGCTCCACGGCGGAATCCATGGGAATCCAGGTTTTGAGCATGGGCAGGGGCATTTTTTTGAGATTCTCGACCGCCTCCCGGTGCAGGCGGCGGCGCAGGTCCACCTGGTTGAAAAAACCCATGATGGTGCGCGGCGGGTTCTTTTTATCCTGGAAAAACGCCAGCACCTGTTCCATGGCGCGAATCGACAGAGGGCTGGGAATCATGGGAATCAGCACCAGGTCCACATCGGCCAGCAGCTGCTCCATGGCGGGGGACAGGGAGGGCGCGCAATCGTAGATCAGCAGGTCCTGCTTGTCCGCCAGGGGTTTGATCAGGTTTTTCAGCCAGCGATTGCCACTCTGGCCCTCGAATTCCTGCTCCATCTTGCGCAGGCTGAGATCGGCGGGAATGACGCTCAGTCCCGGAAAGGGACTGGAGACCTCCAGGTCCGCAACCGCCTTGCCCTTACTGAATATCTTGATGGCGCGGGGCCTGGTCGTTTCCTGCTGGCAGAAAAAGGTGGCAGCTGCCTGGGGATCGAGATCCCACAGCAGGGTCCGTTTGCCTGCCGCGGCAGCCAGATAGGCCATGTTCACTGCCGTGGTGGTTTTGCCCACCCCGCCTTTGAGGTTGTAGAACGCCAAGCTGATCATAGACAGTCCTTCAGAATCGCCGATTTGGAAGAATCCCACCGAGGGAGATGGCCGGATAATGCCATAGCTTGATCACAATATAGTCGTTCCAGGGCGCATTACACAGTCTTGGGGGTGTGAAGATAGGGGGGCGTAATCCCCCTTGACGCTGGCAGGATGCAAGCAAAGACCGGGGGTGTTTATTGAATCGACAGAGACAGGGATGTCGAGGATTCAATAAACACCCCCGGTCTTTGCGTCTCGAAAGCACCAAAATCCTCTAGAATAGCTCTTCATTTACCAGATGCCGCCGCCATGACCCACCCCTACGAAACCCTGACCCCCGATCTGGTACTGGATGCCGTCGAGCATTGCGGCTACCTCAGCGACGCGCGGGTACTGGCGCTCAACAGCTACGAAAACCGCGTCTACCAGGTCGGCATCGAGGGCGGCAGCCCGCTGATCGCCAAATTTTACCGCCCGGAGCGCTGGACGCGGGCGCAGATCCTCGAGGAGCACGAGTTCACCCAGGCGCTGCATGCCCTGGAGATATCCGTGGTGCCGCCCCTGGCCGACGACCAGGGAAACACGCTGCGCCACCACGCCGGCTTCGACTTTGCGCTCTACCCCCGCCAGGGCGGCCACGCTCCCAACCTGGACGATTTCGACGCACTGCTGAGCCTGGGGCGCGCCCTTGGGCGCATCCATGCGCTCGGCAAGGCCAAACCCTTCAGTGAGCGCCCGGCCATCCATGTGCAGCAGTTCGCGCGGGAGAGCTATGACTTTCTGCTGGAACAGGATTTCATTCCCGCCAGCCTGCGCGAATCCTACCGCAGCCTCGGCACCGACCTGATCCGCCGCCTGGAAGACCAGTTTGCGCGCGTGGACTACCAGCCCATCCGCCTGCATGGCGATTGCCACCCGGGCAATATCCTCTGGCGCAACGATACGCCCCACTTCGTGGATTTCGACGATGCCCGCAACGGCCCGGCGGTGCAGGACCTGTGGATGCTGCTCTCCGGCGACCGCCAGCAGCAGAGCCTGCAACTGGCGGAGATCCTCGAGGGTTACCGCGAATTCTGCGACTTCGAGCTGGCGGAACTGAACCTGATCGAAGCCCTGCGCAGCCTGCGCATCATGCACTACAGCGCCTGGCTGGCCCGCCGCTGGAGCGATCCGGCCTTTCCGCGCCACTTTCCCTGGTTCAACACGGAGCGCTACTGGGGCGAGCATATATTGGAACTGCGCGAGCAGCTGGCGGCGCTCTATGAACCGCCGCTCGAGATTTATTGACTTGGCGGAAACCGTCAGCCAGTTGATAATTCACTGAATATCCATGGGGGCGCCAATCTCCCCCCTCTTACGCGACGACAGGATCACACCATGAAAGCCCCTGCACCCGCCCTGCATCTGGACCCGCTTTGGGACACCATACGCAGCGAAAGCCGCCAGGAAGCGGAGCGCGAGCCAGTGCTCGCCAGCTTTCTCCACGCCACCATCCTCAACCAGGACACGCTGGAATCCGCCCTGGGCTTTCACCTGGCCAACAAGCTGGACTGCCCCGCCCTGCCAGCCATGCTGATACGCGAAGTCATCGAGGAAGCCCTGCGCGCCGAACCCGCTATAGGCCAGGCGATACGCGCTGACCTGCAAGCGGTCCGGGAACGGGATTCCGCCTGCGGGTCATTGCTCACGCCGCTGTTGTTCTTCAAGGGATTCCACGCGTTGCAGGCCTACCGGGTTGCCCACTGGCTGTGGCAACAGGGGCGCACATCCCTGGCGCTGTTCCTGCAAAGCCGCATCTCCGCGGTTTTCGCGGTGGATATCCACCCGGCGGCGCGTATCGGCAAGGGCATCATGTTCGACCACGCCACGGGAATCGTCATCGGCGAAACCGCTGTCGTGGAAGACAATGTCTCCATCATGCAGTCCGTGACCCTGGGCGGAACCGGGAAAGAGGCGGGCGACCGCCATCCCAAGGTCCGCAAGGGTGTGCTGATCAGCGCTGGCGCCAAGATCCTCGGCAATATCACCATCGGCGAGTGCGCCAAGGTGGGCGCGGGCAGCGTGGTATTGAAGGATGTACCGCCCCGCACCACTGTCGCCGGTGTGCCGGCGCGGGTGGTGGGTGACAGCAACTGCGCCCAACCGGCGCTGGATATGGATCACAAGCTCAATTAATCAGACATAGATCACATTTTCGCCCCCATGTGCGGCCCGGACCAGCCGGGCCGCACCACACCGGTGCGTTCAGCGCCGCCAAACTGGCCGATTCACCTGTCTATCGCCCCCTGGCACCCCCTGGCGGGATTCTTGCTTATTTTCTGGCCTGCACTTGCGGAGGCCATCATGCAATACAGCAAACCCATGATCGACCTGGTGTACGAGATACGCCGCCGGGTCGATGCAGCCATGAAGCCGGGCGTGAAACTTGCCAACCCGGAAATGCTGAACGAACTCCTGGATTACTACCGTGACTGCAAGGATGTGATCACCAAAGCCCTGATCAAGGAACTGTTTTTTCTGGCTGGCGAAAATTGGCTGGAACGCCTGGAGGCGCCCCCGGTATCCGAGTCACCCCGGCAGATCGTCAAGGTCTATCGCGGACAGGTGAGCCTGGAAGACGCACCGCCAAAAACCGCCGCCGAAGCGCCCAAGCCCAAACGGATATACCGGGGACAGGTCGTCGACTACTGATGCTATTTTTCGTGGCGCGCCGCTGGCGACTTGATCGATGCCTGAACGGGAACGGCTTATTCCCCTGGGCTGGAGCTGGGGCGGATCAGGCGCGTCACACCCGCGTCGCGCAACGCCTGCTCCACACGCAGGCGGATCTGTTCGGCGTCCGTCATGTCGACGACTTCATCCAGCAGAGCCTTGGCCTGGACGAGCGTGATGCCGCGGATAACCGATTTCACCTTGGGCAGGTTGGTCGCGTTCATGGAAAGCACGTCGTAACCCATGGCCATCAGCAGCATGGCCGCACCCGGATCACCCGCAAGCTCGCCACAAATACCCACGCTGACCTTCGCCGCATGCCCTTCGGTGACGATGTATTGCAGCGCGCGCAACACGGCGGGATGGAACGCCTGGTAGAGATCCGCCACCCGCGCATTGTTGCGGTCGACAGCCAGCAGGTATTGCGTCAGGTCATTGCTGCCCACTGACAGGAATTCGACCCGGCTCGCCAGTTCGCGCACCTGATACACAGCGGCGGGGACCTCGATCATCACACCGATGGGCGGCATCCTGACCTGATAGCCCTCTTCGCGAAGCTCGTCGTAAACGCGGTGGATCAGGATTTTTGACGCATCCAGTTCCGGCACATTCGTGATCATGGGCAGCAGGATGCGCAAGTTATCCAGGCCCTCACTGGCCTTGATCATGGCGCGGATCTGGGCGAGGAAGATTTCGGGGTGGTCGAGCGTGACGCGTATGCCGCGCCAACCGAGGAAGGGGTTGTCCTCCTCGATGGGGAAATACGGCAGCGCCTTGTCGCCGCCGATATCCAGCGTGCGCATGGTCACCGTGTGGGGCGCGAAGGCTTCCAGTTGCTCACGGTAGATGATCCGCTGCTCTTCCTCGGTGGGAAAGCGGTCGCGCAGCAGAAAGGGCACCTCGGTGCGATAGAGGCCGACGCCTTCGGCACCGCGCTCGAGCGAACGGACGACATCGGTCATCAGGCCCGTATTGACCCAGAGCGGCAGGCGGTAGTCGTCGAGGGTTTCGCAGGGCAGGTCCTTGAGCGCCTCCAGTCCTTTGACCAGTTGCTGCTCTTCCAGGTAAATGGCTTTGTAATGCTTGCGCAGCTGCGCGCCCGGCTCCACATGCACGACGCCCTTGTAGCCATCGACGATGATAGGGCGCTGGTCCACCTGGGTGTAAGGCAGGTCCACGGCACCCATGACCGTGGGGATGTCCATGGCGCGGGCAAGGATAGCCACATGGGAGTTGCTGGAACCCAGCACCGATACCAAACCGGCCAGTTTTTCCTTAGGAATCTCGCCCAGCATGGAGGCGGTGAGTTCTTCACCGATGAGGATGGTTTTGTCCGGGTAGATGCGGCATTTCTGGTTGGATTCCTGCAAATAGGCCAGCACCCGCCGTCCCAGGTCGCGCAGGTCGGTGGCCCGCTCGCGCAGGTAGGGATCGTTCATGCTGGTGAAGGTGCGCTCGTGCTCGAGGATCACCTCGGCCCAGGCGTAGGGCGCATTGGTTCCCTGGCGGATCCGCTCGGACACCTCGCGTGCCAGCGAGGCGTCGTCGAGCATGGCCAGGTAGGCATCGAACAGCGCCTGTTCCTCGCGGTTGAGCCGCGTTTTCAGTTGCGCGCCAAGGCCCTTGATATCCTCCCTCACCGCCATCAGGCACTGCTGGAAAAACTCCAGTTCCGCGTCGATATCCGTGCAGGCTTTATAGGGCACCGAATGGAGGTCGGCGGGTGGCGTGATGACCACCGCCTCACCAATGGCGATGCCCGGCGCCCCCGACACGCCCACGAACTTGGCCTGGCGCGGTTTGTCACCCAGGGTCACCAGGTCACCCGTCGCCTCGGCATGGGCAATGACCGCCGCCAGCTGGGCGGACATGGTCACCAGGAAGGCTTCGTCGCCCTCGTCAAACCGGCGCTGCTCGGCCTGCTGGACCACGAGCACGCCGAGCACCTGGCGGTGGTGAATGATGGGAACGCCCAGGAAGGCGCTGTAACGCTCCTCGCCGGTTTCGGGAAAATACTGATAGCTGGGGTGGGTTTCGGCCTGTTCCAGGTTGATGGGCTCTTCGCGCATGGCGACACGCCCTACCAGACCCTCGCCCGCCTGGAGGCGGACCCGTCCCACCGCCGCCTGGTTCAGCCCTTCGGTGGCCATGAGCACGTAATCGCCCTTCTCATCGCGCAGATAGACGGAGCACACCTGGGTCTGCATGGCGCTCCTGACCCGCGTGACAATGATCGCCAGCGCGGTCTTCATGTCGCGGGCGGCATTTACCTCCTGAACGATACTGCGAAGCGAGTTGAGCATGATGCTCCCGTATTATGGGTCGTTATAAAGCGGGATTGGCTCGGCGCGCGGCTTCTTCGAGCTCGCTGTGCTGCAATGACAATTCCTTGAGTGCCCGGCGGTAGACGTCGCGCTTGAAAGCCACGACCTTGCCGAGAGGATACCAATAGCTGACCCAGCGCCAATCGTCAAACTCGGCGCGGCCGCCGTTATTGAGGCTGATCCGGCTGTCGTCGCTGCGCAGGCGCAGCAGGAACCACTTCTGTTTCTGGCCGACGCACAGCGGATGGGAGTTGTGGCGCACCAGGCGGCTGGGCAGGCGGTAACGCAGCCAGCCGCGGGTACAGCCGATGATGTCGACATCCTGGGGGTGGAGCCCGATTTCTTCATGCAGCTCGCGGTAGAGCGCCTGCTCGGGCGTCTCGTGGGCGTTGATGCCGCCCTGGGGAAACTGCCAGGCGTCCTGGCCGCCGACACGGCGGGCCCAGAGCAGTTGCCCCCGGCCATTGGCGAGAATGATGCCCACGTTGGGGCGGAATCCATCGTTATCTATCACGGCTGCAAAGCGTCCTGGGGAGCTGTCGCCACAGGCGTCGTCAGACAGGGGGCGGGCGCTCGGTTCAAAGGGGAAATTGGGGCTATTGTTCCACAGATTGCCAAGCGACGGCAACGAAACCACCCCGCCATGCAAAGCTTGAGTCACCCCGGGTCTGTCGCTATGCTGGCGACCCTTTCCACTGCGGGATATTCGATGTGAGCCTGGCTATTTTTGATCTCGACAACACCCTGATCGCCGGTGACAGCGATCACCGCTGGGGGGAATTCCTGGTGCAGAAATCCCTGGTGGATGGCGATGAATTCCGCCGCCAGAACGACCGTTTCTATGAAGACTACAAGGCCGGTATCCTGGATATCCACGCCTATCTCCGCTTTTCCCTGGCTCCGCTGACCCGCCACACGCTGGACGAACTGGCCGCGCTCCACCGGATGTTCATGGCCGAGCACATAGAACCCATGATGCTGCCCAAGGCCAGGGCCCTGCTCGACGAACACCGTGCCAGAGGCGATCGGCTGCTGATCATCACGGCCACCAATGGTTTCGTCACCCGCCCGATCGCGGCACACCTGGGCGTGGAAGACATACTCGCCCCGGACCCGGAAATCCGCGATGGCCGCTACACGGGCAAAGTCGTCGGCATACCCACATTCCAGCAGGGCAAGGTCACCCGCCTGCACCAATGGCTCGGGGAACAGGACGAGGACTTGAGTGGCGCCAGCTTCTACAGCGATTCCATCAACGACCTGCCCCTGCTGGAGGCCGTACCCCGCCCGGTCGTCGTGGACCCGGATGACCGCCTGCGCGCAGTGGCCGATCAACGGGGCTGGCCGGTCATCAGCCTCAGGGATTGAGTCATGGCGCTCCGGCACCTCCACCTGTCGCTCATCGGCCTTCTGTTGTTGACAGGAGTCGCCCTGGCGGACCCCGCCCAAACGGCGGCGGACCACCGCTGGACTTGGGGTGGCGAACAGCTCGCCCGCGTGGATGAATCCCTGGCCCGCCTCAATACGGCCCTGGACCAACTGCTGCGCGACCCCCAGCCACAGAGCCTGGCCGACGCCCGGCGCGCCTGGCAGGAGAGCCGCCGCGAATGGCTGCAATTATCGCCTCTCCTGCAACTCGCCCAGGTCAATGGCGAGCGGTTCCGCGAACTGGACAACTGGATATTCCAGATTGCCGCCGATGACCTGGAACCCGGTTACCTGGATGCGCTCCCCGACCATTCCCTGGCGGGACTCGTCAACGACCTCGCCATCCCCCTCACCCCCGCCAGCCTGCGCCAGCAGCACGGCCTGACCGACCCGAGCGAGATCAGCCTGGGCTACCACGCCCTGGAACTGCTGCTGTGGGGCGCGGATGGCCAACGGCCACCCGATGAACTGCGGGAACAACAGCAACTGGACGGTGAACAGCGCCGGGCGGGCTACGCCCTGGAAGAAGTGCCCAACAACCGCCGCAGAACGCTGCTTCGGCTGTTGGGATCAACATTGCAGGAAGACGTTCAGCAACTGCGCAAGCTGTGGCTGGAACGCGACAGCGCACTCGGCCGCAGCTACTGGCGTTTGCGGCGGGATCAGCGCCTGCCGCTGCTGCGGCAGGCTTTGCAGTCCCTGTTGTTGAGCCTGGATAACCGCCATCCGCAAGCGTTCGCGGGTGGTGACGAGCGCGTGGCCTTGCTGACCGGGCTGCACAGCTTCATGACCCAGGGCGAACCCAGCCTGATCCAGGTCATGTTAAAGGAACCGGATGCCACCGCCTGGCTGGCACAGCTTCAGAAGGCGACAGCCAGCCTGGAATCATCCACAACAGGCTCCGGGGAATACCCATGGGAAGCACTGGCCGCAGCATTGTCTCCTGCGACCCCGGCACCTGTTGACCAACCGCCTGCGAAACAGTCCAACTGATTACACAGGGTCATTGGCCCGGGCATGGATGCCCTCTTACCGGATATCGCCTTACTTCTGAATATCGCCTTCCTTTTCCAACAGCCTGCGCGCTTCGTCAAAACGCGCAAGATCCTCTGGTTTGACATCGGGATAACGCAGCTTCAGGGTCTTGAGGTTGTTGACCAGAATCTCCGCGACCTGAAAGCGCATGTAATCCTTGTCGTCGGCAGGAATGGCGTACCAGGGCGCCCAGGGGCGGCTGGTTTCATTGAGGGCCTGCTCATAGGCACGCATGTAGTCCGACCAGAAACCGCGCTCGCGCACATCCGCGGCGGAAAATTTCCAGTTTTTTTCCGGCTCATTCAACCGCGCCAGAAAACGCTGCCGCTGTTCCTCGGCGGACACATTCAACCAGAACTTGATGATGACAGTACCGTTGCGCGCCAGGTGCAATTCGTGGTCGCGAATAGATTGGTAGCGGTTTTGCCACAGGTTTTTCATGTCCATATCCGGCGGAAACTTTTGCGCGCGCAAGAATTCCGGATGGACTTTGACGATGAGGACCTCTTCGTAGTAGCTGCGATTGAAGACACCGATACGGCCACGTTCTGGCAGGCACCGGCTGGTGCGCCAGAGAAAGTCGTGGTCCAGCTCTTCCTGGCTGGGCTGCTTGAAGGAAAAAACCTGGCAGCCGGTGGGGTCTACACCACTGAGCACGGCGCGGATCGTGCCGTCCTTGCCCGCCGCATCCATGGCTTGAAAAATCAGCAGCACCGAATGATAGTCGTGGGCGTAGAGAATGCGTTGCAATTCATCCAGCTGATCCACACATTCCGCCAGCAGCGCTTTGCAGGCTTTCTTGCCCGGCGCATCCGGCGGCGGACGCACCGCGGCCTCGGATTGCCGGAAACTGTCGTCGAAGGGTACCAGCCAGGGACTGTCTACCGCCTTGAACATCGCGTCTTCCTCCTTTCGCTATGATCCCGGTAGCTTACTGCGGACAAGCCCGCACCTAAGCCGGTGCCTTTTGCCTAGAACCGCCAGCGCGCCCCAATACCCGCCAGATCCACCGGATCAC
>CAYWCW010000002.1:0-67601 GCA_964456865.1 uncultured Cellvibrionaceae bacterium
CTGTTCCCCCGCAGGACGCGACGGGAGTTCATGGAAACATGACTCCCTTTTTTATCCTTTCCTTATCCAGAAACTGATTTTCCTGTCCTGCTGTTGGAATAACACTTTCACATTCAACCCCCGGCTTACCTGACCTATAATGCTGCTTCAATGAATCGGCAGGTGGTTTTCAATTCCCGTCATGAACGAGCGTCAGCGTCAACATTATCTCGGTGCCATGGGTATAGATGTCTATATGCCCCGCTGGAGTCTGCCTGCTGCTGCGGCATCAGCACCCTGTAGCTGGGAACCTGATGAGGTTGCCTTTGCTCCCGAGATTGCATGGCAAGGCAGTTCACCAGTCGTTGAACCATCAGCCGATGCGCCCAGGGTGGTAAAAGATGTGTTGCGAGAACTGGTTGAGCCCCGCCGTGCCGAACCCCGGCCCAGCTCGATAAACAGCCATTCTTCGCCCTCTGTTGATACCGCCTCATCTACTATTCCGGCATTCGCGTTGAGTATCTGGCGCCCTTACCCTGGATTATTGGTGATTGACGAACGTGAGGCGAAAGCTGCATTGCCGACCGAAGTGTTATTGCACAATATCCTGCGCGCTATCATTCCGGATTTGAAGCATCCGGGAGGGGAGGAAATACTGCCTTGGCCGTTGGTGGAGAATGCTGCTGTTTCACATACTCGAGAAGACGCTGAAACTGCCTTGCAGGTATGGCTGGAGGTGGAACTGGAGCGCCGACCCTCCTCGCGACTGATACTGATGGGTAGGCATTCCATGCAGTTTTTTTACAAGGGGCGGGATTATCGGGAGAGCCTCTGGCACCAGCTGCCGTTATTGAATACCAGCGCCAGGGCATTGATCAGTTGCAGCCTGGTGGAGTTGCTGCGCGATCCATTGTTAAAGCGCCAGCTTTGGCAATCATTGCCATCCTTTCTTGCCCAGTCATCATGATGGATGTTCATCAGTACAGTCTGAAAACCCCTGGTGGGCTGGACCTGTCTCTACGCCGATTATCGCCAGCGGATATTCCCCAGGTGATGCTTCTCGAGCATGCAGCCCATACCTATCCCTGGCGGCAATCCAGTTTTGAGGCGTGTATTGGTGGACGGCAGGTTTGCTGGTTGGCGTTTGCCGGGGAACAGCTCGTAGGCTACTGTGTGATTGCTCACGGTGGTGGCGATGCGGAGCTGCTTAATCTGGTGGTTGCCCAGCCGTTTCAGCGGCGGGGTATTGGTGCCTGTCTGTTGGAGTTCGCCCAGGAGACTCTGAGAGATCATGCGGACATGCTGTTTCTGGAGGTGCGCATGTCCAATCGCAAGGCTATCGAGCTTTATGCGCGGGCGGGTTTTTTTGAGGTTGGACAACGTAAAAACTATTATCCCGCTGTTCGTGGGCATGAAGATGCCCTGTTGATGGCCTGCCAGTTGCGTTAGCGCTTGACCGGGCGTTTTTGCAGTTTGCGTTGCAGTGTGCGCCTGTGCATACCAAGACTGCGCGCTGTCGCGGAGATATTTCCCTGGTTCTCGTGCAATACCTTTTGGATATGTTCCCATTCGAGCCGTTCCACGGACAATGGCGTGTGCGGAATTTCCACAGCACGGGCTGTTTCATTCTCCTCGCCAAAGGCTGCGAGGATTTCATCCGTGTCTACCGGCTTGCAGAGATAGTTGATTGCTCCCAATTTGATGGCTTCTACCGCGGTAGAAATGCTGGCATAGCCAGTCAAAATCAAAATACGCAGGCTCGGCAATCGCTGATGCAGCTCGGCCACCAGCGCCAGGCCTGACTCCTGACCCAGCTTCAAATCCACCAATGCGTGGGAAAATAGCGTCTTATCCGCTGCCTGCAAAGCGGCAAAACTGTTGTGAGCCTGGGTAACACCATAACCTCGCCTTTCCAGCGCGCGAGCCAGGACACTGGCGAATACCACATCGTCATCGACGAGTAAAAATTGGGGCAGGCTCATCTCAGTGGCTTCCTGTATTCAGGGGTAAGATGACTTCGGTGAGTGTGCCTCTTGGCTTGCGATTGTAGAGGCGCACCTGGCCGCCATAGCGGCTGAGGCTGGCATGGCTCAGGAACAGCCCAAGCCCCAGGCCCTGCCCCTTGGTGGTGATAAATGCCTTACCTAATTGATCCGCCAATTCCAGCGGTATTCCCGGACCTTGATCCTCAATCTGCCATACCAGCTGATGTGAATCCCAATGAATGCTGATCCGGATGTCTTGCGGGTTTGCATCGGCGGCATTGTTCAACAGGTTGATCAATGATTGCGCAATGGTAGGGTGGAAACGGTGATGCAAGTCAGGCAGTGATTCGGGCATGGTTATCTGGACCTTGACCTGGGGGCGTAGTAATTGCCAGCGCTCAATCAATGACTGACAGAAATCGCGTATGGATTCCTCACTGAAATTCCCTGTACGGGTTTCCTCTGCCTTATCCACCAGGTGGCGTAGTGTTCGCGCGCATTCTTCCACTTGGCTGCTGAGCAACTGGAAGTCCTGGGATAATGTTGGGTGAGACTGATATTCCTGACGCAACTCTCCCAGCAGGACCTTCATGGTTGCCAGTGGTGTGCCCAGCTCGTGGGCGGTACCCGCTGCCAGTGTGGCAACAGCCATCAATTGATCATCACGCAGCTCGTCTTCTCGCAACTGATTGAGTTGCTGGTCACGTCCGCGCAGGTCACGGCCCATGCGAACGACAAAATAGGTGATCAATACCGCGCTGATAAAAAAGTTGAGCCACATGCCAATGATATGAGCATTCAGGATGGACTCATGATGGTGTCCGTGATCCGGCGCTATCGCGGGTAGGGGCTGATGGAAAAACAACAACAGGCTGTAGGCGCAAATACAGAGAAGGGTGATGCTCCAGGTGTAGGACCAGGCAAGTGTGGTCGCCGCAATGCAGATTGGGACAAGAAAATAGGAAACGAAAGGATTGCTCGCACCACCACTGAAATAAAACACCAATGTCAGGCAGACGACATCGAGCAGCAGTTGTATAAAAATCTCAGGCTCTGTGACCGGCAAGGGTTGTTTGAGGCGCCAGTAGGTCAGCAGGTTGATGCTGGCGAAAGCCAGCAGTATCCCGAGTAGGGAACCGGCGACCGCTCTGAGATCGAACAGCCAGAAAGCCAGTCCGCCACTGAACAACAGGCAGGCCAGTATCAAGCTGCGAATGATGACCAGGTGATGCAGTTGCGCGGCACCTGGCGGTGTTGACTGTGGCATAGGTGGATTGTCAGGAAACCGATACAGGATTATACCCAAAAGTTCCCTCGTGACTGAGCCGGCTGTGACATCTTGCCACAGGGGCAGCAGCCGGCCCTCGTGAGCCATGGTGTATACTGCAAGCCTTTTGTCATCTTGGCCAGACAGCCAGCTTACCCACCGGTCGGCCGAGATTTGAGGAATTCCCCTGCCTATGTCGCCACCGCTCAATGCCACCCTGATTGAAGGGCGGGTTTCCCGTCAGTTGAAGACCATGGCTGTGCCCATGGTGTGGGGGCTGATGGCGACTATGTCGTTGAATGCGGTAGATACCTTCTTTATCGCCCACCTTGGACGTGAGCCCCTGGCCGCGCTCAGCTTTACCTTTCCTGTCATCATGATCCTCACCAGCCTGGGGATAGGCTTGGGAGCGGGTACCTCCTCCGCCGTGGCAAGGGCCATTGGTGAAGGGGATGCCGGCGCGGCCCGGCGGCTGGCGACCGATGCCATGAGCCTGACGTTGATTATTTCCGTCGCCGTCTGCCTTCTGGGTTGGATGATGCTTGAGCCCCTATTCCTGGTATTGGGGGCTACACCGGAGCTGATTCCCCTGATCCGTGGCTACATGGCCATCTGGTTTTTCAGTGCACCCTGCCTGATGATTCCGATGGTGGGTTTGGCTGCCTTGCGCGCCATGGGCATGAGTCAAATCCAGGGATGGTTGATGAGCGGTGCCGCCCTGCTCAATGCCCTGTTGGACCCGATCCTGATTTTCGGGCTATTGGGGTTTCCTGCCCTGGGACTCGAGGGAGCGGCCTTGGCAGCCCTGGTAACCCGGGCAATGATGCTGGTCGTCGCGGTTTACATTCTTCACCAACGCGTACACCTGCTCGTCAACCCCTTGGCGGCCTGGGCTGACTTGCGACACTCCTGGGGTGCTATCGTGCATGTGGGTATTCCGGCGATGTGTGCCAATGTCATCGTGCCCATTGCCAGCGCCGTCGTGGTGATGATGGTGGCAGGTTATGGGACGGATGCGGTGGCGGGATTGGGGATTGCCCTGCGCATAGAGCCCCTGGCGCTCATCGTGTTTTATGCGCTTTCAGGTGTTGTGGGACCTTTTTTTGGTCAGAATCTCGGTGCCGGATGTTACGAGCGGTTGAGCGAGGCATTGCGTGTCCTGACGCGTTTCTGCCTGGTGTTTGGGGTCGTTCTTGCCCTGCTGCTCTGGTTGTTCGGCGCCCATGTCGCGGGCTTGTTCGGTGACCATCGCGAAGTGATTGACATCGCTGTGCTTTACCTGGCTGTGGTACCCATCAGCTACGGTGCTTACGGTTTGATTATGTCGGTGAATGCCGCTTTCAATGGCTTGGGCCGTCCCTGGCCGGCCATGGTGCTCTCCGCCAGCCGCGTGCTTTTTTTGTTTTTACCGCTTGCCTTGCTGGGGCGCTGGCTTTGGGGCATGCCAGGGCTTTTTGTTGCAACGGCATTGTCGAATTTATTGCTCGGGCTTTGGGCCTGGCTCTGGCTGCGCCGTTACATCCGGCAGGTACGAAACCACGCCGCTTTATCTGCGTTATAATCGCGCCCATTTTCCAGCGGGCTCTTTTTCGGGATCATCATGACTTTTACAGCTGAACTGGCGAAACGCCGTACCTTTGCCATCATTTCTCACCCGGATGCCGGTAAGACCACCATCACAGAAAAGCTGTTGCTGTGGGGTAACGCCATTCAGCTTGCCGGCTCGGTAAAGGGTAAACGTGGCCCGCATGCCAAGTCTGACTGGATGACCATGGAACAGGAACGGGGGATTTCGGTCACCTCATCCGTCATGCAGTTCCCCTATAAAGGACGGGTGGTCAATCTGCTCGATACCCCTGGCCACGAAGACTTTTCTGAGGATACCTATCGCACACTCACGGCGGTGGATTCAGTATTGATGATGATCGACGGTGCCAAGGGTGTGGAAGACCGTACCATCAAACTGATGGAGGTCTGCCGCCTGCGCGATACACCCATCCTGTCATTCATCAACAAGATGGATCGTGAAAGCCGGGATGGGGTTGCCTTGCTGGACGAAATTGAGCAGGTATTGAAGATCACCGCCTCACCAATCAACTGGCCCTTGGGCACCGGCAAGGATTTTGTGGGTGTTTACAACTTCTATACCGATACCATCCACGTTTACCAGCAGGGCAAGGGGCATACCATTCCCGATGATATACAGATCAAGGGACTGGACAGTGCGGAAGCCGGGCAGCTACTTGGCCCTTATGCCGCCGACGTTCGTGAGGAAATCGAATTTGTCCGTGGCGCGACCACGCCGTTTGACTTGCAGGAGTACCTGGCTGGCCGCATGACGCCGGTTTTTTTTGGTACTGCCCTGGGCAACTTTGGTGTGCGCGAAATGCTGGACCATTTTGTGGAATGGGCACCGTCACCGCGCAGTCGCGCCGCCCGTGAGCGCTTGGTTGAAGCCAGTGAGGAGACCTTCAGCGGATTTGTTTTCAAGATCCAGGCCAATATGGACCCCAAGCACCGTGACCGTATTGCTTTCATGCGGGTATGCTCGGGGACCTACGGACAGGGTATGAAAATGCGGCACGTGCGCCTGGGCAAGGACATCAAGATTGCCGATGCCGTGACGTTCATGGCCGGTGACAGGAGCGCTGTGGAGGAAGCTATCGCAGGCGATATCATCGGCCTGCATAACCATGGGACCATTCAGATTGGTGATACCTTCACCGAAGGTGAGGACTTGAAATTTACCGGGATTCCGCACTTTGCGCCTGAACTGTTCAGGCGCATCCGGCTGAAGGACCCACTGAAAACCAAGCAATTGCAAAAGGGTTTACAGCAGTTATCTGAAGAGGGTTCTACTCAAGTCTTTTTTCCATTGGATAAGAATGACATTGTGGTCGGAGCGGTAGGTGTACTGCAGTTCGAAGTAGTCGCCTATCGCCTGCAGGATGAATACAAGGTCGAAGCTATTTATGAGCCGGTGAATGTCACCACCGCGCGCTGGTGTGATTGCAGCGATCCTAAAAAGCTGGAGGAGTTCAAGCGCAAGTGTGGCGACAACCTGGCCCTGGATGGTGGTGGGCACCTGACCTACCTGGCTCCTTCGCGGGTTAATCTGTCCCTGACGGAGGAACGGCATCCAGAGGTAAGCTTCCGGGCAACACGAGAACATTAGTCATGCTGACGATGGTGGTGACCCTGCTGTTCACGCTCCTGCTGTTTGGCGTTGTACTGCTGGTACTGGCCTGGGCGCCACCCTATCGCCGATTGACCCGCCAGGATGTGATCAGCCTGTTGCGGCTGGTGCTGGATGGCCGCGCGACAGAGCACGACTGGCGGTTATTTTCGGCGCTGCCATTGCGGCACAACCCCATGCTGGAAGCCATACGCGAGCGCTGCATGGACATCGAAGACCGCGAATACAGGGGGCCGAACCAGAAGGGGCTGCTGTTTACCCGCAAGGGGCTGGATGAGCTGCGGGATATCCTGGCGGAGCTCGAGGCCGCTGAGGACTGATGTCCGGGATCATCCGATTTCCCATGTCAGGTGGCAGGATTTCAGGGGCATCAACTATACTCCGGGCATCTTGAAGGCAGAACGCCACACCAACAGGGGACGCGCGTGAATATCGCCAGTGACAACAAAGACCTGGTATGGGACCTGGATACCTTTAACCAGCGTCAAAAAGCGATTGATTTCGTGCTCGGCTTTGAAAACAGGCTCTGTGTCTACTCCGGGTCGGTCCAGCAGCTATATACCAATTACAATATCTTTTTCCCGCGCGAAGAAAACCACAAACTGGTCATTTTGCCCAATCCCTACGCACCCCATGACACCTTCAATGGCATACCCCAATCATCCATCACGCCCACCGGTTTGACCATAGTCCCTGGCGCTCTGGGAGGAAAGCGGGTTCTGTTGCTCAATATTCCTTTCCGTAGTGGCACCGTCAGGTATCGCAGCGTGTCTTTGCAGGTGGGACTCAACATCGTCCGCCAGCAGCGCCCGGCGCATAGGCCTTTTTTACCGATATTGATGAAAGGGGATTTGCGGGAGCTGGATGAGTCCACTCCATGCCTGCATCTGCATGCGGTGCATCTGGACCGGTTGGAGGAACATTCCGTTCTGGAGCGGAGCGGTATTCAAAAGGTTATCGAAGAGCGTCTGGCTGACATCCGCTGATTTCATCGGAACCAAAAAAACCGCCGATAACCATCGGCGGTTTTTTGAGGGCCTGTCAGCGTTGCATTTCAAAGGAGATGGGTGCCGTGAATTCAAGGCGTTGGCCAGGAAGCGCTGCGGGCATTGGCGGGAAGGGAGCCGACCGGCGTACTGCCTCCCAGGCTTCCCGGTTGAGGCGGTCATGGCGCGACTCTTCCAGCCAGGCCATATCGACAATATTGCCATTCCGGTCGAGTGTCACCGCAATCCGCATGCTGCCTTGCTGATTGCGTTCCATCGATAGCCTGGGATAGGTGACGTTAGAGCGAATTTTCTTAAGCGCGTCAGAGATATAGAACTGCCTCGCCAGCAGGGATTGCGCCGTCAGTGCCGGTCCTGCATCCTCATCATCATCATCCGTATCAGCCACTGCCAGGGTTGCCGGCGCGGGAGCTGGTTCAGGTTCCGCAGGTGTAGCGGCGGGGGTTGGCTCTGGCTCGTCCGCCGAGGCGATGACCTCCGGTTCAGGATCGGGTGTGGTCACTTCAATTCGGGGTGCCGCGATGACAGGCGGTTCTATGGTCGGCCGGGCGGGCTGAGGTGCCGCCGGTTCAGGTCTCGGCGGCTCAGCTCTGGGCGTGGGAGCCGGCACTGCGGCGACCTGGGCAGGTTCTTCCGCCCTCACCCAACCGTTGATGACTGCAGTACGCGCCGGATCGAACTGAAGCCCGTCATAGCGGCTGCGAAGGGCGGCGGGGACATCGCCCATCTTCAACAGGCTGTCGCGATAGCCGGATGAAAGTGGAACCCGGCCTATCCAGGTACGCAGCAGCATGCTGAAAAACTCATCGTCTGCGATGGTTCCCAACACGATATTGTTTACGCTGATATCCACACCGGCGTTTGGCCGGAAATTGAAAACCACATGGTCCCGCTCCGCCAGGGTCCCCTTGAAGAGTCCATCGAAGGTAACCATGTTGTCGGCTTGGGCAGTCAGCAGGTTGTTGCTGTTGTTAATTGCCATGCCTTCAATCCACATGCGGCTGAACCGGCGAGTAGGGATGCCGCCCGGGGCCACCACCTTCAGTTCCATGCGCATGGGCAGTTTACTGTTGATCAGGGTATCGGCATTATTGCTCAGGGTTTCCGCATAGAGCGCGCCGATAAACTGCTCGTTACCCAGTTCCTGGTGTACGGCTATGCCGTTCAACAACGGTGCTGCCTGGGTAAGGCTACAACATACCAAGGCAAAAAATGTGCAAATCAGGCGGCTAATCAGCGCTCTTGGGAACATATCTTGGATTCTCTCGTTATTTTTTGCTGTCTGACGCTTGCTTTCAGGGGGTCTTCTACTGTCAGCAACCGAATCATATGCCGTTTTTCGAAGTATAATATACAAACTTGCGAATGTTCCTTTTTTGATATGACGATTTATTTGGATGTTGGGAGAATTATCCGCCTCTTTGCATTAAATCAGAAGCGCTCGGCTGGTAGGGCGAGGGATGGCTGTCGGGACGGTGATTTCCCGTCTATGCTCAGAGCGAATATCGGCTTTTAACCTTATTTTCCGGCCAGTCTTGCCCGGGTTCAGCAGGAAAACCCATGGAAATCAGAGCGGTCCAGAAATTTTCCAGAGATTCGATAGAGCAGTTGCTGTCTGCCATCCCTTTTTTCAAAACCGTCAAGCAGCAGGACCCATGGCAGTTTGAGTTGCTGCTCCAGTCCTCCCGGGTCGTGCTTTTCAAGCCAGGAGAGCTGGTGCTCAAACAGGGTGATCTGGACAACTGGATGTACTTCCTGCTCAAAGGGCGACTGGCTGTCTATGTCGATGATCCCTCCAAAGGAGAGGTCGTCAACTATGTAACCCCCGGTGAAGTGTTTGGTGATCTGGCCCGGCTGGTTGGCCAGCCCCGCACGGCCAATCTGATCGCAGATAGCGGTTCCCGTGAAACCATGGTGTTTGCCACGGATGGAGCCATATTTGATGACCTCAACTCCTCGCGGCCCATCAGCCTGCAGACCAAGCTGACCTATTATCGCAATACGGTGCATAACCTGCGATGGAAGCTGGAAGTCTACCGCGCCCAGCATTTGCAGCATTCCCTTGCCAACCGGCACCGCCAAATCCGGCTTTACACCGGCCCCAAGGATACTTTTGACGAGTTGCGTGCCCTGTATGAGCAGGCCAAGTCCCTGGCTTTGCTTCTGCTTGAATGGAATCAGGAATTCGGTATTCCGGGTGAAGAACGGCCATCGACCGATGAAGCGCGCCTGTCGGTAACAGACCCCTGAACCTGATTGATTTGCCGAATCCATGAAATTCGAAGACTTCAAACTCAGCCATGGCTACCCATTACAGCTGCAAACCAACAGCGGTGGTCAGCCTGAGCGGTTTTCCTGCCGTTTGATAGGCTGCATTCCCGGTCGCTCGATAATCCTGTCGGTTCCGCGCGCCGCGGGCAGGATGGTACGTTTTCGCCCCGGGCAAAAAATGGTTGTACGCCTGATGGTCGATAACGGCATAGGTATTTTCGCTGCTACGGTCGACGCACAGACCAATGAACCCTATCCCCTGCTGCATGTCAGTTATCCGGAAACCGTCAGCTTCAAAGGTATTCGTGGTGCCAGGCGTGTGGCAGTCGAGCTACCCCTCTTCGCAACCAACCCTGGCGTTCCGGATTTGCAGGATGTGCCTGGAAAGTTTGTCGATATCAGTAGTTCCGGTGCCCGGATGGAGTTGGATAAGCCGATAGGCGAGGTCGGGGACAAACTCGTGCTGCGGGCAAACGTTTCCATTCTGGGGATAATCCGGGATATGGCGATAAATGCCATTATCCGCTCGCGGGTGGAACGCAGCGTTCAGGACGCAAGCGACCCTATGCCGGCTGTTTACGGTGTTGAATTTACCGAGCAGGACGAAGATCGTCGTCTATTGCTCTATGCTTATGTTTTCAGCCAAATTGCACGCGATGACTATTTGCCCTAAGCCGTCCAAACGCCGTTTTTTTCACCTGTCTTATCTGTCTCTGGTTGTTGCCATGGGGGTAGCCTGCCCCTCAGTGGCAAATCAAGGACAAGTTGAGTCGGCGAAACCCATTCCTGAAAGCCAACTACTGTTACCCAGATCTTATCAAGACCATCTTCCCGCCTTGCAGGAGTCGGCGCGCCTGGCGCTTTCCACGGAACGTTGTGTACGCCTGTTGCAGGGCGGATTGCAACTGGATCGAAGCCGTCCCGAGCATCCTGTATTTCGTATCCTGTGCCGCGATGCCCATCAGCAGAGCTATGCGATGCTGATCGATGGGCTGTCCTTCCACCTGATCGATGATACGCGTCCTGGAGGCAGCATCTCATTTGCGGACTTGCAGGCCGAGTTGGAAGCAGAACGGCAGCGGCAACAGATTCTGGAGGCGCAGCAGGCTGAACAGCTGCTGCGGGAAGCCGAAATCCGTCAAAATGCCGAAATGCACCGCCTGGCTCAAGAGGCTATCGCTCAGGAGGCGGCAAGACTCACCGGGTTATGGGATGTTTGCCAACGACAATTGGCCCTCAAGGTTCGCGCCATGCGGGAATTGGTCTGGATAACCAGGGAAATGCCCGAAGCACATATGGGCGATGACAAGCGCTTGCGGTTTTACGTGGATTTTGATGCTGAAGACCTATATCGCAAGCCCCTTCATTACCGCGCTGTGTGCGACATTCTGAGCGACGATGATCATCTGGTTACCATCCGTCCCCGGCAGCTGATGGAGGTGGATGAGGGGGAGCAGGACGTTATTCAGGATGGTGGATCTCCATAGTGCCTGGATACTGGACCCATAAAAAAGGCGCTCCGAAGAGCGCCTTTTTTATGGTGCGGCTACTTGACCCTGGTATTACTGGGCAGCAGCTGGTGCAGCGGGTGCTGTAGCCTTGGGTTTACGGCCACGCTTGACAGCAGCCTTTTTAGCCGGCGCTTTTTTGGCTGCTGGCTTCTTGGCTGCGGGTTTCCTGGCGGGAGCTTTTTTGGCTACTGGCTTTTTCGCAACGGCTTTTTTGGCGGGAGCCTTTCTGGCCGGAGCCTTCTTGGCTACGGGCTTCTTAGCGGGAGCTGCTTTTTTTGTAGCCTTGGCTGTGGTTTTTTTCGCTGCTGCGGCTGTTCGCTTGGTGGCTGCCTTGGCGCGAACGGCAGCTTTTTTGGCGGCTGCTCTAGCGCGTGTAGCGGCTCTCTTCTCGGCAGCTTTCTTCTTGGCAGCTGCTTTCTTGGCGGCGGTACGGGCTTTCAGGGCAGCCTTTTTGGCAGCGAGCTTGGTGCGTGCAGCGGCTTTCTTGGCGGCCAGCTTGGCGCGTGCTGCCGCTTTTTTGGCAGCTACTTTGTTTTTGGCAGCTGCTTTTTTGGCGGCAGCCTTCAGACGCTTGGCAACGACGCCTTCAGCTTTGGCAACGGCCTTGTCATGGGCTGTGGCCAGTTTGTTGGCTGCTTTGATGGCAGCAGCCTGCTTCTTGGCATTGGCGACAGCTTGTTTTGCCGCGTCAGCAACTTTCTTGGCTTTAGCAACTTCAGCTCTGGCTGCAGAGGCCTGCTTCGCAGCCGCCGGAGTTTTCTTCTTGGCCGCAGCGGACAGTTTGGACTGTGCAGCTTTGAGTGCGGCAGCCGCTTTAGCGGCATCTTTGGAAAGAGCAACAACAGTTTTTTGGGCATCAGCAGCTTGAGCGACACGCGCTTTAGCCAACTGAGCTTTCAATTGAGCCAACTGCTGTTCCAGACCAGCAACAGCATCAACAGCTTTTGATTTACGTGCAGCCATGGTGTGATTCCTTTATTGTTTTCGGAAAGGTCAACTTTAGGTTAAAGCATACAACAAGCATAAGTTAAAACTTTGTGGAAAAAATTCAAGTTTTTTGCTGTGTTTTGGTGGAAAAAAATCGCTTTTTTGCCATTTTTTTTACAAAAGTCCCTCTCGCGAGCCTTTTGGAACCAAATTTTTTTAGTTTTGGAGATTTTGTCGAGTCATCGTGGGCATTGCCATTTTGTCTCGATGACGACGCTCGTTGTTCTTGTCGATGTCGATTGGCGGCTTCAGCCAATCCATTTTGAGAGAGAAAAACAATTCCGGATGGAGGCAATGAGCCGGGTATTTTTCCCCTCGGCTGTGGTTGCAAAACATGTTTGCTATCTTTTCAAGCCGGGTTTTCGCGTTGGTCAGTGGCAGCAAAGGACGTGTTTTTTACCTTGTGTGTCGCCACCATCAAGGGACCGCATCGGTTGTTTTTCGAGTCATTGAGCCAAGGCTTTTTATCGATATCAGTGTTGGCTGAGGTGTTGATTGTCTTTACACCCCGGCACTCATGAAGGGAGATTTCATAATCTGTGATCGGGTTGCAAATATCAAGAGCGAGTTCCAGGGAACATTGCTTGCGATTTCACGAGTATCCAACGCTCTGTATTTCTGACTTGAGTACATTCATTTTGGGACAAACGGATACCCGGATCGAGGATGGCGTCAGAGAGTCATGCGATAAGGATCACGCATCTTGTCGGGGACCTGTTCGTCGACGCCATAATCGGGGACCGTGCCACGGGTAGGCGGCTTGAGGTGGCCTTAATGAACCCTTAAGCCGCCGCCGATGGCCTGGTCAAAAAGTGACCATTTGGTTGGTTTAAGCTCTGTAAAGGTCCAACAAAGGATTGGTCACCACCTTGGGAAAACTGCTATTATGCGCAACTAGCCGTTGTAGGTTTGGTCTATCCAGGCCAGTGTTCAGATAACAAGAGGAGTATCCCGGTGAGTCGCAGAAAGAAAGGCCGTAGCGCCGATGATGGTAGCGAAATTGATATGACCCCCATGCTTGATGTGGTGTTCATCATGCTGATCTTCTTTATCGTGACTGCGTCCTTCGTGAAAGAGGTTGGTCTCGATGTAAACATCCCTCCGCCAAATGACCAGCAACCGCCGGATGATGCCCCCCAGAACATCCTGGTGCGCATCTCCGCCGATAACCAGATCTGGTTCCGCGATGAGAATGGTGAGCGCCGGGTGGACGAGCGGCAGGTCCGCTCCAACATCCAGACCCTGCGTGCCGCTTTCCCCAAGGCATCTGTGATCATCCAGGCCGATAGAAAGGCCAGTGCAGCTACCTACGTTGCTGTTCAGGATGCCGCCCTGGAAGCCCAGGTATCCAATGTGGTGCTTGTGCCGCTAAGCCACTAAGCGCCGGTTGGTTCGGAATACCTAAAAAGCCACCTTCGGGTGGCTTTTTTCATGGTGTGAGGTTCAGGGGCTGGGGAGGGAGTATCCAGGTTCCGGATCACGAAGCCTGTAACCAGATCCCGGGAGAGGGGATTTTGCTCGATTGCGATCCTTGAGTCCCTTCCTCTGCCGGGCCCGCTCGGCACTGAAATGATCCAGTAGCTTACCCTGCATCAGCGCTATGAATTGCTCCCGGTTCAGGCGAATCAAGTGGCGGTGGTCACCCGCCTCAATGAATATCTCGGGGCTTTGCAGCAGCTCCTCTTCGCAGATGGTATCCAGCCCATAGGCTTCACCCAGCGCTGGGACCGCACCAGCCGCACAATCCTCAAATACGTCATAAAGCTCCTCCTCTTCAACCAGTTCCATATGGCGATCGAATATCTGGTTGAGGGTATGACGCAGGATTTTATTGCGGGAGGGCAGGACACACAGTGTGTAGTGGAAGTCTTCGTCGCGCAGAAGTACGGCCTTGGCCAGTTGCAGTTCATCTATTTGTGCGACCCGCGCGGTGTTAAAAGACCCTTCAGCGTATTCATGTTCCAACAGCGTAAAGTCCACGCCTTTGCTTTTGAGGTATTTCTCGACGCTTGTGGCTACACCCATAAGTCAATCTCCTGAGCTGCGGTGATGATACGAGTGGGTGAGTGGAAGTCGCTCACCTGTAACCCAAGTATATGTTTCACCTGGGCGGGGTGTAGGAAGGTTTTCTTGGGGAGGCAGCCTGGCTTAGATGATTTGGCTATCAGGGTCTGGATGGAAAAGCCGCCCCAGAGGGGCGGCTTTTGGGGCGTTAGAGACTTTGCAGTTGTTGCCGCACAGACGCGAGCTTGACGCAGGTGACAAACACTTTCATTGCGGCCACCACGTCAGGCACGGTGGGAACAGAGGGCGCGATACGGATGTTGCGATCTTCCGGGTCCTTGCCGTAGGGAAAGGTGGCGCCTGCCGGTGTCAGTTTTACACCGGCCTCGGCGGCCAGGCGCACAGTCTCACGCGCACAACCTTTACGTGTATCGAAGGCGATGAAGTAACCGCCCCGGGGTTTTTCCCATGCGCCCAGATCGGTGCCCTCGAAAGCATCGGAGAGCGCCTTGAGCACCGCATCAAAACGCGGATTCAGCAGGCCGGCATGTTTTTTCATGTGTGCCTTGAGTGCAGCGGCGTCGGGCAGGAAACGTGTATGGCGGATCTGGTTTACCTTGTCAGGGCCAATCGTGCAGGTGTTCAAAAATCGCTTGATGCCGGCGAGGTTGGTTGCGCTGGCGGCGACAAAGGCTACACCGGAACCAGCGTGGGTGATCTTGGACGTGGAACCGAACTGAATCACGGAATCCTCGGTACCCTGGCGGCGCGTGGCCTCAAGAATGCTGGCCAGTTGCGGTGGATTGTCGATCAGGTCGTGCACGCCGTAGGCGTTGTCCCAGAAAACCCGGAAATTGGCGCCGGCGATCTTGCCCAGCCCGGCTATGCGTTCAACGGTTTCATCGCTGTAGACCACGCCGGTGGGATTGGAATACTTGGGTACGCACCACATGCCTTTGATGCCGGGGTCCGCTTTGACGAGCTGTTCGACCACATCCATATCAGGCCCGGTGGAAGTCATGGGTACATTGATCATCTTGATGCCCAACTGCTCGCACACGGTGTAATGGCGATCGTAACCGGGAACCGGGCAGAGGAATTTGACATCGCCCTCGAGCTTCCAGGCGCTGGCCGCATCTTTCAGGCCGAAGTGCAGTGCGGTGAGCATGACTTGAAACATCAGGGTCAGGCTGCTGTTGCCACCCACCAGGATATCCGCAGGCTTGACGCCGAGGATATCGGCACCGAGCTGCTTCGCCTCGGGCAGGCCATCAAGGCCACCGTAATTGCGGGTATCCGTACCATCGGCTGCGGTGTAATTACCGCCCAGGATGCCGTCGAGCGCATCGGAAAGCGAAAGCTGCTCAGCGGAGGGTTTGCCGCGGGTCAGATCCAGATTCAGTTTTTGAGCGAGTATCGCATCGTACTCGGCGGCCAATTGGCTTTCCCACTGGCGCAGTTGTTCCGGCGTGGCTTGATCCAGTTGCAAGGTCGTTCACCTCAGTCAGGGTTGGGGGGCAATAACGGGCTGGCATTATACCTGTAAGCGCCCGACGGAAAAACTGTGCACCGGGACTTCGGCAGTGGCTTATTGGTGTAAAGACTATATATAAGAAGGAAGACTTTTTTGCCGAACCCGCTGGCACCAGGCTGGGCTCACTAAACCGTGATGATGAGCGGTGGCACCGGGCAATCCAGCGCATCGGCTACGGCACGGAAAATTTCGGCTTCGGTTACGGTGATACGGCCATCCTGTTCGATGGTTCTGCCCATGGCTTTCAACAATTGCGGCTTCTGCAAGGGCTTGAGCCGGTTGAGCCGATCCAGCGCGTTATCCAATGCCGCGAGCCGGCAATCGGCTTTTGGCAATATCGTCATGGCGGAGAACCGCAGGGATTCCACGGCTGAATCAAAGGCGGCCTGGGCATCAGCCTGGGTCTTTGCCCCGGCATAGGCCAGTACCGACAGGAGCAATTGGCATTCGTTACGCAGTTCACGCAAATTGATATTGCGATGGATGGTCGCCTGGGGTTCCAGATGGTGAAGCACAATCCTTTTCAGGGACCACTCCAGCAGACTTACCTTGTTGTCGCTTTGAATCAGCAGCTCCAGGCAATGTTTGAATTGCTGGTATTGTTCATCGCTCATGGCCTTGAGCGTTGGCAGCACAAGCTCCAGCAAAGGTAGTCGCAGGCTGGGCTCCAGCTGTGTCGCCGCTTCTATCTGGGGTTGTAAACTGCTCAGCTGGGATTCTCCCAGGGCCGTTTGCAGTTGATGCCATTGGTGTTGGCGCATCTCGGGGTGGCGGTCGAGAAACAGGCCGAAAACCAGGGCCCGCGCCGAAAAAACATCGTGCGCGGCAGCCTGGATCTCGGGTCCCAGCGCCGCCAGCTTTTGCTGTGCGTAATCCAGGTGTGTGGTTGCCGGCTGGCCGATATGCTCCACCGCTTCATCGATGACATGGGCAGCATTGGCTGACGAGATCCCCGCATGCAGGCCGCTGACCGCCGCCGACTGGGTGTGTGTTGCAGGCTCGGCTGTCGCCGACAGCGGAGTGACCTGGGGATAACGGCCATCCCAGCGCGGTTGGATACGGCGAATGCGTGTATCCAGTGGCGGGTGGGTTGCCATGAGCTGATTGAAGGCTGTCTGTATCCCCTGGCTGAAATACATATGGCTGAATTCCGATGCGTTGGGCATCTTGAGGTTCGAGCCGTAGACGTGACCGCCGATTTTCTTCAGTGCACCGGCAATGCCATCGGGATTGCGTGTGAACTGGACAGCGGAGGCATCGGCTAGAAATTCGCGCTGGCGGCTGACCGCGGACTTGATGATATTGCCGAAGAATGTGCCCGCATAGCCGATGATCATCAACCCCAGGCCTACGCCCAATATCGCGGCAGCAGAGTTGTCGCGGTCCGAGGAGCGCCCCAGGCTGCGGTAGCGGGCGGAGTGCAGCAGATATTCACCGATCAAGCCCAGTAATAATATGCCGTGCAGGAGTGCAACCAGCCGCAGGTTGATGCGCATGTCGCCATGGAAAATATGGCTGAATTCGTGGGCTACGACGCCTTGCAGCTCATCGCGGCTCAACAGATTGATACATCCCCGCGTGATGCCGATGACCGCGTTTTGAGGCGTGTGTCCAGCGGCGAATGCGTTGATTCCCTCTTCCTCGAGAAGATAGACCGGGGGTACTGGTGTGCCCGAGGCGATAGCCATTTCTTCCACGACGTTGAGGATTTTACGCTCGTTGGCGTCGCGGGTATCGACATTGAGCAGGCGACCGCCCATGGCCTCGGCAATACCGCGACCCCCACTTCTCAGTTGGGCCAGCTTGAACAGGCTGCCAAAAAACACGATACAAATGATAAGCAGGCTGATGCCACTGATCATTTCCCAGCTCAGGATATTCCCCAGCGCGGCGATAAACCCCGGCTGACTTCCGTGGCTGAGTGTTGGATCGGTGCCCCCCTGGAAAAAAGCCAGCGCACCGCCAATCAAGAGGACGGTTACCGTTATCAGCGACAATACGGCAAGCCCCAGCAAAAGAATCAGCTTGCGCGTATTGCGGCGGGCCAGATCCTGCTGCTCAAAGAAGTTCATCGACTGTGCCTGCGGGTATCAGGAGGATTCGGGCTGCGGGTGACGGGTACGCAGCCCGATGGCTCAGGAAAATGATACCTTGGGGGCTTCCTGGATGGCCGCGCTGTCGGCAAATTCCAGCAGGCTGGCATCCGGGCCGTGCCCGAAGAACCGGGCGAAGAACACGGGTGGAAAGGTTTGCTTGTAGGTGTTGTAGGCAGTGACAGCGTCATTGAATGCCTGGCGGGAAAAGGCGACCTTGTTTTCTGTCGTCGTCAGCTCTTCGGATACCTGCATCATGTTTTGTGAAGCCTTGAGGTCCGGATAGGCCTCTATGACGACATTGAGGCGGCCAAGGGCGCCTGCCAGCATATTCTCGGCACCGGCCAGCTGGCCCATGGCGAGGGGATTGCCGGGATCAGCCGCTGCCGCTTTCAAACCACTGACCGCCTGGTTGCGCGCATTGACCACGGCCTCGAGGGTGTCGCGTTCGTGCTTGAGGTAGGCCTTGGCGGTTTCGACCAGGTTGGGAATCAGGTCATAGCGGCGTTTCAACTGCACTTCAATCTGTGAAAAGGCATTCTGGTAGCGGTTTTTCAACGCGACCAACTGGTTGTAAATACCGATGACATAGAACACCAGCGCCGCAATGATGACTACAGTGATAATGGTGGAGAGCATAGTTTTATCCTTTGTCAGACAGGGTTATCAGTCTATGTATTCAAAAACCTTGACCACTTTGCGCACGCCGCCGGTTGTGCGCACCACATCAGTGATTTTATCGGCTTCATACCGGGATGCGAGTCCCATCAGGTAAACCGTTCTCGCCTCGGTGATCACCCGCACCCGCCGGCCTTCGATATCCCCCCGCGCCAGCAGCTGGGTTTTGACCTTGGTGGTCAGCCAGGTGTCGTAGCTGCGCTCGGAGAAACGGGTGTGACTGCCAATCTGCAGCTCGTTGTGCACCTGGCGCACCGTGTTGATCTTGTTGACGGTTTCGCCCGCCAATTGGCGCAGTTCCTCGTTGGCGACCTGTCCGGTGAGCAGTACTACAGCATTGTAGCTGTTGACGGTGATATTCGCCTCGGCGAGTCCTTTATGGGCTTTTTTGAGATTGACGCTGGCAATGGTTTCAATGTTGCCATCATCGATCTTGGCACCCAGCGTGCGCTTGCCGGGGTTGACGTGTATGGGTTCACTGGTGGTCGCACCAATCACGGTCGAGCAGCCATTGATCAGCAGTGACACGCCAAGCAGGGTTGTGATCAGGAAAAACCGCAACATCATCAGGAGCCCCCAAACAGGTATTGTTCAATCAAATCGCATAGACAAAAAAGCGTGAGCAAGTGTACTTCATGAACATGGGCTTTTGTCACCAGGGGGGCGCAGAGTTCAATATCCCTTGCATCGAGCAGGGCGGCGGTATCGCTGCCATCGCGGCCGGTGAGCGCGATCACACGGATATCTTTGCTGTGAGCCGCGCTGATGGCCTGCAACAGATTGCTGGGATTGCCGTCGCTGTTGATCAGCACCAGGACATCGCCGGGATTGCCCAGTGCGCGCAGTTGCTTCGCATAGATATCGTTGAAGCTGTAATCCTTGGCGATGGCTGTCTGGGTCGTCAGGTCGCTGCCCAGGTGCAGGGACGGCAGGCTGGGCCTCTCCTGTTCAAAGCGGTTGATCAGGCAGGCGGTCAGTATCTGTGCCTGGGCGGCACTGATGCCGTTGCCGCAGGTGATGATTTTGTTATCACGCAACAAGGCTTCCGTCATGATTTGGCTGGCGTTGCAGATCAGCGGTGCCAGTTTTTCACCGACCTGCATCTTGGCTTCGATACTTTCATGAAAGAGGTTGATGACACGTTCTGGCTGCATGGAGACTGACCTCAAGGCAATGATTAGCTACCGAAAGCGTTGGTGATCCACTCGGGTTCGGCATGGGTATGGTTGAGGCTGACCACATCGAAGCGGCAGGCTTGACGGTCGGTGAGCCGATGTTCTTGCAGGTAGCATTGGGCGGCACGCAAGAGTTTTTGTTGCTTGTGCCAGGTAACGGATTCCGCACCCTGCGCAAAAGCGGGATGGGTTCGCAGCCTTACTTCGACGAATACCAGGGTATTGCCGTCTTCCATGACAAGGTCGATTTCGCCCAGCCGGCAACGGTAGTTGCGCCCGCGGCTGCGCAGTCCCCGGGATTGCAGAAAGGCTTCGGCCCGGATTTCAGCGTCCTGGCCGCGATGAGTCGTTGACCGGGGCACCTTAATTCTCGGGTGGATGCATGGCTACCATGGGCAGCAACTGGGCGTTGCCATTGCGGAAGCGGGCCCATGATTGCTCCCGCTCGACGCGGCCGTCGGGCAGCAGGCGCAGGGCGCCGGTGGCACCGTACAGTCGCATGGTGGGCACCTGGGCCAGCTGCGGCAGCCGTGGATAGAGACGATAGGCATCCGCTCCCAGTGCATGCAGCCGGCTGTAGATGGCCGCTGACTGGGCATGCGCATCTATCGCTCGCTTCTCGGCGCTCTGGCTGTCAAAAAGCCAGGGCATGGCAGTGAAGCGGATACCGTTGAGATCGCGATCCGCCTTGGGGTCTTCGGCCCCGGAATAGATATGGCTGGTGGCGTAAACGGGCAAATCGCCTGCGAAGTGGAATGCCAGTGTCGGTTTGATCTGGCGCGCCTGGAGGGGATCGGCCACCAGGAAAATCATGTCGATATCCTGCCGGCGCCGCGCCTGTGATTGCAGCTTGGTGCCCAGCATCTGTTCCATTTCCTTGATCCGTTGTTCGCTCGGCTCAATCAGCATGGCGCCCTTGATGACCCGGTAGTAGTCGCCACTGCCAACGTATTGACTGGTATTCACCAGGGTACCGCCCAGTTCGAGCCATTCATCACTGAAAGCCCGCGCGCTGCGTTCACTCCACTCCTGGGCGGGAATGATGACCAGCGCATAACGGTGGCCCTCCAGGTATGCCTGGCGGGCAACCTGGCGGGCTTCATCCTCGGGTGCCAGGCCAAATTGATAAAAGCCCTGCAGTGGTTCCGGCGGCTGGGTGTCCGCGTAATTCAGGCTCAACAGGGGTACGGACAACGCGGGCAAGAGACTGAGTTCATTGACCTTTTCCTTGTCCAGGGGGCCGATCACCAGGTCCGCGCCTTCGGCTACTGCCTGTTGATAGGCGGTGATGACATCGCCGCTGCTGTCGTATTCGCGCACTTCCGGCGCGCGATTGTGCTCCGCCAGACTGCGGTAATAGGTGGCCAGAAAGCCATCGCGCACCGCTTCGCCCGCCTTGGCCAGGCGCCCTTGTTGGGGCAGCAGCAGGGCAATACGGCGCGGTTGATTGTCGATCAGGCTGCGCAGCATCTTCAAGTCGCTGGGCAGGGTCTGGTTGGCCGGGTGGCGGGGCCACAGGTTGCGCCAGGCATCCAGTTGGGCCTGCTGGAGTTCCAGGTCTGACTGGTTGGCCTTGCCCAACTGCGCCAGGCTGAACCAGCCGCGCAGCACCTCGGTGTTGGCGGTCTGGCTGTGATATTGCAGGTCCGACAGGGGCAGTTTCATCAGTGTTTGCCAGATGGCATCCTGGTTGTCCTGTTTGTCTTCCGGGTCTGTCAGCAGGGCGGCCAGGGCGATGCGCTCTTCGATACTGCCCGTGGCATCACCCAACAGGTCCAGAACCTGCGCGCGTCGTCCGCGCAACCTCGCCTCGATGGCTGGCTCGATTCTTGGCCATTGGTGTTCCAGGCGGCTGGCCGTTAGAATGCCGTGCGCAAAAAGATAGGAACCCTCGGCGATGGCTACCTGGCTGAGCAGGTCGGTATGCTTGAGGTAGAGCGCGTCATCCAGGGCACCGGTATCCATGTCCATCAGCAGATTGCGGGCCGGATTGAACTCGCGGTCATCGATGTATTTTTCCGCGGCGAGGAGTATCAGCCGTTCCCGCTCCGGCGACGCACTGCGGCGGGCCTGCGCCAGGAGATTCTGGGCCGAAACACCGGCTGCCGAGTCCACCGCTGTACGCGCACGCGGCTTTTCCTCCTGGGTCGGCGAGGTGCCGCAGCCTGCCAGCACTAGTGCCAGGAGTACCGCCAGCGTGCAGGCCAGGCCCCGATTACGCATACCTTGATTCATCTGATGGGATTCCATTGGTGAATTCACCCTTATTGAGAGTCTGCTATGACCAGCCACAACCAGGATGATCGTTCTGCCGCGGCGGGCACCCTCTTTGTGGTGGCAACGCCCATTGGCAATCTGGCCGATATGGTACCGCGAGCGGTCGAGACACTACAAACAGTGGCGTTGATCGCTGCTGAGGATACCCGTCACAGTGCGCGATTGTTACAGCATTTTGCCATTGGCACTCCCTGCGTTGCCTATCACGACCACAGTGATGAGGAACGGACATCGCAACTGCTGCAACGTTTGCTGCAAGGCGATGATATAGCGCTGATTTCCGATGCGGGTACACCGCTGGTTTCCGATCCCGGTTATCGCCTGGTGCGCCATGCCCGTCAGGCAGGTATTCGCGTTGTGCCTGTCCCGGGTGCCTGTGCGCTGGTGGCTGCGCTGAGCGCATCCGGCTTGCCTTCTGACCGCTTTGCCTTCGAAGGGTTTCTGCCCGCCAAACCTGTTGCCCGGCGCGCTGCCCTGGAATCGCTCGCCCAGGAAAACCGCACACTGATTTTTTATGAGGCACCGCACAGGATTCTGGAAACCGTGTCCGACATGGTGGACGTTTTTGGTCCTGAACGGGAACTGGTAATGGCCCGGGAGTTGACCAAGACTTTTGAAACGATCTATTCCGCCCCGGCGGCTGCCTTGCGTGACTGGATTGCCGGCGATTCGAACCAGCAGCGCGGTGAAATCGTATTATTGGTCCAGGGCGCTCCCAGGCGGGCCGATGCCCTGGTAGATGTGGAAACCGAACGGGTAATGCGCATTTTGCTGGAGGCCATGCCGGTGAAACAGGCGGCTGTCATCGGTGCCAGGCTTACGGGGCTGAAAAAGAATCTCTTGTATCAATGGGCGATCAGTGAACAGGGTGGCTGAACAGGGACCGCCGTCAGCGATGAGAATGGTTGAGGCATGATAGAAAAAAGGCGAAAAACCCCCAGGTTTTTCGCCTTTTTGTTTTTAACAGGGTTGTTGCTCAGAACCTCAGGGTACCTTGCAAGGCGATGCTGCGTGGCCGCTCGTAAAATGCATAGAACCCGCTGCCGGTCCCTTGTGTCAACACGCTGGCAACCGGCAGGCCATTGGCGTAGGTGATGATGGTTTCGTCCGTCAGGTTCTTCCCGACCAATGCCAGCTCCCAGGCGTCATCACGTCCACTCAGTGCGATGCGGGCGTTCACCTTGAGATAGGCATCCTGGACGAGGCGCGGGTCCAACGAGGGTGTGGCGGTGTATTTGTCGCTGTATATCAGGTCGAGCGTGTTGCTGAGCCGGAGTCCCCGCCCGAGCTCGATGTCGTAATCGATACCCAGGTTGCCCTGGTATTTGGGCGTGTACTCACGGCGCTGCCCCGTTGCATCGCACACGCCGTCACCGATAGGAGCGATGTTGTCAGGCTGGCCAAAGTAGCATTGGGAATTGGGGAAGTTGGTGTACTCAAAGTCCAGATAGGCAGCACCGCCGCGCAGCATCAAGGCGCTGGTCAGCGCCCAGCGGCCATCCAGTTCGATGCCCTGGACGACGGCTTCGCCCGCATTGGTGACATTGAAGCTCAGGCTGCCGTCAAACTGGCTGGTCTGCATATCACGGAATTCCGAGCGGAAGATGGCCGCATTCAGCTCGGCTGAACCACCGGCCAGCAGGAACTTGCCACCCCATTCATAGTTGCGCACCTTTTCTTCGTCGAATTCCCAGGTGCCTTCGATATTGGGGATGGGCGCCGGGCCATTGAAGATACCGCCCAGATCATTGGGCGCGGCGTTGGCACGCACGTCGAAGCCACCGGATTTGTAGCCCGTGGTGAAGCTCAGATAGACCATGTCGGTGGAGTTCAGGTCGTGCTGCACGGTGATCAAGGGTGTGAGGCTGGACTCACTGCGGTTGCCGTTGATCCGGTGGGGATCGATCAGGAAGGCACTCCACAGCTGGTTGTAGGGATCGGTGATGGTTCCCTGGGGCAGGGCGTTGCCATCATTGTCGACATGGTACTGGTGGCGCGACGCCTTCTTGCTCTCATAGGTGTAGCGCGCCCCAAAAATCGCCCGGGTCTGATCGAGAAAACTCCAGGTCAATTGCGCGAAGATCGCACTGATCTCCGTGTCCTGCGTGAAGTTACGCTCGGTTGCAGCGCCCCGCAACAGATTGGCGGCCGCGCCGAACGAACTGGTGAGCGCGGTGGGAATCACACTGTCGGCCGGCACCCGTATGGCGTCGTGAAACTCGAGGTCGCTTTTTTGATAGAAGATACCGCCGATGTAACTGATGGTCTGGTCTTCCGGCGAAACGATACGGATTTCCTGGCTGATCTGGCTGTAGTCCTCATTGGACAGGATGTTGAATCCCGATGCGCCGGTAAAATCACAGTCGCAAAGTTCCTCGTAGGTGTAGGCGTTGTAGCCGGTGATGGCGGTCAGCACATGATCGCCAATGCCGGTTTCGATCGTGAAAGTGGCATTTTCCGTATCGTTGTAACTGTAATCACCGTTGGATTGGCGTTTGAAATCCTGGTGGGTATCCAGCCGGTACTCGCCTGCGGTCAACAGCTCAAGGATATTGGAATAGGGCAGGGTGGGGCGTCCCGGAATAGGGTTTTCCACCGGCTTGATCACTTCGATGTTGCGCCCATCGCTGTCGAAGGAGCCATCCTCCACTTTGAGGGTGATGGACCAGTCATCCGTGGGCCGCCATAACAATGTTCCGCGGATTACCCGCTCCTTGTCGGCCGATTCGTCGCGGTTCAGGGTGGTATTGTAAAAATAACCACCCAACTTGCGATCCATGACCGCCAGGCGTCCGGACAGCGTATCGCTGAGGGGGCCGGACACGATCAGGCGCACATCCCGCTCGCGGTGCTCTGGTTCGAAAAGGGTGGAGATCCTGCCTTCAAAATCTTCCGTGGGTTTTGCGGTAATGACGCTGATGGCACCGGCCGTGCTGTTTTTGCCGAACAGAATGCTTTGTGGTCCGCGCAGTACCTCTACACGCTCGATATCGAGGAAGGGCGCGCGAGCCAGTTGCGAGCGTCCAAAGTGGATACCGTCGACAAACTGGGCCGCGGACTGCTCGAAGCCCTGGTTGACACCCGAGGTGATCCCGCGAATGGAGATATTGGTTCCTATGCCCGTTTGGGTCATGTTGAAACTGGGGATGTAGTCGGCCATGCGTTCGATGCTGTTGATGCCGCTTTTTTCAATTTTGTCGCCATCGATGGCGTTGATCGAAATGGGAACCTCTTTGAGGGTCTGGGTACGTTTTTGCGCCGTCACGTAGACCTCTTCCAGCGCCGGGCCCTGGGCCATGGCCGAGGATGCAAGATGACAGCCGGCAATCGCGCATACCAGCAGATGCAATGGATAACCCTTCACGACAGTCCTCCTGGGTGTTTTTTATTGTTCGATTTGCCTGAGTAGCGGTCGGTATGGCTGGCTGTGGCTTTCAATGTCCGCGTTGTGCCGCATTGCCCGTTTACCGGGGCCCGACCGATGAAACAGATTTCCTAAAGTAATAGCGCAACTCGCACGAATTACCAGCAAAAGTATCCGGCTTTGCAAGGCGAATACCACATCCGTCGAAGATTGGCGCAAATAATTGCCTTGGCGTGGTATGTGGCCGCCTGTTCGCTCTTGCACTTTTATCCTTCGCCCGCTAGTGTGGCGACTCGGAGTCGGCTCGGCAGTCGCTCCGGCGTTCTACTGGGAGGCTCTCATGAGTGCCTTCCGGTCCGCCGGGGAGGAAAGTCCGGGCTCCACAGGGCAGGGCGCCAGGTAACGCCTGGGGGGCGCGAGCCCACGGAAAGTGCAACAGAAAGTATACCGCCTAAGCCGTTTACGGCCGGTAAGGGTGAAATGGTGCGGTAAGAGCGCACCGCACAGCTGGCAACAGTCTGTGGCGATGGCAAACCCCGCCCGGAGCAAGACCAAATAGGAACCCATTGGTGCGGCCCGCATCGGGTTCGGGTAGGTTGCTAGAGGTATGTGGCGACACATATCCCAGATGAATGACTGTCCACGACAGAACCCGGCTTACAGGCCGACTCCGATTTTCCTGTTTTATAGATCGTCAGCTTATAAAAAATCCCCTTCATGAGCGAAAAAAATTCCCCAACTTAATGTAATACATTAAGTTTCGCCTCTATGTTCCTTGTCTGTGTTGTAAATCCTCTTTTTCACCTCTCGGTACCCCTCGGCAAACCCTGTTTATCCTCACAGTGTTCGCGTTTTTTCCCCTGATTTTTCGTGCTTTTTCGCGATTTTGTTCGCTTGACTTTGCTTTGCCCGGATTTATAGTGTGCGACAGTGGTAAAAAGTGGGTTTAAGTGGTTTTTTGTGGTTTTGAACAATCGATCAGTGGTGAATCGTGTTTTCAGGCAGCCATTTCATCAGCGTTGACCCCAAGGGGCGCATGACGATTCCGACTCGTGTCCGCGACGAGTTGGCGGCGCTTTGTGGCGGCCGTGTGGTGATGACCGCCAACAGTGAAGATCGCTGCCTGCTGCTGTATACCGAGCCCGACTGGCAACCCATCATGAAACAGATCAGCGCACTGCCGGACCTGAACCCGCGCTGCAAGCGCATCAAGCGCATGATGATCGGCAACAGCCAGCTGCTGGAACTGGATGCCAATGGCCGTTTGCTGGTACCGCCCACGTTGCGTGACTACGCCGAGATGGACCGCAAGGTCGTCCTGGTCGGGCTGAACAACAAGTTTGAAATCTGGAGCGAGGAGCGCTGGGCTGAGCAAATGCAGACGCCGGCCGATGGCGAGATACCGCCCGAACTGCAGAATCTCTCGCTCTAGGAGTATCCGTGACGGATCAATCCCACATCACGGTGCTGTTGAAGGAAGCCGTAGATGCACTCATGACCGATCCCAGGGGCTTCTATGTGGACGGCACCTTCGGGCGTGGTGGTCACAGCGCCCGTATTCTCGAAGCCCTGGCGCCGGAAGGACGCCTCCTGGGCATCGACAAGGACCTGACAGCGGTTGGTGTTGCGCGGGAGCGTTTTGGCTCGGACCCGCGTTTCGCCATAGCCCATGGCTCCTTCGCGGAACTGTCCGACAGGGTGAGCCAGGCTGGCATGGCCGGTCAGGTGCAGGGGGTATTGCTGGATCTGGGGGTGTCGTCGCCGCAATTGGATGAGGCCGAGCGCGGCTTCAGCTTTATGCAGGATGGTCCGCTGGATATGCGTATGGACCAGACGCGGGGCCAGAGTGCCGCCGACTGGGTCAATACCGCCGGTGAGGCGGAGATCATCCAGGTATTGAAGGACTATGGCGAGGAGCGTTTCGCGCGGCGTATGGCACGGGCTGTGATTGCAGAGCGGGCCAAGCGCCCGTTCAGCCGTACCGGGCACCTGGCGGACGTGATCAAGGCGGCAAACCCCGCCTGGGAAAAAGGCAAGCATCCGGCGACGCGGGCCTTCCAGGCCATACGCATCCAGGTGAATAACGAATTGGCGGATCTCGATGCTGTGTTGGATCAGGCACTCGAGGTATTGGCCCCGGGCGGACGATTGGTGGTGATCAGTTTCCACTCCCTGGAGGACCGCCTGGTCAAGCGCTTCATACGCCACCAGGAACAGGGCGATCCCCTGCCACCGGGATTACCGGTGCGGGAACACCAGCTCAACCGCCGGTTGAAGTCCTGCGGCAAGGCGGTCAAGCCCGGTGATGACGAAGTGGCAGCCAATCCCCGTGCGCGCAGCGCGGTCATGCGAGTGGCGGAAAAACGCTAGGACGCCCTGGTTACGGCACCTCGGGTGCCGGGTTCATAACAACAGTCATTCATATTCTGGGAACAGCGAGCTATTCATGTCAGCGAAACCACGCCAGTCAGGTCCGGCAGTAGCACCCGCGGTGCTGCTCTTGCTGGCTGCGCTTTGGCTGCTGGCTCTGGTTTCCGGCCTGGGGGTCGTGGCATCCACCCAGGAGGTGCGCAAGCAGGTCAACCTGCTGGAAACTCTGCGCCGGGAGGCGGCGGGTCTCCAGGTGGAGTGGGGGCAGTATCTGCTGGAGCAGAGCACCTGGGCCGCCTATAGCCGGATTGAAACCATCGCCAGCCAGCAACTGGATATGATTCCGGTCACTGTCGAGCAAACTGTCATGGTGCCCGCCCATGAGCACTAACGGCAGCAGACATCCCCTGCGCGTCGCCTCCTGGCGCTTTTATCTGGTTGCCGTGGTATTGGTGGGAGCCATCGCTACGCTCGTCTGGCATTTGGCCAAGCTACAGGTGTTGCCGAACAACGACCGGGGTTTTGCGTTTCTCCAGGACCAGGGGCAATCGCGCACCCTGCGCACGGAAACCATTCCCGCGTATCGCGGTGTCATCACCGACCGCAATGGCGAGCCCCTGGCGGTCAGCACAGAAGTGACCTCCCTCTGGGCGAATCCCCGCATCCTGGTGCAGGCACCACAGCGCTGGGCACAGCTGGCCCAGGCGCTGGGATTGCCCCGTGCCGAGCTGGAATCCCGCCTCACCCGCTTTGCCGGCCGTGAATTCATGTATTTGCAGCGCCACCTGCCGCCCCAGGCCGCCGAGGATGTGCTCGCCCTGGATATCCCGGGCGTTTACGGCCAGACCGAATACCGCCGTTTCTATCCCGCTGGCGAGGTGACCGCTCATCTGGTGGGGCTCACCGATATCGATGACCGGGGTCAGGAAGGCATGGAACTCGCCTACGATGCCTGGCTGGCGGGCGAGAGCGGCGCCAAGCAGGTACTTAAGGATCTGCGTGGTCGCACCGTCAAGGAATTGGATCTGGTCAAGGCCGCGCGCTCCGGCCAGAGCCTGACCTTGAGCATCGATCTTCGCCTTCAATATCTCGCCCACCGGGAGCTGCGGAATGCCATCGAGCAAAGTGGCGCCAAGGCCGGATCGCTGGTCATCCTGGATGCCAAGACCGGTGAGGTGCTGGCGATGGTGAATCAGCCATCCTTCAATCCCAATGACCGCACCAGCCCGCGTGGCGCCGGCCTGCGCAACCGGGCCATTACCGATAACGTCGAGCCGGGTTCCACCGTCAAACCCCTGGCAGTCATGGCCGCGCTGGAAACCGGCCGCTTCAAGCCCCACGACCTGATCAACACCAGCCCCGGCTACATCCAGGTCGGCACCAAAACACTGAAAGACCCGCTCAACTACGGCACCCTGGATTTGTCCATGGTAATCGCCAAGTCTAGCCAGGTGGGCATGACCAAGGTTGCCCTGGATCTGGAGCCGGAAGTTATCCGCGACATGTATGCCCGCCTGGGCATCGGCCAGGCATTGGGCACGGGTTTTCCCGGCGAGGCCACCGGCCTGCTGCCGGCCCATCGCCGCTGGCGTCCGATCCAGCGGGCCACCCTGGCGTTCGGTTACGGCATGAATGCATCAGTATTGCAGATCGCCCAGGCCTATGGGGTCATTGCCAGCGGGGGTGTCAAGCGTCCCGTCTCGTTACTGCGCGTCGATCAGCCGCCTGAGGGCGAGCGCGTGGTGAGCGAGGAACTGACCCGGGATGTCACCGCCATGTTGATGCGCGTGGCCAGCAGCGAAGGCACGGCCAGCCGTGCCCGCGCCATTTCCTACACCGTGGCTGGCAAGACCGGCACGGCACGCAAGGTGGGCCCCCAAGGGTATGACGACAGGCGCCACATGGCCTTTTTTGCCGGATTGGCGCCTGCCGAGTCGCCGCGGATCGTGGCCGTGGTGGTGATCGATGAGCCCAGGCAAGAAGTCTATTCCGGCGGGCTTGCGGCAGCTCCCGTGTTTTCCCGGGTGGCTGAAGGCGCCTTGCGCATGCTGCATGTGCCGCCAAAGCAGCGGGAAAACCTGGCCAGGCCATCCAAGCCCGTGTCCCGGCCCGAAACCCCAGGGAGGCCAGTAACGTGATGCCAGCCAATGCGTCTCCTGCGTCTTTCACGCTGGGGCAACTATTGCCCGAAGCGATCCTGGCAGCCGCTGCCGACCTTCCGCTCAATGGCTTGGCGCTGGACTCGCGCAAGCTCATGCCGGGTGACGTGTTTATCGCCGTGGCGGGCGACCGGGTGGATGGCCGCCAGTTTATCGACCAGGCGTTGGCACGCGGTGCTGTGGCGGTGCTGGTGGAAGCCGGTTCCGCCGCCCAGGCAGTGGAGTGGCGAGGCGAGGTTCCCTTGGTTGCGGTGCCGGATTTGCGTCAGCGGTTGAGTGCATTGGCTGCACGTTTTTATCAGGACCCGAGCGCGGATATGCGCGTGACCGGTGTGACCGGTACCAATGGCAAAACCACCTGTAGCCTGCTGCTGGGCCAGTTGTTTGCGCTCATGCAAGGCAAGGCCGGGGTACTGGGCACCCTGGGTGCGGGTGTGCTCGAATCGGGGAGCCTGTCGCTTGCAGAACAGATCGAGGCTTTCCAGGCAACGGGGCTCACGACACCGGACCCGATAGCCGGCCAGCGATTACTCGCCGAAGCCAGGGACCAGGGTGTGCACAGCATGGCCATGGAAGTGTCTTCCCATAGCCTGGAGCAGGGTCGTGTCGCCGCTGTGCATATCGACTGTGCGATATTTACCAACCTGACGCAGGATCACCTGGATTATCACGGCGATATGGCCAGCTATGGCAAAGCCAAGGCCAAACTCCTGAGCATGCCGGGTTTGCGTTGCGCCCTGTTCAATGCCGACGATCCCTGGGCCCGCAAACTCCAGTCCGCGGTACCCGTCAGTGTGAATGGGCTCAGTTACTCCTTGCAGGACACCTCGGCCAGCATTCACGTGCGAGATTATCAATTGTCAGCGGAGGGTATCCGCGCCTGGATAGTGACGCCCTGGGGCGAGGGTGAATTGCGCAGCCGTCTGCTGGGCCTGTTCAATCTCAGCAACCTTCTGGCCGTGGTGGGAGCCGCCTGTCTGCGCGGTTTTTCCTTGCCTGATGTGTTGGAGAAAATGCCGCAACTCGCGCCCGCGCCTGGCCGCATGCAGGCGATTGTCCTGGATCAAGCGCAGGATATCGGCGTGGTGGTGGATTATGCCCACACGCCGGATGCCTTGGAGAACTGCCTCAAGGCGTTGCGTGAACACCAGCCCGGCCGCCTGTGGGTTGTCTTTGGCTGTGGCGGCGACCGCGATCCCGGCAAGCGTCCCCTGATGGGCCGCATCGCCGAGCAGTTGGCGGACTACGTGATCGTGACCAATGACAATCCCCGCACCGAAGACCCGGCAGTCATCGCGGCGAATATCGTGCGGGGCATGCACAACAGCCACGGGTGCCTGGTAATCGCCGACCGCGCGCAGGCCATAGACCTGGCTGTCCAGCAGGCGCGAGCGGGTGATCTGGTCGTCATTGCCGGCAAGGGGCATGAGGACTACCAGATCTTTGCCACCCAGACCCTGCCATTCAGTGACATCAAACACGCACGCCTCTCACTCCAGCGCCGCCTGGCGCGTCTGCGCGAGACACCGGGGGAGGTGAGTCCATGATCCATCCTCTTCACCTGTCGCGCGTTGCCAGCGCCTGCCGCGCCTTGAATGCCGAACTGCATGGCAATGATCCGGCTTTCACCCGTGTGAGCACCGACACCCGTGAACTCCAGCCCGGTGACCTTTTCGTGGCTTTGCGCGGTGAGCGTTTTGACGCGCATGATTTTCTGGCGGTTGCCGTCGAGCGTGGCGCCTGCGCGCTGGTGGTCGAAGGCTATCGATCCTCGCTGGATATTCCGCAACTGGTGGTGCGTGACAGCCTCCTGGCATTGGGGCAGATCGCCAGCCTCAACCGCGATGCATTCACCGGCCCCCTGGTGGCAATTACCGGCAGCAGCGGCAAAACCACCGTGAAAACCATGGTTGCGCGGATATTGAGTGAGGTGGGAGAAACCCTGTCGACGCGCGGCAACTTCAACAACCATATCGGCGTGCCCTTGACCCTGTTGCAGTTGGAGGCACGGCATACTCATGCAGTGATCGAAATGGGAGCCAGCGGTCCGGGTGAAATTGCCTACCTGTGCCAGCTCGCCCGCCCCAGGGTTGCCATGATCAACAATGTCATGCCCGCCCATATCAAGGGTTTTGGTTCCCTCGACGGCGTGGCCCGCGCCAAGGGCGAAATCTATGACGGCCTTGCGCCCGATGGCTGTGCGGTGGTCAATCTGGATGATGCGTTTGCACCCTTGTGGCTGGCGCAACTGGCCGGGCGCGAGGTGATCGGTGTGGCGCTCTCCGCCCATGGCACCTCCGGACGTGAGGCTCAGGTGTATGCCGACGATGTCGATCTGGCGGCGGATCATCTGGCGTTTACGCTGGTGCTTGCGGGTGAACGCTTTCCCGTCCGTATGGCCGTCCCCGGCGAACACAACCTGCGCAATGCGCTCATGGCGGCAGCCTGTGCCCGGGCCGTGGGGGTGACGGGTGAACAAATACAGCGGGGCCTCGCGGCGTTTGTACCAGTTGCAGGCAGAATGAACCGTCAGCCTGGCAAGGCGGGCGCCTCGATCATCGATGACAGCTATAACGCCAATCCCGGCTCCGTGCGTGCGGCCATCGACGTGTTGGTGGCGCAGCCGGGTAAATCCATCCTGGTGTTGGGTGACATGGCCGAGCTCGGCGAAGAAGCGGCGCAGTTGCACGCTGAAACAGGACGCTATGCGCGGCAGCACGGCCTGAAGCTGATGTTTACCGTGGGCGATCTGAGCCGTCATGCCTCCGATGCTTTTGGCACGGGCTCCCGCCATTTTACCTCCCAGTCCGACATGCTCTCCGCCCTTGAATCGCTGTTGGGTCCGGATACCACATTGCTTATCAAAGGCTCGCGCAGCGCGCGCATGGATCAGGTGGTCCGTGCGCTGTGCGAGCCAACACCACACTCACACGGGGATGCGCACTGATGCTCTACTGGCTGGCTGAATATCTGCAGGACTATGTGCGCGGTTTTGCCGTGTTCCAGTACCTGAGCCTGCGCGCCATTTTGGGGGTGCTGACGGCGCTGGGTATTTCACTGCTGCTGGGCCCCTGGGTCATCCGCCGCCTGAATGAAATGCGGATCGGCCAGGCGATACGCGCCGATGGTCCGCAAACCCATCTGAGCAAGTCCGGCACACCTACCATGGGCGGTGCGCTGATCCTTACCGCGATTGCCATCAGCACCCTGCTGTGGGCCAACCTCAATAATCGCTACGTATGGCTGGTGCTGGTGGTGACCTTGCTGTTTGGCGCCGTGGGCTGGGTGGATGACTACCGCAAGGTCGCCCTGCGCAACAGCCGGGGACTGCCCGGTCGATGGAAATACTTCTGGCAATCGGTGATTGGCCTGGGGGCGGCGATATTCCTGTATGTCACAGCGGCAAGTCCGGTGGAAACGCAGCTCTTTATTCCCTTCTTCAAAAATGTGGCCCTGGACCTGGGGATTTTTTACATCGTCTTCACCTACTTTGTGATCGTGGGCACCAGCAATGCGGTAAACCTTACCGATGGCCTGGATGGTCTGGCGATCATGCCCACCGTGATGGTGGGTGCGGCACTGGGTTTGATTGCCTATCTTGCCGGCAATGTGAAGTTTGCGCAGTACTTGCAAATCGCCTACGTCGCTGGTGCTGGTGAGCTGGTGGTTTTCTGTTGCGCGTTGATCGGTGCCGGGTTGGGTTTTCTCTGGTTCAACACCTATCCCGCACAAGTCTTCATGGGCGATGTCGGTGCCCTGGCGCTGGGGGCGGCCCTGGGTGTTATGGCCGTGATCATTCGCCATGAGATCGTGCTGTTCATCATGGGTGGCATTTTTGTCCTGGAAACGGTTTCCGTCATCCTCCAGGTGGTGTCCTTCAAATTGACTGGCCGCCGAATATTCCGCATGGCTCCCATCCATCATCACTTTGAACTCAAGGGATGGCCGGAGCCGCGTGTGATCGTGCGTTTTTGGATTATCAGTGTGGTGCTGGTACTGGTGGGTCTGGCAACCCTCAAGCTTCGTTGATGAGTCGATGAGTAACTGACAGTGGCGCAGGTGATAGCAAGCAGCAAGCTGAAAGCCGTGATCGGCACCGGGGTGACCGGGTTGTCGGTTGCGCGCTATCTTGCGCGCCGGCATGAAGCTTTCATGTTGTTCGATACCCGCGAGCAGCCACCACAGTTGGCGCAGGTCGAGGCTGAATTTTCCCAGGTTCCCTTGCATCTGGGGCCGCTCGATACCGAGCGGCTGCTGCTTGCCGATGAAATCATTGTGAGCCCCGGCATTGCGCTGACAGATCCTGCCCTGGTGGCCGCGCGCCAGGCGGGTATTCCTCTCATTGGTGACATTACTCTCTTTATTCGAGAAGCCCGTGCTCCCCTGATTGCCATCACGGGTTCCAATGCCAAAAGCACGGTGACGACCCTGGTTGGCGATATGGCAAAGAATGCCGGACTTCGTGTTGGTATTGGCGGTAACCTGGGTACACCCGCGTTGGAACTGCTTGATGATGGCATGCAGCTGTATGTCCTGGAGTTATCCAGCTTTCAGTTGGAAACCGTCGAGCGCCTGGGAGCCAAGGTTGCCTGTATTTTGAATATCAGCGCGGATCACCTCGACCGCTATCCCGATATGCAGGCCTATCATGCCGCCAAGCTGCGTGTTTATTATGGTGCGGAGCGATTGGTATTCAATCGGCGCGATCCCCTGACGCAACCGCCCCTGGCCCAGGGCGCAAAGCCCATCACTTTTGGTGGCCCCGCCGAGTTCCATCATTTTGGTGTGCTGGAAGAGGCTGGTGAAACCTGGCTGGCTTGGCAGTTCACACCCTTGTTGCCTGCCAGTGCGTTGCGAATCCGTGGCAAACACAACCTGGATAACGCACTGGCCGCGCTTGCCTTGGGTCATGCCGCGGGACTTCCCATGGAAGCGATGCTCGATACCTTGCGTGAATTCCGTGGACTGCCTCACCGTTGCGAGTGGGTGACGGCCAAAAACGGCGTGGATTTTTTCAACGATTCCAAAGGCACCAATATTGGCGCCACCATCGCTGCCGTGCAGGGATTGGAACGGCAACCGGCACAACTGGTATTGATCGCCGGAGGCGAGGGCAAGGGAGCGGATTTCCGTGAGCTCATTCCGGTGCTGATCGGTCGGGTGCGGGCTCTGGTGCTGATCGGACGCGATGCGTGCCTGCTTGAACAGGCGGTCGACGACCAGATTCCCGTCATTCATGCGATGAGTATGAAAGAGGCTGTCACTGCCGCCTATGGCGCGGCGCAACCGGGTGATGCTGTTTTATTATCGCCAGCTTGTGCAAGTTTCGACATGTTCGATAACTATGCACATCGCGGGCGCGAGTTTTGTGCGGCGGCGGAGGCATTGGCGTCATGATGTCCACGTCAAGCATATACGGCCCGATGGGCGCCCGCATCGATTGGCAGCTGCTGAATCTGTGGTTGCTGTTGATGTCCATCGGGCTGGTTATGGTGGCGTCTGCCTCCATTGCCTTTGCTGCCGCCAATTATCAAGGGGACGCCTGGTATTTTGCCCGGCGCCACGGCATTTTTCTGATGATGGGATTCTGCCTGTCACTCTTTGTGGTCTGTATCCCCATGAGTGTCTGGCAGCGTTACAGTGGCTACCTGCTGATCCTGACCTTGGCACTATTGGTCATCGTGCTGATCCCCGGCATCGGCAAAAAAGTGAATGGCAGCCAGCGCTGGCTGAGCCTTGGTTTTATGTCGATACAGGTATCGGAAATCGCAAAATTCTGTGCGGTGGTTTACTTCGCCAGCTTTTTTGCCCGTCGTTATCAGGAATTGCATGCCGGCCTGCAAGGCTTTTTGAAACCCTTGATGGTTCTGGGGTTGATGGCATTACTCTTGTTGCTGGAGCCGGATTTTGGTAGTTCGGTGGTACTTTGCGCAACGGTCTTCGCCATGATGTTCATCGCCGGCGTGCGCCTCTGGCATTTTCTGCTGCTGATCATGCTCGGAGTGGGATTGCTGGGCGCGGTGGCCGTTTTCTCGCCCTATCGGATGCAGCGCCTCATCACCTTTCTCGATCCCTGGTCTGACCAGTTCAATACCGGTTACCAGCTGACACAATCCCTGATCGGCTTTGGCCGTGGCGAATGGTTTGGCCTGGGATTGGGCAACAGCTTGCAGAAATTGTTGTTTTTGCCGGAAGCCCATACGGATTTTGTGTTCGCCATCATCGCCGAGGAATTTGGCCTGGTGGGTGCCGTGCTCCTGCTCCTGCTGTTCGTCTGGTTGATAGCACGCATACTCCTGTTGTCGCGCTTGAACCTGCAAAACGGCCGGGTCTTTGCGGCACTGGCGACCTTTGGCATCGCCATCCTGTTCGCGGTGCAGGTCTTTATCAATGCGGGCGTGGCCTCGGGCCTCCTTCCCACCAAGGGATTGACCTTGCCTTTCATCAGTTATGGTGGCAGCAGTTTGCTGATCAGTTGCATGTTGATGGCGTTTGTGATGCGCGCCCATTGGGAATTGCGTGGTGGATTTTCCTCTGTCGGCTTTGCCCCTGCGCGCCAGCGGCGCGGTAGTGAAGCCCTGGGAGACGCATCATGACGAATCTCGATAATCGTTGCGTGATGATCATGGCCGGCGGCACCGGCGGGCATGTTTTCCCTGCATTGGCATTGGCCGAGGTTTTGCGTCAGCGGGGCGCACGCCTGGTGTGGCTGGGCACCGCGAAAGGTATCGAGGCGCGGTTGGTTCCCGAGGCTGGCATCACCTTGCATTTTCTGTCCGTGGAAGGCGTGCGTGGCCGGGGCTTGATCGGTTTGATCAAAGCGCCTTTCATGATCCTGCTGGCCTTGGGGCAAGCGTTGCAACTCGTCAGGCAGGAGCAGCCTGACCTGGTGGTGGGCTTTGGTGGCTTTGCGTCAGGTCCTGGTGGCCTGGCTGCCCGCCTGCTTGGCAAGCCCCTGGTGATCCATGAACAGAATGCTGTGGCGGGAACCACCAACCGCCTGCTGATGCGCGTGACCCGGCATCGGCTCATGGCATTTCCCGAGGCATTGGTTGATGGGCAATTGGTCGGCAATCCGGTGCGCGATGCCATTGCCGCGCTGCCGGAGCCCCGCGCCCGTTACACGACCCGGCTTGCCGAGAAAGCGACGTTAAGGATTCTGGTATTGGGTGGCAGCCTGGGTGCCCAGGCGATCAACCGGTTGTTGCCCGCGGCATTGGGCCAACTGCCCGCGGAAGAACGGCCCGAGGTATGGCACCAGGCCGGACGCCAGCATGTCGAGCAAACCCGGGAGCTTTATCAGCAACGGCATGTCGATGGGCGGGTTGAGGCTTTTATCGATGATATGGCGGCGGCCTATGCCTGGGCGGATGTCGTTATCTGCCGTGCCGGTGCCTTGACGCTGGCGGAAATCGCGGTGGCTGGTGTGGCGTCCTTGCTGATTCCTTTACCTAACGCCATTGATAATCATCAGTGGTTCAACGCCCGTTATCTGGGAGACGCGGATGCTGCGCTGGTATATCAGCAGAGTGAGTTGTCCGCCGAGAAATTGGCGACCTTGCTGCTGACAGAACTGCGCGACCGGGAAACATTATTGGCAATGGCAGAAAGGGCCAGAACCCTTGCGCTGCCGGATGCCGCCCGCCGGATGGCGGACTATTGTGCGGAGGTTGTCGGTGGATAAAGCGGTAAACCATTACACGGTGCCCGAGATGCGGCGTATTCGCCGTATCCATTTTATTGGTATCGGTGGTGCCGGTATGAGCGGTATTGCCGAGGTGTTGTTGAATCAGGGTTATGAAATTTCCGGTTCCGACATCAAGGACTCCAGTGTGACTGAGCGCCTGCAGCGGAAGGGCGCGCGCATTTTTATCGGCCACAGTGAAGACCATGTCACCGGTGCTGATGTGGTCGTCAACTCCAGTGCCGTGCATGCCGAAAACCCGGAACTGCTGAGCGCGCGTGAGCGCCGCATTCCGGTAGTGCGCCGCGCGGAAATGCTGGGCGAATTGATGCGCTACCGCCATGGCATCGCGGTGGCCGGAACCCATGGAAAAACCACCACGACCAGTCTGATGGCAGCCGTGCTGGCGGCGGCCAAACAGGACCCGACATTTATTATCGGCGGCCTTGTCAACAGCGCGGGTACCAATGCGCAGCTTGGGGCCAGCCGCTATCTGGTGGCCGAAGCGGATGAGAGCGATGCTTCCTTCCTGCACCTGCAACCCATGGTTGCCATAGTGACCAATATTGATGCGGATCATATGGAAACCTATGGTGGCGATTTCTCCCGCCTGAAAAAAACCTTTGTCGAGTTCCTGCACAATCTGCCGTTTTACGGTTTGGCCGTTCTCTGCGCGGAGGACCCGGTGGTGCGTGAGATCATTCCGGAAATATCCCGTCCTGTGCTGACCTATGGTTTTGGTGAAGGCTGTGATTTCCGTGCGGTCAATATTCGCCAGGACCGTATGCACACGGAATTCGATGTCTTGCGCCCCGGCAGTGATAAACCCCTGGCCGTGCGCCTCAACATTCCCGGTATCCACAATGTGCTCAACGCGACGGCGGTCATTGCCGTTGCCACGGATGAAGGCATCAGCGATGCCGCCATTCAGGAAGGCTTGGCGAATTTCCAGGGGGTGGGCCGCCGTTTCCAGGTGTACGGTCAGTTCGCCGTGGGCGATGGCGATGCCCTGCTGGTGGACGATTACGGCCACCACCCGCGTGAAGTGGCGGCGGTTGTCAAAGCGGTGCGTGATGGTTGGCCGGATCGCCGCCTGGTCATGGTCTACCAGCCCCACCGCTATACGCGGACACGCGACCTCTATGAGGATTTTGTCGAAGTGCTTTCCAGTGTCGATGCGCTGGTCATGCTGGAGGTCTACAGCGCGGGCGAAGATCCGATTCCCGGTGCCGACAGCCGCCATCTGTGCCGCAGCATACGGGCACGCGGGACGATAGAACCTATTTTTGTTGAACAGATAGATGGTGTACCGGTAATCATCAAGGACCTGGTGCGCGCGGGTGATCTGGTCATTACACAGGGCGCCGGCAATGTGGGGGCCCTGGCTCCCGAACTGGCCAGGCGCGGTTTGCAGTAGAGGTTGAGATGTCAGTCATTCAATTGCCCATCAGCGACGAATTCCGCCAGGCATTGGGACGGGTGGGTGTGCTTTATGGCGGTCGATCCGCAGAGCGTGAAATTTCATTGCAGACCGGTGCCGCCGTCGCCGCGGCCTTGGTTGAGGCCGGCGTTGAACATGTTGCCCTGGACCTGGGTGATGATGCGATCGGCATGATTCAATCTGCCGGACTGGATCGGGCTTTTATCGCGCTGCATGGCCCGGGCGGTGAGGATGGGCGCATACAGGCCGTACTCGAATACCTTGGTATTCCTTATACCGGCAGCGATGTGCAGTCCTCGGCCCTGGCGATGGATAAATTGCGCACCAAGCACCTGTGGCGGGGTGTGAATCTGCCGACGCCGGATTTTGCGGTTTTACAATCCGGTACGGATTGGGAGAAGACGCTGAAAGAGCTGGGTGGCGAGGTCATGGTCAAGCCTGCTCATGAGGGTTCCAGCATCGGCATGGCCCGCGTCAGCGACCCGCATGGTTTGCAGGAGGCCTATGCACGCGCTGCCGAATATGACGCTTGCGTGTTGGCCGAGCGTTTGATTGTGGGTGCTGAATATACGATCGCCATTTTGGATGGTGAGGCGCTGCCTCCCATCAGGCTCGAAACGCATCACAGTTTCTATGACTTTGATGCCAAGTACATTGCCGAGGACACGCGTTACCACTGCCCCTGCGGTCTTGCACCTGCTGACGAGTCACGATTGCGCGAACTGGCACTGGCTGCTTTTTCAGCCGTTGGCTGCCGTGGCTGGGGCAGGGTGGATGTCATGGCGGATCGTGACGGCAATTTCTATTTGCTGGAAGTCAACACGGTACCGGGCATGACCAGTCACAGCCTGGTACCCATGGCGGCGCGTGCGCAGGGATTGTCTTTTACGCAACTGATCCTGGCCATTTTGCGGGCCAGCCTGTAAGTGATGATGGATGAAAGAATTGTCGCTCATGAGCCCATAGTGGCGCGCCCCGAGTTGGGCGGCAGGCATCAGCGCAATCCGGCGGAGCAGGCGTTGCGCAGACCGCGCGGCTATCACAAGGTGATGCCGCGCGGCGTGAGTGAAGACGGGCAGCCGGATCGCGATCTGCGCTCCTGGTGGCGTGGCCTGGGTATTTTGGCGTTGCTGGGTACGTTCGGAGCGGGAATTTATTTTGGCGCCGAGCCGTTGCGTGAGCTGTTGGAAAGGCCGCTCACCAGCGTGGCGGTCGAGGGAGAGTTTCTCCACGTGAGCAAGGTCCGCACCATGGAATTGATCAGTGCTGAGCTCAATGAGGATTTTCTGCAACTGGACCTGATGCACCTGAAGGCGGTGCTGGAATCCGATCCCTGGGTGGAGTACGCGGCCCTGGGGCGCCGTTGGCCGGATACGCTGGTGGTCAAGATTGTGGAGCAAAAACCCATTGCCCGCTGGGGCGAGCAGGGTTTCATGAACCAGCGCGGTGAAATCATCACCGTGGCTGATACCAGTCAGCTGGCGGCCTTGCCCTGGCTGCAGGGCGAGACGGCGGATGCGGAAGCGATTCTGCGCCAGTACCAGGATGTATCGCGCTTGTTGCGCACGCGCGGGCTCGAGGTGGTTGCACTCAAGTCCGATGCCAAAAAATCCTGGCGCTTGACCTTGAGGGGCGATGTGGCCTTGGTCATAGGCCGGGACCAGGTGATGGAAAAGGTCCGGCGGTTCATGGCGGTGTACGACAGGCATCTGCGTGAACGCTGGAGCGAGGTGCGTACCCTGGACCTGCGTTACACCAATGGAGTGGCTGTCGAGTGGCAGCCTGAATCAACAGCAAACGATGACTTGTTAAACCCGGCAAGGTGAAAACGGGTAAACAACAAAGAGGTTACATCCATGGCGAGCGCGAGTGACAACAAAATGATTGTTGGCCTGGACATAGGCACATCCAAGATTGTGGCCATTGTCGGCGCTATCACTCCGGAAGGGGATCTGGAGATTGTCGGAATAGGCTCTCACCGCTCCACGGGGCTGAAAAAAGGTGTGGTGGTCAACATCGAATCGACAGTCGCGTCGATCCAGCGGGCGGTTGAAGAGGCGGAGTTGATGGCCGGGTGCCAGATACATTCCGTGTATGCGGGCATTGCGGGCAGTCATATTCGCAGCCTCAACTCCCACGGCATAGTGGCGATACGGGACCGCGAGGTATTTCCGCAGGACCTGGAGCGGGTTATCGATGCTGCCCAGGCCGTTGCCATTCCGGCGGACCAGAAGATTCTCCATATCCTGCCGCAGGAATTCCTGATCGATGACCAGGATGGTGTCAAAGAACCCCTGGGCATGTCGGGTGTGCGCCTGGAGGCAAAGGTTCACCTGGTGACCTGTGCGGTCAATGCCGTGCAGAACATTGAAAAATGCATTCGCCGCTGCGGGCTGGAAGTCGAGGATGTCATCCTGGAGCAGCTCGCCTCCAGCTACGCGGTGTTGACCGAAGATGAAAAAGAACTGGGCGTTTGTGTGGTGGACATCGGTGGCGGCACAACAGATATCGCCATTTTCAAGGATGGTGCCATCCGCCATACAGCGGTGATCCCCATTGCCGGTGATCAGGTAACCAATGATATTGCCATGGCGCTGCGCACGCCGACGCCGAATGCCGAGGAAATCAAGATCAAGTATGCCTGCGCCCTGGCCAAGCTCACCAGTCCGGAGGAAACCATCAAGGTGCCGAGTGTCGGTGACCGTGAACCGCGCGACCTGTCGCGCCAGGCATTGGCAGAAGTGGTGGAGCCGCGTTACGACGAGCTTTTTACCCTGGTGCAGTCCGAATTGCGCCGCAGCGGCTATGAGGATCTGATCGCAGCCGGCATCGTCCTGACGGGAGGTACTTCAAAAATGGAAGGCGTCATTGAACTGGCTGAAGAAATCTTTCATATGCCGGTTCGCCTGGGAGCACCGCAGAACATCCGGGGGTTGCGCGATATTGTCAACAACCCGATTTATTCCACGGGCGTGGGGCTTTTGCTCTACGCCATGAAACAGCATCAGGATGGTCATCGTGTCCATCAGCACGGTAAGGAACACCAGCAGTCGTTGCTTGGGCGTATCAAGCGCCTGTTTCAAAATACGTTTTAACGGTAAGCGTTATCCAAACTGTTCATTTCAACAAACTTGTAAGGGAAAGGGGAAAAGCCATGTTTGAACTTGTCGATAGTATTCAACAGAATGCGGTGATTAAGGTCGTTGGTGTTGGCGGTGGTGGCGGTAATGCCGTCAAGCACATGATCGCCAACGGTGTCGAAGGCGTGGAATTTATCTGTGCCAATACCGATGCCCAGGCGCTGAAGGATATTGATGCGCGCACGGTGTTGCAGCTGGGTCACAACATGACCAAGGGGCTGGGTGCGGGCGCCAATCCGGAAGTGGGCCGTCAGGCGGCGCTGGAAGACCGCGAGCGCATCGCGGAAGTCTTGCGCGGCGCCGATATGGTATTCATCGCCGCGGGCATGGGCGGTGGCACGGGCACCGGTGGTGCGCCTGTGGTTGCGGAAGTGGCCAAGGATCTGGGTATCCTGACGGTCGCGGTAGTAACCAAGCCCTTCCCCTTCGAGGGGCGCAAGCGCATGACCATCGCGGACGCCGGTATCAAGGAATTGCAGGACCGCGTGGATTCCCTGATCACCATCCCCAACGAAAAGCTGTTGTCCGTGCTCGGTAAGTCGTCCAGCCTGCTGGATGCTTTCAAGGCCGCCAACAATGTGCTTCTGGGTGCTGTTCAGGGCATTGCGGATCTGATCATCCGTCCGGGTATGATCAACGTCGACTTTGCTGACGTCCGCACAGTCATGTCCGAAATGGGCATGGCGATGATGGGTACTGGCGCGGCCACTGGCGAAAACCGCGCGCGGGAAGCCGCGCTTGCCGCCATCAGCAGCCCGCTGCTGGAGAATGTCCAATTGAACGGAGCGCGTGGTTTGCTGGTCAATATCACCGCGGGTATTGATCTGTCCGTCGGTGAATTCGCTGAAGTCGGCAATGCCATTCAGGAAATCGCTTCACCCGATGCGACTGTGGTGGTGGGTACCGTCATCGATCCGGAAATGACCAACGAACTGCGCGTTACCGTGGTTGCCACCGGACTGGGCGCTCATGCGGTTGCCGACAACAGAAACGCCGCACCGACCAAGGTCGTCGTGGACAATACCCGCCGCCCCAATGGCCAGATCGACTACAGTGCGCTGGATCGTCCTGCCCATCTGCGCAAAGCCGCTGCCAGCAGTGGCGCCGCCCTCGCGCAAGCAAGCGATGCACAAATGGAATACCTGGATATCCCGGCGTTTTTGCGTCGCCAGGCGGACTGATCCGACCAGTCTGTGAGCCGCCTGGCAGGCTCCGGACTATGGGGGCGATAAAAAATGGTGTGGCTTGGCCGTGTGGCTAAGCCCTCTGTAAATTGGTACCATGCGCGCATTTCCCGCTGCCTGTTTCCAGGTTGCCCGGGATTCGCCTTACAACTGAGTTATTGACCTGATGATCAAACAACGTACGTTGAAAAATGCTATCCGCGCTACGGGTGTCGGCCTCCATACCGGTGAAAAGATCTACCTGACCCTGCTGCCCGCAGCCGCTGATACGGGAATCATCTTTCGTCGTGTCGACTTGAACCCGCCAGTGGAAATCCACGCAAAAGCCGAGAACGTGGGTGAGACTACCCTTTCCACCACCCTCGTGAACGGTGATGTGCGTGTTTCCACGGTGGAGCACCTGCTGGCGGCGATGGCTGGCCTGGGCATAGACAATGCCGTTGTCGAGGTGAGCGCCGCCGAGGTGCCCATCATGGACGGCAGCGCCGGCCCCTTTGTGTTCCTGATTCAGTCGGCGGGTATCCAGGAGCAGGCGGTTCCCAAGAAATTCATCCGTATCAAAAGACCGGTGGTGATACAGGAAGGCGACAAGCAGGCCGCATTCCTGCCTTTTGAAGGATTCAAAGTCACGTTTTCCATCGATTTTGATCACCCGGTATTCCATGGCCGCAGCCTGAGTACGTCGGTGGATTTCTCCAGCAGCTCCTTTGTCAAGGAAGTCAGCCGTGCCCGCACCTTTGGTTTCATGCACGAAATCGAATATCTGCGCTCCAAGGGCCTGGCCAAGGGAGGCAGCATCGACAATGCGATTGTGGTCGATGACTACCGTATCCTGAACGAGGATGGCCTCCGGTACGAGGACGAGTTTGTCAAACACAAGGTATTGGATGCGATTGGCGACCTGTACCTGCTGGGTAACAGCCTCATTGGCGAGTACAAGGCCCACAAGTCGGGCCATGGCCTGAACAACAAATCCCTGCGCCAGCTGATTGCTCAGGAAGATGCCTGGGAAGTGGTGACGTTTGACGATGATGAAACCGTTCCCATCAGCTACCTCAAGCCCTTGATGGCGGTGTGATCTTCCGCTAAATCGCCTGAACGCCCCTTTTCCTCCCTGATTTGGCGCCGATTGGCGCCAAAATCATCAAAATATGGCATTTATCCGTCACAGAAATTTTGTTGGCAATTGCCATTTATCTATGCGATATTCCCGCCCTGTCGCGCCAAAGGCTTATGGCGCCGAGCTTGTTATACCTTTCTCGCCATTTTTGATCCGGGCAATGCGTTGGTCATAGGATTTATCGCATATGGGATTGTTCTTTTTATTCAAAATAAGAATAAAAAGGGGTGTTCACGAGAATTTTGTTCTAAAAAAGAGTTCGAAAATGCCGATTGCACCTCGCCGGTCGAGAAAGCCAATCCGCTAGCATCTGGCCTATGAAAATTATTATTGTCAGTAAAAATCACAAGCAGACGCGCAGCATCACCCTGGGTGGCTGGACGCGCCTGCTTCTGTCCGTCTGTATGCTGGGTGTTCCGGCCGCATTTGGCGCCCTGGGATACAACTGGCTGACGGCGGCTGACAAAAACGAACGCATCAATGCGGAATCCCTCAGGGCCTGGGAAAACGCGCTGGCCATACAAAAGCAGGAAGTCGAGCAAATCCGCCAGGAGGCCAAGACCCAAATGGGGGCGGTAACGCTCAAAATGGGTGAACTCCAGGCCCGCCTGGTCAGGCTGGATGCGCTGGGCGAGCGACTGGTGACCATGGCCCAACTGGAGCAGGGCGAGTTCGATTTTTCCTCGCCCACCGCCGTGGGTGGACCGGAAACCCAGGCTGAACCCTATATTCCCCCCGATTTTCTCTCCGTTGTCGACAGCCTCTCCAACCAGATCGATGACCGCCAGCAGCAGCTGGAAATCCTCGAATCCCTGCTTGCCAAGCGCAAACTGGAAGACGATATCTTTGTCGCCGGACGCCCGGTGGCCAAGGGTTGGGTATCCTCCCGCTTCGGCCGTCGCACCGATCCTTTCAGCGGCAGGGTGGCTTTCCATAACGGTATAGATTTTTCTGCCAAAGAAGGCACCGAAATTATCGCGGTAGCGGCTGGTGTGGTGACCCGTTCCGCCAGGTTGCGTGAATACGGCAACCTGGTCGAGGTCAACCATGGTGGCGGCTATGTCACGCGCTATGCCCACAACAAATCCAACCTGGTGAACGTGGGCGATGTGGTCAAAAAGGGCCAGATCATCGCGCTCGTAGGTTCCACAGGGCGTTCCACAGGGCCTCATGTGCATTTTGAGGTTTTCAAGCATGGCCGGGCCATAGACCCGGCGACCTATATACACCGCGCCAGCCGCTGACATTTCCCCCTCTCGCTTGCTTTGCCAAGCACCTTCCTGTTTACTTGCCAGCCCCGCTGACAAGTGTTCAATTTGTTGCGACCTGATTTTTCTGTAACGGTAATTCACATGATCGGTAAGTTGATGAAAGTCTTGTTCGGCTCAAAAAATGAGCGCGAACTCAAGCGCATGGGCAAGATTGTGGCGCGTATCAACGCGCTCGAGCCTGATTGGCAAAAATTGAGTGACGAGGACCTGAAGCAAAAAACAGTGGAGTTCCGCCAGCGCCTGGCCGCGGGAGAGACCCTCGAAAGCCTGCTGCCGGAAGCCTTTGCCACGGTGCGCGAGGCTGGCCGCCGCGTGCTGTCCATGCGCCATTTTGATGTGCAGTTGATTGGTGGCATGGCACTGCACGAAGGCAACATTGCTGAAATGCGTACCGGTGAAGGTAAAACCCTGGTATCCACGCTGCCTGCTTACCTGCATGCCTTGACTGGCCAGGGCGTGCACATCGTCACGGTCAACGACTATCTCGCCAACCGTGACGCCCGCTGGATGGCACCCATCTACGAATTCCTGGGAATGACCGTTGGTGTCATCCAGTCCATGCAGCCCGCTGAATCCAAGCGGGAGGCCTATGCGGCGGACATCACCTACGGCACCAACAACGAATACGGCTTTGATTATCTGCGCGATAACATGGCGCTCAGTGTGCGCGACAAAGTCCAGCGTCCTTTATATTTCGCCATCGTGGACGAGGTGGACTCGATCTTGATCGACGAGGCGCGTACACCGCTGGTGATCTCTGGTGCCGCTGAAAACAGTTCCGAGCTTTACAAGCGCATGAACAACCTGATCACCAAACTCAAGCCACAGACAGAAGGTGGGGAAGGCGACTACATCGTCGATGAGAAAACCCGTCAGGTCGAACTGACAGAAACCGGGCATCAGCACATCGAAGACCTGCTGATCAACGCCAAATTGCTGGAGCCCGAGCAGAATCTTTACGCCGCCAACAACCTTACCTTGATGCACCACGTCAATTCCGCGTTGCGGGCACATGCGTTGTTCCATAAGGATGTCGAGTACATCGTACAGAACGATCAGGTTGTGCTGATCGATGAACACACCGGGCGTACCATGCCGGGGCGCCGCCTGTCCGAAGGCTTGCATCAGGCCCTGGAAGCCAAAGAAGGTGTTTCCATCCAAAGCGAAAGTCAGACACTGGCCTCCACGACATTCCAGAATTATTTCCGTCTGTATCCAATCCTTGCCGGTATGACGGGCACTGCGGATACCGAGGCCTATGAATTCCGGGAAATCTACCGTCTCAATGTAGTGGTCATTCCCACCAACAAGCCGGTTCAGCGGAAGGATCTGAATGATCTGGTCTACATGTCCGTTGAAGAAAAATACGCGGCTATCGTAGAAGAGATCAAAAACTATCAAGCCAATAATGCCCCGATCCTGGTGGGTACCGCCTCCATTGAAACCTCGGAAGAGATGTCGCGCCGCCTGAACAAGGCGGGTATCAAGCACCAGGTACTCAATGCCAAGTTTCACGCGCAGGAAGCGGAAATCATTGCCCAGGCAGGCCGTCCAGGCGCTGTCACCATCGCCACCAACATGGCTGGTCGTGGTACGGACATCGTGCTCGGGGGCAATTGGGAAGCGGAAGCTAACAAGCTGGAAAATCCAACACCTGAACAGATTGCCCAATTGAAAGCCGAGTGGCAGGTTCGTCATCAACAGGTAATCGATGCGGGTGGCCTGCACATTATTGGTACGGAGCGTCACGAGTCCCGCCGCATCGATAACCAGCTGCGTGGCCGTGCCGGTCGCCAGGGCGACCCGGGTGTAACGCGTTTCTATCTTTCATTGGAAGATAACCTGATGCGTATCTTCGCCTCGGATCGTATGCGCGGATTCATGCAGTCACTCGGTATGAGCAACGGTGAGGCTATTGAACACCGCTGGGTCAACAATGCCATTGAAAAGGCGCAACGCAAGGTTGAAGGCCGCAACTTTGATATTCGTAAGCAATTGCTTGAGTTTGACGATGTTGCCAATGACCAGCGCCGGATCATTTATCAGCAACGTAACGAGTTGCTGGAAGCCGAATCCATCAGCGATACCGTGACCAATGTCCGCGCGGACGTGGTCAGCGATATGATCAGCACGTTTATTCCGCCTCAGAGCATCGAGGATCAGTGGAATGTGCCTGGCTTGGAAAAGCAGATCGAATTGGATTTCGGATTGCAACTTCCTCTCGCCAAATGGCTGGATGAAGATTCGCAGTTGCATGAAGAGACCCTGAGGGAAAAGATATACGCTGAAATTCAAGGTGCCTACAACGCCAAATTCGAGCGTATTGGCAGCATCATGACCGAAATTGAAAAGCAGGTCATGTTGCAGGTATTGGACAATGCCTGGAAAGAACACCTGGCTCATATGGATCACCTGCGCCAGGGGATCAATCTGCGCTCTTACGCCCAGCGCAATCCCAAGCAGGAATACAAGCGCGAAGCCTTTGAACTTTTCCAGGGACTATTGGAAAAGGTCAAGCGCGAAACCATTCACCTGTTGGCCAGGGTAGAGCCGGTTACCCGCGAGCAGATGGAAGAAATGGAGCGCCGCCAGCGCGAAGCCTTGCAGCGTCAGAAGATGCAGCTTCAGCATGAGCAGATATCCGCTCTCGGGGGTGAGGAATCAACCCAGCCTCCCCAGCAGGCGCCAATGGTGCGAGCGGGCCGCAAGGTGGGGCGCAATGATCCCTGTCCCTGTGGGTCGGGTAAAAAATACAAACAATGCCACGGGCAGCTGGAATAGCTGAGCGCGGTTTCTCCGTTCTGACTTCGGGGTATTGAATATGGCTGTGGGTGAGTATCCATTTCCGGACATGCATCCGGTCGCGGGTGTGCGTCTTACGTCGGTATGCGCGGGTATCAAGAAGGTCAATCGTCGCGACCTGGTGTTGTTTGAATTGGCCGAAGGGTCACGAGTGGCGGGCGTGTTCACCCGCAATGCATTTTGCGCCGCGCCGGTGACCCTGTGTCGCCGCCACCTGGCAGTTGCCCCCATACGTTATCTGATCATCAATTCAGGCAATGCCAATGCCTGTACCGGTGAGCAGGGATTGCGTGATGCGCTGGCCACATGCGAAGCCATAGCAGCGCGTACGGGGGTAAAACCTGAACAGGTACTGCCTTTTTCTACGGGCGTGATTGGCGAGCCTCTGCCGGTACAAAAGATCATTGATGCCATCCCCCAGGCATTGGCTGGCGCTGTTGAAGATGGCTGGGCGGATGCCGGGGCCGGTATCATGACGACCGACACCCGTCCCAAGGGCTTCAGTGAGCAACTGGTGTATCAGGGTAAAACCATCACCGTCAATGGTATTGCCAAAGGTGCTGGCATGATCAAGCCCAACATGGCAACCATGCTGGGTTATATCGCCACGGACGCCCCTGTGTCGCAAACCTTGCTCGATCAGCTGTCACGAGAGGCTGCGGACAAATCATTCAACCGCATTACGATCGATGGTGATACTTCTACGAATGATTCATGCATATTGATTGCGACCGCACAGGCCGATGTGCCGGAAATCACTAATAGCGACAGTCCTTTGTATCAAGAGCTGCGATCCCTGATCATCAAGGCTTACGTGCATCTGGCCAAGAGCATTGTGGCTGATGGTGAAGGGGCGACCAAGTTTGTCACGGTTGCTGTCAGCGATGGGGCAAATCAGCAGGAGTGTCTGGATGTGGCTTATGCGGTAGCGCACTCACCCTTGATCAAGACCGCACTTTTTGCCTCGGACCCGAATTGGGGTCGCATTGTGGCTGCTATCGGTTATGCGGGGCTGACTGATCTGGATGCCACCCGGGTCCGTGTGCAACTCAATGATGTGCTGATCGTGGAGAAAGGCGGTCGCGCTGCCACTTACACCGAAGAGCAGGGGCAGCAGGTGATGATTGGTAATGAGATTAGCATTTCCATCAACCTGGGCCGCGGCAGCTCGGCAGAGACAATCTGGACGACAGATCTCTCTTACGAGTATGTGCGTATCAATGCCGACTATCGCTCCTGATTGATATGAGCTTGGTGCATGTTGCTGTCGGTGTGATTGTTGGTAAGGACGGGCGTATCCTGATTGCCCGCCGTCCACAAAACACCCATCAGGGGGGGCTCTGGGAGTTTCCCGGTGGCAAGCTGGCGGAAGCTGAGGATGTGCATCAGGCATTGGTGCGCGAACTCCACGAGGAACTGGCGATAGATGTTATCGCCAGCGAACCCTTGATCCAGATTCGCCATGACTACGGTGATAAACAAGTCCTGCTGGATGTGCGTCGGGTCACCCGGTTTGATGGTGAGCCTTGTGGGGCTGAGGGGCAGCCGATTCACTGGGTGGCTGTTGAACAGCTGCGCGACTATGCGTTTCCCGCCGCAAACCGTCCGATCATTACTGCGTTACGCCTTCCACAAAAAATGCTGATAACCGGTGCGGCCGGTTCGCAGGATGAATATCTTCAGCGCGCACGCCGCGCTCTGGATAACGGAATCCGTTGTGTACAGCTACGCTGCCCTGATATGCCCGACGATGATTATCGACACTTGGCTGGAGCCATGCAGGCTCTGTGCAATGCCAAGGGTGCGCAGCTTATCCTGAATACTTCACCACACGTCTTTGCCTCCATTCCCGACGCTGACCCTGTACCCGGTTTGCATCTCAACCGCCATTACCTGATGGCCCTGGAGACACGGCCAGTCGCTGACGATGTCGTGTTGGGAGCTTCTTGTCATTCAGCGGAGGAGCTGGATCAAGCGGTAAAGCTGGGTGTCGACTATGTCACCCTGTCTCCGGTTGCGATGACGCAATCCCATCCGGATGCCGAGCCTTTGGGTTGGATGGCATTTGCGGCGCTGGTCGCTGGTGTGCCTGTGCCGGTTTATGCCTTGGGCGGTATGAACGAGACAGATCTTCCCCAGGCACTGGCATCCGGTGCCCAGGGTATCGCCGCGATTGGTTGTTGGTGGGAATAAATTACGGGTTGTCGTCGGCAGGGGGTACTGGCTCGCCGGCAATGCGGTGGCCTTCGCTTGCCCATTCACCCAGGTCAATCAAACGGCAGCGCTCGCTGCAAAATGGGCGAAAAGGAAATTCTTCGTTCCAGAAAACAGTTTTGCGGCAGATTGGACACTGAAGCTTGGGATCAGAGGGTGTGTCTTGGGTACTCATGCAGGAAAAGCCTTCTGCTGTGCCAGGTGAAGATAGCGCTGATGCAGTTCGATCAGTTGGGCATCGAGCGCCGATAACTCTCCATCATTGTCGATGACATCATCGGCCCGAGCCAGCCGCGCCTCACGGTTTGATTGTGTAGCCATAATGGCCTTGATCTGTTCAACGCGGTTGGTGTCGCGGCGGCTTGCGCGCGCGATCTGCTGTTCCTCGCTGGCATCCACCACCAGCACACGATCCACCAATTGGTCTTGCTTCGTTTCCAGCAGCAATGGTGAGGCAAGTATGGCATAAGGACTGCTGGCCGCCTGTAACCGCTCGCGGATCAATGCATTGATTTGTGGATGCAGCAGGGACTCAAGCCAGCGTTTCTCATCAGGATCCTTGAAAATAATCTCGCGCAGCCGGGGGCGGTCCAGGTCTCCATTTGGGGTGAGTAAGTGTTTGCCAAAGTGCTCGGTGATTTCCGTCAGGGCGGGCTTGCCGGGTATAACGACTTCGCGCGCTATCTCATCGGCATCAATCACCTCGATGCCCAGTGCGGTAAACCGGCGGGAGACTTCGGATTTTCCGCTGCCTATGCCGCCAGTCAATCCAACAATCAAATTTGCAGGCGGCATGGCTTCAATGGGGCATGGAATAGGAGAAATAGAGGCGATTGATCGACTCGCCCCATATCAGCGCTATCCAGCCAGCAGCGGCCAGGTAAGGACCAAAAGGGATGGGAATATCCTTACCGCGCCGTTTGATCAGCATCAGTGCGATACCCACCACCGCGCCCACCAGCGCCGACAAAATAATGATTTGTGGCAGATACGCCCAACCGAGCCAGGCTCCTAATGCAGCCAGTAACTTGAAATCGCCATACCCCATGCCTTCTTTACCGGTCAACAACTTGAATAACCAGTAGATGGACCAGAGAAACAGATAGCCGCCTACAGCACCCCACAGCGCGTTTTCCAAACTGGTGAACAAGCCAAAGGCATTAACGATCAACCCAAGCCACAGGAGTGGCAGGGTGATGTCATCGGGCAAAAGCTGAGTGTCATAATCAATCATGGTGAGGGCTATGAGACACCAGGTAAACACTAATGCCGCCAGGCCCTGGATACCGGGGCCGACATAGGCAATCACTGCCAGGGACAGCAGGCCAGTCACCAACTCTATAAGCGGATAACGCAACGAGATGGGCGCCTTACAGGCAGAACATTTGCCGCGCAGTGCCAGATAGCTGATCAGTGGAATGTTTTCCAGTGCGGTAATGCCATGCCCGCAATGAGGACAGCGGGATCGCGGAACGACCAGATTGAAAGCGGGCTTGGTTTCGGCAGTTTTATTGGCATCTGCCGGGCACAACAGCTCCTCGCACTGTGTCCGCCATTCCGCCTCCATCATTTTGGGAAGGCGATGGATAACAACGTTGAGAAAGCTGCCGACAAGCAGGCCCAACACAAAAGCACTTCCCAGTGCTAGCAGTGGAAAGGCCACCAACACTTCAACGATATTATGCATCTTACTAGATCACTTGGCCGATCTGGAAAATAGGCAGGTACATGGCGATCATAAGGCCACCGACCAATACACCCAGTACAGCCATGATCATTGGTTCGAGCAGCGAGGTCAGGCTATCCACCATGTTATCTACAGCTTCTTCATAGTAATTGGCTACTTTGTCTAACATTTCATCCAATGCGCCAGACTCTTCGCCTATCGCAGACATTTGCACTAACAAGGTAGGAAATACTCTTTGATTGCGTAGAGAGGTATTCAGTTGAATGCCGGTAGAAACCTCTTCGCGAACTTTAAGGATTGTTTCTTCATAAATACGGTTGCCTGAAGCCCCGGCTACTGATGTCAGAGCATCAATCAGTGGTACCCCCGCTGCAAAGGTAGTAGCTAATGTGCGAGAGAAGCGGGCCATCACAGATAAGTATAGTATTTCCCCTACGATGGGTAGCTTCAGCATGTACTTATCTACTGCATAAGCGAATTTTGACGAACGCCGTTTGGCTTCTCGAAACAGGAAGAAAAAACCAATAATCCCTACTAAGATATAAAACCACCAAGCTTGAGCAAGTTCTGATAGATGTAATACGAACAAAGTGAAAGCAGGCAAATCTGCACCGAAGCTGCCGAAGGTTTCAGCAAATTGAGGGACAACCTTGACCAATAGAATACCGGTTACAATAATGGCAACAACGATTACTGCTATAGGATATGTTAAAGCTTTTTTGATTTTTGCCTTCAGCGCCTCGGTTTTTTCCTTATAAGTTGCGATTCTATCCAGCATGGTTTCCAGGGCGCCGGATTGTTCGCCCGCTTCCACCAAGTTGCAGAACAGGTCATCAAAATATTTAGGATGCTCTCTTAGTGCAGGGGCAAAGCCAGTACCTGACGCCACATTATCGCGAATGTCGAGTACCAGTTTTTGCAGATTTGGATTTTCTATACCATCAGCTACGATCTCGAAAGCCTGTACTAATGGGACACCAGCTTTCATCATCGTAGCCATTTGGCGAGAAAAAACAGCAATATCTGCTGGTTTAATAGCCTTACCGCCACCAAAGAGCGGTTTGGACTTCTTCGTGACCGAGCGGGTTGTAATGCCTTGCTTCAGCAACTGGGCCTTGACAATGGCAGCGGAGGAGGCACTGATCTCGCCTTCTACTTTATTGCCTTTTCGGTCCAGCCCTTTGTAAAGGAAAACGTTTGAAGTGGAGACAGTTTTGCGAGGCTTTACAGCGGCCTTGGCTTTTTGAGTTGTCGTTGTAACGGCCATAAGGGTTAGTCCTTGGTGACACGGTTGGCTTCTTCGAGGCTGGTCAGCCCCATGGCAACCTTGCGCAGGGCAGAAGTACGCAGGTTATTGAATCCGGCAGTCTTGGCGGCTCGAGCGATCTGCAACGAGTTTCCACCCTCCATTATAAGATTGGCGATTTCCGGCGTGATGCGAACTACTTCATATACCCCCACCCGGCCTTTATAACCTTTGTTGCAGTGCGCGCAGCCAACGGGGTGGAAAAGTTGAAGTTCGCTACGCGAAATGCCAATGTCATCAAAGCCTTCCTCTTTGAGGATATCGTCGGGAATATCCGTAGCGGGGCGCTTGCATTGGGGACAGAGCCTGCGAGCAAGCCTTTGGGCAATGATCAGGCTGACACTGGTAGCCACGTTGAAGGCCGGAACACCCATATTCAGCAGCCGCGTCAGGGTTTCTGGTGCGCTGTTGGTGTGCAGTGTGGATAATACCAGGTGACCTGTCTGGGCCGCCTTGATGGCGATTTCGGCGGTTTCCAGGTCACGGATCTCGCCCACCATGATGATATCCGGGTCCTGACGCAGGAAGGAGCGAAGCGCTTCAGCAAAGGTCAGCCCCACGCGGGTGTTCATCTGGACCTGGTTGATGCCTTCCAGGTTGATTTCTACCGGGTCTTCCGCTGTGGATATATTGACCTCATTGGTATTGAGGATATTCAGGCCGGTATACAGGGATACGGTTTTACCGCTACCCGTGGGGCCGGTTACCAGGATCATTCCTTGGGATTGGGCCAGGGCATCCAGGTAGAGTTTTTTCTGAACGTCCTCGTAACCCAGTACATCGATTCCCAGCTTGGCGGCATTGGCATCCAGAATCCGCAGTACGATTTTCTCGCCAAACAGGGTGGGAAGGGTATTGACCCGGAAGTCGATAGCCCGGGTTTTCGAGATTTTCATCTTGATACGCCCATCCTGAGGGACGCGGCGCTCGGATATGTCCATCTGGGACATTACCTTGAGGCGGGCGGCCAGGCGCCCGGCGAGGTTGACCGGAGGGCGGGTCACCTCCTGGAGTATACCGTCTGTGCGAAAGCGCACCCGGTAGGTCTTCTCGTAGGGCTCGAAGTGGATATCCGATGCCCCGGTTTTGATCGCGTCGAGCAGAACCTTGTTGATAAATCGTACAACGGGCGCTTCATCGGCTTCTGATGATTCTTTGTTTTCCGCAGCTACATTCTCATCAACGGACTGAATATCAAGATCATCAAGCCCTTCACCATCCAGCCCGCCTAGGGCATCCCCCAGGCTTTCTTCCTGCGCGTTGAGGTACTTGTCTATGGCTTGTGCCAGTTTATCGGCCTCAACCAATACGGGTTCGGTATTTATCCCAGTATTGAACTTTATTTCGTCCAGGGCATGGAGGTCTGTAGGGTCGGCAAGAGCGATGAAAAGGCGATTGCCGCGCCGCATCATTGGAAGCGTATGGTGTTTGCGGATCAACTTTTCACTAACCAACTTGGTAGGGATGGCGTCCCTGCTAAGGGCGTCCAGATCGAAAAGCGGCGTACCGAATTCATCTGAGGCCACGCGAGCGATAGTTCTGGAGTCCAGCATGGCATTAACTACGAGATGCTGTACAAAGGGTATTTTTTCCTTGTTGGCTTGAGTCAGGGCCTTGCGGGCCAGCTCATGGTCCAACAGGCCGTCATTAACGAGACGTCTGGCGAGACCGCTGAGTGTAGGAGCGGGATTGTTCATTTTATGGCGCTTCCTGAAGCTTAAAAGTATTGGTCAGTGACAACTACCCGCACAGCTTGAAGTAGACCGCCGCAGACTCTTCAATAGCAGGTCAAACTGTAAGACATAAACCACTGTAATATCTATAAAATATGAATATTTCAATCAAGTATAGGGGCTGATAATGGATTTGTATTGGCGCTGACAGTCTTAAATTGAGCCGATAGGCGCCGATCAGCACCAGAGATGACAAAAAATGTCATTTTTGGTCCCTATGTGTCTATGATTGGGGGTTGCTTGAATACCTTGTATGAAGTGCTTCATCTTAAAGCTGGTATTACCTGTGAGGCTTGCTTGCCAGACGAAGAAATGGCATGATCAATGCTTGTGATTAAGTTGAGTTTTGGTTTCTGCTCAGCGTCTATCACAACCGGAGATATATCCATGAAAAAAACACAACAAGGTTTTACCCTGATTGAATTGATGATCGTCGTGGCAATTATCGGTATTTTGGCCGCTGTGGCCATGCCAGCCTATCAGGATTATACCGCTCGCGCGCAAGCAACCGAAGGCCTCAAGGCTACTGCTGGTTTGCAGGCTGACATTGCAGTAGATACAGCAGAGGCTGGTGGTGCTGCTGCAACAGCAAGTGCAGCAACCATCGCTTCAGCGACGACACTTGATGGTAAGTATTTCAACGCTGGTGGAGTCACGGTCAGTGGTACTGGCGTTATAAGTGTCGTTTTTTCGAGTGGTGCATTGAATGGTCAAACCTTGACTATCACGCCGACAGTTGTTGCTGGTACAGGACAGATCTCCACTTGGACTTGTGCTGGATTGACCAACAACAGCCACATTCCTTCTGGCTGCCGATAGTAACGTATCTTCAATCACTTTGCTCAAGTGGTTGATATGGCAGGTTAGATTGAGATTGCATACTTGTTTAGAGTAAAAAGAAAAGCGCCGTCAGGCGCTTTTCTTTTTATTGGTGCCGTGCCTTACCTTTTACATTGCTTGTGTTCGTACCTGTGTCGTTGCACTAGTGGAATTAGTTTTCGATTCTCGAATCGCTAACAACCCGCATCGACAAATCCACCGCCCGGCAATGCTTGGTCAAGCTGCCGATTGAGATATAGTCAACGCCTGTGGCGGCTATCTCGGGTAATGTCTCCGGGGTGACGTTGCCCGACGCTTCCAGTTTGGCGCGTCCGGCATTGAGGGTGACGCCAGCGCGCATATCTTCCATTGAAAAGTTGTCCAGCATGATGATGTCGGCTTTGGCATCCAGGGCCTGTTGCAGTTCGTCCAGGTTTTCCACTTCGACCTCCACGGGTTTGCCCGGCGCCAACTGACGTGCGTTGGTGACGGCTGCCGCTATGCCGCCGCAGGCGGCTATGTGGTTCTCCTTAATCAGGAAGGCGTCATAGAGCCCCAGGCGGTGGTTGTGGCAACCGCCGCAGGTGACGGCGTACTTTTGTGCGCGGCGCAGGCCGGGCAGGGTTTTGCGGGTGTCGAGCAGGCGTACCCCGGTATGTGCCACCAGGTCCGCATACTGGCGGGCGATGGTGGCGGTGCCGGAAAGTGTCTGCACGAAGTTCAGCGCCGTGCGTTCGCCGGTCAACAGGCTTCTGGCCGGCCCGCGGAGGGTGAACAGCAGGCTGTTGGCTGTCACTCTGGATCCATCTTCCACATGCCAGGTGATGGCCACCTGGGCATCCAGTTGCCGGAAGACTTCTTCCGCCCAGGCTTTGCCGCAAAATACACAGTCTTCCCGGGTGATCACCCGGGCCTCGGCCTGTTGATCCCCGGGAATCAGCAGGGCGGTGATGTCGCCTGTGCCAATATCTTCGATCAGTGCTCGCGCCACGCCGATCCGGATGTCGTCCGGCAGTCCTGGCTGGTAGTCGTTAGGCTCGGATGTCATGGCTGTTTGTACTCGTCAATCACCAGGTCGGCAGTCTGAACGCAGAAGAAAGGAATTTCAAATGCCGATCATTTTTTGATCAAAATGAGTTGCGCGACATTTTTATACCCGTTTTTTTGATCTTTTAAGAGATTTTTTGAATATGTATCTAAAAAATCCGATGAGTTATTGCTAAATGTGATATGCCTCTCGATCTGAAAAATTGCTCCTGGGGGCGCGTGGGGGCTTGGTTATACTTTCTCTACGAAAGTCTTTCTTAACCACGGTAAGCAGAAATGTCCGAGCAGCCGAAAGTCGACCAGAACAAGGTTGTGCAGCTGAATCCCGAGCGCAATTCCGCCCCGCATATCGCGCTGACGCGCCTGCCGGCGGCCATGCACTCCCTGCGCGAAAAAGCGCGCCAGCAACTGCAGGTGATGTTACGCGAGTTGTTTGACAGGGCTGACGACGCCCTGTTCGAGCTGGCTGACAAGGCTGGCAACAACCACGAACAAAACCTGTATTTTGAATCCATGCGCGAGGTGCGCATTCGCCGCCGTGCCATGGAGGCCGCGTTTTTCCGCAATATTGATGTGGGTTTTGCCCGCCTTCTCGATCCCTACGCCTACCGGGACAAAAGCGAGTCCGAGGCGGTGGAAATATCCATGGAAGAGCTGTCGCTGGTCAAGAATGACGAACTCGAGGAGCTGGTTGCCACCGAGAGCATGGTCAACAAGGCCAATGATCAGTTTGCCGAGCCGATACAACATCTTACCCTGCGTATCGATCACCTGGTTCCGGTCAAGGTGTATCAGAAAAACAACCCCCTGGGGGTTGATGTCATCTGCAATGCGTTTACCGAATCCGCAAAGCTGGCGCGAATCGATGTCAAGGCCAAGCTGGTGCTCTTCAAGCTGTTCGACAACCTGGTCATGGCCAAGCTGGGCAGCTTTTTCAATGTGCTGAACCAGCAGTTGATCGATGCCAACATCCTTCCTTCGCTCAAGGGTGCGGTGGGGGTCAAGAAAACGCCATCGGCGCCTGCCTATCCGAATGGCTCGGGTGAGCGTTCGGAGTTTTCCGTCAACGCCGGCAATCCCCAGAATTATGATGCGCAAACCAATGAGGTGCTCAGCACGCTCCGCAGCCTGTTGGGTTCACACGCGGGTGGTGTAGCGGCAAGCGTCCGGCCTGCGGGTGTGGAAGAGGTTGCGAGCCAGGAACTGGTGCGCTTGCTGTCCCAGGCCCAGCAGCAACATCTGGCGCCGGTTCAGGTCAACTACAGCGCGCATCCCATCAACCTGCGTGAAACGCTCAACGGCTTGTTGCGCAACCAGCAGCAGATCAATCAGGTTGACGATGATGTGATCAATCTGGTCGGCATGATGTTCGACTTTATCCTGGATGACCGCAATCTGGCGACGCCCATGAAGGCGCTTATCGGCCGCTTGCAGATTCCCATGGTGAAAGTGGCGATAGCCGATAAATCCTTCTTCAGCAAAGGTGGCCATCCGGCCCGCCGCCTGCTCAACGAAATGGCCATGGCTGCCATTGGCTGGCAGGAAAACAGCGAGGAAAACCAGCGTAAAGACAGCCTCTTCAACAAAATGGAAGAGCTGGTGCAGCGTATCCTTTCGGATTTTGATACCGACATCAGTATTTTCGGTACTTTGCTGACTGACTTCCGGGCCTGGCTGGAAAAGGAAAAGCGCCGTGCGCAGATTCTGGAACAGCGCACCCTGGATGCGGAGGATGGCAAGGCCAAGTCGGAGCGGGCCCGTGCCGAGGTGGACCAGGTATTGCGGCGTGTCATAGGTGGGCATCAGTTGCCTGAACCCGCCTTGAAGCTGCTCAAGGATGCCTGGGCCAATGTCTTGTTCATTACCTGCCTCAAACAGGGTGTCAACAGCGAGGATTGGCAGGCAGGTGTCAACACCGCTGAGAAGCTGGTGTGGAGTTTGACGGCGCCGATGGGGCGCGATGACCGCCAGCAGCTGCTCAAGCTGGTTCCTGTGCTGCTGAACCAGTTGCGCCAGGGCCTGGAAAGTATTGCTTACAATCCCTTTGAAACCACTCAGTTGTTCAAGCAGCTGGAAGGTTTGCACCTGGCGCGTCTGCGCGCCGCTGCCGCCGCTCCCCAGGAGCAGGCGAGGGTGGCGCCGGCTCCGGTCGAGTCCAGGCCGGAAACTCCGGAAGTGGCTGCGCAGCCTGAATCTTCCCCGGCCGTTGAGACGGCGGTTTCTGTGCCTGTGGTTGAGCCTGTAGCGGAGGAAGTTGTCAGCGAGGCTGCGCCAGTGGTGCAGGCAGCTGAAGAAGCAGTGGTTGAGGTAATCCTGCCGGTTACTGAAACGGTGGTCACGGCAGATGTCAGTGATCAGCATTTGAGCCTCGTCAACAACATTACCCAGGGTAGCTGGTTTGAAATGCTGGATGGTGCGGATCAGCGGTATCGCTGCCGCCTGGCTGCCATCATCAAGGCTACCGGCAAGTATATTTTCGTCAACCGCTCTGGCATGAAGGTCGCTGAAGAAACCCGTGACAGCCTGGCCCAATCGTTGAAAAGCGGCCGTTTGCGGGTGCTGGATGACGGCATGCTGTTCGATCGGGCGTTGGAAGCGGTCATTGGCAGCCTGCGCGAGAAGCGTACTACCAGTTGAGTCTGTTGTGTGTGAGTCAAGATCGCAGGATGCGTTTTGCCTGAGTCTCCGCTGGAGGCGGGGTAAAGGGAGACACCCCGGCAAATTCTGATAGCTGGCCGCTCTGGAATCTTCCACGGGCGGCATTTTTTTATGGCCTGCCATCCATGGCCGCCACCCCTGTGGGGCCGCCGCTGGTGCGGCGTCAAAAATTGCTCCCGGCAATTTTTTATCCTCCGGGGTATGATGGCGGCTCCGTTTCGATTCGAGGCCGCTTCGTGACCTGTTCCCAAGGTTGGCTGGATGCCGTCAATATCGTTTCTTCCCCCAATTTCAATCAGCGCCCGCCAGGTGCTGAGGTCAGTCTGCTGGTCATCCATAACATCAGCCTGCCGCCCGGTGAGTTTGGCACGGGAGCTGTCACCGAGTTTTTCTGCAACCGCCTCGACCCCGCCGCTCACGCTTACTTCGCCACCATTGCCTCATTACGGGTTTCCGCGCATTTCTTTATCGATCGGGCCGGTGCCGTCACACAGTTCGTGTCCGTCTATGACCGTGCCTGGCATGCGGGGGCTTCGGTATTTGCGGGGGTTGGGGATTGCAATGATTACAGCCTGGGCATAGAACTGGAGGGTTGTGATCATTTGGCCTACAGTGATGCACAATACCTGTCGTTGGTCGATTTGACCCGGCGCCTGCAGGGGCTGTTCCCACTCATCACGCGGGAGCGCATCTGCGGTCATGAGCACATAGCCCCGGGACGCAAAACTGATCCAGGCCCGGCCTTTGACTGGCCGCGTTACCTGGGTGCGCTGGCAGGTCCGGCCAGTGTTTTGATGCGAGGAGAGTCTTCCCCATGATGTTTTTGACAACACTGATCGCGGTCATCCTGGTGTATTACCTGGGTGTCGGTAATCGCTGGCGTCGCGAACAATGGTTTGGCCGCTGGTTTGAGGCTTGCCAGCAAAAAACCGCGTTTGCCTCGCCGGTGGTTTGCTGGGGGTTGCTGGTGCTGTTGCCCGGCCTTGTGGTGGCACTGCTGATTCGGGGTGTGGAGCACCAGGCATCGCCTTTCTGGCTGTTCGTGGTCCAGCTGCCGGTATTGCTGTTCTGCCTGGGACCCGATCCCCGTCCCGGTATTTCGCATTACCTGGAGCTGTTTTCCCGGGGTGATAACGTCGCGGCCAGCCTGTGGGTGGATCAGATGCGTGGCGGGGCATCGCTGGAGCCGGTGATTGACGTGCGAGATTGGCAGGCCCTGCATCTCGAGGCGCTGGAAATCATCGCCTATCGCACATTCGAGCGGTTGTTCGCTGTGCTTTTCTGGTTTTTTGTCGGCGGGGCGGCGCTGGCGCTGGTGTATCGTTTGAGTGTATTGACCGCCGAGCGCACCCCGGCAGGGCAGTGGCCGCGCCGGTGGTTGTGGCTGATCGAGTGGCCCGTGGTGCGCCTGTTGGGGTTGAGTTGGGCCCTGGCAGGGAACTTCGATACCTGTGCGGCCAATCTCAAGCGTGATTGTTTTACCGCCCGCAGTGGTTCGGCGGTTGTGTTGGTCCGCAGTCTCCGGGGGGCGCTGGGCAGCAGCGACAGCGACCCTGTGCCTGACACCGGCGAGACTTTGATACACTCCGCACTCGCGCTCAATACCCGGGCGCTCTGGTTGTGGCTTTGTGCCTTGGCGCTTGCCACTCTGGTTGTTGTTTAATCGAGGTTTTGACTATGCCCTCATTTGATGTGGTGTCCGAAGTGGACAAGCACACGCTGACCAATGCCGTGGACCAGGCCCAGCGGCTGATTACCAATCGTTATGATTTCAAGGGCGTGGATGCGAAGTTCGAACGCCAGGACTATGAAATTACGGTCATTGCCGATGTGGAATTCCAGTTGGAGCAAATGCTGGATGTGCTCAAGGGGTCACTGCACAAGAATGGCATCGACATCGCCTGCCTGGATATCAAGGATATCAAAACGGCCGGGAAACAGGTCAAGCAGCAGGTGCTGGTGCGCCATGGCCTGGACCAGGAGCTGAGCAAGAAAATCATCAAGTTGATAAAAGATACCAAGATGAAAGTCCAGGCGCAGATCCAGGGCGAGCAGGTGCGCGTGACAGGAAAAAAACGCGATGACCTGCAAGAGTGTATTGCCATGCTGCGCGGTGCAGAGTTGGAGTTGCCTTTGCAATACACCAACTTCCGCGATTGAAGGCCCTCCATGATTGACCTGCGCCGCCCCTTATCCCTGATTCCGGAAAGTTACCGCGATATCCGCCTGCTGTATATTTTTTTGCTGGGTTGTTCATCCGGATTTCCTTTCGTGCTTATCGGTTCGAACCTGAGCGGCTGGTTGACGGATGCCGGGCTTTCGCGTGCATCCATCGCTGGCATGGGTGCCGTCTTCGGTATCTATGCCATCAGTTTTCTCTGGGCGCCGCTGGTTGATCGCATCAAGTTGCCGGTTTTGCACGATTGGCTGGGTCACAGGCGCAGTTGGGTTTTTGTTTTGCAGGGGGTGATGCTGGTCACCGTGGTACTGATGGCCTGGACCGACCCGGCAGCGAATCTGCGCTGGACGGCGGTATTGGCCCTGCTGGTCGCGGTGTGTGGCGCTACCCAGGATATTGCCATCGATGCCTACCGGATCGATATCATCGGCAAGGATGCCGCCCGTGTTCCCGCGGCTTCGGCGATGGGCATCATTGGCTGGTGGACGGGTTTTTCACTGCCGGGGTTTATTGCGTTCGCCAATGCCGAGGCCATTGGCTGGGCCGGTGTCTATCTCTGGATGGCGGCCATCATGGGATTGCTGATGTGCTTTACCCTGCTGGTGCGCGAACCCGCCTCCAACAGGGAGGCGCTTTTCAGGGAAACCGAGTTGCGTTACGCGGGCGCATTGCATGTCGGCAGCAGCCGCAGCGAGCGCCTGGTGGTGTGGCTGACGGTGACGATTGTCGAGCCTTTTGCCGAGTTCTTTCGCCGCAACGGTTGGCAGCTCGCCCTGGCGATTTTGCTGTTTGTCTTTTTGTTCAAGATCGGTGAAGCGTTTCTTGGGCGCATGTCCATTGTGTTCTACCGCGAGGTGGGATTTACCAATGAACAGATCGCCTACTATTCCAAACTGGTCGGCTTTGGCTTGACCATACTCTTTACCCTGGTCGGCAGCCGTATCAATATCCGCTATGGCATCGTGCGTGGGTTGTTTATTGGTGGCATCGCCATGGCCGCCAGTAATCTGATGTTTTCGTGGATTGCCCTGGTCGGCCCCAGTGAAAAACTTTTCATGGCCGCCATTCTGGTCGATAACTTTTGTGCGGCTTTCTCGTCCGTGGCTTTTGTCTCCTTTTTGACCTGGCTGACCGGCAAGACGTTCTCGGGTACCCAGTATGCCCTGCTGGCATCGCTCGGCACGCTCGGGCGTACATTGTTGGCCTCGTCCAGCGGCGCGATGGTGGATTTCCTGGATGGCAACTGGGCGCTGTTCTTCCTGATCACGGCGCTCATGGTGATTCCGGGGCTTCTGTTACTGCTGCTGATTGCGCGGATGATGCGGGACAAGCCCTGATAAAAATCCATCAGGGCCAGCGGTAGCGGGCCAGATTGATTTTGCCCTGGTTATGAGAGACGCCTTCCGCCTCCAGGCGCCGCAGCTGTTCCTGATACCCGGGCGAGTCCTTGGGTAATGAAATTCTTCCCTGGGCATTGATGACCCTGTGCCAGGGCAGCCGCGTATCCTCGGGCAGATCGCGCAGGCAGGTGCCCGCCAGCCGTGCGGCACCGGGGAGGTCGGCCAGCCGCGCGAGATCGCCATAGGTGATCACCCGTCCGGGCGGCACTTGATAAAGTGCGAGAAATATCGCCTCTTTTACCGAGGGCATGATTGAATCCTGCGTATTCGTTACCTAACGATAATTAACATTTCTACCCTTGCCTCCCATGCTGTGGCCCCTTGTAATGATCAACTGGTTATATATGGCGAGTAGCATGTGAAGTTTTTGATATTACTCATGGTCTTGATCGCCTTGCCTTCCCAGGCAGGCTATCTGGAGCTGACCAACGGTGACAGGCTCACCGGTGACCTGGTGCGTATCGAGGGTGACAGCCTGATCTGGCGGTCCAACACCTTCGGCGAGCGGGCGTTCAATAAACTGCAGATCAGGAACCTGTCCAGTTCGACACCGCTCAAGATCAATGGCAACAAGGCTCCCTGCATCGTTGAGCGCATGGAAGCCGAGCAGATTCTCTACTATTGCGGGCCCCGCTCGCAAATGAATCGCGTGTCCCTGCTCTCCATCAAGGTCATGATGCCCTTTGACGACGTGGTGGAAGACAGGTATGTGCACCAGGGGCGCCTGGGGCTGAACGGGCTTTACTCCCGGGGCAACGAAATCCGCGATGAGTGGAACCTCAATGGCGAGCTGACGCTGCGTCGCGACGAGCTGCGCCACAATCTGCGCGGGGAATATGCCGAGGCGTCCTGGTCCCATCTTCCGCCCACGCTCAAGTGGCAGGCCCGTTATACCCTCGACTGGTTTTTCCGCGAGCGCTGGTTCTGGTCGAACAACCTCACCCAGGGCAAAGAAGAACAGCGGGGCCTGGACAGTTATACCAGCCTGGCATCGGGCACGGGTTACCAGTTCTGGGAAAGCCGGGAGAGCGCCTTGTCCTTCAAGGCCGGTGTGGCCTTTTTTGAAGAAGACTACATGGAGCCGAAGGTGATCCAGCAGGGGTTTGACCCCAGTGATCGTTATACCGCGGGGCAGTTGGGGGTGGATTTCCGTTATACCCTGCCGTTGGGTGTGGGGTTCTTTCACAATAACGAGTACACCCGATCCCTGGATGACGATGAAAAGTGGTACTGGAAGAGCGCCACTGGCCTGACAGCCGTGCTGGTGGGGCGGATCAGTTCCGAGGTCAAGCTGGACTTCAACCACGACAACCAGCCGCAGCCGGGCCGCAAGGCGACAGACCGGCGCATGTCGGTGGGCATGAGTTATCGGTGGTAAACTGCCATCCCAATCCGCTGACAAGGCATTGCCGATGCGTATCCTGTTCCTGTTGTTTGTGGTCGTTCCGCTGCTGGAAATCTTTCTGCTGATCCGCATTGGCGCCCAGATAGGCGCCCTGGCCACCATCGCCTGGCTGTTGCTGGCCGGTGTGCTGGGTGTGCTGGTCCTGCGGTTGCAGGGGGTGTTGACCGTGCTTCAGGCCAGGGAAATGATGGCCAGGGGCGAAGCGCCTGCCGCGGCCCTGGGACACGGGGTGCTGTTGGCCCTGGCCGGCATCCTCCTGATCATTCCCGGTTTTATCTCGGATATCGTCGCCTTCCTGCTGCTCATTCCCGCGTTGCGCGGCTGGCTGCTAGGGCGCTGGGCAAGGCGGATACAGGTGTCCACCCACTATACCGGGCGCATATATGAGGGTGAGGTAGCCCCGGACCACGGCGAAACTCCCCAACCCGGGCGTACCCTGGAAGGTGATTACACCCGCAAGGACGATTAGCCCGGCTGCCAGCGGGCTGTCCATCGCTCAAGAATTTTTGCTCTCCCGGTTGAAATCCCCCCTGCCGTCCCCAGATAGGGCACACGGCTTTTGCCGCCTGCCCACTGGGCAAAGCGGCCGGGCGCGGCTCTTGAAACTTGTCAGGGCGGCGCCATATAGGCAATCACCCGGGGCCTGGCCCCGCTTTTTCCCTGTTCAACTTTTGCTTGTTGGAGAAATAAGCTCATGAAAATTCGTCCTTTACATGACCGTGTTGTGGTTCGCCGCAAAGAAGAAGAGACCAAAACTGCAGGTGGAATCGTGCTGCCCGGCTCTGCCAAGGAAAAACCCAATCAGGGTGAAGTCCTGGCTGTCGGCAATGGTCGCGTACTGCAGAACGGCGAGTTGCGTCCATTGGATGTCAAGGTGGGTGACATCGTGGTGTTTGGCAAGTACGCCGGCAGTGACACCATCGAGATCGACGGCGAAGAGCTGGTCATCCTCAACGAAAGCGACATCAAGGCTGTGCTGGTCTGACCCGCACTCATCCCTAACTCTCTGTGAAACGAATTTGAAGGAATTGGAAAATGTCTGCTAAAGAAGTCAAATTTGGTGATAGCGCACGTCAACGCATGCTGGCCGGGGTCAACATCCTGGCTGACGCGGTAAAAGCAACCCTGGGCCCGAAAGGCCGCAACGTGGTACTGGAAAAATCCTTCGGTGCACCTACCGTGACCAAAGACGGTGTGTCTGTGGCCAAGGAAATCACCCTGAAAGACAAGTTTGAAAACATGGGCGCCCAGATGGTGAAAGAAGTCGCCTCGCGCGCGTCCGACGATGCCGGTGACGGTACCACTACCGCGACCGTGCTGGCCCAGTCCATTGTGAATGAAGGTCTCAAATCCGTCGCCGCGGGCATGAACCCCATGGACCTGAAGCGTGGTATCGACAAAGCCGTAGCCGCTGCCGTCGAGCACATCAAGTCCATTGCCCAGCCCTGCTCTGACAGCAAGTCCATCTCCCAGGTGGGCACCATCTCTGCCAACTCCGATGCGTCCATTGGCGGCCTGATTGCGGAAGCCATGGAAAAAGTGGGCAAAGAAGGTGTGATCACCGTGGAAGAAGGCACCAGCCTCGACAACGAGCTGGACGTGGTTGAAGGTATGCAGTTTGACCGTGGCTACCTGTCTCCCTACTTCATCAACAACCAGGACAGCATGAGTGTTGAACTGGATAGCCCCTTCATCCTGCTGGTTGACAAGAAAATCTCCAACATCCGCGAGCTCCTGCCGGTTCTGGAAGGCGTGGCGAAATCCGGCAAGCCGCTGGTGATCGTTGCCGAGGACGTGGAAGGCGAAGCCCTGGCCACCCTGGTGGTCAACAACATTCGCGGCATCGTCAAAGTGGCTGCCTGTAAGGCGCCCGGCTTCGGTGACCGCCGCAAGGCCATGTTGCAGGATATCGCCGTACTGACCGGCGGTACTGTGATTTCCGAAGAAGTGGGCCTGGACCTGGAAGGCGCGACCCTGGAACACCTGGGTACCGCCAAGCGCGTCACCATGAACAAGGAAAATACCGTGATTGTCGACGGCGCTGGCAAGGCTGACGAAATCAAGGCGCGCGTACAGCAGATCCGTATCCAGATCGAGGAAACCACCTCTGATTACGACCGCGAAAAACTGCAAGAGCGCGTGGCGAAACTGGCCGGCGGTGTTGCCGTGATCAAAGTGGGTGCAGCCACTGAAATCGAAATGAAAGAGAAGAAAGCCCGTGTGGAAGACGCCCTGCACGCAACCCGCGCTGCGGTTGAAGAAGGTGTGGTCCCCGGCGGTGGTACCGCGCTGATCCGTGCTGTCGCAGCCATTGCTGATTTGAAAGGCGACAACGAAGACCAGAACGCCGGTATCACCATTGCCCGCCGCTCCATGGAAGCGCCGCTGCGCCAGATCGTTGCCAACGCCGGTGAAGAGCCTTCCGTGATTGCCGACAAAGTGAAGCAAGGTTCTGGCAACTACGGCTTCAATGCCGCTACCGGTGAATACGGCGACATGCTGGAAATGGGTATCCTGGACCCGGCCAAAGTGACCCGTACCGCGCTTCAGGCCGCCGGCTCTATCGCTGGCCTGATGATCACCACCGAAGCCATGGTGGCTGACCTGCCGGAAGACAAGCCTGCTGCCGCGCCGGATATGGGCGGTATGGGTGG
>CAYWCW010000002.1:67611-172086 GCA_964456865.1 uncultured Cellvibrionaceae bacterium
GGCATGGGCGGCATGATGTAAGCCTGCCGGGACCTGCACTTACCCGGTGCAGGTCCACCCGTATTGCAAAGTGCGTTACACTGGTCGGCCCCTTTTGGGGCCGATGTTTTTTCAAGACTGCGCAAGGATCAACTGCCTTGCTGTGACAGGGCCATCTGGCAGTCTCTTATAAGGCCACCCTGACAATGGGCGCCAATCAAACCGTGATTAACCGAGTAAACTCACATCAGGAGAAATACCATGGCTTTTGAATTGCCTGCACTTCCCTATCCCAAAGACGCCCTGGCGCCGCACATTTCTGCAGAAACCCTGGACTACCACCACGGCAAGCACCACAAGGCCTATGTGGACAAACTGAACACCCTGGTCCCTGGCACCGAATTCGAAGGCAAGAGCCTCGAAGAGGTGATCAAGTCGTCTTCCGGTCCGGTGTTCAACAATGCCGCCCAGATTTGGAACCACACCTTTTACTGGCACTGCCTGAGCCCCAATGGCGGTGGTGCGGCCACGGGCGCTGTGGCTGACGCCATCAACAAGGCTTTCGGTTCCTTTGATAAATTCAAGGAAGAGTTCTCCAATTCGGCGGTCAACAACTTCGGTTCCAGCTGGACCTGGCTGGTGAAAAAGGCCGATGGTTCCGTGGCGATCACCAATACCAGCAACGCCGCTACCCCGCTGACCGACACCAGTGTCACCCCCATCCTGACCGTGGATCTGTGGGAGCATGCCTACTATATCGACTACCGCAATTCCCGCCCTAACTACCTGGGTGGCTTCTGGTCGCTGGTAAACTGGGAGTTCGTCAACGCCAACTACGCCAAGTAAGTGGTGACTTACCCCTCGACAAATCAGGCTGCGGCCTGATTTGTCGTTTCTGGCGGGAGCTTTTTTCCGCGTCAGTGTCCAAGGCACTGCCTTCTTTTGCCGGGCGCGCTGCTATAAAATGCCGCACAATTCCACGAATCCCAGGTAATCAGTCCCATGGAACGTCGCGAACCCACATTTTCCTCTTCATCTTCTTCAGCCACTGTGTCAGAGCGTGACGAGTCGGCAGCGCGCCGCGCGCCGCCGCCAGATCGAAGCACCCGTGCCCGTGTGGAACCCCAGCCGGTTGCGTCCGGCGGTGGAACAGGCCTTGCGGTGGTTGCCCTGCTGCTGGGGCTGGGTGGCCTCGGCGCGGCGGGATACTTTGGCTGGCAGTTCAGCCAGGCCCAGGAAACCCTGCGCCAGGCGGATGCCCGTATCGCCGAGTTGGAGAGCCGCCTGAGTGTCACCTCGGATGAATCCAGTCAATCGCTCACCCAGGTGGACGCCAAGCTCAAGTGGGTGGACTCCGAGATCCGCAAGCTTTGGGGTGTGTCCAACGATATCAATCGCAAGGCCATTGCCGCCAACACCGAAAAAATCGCCGGGTTGACCAAGGACATGGCGGCGGTCAAGAAAGACGCCAGTGATGCCAAGTCGGCGGCGGCGGGCCTGCAAAATCAGATAACCGCGAGCAAGGCTGCTGTGGATTCCTCCGTTGCCAAGATCGACAGCGCCGTAGCGGGCCTGGCGGAGCAGCGCAAGCGGTTGCAGGATCTCACCGAGCAGTTGGACCGCACCGAGGCTCAACTGGCAAACCTGCGCGCGCTGGAACAGAAAGTCCGCACCAACGAAGAAGCCATTGCCGCCATCGATGCCTATCGCCGTACCCTCAACCGCGATCTGCTGCAAATCAAACAACAACTGGGCTTGGTTCCCGCGGGCTGACAGCAGCCCCGGGGCCGCTCAGGCAGTCAATTGAGCACGACAACCGAGCTCCCCAACCGAGAAGTGCCCATGCCAACCGTGATCCGCCAACAAGACCTGATCGACAGCGTCGCCGATGCGCTGCAATTTATTTCCTACTACCATCCGGTGGATTTTATTCAGGCAGTTCATAAAGCCTATGAGCGCGAACAGAACAAGGCCGCCAAAGATGCCATGGCGCAGATCCTGATCAACTCGCGCATGTGCGCCATGGGGCACAGGCCGATTTGCCAGGATACCGGCATCGTCACCGTGTTTGTGACCGTGGGCATGGATGTGCAGTGGGACGCGCAGATGAGCCTTACCGACATGATCAACGAAGGTGTGCGCCGCGCCTACAACCATCCGGACAATGTGCTGCGGGCTTCCATCCTGGCCGACCCGGATGGTGCCCGTAAAAATACCGGCGACAACACGCCGGCGGTGATTCACTACAACATCGTGCCCGGCAACACCGTCGATGTGCATGTGGCGGCCAAAGGCGGTGGTTCCGAGGCGAAAACCAAATTCGCCATGCTCAACCCGTCGGATTCGGTCGTGGATTGGGTATTGAAGGTAGTGCCTGAGATGGGCGCCGGCTGGTGTCCGCCGGGCATGCTGGGTATCGGTATCGGTGGTACCGCCGAAAAAGCCATGCTGCTCGCCAAGGAAGCCCTGCTCGACCCGGTGGATATTCAGGAATTACAGGAACGTGGTGCCGGCAATCGTGCCGAGGAACTGCGCATCGAGTTGTTCGACAAGGTAAACCGTCTGGGTATCGGTGCCCAGGGCCTGGGCGGATTGACCACCGTGGTGGATATCAAGGTCAAGGACTATCCCACCCACGCGGCCAACAAGGCCATTGCGATCATCCCCAACTGCGCCGCCACGCGCCACGCGCATTTTGTGCTGGACGGTTCCGGTCCCGCGTTCCAGACGCCACCATCGCTCGACGACTATCCGGATATCACCTGGGAAGTGGGCGACAGCGTGCGCCGCGTGAACCTGGATAGCGTGAAGCCGGAAGACGTTCTGGAGTGGAAAACCGGTGAGACCATTCTGCTGTCGGGCAAGATGCTCACCGGCCGCGATGCCGCGCATAAAAAAATGACCGACCTGCTGGCCAAGGGTGAGCCGTTGCCGGTGGATTTGAAAGGACGCTTCATTTATTACGTGGGTCCCGTCGATCCGGTGCGCGATGAAGTTGTTGGTCCTGCGGGCCCGACAACGGCCACCCGCATGGATAAATTCACGCGCACCATGCTGGAGCAAACCGGTCTGCTGGGTATGATCGGCAAGTCCGAGCGCGGCCCGGCGGCGATCGAGGCGATTCGCGATCACCAATCGGTTTATCTGATGGCGGTGGGTGGCGCCGCTTATCTTGTGGCGCAGGCAATTAAATCCGCCAAGGTGCTGGGCTTTCCCGAGTTGGGTATGGAAGCCATTTATGAATTCGACGTGAAAGACATGCCGGTGACCGTGGCGGTGGATTCACGCGGCGAATCGGTCCACACCACGGGTCCGAAAATCTGGAAAGCCAACATTGAAGAGGCATTGCTGGAGCTGCATTGAGACGCAATCTCACTGAGTCAGTCGGATACATAAAAAAGCCGGAGTTCATGCTCCGGTTTTTTTATTCATGGAAGGTGAATTGTTTAGCAGATTTAAGCATAGCTGCTATGCTCATTAAGCCGGCTTGAACGCCAGCAACGGGATGTGTTACGGCAGGGCTTGGGAGAGATGCTGCGGATGGATGTCAGGTATTTGGGATTGCCGGTCGTCGCCGGCCTCGCCTGGTGGATCGGAGAATCGATTCATGTGTTCGCTGGTGTCTTATTAGCACTAATAGGCACAGTAATAATTTCCCATAGTCTTTTCCGGAATAAAAATTCTGCAATTGCTGAAAGCAGCCAAGACCCTCACCAGGATTTCAATCAGTTAAAACCCCACCTCCTGCAAACAGCCCGCCACGTCGAAGACAGCCTCACGCAAACACTTGCCCATCTCGATATGGTGGTTGGCATTCAGGCCGATGCCATTGCAACCCTGAATACCGCTTTCACCGATTTCAAATCACTCCTGGACAAGCAGCAGTCTGATATTCGCCTGTTGCTGTTCGACAACCCGCAGCTGGCGCAAACCAACGACTTGCGCATGAGCCATTTTGCGGAATCGACATCTGAAACGCTCAGCCGCTTTGTCGATACCACCATTCAAATGAGCGCGGCATCCATGGGGTTGCTGGAGCGCGTGGGGCGGATATCGGCAGAAATGCCCTTGGTCATGAAAGCACTCAAAGACATCGACCAGATAGCGGCACAAACCAATCTACTGGCGCTCAATGCTGCAATTGAAGCGGCCCGGGCAGGGGAATATGGGCGCGGATTTGCGGTGGTGGCGGATGAGGTGCGCGCCCTGTCGAACCGTTCTTCAGGTTTCAGTCGTGAGATTCAACAACAACTACACCATATCAATGACGCCATTGCCGAACTGGCACATGACGTGGAAGCCGTGGCCTCGCAGGATATGACCTACGTGCTCAACGCCAAAAAAGAAGTTGAGCAAGCCATTGTGGGCCTGGTGGAAAAAGCCCGGCTGGACATGCGGGTGGCGGATGATCTGAACGGTGTCAACCAGCGGCTGGAGCAGGCTCTGCACCAGGCCATCCGGGGACTACAGTTCGAGGATATGTCATCCCAGAACATCCGTTATACGCAGGAAGGCATAGATGCCCTCAAGCCGCTGCTGGATGTCCTGGCCACGCTGGAGCCGGGCGATCACCACTGCGAACGATTGCGGACCGCCCTGGCCCGGCACGATACCTATCTGGTGCAACGTAAGAACAACCCTGTGTCCGCTGACTCCATGGTTGGTGGTGAGGTAGAGCTTTTTTAAAGGACCGAGGAGCCGTGATGGCAGAAGAAACTTCCATTCGCCTACCTGAGCGTTTCGACTATGACTACAGTCGCGAGCTGCTCGACATCTATCCCCGGATCTATGCGCAGGCACATAACCGCAGGGTGGTACTGGATTTTTCCCGCGTGGCCTATCTCGACAGTTCCGCATTGGGCATGCTGGTGCTCATGCACAAAAAGGCGCGCGAGCAGGGGCTCGATCTCAATATCCGTGGTGTGCGCGATGAGGCGGCAGACATTTTGCACATGGCCAATATCCAGAAAATCATTCCTATTCAATGAGCAATGATGCCGCGAATATCCAGCAGTACCACATCACCCTGCTGGTGGTGGATGACAATGGCGAACTGAATCGTTTCTTCTGCCATTTTTTTCATCTGCTTGGTCTGCACGTGCTCTCGGCCAGCAGTTATACCGAGGCTTGCGAGATACTGGCGCTGGATTATGACATTGATATTTTGCTGATCGATCACGACCTTGGGGATGGCGAAGGATTCAATCTACTGAATCGGTTAAAAAAAACAGAAATGACCCGCATGCAGGCCATTATGATAAGTTCCATAGACGATGCAACTTTCATCCAGCGGTGTTTTGATGCCGGGGCCAGCGACTATGTGGCCAAGCCCGTCCATCTGCATTTGCTGCGGCTCAAGGTGGAGTCGCTGCTGGAAACGACCATCCTGCACAAGAAACTCCTGCGGCAAAACAGCGAGCTAGAGCGGTGGCTCAAGTTTACCGAGCATGAAAAAGACGTGGCCCGCTTCACCTTTGACAAATTGCTGGAAAACCACCACGAACCCCTGGACGCGGTGGAAGCTTTTTCGCGGCCCTGCAGTTCGCTCAATGGCGATTTCGTCATGTGCCGCAGGGCGCCCAATGGCAATATCTTCTGCATATTGGCGGATGCCACCGGCCATGGCCTTGCCGCGACCATTTGCATCATGCCGGTGGTGACTGTCTTTGGCACCATGGTCGGCAAGGGGTTTGGCCTTGCCCAGATAGTGCTGGAAATCAACCGCAAGCTCCTGGCCGAAACCTCCATCGATAAATTTGTTGCCGCCCTGGTCGTCGAGGTGGATCTGACCCGGGCGGTATTGAGTGTCTGGAACGGCGGCCTGCCCACTGCCTTCTGGATGGATGACCACGGACAGCAACTGCACAGCTTTGCCTCGCGGCATATGGCGCTGGGCATACTCGATGATGAAGAGTTCGATGTGCATACCCAAACCATTCCCTTGCCCGCGGAAGGTTATTTTTTTGCGTGCACCGATGGCGTCATCGAGCAGCGCGACACGGCGGGAAAAAGTTTTGGCAAGCAAGGTTTGCAGGATGTCCTGGGCCGCGGCAATTCCGATGCCCTGATAAAAACCCTGATGGAAACCCTGACCGTCCACGCCGGACGGGAAAACTTCGATGACGATGTCTCCGTCTGTGTCATGGCCGCGCGAAAACTGCAACGCCTGCGGCGCCAGGACGATTCGCGCAGTTGGCTGCGCGGCCTGGAAACCGTCTCGCCGTTTTCATGGCACATACGCCTGTGCGGCCAGCATCTCAGCCGGCATGCCCTGCCAGCCAAGGTAAACCATTACCTGCAAACGCTGGGATTACCGGAGGGATTGTGCAAAACCATTTTTACCGTGATCAGCGAGCTGGTCAGCAATGCGCTGGATCACGGCATCCTTCGCCTTGATTCCCAGATCAAGGACCGCGCGGAGGGCTTCATGGAATATATCGAGCTGCGTCAGCAACAACTGGTACGCCTGACCGATACGGATTACATCGAACTGGGTATCCAGCTGGAACAGCTCGCCTGGGGAAGCCAGTTGCAGATCGAGGTCTGTGACAGCGGCCCGGGTTATGACATGGAAAACAGTATCGACATGCATGATCAACCCACCTATTACGGACGTGGACTGGATCTGGTCAGTCGGTTGTTTGATGAGCTCGAAATCCTGCCGCCGGGCAACATCGCCCGTGCTCGTATCAACCTGTTGGGAGAGCCCTGTGGATGAGTAAGCATATTTTGGTGGTTGATGATTCGACATCGGTACGCCAGATGGTCGAAGCCACGCTCAAGACCGCAAATTATACAGTCACCTGTGCCCGCGACGGCCAGGAGGCGCTGAATCTGTGCCAGCAGAACCGCTACGATTTTGTGCTGACCGATCAGAACATGCCCAACATGGATGGGCTGACATTGATCAAAAGCCTGCGGGCGTTGATCAGCTATACCAGGACGCCGATAGTGGTACTGACCACGGAAGCCAGCGATGCCATGAAAGCGCAGGGGCGTGCCGCGGGTGCAACCGGCTGGATGGTCAAACCCTTTGACCCAGCCAAGTTGCTGGAAATTGCCAAAAAAGTGTTGGGATAAAGGCAGGGCCGGCTTATGTCCATCGATATGAAGCAATTCCATGCCGTCTTCTTCGAGGAGAGTCAGGAGCACCTCGATGACATGGAACATTTGCTGATTGGCATGGATCTGTCGCAACCCAATCCCGAAGACCTGCACAGTATTTTTCGTGCGGCCCATTCGATAAAAGGCGGCAGCGGCATTTTCGGATTCGATGCGCTGGGCAGCTTGACCCATGTGCTGGAAAACCTGCTGGACAAGCTGCGCCAGGGACAACTGCAACCAACCGCCACACTGGTGGATAGCTGTTTGCAAGCGGTCGATCTTTCCAAGCTGTTGCTGCAATCCTACCGGCAGGGCGATACACCCGACTGGGCGGGCGTGCAGCAGATGAGTGAACGCCTGGAAGCCCAGGCCGGTAAACCGTCACCAGTGGAAACCCAGGGCTACGGTTTTTTTGTCCCGTTGGAAACCACAGCCGAGGATGCCGGCTATGGCTTCTTTGACGAGCCGGACGCGCCAGCGGCGGACCCGGGATATGGCTTTTTTGAAGACCCGCCGCCACCCGTCAGCGCAGAGGTGCCGGCAGTAGCGGCACCGGTGGAAAAAAAACCATCGTCCCCCGGCAACAAGCCGCAGCGCGATACCGAATCGCAGGAGTCCGCGTCCATCCGCGTGGATGTCGGCAAGGTCGATCAATTGATGAACCTGGTAGGGGAAATCGTCATTACCCAATCGATGTTGAATCTGCTGGGCAAGCAATTCGATGGCAGCCTGGGTGAAAAATTTCAAACCATCGCGGCGGAACTGGAGCGCAATACGCGCGATATCCAGGAAGCCGTGATGTCGATCCGCATGCTGCCGGTGTCCTTCGTTTTCAATCGCTTTCCGCGCGTGGTACGGGATTTGTCGCAAAAGCTCGGCAAGGCCATAGACCTGGTGATCGAAGGTGGTGAGACGGAACTGGACAAGGGACTGACGGAAAAACTGGTCGATCCCCTGACGCATCTGGTTCGCAACAGTATCGACCACGGTATAGAACCCGAAGCCCTGCGGCAGTCGCGCGGCAAACCCGCGCGGGGTTGCGTCACCCTGCGGGCCGCGCAGCAAGGCGGCGCCATCCTGATTGTCGTGAGTGACGATGGCGGTGGCCTGGACCGCGAGCGCATCCTGACCAAGGCCAGGGAAAAACATATACCGATCGGTGACAACCCGGCGGATGAGGACGTGTGGCAGCTGATCTTCGCCCCCGGTTTTTCCACTGCCAGCAGCATCACGGATGTCTCCGGCCGTGGTGTCGGCCTGGATGTGGTTCGCCGCAACGTGGCCACCCTGGGTGGCCGCATCGACATCCATTCCGTGCCCGGCGAGGGCACCAGCTTCAGTATCCATTTGCCGCTGACGCTGGCCATTGTGGATGGTATGGGCGTGGCGGTTGGCGATCAGACTTTCATTATTCCCCTGGTGAATATCGTGGAATGCATGCAGCCGGCCGCGGCTGATCTGAAAACCCTGGCGGGCCAGGATCAATTGCTCTGGGTTCGCGATCAATACTGGCCGCTCATTCCCCTGTACCGCGAAATGCAGCTTGAACCCCGGGTTCAGGATCCGGCATCGGGAATCGTCGTCCTGATCGAATCCAGCAAGCGCCGCTTTGCGCTGTTTGTGGATGGGTTGGTGGGGCAGCAGCAGGTGGTGATCAAAAGTCTGGAACAGCATTACCGGAGAATCAGGGGCGTCGCCGGCGCGACCATCATGGGTGATGGCAGCGTGGCATTGATCCTGGATGTGGAGTCCCTGGCCGGTGCGGTCGAACACGTGAGCGAGTGCCCCGATGATGCAGCCTGAAAGGGAGAAAATGTATGGCTAATCCCCATGTCGACGATACGCAGTCCTCGGCGAGCCCGCGCGAGTTTCTTACCTTTCGCCTGGGTGATGAGCACTATGCCCTGGACATCCTCACGGTCAAGGAAATCCGCGGCTACGAATCCGTGACGCGCATCGCCAACGCCCCGGCGTTCATCAAGGGCGTGATCAACCTGCGTGGCGAGATAGTGCCCATTGTCGATCTGCGCATCAAATTCAATCTCGGCGAGGTGCACTACGACGAATTCACCATCGTCATCGTGCTGCATGTCCACAACCGTATCCTCGGCATCGTCGTGGACAGCGTGTCGGATGTGGTGGCACTGGATACTGAGCAGATGAGGCCTCCCCCGGAATTCGGGGTGGCCTTTGACAGCCGCTACCTGCTGGGGCTGGCGATGGTCAATGAACAGATGATCATTCTGGTGGATATCAGCCGCCTGGTATCCAGTGATGAATTGGGACTGGTTGACAGTCAAGCGCAACATCAACAATCACTTTGAGGGATGAGTGCCATGAATATCAGTATCTTCAAGTCTGCCAGCGTAAGGCAACAGGAGCAGGCCCGCCAGTTGTTGCAACAGCAGATCACTGCCGCCCTCGACTACACGTCGACCTGCATCATGCTCACTGACAGTCAGCTCAATATCATTCACATTAACAAGGCGCAGGAAAAATTGTTGCTGGATGTGGAGTCGGATCTGCGGCAGGCGCTGCCCAGCTTCAACGCGCGCAACATCGTCGGGCGCAATATCGACGAGTTCCACCGCAATCCTGCGCACCAGCGTCATATCCTGTCCGGCTTGCGCGGTGAACATAAAACCCGCATAACTATCGGGACGCGCACCTTTCACCTGACCATCAATCCCCTCTACGATGAACGCCGGACTTCCCTGGGGCTGGTGGTGGAATGGATGGACATCACCGAGCAGCTGAAAGTCGAAAGTTCCATCGAGCTGAACAAGATCATCCAGCAGCGCCTGCTGGGCGCGCTGGATTCCACCACGACCAATGTGATGATCGCCGATGCCGAGCGCAAGATCATTTACATGAACCGCTCCGTGGAAGTCATGCTGCGCGCCGCCGAAGCGGATATCCGCCAGGTGCTGCCGCATTTTGCGGTGGACAAGATCATCAACGGCAGCATGGACTCGTTTCATAAAAACCCGGCACACCAGAGCCGCCTGCTCGAAACACTCACCAGCACCTATACCAGCGATATCGTCGTGGGCAAGCGGCACTTCCGCCTGGTGGCCAACCCGATTTTCGCGGCCGATGGCAGCCGCCTGGGATCGGTGGTGGAATGGCTGGACCGCACCGAGGAGGTGGCCGTGGAGGCTGAGGTCAACACGTTGGTTGATGCAGCGGCCGCTGGCAATTATGCGGAACGCATCAGCACCCATGGCAAGACCGGGTTCCTGCTCAAACTGGCCGAGGGACTCAACCGCCTGGTGCAGACCGCCGAGGTGGGCCTCAAGGATGTCGCCCGTGTGCTGGAGGCACTGACCCAGGGCGATCTGCGGGAGAAGATCAATGCGGATTACCAGGGCACCTTTGCCGACCTGAAGGATTATTGCAACAACACCACCGAAAGCCTGTCGCGCATGATCGGCGAGATCCGTGTGGCCGCCGATACCATTTTCACCGCGTCCAGTGAAATTTCGTCCGGTAATACCGATCTGTCCAGCCGCACGGAACAGCAGGCGTCCAGCCTCGAGGAAACGGCATCGAGCATGGAACAGCTCACCTCCACGGTGAAACTCAACGCTGACAACGCCAAGCAGGCCAACAGCCTGGCGAACCAGGCGTCCACCGTGGCGACCGATGGTGGTCACCTGATACAGCAGGTAGTGTCCACCATGAACGAAATCAACGATTCGGCCCAGAAGATTTCCGACATCATCGGCGTCATCGATGGCATTGCCTTCCAGACCAATATCCTCGCGCTCAATGCCGCGGTGGAAGCCGCGCGCGCCGGTGATCAGGGGCGGGGATTCGCGGTGGTGGCTTCGGAGGTGCGCACACTCGCGCAGCGCTCCGCCAATGCCGCCAAGGATATCAAGGCGTTGATTTCGGATTCGGTGAAAAAGATCGAAAGCGGTAACCAACTGGTGAGCAAGTCGGGTGAAACCATGAAGGAGATCGTCACCGCCATCAAGCGTGTCAACGACATCATGGCGGAAATCGCGGCCGCTTCCGCCGAGCAGTCCACCGGTATTCAGGAAGTATCCTCCGCCGTGGGCCAGATGGATGAAATGACGCAGCAGAATGCCGCCCTGGTGGAAGAGGCGGCGGCCGCCGCGGAAAGCATGCAGTCGCAGGCCGATGCCTTGACACGCCAGGTGGCCCAGTTCCGCCTTGCCGATGAAGCGTCCCGCAGCCTCGCGGCTCCGGCTACCGCACCGGTCAAATCGCCAGCGAAATCACCGGCCAAAACATCAGCCACGAGTACCGGCAAGGGTTCTGGCAAGAGTACCGGCAAGTCGCGCGTAGCGCCGCCCAAGGCGCAGCAGGACGACGATTGGGAAGAGTTTTGATGTGAAGCATCATGCTTCAGCAAACGGATACCCCGTTCATCTATAAACCGGCGGATTTTGCCCGCGCACAGCAATTGCTGTACCGGCAGACAGGCATCAACCTGTCCACCAGCAAAACCCAGATGGTTTACAGCCGCCTGGCGCGGCGGTTGCGCGCGCTGGGACTGCATGATTTTTCCCGTTACCTGAATCTGGTCGAGACAGACAAGGAAGAGCGCGAGGAATTCGTCAACGCGCTGACCACCAATCTCACCTCCTTTTTCCGCGAGCCACATCATTTCGAGATGCTGGCGCGCTATGCAGAGCCCCTGGCAGCGGCGGGGCGGCGGTTGCGTGTCTGGTGCGCGGCGTCCAGCACCGGTGAAGAAGCCTATTCCATCGCCATGACACTGGTTCAGGTATATCGCCACTGCCCGCCGCCGGTGGAATTGATCGCATCGGATATCGACAGCCGGGTGTTGCAGCAGGCGCGCTCGGGCATCTATGCCTTGCCGCTGCTCGATAAAATGGATGCGGCATTGAAGCGTCAATTTTTTCAGCGCGGCAAGGGAGGGATGAAGGGGCAGGCCCGCATCCTGCCGCAGATCAGGGATTGGGTGGAGTTCCGCCAGATCAACCTGCTCGATGCGTCCTGGCCATTGAAAGGGCCTTTCGATGTGATTTTTTGCCGCAATGTCATGATCTATTTCGACAAGCCGACGCAGCACAAGCTGTTTGAGCGCATGCTGGGACATCTCGTCGAAGGCGGGCTTTACATGGCGGGACATTCCGAAAGTTTCACGCAGTCCGGTTATCCGGTGCGGCTTGTCGGCAAGACGACCTATCAGAAGGCCACAACAGAGCAGGGAGCGCTGAATCGTGCAGATCGATGATCAACGGGACCTGGCCCCTACGATGTATTTTGATCGTCATTTCCAGCGGGAGGCAGTCAAGATACTGCCGGGTGAATACTACGTCACCTGCGGCGATAAGATGATTGTCACGGTGCTGGGTTCCTGTGTTGCCGTTTGCCTGCGCGACACGGCCACCGGTTGTGGCGGCATGAATCATTTTCTCCTGCCCCATGATTCGGGGGAGGCCGGTTTGATGAGTGAATCCGGGCGCTACGGTGTCTATGCCATGGAGCTGCTGATCAATCACCTGATGAAGCTGGGTGCCAGGCGCGCAAACCTGGAAGCCAAGGTCTTTGGCGGTGGCAACGTGTTACAGGGCATCACCCAGAGCAATGTCGGCCAGCGCAATGCCGAGTTTGTGCTCGAGTATCTGCACCTGGAGCAGATACCGCTGGTGGCCCAGGACCTTCTCGATATCTATCCACGCAAGGTCTATTTCTTTCCCGATACCGGCCAGGTGCTGGTGCGCAAGCTGCGCAGCCTGCACAACACCACCATATTCGATCGTGAAAGTGAATACCGCCTGCGGGTACGTCATCGCCATGTCAGCGGTGATGTGGATTTGTTTTAGTGGATGGGGGTATCCGTGGCCATTCGTGTACTCGTCGTTGATGATTCCGCGCTGGTGCGCAGCCTGCTGGGTGAGATCATTCGCCAGGCACCGGGTATGGAACTGGTGGGGACCGCAGCCGATGCCTTTGCCGCGAGGGAACTCGTCAAGCAGCAGGCGCCGGACGTGATCACGCTCGATATCGAAATGCCGCGTATGGATGGGCTGACGTTCCTGCAAAAACTGATGGCCGCCAGGCCCACGCCGGTGATCATGATTTCCACGCTGACAGAGCAGGGCGCCGAGGCGAGCCTGCGCGCGTTGGAACTGGGCGCGGTGGATTTCATTCCCAAGCCGCGCCTGGGCATCGTCGAAGGCATCCGCGATTACGCGGAAATGATCATCGAGAAAATCCAGGCGGCTGCGGGCGCCCGGGTCGGGCGCCCGCAGCCGGTCAAACGCCTTGAGGTGAATGCGCGCTTCAGCGGTATTCGCGGCACGGAAAAAATAATTGCCATAGGCGCGTCGACGGGCGGCACCGAAGCCATCAAGGCGTTGCTGATGGCCTTGCCGCCCGCCGTTCCCGGCATCGTCATCACCCAGCATATGCCACCGGGGTTCACCCGTTCCTACGCGGCCCGCCTCAACCGCCTCACCCGCTTGACGGTCTGTGAAGCCCAGGGTGACGAGCGCATCATGCCGGGGCAGGCCTACCTGGCACCGGGTGGCAAGCATCTGCTGGTCGTGCGTTCCGGCGCGGATTACATGACCCGGTTATCCGATGCCGAGCCTGTGCACCGGCATCGCCCGGCGGTGGACGTGATGTTCGATTCCCTGGCCGGGGCGGGTGGCCCCAATGTGATTGCCCTGCTGCTCACCGGCATGGGGAAGGATGGCGCCCAGGGCATGCTGCATGTCCGCCAGGCCGGGGGCTATACCCTGGCGCAGGATGAAGCGAGCTGTGTAGTCTACGGCATGCCGCGCGAGGCGGTTCTGGCTGGCGGTGTGGCCAGGCAGTTGCCGCTGGAGTCCATGGCGTCCGAGCTGCTCGATTACCTGGCCCGCTCGGGCGCGGGCAACCGGGTGTGACTCACATCCCGGTTCATCGGATATCCAGCAGGATAATCGGGGGTCTCGCGGCACCTGTGGAGCCCCCCGATGTCTTCATACCATGGGGACTGTTGTTGAGGAGACGATGATGAACCTGTTGGCTGACCAAGACTGTGAGGCCTGCTGCCGGGACGCCTCGCCCATCAGTGCCGAGGAGGCGCAAGAGCTGTTGGCGACCTTGCCCGATTGGACGATAGAAACGCCGGATGACCCGGAAGGATTGGTGCCCCGGCTGGTCAGGGTCTTTGTCTTTGCCAATTTCCGCGAAGCCCTGGCGTTCACCCAGGGCGTTGGCGAGTTGGCCGAGGCGGCGGATCACCATCCGGCGCTTCTGACCGAGTGGGGCAGGGTGACCGTCAGCTGGTGGACGCACAGCATCCGCGGGCTCCACCGCAACGATTTTATCCTGGCGGCCAAGACGGAACGTCTGTTTACCGGCAGCCCCCAGCCCTGATCCTGCGCGCGTCAGTAGAGGCGATACTGCTCGGGAACCTGGTCGATACCCGAGATGGGTTCCATCAGCTTGCGCAGCCTGCCGTCGTGGATGCCGTAGATCCAGCCGTGGATGCTCAACGGCTGCCCCCGCCGCCAGGCGTTCTGCACGATATTGGTGTGGGAGACATGGGCCACCTGCTCGATCACATTGAGCTCGCAGAGGTGATTGAGGCGCAGGGCCTCGTCCTCAATCATGTCCATCAGGTCCTGGTGCTTGTGAAAGACGTCGCGGATGCTGCGCACCCAATAATCCACGATGCCCAGCTGGCGGTTTTCCATGGCCGCCTTGACGCCGCCGCAACCGTAGTGGCCGGTTACCATGATGTGCTTCACCTTGAGGTATTCCACCGCGAACTGCATGACGGACAGGCAGTTGAGGTCAGTGTGGATCACGATATTGGCAACGTTGCGGTGCACGAACAGCTCACCGGGCAGAAGCCCCACGATTTCGTTGGCGGGCACCCGGCTGTCCGAGCAGCCTATCCACAGGTATTCGGGGGCTTGTTGTTTGGATAGCGTGACAAAAAAATCGGGATTTTCAGCTTTGATGTCTTCCGCCCAGCGGGCATTGTTGGCAAACAGGTCATCCAGTTGGGTCATAGGCGAAAGGCTCGACTCGGCAATTGCGCGGAGGGCAAGTATATTGCAATCCGCCCGGCGATGTTACTCTCGCGCCGGAAACCTTCCTTTTGCGGATAGATAATAACCATGGCCAACAGCCTCTATTGGCACGACTATGAAACCTGGGGCGAGGTGCCCGCCCGCGACCGTCCCAGCCAGTTTGCCGGGGTGCGCACCGACGAGGACCTGAACATCATCGGCGAACCCCTGATGGTGTACTGCCAGCCCACACCTGATTTCCTGCCCAAGCCCGAGGCGGTGCTCATCACCCGCCTCAGCCCGTGCAAGGCATTGGCCGAGGGCCTGCCGGAGCATGCGTTTGTGGCGGCGATCCTGGCGGAACTGGGCGTTCCCGGCACCTGCGGCGTGGGCTACAACTCCCTGCGCTTCGACGACGAGGTTACCCGCTACGCGCTCTACCGCAACCTCCACGATCCCTACGAGCGGGAATGGCGCAACGGCAATTCCCGCTGGGACATCATCGACATGCTGCGCATGACCCGCGCCCTGCGTCCCGAGGGCATCCGGTGGCCCGACTACGATGATGGCCGCCCCTGCTTCCGCCTGGAAAAACTGACCCAGGCCAACGACCTGAATCACGAGAATGCCCACGACGCCCTGTCCGACGTCTACGCCACCATCGCCATGGCGCGTCTGGTCAAGGCGCGCCAACCCAAGCTCTACGACTACGCCTACCGCCTGCGGGACAAGCGCTTTGCCGCCAGCCTGATCGACCTGGACAACCACAAGCCACTGGTGCATGTGTCCTCGCGCTTTCCCGGCGAGAACGGCAACACCGCTCTGGTCCTGCCCCTGGCCTGGCATCCGGCCAACAAGAACAGCGTGATCGCGTTCAACCTGGCCAGCGACCCCCAGGTCCTGCTGGACCTGCCGGTGGAAGAATTGCGCCGCCGCCTCTATACCCCGGCTGACCAGCTGGGCGAAGGGGAAAGCCGCGTGGCGCTGAAAGAAATCCACCTCAACAAAAGCCCCATGCTCCTGCCGGTCGCCATGCTCGACGCCCCCGGCGCCGAACGCCTGGGGCTTGATCGCACTGCCTGCGAAGGCCACTGGCAGCAGCTGTCCAACCTCTGCCCGGCCGCACGCCAGGAACTGGCGGACAAGCTCCACCAGCTCTACAGCCAATCCACCTTTGCCGAGCCCGGGGACCCGGAACAGCAGCTGTACGGCGGCTTCATCGATGACCAGGACAAACGCCTCCTCCAGCAGGCCCGGCGCCTGAGCCCCGATGACCTGGCCAAGGCCCATTTCGATTTCCGCGACCCGCGCCTGCCGGAACTCCTGTTCCGCTACCGCGCCCGCAACTACCCCCACACCCTGACCGCCGAGGAACAGGGACGCTGGCGCCATTTCTGCCACCAGCGCCTCACAGACCCGAAAGCCGAAGGCAGTATCACCTGGGACGACTTCCAACAGCGCCTGACCGCCTTAAGAATCGACCCGGTGCGTACCCCTGCGGAGATTCAACTTCTGGATGAACTGGGCGGCTATGCGGAAGAGTTGACCCGATTTTTATCGCAGACGAAGTGAAATATAGCGAGGGTCTGGGTGGCTGGGCGACTTCTGAAACCCTCGCGTCACGACTGCATGGATGCAGGAGGTAGGGCAACGCAGGAGCAGTTGCCGAGGGATGACGCGCGGGAGCTACATGGGTGAAGCAAACGTTTGCAAAGCGCTGCTTTGCGTGCGGCTGAACGACAGGCAGCTGTGCTGCCTGGCCGGTCCCGTAGGGTATCCATGCGTTTTCAGAAGTCGCCCAACCGCCCAGGCCCTATGGCACCCCCGACTCGATCTGCCTAAAAAACCACCAAAATCTGTAACCCTTGCCCTTAAAATTTGTGTGCCTAAGTAACGCTTTACGGTGGGCAAGCTTCACAAATAAGAGTAGAATCCGCGCCCGTATTTCCTCAGGAAACACCTCATACCAACCCCCAACCCTTTCAGCGGATCGCGCGGGAGCTTCTATGTCATCCATCAAAAAAGTGGTACTGGCCTATTCGGGCGGCCTGGACACTTCCGTTATCGTCAAATGGCTGCAAGAAAACTACCAGTGTGAGGTAGTGACCTTTACCGCCGATATCGGCCAGGGTGAAGAGGTGGAGCCGGCCCGCGCCAAGGCCCAGGCCCTGGGCGTCAAGCAGATCTATATCGACGACCTGCGCGAAGAGTTCGTGCGCGACTTTGTCTTCCCCATGTTCCGCGCCAACACCATCTATGAAGGCGAATACCTGCTGGGCACCTCCATCGCCCGCCCGCTGATCGCCAAGCGCCTGATTGAAATCGCCAACGAAGTCGGTGCCGATGCCATTTCCCACGGCGCCACCGGCAAGGGCAACGACCAGGTCCGTTTCGAGATCGGTGCCTACGCCCTCAAGCCCGGCATCAAGGTGATCGCGCCCTGGCGCGAATGGGACCTGACCTCCCGCGAAACCCTGATGACCTACTGCGAGCAGCACAACATCCCGGTGGATTTCACCAAGAAAAAGAAATCCCCCTATTCCATGGATGCCAACCTGCTGCACATTTCCTATGAGGGCGGCGTGCTGGAAAACCCCTGGACCGAGGCCGAGGAAGACATGTGGCGCTGGAGCGTTTCGCCCGAGGCGGCCCCGGACAAGGCGATCTATATCGATATCACCTACGAAAAGGGCGACCCCGTAGCGCTCAATGGCGAGCATCTGTCTCCAGCGAATCTGCTGGCCGCGCTGAACAAACTGGGCGGTGAGAATGGCGTGGGCCGTCTCGACATCGTGGAAAACCGCTACGTGGGCATGAAGTCCCGCGGCTGCTATGAAACCCCCGGTGGGACCATCCTGCTGAAGGCCCACCGCGCCATCGAGTCCATCACCCTGGACCGCGAAGTGGCTCACCTGAAAGACAGCCTGATGCCGCGTTACGCGGAAATGATCTACAACGGCTACTGGTGGAGCCCCGAGCGCCTGATGCTGCAAACCGCGATCGACGAATCACAGAAGTTCGTCAATGGCGAGGTGCGGGTCAAGCTCTACAAGGGTGCCGTCCATGTGGTGGGCCGCCGTTCCGCCGACAGCCTGTTCGACGAGAAGGTCGCCACCTTTGAAGACGATGCCGGTGCCTACAACCAGAAGGACGCCGAGGGCTTCATCAAGCTCAACGCTCTGCGCATGCGCATTGCCGCCAACAAGGGGCGTCGTCTGCAATAAGTGATCCGGCATCAAAGGCCTCTGGCGTTTGATGCCACACTGGCAAGTTTGCAGAGGTATCTGCTCTATACTTTTCAACCGGCGGCGCTTCGGAGCGGAGTTCCAGAAACCGGTTCTTTGGGTGGAGGTTGGTTGTAGCCCGGCTGCAGTTTTTAATCAGACTCCGGCGGTCGATCCGATGAGCGGGTTGATCCTGATCAAGATGCCCCGACGCTGATTAACACATAATGGCGCATGATCGTCCGTCCTCTCCATGGCGGCGGCGCCTGGCCCAGCAATACCCATCCTCACGATTGTTGTTTCTTCACTTTTTGAGCCTTTAGGGAATGTCCTATGAGTAGTCATCCGGCAGCCGCCACTGACCATCCGGTCTACGATTACAAGGTCGTTCGTCAATTTGCCATTATGACCATCGTCTGGGGCGTGGTTGGGATGGCGGTTGGCGTTCTGATTGCCGCTCAGCTTTACTGGCCCGGGTTAAACGATATCTTCCAACCCTACACGCACTTTGGCCGCCTGCGTCCGCTGCATACCAATGCGGTGATCTTCGCCTTCGGTGGCTGCGCGCTGTTCGGCACCTCCTACTATGTGGTGCAGCGCACCTGCCAGGCAAAACTCTTCGGCGGCTGGCTGGTTCCCTTCACCTTCTGGGGATGGCAGCTGGTTATCGTGCTGGCCATCATCACCCTGCCGCTGGGTTACACCACCTCCAAGGAATACGCTGAGCTGGAGTGGCCGATCGACATCCTGATCGCGGTTGTCTGGGTCAGTTACGCGATTGTCTTTTTTGGCACCATCGTCAAACGCAAGACCGATCACATCTATGTCGCCAACTGGTTTTACGGTGGCTTCATCCTGACCGTTGCGGTACTGCACATCGTCAACAGCGCATTTACCCCGGTGTCTTTCCTGAAGTCCTATTCCGCTTATGCGGGCGCGGCGGATGCCATGGTGCAGTGGTGGTACGGCCACAATGCCGTGGGCTTTTTCCTCACTGCCGGCTTCCTGGGCATGATGTATTACTTTGTACCCAAGCAGGCCGGTCGCCCGGTTTACTCCTACCAGTTGTCCATCGTTCACTTCTGGGCGCTGATTTCCATCTACATCTGGGCCGGTGCCCACCACCTGCATTACTCCGCGCTGCCTGACTGGGCCCAGAGCCTGGGCATGGTGATGTCGCTGATCCTGCTGGCACCCAGCTGGGGCGGCATGATCAACGGTGTGATGACCCTGTCGGGTGCCTGGCACAAGCTGCGTACCGACCCGACCCTGCGCTTCCTGGTCGTTGCGCTGTCGTTCTACGGCATGTCCACCTTTGAAGGGCCCATGATGTCCATCAAGACGGTGAATGCCCTGTCGCACAACACCGACTGGACCATTGGCCACGTACATTCCGGCGCACTGGGCTGGGTGGCGATGATTTCCATCGGCGCGGTTTATCACCTGTTCCCGATCCTCTATGGCCGCAAGGAAATGTACAGCGTCAAATGGATCAACGCGCATTTCTGGATGGCGACCATCGGCACCGTGTTGTACATCGCCTCCATGTGGGTCAACGGCATCATGCAGGGACTCATGTGGCGCGCCTACAACGCCGACGGCACCTTGACCTATACCTTCATCGAATCCGTGCAGGCGAGTTATCCGGGTTACTTGGTGCGCTTTTTGGGCGGCCTCATCTTCCTTTCGGGCATGGTGCTGATGGCTTACAACGCCTGGCGTACCGCCAGGGCGCCGGACGCCCGTGCCCTGGATACCAATGTGGCACCGCAGGCGGCTTAAGGGGAAACGTGAATGAAAGGTCATGAAATCGTAGAAAAGAATATCGGCCTGATGACTGTGCTGGTAATCATTGCCATCAGTTTTGGCGGTCTGGTGCAGATAGTTCCCCAGTTCTTCCTCAAGGAAACCACGACGCCGGTGGAAGGGCTCAAGCCGCTGCCGGCCCTGGTGCTTGAAGGCCGCGACATCTACATCCGCGAAGGCTGCCATGTGTGCCACACCCAGATGGTGCGCCCGCTGCGCGCCGAGGTGGAACGCTACGGCCACTACTCGGTGGCGGGCGAGCATGTCTATGAGCATCCCTTCCTGTGGGGCTCCAAGCGGACCGGTCCCGACCTGGCCCGTGTCGGCGGGCGCTACTCGGACGACTGGCACAAGATCCACCTGTTCAATCCACGTCTGGTCGTGCCTGAATCCAACATGCCCGCGTTCCCCTGGTTGTATGACCGGGTGCTGGATGGCAAGCACACCGCGGCCAAGATGCGTGCCCTGCGCCGCGTCGGTGTGCCCTATACCGATGATGACATCGCCGGTGCCGGCGATGCGGTCAGGGGCGTAACCGAAATGGATGCCCTGGTGGCCTATCTGCAGCAGTTGGGCACCCTGTTAACAGAGAAGCGCTGATATGGATAAAGGAACCCTGGGTGCCATATCCACAGTATTGGTGATGCTGGCCTTCGCCGGCGTCTGCTGGTGGGCGTTCGCGCCCAGCCGCAAGCGCCGCTTTGAAGAGGATGCCAGGCTTCCCTTTGCTGATGATGAAGCAACGGACAAACAGACAGATGATCATCATTCCAGCAATGATGCAGCAGGGCGGAAATGATTATGAGTGCATTTTGGAATATTTGGATTGTTGGACTCACCCTCATCAACCTGGCGTTGGTGTTGTGGGTGCTGCTGGCCAACCGCAAGGTGGCAGCCAGCGATCAGGATGAGGCGGAAAACCGGACCACCGGCCACGTATACGACGGCATAGAAGAATACGACAACCCGCTGCCGCGCTGGTGGTTCATGATGTTCATCGCCACGTTTATCTTTGCCGGCGTCTACCTGGTGCTTTATCCCGGCCTGGGCAGTTTCCGGGGACTCCTGGGCTGGACATCCGTCAATGAGCTGCGCGGCCACCAGCAAAAGGCGGATGCCCGCTATGCCGAACAGTTCGGCATCTATGCCCAGACACCCATCGAGGAACTGGCCCGCGATCCCCAGGCGATGAAGATAGGTTTGCGCCTCTTTGGTAACAACTGTGCCGTGTGCCACGGCGCGGACGGTGGCGGCAATCCGGGTTATCCCAACCTCACCGACAAGGACTGGCTGTGGGGCGGTTCGCCCGAGCAGATCAAGGAAACCATTGCCAAGGGGCGCAACGCCATCATGCCGCCCTGGGGTGGCATCCTCGGTGAAGCGGGTGTCGTCAACATCACCGAATACATCCTGCAACTGAACCAGCGCGAGCACGATACGGAGCGCGCCAGCATCGGCAGCAAGCTCTATGCGCAGAATTGCGTGGCCTGCCATGGCCCGGATGCCACCGGTAACCAGCTCCTGGGTGCGCCCAACCTGGTTGACGATGTCTGGCTCTACGGTGGTGAGCCCCACGAGATTCGCCAATCCGTGCGCCAGGGCCGCAACGGCATCATGCCGGCCCAGCAGGATCTGCTGAAACCCGATCGCATCCACCTGCTGGCGGCTTATGTATACAGCCTGTCGCTGGATTACGAAGAGGAATGACCGGGAATACCCTTCCCTTAATGAGGTACCTCCCTTGAGCGAAAAACCCGTAGAACCCCGGGATGCTGGTACGGAGTCCTCCATCCGCTACGTCAATCTGTACGAAGCAGAAAGCAAGGTATATACGCGGCGCATCAGCGGTTTTTACCAGAAGCTGCGCCGCTATACCGGCCTGCCACTGATTGCCGGCTTTGTCCTCATGCCCTGGCTGGTCATCGATGGCCGGCCGGCCATGCTGTTCGATCTCGGTGAGCGCAAGTTCCATGTGCTCTGGCTCACCTTCTGGCCCCACGACGCCATGTACCTGGCCTGGCTGCTGATGATCGCGGCCTTCTTGCTGTTCACGGTCACGGTACTGGTGGGGCGTGTGTGGTGCGGGTTCACCTGTCCGCAGACGGTCTGGACCCAGATGTTCATCTGGGCGGAACATTTTTTCCAGGGCGACCGCAACAAGCGCATCAAGCTGGATGCCCAGCCCTGGAACGTGGAGAAGGTCCTGCGCAAGGGCGCGACCCACACCATGTGGTTGTTGATCGCCCTGATCACGTCGCTGACGTTTGTCGGTTATTTTGTTCCCATCCGCGATCTCATCTATCAGCTTGCCACCTTCCAGGCGGAACTGGGCCCGGCCTTCTGGGTGTTTCTGTTTACCACCGCCACCTACATGAACGCCGGTTTCATGCGCGAACAGGTGTGCAAGTACATGTGTCCCTACGCGCGCTTCCAGTCGGTGATGTACGACAAGGACACGCTCACGGTGTTTTACAATTACCTGCGCGGTGAAAAACGCGGGCCGCGCAAATCCCATGAAGACTACAAGGCCCAGGGGTTGGGTGACTGCATCGATTGCTACTGGTGTGTGCAGGTGTGTCCGGTGGACATCGACATCCGCGACGGCCTCCAGCCGGAATGCATCGACTGCGGCCTGTGCGTGGATGCGTGCAATGCGGTCATGGACAAGATGGGCTATGAGCGCGGGCTCATCAGCTTCACCACCGAGGATGCGATCCAGCAGGGTCACACCAAGGTTCTGCGTCCGCGCCTGTTTGCTTATGGGGCGGTGCTGTTGGTGCTGATGAGTGTTTTTGCTTATTCCATCGCGACCCGAGTGCCGGTGGGGCTGGAGGTATTACGGGACCGCGGCGCGCGCATGTACCGGGTGGCGGGACCGGACATCCAGAATGTCTACACCATCAAGATCAATAACATGGACCGCACCAGCCACGTCTATGATGTAACGGTCAAGGGCGATTACCCGTTTGAATTGCAAGGCTATCGCCCGGTGCCCATCGCCGAGGGCGAGATCCTGGCGATGCCTGTGCGGGTAGCCGTCAAACGCCGTGATTTGAACCAGGTGCAGACGACCATCACCTTGCAGATACAGGCGCGCGACAACCCCGACATCAAGGCTGAACACAAAACCAGCTTCATTGGTCCGCAGCCGCGTGGCTGAGTCACAGAAGGTAAATGGCATGAGTACATCCACATCTGTCGAGAAAGCGAGGCCCTGGTACCGCGAGTGGGGCATGTGGCTGGTGCTGGCACCGCTGATCACCGTGGTATGCGTATCCGCCGTGACGGTCAGCATCGCTTTTCGCCATGCCGATGATGTGGTGATCGACAATTATTACCGGGAAGGCCGCATGATCAACCAGGCCATGGAACAGGATCGCCGTGCCGCAGAACTGCGGCTGGAAGCGCATCTGCGCTTTGACCTGACGTCCGGCGAGGTATTTTTGCAGTTGCCTGCGGAAGCCGATTTGCCTGATGAGTTGCTGTTGATGCTCGATCATCCTTTTGAGCGCGATCGCGACCAGGCGTTGGTGGTGCGTGCCGCGGGGCAGGGCGCTTATCGCGCTGAGCTGGAGTCTGTGCCGGAGTACGCCTGGTATCTCACGCTGATGCCAGAGTTGGATCAATCCCAGCGTAAAGCTGCCGAGTGGATTTTGAGTGGACACATTAATTTTTCTGTGTCTGATACTACGGAACTGCGGCCGCGGGAGTTGAGATAGGTTGTGGTGCCACTAGCACGGACTGCTCGGGGAGGTAATAGGGGTTCAGGACACGCCGTGAACCCATCCCTGGGGGCTCAGCGGCAGCATCCATGCTGCCGATGGTCCTGAACCCCTATTACCTCCCCGAGCAGTCCTCACATATTCAGTACATCCATTGGGAAAAGCGGTTTGTTTTTTGGATGTTGTGAGGGCATCTGTAAAAATCTTTCCATGACTCAATGTGGCATTTGAAAAAATGTCTACAAAGCATTACCCGTGTACACTGCGTTCTTTGATTTTTTCATCCTGTTTGAGCCTTGCTGAAGTCTTTTGGAATAGCCTCCAAGATTTCCAGCCGACATGATGATGCGAGGGCGGGGTGGGGTATAGCTGTCCAAGACCATCGGCAGCATGGATGCTGCCGCTGAGCCCCCATGGATGGGTTCACGGCGTGTCTTGGACAGCTATACCCCACCCCGCCCGACTTCCATGAACCCATCTCGACACCAACCTGCCCAATGCCCACACCCGAACACAGCCAAGCCTGCTACCACTGCGGCCTGCCGGTACCGCCCGGAGGTGACTATCCCGTCACCATTGCCGGTCAACGGCAGTCTATGTGCTGCCCGGGCTGCCAGGCGGTTGCCACGGCGATCGTCGAAGGCGGGTTGGAGAGCTTTTACCGTTTTCGCACCCAGGCCAACGCCCGCCCGGATGGGCAGGCCGAGCGTGAGCAGTGGCAGATTTACGACCTGCCCGAGGTTCAAGCCGATTTCGTTGTGCAACTGGAAGAAGGCCGCGTTCAGGCCAGCCTGCTGCTCGAGGGCATCACCTGTGCCGCCTGTAGCTGGCTGATCGAGACGCATCTCAAAAAACAGCCCGGATTGCATTCAGTCACCATCAACATCACCACTCATCGCTGCACCCTGGTCTGGGACCCGCGCCGCCAGCCCTTGAGCCAGTTGCTGGAAGCGCTGGCGGATATCGGTTACCGGCCGCGTCCGGCCACGGATGAGCAAGCCCAGGCGCTGGTCAAAAAAGAAAACCGCCTGGCGCTGTTCCGCCTGGGTGTTGCCGGTTTTGGCATGATGCAGGCCACCATGGTCGCCGTGGGCATGTACACCGGCGCCAGTGATGCCTGGCTGAATTTCCTGCGCTGGCAGAGCCTGCTGGCGGCGACACCGGTGGTTTTTTTCAGTTGCTGGCCGTTTTTCAAGGCCGCTTGGCGCGCGCTCCAGGTGCGGCGGCTGGTGATGGACGTGCCTGTGGCACTGGCCATAGGGCTGGCCTATCTCGCCAGTGCCTGGGCCACGGTGTTCGAGACGGGCGAGGTCTATTTCGAGTCCGTGTCCATGTTCGCGTTTTTCCTGCTGCTGGGACGCTATGTGGAAATGCGGGCGCGCCACCGCAACCGCCAGGCATTCGGCAATCTGGCGCAATTGATGCCGTTGAGCGCATGCTGCCTGTGTGAGGAAGGCGGCCAGACCCGCGAGGAGCGGCTGCCGCTCAAGCTGCTCAAGCCTGGTGACCGGGTGCTGGTGCGCGCGGGAGAAACCTTTCCGGCTGACGGAGCGGTCGAGTCCGGTGAGAGCAGCGCGGTGGAAGCCCTGCTCACCGGCGAGTCCCGCCCCGTGGCCAAGACGCCGGGCGACACGGTGATCGGCGGCAGCTTGAATAGCGACAGTTCCCTGGTGGTCCGGGTGACGGCCACGGGAGCGGCTACCCGCCTGTCGGCCATCGAACGCCTGGCGGCCCAGGCGTCGGAGGAAAAGCCCACCCAGGTGACGGTGGCGGATCGGATGGCACGCTTCTTTATCGCCCGCCTGCTGGTGATCTGCGCCTGTGTGTTTGCCTTCTGGCTCTGGTACCAGCCGGAGCGGGCGTTCTGGGTCATGCTCTCGGTGCTGGTGGTGACCTGCCCCTGTGCGCTGGCGCTGGCGGTGCCCGCGGCCCTGAGCGCCGCTACGACAAACCTGCGCGGGCAGGGATTCCTGGTGGCCCGGGGGCATGTGATAGAAACGCTCAACCGGGTCAACCGGGTGATCTTCGATAAGACGGGAACACTGACCCGGGGGCGTTTCAAGCTGGTCCGGGTGCAGCCCTGCCGCGACCTGCCGGCGGATGCCTGCCTGGCCCTCGCGGCAACCCTGGAGTCTCGCGCCAGCCACCCGCTGGCCGCCGCGTTCCTGCCCTGGCAGGAGCAGGCATCGTCGGCGGGCTATGGGTTGGAGGATTTCCGCCAGCAGACGGCCGCTGGCGTTGAAGGGCGTGTGGATGGCCGTTCCTGCCGCTTGGGGCGGCCGGATTTTGTCCAGGCATTGCAGTCAGGCGCCATGGCCGCGCCGCCGTTGCCGGACGAGCAGCATCTCTGGCTGTTGCTGGGGGATGCTCAGGGTCCCCTGGCCTGGTTCGCGCTGGAGGACGAGGTGCGTCCCGGCGCGGCGGACCTGGTGGCTGACCTGGCACAGAGGGGAATCGCCGTTGAACTGGTCAGCGGGGATGCGTCCGGTACCGTGGACGCGCTGGCCGGGGAGCTGGGCATCCGGGATTACCGTGCGGGCGCCACCCCGGATGACAAGTTGTCGCACTTGCAGGCGGCCCAGCGACGCGGTGATACAGTGATGATGCTGGGCGATGGCATCAACGATGTGCCTGTGCTGTCCGGTGCCGATGTATCCGTGGCCATGGCCTCGGCTTCGGATCTGGCCCAGACCCGCGCCGACGCGCTTCTGCTGAACGAGAACCTGCACGTGCTGTCGCATGCGCTGGCGCTGGCAGGCCGGACCCGGCGGATCATTCGCCAGAACCTCTATTTTTCCCTGGCGTATAATCTGCTGGCGCTGCCGCTGGCCGCCGCCGGCTGGGTGGCTCCCTGGCAGGCGGCCATCGGCATGACGGCCAGTTCGCTGATTGTGATTTTCAACTCCCTGCGGTTGAGTAAAGACACCGCGCCATGAGAGACGCCTGTGGAAAGTTTCTATTTTCTGATTCCGATCGCGCTGATCTTTGTGGCCATCGCCCTGAGGTTCCTCTTCTGGGCCATCCATTCGGGACAGTACGACAACCTGGATACCGAGGCGCACCGCATCCTGTTCGATGAGGATCAGCCCGCTGTGCCCGCCGATAACGACCCTGCCGCGGCAGATACCCCATCCGGTCAGCCATCCCCACCGCCGGATGAGGCTCCGGTCGACGCCGATTCTTCCAACGCTTCCCATGATCAACCTCGCCCATGACTGATCTCGCACCACCGTTGGCGGCCTTGTTGCTTGGCCTGATCAGCAGCGCCCATTGCGTGGGCATGTGCGGTGGCATCATGGGGGCGCTCAGCCTGGGCGTGGCCGCCGGGGACAAGGCGGGCCGGATGCGCCTGTTGCTGGGCTATAACCTGGGCCGCATCGCCAGCTACAGCCTCATGGGCGCCGTGGCGGGCCTCCTGGCCGGCACGCTGGCGGCGGTGGGTGGTGCGCAGTGGCTGCGCCTGCTGGCGGGCCTGCTGCTGCTGGCCATGGCGCTCTACCTGGCCCAGTGGTGGCGCGGGCTGGTTTATCTGGAAAACCTTGGCCGCTACCTCTGGGCCTATGTCCAACCCCTGGGCAAAGGCCTCCTGCCTGTCACCAGCCTGCGGCAGGCGCTGCTGCTGGGCGCCATATGGGGCTGGCTGCCCTGCGGGCTGGTATACACCGCCCTGGCCTACGCCATGGCCCAGGCGGACTGGGTGGGTGCGGCTAGTGTCATGCTGGCATTTGGCCTGGGAACCTTGCCGGCCGTGCTGGCGACCGGCCTGCTGGCCCAATCCTTTGCGCGCCTGTTGCAGGCCAGGGCCCTGCGTCTGGGCTTTGCCCTGCTGCTGGCGGCATTCGGCATGTGGACGATTCTGGGAAGCTGGGGGCATGATCATCACACCGGCGACCGTCACACGCCCCACCATCACTCACCGGAAACCGTGACACCTGACGCGTCCGGGGAAAACCAGGTACCGGACGGGCACCCGCACCCCGCAGCCGACCATCACCACCACCATTGAGCAACGACTTACATTTTCCTTATGGAGAGTGTCACACCCCCGTGATATGGTGCCTTCAAGCCCCTCTGCCAACCCGTGGCAGCAGTCAAACTTCACTATAATGTCAGGGCGGTTCAGGCGAGTATTCAACGGTTCACGGTTCCCTGAGAGTTGTCGATGATCAAAACCCCGGGTTATGGCCTGTACAGCCTGCTGCTCCTGGTACTGGCTACTACTGGTTTCGCGCAAACGGAGTTGCCGGAGTCCCCCGCCTCCTCATCCTGCGAGCAGCTGGTGCCGGCGTTGGAAGACGTCGATCCCCAGCAACTGCGCCAGGCGTTGTTGCAGTTGGATTCCAACCGGTTTGCCGAGCATGAAGGCAAGCCCATCCGCCATATCCTCTTCAACACCATCGACGTCTTCGACGAGGGCGATCCGGATGAAAACATCTGGCTTTACCGCTTCGTCAACCGCCTGCACATCAACACCAAACCCCACGTGGTCCGCGCCCAGCTGCTCTTTGAGGAAGGGGAGGCACTAAGGCTGTCCCGCATCCAGGAAACCGAGCGTATCCTGCGTGCCCGCCGCTACCTGACCAATGCCTATATCGTGCCGGCGGTCATCTGTGATGATGCCGTTGACGTGCTGGTGGTGACCCAGGATGCCTGGTCGCTGGAGCCGCGCGTTTCCTTCAGCCGCAAGGCGGATGACAGCGAATCGGGTTTCGGGTTGAACGATGACAATATCCTGGGCTCCGGCAACAGCGTCACTATCATGTATGAGCAGATGGCGGAGCGGAACAGCATCAGCTACAGCTTCAGCAATCCCCACTTTCTCAACAAGCCTGTCTCGGTGCGCGTCTCCTATGCCGAGACCAGCGATGGCAACAACACCTATATCAACGTCGCTCACCCGTTCTATTCCTTGAACACGCCCTGGGCGGCCGGATTACTTGCCCAGGATATCAGTGAAGTCAACACCATCAGGTCGCGCGGTGACATCATCAACGAATTCCGCCACCAGATCATGCGGCAGGAAATCTACTTCGGTTCGGCATTCCGCGTGGACAGCAAGGCGACAGAACGCTGGTATGTCGGGATGAGCAAGGAGGAGGATCGTTTTTATGAAATTCCCGAGACGGAAATGGGCATACCGGAAAATCGCCGCATGGTTTATCCCTGGGTGGGCTATGAATACATCGAAAACCATTACGGCGTGTATCGCAACCTCAACCAGATCCAGCGCACGGAAGACCTGCCATTGGGGGTGCGCGGCAACGTCCGCCTGGGTTACGGCGGCAAGTCCCTGGATGGCGCGGATGAAGTCGTGCGTTACATCGGCAGCGTGGAGCAGACCCGTGCCCACGGCAAGCATCACATCCTGCAATTGGGCCTGTATCTGGATGCCTACCAGCAATTGCACGGCGATAAACCCAACCGCTATATCTTTGGCAGCGAAGTGGCCTACAACTACTTCATCAACGACAACAACCGCTGGTATGCCAGCGCCCGTTTCGATGTGGGCGAGGGATTGGCGCAGTACGAGGAACTGACGCTGGGAGATACCAGTGGCATGCGCGGCTATCCCACGGATTTCCAGCGGGGCGACAAGCGTTATCTGTTATCACTGGAGCGGCGCTATTTTTCCAACGTCCACGTCTTCAACCTGATGCGCATGGGTACCGTGGCGTTTGTCGATGTGGGCCGCGCCTGGGGAACGCCGGGGCAGGAGTCCAACCCGGTACTGGTGAACGCGGGCCTTGGCATCCGCCTCAGTTCCAGCAAGGTCAGGGTGGGAAATGTTGTCCATATCAATTTTGCGGTTCCCCTCACCGAACGCGATGGCATCAGCAAGACGCAACTGCTGATCAGCGCGCAACAAAGTTTCTAGCCAGCGAGTGATATACCATGCGACTTCTCCATACCATGCTGCGCGTCGGCAATCTCGAACGATCCATTGCATTCTATACCGGGGTGCTCGGCATGACATTGTTGCGCCGGCATGACTATCCCGAGGGCAGGTTTTCCCTCGCATTTGTCGGTTACGGCGATGAGGAACACCACAGCGTGATCGAGCTGACGTACAACTATGGTGTGGAGCACTATGAGTTGGGCACGGCGTTCGGCCATATCGCCCTGGGATGCGACGATGTCTATGCCGCGTGTGAAAAAATCCGCGCGGCGGGCGGCAAGGTGGTGCGGGAGCCCGGCCCCATGAAGCATGGCACCACCATCCTGGCGTTTGTGGAGGATCCGGATGGTTACCGCATCGAACTGCTGGGAGAAAAGTAAGTGTTCACACGGCGTTTTTGCGGCGCTGAGGGTTATTAAGTGTAAATCCCGTTTCTGCCTGGGTTATGTGTATCTAGACTATAAGTCTCGGCTAATAGCAATAAATCATAAACACACACTCAGGAGCACTCATCATGGCTCATCGTCCATCCGGAAGGGCAGGGATACTGGCAGTTTTGCTGGTATTGCTGTTGCCTCTTTCCTCCCTGGCTAAAAACGCCCCACTCGGCATCAATGACAAGGATTACTTTGAAACCCGCGGACTGAACGTCCTGGTGTTCAGCAATTGGTATGACGGCTTGTTCAGCGATGCGAAAATCAGCGGTGTGGAAATCATTCATCACGGTGAGCGCACAGCGACCAATGGTGACGTGCGGCTCAGTGCCACACCTGAGCAGTGGGATGCCATTCCTACCTTCAAGGAACGCAAGATCAACCGTGAAGAACAGTCCATCGAGGCTTTCCTGCATTATCCGGATTACGACTTTGATTTTTCCATCAAGGTGATTCGCCAGGGCGAGGGTGTGCGCCTGAGTGTGAATCTGCCCGGACCCCTGCCCAAGGCGCTGGAAGGCCGCGCGGGTTTCAATCTCGAATTCATTCCATCGGCGTATTTCCATAAAACGTTTTTTATGGATGAGTCCAGTGGACATTTCCCGGCCTATCCCTCCGGTCCCAAGGAAATCAATGACAAGGTGGAACCCGCGCCGCTGGCGGTGGGGCAGCACCTGATCCTGGCGCCCGATGATGTGACCCGCCGCGTGAGCATCCAGTCCCTGGATCAGCCGCTGGCGCTGTATGACGGCCGCGCCAAGGCGCAGAACGGTTGGTTCGTGGTGCGCAGCACCATTCCGGCGGGTAAGCGCGGCAAAGTGGTCGAATGGCAAATCGATGCCAGCACCTTGAAGAACTGGACGCGCCCGCCGATGATCGCCCACTCGCAGGTGGGTTATCACCCGGACCAGAAAAAGGTCGCGGTCATCGAACTGGATAAAAACGATAGAAAAATCCAGCGCGCGCGCCTGCTGCAGGTCGGCGCCGATGGCAGCCGCAAGGCCGTGCACACGGCCCGGCCCAGCGCCTGGGGCGATTACCTGCGCTACCGGTATCACCAGTTTGATTTTTCTGCCGTGCGCACGCCGGGCGTGTACATGATCGAATACGGCAGCGAAGTGTCGGGGCCTTTCCGCATTGGTACCGATGTCTATGCGAGTGCCTGGCATCCGACGCTGGATATCTTCCTGCCGGTGCAGATGGATCACATGATGGTGAACGAAGCCTATCGCGTCTGGCACGGAGCGTCCCACCTGGACGATGCCTTGCAGGCACCGGTGGATCATGTGCATTTCGATCTCTATGCCCAGGGGCCGACTACGGATACAGCCTTCAAGCCCGGTGAGCATATTCCCGGCCTGAATGTCGGTGGCTGGTATGACGCGGGCGATTACGACATCCGCACCCAGACGCAATACAGCGTGGTCAACACGCTGGTGACCGTGTGGGAGAGGTTCAAGCCACTGCGCGACAATACGCTGGTGGACTACGACCGCAAGTATGTCGATATCCATGTGGCCGATGGCAAGCCGGACATCCTGCAACAGATCGAACACGGCACCTTGCAGTTGTTGGCGCAGCACCGTGTTTTCGGCCGCGCGATTCCCGGCATCGTGGAAGCGCACATCGACCAGTACACCCACCTGGGCGATGGCCTCACCAAGACCGACAACCTGATCTACGATTCCAGCCTGGGTGAATTGGAAAGCGATGGTTTCAAGAGCGGCAAGTTTGATGACCGCTGGGCGTTCACCAGCAAATCCACGCCGCTCAATTACGGCTCCATCGCCGCGCTGGCCGCCGCCAGCCGTGCCTTGACGGGGTATCACGATGAGTTGGCCAGGGACTCGCTCGCCGCCGCCAAACGCGCCTGGGCCGATGAGCAGGCCAAGGAACAACCGGATTTATTCATTCATGGCAACACCACCGGCGGTCCCCTGCACACCGAGCACCTGAAGGCGGCGACCGAATTGCTGATCACCACGGGTGAGCGCCAGTACGCCGAGGCCATCGAAAAACTTCTGCCGGAGGTGGAAGCGAATTTCGGCATGCACGCCAGCTGGCTGGTCCGCGCCTTGCCGCAGATGCCCGAGTCATTCCAGGGACGCATCCGTGCGCTGGCGGAAAAACACGTGGCGCAGATTGCCGAGAATGAATCCCGCAATCCTTTCGGCGTCCCCATCACCGAAGGCGGCTGGGCCGGTGCAGGCTTTGTGATCAACAATGCCATGACCAATTACTACCTGCACAAAACCTTCCCCGACCTGGTGGATCGTGAAAGTGTGCTCAAAGGGTTGAATTTCATTTTTGGCACCCATCCGGCCCACAACCTGTCGCTGGTGTCAGGTGTGGGCGCCCACTCCAAGGAAGTGGCTTACGGCATGAACCGCGCGGATTTTTCCTACATTGCCGGGGGCATAGTGCCGGGTATCCTGATCCTGAAACCCGACTTCCCGGAAAACCGCGAGGATTGGCCTTTCTTCTGGGGCCAGAACGAGTATGTGGTGAACCTGGGTGGGAGTTACATCTTCCTGGTGATGGCGGCCAAGGATGTTCTTGAGGGTGAATGATTCGCTGTGATGTCTCAGCCGGTTGTCGGATGCCGATCGACAACCGGCTGGGTCGTCGCCTGGGCCTTTCTGGCCGCTTCCTCATCGATGTGCCGCAGCCATTCCTTCCAGATACCCACCAGCAGTGCCATCAATACCGGACCGATAAACAATCCCACCAGCCCCATGGTCTGCACGCCGCCGATCAGGCCGAAGAAGGTCGGCAGGAAAGGCAGCTTTATCGGGCCGCCCACCAGCCGCGGGCGCAGTGTCTTGTCGACGATGAACAGCTCTATCGAACCCCACATGAAGAGCGCAATACCCGCGAACACATCGCCGGAGCCGACGAGGTACAGGGATACCAGGGTGAAGCACAAGGGCGCGCCGCCCGGAATCAACGCCATGAAGCCGGTGACTATGCCCAGCGCCACGGGAGAAGGCACGCCCGCGATGGCGTAGGCAACCCCCAGCACCACGCCTTCACCCAGGGCGATGACGCCCATGCCGATGACCGTGGAGCTGATGGTGGCCGGCACCACCCGTGAAAAACGGTTCCACTGCGCGGGCAGGATGCGCTCGCCCACCTTGTCCACCTGGACGATCATGCGCAGCCCGTCCTTGTAGATGAAAAAGAGCGTGATCAGCATGAAGAGCACGGTGAGCACCAGGTGGAAGGCCTTACCGCCAAACGCCAGCACCCAGCGGTAGATATTGCCCAGGTGCTGGCCGCTGATCGCCTGGATCATTTCTCCCAGGGCGTGGGGTTCAGCGAGGTACTCCTCCCAATAGGGTTGCAGCCAGTCGCCGATGCCGGGCAGGGCGCCGATCCATTCGGGCATGGACGCGCCCTCGCGGTTGGCGACGACCAGCCACTCCATCCAGGTATGTACTTCTTCGATGGCATAGGAAAACGCCAATGAGATAGGCGCGACCAGTACAGCGATGATGACCAGCAGCGCCAGGGTGGCGGCGATGATCGTATTGCCTTTGCACAGATTCAGCAGGTAGGCGTAGGCGGGCCAACTGGCAAAGCCAATGATCAGCGCGGCAAGGACGGGAACCAGAAAACCGCTGAAAAAATACACGCCGGCGATCAGGACGAAGATGATCAGCCAGCGGGCAATGGTGTTGTTGGGGAGAACTGACGACATGAAAAATCCCGCACGCAGTAGGGTGTTGCCGTTGATTGTATGTCAGCCACCTTCCCTTGCCTATGGCCGGGATAGGCGGGCGCCGGGAACCCGGTCGGTGGTAAACTCGGCAAGACTATTCCGGCGAAGCTATCGGCATGACCTTGACCAGCCTTGATCAACTGCGTTTCGACAACCGTTTTGTGAGGCAGCTGCCTGCCGATCCGCTGACAGACAATTATCCCCGGCAGGTGACTGGCGCCGCCTACTCACGGGTCGACCCCAGGCCAGTCCGGGCGCCGCAGTGTCTGGCCCATGCCCGGGAGGTGGCTGACCTGCTGGACATGCCTTCCGATCTCTGCCACGCCGATGAGTTCACCGCCGTGTTTTCCGGCAACCGGCTGCTGCCGGGCATGCAGCCCTATGCCTGCTGTTACGGCGGCCATCAATTCGGCCACTGGGCCGGGCAGTTGGGCGATGGCCGGGCCATCAACCTGGGGGAGGTGGTCAACCAGCGCGGCGAACACTGGACCCTGCAACTGAAAGGCGCCGGCCCCACGCCCTATTCGCGCACGGCGGATGGACTGGCGGTGTTGCGGTCCTCACTGCGCGAATTCCTGTGCAGCGAGGCCATGCATCACCTGGGCATTCCCACCACCCGGGCGCTCAGCCTGGTGCTGACCGGGGAACAGGTCATGCGCGACATGTTCTACGATGGCCGCGCCCAATGGGAACCGGGCGCCGTCGTCTGCCGGGTTGCGCCGAGCTTCACCCGTTTTGGCAATTTCGAAATTTTTGCCGCGCGCCGCGATCCATCCTTGCTCAGGCAATTGATGGACTTCACCCTGTCAGCCGATTTCGCGCATTCGGGTGACATTGACGTGGCGGTCTACAGCGCCTGGTTTGAAGAAGTGTGCCGGCGGACGGCGCGCATGATCGCCCACTGGATGCGGGTGGGTTTCGTGCATGGCGTGATGAACACGGACAACATGTCGATCCTGGGACTGACCATCGATTACGGACCCTATGGCTGGCTCGAAGGCTTCGATCCCGGATGGACACCCAATACCACCGATGCCGAGGGGCGGCGGTATTGTTTCGGCAACCAGCCGCAGATAGGGCTCTGGAACCTCGCGCAACTAGCCAATGCGCTCTATCCCCTGTTCGAGACAGTCGAACCCCTGCAGGTGGGCCTCCATGCCTATCGCACGGAATATGACCAGTGCTGGCGTTCGCATATGGCGGGCAAACTGGGCCTGACAGCATTCCTGGAGACCGACCAGGCGTTGGTGGACCAGTTGCACGCCTGTCTGCAGCTGGTTGAAACCGACATGACGATTTTCTACCGGCAACTGGCGGCTGTGGATTGGCGCCTGGATGATGCGTTGTTCGACCCGGCAAAAGAACAACTGCCGCGACCTCTGGTGCATGCGTTGTATCAATCATTGTCTCCCCGGCAGATGGAACAATGGGGAGAATGGCTGACGGCCTACCGCAATCGCTTGTTGCAGGATCGCGTGTTGCACGGCGTGACGGACGACCAGCGCCGCGCGCGCATGAATGCCGTCAATCCGAAATATGTGCTGCGCAATTACCTGGCGCAGCAGGCCATTGACAAGGCAGCGGCAGGCGACCTCTCGGAACTGCATCGCCTGATGGACCTCCTGCGCCGTCCTTATGATGAGCAGCCGGAGCATGAACGCTATTTCTCCCTGCGCCCGGAGTGGGCGAGGCACAAGGCGGGGTGTTCGATGCTGTCGTGCAGTTCATGATGGTGCGGTGCCGGATGGGCCAGTATTTTTCAGAGGTTTCCTAATCCGTTTTTTAATCGTTTGTCATGATCGGGATGTAACTATGATCGGAAAAATCGTGGGTGGTGTTTTGGGGTTTCTGATGCTGGGCCCCCTTGGCTTATTGCTGGGTCTTTTTGTCGGCCATCTCTTTGACAAGGGCTACAAAAAGAACCGGCAGCCGCTGTCGCAGGAGGATATCCGGAAAATCCAGGATTCGTTTTTCAACACCCTGTTTTTGTTGTCGGGGCATATCGCCAAGGCAGACGGCCGCATTTCCGAGCATGAAATCCAGTTGACTGAAAGCTTCATGGACAGGCAGGGCCTCACGCCGGATCACCGCCGCGAAGCCATACGCCTGTTCAAGTTGGGTGCCGAGCCGGCCTTCGATCCCGGGCCCGTGCTGCAAGACTTCCGTGCCCACGCGGCCCGCAGTCCGGACCTGACACGCATGCTCATGGTGTACCTGATCAACCTCGCCATGGCCGATGGCAGTCTCGACGACACCGAGGCCCGCATCCTGCGCCGCGTTGCCGAAGCGCTGGGATTTCCCGGTTTTGTCTTCGAGCAATTACTGCGTATGATCCAGGCGCAGAATGCCTTTGGCGGCCAGGAACAGGCGGCGCCCCGCGCCCGTCCGGACCAGCTCGCATTGGCCTACCAGGCCTTGGGTGTCACACCGGATGTCAGTGAGGGCGATTTGAAAAAAGCCTACCGCAAACTGATGAGTGAATATCACCCGGACAAATTGATCGGCCAGGGCATGCCGGAGGATATGGTCAAGGCGGCCACTGAACGGTCCCAGGAAATCCAGGCAGCCTATGACCTGATCAAAAAGTCACGCCAGGGCGGCAACGGCTGACGGTATCGGACTTTTACACGTCCACGTGTTTCTCACCATAAAACAGATAACAGGAGTGTTTCCATGATCCATGAATACAAAGCGCGCAGTGGTTCCGGCTATTTTCTGATAGTGGTATTGCTGGTGTTGCAGGTCGTCACCCTGGCCGGTGTGTTGTTGATGGCGCCCGTGCTCAAAGTCATCCTCGGCATCCTGGCCCTGGTGGTGTTCATCTGCTGGTTTGGTTTTTACATGGTGCATCCCAACCAGGGCAAGGTGATGCAGCTGTTCGGTCAGTACGCGGGGACCGACAGGACACCCGGACTGCGCTGGGCCAACCCCTTGTACAGCAAGAAGACCGTCAGCCTCAGGGTGCGCAATTTCGAGAGCGGCCGCCTCAAGGTGAACGATGCCAACGGCAACCCCATCGAAATCGCCGCGGTAGTCGTCTGGCGGGTCGTGGACACCGCCGAAGCGGTATTCGAGGTGGACGACTACGAAAACTACGTCACCATCCAGAGCGAGGCGGCCCTGCGCAACCTGGCCACCAGCTATCCCTACGAACATGACGCGGAAGACGAGCGCCTGTCCCTGCGCAGCGATGCCAGCGCCATCTCCCAGCATCTGCGCAGGGAAGTCCAGGATCGCCTGCAAAAAGCGGGTGTCGATGTGCTCGAGGCGCGCCTCAGCCACCTTGCCTATTCCCCGGAAATTGCCCAGGCCATGCTGCAACGGCAACAGGCCAGCGCGGTGCTGGCCGCGCGCAAGCTGATCGTGCAGGGCGCTGTCGGCATGGTGACCGATGCGCTCGAGCAACTACAGGCACAGGGACATATGGACATGGACGCGGAGCGCAAGGCCGCCATGATCGGTAACCTGCTGGTGGTGCTCTGCGGCGACCAGCCCGCGCGGCCGGTGATCAATGCCGGCAGCTGATTCATGGGGGTGTCGGAACTTGGGGTGATGGAAGCGCACAAAGGTTTTCCGGCGCTTTCCGCCGCGCCGGACTCCCGCTGGCGGGTGGAATTGGCTGCTTTTCAGGCAGCCACTTTTTCGCATGTGAAAGTCGGTTTACACCGAAAAATTTGTATGACAAAAGTGCCGCCGGATCACTCCTGGTCCTTGTATTCCAGTGCGCAAGCGCTTTATGATTGCGCTAACATAACATCATAACTACCTGCCTGGCCGCTGTATTCCGGCCGGGTCTGCGCGGAGTCACCCCATGGCTGTTACCGGCAAGCTCTATATCGATGGCGCCTGGCTCCCCGGCGACGGGGGGACTTATCAGGCCATGGACCCCGCCAGGGGACAGCCCCTGGAGCCACTCATGTTCTCGGCCAGCCGGGCCCAGGTGGATCTGGCCCTGGCGGCCGCGCACCGTGATTTCCCTGCCTATAAAAATACCGCGCCCGGCGCCCGCGCCGCGTTCCTGCGTGCCTGCGCGGAGGAGATTCTTGCGCTTGGCGACGAGCTGCTGGAGCGGGTAATGCAGGAAACCGGATATCCGCGGGCCAGGGTGGAAGGCGAACGCGCCCGCACCTGCGGTCAGCTGCAACTCTTTGCGGACCTCATCGAACGGGGTGATCACTGGCAGGTGCGCATCGACACGGCCCAGGCCGATCGCAAACCCCTGCCCAAGCCCGATCTGCGCTCGTTCAACCATGCCCTGGGGCCGGTAGTGGTCTTCGGGGCCAGCAATTTTCCCCTGGCATTTTCGGTGGCCGGTGGCGATACGGCATCGGCACTCGCGGCGGGCTGTCCGGTGCTGTTCAAAGGCCATCCCTCCCACCCCGGCAGTTGTGAGCTGGTTGCCCAGGCAATCGCGCGCGGCCTCGAGCGCTGTTCCATGCCAAGGGGTGTCTTTTCCCTGTTGATGGATGCGGGGCACGAAGTCGGCGCACAGCTGGTATCTGCGCCCGAGGTCAAGGCCGTGGCCTTCACCGGCTCATTGGCTGGTGGCATGGCGTTGTACCGCCTGGCGGGCCAAAGGCCTGAACCCATCCCGGTGTTTGCCGAAATGGGCAGCCTGAATCCCGTTGTCCTCTTGCCGGAAGCCCTGGCAACCCAGGCCCAGGCCATTGCCCAGGGCTTTGTCGGGTCGCTCACCCTGGGATGCGGTCAGTTCTGTGTCAATCCCGGCCTGGTGTTTGCCGTTGCCGGTGAGGGACTGGACACGTTCATCGACACGGCCGCCGCCGCCGTTGCGCAGGTAGATGCCGGTGTGATGCTCAATGAGCGTATCGCTGTGCATTACCGCCAGCAAAGCGAGTCCTTCCTGCGAACCCATGCGGTAACCCTGGCCGCCCGGGGAGGCGTGGCGGGTGATGGGCCGGGCTACCGGGGTGAAGCATTGTTGATGCGTGTCGGCGCGGCCGACTTCATGGCCCAGCCAGGGCTCCAGGAAGAAATCTTCGGCCCCGCCTCTCTGCTGGTGGTGTGCGACAACACAGCCCAATTGCTCGAGGCGCTGGCCAGCCTGGGTGGCCAACTGACGGGCACCATCCATTGCACCGAAGCGGAACTGGCCGGGCATCAGGCACTGGTGGACCTGCTGGGCACCAGGGTCGGCCGCCTGGTCATCAACGGATTTCCCACCGGGGTCGAAGTCACCCATGCCATGGTGCATGGCGGGCCTTTCCCCGCGTCCACCGATGCGCGTTTCACGTCGGTCGGCAGCGTGGCCATCGCGCGTTTCCTTCGCCCTGTGTGTTACCAGAACTACCCGCAGGCGTTGCTTCCCGATCCACTGAAAGATCACAATCCGCTGCGGTTGATGCGCCTGGTAAATGGCGCACTCACGCGCGACCCCTGTTGAGCCCCGGGGTGTTGATCCTCTCATAACAATAAGTCAGGAATACTCGATGACCACTAAAAAACGCCGCAGCCAGGAATGGTTTGGTGGCAAAGACAAGATGGGTTTTGTGCATCGCTCCTGGTTGCGCAACCAGGGTTACCCCGACGATTACTTCAACGGACGCCCGGTGATCGGCATCTGCAACACCTGGTCTGAACTCACGCCCTGCAACGGCCATTTGCGCGATATCGCCGAAGTGGTCAAGCGTGGTGTGCTGGAGGCCGGTGGTGTGCCCTTCGAGTTTCCCGTGATGTCGCTTGGCGAAACCATCATGAAACCCACCACCATGCTGTTCCGTAACCTGGCGAGCATGGATGTGGAAGAATCCATCCGTGCCAACCCGCTGGACGGCGTGGTACTGCTCACCGGCTGCGATAAAACCACGCCCTCACTCATCATGGGTGCCTGCAGTGTCGACCTGCCCACCATCGTGGTGCCGGGCGGTCCCATGCTCAATGGAAAATTCCGCGGTGGCGAGATCGGTTCCGGTGCCTTCAATTGGCAGATCAAGGCCAAGCAGGATACCTGTGAATTTTCCGATGCCGATTTCCTCGAGGCGGAAATCGGCGCGGCGCGCAGTGCCGGTCACTGCAACACCATGGGAACGGCGTCCACCATGGCGACCATGGCCGAGGTACTGGGGCTGACCCTGCCGGGCGCTTCGTCGATTCCCGCGGTGGATGCGCGCAAAAAAGTCATGGCGCAGTTGTCCGGAAGACGCATCGTCGAGATGGTCGATGAGGAATTGACACTCAGCGACATACTGACCCGCGAAGCCTTCGAGAATGCCATCGTGGCCAACGCGGCTGTCGGCGGTTCCACCAATTTCATCGTGCACCTGCTGGCCATCGCCGGGCGTATCGGCGTGCCGCTGGCGCTGGAGGATTTCGACCATATCGGCAGCCGCATCCCGCTCCTGGTCAATCTCATGCCGTCGGGTAAGTACCTGATGGAGGATTACTACTACGCCGGTGGCCTGGGCGTGGTGCTCGATGAGCTGGGCGATCTGCTGCGCGCCAACACCCGCACGGTCAACGGCAAACCGCTCACGGCCAATTACGTCGACGCCCGTTGCTACAACCGCGAGGTGATCAGGACACGCGCCGAGTCGCTCAACCCGGCGGCGGGTATCGCGGTGCTGCGCGGCAATCTTTGTGAACAGGGCGCGGTCATCAAGCCCTCGGCGGCGACGCCGGCCCTGATGCAGCACCGTGGCCGCGCCGTGGTCTTTGAAAGCATGGAGGATTATCACGCGCGCATCGACGACCCGGACCTGCCCATCGATGCGAGCAGCGTCATCGTGTTGAAAGGTGTCGGTCCCAAAGGCTACCCCGGCATGCCCGAGGTGGGTAATGTCGATCTGCCCAAAAAACTGACTCTGCAAGGCGTCAAGGATATGGTGCGCATTTCCGATGGCCGCATGAGCGGCACGGCTTATGGCACGGTGATTTTGCACGTCGCTCCGGAATCCGCCGTCGGCGGTACCCTGGCCCTGGTGCAGGATGGCGATGAGATTGAACTCGATGTGCCCAACCGTCGCCTGCACCTGCATGTCAGCGATGAAGAACTGGCGCGCCGCCGTGCCAACTGGGAAGCACCCGAGCCCCGTGCCGTGCGCGGTTACGTACGCATCTATCTCGACCATGTCGAACAGGCGCACCTGGGCGCCGATCTCGATGTGCTGGTGGGTAAATCCGGATCGACGGTGGACCGCGATCTTCATTAAACGCGAGTGCGACAGGGAATGTCCTTGACGAATAACAATACCATTTGCGCCTGAAACGTTTTTCGCAGTTGCTTCAGACGTGCCGAGCCCGAGATAACAATACCAACTCGAGGAGCCGCCATGCTCGTTCTCTATTTGCTGATCTGCATCGTGCTGATCGTGGTGTTTACCACACGCTTCAACATCCATCCGTTTATCGTCTTGCTGTTTGTATCGCTGTTGTATGGCTTTTTGGCGGGCATGCCCGTGGATGTGCTGATCGCATCGGTCAACGAAGGGTTCGGACGAACATTGGGCGGCATAGGCCTGATCATCATCTTTGGCGTGATCATCGGCGTCTTCCTGGAAAATACGGGCGGCGCCTATGCCATGGCACAAAAGATCCTGCGCTGGCTTGGCAAGAAACGTGTCGTCCCGGCCATGGGCATCATGGGCTATGTGGTGTCCATTCCGGTATTCGCCGACAGCGGTTTCATGCTCTTGTCGTCGCTGAAAAAATCCCTCTGCAAAAATGCCGGCGTCACGGTGGCGGGAGCGGCGATCGCCTTGAGCCTCGGGCTGACGGTATCGCATAACCTGCTGCCACCCACGCCCGGTCCCATTGCGGCGGCGGGTATCCTGGGCGCGGACCTGGGCCGGGTATTGCTGATCGGCATTCCGGTCAGCCTGGTGGCACTGCTGGTCAGTATTCTTTTTGCGATGCACGTGGCCAAGCGTATCCATATCGAACCCTGTCCCGACATGACCGATGAGCAGTTGCAGAAGCGTGTTGCCCAGGCGCCGGGCGCATTTCATTCGGCGCTGCCGGTATTGGTGCCGATCCTGTTGATCATGGCCAAGGCGCTGGCGACGGTGTTCGGCTGGGACAAAAGTGACTGGGCCGGCATCCTGATGTTTCTCGGCGAACCTTTCGTCGCCTTGCTGGTGGGTGTCCTGCTGGCGTTCACCCTGCCCAAAAAGCTGGAATGCGCGATGTTGTCCATGGATGGCTGGGTTGGCCAGGCGTTGGTGGGATGCGCATCGATCATCCTGATCACCGGTGCCGGTGGTGTCTTTGGCCGCGTGCTGCAGAATGCCGGTATCGCGGATACCCTGGGTACGGTGGTTGCGCAGTGGCACCTGGGCATCTGGCTGCCTTTCCTGCTGGCCGCCGCCATCAAGACGGCCCAGGGTTCTTCCACCGTCGCGCTGATCACCACGGCTTCCATGATCGCGCCCCTGATGGAGAGCCTGGGTTTTACCAGCGATTTTGACCGTGCTCTGCTGGTGGTTGCCATAGGCGCGGGCGCCATGGTGGTGTCCCATGCCAACGACAGTTTTTTCTGGGTGGTGACGCAGATGTCCGGCATGAATGTACGCACCGGTTACCGTACCCACACCCTGGGTACATTCCTCATCGGCATCAGCGCGGCGTTGTGCATCTATGCCATCCATCTGCTGTTTGCCTGAGTCATTTTCCTGTGAGAGGCCAATGCCATGAAAGTGTATAAATTGACGGACGCCATTCTGGCCGAAGAGGCGGGTGTGTTTTTTCGGTTGCCGGAAAAAAACTGGGATACCTTCATCAGCGATGAAAACGTGCTTGCCAACACCCGGGCGGCGATTGCGAACCTCAGCCCCTGTGAAGACGCCCAGGCGCTCATCGCGCAGCAACTCGATGCGCCGGTGCAAAGCCAGGAACTCTGGGCCAGTGGCGTGACCTATTTCCGCAGCAAGCAGGGACGGCAGGAAGAAAGCGAGAAATCCGGCGGCTCGGATTTTTACGCGCGTGTTTACGAGGCGGAGCGGCCGGAGCTGTTTTTCAAGGCGACCCGCCATCGTATCGTCGGTCATGGAGGCCTCGTGAGGATTCGCCGCGATTCCACCTGGGATGTGCCTGAACCGGAACTGGTGCTGGTGCTTTCGCCCCGTGGCAGGATCATCGGCTATACCATCGGCAACGATATGAGTTCGCGCAGTATCGAAGGCGAGAACCCGCTCTACCTGCCCCAGGCCAAGACCTATGACGGCTGCGCGGCAATCGGTCCCTGCGTGCTGCTCACTGACGAGGCGCTCTCACCCGAGACGGAAATCCAGCTGACCATCTATCGCGATGGAGAGCTGGTGTTTGGCGGCGCGATTGCCATCAACCAGATCAAGCGGCGCTTTGAAGAACTCGCCGGTTACCTGTTCCGCGAATGCAGTTTTCCCCGGGGTGCCCTGTTGATGACCGGTACCGGCATCGTGCCCGACAGTGGCTTTACCTTGCGCGCGGGCGATGAGATCGTCATTGATGTATCCGCGATAGGCTCCCTGGTCAACAGGGTGGCACAGAACTGAGTTTTATCGATGGGTCAACTGTGGGTCCTCTTCACGACAAGGATGGGATTGGTATCACATTTATAGGTTCGCATACACGCACTACCTAAGGTCAAACGACGTATTTTCCTCTTGCGGCGAGATTATCGCCCTTGCCGCTGTCGCGTTTCTTCATGGCAACAAGCAATAGCACCTTACCCGCTTCCAGGGCTGGAACGCGGAGGGTGGTTTTGTTTCCGTAAAAACTGTCTGTTAACGAGGAACCTTTATGAAAAAGAGGATGAATGTATTTCCTGTCGTACTTTCCCTGACACTGGGCCTGATGGTACAAAGCCCGGTTTCCAGCGCATCCACAGGGTTGCCGGTCGTGGATCGCGACGGTAACGGCCTGATAGAGATCAATAACCTCAACGACCTGAACGACATCCGCAACGACCTGACCGGCGCTTCATTGCGCGGCAGCAGTGTCGGTTGCCCCGCGTCACGCTGCAGCGGTTATGAACTGACCCGCGATCTGGATTTCGATACCAACGGCAATGGCGTGATCGACAGCGGCGACTGGAACGGAGGAAAACCCTGGGTGCCGATTGGCGGCCAACGGGGTACGTCGGTCGCAGGCAAGTTCACGGCCATGTTCAACGGCCAGGGGCACAGGATTCGCAACCTGCATGTGGCGCTGTCGCAACAGGATGACCTGGGCTACTACGGTTTGTTCGGTGCGACGGATGGAGCTTATATCGGTTTTCTGTGGTTGGAAAACGCGCGTGTGAATATCGTGGGAGGCAACCGGCTGTATGACGTGGGTGTTCTCGCGGGCGCGGTGAGTAATAACACGCAGATCATCAGCGTCTACGTGAAAGACGCGGCGCTGGAGTCGGATACGTCCAGGGGGCTGGGCGGGTTGGCCGGGTGGGTGATTGGTTCCAGTATCCATGCCAGTTTCTATTCCGGTGACGTGCGCCACACCAACCTGGCCGATCCCTCGGCGGTTGTCGGCGGCCTGGTTGGCACATTGCGCTCATCCCTGATTGATCACAGTTATGCGAAGGGCACAGTGTCCGGACCGTCAGCGGCGGGCCTGGTGTCATCGCTGCTCAATTCCGGTGTCAAATATTCCTTCAGCAATGTTCAGGTAACCGCCAGGTCCTCGGCAGGTGGGCTGATCAATAATGCGCACTATGATCTGGCGGGCCCTGATGCAGCCACGTCTCCGGATCATTACCTGATCAGCGATAATTATGCGTTGGGTTCCATCACCCTGGATACGGATATGGCCGGGGGATTGATCAATATCATCCAGGGGCACTTTGGCGCGCGTGCCACCTTGCGCAACAACTACAGCGCGAACCTGATCCGTAATCGCCTGCAAGGTTCGCAGTGGGCCGCCCTGGCATATTACGGGGGAAACAGCGGCATCACCCGCCAGGACAATTACTGGGTGGTGGACCCTGAAGGGCATATTTTGTCGAGCGGCAGCAGCAACCTGTCATCGGGTGGATATCTGCGCGAGGATTTGCAATGCGCGGCTCCGGACCAGAGCACAGGCTGCCGTTATCCCGCACTGTTCGATAACTGGGATTTCCGCTGGGACTATGGCACGACCCAAGAGTTGCCCGCGATTAGATATGGCATCAATCAACCCTGGATAAGCACCGACAGGCCTGATGCCAATGGCGATTACGAAAATCTCAGGCGGCTCCGCACCCATTATCCGGAATACAGTTGTGACAATCCGGGGCTTATCCTGGCCAAGGAGAAGAAGACGTCCAACTATTTTTTGACGATGGACACCTATCCCAATTTGGGCGTGCTGTCGGTTTTTAATGCCCAGCAAGGCCTGGTTTGCCTCAACCTGGATCAACCCAACGGCGTATGCCAGGATTACGAAGTCAGATACCGCTGCGATGAGACGCGCATCGGAGGCAGCGTGTACTGGACGGATTGGATGAACAATGCCACGCCCAATGCCACGGGTGATCACGAGCGGTTGCAAGCCAACAGGCATTTCTGCCTTGCCGGCGACCCTATCGGCATCGAGGCCCGCGTGCGCGGCTCATCCTGGAACTTCCGGGGTCCACCACAGAAACTGAGCCTGTTCAGCGCGGCCAGAGGGCTCAATTGCCTGAACAGCGATACCCGGTGCAAGGACTATGAGGTAAGGATGAACTGTCCTGTCCTGGGTGATCGCTGATTGATGAATGAAAAAGGCCCGCCAGTGATGGCGGGCCTTTTTCTATCACCGGTCAGGTTGCTGACATCCGGGTATTGCTACGTCGAGTAATTCGCCGTCCTTGTCATTCCACGGAATATTTTTCCTTGTACGAGGTGCTGATGCGTAGGGCATCCAGTGTCTCGGGATCGAGGTTGGTGTAGTCGAAAGTCTTTTCCAGGATTGCAAAGCGATCGGGGGAGAGACCCATGGCATCGGAAAGATTGAGTGGTGTGTCGACGTAGGGATTAAAGCCGTATGAGCTTCGCAGCGCGTCAAACCGGTTTTTCAGGCCCGTTGCTTTACGCGCGATATCCTGTTGCTGGGTTTCCGGAAACGAATTGAATCCGCTGATCTGGAGATAATCGCCAGCGATCGAGTCATTGCGGTCCTTCATATACACGAAATAGGCCATGGCGTCGTTGTAACGTTCGAGGTCGAGCGGATTGTTTTCCGTATCCGGGGCGCCACCGTTGCCGGGGTCCTGCTGCTTCAACAACAGCCCTGCCAGGATCATCAAGGGGGCTGTCTGTTCGGTTTTAACGACGACATCTTCGAGCATTTCCCGGGCGGCCTCCGGGTTGTCCTGGAGGTAGAAGCTGGCGTAGAGAACCTGGGCATCGACATCGCCGCTTTCCGCGAGGCTTTTCAAATCACTCTCGCTCAGGTAGCCGTAGGAATGGGGGCCGATGTAATTTTCCGGGCCGTCGTAATCCGCAAAATCCTCCGCCAGGTGATACCCGCGCAATTCCCGCCAGGCCCGTGAAGCCTGCCGGCGGGCCTGGTGATAGTCGAGGGCGGTTTCAAAGTCAGTCTGTTGCGGGTGCTCGTCGTGTCGTTGTGGCTGGACGGTTTTGTGTGCAGGGGCCGATGGCCTGTTTTTTATAGCGGCATCGGCTGCTGTGGTGTCGAGCCGGGCAGGGTGGGAGGGATTGCCCAGGTGATGGTCGGCAGGATCGCGGGTGGTTTCCTGGCCGGTCACCTGACTCGTGCCAGTGGCCCGCTGGTCGATCCATTTGCCAGCGTAAATGCTGCCGAGCAGGACTATGGCTATCGCCGCCGGAAAAATAAAAGCCGTGTTTCTGGAACCGTTCACCTTTTTCTCCATTGCCATTGAAAACCAGGTATCTATTGTTTGTTATTTTGATGCCAGTGCCGCTTCCCTGGCATTGACGCAAATCGCTCCGGCTGGGGCTTGCTGTCCATTACGCTGTTTTCATGAGTTGTCGGCTGCTGGTCAGCCGCGCCATTCGGCGTTGAGCGGACGCTATTGTTGTGGCAAGCCGGGATGCTTTCGTTCCAACTTTTGCCCGGCGTGAAATCGAACGTTGATTTGTGACAGGCATCTCGCCCTACCGGCCTTGGGCACCAGCAGCTGCGGGATTCGAATTCGAGAGATAAGAAATGGCCCGGCGCGGGCCGGCCTTACAGGAAATATTCCGGATGCTCTTTTGGAATGACTTGCAGGATGTTGTAGACATCCCGCATGTGCACGCTCATGGCCTGGCTGGCCTTTTCGGGTGAACCGCTTTTGATGGCCTTGATGATGGCCGCGTGCTGGGTGAGCACGCGTTTGTACTGGCCGCTGATGTGCAGGCTCAGGTTGCGGACGCGGTCCATGTGGGCCTTTTCCGCTTCGATCAGCGTGGCGACACGGGAATAGCTGGTGAAGTTGGCGAGGGTCTGGTGGAATTGATCGTCCAGCTTTTGAAAGGCGAGGGCGTCGTCATCCTGGGCCGCCAGCTTTTGCTCGGCAATGATTTTTTCGCCGGCCTCGATGATCTCGTCGGTGACATTCTCGGCCAGATGGCTGACCACCGAAATTTCCAGGGCCTCGCGGATAAAGCGCGCTTCCAGGATCTTTTCCATGCTGAACTTGGACACGTAGGTTCCCCGCTGGGGAAGCACTTCGACAAAGCCGATATTGGATAGCTGGATCAGGGCCTCGCGCACGGGGGTGCGGCTGACCCCGAATTGTTCCGCCAGGGCGGTTTCGGAAATCATCTGTCCGGGCAACAACTCCATGCTCACTATGGCATCGCGGATGAAGCCATAAATCTGGCTGGCAACCGGACGGTCGAAGGATAGTCCCTTATCCGATCCGGTTTTGATGTTGAAGCTGACGGGTTGCTTGGCCAAGGCTCGATCCTCATGGTTGATTCCCGGATCGGGCGTCCGGGTGATTTGCTGTTGTCGGGCTGCGCAGCGGCAAGTGGAGCATCATAAGGGCTGCGGTGGCGACTTGCCACCCGTGGCTCATTCCTTGCTGCTCAACCCTTATGGCCGGGCTTACGGGCCAGGCTCTGCATAAACCGTGTGAACAGCGGCTGATAGAGGCTGTCTTCCACTCCGCCGAGCCCGACCCATTCCAGGGCCAGATCCTCCAGGTCGCGGTCTCCCTGCCCCTGGCCCAGCCCCTGCTGCAATTGCTTCATCTGGTATTCCATGCGGAGGGTTTTGTCCTCGCTGGGGGTTTCCTGGCCGCTCAGGATTTCCGCGCGTATGCACAGCAGGCGCAGCTGTTGTGCATTCTCCGTTTGCTGTGCGCTTGTCAGTTGGTCCCAGGCGGCGAGGCGCTCCTGTAGCCGCGCGAGGCCAGCGGGTGGCAGGGGCGGGGGATTGTCCAGCAAACCGGCGGCCTGGGTTCCGGTGTCCCGGCCCTGGAGCCTGGCGACTTCCAGTGTCCGCAATTGGTCGGCCAGGGCATAGAGGTCCTGCCAGCGGCGGATTTCCGCCTGGTTGCGGCCGCTCACCAACTGCTTGTCCAGGTGGTCGAGGCGGCGGCTGAAATCCTGAGCCAGTGCCTTGGCATCGTCGCGCGGCAATTCGCCCAGCGCCTTGAATTCGCTTTTGATCGCGGCAATGGTCTCGCGGGCCTGCAACAATTCGTCGTAGGGCAGGGCGGCCAGGGCATCCAGGCGGGCGATCAATTCCCGGGCCGCGGTGGCCTGGGCGTGACGCGCCTGCTGGCGGACGGTTTCCTGTTCCTGGCGGCGGGCAAAGACGGCATCACATTCGCGGCGGAAGGCTTGCCACAGGTGCTGGTCGTCACGGGGGTAGCCTTTGCCGATGGTTTTCCAGCGGGCCTGGAGCTGCTTGATGGTGGCGATGGCCTGGGGCAGGTCGTCATCCTCGACGCAGGCGTGGGCCTCGGCAATCAACGCCTGCTTGGTGGCTTTGTTGTCCTGGTAGTGGGCCTTGAGGCGGGCGTGCAGGTCATCCATCAACTGCTCGAAACGGGTTTGCAGTTCTTCGCCGGCCTTGCGCGGCACCGGCCAGCAGCTTTGCCATTCCTGGCGTGCGACCCGCAACGTCTGTTCGACGTCGGTCCACACGGGGGCATCCCAGGCGTAGTCGCGCAGGTAGGTGTCGAGTTGTTGAATCAGGGTTTCGCGGCGGGCGAGGTTGGCATCCCGTTCCCGCGCCTGGGCATCGAAGAATTCGCGGCAGGGGGCGTAGGCTTGGTGCGATGCTTCTTGAAAGGCGTCCCACAAACTCTCGTCGGCTTGCTGCACGCCGCGGCTGAGGCTTTTCCATTCGTCCTGCAATTCGTGGATGCGTGTGGCCAGGTCCTGGGGCGCTAGATGGCTGCCCGCCAGCGCCTGCATCTGGGCGACCAGGGCTTCTTTTTTCGGTGTGACGGCAAATTCATGCCAGTCGCTCAGGCGGGCGATGGCCTGGTCCAGTTCGTCGATCTTGCCTTGCAAACTGGCGGGAATGCCTTGCAGGCGGGCACTTTTTTCCTGCAATTCGCGGTGAATGCCGCGCGCCTTGCGCACCAAACCATCGCGGGCGGCCCAGAGGCCCCGGCGGGCAAGGTCGGCGATGTCATCCAACTGGCGGCGGGCGGCGGCCCGTGTTTCGGCGGCTTCCTGTTCCCAGTGTTTCAGGGCGGACTCCCGTTCAGCCAGGACCGCGGGCAATTCACCGCGGTGAAACTCCCGGGCGGCATCCAGCAGGGGCTGCAAGCCGGTGGCATCGCGCCGGTCGCTGAGGTCGGCAATACTGCCTTGACGCTCCAGGTGTTCCAGCCAGTAGATGGCATGGTGACGCGCGCGCTCGAATTCCTTGAGTGACTGGCCCACGGCCTGGGGCCGCTGGCCGGCGAGGCCGATACCGCGTTGCAGGTGATCGAGCTGCTGGCGGCAGTCGGGCAGCTCCTGAGTATCAGTCAGAGTATAGAGGCGCGTTATCAGTTGCTGGATGTCGCGGTTGGCTCCGTTCACCAGCTGCAACGCCTGGTCGTCCAGGGCGCTTTCTTCCTCGGCTCGGGCAATCAGCTCGGCGCGGGCGGTAATCTGCTGGCGGCAGGCGCCCAGCGCCTGTTGATAGCGGTCGAGCAATTCGGGGCTGGCGGCGCTTGCGAGGGATTCACCTTCATGTTCCAGCAGCGCGATACGCGCCTTGTAGACCGGATCGGCTTCCAGGCGGGCGAGTTTTTCCAGCTTTTCACACAGGCCGGCGAGCTTCGCGCGGGACTCGGCCGTTTTTGCATCCTCGGCCTTGAAAACATCCAGGCGCGCCCGGGCCAGCTTATAGACGCTCTTGTCGCGCCCCTGGGCCTGCTTGCACAATTGTTCAAGTTCCGCGCGGCTGTGGATGCGTTCGGCGGCGGCCTGGCGAACCTGGGTGGTGGCGCCGTCGCAGGCCAGGGTCAGCAGCAGTTGCGTGTCCTGTGTTTCAGCGACCAGTTGCTGGATAGCGGTTGGCGAGTAACTGGCAATGGCCAGCAGGCGCTCCGGGCTGCCCAGGTCCCGGTGGAGCTGGTCCAGCGTCAGCTGACCGTCTTCCAGCAGCTGCCCCAGGCGCTTGCGCGCCGCAATGGGCCAGCGCCCGCCTTCCTCCTGGGCCAGTTGCAGCAGGCCCTGGCTGTAGGCCAGCTGCTGGATGGCGGCTTCGCGGAGCGCTTCGGCCCCGTCGCCGCGGGCGGTGGCAAGGAGCGCCTCCTGGCTTTGGCCGGCCAGTGCCGCCAGCTGCGCATCCAGGTTGGGTGCCTTGGCCGTTTGGGATTTGAACAGACGCTTGATCAGGCTCATGGGAATAGGTGCCGCTGGGTTATAGGTTATCGGGCAGGGTTATTCTCGACTCAGTCTATCAGCCCGTAGTGGCTGCGCAGAACCTCGATGATTTCCGCCTTGGGGTTGCCGGACAACTGGACCGGGTGGCCGAGGATCTTTTCGGCAATGCCCAGGTAGGTTTCTGATACCCGCATGAGGACAGCCGAAGGCAGCGCGTTGTCGCGGGCCAGGGCCTCGCGCTCATCCATACGGTCCTTGTTGAGCAGGATATCCGGGTCGGGGAAATGGTTGAGCAGCGTCTGGCGGAATTCCTCCTTGGAGCGCTCGACCACCTGGCCGGCGCGCAGGGCTTCGCCATCCCAGATACGCGAGGAATCCGGCGTTCCCACCTCATCCATGTAAATCAGTTTTTCCTGGCCCCGGGCATCAGTGACATAGCCGAATTCGAATTTGGTATCGACAAATACCTGGTCCAGTTTGGCCAGGTCATTGCTGATGACATTGAAGCCCTCTTTCAGCAATTTTTCGTACAGGCCTATATCGTCTGGCGAGCGGAAACCGAAGGCGGCGTGGTTGCGCTCGATATCCGCGCGGGTGATGTTGACGTCATCCGCCTCGGGCACACCGGGGATGCCCTTGAGGATACCCTTGGTCGACGGCGTTATCAGCAGCTCGGGCAGGCGCTGGTCTTTTTGCAGCCCCTCGGGCAGGGTGATGCCGCAGAAGTCGCGCTCGCCCTTGCTGTAGGCGCGCCACATGGAACCGGTGATGTATTGGCGGCAGATGGCCTCGATCTTGATCGGGCGGGCCTTTTGCACGATCCACACCAGCGGGTGGGGGATGTCGAGGATATGGCTGTCCGCCAGGCCCTCGTCGCGGAAACGCCTGAACCAGTGGTTGGCGATGGCATTCAGCGCCGCTCCCTTGCCGGGTACGCCCTTGAGTCCGCCTTCGCCGTGCCAGATGCAATCGAAGGCCGAGATGCGGTCGCTGATCACCATGATGGCCAGGGGGGCGTCGGGTGCGACCCGGTAGCCTTTTTCCGCGATCAGGCGGCGGCTGTCCGCCTCGGTCAGCCAATAGACGGAGCGCACTTTGCCGCTGTGGACGGGTTTGTCGGTGCGGATGGGCAGGTCGTCGTTTACGGCGAGTACGTGATCGGCAAGGCTCATGTCATCGGGTGTCCACAGGCTGGTTCAGGGTTGGGCAAAGGCCGGAATCATACCAGACTCGATCAGGCAAGGAGTCCTTCGAGCGTGAGTTCGTAGATGCGGGTGAGGCGGTCCAGATCGGCGGCGCTGACGTGCTCGTTGACCTGGTGGATGGTCGCGTTGACCGGTCCCAGTTCGACGACCTGGGCGCCGGTGGGCGCGATAAAGCGCCCGTCCGAGGTGCCGCCCGAGGTGGATAACACCGGCTCCCGGCTGGTTTCGGCCTTGATGGCCGCAACCGTCGCCGCGACCAGCTCACCGCGTGGTGTAAGGAAGGGCTGGCCGCTCAGGGTCCATTCCAGCTCGTAGTCGAGGCCGTGCTTGTCGAAGATCGCCCGGGTGCGTTCACGCAGCTGGGCATCGGTCACTTCCGTGGAAAACCGGAAATTGAATACCACCGTGACGTCGCCGGGAATCACATTGGTCGCCCCGGTGCCGCCCTGGATGTTGGACACCTGGAAACTGGTGGCGGGAAAAAACTCGTTGCCGTTATCCCAATGCTGCGCTGTGAGGTCGGCCAGCGCCGGCGCCAGGCGATGGATGGGGTTGTCCGCCAGGTGCGGGTAGGCCACATGGCCCTGCTTGCCCTTCACCCTGAGCACACCTCCCAGGGAACCGCGCCGGCCATTCTTGATCACGTCGCCCACCAGCCGGGTCGATGAAGGCTCGCCCACGATGCACCACTGGATTTTGTTGTTGCATGCCTCCAGCCATTCCACCACTTTCACCGTGCCGTTGATGGAGGGGCCTTCCTCGTCGCTGGTGATTAGGAAGCCGATACGGCCCCGGTGGCCGGGATGCCTGGCGATGAAGTTTTCACAGGCAACCACCATGCAGGCCAGCGAGCCTTTCATGTCGGCGGCGCCGCGGCCATACAAGAGGCCGTCGATGACGCGCGGTTCAAAAGGCGGATTGTCCCAGTTGGCCTCGGGCCCGGCGGGCACTACATCGGTGTGGCCGGCAAAGGCCAGCAGCGGGCCGCCGTCACCACGCTCGGCCCAGAAGTTGTCCACCTCGCCGAAACGCAGCCGCTCCACACGGAAGCCTATGGCTTCCAGCCGCTGAATCATCAGTTCCTGGCAGCCGTCGTCCTCGGGAGTGACCGAGCGGCGGCGGATCAGGTCCACAGCCAGTTGCAGTGTGGGGGAAAGTGGCGGCGTGGAAGAGAGGTCAGAAGTCATGGCGCTAGGTGGTTCCGGCAGGCATCAGGAGCCGGGCATTCTAGCAGTTTGGCCCCGCAAGGGCACCGCGGGTTACGGCGCAGCGTTCTTGCTTGGAAAATGCGCCCTTATTTGGAAGAAGCGCCCTTACTCGGGAGAAAAGCGATAGGCCTTGTCGTGCACACTGACCCGTGGCGGACGGCGGGTCCGCTCGAACAACTCGTAGCCCTCTTGCAGGTTTTGCCAGAAATCGAACCAGGGCGAGCCGGTGTGCCGCGCCAGGTTGTCTTCGGTCAGGTGAAAGGGCAGCGCCTGCACCTGAAAGCTCACCTGTCCCTGGCGCAGCGCGGCATCGGCCAGGGTATAGATCTCCTCGATCTGGGCGTCGGTCATGGCGTAGCAGCCGATGGAGACACAGTTGCCATGGACCATGAGCGCGGAGCCGGTGCGCTGGTGAGCCCGGTCGTAGGCGTTGGGAAAACCTAGGTTGAACGACAAATGAAAACGGCTGCGGGGGTTCAACTGGTCCGCGCCGACACTGTAGAAGCCTTCGGGACTCTGGCGATCGCCTTCCTGCAATTTCGGGCCGGGTTGTCCGGAGAAATGACAGATCGGGTAGGTTTTGAAGTGGACGAATTCATGCTCTCCCTCGACCCACACCTCCAGGCTGCTGTCAGCCTTGAAAATGCGCATCAACACCGGGCTGCCCAGCCGCAGGCCTTTTTCACCGAGCGCCTGTTCGAGGCGGGGCGTCTGGCGTGCGATGACGGTGTCGGCCCGCTGGCTGCCGGAGTGATTCGCATTGGTGTTCCACGCGAATAGCAAGACCAGCGCTAAACAGATCAGGCCCAGGAGAGCGAGCGGCACAAAGCGCATGGTGGTGTGATTCCTTGAATGAAAACGTCAGGCTCTGGACGGAACCTGACTTTGTCCCTCGTGATGGTGTTTGGTTCATTCGTACAGCCGGTCCATTTCCCGATGCAATTGCGCAACGGGATGACGTGTCTCGAGGCGGTATCCGGGGCGCACACCCACTGAAAATCTGGACTATGATTTCAGTGGCCGGAATGATCATGTCCGCCGCTGTCCTGCTCACGGACACGTGAACATCAACATTCAGGAAGGTTTTCATGGACCGCTTTGATGCATCATTCAACGACATTGACCCGCAAACCGGCAGGCCCTTCAGCTCCGGTCATCCCGATGGTGTCTGGTTGATAGGCATTCTTTACGGTGCCTTTCTGGTACCGGTGTTGCCGCTGGTCATGGCAGGACAGGGCAAATCCCTTCAGGGTGAACCCCAGGGACTTTTGTTGCTGCTGGCTGCCTTGGTGCTTGTCCTGCTGTTCTTGCCGCCGATCTATTGGCTGTTTACCCGAAGTGCCCGTGCGGTGTACATGGTGTTCTTCCTGCTCGCGCTGGTGCTGGCCGCTGTTGTGGCGGCCCTGTTGGGTGGGCTCAATCCCTCGCTGTTGATTCCCGCTGTGCTGTTGCAGGCTTATATCTGTTTCTATGTGTTTGGTTTGCGCAGGGATGGGTTGCTGAACTGACGGACGCCTTCCTGTGGCTTTCGCGTCTGGCTGGCAGCCACTGGCTGGACATTCTTCCTTTTATCAAATTATCAAAAACTGATAACCATCTCCCGAAACGTCTCTGTACTGCCTTTTAAATAAAAATAATTCTTATTATCTATTGAGTATGATACTCATTAATGATAATTTCTCGTCCCGTTTTCAGCCACCGATATCTCGGGAGAGAATTATCATGACCTTAAAAAACAAAGGGTTATGGCTGCTGTTTGCCATCACTTTCACTGCCTGGACGCCCGCCTGGGCCCATACGCCCTATCTGGCTCCCGCCACCTTCGATCCGCCCTCCAGCGGTTGGGTGACACTGGATGCCTCCTTTGCCGACAGCTTCTTTGTTCCCGATGTGGTGTTTGATCAGAGTGAATTCGCCGTGGTGGACACCGCGGGCCGCAAACACACGCCTGAATCGGTGACGGCGCTCAAAACCCGTGTGGTGGTTGAGCACAAGCTGACGGACAAAGGCACCTACCGGTTCAGCACCGGGCGCCGCTACGGCGCTGTCTTCCGGATCTATGAACAGGACGGCGAGCGGAAATCCACGCGCGGCAGCGATCCGCTGCCTGCTGGCGCCAAGCTGCTGGAACATTTTCAATCGCTCACGCTGGCCGAAACCTACGTGACTCTGGGCGCGCCCGACAAAGGTGCCCTGCAACCCTATGGCACGGGCCTGGAAATCGTGCCCGTCACCCATCCCAACGATATCTACCAGGGCGAGCCTGCAAAGTTGACGCTGCTGTTCGATGGCAAACCCCTGGCGGAACAAACCCTGCAAATATTCAAAGCGGATGGTTCGCGCGACAGCAAGAACCCGGTGTTATCCGTCACCACGGACAAGCAGGGTGTTCTTGCATTCACCCTGAAAGACACCGGTGTCTACCTCTTGCAGGCGCGTTACCGCCACGCCGCACCAAAGGATGCCGCCGCGCCTTTTTACAGCCATACCTACACGCTGACATTTCCCGTGAACGAACAATAAGGAACCGGCGATTTCGATTGCCGCCTCAACCGATTTTTCAGGAGACGCTTATGAAGACCCATATCCACTCCGCCATGGCGCTGACAGCGCTGTTCGCCCTGGCCGCCTGCCAGTCGGGCCCGGGCCAGACGGCAGCGCCGGATAAGTCCACGACCTCCGCATCACCCGTGGTCGCCCATGGCGCGAGCGCCAGGGACAGGGAATTGTTCATCCAGCAGCACGAGGCCAGCCAGGCCAACCAGCTGACGCTCGAAGAATACAAGGCTTTTCGTGAAAAGCGCTTCAGCACGGGCGATGTCGGCGGCAAGGGATACCTGACGGAAGACAACTATGTCGATGAGTATGCCGCGCGGCTGGAGCAGCAACTCGAACAGGAACGCAAGGCGCATATCGAGCAAACCAAAGCCCGCTTCGGTTCGCTCGATAAAGACAAGGATGGTTTTATCAGCCGGGCGGAGTACCAGGCATCCGGTGATCGCCTGTTCGCGCATCTGGATAAGGAAGGCCGCGGCGTCATCGAGGAATCGGCAAGCGAAACGACCCGCGCACCGGCCAATCGTTCGATGCTGGCCATGCCCACCTCGCACTCCGTCAAAGGTTTCCTGGAAATCTATGACGAGGATGCCGATGGCCGGGTAACCCGTGCCGAATTCGATCAGCAACGCGGCGCGGCGTTTGAGGAGACCGACAGCGATGGCGATGGGCGCCTGTCGTTCGCGGAATACCTGGAAGAATTTTCCGCCCGCCTCGACCGCCAGGCCGAGTCCGTGCGCCAGCGGCAACTCCGGCAGGCGGGCGTCCGCTTTGGCGTGATCGACACCAGCAAGGATAAGCGTATCGACAGGGAGGAATACTGGGCGGTGGGGCAGCGCACCTTCGAGTTCTGGGATACCAACAACGATGGTGTGGTGAATGATGCGGATGCGCTGCCGCAGCCCCGCCAGGGCCGCAGGACCGGTGGCGCTGCCGCTGCTACTGCTACTGCCATTGATAGTAACCGTCAGTCTGAAAATCGCTAGGAGATCGTCCATGAATAGCCGGGGATGGGTGTTTAGTGCATGGCTTGCCTGTCTGGGATTATCCGCGGTGGTAGCGATGGGCAATGCTCTGGCGGCAGAGGGGCAGACCGCTGCTGTGCCGGGTGGGGAAAAAACTTCCGCGCTGGAACTGCAACGGGATTTTCTGGGAGAAACACTGATCCTTCGCCTGGATGCCGTGCCGGTGCAGGGCAGGGATGCCTTCTCGAATCAACTGATAGCGGAAATTGACCGCCTGGCGGCGTTGCTGAATCGTTTCCAGGGCAAGCCGGCGGTTGCGCATATCCGTGCCGGTGAAGCCGATATTCGCAAGCTGGAATTGCGGCAGTTGATGCAGGCCTGTGAAGCCTGGCGTGAACAGCTCAGTCCCCATTTCAGCTGCCGCCAGGGCGGCGTCTGGCAGCTCTGGCAACAGGCGGAAGCGTCCGCGGAACTGCCGGACAGGACTGCACTGCGCAGATTGGCTCGCAGTCTGGATGCCGAACCCTCGCCACTCGACGCACCTGCGACAGCGCCAGGCTGGCTCTGGGCGCCTCAGGGTTTGTTGCAGGGATGGGTACTGGACACCCTCCAGCAACATCTTCAACAACAACTGCCGGATGCGGGCGGGCTGTTCCTGCAACTGGGGGCGAACCTCGTGTTTCAGGGTAATTCCACGGATGAAGTTTCAGCTGTGCCGGTCAATGCATTGGATGCGTCGATCGGCGGCCAGGGACGGCTCGTTTTACACAAGGGAGCCATGGCGCTGGGCGGCGGCAAACAAGGCGAGTGGCTGATCGGCAATCGGCGTTTCAGCCAGGCCATCAACCCCGCTGATGGCTGGCCCGCCATCCAGACGCTGCAAGTGTTGGTAATCGCACCGGATGCGGTGACGGCGCGGGCGGTGGCAACGGCCTTGCCCCACATGCCGGTGAGCGAGGGATTGGCGCTGGTGAATCGTCTAGCGGATACGGAGGTGTTGATCATGACCGAGACAGGAAAACTCTTTCCATCGGCGGGCTGGTATTCACTGCTGCTCCCCGACGAGCGCCACCAGCCGTTGTGGAATGCGAGCCGGCAGTTTCTCATCGAATACGAGATACCCGCGCATCCCATCACCGAATACCGCCGGCCTTACGCGGCCATCTGGATCACTGATGACCGGCAGCAGGTGATTCGGCAATTGCTGGTGCATGGCAAAAGCCTGCGCTGGCTCAGGGAAGTGCCTCTGTGGTGGCGCCGCCACGGGCGCCGGGATGAAGCCATGGCCGATGGCTTGAGCCGCGCGACACCGCAACCCGGCAGGCACATGCTGGTGTGGGATGGCCGCAACGATACCGGCGAAGCCGTTGCGCCGGGACGCTATGTCCTGCACATCGAGGCCGCGCGCGAACATGGTGGACGCGAACTATTGAGTGTGCCATTTGAATTGTCAGGGTTTGATTTTGAATTGCAAAAACAGGGCGAGAAAGAACTTGGCTGGGTAAAGATCAGCCTTCATCCAACCGTTGATTAGCCGTCGGAACACAATCAGAAACGCAAACAGAGGAATAGCGAATGAATAGCCGACGACTCATCCCGAAGGTAAAAACACTACACAAGAAATCCCTGTCCACCGCTTTGCTGTGTGTGATGGGTGGCATGCAGATACCGGCAATCGCGCAGGTGGCGGACCAAAACCAGTTGGCGTCGCTGGACACCGTCAAAGTGTCCGCATCGACGCTCGCGTCCACGACCGAAAACGTGCGCAGCATTTCCGCGGAAGACATCGAAGAAACCCAGGCGCGCAACCTCGATGACCTGGTGCGTTACATTCCCGGCCTGGCGGTGGATGACCTGGGCCGCTTCGGCAGCAACGGTATCAACCTGCGCGGCCTCGACGGCGACAGGGTTGCCATCACCGTCGATGGCCTGAGCCTGGGTGAAACCCTGAATCCGGCCAACAACGCCCCTTACGAATTTTTCAGCAGCGGACGCGGCGGCCTGGACGTGGATGCCATCAAGGCTGTCGAGCTGGTCAAGGGCGCGGATTCCATTGCCGCGGGCAGCGGCGCGCTGGGCGGTGCCGTGATCTTTGTCACCAAGGACCCGGCGGATTACCTGGGCGCTGGCAATGACACCTACCTGGCCACCAAGCTGGGTTACGCCAGTGCCATGGAAGAGGCCATGGCGACGGTGACGCTGGCCAATCGCACCGGCAATTGGGAATCCATGCTGATCTACACCCATCGCCAGGGCCATGAGCGGGATTCTTTCTATTCCGGCTCACGTCCGGGTATTCCCGGCACCGCCCGCGAAATCCCCGATCCGCTCGACTACAGCAACGGCAATCTGCTCGCCAAGCTGTATTACAACCCGTCGCAACAGCACCGGTTGGGCTTGGTGGTCGAAAGCTATCGTTCCGAATCCCAACTGGACAACCAGACGCGAATCAGCGCGTCCTATATTGACCGCTCATCGGATGACCGGTTTGAGCGTGAACGCATTGGTGTCAATTACCTGTGGCGTGCCGGGCTTCCGGCATTCGACGAGTTGGAATGGCGTTACGATTACCAGGAAAGCTACACCCTCGGGCATACCTACATGATCGTGCCCACGGGTTGTCCGGCGGGCGCCAACTCGCCCTCGGTCGCGCCCTGCGCGCGTACGGAACACCGCGACTATGAGCAGGGACTCCACAAAACCTCGTTCGACCTGAGCAAGGCGGTCGGCGCTCACCAGGTCAGCTATGGCGTGCTTGCCGAACGTAAAACCGTCGACTATGCGGATGTCAAAACCCGTTTTGTCGGCACCACGTCGGAAATCGGTGTGGGCTGGCCGCAGCTGGGGGGAGACTTCGTTCCCAAAACGGACGTCAGTGCCTACTCGGTTTACCTGCGCGACCGCTGGCGTGTGCAGGATGACCGCCTGGTGCTGAATGCGGGTGTGCGGTATGACCGCTATGAGTATTCGCCGTCATTGAACAACGCGCAGTATCCGGACAGGTCCGGCACTGTCGGCGACGTGAGTTTTTCATCACCCACCTGGCAGCTGGGCGCCAACTGGACATTCGTGCCGCAACACAGCGTCTGGGTTCAGGCGGGCGGCGGTTTCCGGGCTCCCACGGTTGAAGACATGTATTTCGCGCCGACCACCTCGCTGGCCACTGAAGTCGCCACGGGGCAAAGCGTCGATTTATGGAACCGGGTAGCCAACCCGGATCTGGAAGCGGAAACCAGCCGCAATATCGAGCTGGGTTATCGCTGGCAGACGTCACGCCACCTGCTGGGCGTGTCTGTCTACCGCAATAATTTCCGTGATTTCATCGAAGACAACACCCTAGTGCGTAATCCGAACACGGAATATCAGACCTGCAACGCCGCCGGTACCCAGTGCACCAACTTCATGGGCGATGAATACGTCACCCTGGACAACGTCGGTCGCGCAACCATCGAAGGCGCGGAGATCGAGGGACACCTGCTGATCACCGATGGACTGCGCCTGCGCCTGGCCTACAGCTGGAACGAAGGTGAAGACGGCGATAAAAACCCGCTGCCAAGCATCCTGCCGGAATCGGGCAACCTGGGGCTGGTCTATCAGTCCGCTGATAGCCGTTGGGGTGTGGAAGGGCACCTGCTGTTCACCGCCGCCAAGGATCGCAAGGATACACCTGCGCGCCTGCAGACCGGCATGACCAGGGTTCCGGATGATTATTTCGAACGCTATGGTTCCTATCAGGTGTTCGATTTGCTGGGTTACTACAGCTTTTCCAAACAACTCAAGGTCAATGTGGGCATCTACAACCTGTTCGACGAGGAATACATCCGCTGGCAGCGCATCCGCTTTGTCGGTCAGGAATCCGAGGCAGGCGGTGTGCGTGGCGGCCTCAGTGGTGACGGGATTCACCGCTTTACGGAGCCGGGTCGCAACTACCGGCTGACGATCAGCTACGAGTTCTGATCGTCAGATAACCTGCCCCCGGACATGGGGGCAGGTTATCCCGTGTGAGTGCGGTGCTACACCGTGTAATCAAACACAATGATATCGTCCAGCAGTGGTATGAATGCCTGCTTGAGTGCGTCATGTTCCGGATGGGGCAAATAATGCTGCCGTCCGGCCTCGTCCGCGAATGTCATCAGGACGGAATGTGTGTAGCCGTTATTTTTTCCCTCCGGGCTATCATTGACACCCCATTCGACCGCAACGACCCCTGCGATTTTTTTGGGTGTTGCCGCAAACAATTGTGCTATTTCACCGATTTGTAAGGGTGTAACGGTTTCCTTGAATTTGATTAACAGGGTATGCCGGATCATGTTTTACTCCATTACTGCGCAGGTGGATTCAAGCCGTGATCGCCGCACTGTAAATTGAAAGTGATTTACCGTCCATCAAGAATTGTTCATCCCCACACCGCCCGCTGTTGTGCTTGCCCGCACCGGGCGGCTTTGCGACACTGCGTTATTCGCTGATCCCCGTTATCGCGGTGCATGTATGGAGCTGTCGCTCGAGCTGTTATTGATTTTGTTCCTGGTCGCTGCCTTTGCCGGGCTGGTGGATACCCTGGCTGGTGGCGGTGGCTTGATTACGGTGCCGGTATTGTTGCTGACAGGCATGCCGCCGGTGATGGCCCTCGGAACCAATAAATTGCAAGGTGTGGCCGGTACAGCGACAGCCAGTATCTACCTGCTCCGTTCGCGGGCATTGGATTGGCGGAAGATCAAACCGCTGTTGCCATTTGCCCTGGGTGGCGCAGCGCTGGGTACCCTGCTGGTCCAGCTCGTAGAACCGCGTGCATTGACCTTGATAATTCCCACAGTGCTGGTATTGATCGCGGCCTATTTTCTGGCGCTGGCATTCAGGCCGGGTATCGAGGGGCGCGAGCGCATTTCCGATACAAGTTTCCGCCGCTGGGTTGTTCCCGGCATAGGGTTTTACGATGGCATGTTCGGACCAGGTACCGGTTCCTTCTTTTCGCTGGCGGGCAGTTTCTTTCGCGGCCAGTCGGTCGTGGAGGCCAGCGTAAACACCAAGGCTCTCAACTGTGCGACCAACCTTGCGTCCCTGGTGGTGTTCATCCTGGCTGGCCAGGTGTTGTGGCTGGTGGGTGGGGTGATGGCATTGGGACAGCTGATCGGAGCCTGGCTAGGCGCGCGCAGCCTGTTGCGGGTCAAGCCCCTGTACCTGAAATTATTGATCGTGGTGGTATGCCTGCTGATGCTGGCGCGCTATCTCGTGCAACAGGTTTCCGGATGATGAGTGATTGATCGCCATCAGCGTCCCTGTTGCACTTTCCATGCATGAAAAGCAATTACTCCCCGGTCAGACCGGCATACACCTCGTGCACATCATCATCGTTGTCGATGGCGGCGAGAAAGGCTTCGACTTCTTCCAGCGCTTCGCCACCCAGGCTCACCGGATTTTTCGGGCGGTAGCCCAGCTTGGCGGTGTTCACCGTGAAGCCGTGATCGGGCAGGGCCTTTGATACCAGGTCGAGGTCGGTGAGGTCAGTATAGAAGGTCGCGTTGCCTTCATCGTCCACCTCAAAGTCCTGGGCACCGGCTTCGATGGCTGCCATTTCCACGTCAGCATCCGCGTTGTCGGGGCTGGCTTCAATGATGCCCAGGTGATCGAAATCCCAGGATACCGCGCCGCTGGAACCCAACTGGCCTTTGCGGAAGAGCACACGCATGGAGGAGATGGTGCGATTCACATTGTCGGTCAGGCACTCCACGATCACCGGCACCTGATGGGGAGCAAAGCCTTCATAGGTCACCTTCTCGAAACTGACACCACCATCCAGTTGCCCGGAGCCTTTCTTGATGGCGCGCTCCAGGGTATCGCGGGTCATGGAGGCCTTTTTGGCCGCTTGAATGGCCAGCCGCAGGCGCGGGTTCATGTCCGGGTCGGTGCCGCTGCGCGCGGCGATCATGATTTCCTTGGAGAGTTTGGTAAACAACTTGCCTTTGGCGTTGGCCGCTTCTTCGCGGTGTTTGGCTTTCCACTGGGCACCCATGGTTTTTCTCCGATCAGTTGCTGTGCAGTGCTGCGTTGAGTTGCAGCGCGCTTTTGTTGGTGACGGCTTCCACGCGTCCGTTCAGTGAGTTGCGGCGGAATACCAGGTCCGATTGTCCCGCCAGCTCGCGGGCCTTGACGGTTTTGACTTCCTCGCCTTTGTCGTCGAGCAGGCTGACCTTGGTACCGGCGGTGATATAGAGGCCAGACTCCACCTTGCAGCGGTCGCCCAGGGGAATACCTATACCGGCGTTGGCGCCGATCAGGGATTCCTTGCCGACGGAGATCACGATGTTGCCGCCGCCGGACAGGGTGCCCATGGTGGAACTGCCGCCGCCCAGGTCGGACCCGGCACCGACAAAGACGCCGGCGGAAATGCGCCCTTCGATCATGGCCGGGCCTTCGGTACCCGCGTTAAAGTTCACGAAACCCTCGTGCATGATGGTGGTGCCTTCGCCCAGGTAGGCACCCAGGCGCACCCTGGCAGTATGGGCGATTCGCACACCGGCGGGCACCACGTAGTTGGTCAGCTTGGGGAATTTGTCCACGCAGGAGACTTCCAGCAATTCGCCCCTGAGGCGCGCTTCCAGTTGGCGTTGCGGCAGTTCCTTGAGGTCGATGGCGCCCTGATTGGTCCAGGCGACATTGGGCAGCACACCGAAAATACCGGTGAGGTTGGTGCCGTGGGGCTTCACCAGCCGGTGGGAGAGCAGGTGCAGTTTGAGGTAGGCCTCGGGCACCGAGGCCGGACCCGCGTCGGTCTCCAGCAGGGTGGCGACCAGCGGACGTTGGCTGTCGCCCAGGCTGCGGGCCAGAGCGGCCTGCTCTTCATTTCCAGCGGCAGCCAGTAAGTCGGCGACTTGCAACGCTTGCGCATTGGTCAGGCTGATGGCCTGGTTGCCGCCCTGGTAACCGAGGAGCCGGGCCACATCGGGACTGATGCTGGTTTGCAGTTGGGGAGCGGGGTAAAACACCTCGAGCCAGTCGCCCTGGGCATTCCGTGTACCGACGCCAAGGCCGAAACTGTAGAGTTGGGTCATTGATCTGTCCTGTCACTGGGGGCCGAGGCCCCGATTAATCGTTAATGGGCTGGTATCCCGCGCGGGCGCTAGCTGGCGAGCAGCCGCTGGTAATCCGCTGCGTTGAAGCCGGTGTGATAAACCTTGCCGGTTTCCAGCAGCGGCCGCTTGATCAGGGTCGGGTTGGCGAGAATCACTGCCGGAGCGCTTTTCTCATCCAGGGTATCGCGGATTGCCGGGTCCAGGCTTTTCCAGGTGGTGCTGCGCCGGTTGATGAGCGCATCCAGGCCCAGGTGCGCGAGCCAGCGGTCCACTTGCTCCCGGCTCAGTCCGTCGACGCGGACATCGTGGAATTGGTAGGTGATGCCCTGCGTATCCAGCCATTGGCAGGCTTTTTTGACGGTATCGCAGTTTTTGATGCCGTAAACCCTGATCATCGCTTTCTCTGCCGTGGAACGGTAAAAGTCACAAAAAGGAGCGGGAGAATACCAAAATTTGCGTGCTTTTTCAGGCGTTGGTTATGTACCGCGTTTCATTGGTCCGCCAGGCGGATATGGTCTTTCTCGATCAGTATGCGCCTCTCCTTGTAGAGCAGGCTCAGGGCGTTTTTGTAGTTGCCCTTGCTGACGCTGTAGGCGCGGTAGATCTCCTCCGGCGGGCTCTTGTCCGTCAGGCGGGAGACGCCGCCCTCGGCTTGCAGCCGCGCCAGTATCTGTTCCGCCAGAGCCGGCTTGCCTGCCGCCGCGGGTGGCTGGAGACTCAGGTCCAGCTTGCGGTCCGGGCGAATGGCCTTGATGAAGCCGCGCAGGCTTTCACCGTACTGGAGCGTGCGGAAGGCGTCATCGCGGAAGATCAGCCCCAGGTGGGTATGGTTGACCACCGCCTTGTAGCCCATGTCACTGCGGCCACAAATCAGCAGGTTTACCGGTTGTTCGGGCTTGAAGCCGGTGGCCTGCTCATTGAGCCGTTTGCTGAGGCGCGAAGACGCCGTGATTCGCCCGGTGTAGGGATCGAGAAATATACAGACCACGTAGCTGCGTCCTGTCTCCATAGGCTTGTGCTGTTCGTTGTAGGGCACCAGCAGGTCCTTGGGCAGCCCCCAATCCAGGAAGGCGCCCACGTCATTGATCTCCTTGACCTTGAGCAGGGCGCACTGGCCGACCATGGCCTTGGGTGTCAGGGTGGTGGCGATGAGCTCATCATTGGAGTCCAGGTGGACAAACACATCCAGCGATTGACCGGGTTCCAGCCCCTCGGGCACGTAGCGACGCGGCAGCAGAATCCGGCCATGCTCAGCGCCGTCGAGCAGCATGCCGGCGTCTATGGGTTTGAGTGCGGTCAGGTGGTTCATCTGGCCGATGCGGATCATGGGCATGTGTCTCTTGCCAAGTGAGCGGCTGGTTAGTGTAGAGCCTGAGGCGGGTATCCACCAGCGTTGCTTTATGGCGATGGCCGCCGGAGAATAGGCGCCTCCGTTTTCAGTTGGTATTCCCCATGCAATTGTTGGCATTCCGTTACGCCGACCATCGGTTTGAACTGACAGGTTCGCACTGGTCCGGGCTGGAAGAATTGTTCGTCGATGGCGAACTGGTATCGCGCATGCGCAGTTTTGGTTTTTCCAATGCGCATCGTTTTGAGCTGGCAGGGCTGGGGGCATGCGAGTTGTCATTCACGATTGACATGCGCCGTGGGCAAGTGGCTTATCAGTTGCGCGCGGAGGAACAGGTGCTGGTCCAGGACGCGGTGCCAATGCCCACACTGTTCGCGCAGGGTGATTCAGTGGCGGGCGATGAGGCTCCGGCGGACGGTGTCGATACCGGGCGGCGTGATGCCGCCGCCCGCCCGGCGGCATCGGGTAAGTGGTGGGTGCTGGCCGGTATCGCCTTCAAACTCTTCAAGTCCGCCAAGGTATTCAAGGCTGCGCTTGCCGCGGCGTCCGTGTCGGTGTACAGCATTATTTTCAGTGTGGAATTCGCGCTGGCATTGATTGCGATTCTGGTCTTTCACGAATATGGCCATCTGCGCGCAATGAAAAAATTCGGCATTCCCACCAAGGGCATGTACCTGATTCCCTTTGTCGGCGGCCTCGCGGTGGGCGATAAACCGCGCAGCCGCTGGCAGGACGTTTACATCTCGCTCATGGGGCCTATCTACGGTCTCGCCATGACGACGGTTTTTTATATCGGTTATCTGATCACCGACAATCATTTCGTCGGACTGGTCGCCTCGCTGAGTGCGCTGATCAATTTGTTCAATCTCCTGCCCATCTATCCGCTGGATGGCGGCCGGGTGGTCAAGTCCCTGGTGTTCTCCGGGCGCCGCCGTTTGGCGCTGGTGTTTCTGTTGGGGTTGTCGGCTGTATTTTTTGCGTTATCCATCTCCCTGGGCTTTGCGCTCATCGCCTTTTTTATCGTGCTGGGTGTGATTGATATCCTCAGTGAATGGCGCGTGTCCCTGGCCGAAGACATTGCGCCGTTGAACACCTACGGCATCTTTTTTTGCCTGATCTGGTATCTGGTCACGATAGCGGCTTTCTTGCTGATCATTGTGCTGGTGGCCTATTCAGGATTACCGGGATCGGAGTTAGCGTTGTCGGTGCTGAATTCGTAAGACGGCCTGACAGGAAAAACCGGGCGTCCATCGTCCACCTGATTATGTGGATTTGTACCTTTACCCTCATTATCAGGTGTACTAGCATCGGACGCTTCTACAAACACAGATGGATGTACCGGAGGTTGATATGAAAATGCGGGTTTGTGGTGCGGTGGTGTTGATGTCGGTGCTGGGTGCGAGTTCCGCCTGGGCGGTCAAGCTGGATATGGCTCCCGGTCTCTGGGACATGGGGTACACCATGAAAAGCCAATCCGGCGATGTGGAAAAGGCACTGGAACTGGCGCGCCAGCAGTTGGCCGGTCTGCCACCCGAGCAGCGCAAGATGATGGAGGATATGCTCGCCAAGCAGGGTGTCGCGTTGGGTGAGGATGCCAATAGTGTCAAGCTGTGCATTACCCAGGAACAACTGGACAAGGGCCAGTTGCCTCAACAGGACAGCAATTGTTCCCAGTCCATTACCGAGTCAGGCAAGAACACCTACCAGATATCCCTGGAGTGCAAGGGAAATCCACCGACATCGGGCACCGGCACGATCACTTTCAGTGATGCCAAAAACTACACCGGCACCTTCGTGATGAACGCCTCGCCCGCGGGCAAGCCGGATGTCATGACCATCCAGCAAACCGGTAAATGGCTGTCGGCGGATTGCGGCAATATTCGACCTATCGGTAACTGATCGCCACGCGGATTTGCATCGCCTGAAAACCCATCGCCTGAAAACCCATCGGATGGAAAAGCTGATGGGTTTTTTTACAGGTGAAGATGCGAATTTACCCATCCATGAAAATAACCATGGGGAAACAGGTCCAGCGCGAAGCCCGTCGGTATTGCCTTGCTGAATCGTCGAGCCGGTCACTCCGTGCCGGGTTCGCGGCCGCTAGAATAACGATATAAACAGAGTCCGGAGGACCTTAGCATGTATTTCTTTCCGCGTTTCCCCAAGTTGTTTATGTTGTTGCTTGCCCTGTCGGGCCTGGCGGTTTCACCGGCCATGGCTGTCGGGCTGGGGGAGCTTGAGCTCAAGTCGAGGATCAACCAGCCGTTTCTGGCCGAGGTAGCCCTGCATAACGCCGAGCGGCTCGCACCCAACGAGCTGGTTGTGAATCTGGCCTCTGTCGAGGACTTCGAACGCCGCGGATTGGAGAAGTATTACTTCTATAATGACTTTCGTTTTGAAGTCGTGCATGGACCCAACGCCCGGCCATTGCTGCGGATAACCTCCCATCAACTCATCCGCGAGCCCTACCTGGATTTTATCCTCGAAGCCCGCTGGGCAAGCGGTAGAGTCCAGCGGGAATACACAGTACTGATGGACAAGCCCGCTCCGCTGGAGTGAAGTGCGCGTTACCTGTTTGCGCCTTCTGGCAGTTCCTGTTACAGCCTGGCTTTCATTGCGGGCCTCGTTCATGACCAGCACCGGTCATTATTCTTGCTGGCTTTATAAAGCCGGGATTTCATTGTTGACTAGGCATAAGCTGAATTACCGGCTATGCTGTCTTCCAGCAACGTTTTTTGTGTCAATCCTTGGGAGAGCAGGGAAAGCTATACAACAGACATACGTAAACCATGACAATAAGATTGCCGGTGCAGCTGTATTGCGACTGCCCTGGTCTGCCAGCCAGACCCGGCGTTTTGTATTGGTGCCTCCTGTGTTGTTTGTTGATCAGTTTCCAGGTTCAGGCGCAGGTTCCCAGCCGCCAGCAGATCACCGCTTCCTATCTTTATAATTTCGCCCGTCATATCGAGTGGCCCGCCCCCCGCAACCAGGGGCCTTTTGAAATTGCCCTCTACGCGGTTGACGATTCGCAACTGGTTGCGGAGATGCACCGGCTAAGCGATAGCGTCCGCCTGAATGATCGACCCATCGACATCGTGCGTGTCAACGACATCAGTATGCTTAACCGCTATCACATGGTGTATGTGGGGGATGCCAACACGCGGTTGATCACAGACCTGTACGATGTGCTGGATGGCCATCCGGTGGTTTTGGTGACCAGCGACTACGCCAACCCCCAATGGGTCATGATCAACCTGGTCTCGACAACCGATGCCCGCCTGCGCTTTGAAGTCAACAAATCCAACCTGATCAATCACGGCCTCAATCCCTTGCCGGAATTGATTCTCAATGGCGGTACCGAAATCGATGTGGCCCAGCTCTATCGTGAGGGCCAGGCGTCGCTGGTTGAGTTGCAAAAGCAATTGCAATCCCGCGAGGCCAATCTCAACCGGTTGACTGAACGCATCGACGCGCAGGAACAATTGAACGAGCGCCTTGAAAAGCAATTGGCGGCGCTGGACGAAAGCATCAAGAAAAGTGATGACCTGATTGCGCGCCAATTGGTGCAGATGCAGGAGCAACAGGCCCAGATAGCCGCCAGTGAGGCGGAACGCAATCGCCTGTTGCAGGAAGTCGAGCAGCGCAACAACGAGTTGGGTACCCTGCGCAACCAGGTGGATCGTATCGGTGAGGAAATCCAGGCGCGGGAACAGCGCCTGGGCAGCCTGAATGACACCATCGCGCGCCAGGAACAGGAAATCAGTCACCAGCAGGCGGCCATTGCCGGGCTCGACAAGCAGGTGATATCCCAGAAAACGGCGCTGCGTTATCTCTGGGGCCTGGTGGGGCTGGGTGTGCTGCTGATCATCACCGTGCTGGTTGCCTATACCGTCAAACGGCGCGACAACCAGCGGTTGGCGGCCCATAGCCAGGATCTCCAGATGGCGCGCGACCGGCTGGCAATCGCCAAGCGCCGCGCTGAAGACGCCAGCCAGGCGAAGAGCGAATTCCTCTCCTTGATGAGCCACGAATTGCGCACGCCGTTGCAGGCGATCATCGGTTATACCGAAGTGGTGATCGAGGATCTCAGGTTGACCGATGACCAGACGCATGTCGGCGACCTGGTGCGGGTCATCAACAACAGTGAGCGGTTGCTCAAGCTGATCAACAGTGTGCTGGATCTGGCCAAGATCGAGTCGGGCCGTATGACACTGGACCTGACGGAAGTGAAGTTGTCCAGCCTGGTGGGAGAAGCCCTGGACGCGGTAGATCCCCTGCTCAAGAAAAATGCCATCCGTGTGAAGCTCGATGTGGATGATGGGACTTACCTGCCGGTGGCCGATCCGGAAAAGCTCCTGCACATCCTGATCAACCTGCTCGGCAACGCCAGCAAGTTTGCGCCACAGGGCGATGTGGTGGTAACTGCCCTGCATGAACCGCAGCGTATTTTCATCAGCGTATCGGATACGGGGATCGGTTTATCGGACGAGCAACAGCAGACGATCTTCGACCCCTTCAAACAGGTGGACACCAGCACCCGTAAATTCCATGGCAGCGGTTTGGGATTATCCATCACCCGCCAGTTGTGCGAGATGATGGGCGGCACCATCGACGTGGAGAGCGAGCTGGGCAAGGGGGCGACCTTTACGGTGATTCTGCCGCTCCCGATCGAGGTGCCTCGTGGTCCCGGTGCGCCCGGTGTCGACGGCGATACGGCGCAGGATGGCGGGGAGGGGTTCGATGCCGCCCTGGGACAGCATATCGTGATGATAGACGATGACCCGGCCTTCCTCGATATCATGGCCAGGACCATGCGTCGGGAAGGATACCAGGTGCATACGGCGGGGGATGCGGAAACAGGCTTTCGTCTGGTACAGTCTATCAAGCCTCAGGTGATCACTCTTGATCTCCTGTTGCCCGACCAGCACGGCTGGTTTTTGTTTGAACGGATCAAATCCGACCCGGAATTGACGGCTATACCGGTCATTATCATTTCAATTATGGATGAACGGAAACATGATAATAAACACCAGGCCGAGGATTACCTGACCAAGCCGATTCGCCGGGATACCTTGAAGCTTGCCGTTCAGCGCCTGATGCCCGATAGCGGTAAATGATGTAGCTAACTCACATTTCATAAGGGGTTGTGACCATGGTTGCTCCTCGCTTGAGCAGGCTGTTCCTAGGGATGTGCGGATTCAGCCTGATGCCGTTGGTACTGGCACAGAACCCGGTTGAAACCACCGGCCGGGATGATATTTATCATCTGTCCCTGGCCGAGCTGGGACAGATTCAGATATCCATTGCGACGGGCAACGCCACCGCGGTGGATCGTGCGCCCGCCACTGCCAGTGTGATCACCGCGGCGGAAATCGAAGCCATGGGCGCGCGCACCCTTGATGACATACTCATGCAGGTGCCCGGCCTCCACGTCTCGCTTTCTTCCCTCAGTCGCATCGACAGCCTTTATTCCATTCGCGGTATCCATACCGGATTCAATGCCCAGGTGTTGCTGCTGATCAATGGGGTGCCTTTGCAATACGCGCTTCAGGGAGGGCGTCCGCCGTTGTCGCGGTTGGCGGCTGCGAATATCGAGCGGGTTGAAGTCGTCCGCGGTCCCGGTTCCGCGATTTACGGTGCCGATGCCTACGCCGGTGTGATCAATGTGGTGACCCGTGATGCAGTGGGTATGGAGGATACCGAGGCCGGTGCTCGTGCCGGCTCCTTTGACACCCGCGAGGTCTGGGCGCGTACAGGTCTGCGTTGGCAGGATTGGTTGGTCAATTTCCATCTAGCCTATCAGGAAACGGACGGCGACAAGGGCCGTATCGTGGATCATGATTTGCAATCCGTGCTGGACGAGATTCTCGGTACCGGGGCATCCTTCGCGCCGGGGCCCCTGGCAACGGGCTACCAGATGCTCGATATGCGCCTCTCCGTGAAAAACGAAACGGCCCAGGGACGCCTGTGGTACTGGCGCACCCGTGATGCCCAGGTGGGTGCTGGCGGTGCGAATGCACTCGATCCCATCGGTGAGGATAACGCGCATTTCTGGCTGCTGGATTTCGAGCATCAACTGCCCTTGGGATCGGATGACTGGCAGCATAGGTTGAACGGGCAGTATCTGGATTATCGCCTCGATGCCCGCTTCGTGCTTTTCCCGGCAGGAGCAGTTTTGCCGATTGGCAGTGATGGCAACCTGAATCTCACCGATCCCCGCGGCATGGTTTATTTTCCCGAAGGCATGAAGGGAAATCCGGCAAGTGCCAACCGTGACGCGCATCTATTCTGGGTATCCAATTACGAAGGCTGGGAGCGTCACCGGTTGCGCATCGCGGTGGGTTACCGCTATCAGGATCTCAGGCCCAGTGAAAGCAAAAATTTTGGTCCCGGCGTACTCGACGGCACGGAAACCGAGGTCGGCGGTGAGCTGGTGGATGTCACGGGTACTCCTTATATTTTCATTCGGGACTCCCGCCGCAGTTCGTATTACCTTTCCCTCCAGGATGAATGGCAATGGATGCCGGATTGGGTGTTGACCGCAGGATTGCGCTGGGACCGCTATTCGGATTTCGGCAGCACCATCAACCCGCGTATGGCGCTGGTCTGGACAGCCAATGACAGGTTGACGGCCAAGCTGCTCTACGGCAGTGCCTTTCGCGCGCCCGCGTTTTCCGAACGGCTCTTCGTCAACAATCCGGTTTCCCTGGGCAACCCCAATCTCAAGCCGGAACGCATAGATACCTACGAGCTGTCATTCAACTATCGCTTTGCCGCGAGTTTGCAGACCAACCTGACCCTGTTCAACTACCGCGCCTGGGATATGATCGAGTTTGTTCCCGATCCGGATGCCACCACCAGTACCGCGCAGAATGCCCGCGATCAGGATGCCACAGGCGCGGAATGGGAGTGGCAGTGGAAGCCGTCATCGCGGTTCTGGCTGAGTGGCAGCTATTCCTGGCAGGATGCGGAAGACAGCGATACCGGTCAGTCCATCCCGGATGCGCCCGGCCAACTGATGAAACTGAATGCTTACTGGGAGTTCCATCCCGGCTGGTCGGCCAATCTCCAGGCTTATCGCGTTGTCGACAGACGCCGCGCCGCGGATGATGATCGGCCCGTCACAGGAAATTACAACCTGATGAATCTGAGTCTGCGGCGCCGGCATATCCTTCCCGATCTGGACATGGGGCTGACATTGCGCAACATCACCAATGAAAACGCGCGCGAGCCCAGCAGTGCCAGTATTGCCAATGATTATCCTCTCGAGGGACGCGGCATCTGGCTGGAGTTTAATTACACCTTCCGTTAGGCTGAGCATTTTCCGTTATCCCGAGACAGCCTATGCCTGAGTTTAAACACGAGGCGGTGCGCAGCCGCAACGAAGCCTTTGTTGAATGCATTTCCACCCGTATCTGGCACGAAGTGCCCAGTTCCCACAATCCCTACATTCCCATCGCTGCCTTGTGTCATGGATATGACCTGTGCGAATTGATGCAGAAGCGCAGCTTTGTGGATGTGTTTTATTTGTTGTTCCGCGGCGAATTGCCCACACCGGACCAGGCGCAATTGCTGGAACAGTTGATGATCGCGCTGATCAATCCCGGCCCCCGCCATCCTGCCACACGGGCAGCCATGAGCACCGGGATAGGAAAAACCGATCCTGCGCATATCCTCCCTATCGCCCTGGGTGTGCTCGGCGGCCATTATCGCGGTGCGGGACAGGTGGAGGCCGCCATGCGTTTTTTGCGCAAGTCTGCTGCCGGCGATCCACAGGAACTTGTCCAATCCTTGCGTGATGCTGATCATGAACTTTCTCTGGATCAGCGTCTGAACGGTGAACTGTTTATGGCGGTTCCGGGGTTCGGCCGTTTCCATGGCGGCAGGGATCTGCTGACGCATCAGCTGGCGGAGTCGCTGGCGCGGTTGCCAGGTGCGGACAGGATAATGCATTGGGGTAAGGCGCTGGCGTCAGCGCTGGAACCCCTTGAGGCCGGCTGGTTGCCCACGGGCCTGGCTGCCGCGGTGTTCTGTGACCTGGGCTTTCAACCACGAATGGGCGCCAGCCTGTTTCAATTGCTCAGTGCGCCCGGCCTTGCGGCTCAGGGATTGGAGGTGGCCAACAAACCTATCACTGCCATGCCTTTTGTGAAGGATGAAGACTATGTCATCGAACAATGATTTCACACCTGATGATTTCGCATCCTTGCAGCAGCGGGAAATCGATTACCTGGATGCGCGGCGCAACAGGATTGTCAGCCGTACCGGCGGCTGGTTTCCGGGCAGGGGTGTGTTCAGCCACGGCTATTCGATGCTCGAAGAACTGGTGGGTGAAAAAAGTTATTTTCAGATACTGATCCTGAACTCGACCGGGCGCCTTGTCGACAGGCCGCTGGCGGATTGGCTGGAGGCTATTTATGGCTGTTTAAGCTGGCCGGATCCCCGCATCTGGTGCAATCAGATAGGGGCTCTGGCGGGGGCGGCCAGGGCCAGTGTGGTCGCGGCGACGAGCCTGGGATGCCTGGCGACGGATTCGCGGACGTACGGTGTTTTCCCGCTGATAGAGGGTGCGAAATTCATTCGTCATGCCATGGCGCTGGCGGAGCGGGGATTGACTGCCGAGGAGATCGTAAAGCAACAAGTGGCGGCTTCCGGCGGGAAGCTGCATATCGTGGGATATATCCGGCCCATCGCCAAAGGTGATGAGCGGCTGGAGACCATGGAAAAAGTTGGACGCCGCCTGGGTTTTGAGCCGGGGCCTCATATGCGGCTGGCTTATGAAATAGAACAGGTGTTGCTGCGCGATCACGGCGAGGGTATGAATATCAACGGCTATATGTCGGCCTTTCTCGCTGATCAAGGCTTCACACCGGACGAGTGCTACCGCATGCACGCGCTGCTGGTCGCCAGCGGGGTGACGGCCTGCTATCTCGATACCTATGCCCGTCCACCGGATACATTCTTGCCGCTGCGCTGCACCGATATCGCCTATCAGGGACAGGCACGGCGGCCGGTTCCCGAGAAAAGCGCCTGATTACCAGGCGCGTCCGGTGTTGCCCTGAGGTTTCTGCGGGTGAAGCTTGCCTTGCCCGCCGCGCCCTGGAAACAACCGCTCGACCGGCAAGGGATGGCCGATGTGGTAACCCTGCACAAAGTCGATGCCCATCTCCTTGAGAATCTCCAGGATGGCTTCGTTCTCGACATATTCGGCCACGGCTTTTTTGCCCAGCGCCTGGATGACCTGGATCATGGATTTTACCAGTGACTGATCCACTTCGTCCTGGTGAAGGTTCTGGATGAAGGAACCGTCGAGCTTGATGTAATCCGCGGGAAGATCCTTGAGGTAGGCGAAGCTGCTGAAACCCGACCCGAAATCATCCACCGAGAAACTGCATCCCAGGCGGTGCAACTCGGTGATGACCCGTTGCGTGATATTGAGATTGAACAGGCTTGCGCTTTCCGTCAGCTCAAAGGTCAGCCGGTGCGGGTTTACACCGGTTTCCTTGAGGCTTTCCAGAATGGATGGCACCAGGTTTTCATCTTTGAACGCCTGCGCGGACAGGTTGATGGCGATCTGGTTGAGTTCTGGGTGCTGCTTGAGCGTGCGTGTGGCCAGCTTGATGATCCAGCGGTCCAGCAGGTGCATTTCGCCCGAGGCTTCCATGGAGGGAATGAAATGCCCCGGCGCGATGATATCGCCATTGGGCTCGCGCAGGCGGACCAGCGCTTCGTAATAGGAAATCTCGCCTTTGTTGACATCGAAGATCGGCTGGAAGTACAGCACCATGCGATCTTCGGCGATGGCCTTGCGGATCTTCTGCGTGACATTGATGTTGTGGCGCAGCTCGTCGCTCTCGCTGTCACGCGGATCGTATTGGTGAATCAGGTTGCGCCCGCGGCCCTTGGCCACATAGAGCGCGATATCGGCGCGCATCAGATGCTCTTCGGCGGTGATCTTGTCACCCTCGATCAGGGTGAAGCCGATGCTGCAACCAAGGTTGAGCCGCTGTTCCTGCAACTGGAAGCTGAACTCACCGATGATTTTCTGGATGTCCCGCGCAAACTCGTGGGCATCGGGTCCCTTGACATCATGCAGCAGCACGGCGAATTCATCGCCGCCCAGGCGGCAGAGGATATCCGGGCGGCGGATGCGCAGGCTCAGCAGCTGCGACATTTCCCGCAGCACCTCATCACCTTTCTGGTGGCCAAAGGTATCGTTGATGACCTTGAAATGATCCAGGTCGAGATAAATCAGCGCATGCCGGCGGTGATTGCGAATCGCATCGGCGGTCAGTTGCTCCAGCGAGGACTCGAAAAAGTGGCGATTGTACAGCCCGGTCAGGGAATCGTGCATGGCCAGGTATTTGAGCTGTTCCTGGCTTTCGCGGCGCTCGGTGATGTTGTCGAGGCAGATGGTCAGGGTCGAGCCTTTGCCCGCCTGGGTCGAATGGCTGATTTTCAGTTGGGTCCAGATACGCCGCTGCTTGTTGTCGATCAGGCAGAGTTCGATATCCGAGCAGGGCGTGTTGTGGTGTATGGCCGCGCGCACTTTTTCCTTGAAGAAGGCGAACTGGCCTGCATCCTCGGGTGCAACGTAATCTTCCAGGGAACTGCCGATGGAATCGCCCAGGCTGAAACCCAGCATGATTTCCCAGGCCCGGTTGAGAAAACATATCTTGAAATCCTCATCCAGCTCCATGACCACCGAACGCAGATCATCCAGCAACTGGTGGTGGCTTTCATACAACTGGCGGTAGGCCAGCTCGCGCTCTTGCAGGGATTTGACCCGCGTGGCGAACTGCGCGTTGCTGACGAGGAAGTCGTCGCGATGGATGGCGATGTCGCAAACCCGGCGCAGGTTGTCCGCGCGGAAGGGCTTGGGCAGGAAGTCCACCGCGCCGAGCAGCATGAGTTCCTCGGCCTGGTCGATCGTGGTATGGGCCGTCATGATCACTACGGGCTGCTGGGGATCGGCGGCGTGAATCTCGATCAGGATATCCCGCCCTGACAAACGGGGCAGCATCACATCCAGCAGCACCAGGTCGTGGTGCCCCTGCCGCCAGCGCTGCAAGCCGTCGACACCATCGGCGGCAATGTCGATATCAAAGGCCGAGGCCAGCACCCGCTGGATCAGATCGGCCGTGTCCGGCTGGTCTTCGATGACCAGCAGGCGGGGTTTGGGCATGAGCGTCTGGGGCGTTGCCAGCAGGCGCTGCACGATCTTGGGGAGTTGGTCCAGGTGTTCCAGGGCAAGCAGGGAATTGATGCCGTACTCACGCGCCGTGACCTCGGCGATACGCTCGCACCAGGTATTGGCAATGATGAGAATGGGGATGTCCGAGCGGCAGTGGAGGATGCCGCTGCGCACCAGGCGCGACAGGCGCCAGCCATCCAGATCGCGGGTTTCCACCTCGATGATCAGCAGGTCATAGGCCTGCTGGCGCAGGTTGCGTAATGCGCGCTGTGCCGAGTCAGCCAGGCTGATACGCTCGTAGCCTTGCTCCAACAGCTTTTGCCGGATTTTTTGCAGGGCTTCGGCGTTACTGTTGACGACCAGCAGGCTGACAGGCTGTTGGGAGGATGGTTGATTGGTGTTGGGCTGCACGCAAGGGTCTCCTTAATCGCTTCATCTTAGCTTAAGCCGTCTGGCAGTGCCAAAGATGACGCATTTTTCTAAAGAGTACCCTTGGTTATTCCCCGGCGGTCTTGCGCCTCATCCCCCCGGTGTCGCCGATTCGCCCGCCAGCCCGCGGATGCGGTCGTTCATCGGCGGTATTTCATCCCGGTCGATGCGGACATCCAGCAGCGTGGGGCCCTTGCGGCGGAACAATCCGGCCAGGTCCAGGTTGTCCAGTTGTGCCGGAGTTTCGATGACTTCGCCATGGATGCCCATGGCCCTGGCCTGCGCGGCGTAATCGATCCGGTTCAATTCCCAGCCGATGGATTCCTGGCCGCCCAGGCGCTGCCCGTGCATGACCATGCCCATGGCGGCATCGTTCATGACCAGGAAAACCACCGGCACCTGTTGTTGGGCAGCGACGGAAATCTCCTGGGCACTCATCAGGTAAGAGCCATCTCCCACCAGGCACAGGCAGGGTGCCTGCGGGTTGGCGATGGCGGAACCGATGGCCGCTCCGATCGACCAGGCCATGGCGCCATAGCCCATGGCGATGCGGTAATAACCGTGGGAACTGCTCTGGGTCAGGTAATGGGTCGCCCAGGCCCAGCTGTTACCGGCGTCCACAAATATCCGGGTGTCTTCCGGCAACTGGCGGCAGAGCTGGCTCATCAGACGCTGCGGCTTGAGGGGCTGCGCGTCAGAAAAGCACTTCACCGGTTCCTGCAACCGGGCGTAGCCGCCGTTGGCGTTGATCTGGCTGCCTCCGGGCAGGGTATCCCAGTTGCGGCCGCTCATGCGCATTTCGCGCACCTTGACCAGCAGGCGCTCGAAGAGCGTGTCTATCTTGCCGAAGACATGCAGGTTGGCCATGGGTGAGCGGGTGAAATGCTCTATGCATGAATCGATATGGACCAGCTTGGAGTTGAGCAGGTCATGCTGCCAGCCGCTGGTACCCAGCTCGCCCAGGTCCGCACCCACGGCAATGACGAGATTGACGGCCTTGCTCTGCAACAGTTCGCGGGCGCTGTCGTGGCCGGCGAAACCATAGACGCCCCGGTATTGGGGGTGGCGTTCATTCACCCAGGTCTTGCCGGTCGGGCTGGCCACAAAGGCAGCACCCGTCAGCTCGATGAATTCCTCGATGAGCGCGCTGGCTTGTCCGACACCGCTGCCGATGTAGACCACCAGGTTGTCCACCCGGCCCAGCTTCTCGCACAACCGGCCGATGGCGACATCATCCACCGTGGCGAAATCATGGGTCAGCAGGTCCGCGTGGATATGCTCCTTGAATTCGGCCGGTGCGCGGAGCACATCGGAGGGAATACTGATATGGACAGGGCCGCGCGGGCTGCGGTGGGCCGCCATGATGGCGGAGACGAGTTTGCACTCCAGTTGATCCTGGTGGGAGACGAGTGTGTTGAAGCGTGTGGCGTGACGGAAAATCCCCACGGTATCGATGGCGGTGCAGCTGGATTCCTGGAGAGCACGCTTACCGAATTTGGGCAGTGGCGTCTGGGCCGTGATCACCAGCATGGGGATTTCATCCACCAGGGCGGATGCCACGCCGGTCAGGAGATTGGTCGCGCCCGGGCCGGTGGTGCTGCATACCACACCCATTTTGCCGGTTTCCCGGTAGTAGCCATCGGCCATGAAGGCCGCCCCGCACTCGTGGCGGGCGACCACCAACCGGGGCCCACCGCGGCGCTCGCTGCGGGCGAGGGAATTCATCAAGGGTTCGATCGCACCACCCGGCACTCCAAAAACGGTGTCTATCCCGAGTTTTTGCAGGTAGTGGAGAATGAGGTCTGCATGGGTTTTGGCATAGCTGGAGGGCAGCGATTCCTCTATATGCGAGGTATCGACAGCCTGGGGAGGCAAGGTCGCCTTATACATGAATTTCACCTGGGTGGTGTGGGGAGAAATGAGTGGTTCGTCACAGACGAAGCGTTAATTGCGTCGCGCACTATACCTTAGTGTGGAACCTGGTGACAGATTTATAGCATAAAAAATGATTAAAAATTATGCAATTCTTACCGCTGAGGGGCGCCGGAGCCCGTTGCAGGCTCCGGCGATGGCGGGCATCAGCCCTGGTTCTGGAAGGCTGTTTTCAACTCGGGTGTGTGGTTGACGACCCAGGCGCCGGTTCCCACCAGGGCGGCGACGTCATTGATGATCATGTTGACCGGGATGTCGCTCACATAGCCGCGCATGGGGCCCTTGTGTACAAAGCGCTCGTTGAAGCCGGTTTGTGCGATGAAACCGGCAATGCGGGGAATGATGCCGCCGCCGAGATAGACGCCGCCCTTGGCGCCCAGGGACAGCGCCTTGTCACCCGCCACGCTGCCAAGCAGCTCGCAGAAGGTTTCCAGTGCTTCGCGGCACAAGGGGTCATCATTGGCCAGGCCGCGGCTGCTGACATCCGCGGGGCTCAGATCATCGGCCTTGGCGCCATTGCGTTCAGCCAGGGCCTTGTAGATGGATACCAGGCCACGGCCCGAGAGGACGTCCTCGATGGACACATGCTCCTCGGTCCGGGCGAGCCAGGCGCGCACCGCCAGTTCACGCTCGTTGCCCGGTGCCAGGTTGCAGTGACCGCCTTCCGTGGGAAGGATTCTCCAGTCACCATCCAGGGGCACCAGCGCCGCCATGCCGAAACCCGTTCCCGGGCCCATCACCACCATGGGTGCCTGGGGATTGGCTTTGCCCGGACGCAGGTGCCTTATCTCATCGGCGCGCAGGAAGGGCGTTGCATAGGCAAGCGCGGCGAAATCATTGATGACCTCGAGGGCAGTCATGCCCAATTCCTGGCGCATGTCTTCCACGCAAAAGGACCAGTTGAGGTTGGTCATCTTGACCCATCCATCTTCAATCGGACCGGCGATGGCGAGGCAGGCATAGTGGGGCACATCGATACCAGCCTTGACGCAGTAGGCTTTTGCCATGGCCACGATGCTGGGGTGTTCCGCGCATTTGAGGGTGATCTGCTGGCGGGGCTGGAAACCTTGTTGCTGGTTGGAATCTTCCGGGCCCGATCCCAAATGGATGAGGCCAAAGCGGGCATTGGTGCCGCCAATATCCGCTACCAAAATGTCGAACTGGCTCATAACTGCCCTTATTTACTGACCTTGGGAATAGTCCACCGGATTCTATGTGATAGGTATCTGGCTTGGCTAGCTGAAAGGGCCGGCCAAACCCCGGGGGCTGGCAGTCTAGTTATCGTTGACAGCGCTGTCAATAAAAGGTAGCTTGCCCACCGACTTCAATTCCCCGCCGCTTTTACTCGCAGATGGCATGTGTAATTTTCCGTGCAGCTGCTACGTTGTGCTTGTATACCACTCCGGGATATGCCCGGGTGAAGGACCCGGCGCAGGACTGACCAGCACGGATCGCTGTCGCTCTCCGCATTTGTCTCAAAACAGCAGGTTCATAACATGAAAAACAAACCCCTTTACCGGCTATCCCTGATCGCCAGTCTCGGCCTTGCGGCCCTTGTCGGCTGCGATTCTTCACCGACACCCACCGTGACGGAACAGTCCGCCGCGCCGGCGGTAACCAATGAGACCGGCGTCCAGTGGCCGGCCATCAAAAGCAGCGTCATACGCGACCCGGCCGTTGAGGAACGTGTGGAAGCCTTGCTGGCGAGCCTGACGCTGGAAGAAAAAATCGGCCAGTTGATCCAGCCGGAAATTCGCCAGACGACGCCAGACGATGTGCGCAAGTATCACCTGGGTTCGGTGCTCAATGGTGGTGGCAGCACACCGGGCAACAACAAGTACGCCAAGCTCTCTGATTGGGTTGCGCTGGCGGACAGCTACTATCACGCATCGGTGGACAAGAGCGATGGCCGTGCCGGTATTCCTATCATCTGGGGAACCGATGCGGTGCACGGGCTCGGCAATGTCATAGGCGCGACGCTTTTCCCGCACAACATCGGCCTGGGCGCCACTCATAATCCCGAATTGCTTTACAAGGTTGGCGAGGTCACGGCGCGCGAGATTGCCACCACCGGCCTCGACTGGAATTTCTCGCCGACGGTTGCCGTGTCCCGCGATGAGCGTTGGGGACGCGCTTATGAGGCCTGGTCGGAAGACCCGGAAATCGTCAATGCCTATGCCGGCAAAATGGTCGAGGGCCTGCAAGGCCATGGCGGCAGCGATAGTTTCATGACGGAAAATCACGTGATCGCCACGGCCAAGCATTACATCGGTGACGGCGGCACGCTCAAGGGCATCGACCGGGGCGAGACCCAGGGCGATGAAAAAGAGCTGCGCGATATTCACGGCGCGGGTTACTTCAGCGCGCTGGAATCCGGCGTGCAGGTCGTGATGGCCTCCTTCACCAGTTGGCAGGGTGTCCGCATGCACGGCCACAAATACCTGATGACCGATGTGCTCAAAGAACAGATGGGCTTTGACGGGTTGATCGTTGGTGACTGGAGCGGGCACGGCTTTATTCCCGGCTGCACCGCGCTCGACTGCCCCGAGGCGATCAATGCCGGCCTGGATATTTTCATGGCGCCGGAACCCGAGTGGAAAAAACTCTACCACAACACGCTGGAGCAGGCGAAAACCGGTGTGATTCCCATGGCGCGCATCGACGATGCCGTGCGCCGCATCCTGCGTGTCAAGGTGCGCTACGGTGTGTTTGAACGCGGTGCGCCGTCCACCCGCCCCCTGGCCGGGCGCGAAGATGTGCTCGGCTCTCCCGAGCACCGTGCCGTTGCCCGCCAGGCAGTGCGCGAATCGCTGGTGATGCTCAAAAACAAAAACGGACTCCTGCCGTTGTCGCGCAACCTGCATGTGCTCATGGCCGGTGATGGCGCCGACAATATCGGCAAGCAGTCAGGTGGCTGGTCCGTGTCCTGGCAGGGCACCGGCAACACCAATGCCGACTTCCCCGGCGCCACCTCCATTTATGGAGGCATCAATGACATTGTGAGTGCCGCTGGCGGCAAGGTGACCTTGAGCGAAGATGGCAGCTACCAGGAAAAACCCGATGTGGCCATCGTGGTATTCGGCGAGGACCCCTATGCGGAAATGCAGGGCGACATTCCCGATCTGCAATACAAGCCGCGCGATGCCAGTGATTGGGAATTGCTGAAAAAACTTCGCGCTGAAGACATTCCCGTCGTGTCCCTGTTCATCACGGGCCGCCCGCTGTGGGTCAACCGCGAAATCAACGCCTCTGATGCGTTTGTGGTTGCCTGGCTGCCGGGCACGGAAGGCCAGGGCATCGCGGATGTGATCTTCAAAAACGCGGATGGGCAGATCAACCATGATATGAAAGGCCGCCTGACATTTTCCTGGCCCAAGCGCCCGGACCAGGTACCGCTCAATCGCGGCGATGCCAACTACGATCCGCTGTTCCCCTACGGATTTGGTTTGCGCTATGGCGACAAGGATACCCTGGGTGATGACCTGTACGAAGAGGGCCTGGCGGTGGCCGAGACCCTGGATGTCCTGGACATTTTCAATCGCCGTCCCATCGAACCCTGGTACATCGAGATCATCGGCTTTCAGAATGACCGCCTGATCATGACCAGCAACAGCCAGAAAGTGTCATCGGTATTGATCGACGCCGTGGATCGCAACGAGCAGCAGGATGCGCGCCGCGTGGTGTGGAACGGGCAGGGCCAGGGGCAGGTCGCCCTGGGTACCGAAAACCGCCAGGATTTCATCGGTTATGCCGCCGAGCAATCAGCGTTGATCTTCGATATCAAAGTGGACAAGGCGCCCACGGCACAAACCTTCCTGCGGTTGGGTTGCGGTTCCTACTGCGCGTCGGACATCGACTTCACCCAGCGCCTGACGGCATTGGCGGGCCAGGACTGGCAGACAGTGACACTGGATCTGCGCTGCTTCCCGCGCTCCGGCGCCAACTTCGGCGTGAGCCAGCCGCCAGAGGAATTCCTGACCCAGGTATTGCAACCTTTCTCCCTGGTGACCGCAGGCGAGTTGGATGTGACCTTCGCCCATGTTCGTGTGGAAAAAGGAGCCGGCAAAGGCGCTTGCGAGTGATCGTTCCACATTTTTTTAGATGAAGAAAAGCCACGCGGGTAATCCTGCGTGGCTTTTTCGTGAAGGTTTCTTGAAATACATTGAATAGTGCCCCGGTGCCACTAGTGCCGGGGTGGTTGAGGGGGGTGCAGGGCTTACAGACGCGCCGTGAACCCATCCATGGGGGCTCAGCGCCGACTTCCTGTCGGCGATGGTCTGTAAGCCCTGCACCCCCCTCAACCACCCCTGGTATGTGCTAAATGGATATTGATCTTTAGTGGAGAGGAGAGGCCTTGCGGGGTGGGATATGGCAGTCAAGACCATCACCCGCAGGATGCGGGTGCTGAGCCCCCATGGATGGGTTTACGGCGTGTCTTGACTGCCATATCCCACCCCGCAAGGCCGGGTTGTGGCAATCAACAATAAGCGCTGCTTTTGATTTTTTTTTAAGATTTTTTGTGGAGAAGGTTGTTTATGTCCCAGGCGTCCCCCGCCGTTTCCTGGCCCAGGATCACCTCTGCCGTCAAGCCCGACCCGGTGCTGGAAAAGAAAGTTGATGACATTCTTGCGCAGATGAGTCTCGAAGAAAAAGTCGGCCAGATGATCCAGCCGGAAATCCGCTACATCACGCCCCAGGATGTCAAGGATTACCACCTGGGCTCGGTACTCAATGGTGGCGGCTCCGTGCCCAACGGCAATCGCTACTGCAAGGTTGCCGACTGGGTTGCCATGGCCGATGGTTTTTATCACGCCTCCATGGATACCAGCGACGGCAAGCTGGCCATTCCCATCATGTGGGGAACGGACGCGGTGCACGGTGTGGGCAACCTGGTGGGCGCCACGCTGTTTCCGCACAACATCGCCCTGGGTGCCGCCGACAACCCGGAATTGATTCGCCAGATCGGCGAAATCACCGCGCGTGAAATTGCGGTGACCGGCCTCGATTGGGATTTTTCGCCCACGGTGGCGGTGGTGCGTGATGACCGCTGGGGCCGCACCTACGAATCCTACGCGGAAGAGCCGCAACGCGTGCGCGACTACGCCGGGCAGATGGTTGAAGGGCTGCAAGGCCGGGCTGACAGTGATGAATTCCTGGACCAGCATCACGTGATCGCCACCTGCAAGCATTTTCTCGGCGACGGCGGCACGGTCAATGGCATAGATCGCGGTGACAACCTCGATGATGAGGAAACCCTGCGCGATGTGCACGCCGCGGGATACATGAGCGCCATCGCCGCGGGCGTCCAGACGGTGATGGCATCCTTCAACAGCTGGCACGGCGAGCGGTTGCACGGCCATTATCACCTGCTGACCGAGGTGCTGAAAAACCAGATGGGATTTGATGGCCTGGTCGTGGGCGACTGGAATGGCCATGGCTTTATCAAGGGCGCCAGCGTGCTGGATTGCCCGCAGGCGATCAATGCCGGGCTCGATATTTTCATGGTGCCCGATCCCGACTGGAAAACGCTGTATCACAACACGCTCGATCAGATCAAACGTGGTGTGATTCCACTTGCGCGCGCCGATGATGCCGTGCGCCGCATCCTGCGTGTCAAATTGCGTGCGGGCCTGTTTGACAAGGGTGCTCCTTCCTTCCGTCCCCTGGCTGGGCGCGATGATCTGCTGGGCGCGCCCGGGCATCGCGCGGTGGCGCGCCAGGCGGTGCGCGAATCGCTGGTGCTGCTCAAGAACAGCAACAATCTGTTGCCCCTCTCGCCCAGAAGCCGCGTGCTGGTGGCGGGCGATGGCGCCCATAATATTGCCAAGCAGACCGGTGGCTGGTCCATCACCTGGCAGGGCACGGGCAATACGCTGGAGGATTTTCCCGGCGCGACGACCCTGTGGATGGGGATAGAGCAGGCGGTGATTGCCGCGGGCGGCAAGGCCGAACTGGCACCCGATGGCGAGTTCACGGAAAAGCCCGATGTCGCCATCGTGATTTTTGGTGAAGACCCTTATGCGGAGATGCAGGGCGATGTGCAGAACCTGCTGTACAAGCCCGGCAATCCCCAGGATTGGGAGCTGCTCAAAAAACTGCGCGCGCAGGGCATACCGGTGGTGTCCCTGTTTGTGACGGGCCGCCCCCTCTGGGTCAATCGTGAACTCAATGCGTCCGATGCCTTCATGGTGATCTGGCAGCCGGGCACGGAAGGCGCGGGTGTGGCGGATGTCATTTTCACCGCGGCCGATGGGCAGGTCATCCATGATGTGAAAGGCCGCCTGACATTTTCCTGGCCCAGGCGCCCGGACCAGGGGCCGCTGAATATCGGCGATGAAGATTATGATCCGCTCTTTCCCTATGGCTTCGGCTTGCGCTATGGACAGGCGGACGCCCTGGGCGACGATTTGCCGGAAGAGGGCATTGCCGTACAGGAAACGGCGGATCTACTCGAGATTTTCAACCGGCGCCCACTCTCGCCCTGGCAGATTGAAATCGAAGGCAATAAAAATGATCGCCTGATCGTGGTGGATAACCAGGCCGCTGTATCGACGCTCAGAATACTGGCGGTGGACCGCGAGGTGCAGGAGGATGCGCGGCGGGTCATCTGGTCCGGTGACGGCGAGGGGTGGCTCGCCATCGCTACCCGCGACCGCCAGGTATTGATCGACTACCTGCGCGAGGGCGGTGCCCTGCAGGTGGATATCAACGTGGATCAGGCGCCGACCCGTAGCGTGGTGTTGCGCATGGGATGCGGCCCCTCGTGCAACTCGGATCTGGATATCACCGCCGAGCTGCGCGAACTGGCGGGGCAGGGCTGGCAAACGCTGACGGTCGATTTGACACGCTTTCCCGATGTGGGGTCCAACTTCGGTTTGGTGTTGCCACCGGAAGAATTCTTCCACCTGGTGCTCGCGCCTTTTGGATTGGTAACCAGTGGCGAACTGGATGTGACCTTTTCGCGGGTGCGTATCGCCAAGCGGATTTTCTAGGGAACCTCTGAAAAACTACCTGCCTCGCCAACATTTTTCAGAGGCTCCCTAGGTGGTATTCACCTAACAAAACAGCCGCCCAAGGGCGGCTGTTTTGTTAATCGCTCAAGAGCATGTTTTACATCAGCGGCCCACTCTGCGACCGCGATTCACCCATACCAAACTCATCAGGGCAAGCAGCAACCAGGCGTGGATGCTGCCACCGCCGCCGCCACCGCTCGGCCTGATGGAACTCGCGGCGGATGATGAACTGGCCACGCTGCTCGAACTGGAGGACTCACCCACGGAAGACTGGCTTGACGATGATGAGCTGGATGAACTCGAGGAGGAGCTCGATGCGGTTCCCTGCACGTAATCGCGCAGCCAGATCAGTGCCGGTCTTTCCGAGCCGTCTTCACGCACCAGGAAAGCCTGTTGCTCGTTACGCCAGAGGCCGGGGCGGAAACCCCACAGTGTCACCCCTTTGACGGCGGCATGCTCCCAGAATACCGGGAAGATTTTCTGGTAATCAGCCAGTTGTATCTGGTCGGTGGGGCCATCCACATCCAGTTCCGTCACGTAGATCGGCAGGTCCACTTCAGCCAGGCTGTCCAGGCCGGTTTTTATGCTTTGCGCGGAACCCGTTGTGGAAAAGGCGTGCGCCTGGATACCGACGGCGTCGATGAGGCCGCGATCCTTCAACAGGTTGATGATTTGTTTGTAGGTCGCACGGCGGCCGGCATCGTTGGTGATGCTGTACTCGTTGATCATGAGTTCTGCATTGGGGAAGTGCTCGCGCGCCAGCTCAAAGGATTTGATCACCCAATCCCATCCTGTCGTACCATTGCCGCCGAGTGCCTTGGCGTAGTTGCCGTTGTTGGTTTCGGCTGGCTTGTTGGGTGCTGCACTGATGGGCTCATTGACGACCTCCACCATGTCGATGTCCGGATAGCGAGCGGCCACGGCGGCAAACCATTCGAGGATTTCCTCCAGTTGCTCGGCATCGGACAGGTTGTTCATCCAGGCCGGCTGCTGCTGACCCCAGACCATCACGTGCATGCGGAATGGCAGGCCATTATCTTTGGCGAGGCTGTAGGCGGTATCCAGCTGTGTCCAGTTCATGACATCGCGGGTGGCTTCAACGCTGCCCCACTTGCCGGCATTTTCCGGTGATACCTGATTCCAGTAGGCAAGGAAGTGGCGCTCTTGTGATGGTGCCCAGATATTGCCCAGGAATTTGTCCTTGCCGGTGGCCAGTGCCGGACCTGTGGGAACGAAGGCGGCAACGCCTGCATCCAGCTCCGCCACGGTAAAGTCGGTGCCCACCGGCGCAAAGACGAATTTGTCGATATCCAGGCCATCTTCACGTCCGGCAATCTGCAAGGTCTGGATGGGCTGGCCTTCCGGTACGGTGAAGGTGATGCCGGTATCGCCGCCTTCGGAATAGGCGGACAGCTTGAGCCATTTCCAGCGCTCGTGCTTGCTGCGCGGGTCGCTGGAGCCGGAAGCGGAGCCGCCAACGATTTCTTCGGGCACGAAGTAGCCGGTTCCCGCGATGTTGTTGACGAGTATCCATTGATCCGCGTCATTTACATCCTTGATGCCGAAGCCATTGCCATAGTAGAAGCTGTCGTCGTCAAAGGCCGAGGCTTCCGGGCCGTTGCGGAGCCGGGCGTAGATGTCGTATTCCCCGGCGGCAGGGAATTCGACTTCGTAAGTGATGACCCGGTTGCTGTCCGTGGGGGCAAAGCCGCCGACGGTGGAGTTGATCGTTACGTAGGTGACCGGTGGTACTTCGACAGAGTCGACTTCAACGCGGAACGACGAGCCTCGCAAACCACTTTCAGCTTCGAGCACGACCGTATCCGCGCTGGCGGATACCGTGAGGCAAAGGGCCAGGCACGCCAGTGCCAGCTTGTACAAAGGTTTCATGGGGTACATCTCCAGATTATTGTTAGGTGAGATAAACATTGGGTGTGCAGGGGCCATCCGGGGCAATTGTGGACCAGTGCCTGGATGGCGATATGCGTGATACCCGCCGAGCTTCTGGTCTGAAAGACAAAAAGTACTCTAAAGCCAGGGGGCAGGTCAATTTACTTTGCTGGCTTTGGTGCTGGTGTTTGTTCTACATTCGTGAAGAATTTTAGGATAAAAATATCAATTTTATGGCTCCAACCCTGGTCTTGGATACTAGTATCCTGCCCGGGGGAGAGCCTGCAAAGCTATTTGCAGTTATTTGGGTTCAGGACGGAGGCTGGGAGGAGACTTACCCGATTCCCGCCGCGACCGGGAATCGGGTGTGGCTTCAGCGTGCCAGCAGGTCGCTGTTGATATCCGCTACCCGGGTAACCCCGGCCAGTGCCATGGTCACCCGCATTTCCTTGTTGAATATCTCCAGCAGTTCACTGACCCCAGTTTTCTGGCGTGCCGCCAGGGCGTAGACCCAGGGGCGTCCAATCATCACCGCGCGGGCTCCCAGGGCCATGGCCCGCACGATATCCAGGCCGCTGCGGACGCCGCTGTCCATCATCAGGCAGAGGTCGTCGCCGACAGCATCGGCAATCGCGGGCAGCGCGCGGATGGCCGAGACGGCGCCGTCCAGCTGGCGGCCGCCATGGTTGGAGACCACCAGTCCGTCAACGCCCAGTCCGGCGGCGGTGCGCGCATCTTCCGGGTCGAGGATGCCCTTGACCACGAACTCGCCCGGCCACTCGGCGCGGATGCGGTCGATGTCGTCCCAGGTGACCCGCGGATCGAAGTTCTGTCCCAGCCAGGCCCAGAATTCATCGATGCCCGCCTTTTCCCCCAGCACCGGCGCGATGTTGCCCAGTGAATGCGGGCGACCCCACAGTCCCACATCCCACGACCAGGCCGGCTTCACCAGCGCCTGGCCGAACCGCGCGAGCTTGCGTCTCAGCGGGCTGCCGCCGGCGAGGCCCGAGCGTATGTCGCGGTAGCGGGTGGCGGGCACCGGCATGTCCACGGTGAAGACCAGGGTGCGGCTGCCCGCCTCGCGGGCGCGGGCGAGCATGTCGCGGAGAAAGCCGCGGTCGCGGATCATATACAGCTGAAACCAGGGCGCCTGGCTGACGCCCGCGCAAACCTCCTCGATCGAGCAGGCGGACACGGTGGACAGGCAAAAGGGCACGCCCGCCGCTTCGGCCGCCTGGGCCGCCTGTACTTCGCCCCGGCGTGCATTGAGCCCGGCGATACCCACGGGTGCGAGGACCAGGGGCATGCCCAGGGTCTGGCCGAGGATATGGGTTTCGGTGGACAGTGCCGATACATCGCGCAGCACGCGCTGGCGCAGGCTGATCCCCTGCAAATCCTGCTGGTTGCTGCGGAGCGTGGTCTCGTTGAAGGCGCCGCCGTCGATGTATTCAAAGAGAAAACGGGGCAGGCGGCGGCGGGCCAGCTCGCGGTAGTCTTGGGTATTGGCGGGAATCATGGAATACTCGTGCTAGGTTATTGTTTAATTGACTTTAAGCATGGATGGCAGCTTAGCATGTTTCATGAGTAAATTTTATTTTGCTTGTGAAAGCTTTTGCCCCTGTGCTATACCTTGAACGGTCTGTGGCTGTCAGAGCGGCAGGCTTCTCCTGATAACAACCTATAACAATAAGCGCCGGAAATCTTATGACATCCTCCAACCATCATCGGGTATTTTTGCCCCTGCTGCTGATCATCAGCCTGTTTTTTCTCTGGGGTACTGCGAATCATCTCAACGATATCCTGATCACTCAATTCAAGAAGGCGTTTGTCCTGACTGATTTCAGGTCCAGCCTGGTGCAGATGGCGTTCTATTTTGGCTATTTCGTATTTGCCATTCCAGCGGCTATCTACATGAAGCACCTGGGTTACAAGTCCGGTGTGATATTTGGCCTGCTCCTGTATGGCCTGGGCGCCCTGCTGTTTTACCCGGCGGCGCAGGTGCAGGAATACGGCGTCTTCCTCCTGGCGCTTTTCGTGATCGCCTCCGGTCTCGCCTTTCTGGAAACCTCGGCCAATCCGTTGATCGTGGCCATGGGCGATCCGGCCACCGCCGAGCGGCGCCTCAACTTCGCCCAGTCGTTCAATCCCCTGGGTGCGCTCACCGGCATCTGGATTGGCAAGGAGTTCATCCTGTCGGGCATCGAGCACACGCCCGAGGAACTCGATGCCCTGTCACCGGAGGCATTGACCCAGCTGTATGAAGCCGAAATCCAGGCCGTGCAAATGCCCTACATCGCGCTGGGGCTGTTCGTTATTTTCTGGGCGCTGGTGGTGTGGCGGGTACGCTTTCCCGCCGTCGCCGAAGGCCCGGCCAGGGATATGGACAGCGGCAGCTGGCGGGATTTCAAGGCGCTCCTGGCGCACAGGCATTTTCTCTTTGGGGTGATTGCCCAGTTTTTTTATGTCGGGGCGCAGGTGTGCGTGTTCAGCTTCATGATCCGCTACGGCCAGCAGGCCTTGCCGGGGACGGGAGAGAAGATACTGGCCACCTGGGTGTTCTGGTCACTGGTGGCCTTCATGATCGGCCGTTTTGTGGCAACGGCACTGATGGGCCTGATCAGCGCGGCGCGTTTGATGCTGGTTTTCGCGGTGATCAACGTCGCGCTCTGCGTGCTGGCCATCCTGTCACCCAACCAGGTGGGTATGGTCGCGTTTGCGAGCCTGGCCTTTTTCATGTCGCTGATGTTTCCCACTATTTTCGCGCTCAGTATCAAAGGGCTGGGGCCTTTGACCAAGGCGGGGTCGTCCCTGCTCATCATGGCGATCATCGGCGGTGCCCTGCTGACCGCGCTCATGGGGTTGATTTCTGATCTGGCGGGCATAGCACTGGCTGTCGTGGTGCCACTGGTCTGTTTCGTGGTCATTGCCGCCTTCGCCTGGTCCAGTGACCGCCGGGGCCGGGCGTGACCCACGCCTTTGCCATCGTCGACGCCCACCAGCATTGCTGGCGCCTGGGCGCCAACGATTGCACCTGGCCGACCGCGGACCTGACGCCGATCTATCGCGATGCCGAGCTGGCGGAACTGGAATCCCTGGCCCGTCCGCTGGGGGTGGTGGCATCGGTGCTGGTGCAGTCCCAGCCCAGTGACCGGGACACGGATTACCTGCTGGATCTGGCGGCCGCCAATCCCTTTGCCACTGCCGTCGTTGGCTGGGTTGACCTGGCCTCACCCGCGGCGCCCGCGCGGATCGCAAGCCTGGCGGCAAGACCCAAGCTGCGCGGACTCAGGCCCATGCTGCAGGGCCTGCCGGAAGATGACTGGATTCTGCGGCCCGAACTGGCGCCGGCGCTGGAGGCCATGCTGGATCACCAACTGGTGTTTGATGCCCTGGTGTTCCCGCGTCACCTGCCGGTGATCCGCACCCTGGCGGAAGCCTGGCCCGGTCTGCAACTGGTGATCGACCACGCCGCCAAGCCGCCGATTGCCGGCGGGGGGAATGCCGGGTTTCAGCAGTGGTACCGGGACATGGCGCGGCTGGCGGCGCTGCCGCAGGTCAGTTGCAAGTTGTCCGGACTGTTGACCGAAGCGGGCGCGGGGCAGGGAGCCGAGGCATTGACGCCCTGGATGGACGGCCTGCTCGAACTCTTTGGTCCGGACCGGCTGTTGTGGGGCAGCGATTGGCCGGTGCTCGGTCTCGCCCCCAACACGGCGCTTTCCGGTTATGCTGACTGGCTCGATCTCGTCCGTGCATGGCTGAATGACCTCCCCGTTGCTGAACAAGCAGCTGTACTTGGTGTAAACGCGCGAAAATTTTACAAATTTTGACACTTGACCATCGGTGCTGGTATACAAGTCGGCGCTGAATCAGGCCCGCAACCGGGCCGGTATAAAAGCGATAAGGCACAACTCACATCGGCGAGATTTATGAAGCATCCTATCAACGACCTGCTGCAGGACCCCCCATCCGAAGATCAGGAGCGCAAGTACCGCGCACCGGCCCTGGAAAAGGGCCTGGATATCCTCGAGCTCCTGGCTCGCCAGGGCATTCCCATGACCACGTCGCAGATGGCCGCGATGCTGGGGCGTTCGGTGAGCGAACTTTTCCGCATGGTCCTGGCACTGGAGTTCCGGGGTTACATCACGCAATCAGGGGATGGGCGCGAAGGCTATACCCTCACCAACAAGCTGTTCACCCTGGGTATTGCCCAGGGTTCCGCGCGGGTACTGCTGGAAGCGGCGCTGCCGGTGATGAAGGAACTGAGCCGCGAGGTGGAACAGTCGTGTCACCTGGTGGTGGCGTCCGGTGACCAGATCGTGGTGGTCGCGCGCATGGAAAGTCCGATGGATCTCGGTTTCTCGGTGCGGGTGGGTTATCGCCGCCGGCTGGTGGAGACCAATTCCGGGCTGCTGCTTTACGGCTATGCGCCCGAGGATGTCAAAGCCCACTGGTTGCCGCAGTTGAAAGCCTCGGTCGAGCCGGAACACATCGAGCGTTTCCTGGAGCGCTCCCGCGCGGCGGTGGCGGCGGGGTTCATCCAGTCCCCCAGCGATTTTGTCGACGGTGTGACGGATATCTGCGTGCCGGTCATGGGCATGCAGGGCGCCATCGCCAGCCTTATCGTGCCTTTCATCGCCATCAAGTCGCAGCCGGCGTCCCAGGAACAGGTTCTCGAGCGCCTCAAGCTGGCGTCCCGCCGCATCGCCGAAGTGCTTAACGATTGAGGAAGCGGGTTGTCGGGCGTTTCCGGCAGCCCTCGACTTCCGGTAAACTCACCCGTTCGACAATGACGTGCGCACGGGGATTCTTCATGAAGCAGTTTTGGTCACTGGCAGTGCTGATGGGTGTAGCGGTCCCGGCCTGGGCATCGGTTCTCGATGTCTTCCGCAATGAGGACGGCAGCACTAAGTGGCAGTATGTGGCCAACTTCTCCAGCAGTGTGCTGATCCTTACGCTGCTGATTGTCCTGATCTTCCTGGTGCGTGCCCACCTGCGCGCCGTGCGTTCCAACCGTGCATTGACCGAGATGAAAGCCACCCTCGAAGAGCGGGTGGCCCAGCGCACGGCGGTGCTCCAGGAAACCACCGAGAACCTCAAGAACCGCGAAGCCTATATCGCCAGCATCGTCGACTCCATGCCGGTGATGCTGATCGGCCTCAATGAACAGCTCGAGGTGACGCAGTGGAACCGGGTGGCCGAATCGACCACCGGCCGCCCCCTGGCCGACGTGCGCGGACTCAACCTCTGGAAGGCCTACCCCAGCATCACCCTGACGCCGGACCAGGTGCAGGATGTGCTCGACACCCGCGAAACCCGGCATATCAAGCACCGCCAGCGGGGCCAGTACTGTTTCGACATCACCATCTATGCCCTGAGCGGGCAGAAGGATACCGGGCTGGTGATCCTGGTTTCCGATGTGAGCAAGCAGGTCAATGCGGAAAACAAACTGGCCGAGCGGGACAAGATCTCGTCCATGGGCGAGTTGGCCTCCGCCATGGCCTACGACCTCAACCTGCCCCTGCAAACCATCGCCTCGTCCCTGCTGACGGCGCAGCATCAACTGGCCGATGCGGACGTGACCGACATCAAGAGCGCCTTGAGCAGCGCCCTGAAAATGGCGCAGCAGAGTGCACAGCAGGCGGCGGCGATCGCGCAGAACCTGTTGGGCGTGGCGCGCAGTAACCGGGAAGAAAAACAATCCGTGCAGGTGCAGCAGGTCATGGACCGCAGCATCTCCCTGGCAAAAACCCTGTTTGCCGATGCCTCGGGGCTGCGCTTCAACCAGATAGCGCTCAATCGCCATTACGATACCAGCCTGCCGGCCATTCCCTGCTACCCTGATGAGTTGTTGCAGGTCTTCGTGCGCCTGTTGCGTGGCGCCTTCTATGCGCTCAATGACCAGGTGCAGGGCGAAACCCGGCACCCGGCGATCGGTATCGAGATCAGCGCGTTTTTCGATACGCTCTGGATCAAGATTCAGCACAACGGCCGGGTGCTGAGTCCCGAGGAACAGCTGGATATCTTCCAGCCCTACTATGCCCTGACCAACCATTCGCTGACCTATCCGGCCGAGCAGCGCCTGTCTTATCCCTACTTCATCATCACCGAGCATCACCGCGGACAGATGGCTGTCACCTCGGATGGCGCGAGCGGCACCTGCTTCCACATCCAGTTGCCCATGGCCTGATCCTGCTGTCAGAGGGGCGGCTCCGCCGCCCGGCTCTCACGGTTTTTTCATTATCTCTGCGTGTTTTTCCGCTCTCCACCGGGAGAGTGGTTCCTTACTTTCGCCTGTCAAAAAGTCCAGTTAACCATATGTTATTCTCCGGGGGTTTGAGGTAAAATCGTTTTTATCGGCAATTGGTTTTTTAATTATAAAAAAGAGGTTGTCAGTGCCGCAGACATATCAACGATCCATGCAAACCCGTCCCCTGGGGGAGACCGGGCTCAAGACCAGTTTGCTGGGGTTTGGCGCGGCGCCGATTGGCAACCTCTACCGGCCCATGAGTGATGAACAGGCCCAGGCGACACTGGGGTCGGCGCTGGCAATGGGTATCCATTATCTGGACACCGCGCCCCATTACGGTTTTGGCCTGAGTGAATCCCGTATCGGCCAGGTGCTGGCGGCCAGGGCCGAGCGCCCCCTGATTTCCACCAAGGTGGGGCGTCTGCTGGTGCCGACGGATTCGCGCGAGGCCCTGCGCCATGGCTTTGCGGAAGCTCCCGCGCTGGAGCCGGTGTTCGATTACTCCTATGACGGTGTGAGGCGTTCCCTCGAGACCAGTCTCGACCGGCTTGGCCTCGACCGGGTGGATATCGTGTTTGCCCATGACCTGGGTTCTGCGACCCATGGCGATGACCATGCGGCCCGTTTTGACGAGTTCATGAACGGCGGCTACCGCGCTCTGCATGAGCTGCGCGCCGCTGGCCATATTGGCGCCATCGGCCTGGGTGCCAACGAGTGGCAGATCTGCGAGCAGGCCCTGGCAGTCAGCGATGTCGATTGCTTTTTGCTGGCGGGGCGTTACACCCTGCTGGAACAGACGGCCTGTGATTCCTTTCTGCCGCTGTGCGCCGCCCGCGGTGTTTCGGTGATCCTGGGCGGTCCATTCAACTCCGGCATTCTCGCCCGGGGTGTGTCCGGGCCGGGGCCCCACTATTACAACTACGCGCCGGCACCCGCGGCCGTTGTGAGCAGGGTCCGGACACTGGAAGCGCTCTGCGCCGAATTCGATCTGCCCCTGGCTGCCGCCGCGTTGCAATTTCCGACGGCCCACCCCCGGATCTGCTCGGTCATCGCCGGCCTGGCCAGTCCCGATGAAGTCGGCGCGGCCGTGGCGCTGATGAACCGGCCGATCCCCGCTGCCTTCTGGCAGGCCCTGCGGGACCGCCAGCTGGTACACCCGGCAGCGCCGCTGCCCGGCCTGGAACTACCCCGTGGAGTCACCTGTTGATGAATCACAATGCCCATCCGGATATGGCTTTGGTACAAGTGGCGTCCCTGATACTTCTCCATCCCGATGACAATGTGCTGGTGTGCGTCGCACCCATAACGGCGGGCCAGACCATCACCATCGATGCCGAGCCGCTGGCCAGTCCCCAGCCTGTGGCTGTGGGCCACAAGGTGGCGCGCCGCGATCTGTCTCCCGGTGACAAGGTGTTCAAGTATGGCGCGCCCATAGGATCGGCGACGGCGCCCGTTGTGCGTGGCGAGCACCTCCACATGCACAACATGCAAAGCGATTACATCCCCAGCCATACCCGCACACGCCAAGAAGGGAGCCCCCGTCGATGAACAACCCGAATCTTCTCGCCTATCTGCGCCAGGATGGCCGCAAGGGGATACGCAATGTGATTCTGGTGGCCTATCTGGTGGAGTGTGCCCACCATGTCAGCCGCCGCATCGTCAACCTCGCCGATGACCTGGATGTGCACCTGATCGGTTTTCCCGGCTGTTATCCCAACGAATACGCCTTCAACATGATGACGGCGGTGTGCACCCATCCCAACGTGGGCGGTGTAGTCCTGGTATCCCTCGGATGCGAGAGCATGAACCGTGAAGGGTTGCTGGAACGCATCCGGGCCAGTGGCCGTCCGGCGGAATTGCTGGTCATCCAGGAAGCGGGTGGCACCCGCGCCACGATCGAAGCCGGATTGGCCGCTGTCGCGCGCCTCCAGGCCCAGGCCGCCAGTGTCGAACGGGTGTCGATGCGCGTTGACGAGCTGGTGGTGGGGACCATCTGTGGCGGTTCCGACGGCACCTCGGGCATCACGGCCAATCCGGCGGTGGGCCGCTGTTTCGATACCCTGGTCGCTGCCGGTGCCGCCTGTATCTTTGAAGAGACCGGTGAGTTGATCGGCTGTGAAACCATCATGGCCGACAGAGCCATTACGCCGGAATTGGGCGAGGCCATCGAAGCCTGCGTGGAAAAAGCCGAGCGTTATTACCGCATCATGGGCTTTGGCAGTTTTGCCCCCGGCAATGCCGATGGCGGATTGACGACCCTGGAGGAAAAATCCATGGGCGCCTATTCCAAGTCGGGTTCTTCACCCATCAGCGGCCTGCTGAAACCGGGCGACCTGCCACCCACCGGCGGTTTGTATCTGCTGGACGTGGTGCCCGATGGTGAACCGCGTTTTGGTTTTCCGAATATTTCGGACAACGCGGAAATCGTGGAGCTCATCGCCTGTGGCAGCCATGTGACCTTGTTTACCACGGGGCGCGGCTCGGTGGTGGGCTCGGCCATTTCACCGGTGATCAAGGTGTGCGCCAATCCGGAAACCTACCAGCGCCTTGCGGACGATATGGATGTGAACGCGGGCCGCATTTTGGAGGGGCGCGCGACGCTGGATGAGGTGGGTGAAGAGATATTCCAGCGGGTCATGGCGGTGGCTGCCGGTGAGCGGAGTGTGTCGGAGGCGCTGGGTCACCAGGAATTTATTTTGACGTACAAAAGTTTTGAGCCTATCGGGCCGGCATGTCTGCCGGTGAGGCAGGTCAACTGAGTGCCAGGCAGGGGAAAGGGTGACCCCATCCCCCGCTCGGCCATCGTGCAAAATTTTGGATAGTGTTAAAGATGAATCGTCTACAAGGTAAAACCGTTCTGGTAACCGCCGCCGGTCAGGGGATCGGGAGGGCAAGTGCGGAATTGTTTGCGCGTGAGGGCGCGCGGGTGATTGCGACGGATGTGAACGAGGCTGCGCTGGCGGATGTTGCCGGGTGTGAAACGCGGCAGCTGGATGTACTGGATGCGGCGGCGATCACCGCGCTGAGCCGGGAACTGGGGCCGGTGGATGCGCTGTTCAATTGCGCGGGTTACGTGCACAGCGGCACCATCCTCGATTGCGACGAAAGTGATTGGCAATTTTCATTTGATCTGAATGTGAGTTCCATGTATCGCATGATCCGCGCTTTTCTACCGGGCATGATTGCCAGAGGTGGTGGGTCGATCATCAATATGTCGTCCGTGGCCAGTTCGATCAAGGGTGCGCCAAACCGTTTCGCCTATGGCATGACCAAGGCGGCGGTCATTGGCCTGACCAAAGCGGTCGCGGCGGATTTTGTCACCCGGGGTGTCCGCTGCAATGCCATTTGTCCGGGGACCGTGCAGACGCCATCGCTGGAAGCGCGTTTGCATGCCACCGGCGATTATGAGACGGCTTACCGGAATTTTGTCGCGCGCCAGCCCATGGGGCGCATGGGCAAAGCGGAGGAAATCGCGGAATTGGCACTTTATCTGGCCAGCGATGTCTCGGCTTTTACCACGGGCACCATCAATGTGATCGATGGTGGCTGGAGCAATTAACCCCTCAGTGTCGAGCAGAGAGCAACCACATGAAATTATTGCGTTATGGCATTGCTGGTGAAGAGCGACCCGGCATCCTGGACAGCGACGGGCAGATTCGCGACCTGTCGAGTGTGATACCCGACCTGGACGGCCAGGCACTGTCACCCGAAAGCCTCGCGCGTCTGGCGGCGGTGGAACTGGGCAGCCTGCCACTGGCGAACCAGCCGGTGCGCATCGGACCCTGTGTGGCGCGGGTAGGCAAATTTATCTGTATCGGTTTGAACTATGCCGACCACGCGGCGGAGTCGGGCCTCGATGTGCCCAGGGAACCGGTTGTCTTCATGAAGGCCACCAGCGCCATCAGCGGCCCGGATGATCCCATCGTCAGGCCGCGCAATTCCACCAAGCTGGATTGGGAAGTGGAACTGGGCCTGGTGATTGGCAAAGAAGCGCGTTACGTGAACGAGGCCGAGGCCATGGATTACATTGCCGGCTATTGCGTCATCAATGATGTATCCGAACGTGAATTCCAATTGGAGCGCGGCGGCCAGTGGGACAAGGGCAAGGGCTGCGATACCTTCGGCCCCATAGGCCCTTACCTTGTCACCAAGGACGAGGTACCCGATCCCTTGAATATCCATTTGTGGCTGAAGGTGAACGGTAAGCAGTTCCAGAATGGTTCCACAAAGCACATGGTGTTTGGTCCCGCGTTTCTTGTGCATTACCTGAGCCAGTTCATGAGCCTGCAACCGGGCGATGTGATTTCGACGGGTACACCGCCGGGCGTGGGATTGGGGCAGAAGCCGCCGGTGTATCTGGAGCCGGGTGATGTGGTGGAGCTTGGGATCGAGGGGATGGGTAGTCAGCGGCAGGAAGTGATTGCTTGTCCTTATTGAGTTTGTACTGATAAGCAAGGACGGACCCTCGGGGTGGGGGTACCCACGACGGACACGCCGTGAATCCATCCGTGGAGGCTAAGCGCCAACATCCATGTTGGCGATTGTCCGTCGTGGGTACCCCCACCCCGAGCGTCCTTCGTGCTAATTTTAGGCAGGCTGCTTCTTAAAGAAATCTTTGAATGAATATTTTGGCTTTTCTGTTGGCTTAAAGGTTTTTCTGAAGATTTTCTGTTTTTTCCCATCCTACGGAGTGAGTGGTTAAAAATTCGCACAGCACAGCCTTGCTGGTAGGTAGTGTGGTGGACAATCGCCAACAGGGATGTTGGCGCTTAGCCCCCACGGACGACCCACAGGGATGTGGGAAGTGTCCCGAAGCGCCGGGAGCGCGTAGGGGCCCGGTTCACGGCGTGTCCACCATACTACCTACCAGCAAGGTTGGGCCCAGCTTAAAAACACAATCCACAAATAACAACCACACACCAGGTAACTATTCCATGAGCCTATCCAACCAGTTTCGTAAAACACTCTGTGTCATCGGCGCTTTGGTTTTATTGCAAGCCTGTGTTCCCCAGCAGCGTTCGGCGGATTTCTCAGGCCCTGTGAGTTTTCAGTGGAATCATGCCGGTCATATTGCCCTGGGTGTTAACAAGCCTGGTAGTGAGAAGCTGGATTGGGAGCGGGGTGTGTGGCAGATGGAATTGACTGTTTCCACCTTTGAGCGCACCTCGCTGGAATTTGTCGTGCTGTGTGGTGAAGGCTGCGAACGCCGCCTGGCGGTAAACGAGCAGGTGCAGGCGATGGTGGGGCAGGGGTGGCAGCGGTTGAACGTGCCGCTCAGCTGCTTTGAGCGCGAGGGCGATGATTTTCGCCGGCAGCCGGTGAGCTTCAGCCTGTATGCCGGTGGCACAGGCAAGCTGGAATTCCGTCACCTGGGTTTTGCGACGGGTGTGGTGCCCAGCCTCGACTGTCCCGATTATCCCAATCTGTCCGTGACGCCGGATACGCTCAATACCTGGTGGGCGCGCGACTGGTGGATGCCACGCCATGAAGCCAAAAAGCAGGAAGCGCGCGAGCGGACGATCAACCTGGTCATGCTTGGCGACTCCATCACCCAAGGCTGGGAAAACGAGGGCAAAGCCACCTGGGAAACTTACTACGCTCCCCGCGGGGCACTGAATCTCGGCTTTGGCGGCGACCGCACGGAAAATGTGCTCTGGCGATTGCAGCATGGCGCGCTGGACGGCGTGAAGCCCAGGCTGGTGGTGCTGATGATCGGCACCAACAACACCGGGCATCGCATGGACCGCGCCGACTACACGGCCCGTGGCATACGCGCGGTACTGGATGAGCTGCGCAGCCGCGTGCCCGAGGCAAAAATTCTATTGCTGGGGGTCTTTCCGCGCGATGCGGAGCCCGCTGCGCCCATGCGCGTGTTGAATAGCCGGATCAATCAATTGATCGCGGGTTTCGCGGATAACCAGCACATTTACTTTCGCGATCTGAGCCAGTTGTTCCTGGATGACCAGGGCCATCTGTCGCGGGATGTGATGCCCGATCTGCTGCACCTCAACGAAGCCAGCTATGCCGCCTGGGCACGGGCCATGGAGCCCGATATTGCGGCGCTCATGGCGAAATAAACCGCCTGACGATATTCATGAGAGTTGACGAGATGACACCATCAAAAGTGACAGGCCTGATCGTGGCCCTGCTGTTATCGGTCCTGTCCCGCGCCCATGCCAACGAGGGCTACACCTGGAGCAGCATGGCCATTGGCGGGGGTGGTTTCGTGTCCGCCATCATTCCCTCCACCCGGGAAGCCGGACTGCTATATGCGCGCACGGACGTGGGGGGCGCCTATCGCTGGGACGCCGCCAGCGAGCGCTGGATTCCCCTCAATGACTGGGTCTCCGATGAGCAGACGGGTTATCTGGGCGTGGAGTCCCTGGCGCTGGACCCCAATGCACCCGGCAAGGTTTACATGCTGGTGGGCATCAGTTATTTCAATAGTGGCCGCACGGCGATACTGCGTTCCGATGATTACGGCCAGACATTCGACGTGATAGACACCACCGCGCAGTTTCGCGCCCACGGTAACGGCATGGGGCGGCAGACCGGCGAGAAGCTCCAGGTCGATCCCAACAACGGCAATATCCTGTATGTGGGGACCCGTGCCCACGGGCTGTTCAAAAGCACGGATGCGGGCAGCACCTGGCATCGCGTGGATGCTTTGCCGGTGACCACCACGCCGAACGAAAACGGCATCAGCTTTGTGCTTCTGGATCCGGCCAGTGCCGCCGATGGCGCGACCCAGCGCATGATCATCGGCGTATCGCGTTACGCGGCGGCAGGCGTGAACCTCTATCGCAGCGATGACGGTGGACGAACCTTTGCGGCGATTGCCGGCGCGCCCGTGGCGCACATGCCGCAGCGCGCGGTACTGGCCAGCGACGGCCATGCCTATATCACCTATGCCAACGGCGCGGGGCCCCACGGCCATTGGCAGGCGTCACTCGACGAACCCATGGATGCCGGCCAGGTGTGGAAATACAACCTGGGCACAGGTGCCTGGACCCCCGTCACGCCTGCCGGCTTCGCACGCGCATTCAGTGGTATCAGCGTTGATCCCGATAATCCCCAGCGGCTGGTGCTTTCCAGTATCAACACCTACCAGCTGCAATATGCCGGCGCTTATGGCGACCGTTTGTTTTTATCCACCAACGGCGGTGCCAGCTGGACCGATCTGGTGGCGCGGGGCTTCGTGCTGGATAACCAGGGTGTGCCCTGGATCAATGGCCATGCCATTCACTGGGCCGGCTCCATCGCCTTCAACCCCTTCAATACGCAGGAGGTCTGGGTAACATCCGGCAACGGTGTTTTCCGCAACGGCGCGGTGGACAGTGGCAACACCTGGGCCTTCACCGTGGCGGGCCTGGAAGAAACCGTGCCCCTGGGCCTGGTGAGCATCCCGGGCGGGCCGGTGGTGTCGGTGATCGGCGACTATGACGGCTTCCTCCACGACAGCGCCACCCGTTACGGCCAGGTTCATACACCACGCATGGGCACCACGACCGGTCTGGCGATGGCAGCACAAAATACCGATATGCTGGTGCGCGTGGGTGACCAGATGTATTACACCCTGAACCAGGGCGCCACCTGGACGCGCACCCAGACGATGAATGGCAGCAAGGGGCAGGTTGCCGTGCTGGCCGATGGCAGCGCGCTGATCCACAGCCCGGAAAACACGGCCACCAGCTACCGTTCCACCAATCTTGGCAACAGCTGGACAGCGGTGGCCGGCTTGAGTGTCAGCAACGCGCATCCGGTAGCCGACCCGGTGAACGCCAGCAAGGTCTACGCCTACAATCCCGGTGGCCACTTGCTGGTGAGCACCAATGGCGGTGCTTCCTTCAGCGCGGCAGGGTCGCTGGCCGCCAATGGCTCCAGGGTGATTGCCGTGGCGCCCGGGCGCGAGGGGGATGTGTGGGTCGCGCTTTACAATGGCGGGCTCGCCCGCTCCACGGATTCGGGTGGCAGCTTCACGGCCCTTGCCAGGGTGGGCTACGCGGCGGCAGTGGGTTTTGGCAAGGCGGCCGAGGGTGGCGACTACCCTGTTGTCTACCTCTGGGGCAGCGTCGATGGTGTGCGTGGCCTGCACCGCTCCACCGACCAGGGCGCCAGCTGGGTGCGGATCAACGATGACCGGCACCAGTTCGGCGGACCCGGCAATGGGCAGTTTGTGGTGGGCGACATGAATACCTTCGGTGTGGTCTACCTGAGCACCGCCGGGCGCGGCATCGCCTATGGCTACCCTTCCGGCGAGCCGGCTTCGTCGAGCAGCACACCCTCGTCCAGCAGCTCATCCTCCAGCAGTGTGTCATCCGACGAAGGTAGCGCATCCTCCGTCAGCAGCCGGTCCAGTGCGGCTGGCAACACGGGCGGAGGCTCCGGCGGCGGTCATCCGGCCGGGTTTTTGCTCTCATTGCTGTGCCTGGTTGGGTTGGGGCGTTTGCAAGGCAGACGCCCGGCGGCCTGATCGCTGCTCTCTATCATTCCTCTCTGTCACTCCTCTCTAATTACGCCTCCCTATCGCTGCTCCCTATCACTTCTCCCCGTCACTGATACCTCCCGTGGCCCGCCGGTTTCTTCGGCGGGCTGCTTTTTCAAGCCACCGGCAAATCCTCCTCCCTGTGCCCCATTGATGTGCAAGGGTTGAGGAATACGTCAAAAAAACTGTGTTAGCGCAATCTTTTTGCGTTGACCACGCCTGAAAAAAGTGATTCTATAGCGCCTGAAACCGGCAGGGGTAAGCGCTGTCACTTGCGCAATGTTAGAGATCACAAGAATCTCACAACTGTCGGATTATTTTTGTGCCGGCAATGGTAGCGCTAACACGCAATAGTTTCAGGGGCTGAAGCCCCGTGAGGATGTAGTCTGTCAGGGAGCCGACCATGAAAAACCTTCACAGAATTTCACCGAGGGGGTCGCCGAGGCCCCGTTTCCACGGAAGGAGACATCGGTAAGGCTTGGGGTGCACGGGCTAAGGCGAAGACAGTCGCCAGACTGTCAGGCTCGCCGATTCCCGCCCTTGGCGGATCTTTTAGATCCGCCTTTTTTATTTCCGGCTTTCGCGCCTCCGGCCCTGGGGTCGGGGGCTGGCGTCCGGGGGTGATCGAGCCAGTACCGGGTCAGCCACAGACTGGCGCCCCAGAGCAACAGCAACAATCCCACCAGCCAGAGGGCGATTACCCCGAACAGATCCGGCGCTTTCATCAGCGTGGTCATGAGCGAGTCCTGGTAAAAGAAAAACCACTCATGCTCATCGGGGAATATCAGCTCGTGGAGCCAGTAGAAGACGCGTGTGGGTCCCAGGGCTGCAACAGCCACCCCCGCGATGACCAGGGCCAGGAGAAACCCGGCGGCAATGCGCGCCGGTGATGGCATGGGCAGTCGCTGCCAGCGCGCAAAACCCAGCATCAGCACCCAGACTCCCGCCCCGATCAAGCCAGCCTGATAAAACACGGTGATCAGGTTGGCCACATCCCGCAGATGAATCACTTCGGGCTCGCGCATCAGCGGCGCCGTGCGGCCATCGGGCAGGCGGTAATGGATATCCGCCAATCCCTTGCCGCCGTTTTGCACGGCACGCGTGATCTCGCCAAAGAGCGCCCGGTGTTCCGCAGGCGAGGTTTGCGCAAAGTGCGCCTTGTGGCGGTTTTGCGGCCCGTAGACCTGGATATGGGATTCGATGCTCAGCAGCTTGTAGGCCAGGGGATAGCCGAAGTTGACCTGGGCCAGTAGATGCCAGGCCAACAGGCTGACGGCGAGCAGTTGACCGGTCAGCAGCAACGGCCACAGGCAATAGCGGATGAACAGCGGCATAGGCAACCTTGCATCGACCAGAGGGGGCTGCAGTGTGCCAGCAAAGCCCGCCCGGGTGCAAAACCGCCGCCGGTGGCACTGGTGGCATTGTTGCTTTTACAACAGAAGGACGTGCGTGGGCGTGGGGATCGCCGTACTGCTTGGATGTCATGGGGAAACCTGCTTATACTCCCCCCACCTGCGCTATTCAATGATAAACAAAAAAGGAAATCGCTATGCGCTGTTCCATCCTGAACCTGAGCATTGCGGCAATTATAGGCAGTCACGCTGCGCTGACTTCGGCTGACGTATTCACATCCAGCCCGAATCTAGCCATTCCGGATGGTGCCTACAATGGCACTCTAGGCACCATGGCCTGTAATACCATCGATGCCTCCTCCATACCATCTGGCGCGACCGTCACCCATGTGGAGCTGCAAACAGCCATCAATCACACCTGGATAGGCGATCTGGTGATCAAGCTGATCAGTCCGGAGGGTACCACACTTGGGGTGGTGAGCCGCCCGGGATTCAATGAATCTGCGGATAATGGCTCCGGATGCTGTGGTTCCAACTCAGATATGGCGTCGACACATCCCCTGACGTTCCGGGATGGCGCATCCATCAGTGCCGAGAATATGGGTACAGGGCTAAACTCCGTTCAGGCGGTCTGCCGCGATGGCCCGCAGAACTGCGCATTCTTCCCCTTCCCGGCGTCGATTGCCCAGCCGCCGTCAAATTTCGCCGGTTTCAATGGCGAGGACGCCAGCGGCGACTGGATGCTGTGCATCGGTGATGCCGAGTTTGAAGATCCGGGCATGTTCGTGAGCTGGACGCTGACGGTCGATCATAATGGTGGGCTGGTGGTGCCTGGCGTCGGCTTGACACCGGCCAGTGCCGATTTCGGCAATGTCGGTCTTGGCAGCACCAGTGCTGCGCAGACGGTGGAAATCGAAAACACCGGGGCCGCCGGCCTCGACCTGGGAACCCTGGCCATCAGTGGTGCCAATGCCGCCGACTTTACCCTGAGCAAC
>CAYWCW010000002.1:172186-280155 GCA_964456865.1 uncultured Cellvibrionaceae bacterium
TTCCGGCGAGACCCTGGCGCCCGCCGCGACCTGTACCTTCGATATTGCGCTGACATCCCAGGCATTGGGCGCGCGCAGCGCGCAGGTGGATATCCCGTCCAATGCCCCCTCAAATCCGGATTCGCTCCCCCTGACGGGTACAGGCGTGGATGTCGGGATCGGTTTGACACCGGTCAGCGCCGATTTCGGCAATGTCAGTCTCGGCAGCACCAGTGCCGCGCAGACGGTGGAAGTCGAAAATACCGGGGCCATCGACATCATCCTGGGAACCCTGGCCATCAGTGGTGCCAATGCCGCCGACTTTACCCTGAGCAACGATACCTGTTCCGGCGAGACCCTGGCGCCCGCCGCGACCTGTACCTTCGATATTGCGCTGACACCCCAGGCATTGGGCGCGCGCAGCGCGCAAGTGGATATTCCTTCCGATGCGCCTTCGAGTTCGGATGTGGTGCCCCTGTCGGGTGCCGGGGTGAGCCCCGCGGGCGCCTCGGGGCCGGTCCCCCTGCCGGTCACAATCCCTGGGGCCTGGCGTTGCTGACCGGTCTGCTGGCCCTGCTTGGCTGGGTGAGGATGGCCCGCGCAAACGGTGGCCGGAAAACCTAGCCGGGTATGATCGAAACGGATGTTGCCATCATCGGCGGTGGTCCGGGCGGCTCCACCTGCGCCGGGTTGTTGAAGAAATACGCCCCGGATCTCCGGGTAACCCTGTTTGAACGCGAACGGTTTCCGCGGGACCACATCGGTGAGAGCCAGCTGCCGATGATCAGCGGCATCCTCAATGAGCTGGGGTGCTGGGACGCGGTCGAGGCGGCCAATTTCCCGATCAAGATCGGCGCGACCTATCGCTGGGGCAACAGCGACAGGTTGTGGGATTTCGAGTTCATGCCGCTCAAGCATTACCGCGAGGAGCAGCGTCCGCGGCCCTGGAGCCACCAGACGCGGCAGTTGGTCTTGCAGGTCGATCGCGCCGTATACGATCAGATACTGCTCGACCATGCGGCGGGTTTGGGCACCGAGGTATACAGTCCCATGGCCGTCAGGCAGGCGCACGGTGACGGCAATCGCGTGGTGGGACTCAAACTTGCCGATGGCCGGCAGGTCAAGGCACGGCATTATGTGGATGCCTCGGGCAACGCGGGAATCCTGCGCCGGGCACTGGGCGTGGATGTGGAGGTGCCGACCAAACTACAGAATGTCGCCTTCTGGGATTACTGGGAACAGGGCGAGTGGGCAATGCAATACCCGGGTGGTGCGACCCGCGTCCTGATACTGTCCATCGGCTGCGGATGGATCTGGTACATCCCCTTGAGCGACACCCGCGTTTCCATCGGATTTGTCTGCCCGCGCGACACCTATTCGGCCCGTGGCCAGAGCAAGGAGGCCTTGTACACCTGGGCGTTGCAGCAGGAACCTCTGATTGCGCAGCTGACCCGGAACGCCAATCGTACAGGACAAGTCCGGGCGACCCGGGACTGGTCATTCGTCGCCGACCGGACCGCGGGCGACAACTGGTTTCTGGTTGGTGAATCCGCCGGATTTGCCGATCCGATCCTTGCCGCGGGCATGACACTCACCCACACCGCAGCGCGCGAGGCGGCCTACACCATCCTGGAACTGGAGCGCGGCGAACTCGCGGCGCCCTGGCTGCGGGCGAGTTACGACGACAACCAGCGCACCCGGATCAGACAGCACATTCGTTTTGCGGATTTCTGGTATTCGGCCAACGGTGTTTTCACCGATCTGCAGGCATACACCCGTGAGATTGCCCGCGATGCCGGGCTGGACCTCACGCCGGAACAGGCATTTCAGTGGCTGGGCACCGGCGGTTTCACCCATGATTCCGTGGGGCAGGTCGCCCTGGGGGGCTGGACCTGGCGGGCGCCCGGCAGATCGCCGGCCGTTTCCTCGGCCGTGAAGCCGACTGGAACCTGTCCCGCTTCAACCGTTTTCGTTTGAACCTGGAGGGCGCCGGAATCGAGTCCATTCCCATCTTCCGTGAAGGGCGCATCCATCCGGTGTCCTGTTATCGGCGTGGCGTCACACGCCTGCCCGTCACTGGTCTGTTTGCCAATATTTTGGATATTCTGAATACCAGGGATGACATCAATGCGGTGGTCCAGGGCATGCAGCAGGCTGCCGTCCAGCTGCGCGGGCAGACCCTGCCCGAGCTGGCTTTTGCCCAGCTGATCCAGGCGCTGGAACTGATGATCAGCGAGGGCTGGGTCCAGGGCAGTTTCGATCCCACCTTGGGACGGCTACAGCTCAATTCGCCGATGGAGGGCGAAAGTATTCACAGCAATCGCGATCTCGCCGAACGTCTGGCCCGGCTCGAACAGCATTGAAATCAGCGCCGTTCCTGTTGGGTCGTGGTGACAAACAGCATGGATATCACAAGCGCGCTGAAGAAACCGAAAATCACATAAAGCATGCTGGTGAATTTGCCAGGTATGTTCTTTCCACTGAACCAGACGTCCGGATCGAAAAACTGCAGAAGCAACAGCGCCAGTCCGATGTTCAGGACAATGATGAGCGCGATCGAAGGCCCCAGCGGCAATCGCAGATGAAAGCTGATCTGCTGCCCGGTTTCCTCGCTTTTGAGGGTGACGGATGATTCCGTTGCCGTCTCCTCCGTGAAGAATGACCGGTAAACCAGGCCGACCAGCATGGCGCCCACACCGGCGGCGATGACCATGACGGGCACTCCCAGTTTGAGCGCGGCTAGGGGAGGAATCACCATCAGCCAGAAGAGCAGTGCCCGGCGTTTGAACAAAACGAGTGAAAAAACCAGCACGGATGCCGCCCACAGCCAGGTCACGGGGGAGGAGATATCGAGCATGAGACTTCCTTGGGTTTATTATGATTGAGTCGGCTTTTTAGCGTTATTCGTATGCGTGGTCAAGGGCTGCTGGGTGATGTCGGCCACGCAGGGTATGGATGAGAAATGGAAAAGCGCAGCCCCGGTGGCTGCGCTTTTTTGCCTGATCAGTTTGCGTCGAAATGGCTGAGGTATTGCGCCGGTATGCCGTCAACCGGTTTGATCTTGATGCGGCGGAAGAAGACTTCGCCGGCTTCGCTTTGCAGCAGTATCTGGCCCTTGGTCAGTGGTACTACCGTGCCATCGGCTTTGGTGTAACGGGAGTTTTGCAACGCCATCACCAGCTCACCGTTGACGATATGCAGGCTCCTGTCGCCATAGGTGATCAGGTCCAGGCGGTTCCATTCATCCTTGGGTTTCTCCGCGTCGTGGCTGCGGCGGCAGGTGATGCCTGCACCACCGGGGCCAAAGCTGATGAAGGGTGCTTTGGGGTTGTAGATGTACTCCTCGGCGCCTTCGGGTTTTTCACAGCGGATGTCGATCTGCGAGCCGGCAATCTGCCACCAGTCGCCGTTGCCGCCCTCGATGATTTGAAACTCCTGGGACAGTGCCCAGGCTTTCCAGTAGTCAACGCCGTGCTCGCCGATGGCGTGGTAGAGGATGCCGCTGTCGAGTTCCAGGTCCAGGCGCGGTTTCCATTTCCGGGTGCCCCATTTGAACTCCAGGCTCAGCTGATAATTTTCAAATGAGTCACGGGTGTAAACGCTGCCATAGATCTCGCCGGAAACGCGCAGTACCGGCTCGCCACCGACCCGGGTGACGGTAAAGATATCATGGTCATTTCTGCCGTGGCCGAGCGGCCGCACATAATTGCCCTCGGCATCTTTGGGCAGGTCGCTGATGGGTGTTTCCGGATTGGGAAAACCGAGATAGGTATTCCACTGGCTCAGGTCGTCGTCCAGCAGGTAACGCCAGGGAGACGGGTCCGCGACGCTGGTGGATACCAATAAACAACTTGCCACTATCACCAACAATATTTTCATAGTGTTACCGCATCCTGTGTCATGGGTAGAGATGAGTGCCTGCCTTGCGGGTGCGGTGTTGTGCGCAGATCATGGTCTCGCAGCGGTTTTGGGTGTGTTACTGAACTGACGGAGGCTGCTGGCGCGGATGTTGTATCAGCGAGGCGATAAAATCCCGATTGAGCGCCAGCCAGATAGCCGTTGCGGAAATCGCGGGCAGCATTAATACACCAAACTGGTAGCCCAGGGCCAGCAGATTCTTGATCGGGCCGTCCAGTCCCATTTGCCTGGCGGCATCCGGTCCGGCGCGGAAGCCGAGTTGCATCAGGACTTCAAACACCAGTCCCCAGAGCTGGAAAGGCAGGAGCGCCAGGTAGCAGACGATCAGGCGGTTGGCGGAAAAGTGCCGGTCCTGGGTGGCGAACAGCAGTGCCATCAGCAACGGCAGGTTGTAGGTGTATTTGAGGATATTCACATCCAGTGTGATCAGGCCGGTGCGGCCGTCCGGCAAGGTGAAGGGAAGCCGGGTGAGCACTTGCAGGTGATGCCCCTGCAGGCCGAGGCTTTCGATCTGGTCAGGATATAGCCAGGTCAGCAGTGCCTGGCCGATGAGGGTCAAGGGCGCCAGCAGCAAGGGCGCCAGCAGATACCAGAGGGTAAAAAACACGGGCAGCCACACCAGTGTCCAGAGTACGAAACGCAGCAGCGGATCTTTGGGTGAAAAACTCATGCGGGTGCACCCGTTTGCGGCACTGTGCTGGTTGAGGGCAGGTGGCGTATCCAGATCAGCCACACGATGATCGCATCCAGCAGGATAAGTGCCTGCCAGATATACAGGTGCGCCCATTCGAATACCGCGAGATTCCAGTCGCCGATGTAGAACAGGCTGATGACCCGCAACAGGTTCAATACGTGGATGGCGAGGAAACCCAGCACCAACCCCCGCAGCTTGTAAACCCAGGGCGCGGAAAAGGCGAGTATCCCCGCGCTCAGGATAATGGTGGCCTCCACGCCGTTGCAGCCGGCAACCACTTCGATGGCAAAGCCGGATTCCTGGTTCATGATCACCACACCCTGGTTGTGGAGCCGTCCATCGAACAGTGACATGAGTTGAAACGACATCCAGGCGAGACTGGCGGTGAAGGGTTTAATCACGGCTTCCTGTACGGGTCTTAGCATTTCCAGGGTAAAGAGCACCGCCTGGATCAACAGGAAACGAGCAAAGAAGCCCCACAAGGACGGCAGGGGTTTACCGGCCCCTGCCGTCACGGTCGTCTCGCCTTCACTCATGCTGCCAGCCTGCGGTGGCGCTGCTGCATCCAGGTGCCGAACATCAGCAACAGCGACAGCAGTGTCAGTCCCCAGACCGAGAGCGTGGGCACCTGGGAGGGGGGACGGTAGGTGCCTGGTGGTTGCGGCGCGCAGCGGATATTCGATGATGGATAGGTGACCTCACCCTCGGCGGTGGGGTTGACCTCGACGCGGACTATCATCACGGGACGGCGGTCATCAGCCACCTCGACCCACTCGTCGTTGACATACTCCCAGCCCGGCCAGGCGACCGCGTTGCCACCGCCATCCAGGACCACGCCCGGCCACAGCAGTGTGCCGCTCGAAGGCTGGTCGGCATGTTCTTCCACGAGGCGTCCATCCGGCGTTATCCAGGAAATGGTGACGGAAGGCGCCGCCGCGCCGAAGGGCGCACCGGTATCCACGGTGTAACTCACGTAGGGCGCGTTGTTGTTGCAGGACGTGCTCAGCGCGAGATTGAGCAGGTCAGGCAGCCCTTCACCGAAGTTATTGTTCACGGAGTCATCACCTGCAGCCAAAATAATGGTGGACAGTACATCATTGGTGCTGTTGTCGCCACCATGACTGCCCGGTGTGTCCGAGCGGTCGGTCCAGCCCGCGGGCTGCGTCTGGGTAACCGTGTAGGTGCCTGGCAGCAGATCCGGGAAGCGATAGCTGCCATCGGGCTGCGTCAGGATAACAATCGGCGTGATGGGATTGCCGTAGACCGTGGTGCCGGTCAGTGTCACCGTGACCTGGCCAATGCCTTCCTCGCCGGCATCGCGGATGCCGTCATCGTTGCGGTCATGGTAGACCCAGCCGGCGATGCTGGCGGGCAGCACTTCCGAGAAATTGTTCTGTGGAGAGCCGCTCACTTCATCCTCATTGCCATTGTCGTTGAGCACGATGCCCAGGATCTGGCTGGTCGGCCCTGATGGCGGGTTGGAGGCCGTGCCCGGCGTGCCGTCGCTGCCGTTGTAGGGCACGATCACACCCTCGGTGGTGATGCTGTTGAGCGTCTCTGGCGGCTGGACCGGCTGGCAAACCGAGTAGGTGCCCGCGGGCAGCTCGGCAAACAGGTAGTTGCCCAGGGCATCTGTCGTGGTTGTGCGCAGCAGGGTACCGCTACAGCTGCCGCCCTGGCGCAACTCGATGGGGTTGCCCGCGATGGGGGTGGAATCTCCGGGAATGAACTGGCCATCGGGCAGCGTCTGGTGGTCGATGAACACCTTGCCGGAGATGTAGCCCAGGGTACTGACCAGCAGGGGCGCCTCGGCCGGTTCTTCGTTGGGGCCGAAGTTGGTTTGCAGCGCGCCCACGGGCAGGTGGTTGAGGTAGCTGCCCGGCTCATCCGCGGTGACATCCACCTCGATGCGGCAACCGCCGGGTGGAATCACCGCGCCGCTGTCGAGTTGCACACTGGTGCTGTCGGCATCGGCCTGAATGACGCCGACACCGCCGGGGCAGGATGTGGACAGGTTACTGGGGGTGGCCACGCGCATCTGCGCGGGTGCCGCGGGCAGGTTGTCCACCAGCGCCGCACTGAGGATCATGTCGGCCTCGTTCCGGTTGTTGATCACAATGGTCAGGCGGGTGCTGGCACCCGGTGGCACCACCGGCGGCTCGAACTCCTTGGCGATCTCGCTGGGTTCGGTGACGATCAGGCGGGCCTCGGTGGGGGTTTCATTGGTGACACCCTCATAGCTGGTGACGCCCCCGGCGGGAATGGTGTTGGTGTATATCCCGGCGATGTTGCTGGACACATCCACCGTGATCTCACAAACGCTGCCGGCATTACCGGTGGCGGCCAGGGTCGCTCCGGTAAGGCGTATTTCCCTTGCTGATGCATCGGCGCTGACGACGCCATCGGTACAGCTGGTGGCGGCCGTCGCCTCGGGCGCGATCACCAGTCCTTCCGGCAACTGGTCCACCAGGGAAACCTGGGTCAGTTCCGTGTCGTTGGTGTTCTCCAGGCGGATGACCAGGGGCGCCGGCACGCCCGGCAGGCGTGTCGCGGTGCCGGTGGTGAAACCGACGGGATCACCCGCATCCAGGGTGAGGCCATCGATGGCTTTGTTGACCCGCAGGGACTCGCGCACTTCCAGGATATCGGTGGCCGGCGGATGGTTTACCGGCTGGTCGTCGACGGTGATGCTGTCGGCTGGAATGGTGTTGGGGTAGCTGCCCGGGTCGGTGACGACGACATCGGCTTCGATATAACAACTGGTGGCCACGCCGTTCTGGGCTGCGCCCAGGTTGCCGCCGGTGAGGCGCAGGCTGGTATTGGACGGCCAGGTCAGGTTGAAGGCGCCGCCGCAGTTGGAGAAGGCGCGCGGGTCAGCCGCGATTTCCATGCCGCCGGGCAGGTTATCCACCACACCGAAATTCACGATGCTTTGCTCGAGGGTGTTGTAGATCGTGATCCGCAGCCGCGAGGTTTCACCGGGGCTGATGACCTTGGGTATGAACTCCTTGGACACACCAAGGCTGGTGGTGGTGCTGAGCGTACTCATCGCGGTGCTGGTCGAGTTGGTGGCGCCCTGGTCGGTGCTGATGGTATCCATCGGGATGAGGTTGGTGGTCGTGCCCACCACGGTGGAGGTAATCCTGACAGACACCTGGCATGCCTGGTTTGCCGCAAGGCTGACGCCCGAGAGCGTCACCTGACGGTTGCCTGGCTGTGCACTGACCGTACCGCCGGGGCAGGTGGTTGAAGCCAATACGGGTGACGCTACTCTCATGCCATTGGGCGCGCCGTCCGGGGTGCCGTCCAGTGTGAAATGGTCGGTTATCAGCAGGTTGGTAATCGGCTCGGCGCCATTGGTAATGGTGATGGTCAGTGTGGAGGACTGGCCCGGGGAGATGGTGCCCGGATTGATGGCCTTGGAGATGACCGGTACGGCCGGCGCCTGGAAGTTCAGGATGGCGCTGACGGGATCCCGGTTCACCAGTCCGCCATCGGCGGTCAACTGGCCGGGTTCGATGGTGTTTGTCCAGCTGCTATCGCCCGACACGATCACATCAAACAGGAGATCACAGACGCCTCCCGGTACCAGGTTGGCGCCGCTCAGGCTGACCGTGTCGCTGCCTTCCAATGCGGTCAACTGGGTCGGACCATGGCAGGTGGTGTAGGCGTTGGCGGGTGAGGCCACCAGCATGCCATCCGGCAGGTTATCGGTCAGGCTGATGCCGGTCAGCGGCAACTCGGTACTCAGGTTACCCAGCCGTATGCGCGCCTGGGCGCGTCCGCCGTCGCCCGTTACCGTCGGGTTGAAACTCTTGGCAGCCGTCAGCGCATCCGTGTAGGTCAGTGTCGCGCTGGCGGTGACCCCGGTGATTGTCAATGGCGACAGGTCGGCATTGGTTTGCACGGCACCCAGCTCCGCGGTGTTTGGATAGGTGCCTGCCGGTCCCACCACGTCCACTGCCAGCTCACAGGTCGCCGGTGCGTTGGTGCTCGCGTTGCGGGCGGCGATGCTGCCATTGTTGAGCGTGATGGAGGTGCTGCCTTCAGTACCCAGCACATCACCTCCGCAGCTGTTCTGGATATTGGCGGGCGAGGCGATACGCAGTTGCTGGAAGGGCCCGTCGTTGGGCAAGGTGTCCTCGATGCTCAGGGTCGTCAGGGGGTTGTCCGAATAGTTGGACACCTGCAACCGCATACGCACCGTTGTGCCTTCAAAGCGCGACACGCTGGTCTGGTGATCGAAGGTCTTGCGCAGGCTGACAATGGCCTGGTGGTTGCTGGAAACATCGTTCGACGGTGCGGCATTACAGCGCAATGGATCACCTTCGATGCACACGCCGCCGATCTCGATCAGGTTGCCGGTGTTCTGTTCGGTGTCCGGATCGATCATGGCCCAGAACGACAGGGTGCAGGCGCCAGGCTCAGAGACACTGGTACGGGCGGCGATCTGGGGAATGGTGAACAGCAGGTCATTGTCGCCCTCGACCCGGCCGTTCAAGTCCAGGGTGCCACAAGACGCGGGTGTGAGGCTGGGCGCGAAGCTGCTGTGGGTCAGCAGGGTGGCGCCGTTCTGCAGCACATCCGCCACAGTGACGCCGGTAACTATCACGCTGTCGAAGTTCTGCACGATGACCCGGTATTCCACCGGATTGCCCGGTGCAACGCTGCCGGGCGAGGCTTCCTTGAGCACCCGCAGGCGGTCGGCAACCATGACGGTCGCGCTGGTCTCGGGGCTGACGATGGCCGGTGCTCCGGGCGCGGTCGGGATGGTGACGGCACCTTCGGGGATCTGGTTGGTATAGGAGGTCGGCAGATCCGATCCGGGTGTCAGGCCGCTGAATCCAACCGTGATGGTGCAGTTGTCACCCGCGGGAATCGAAAAGTTACCCACACGGATGCCGCGGTCATCATTGATGACAGACATATCCCCGCCACAGCTGTTGTTCACGCTTTGGACGGTCAGGCGGTCGGTATAAGGAGGTGCCGAGATCGGATTGTCATCAAAGTTGCTGACGGTGAGCGGTGTGCTGCCACTGTTGGCCAGCACCAGGGTGAAAGTGCTTGGCACACCGCTGGCGATGGGGCTGTGGGCAAAACTCTTGGTCAGGCCCAGCGGCGAACGGACGGTAATGTCGGCCGTGGCGGCATTGGCGGGTTGCAATCCCTCGAATGATGAGAAACCGTTGGCGGGAATCGAGTTGGTCACCGTGACGTCATAGGCGTCGGCGGTGTGGCGGGCGCGTATCGGAATATCCAGCGTACATTCACTATTGGGCGCCAGTGTGCCGCCGGAAACCGCGACTTGCGCAGCTGCCCCGGCAGTCAGTGCCGCCGAGGCGGAGACGGGCGCATCGATACAGCTGCCGGTCGCGGGAATGCCCGTGGGTTCAAAAACCGCGCCACCGATACCGGAGGCGTGGGTAGGAAAGACATCAGTAAAGCTGAAGTTGGTCAGGCCGACGTTGGCGTTGGGATTATTGACCCGGATCCTCAGGATTCCCGTGTTGCCACCCAGGATCAGTGGAGAACTGCCTGGGAAGCTCTTTGATACCGTAGGGCGGGAGGCGCCCAGAACCGTGATGCCCTGGGGGCCGCCGGTGCTGTTGGGGCCCTGGTCTGCGTTGACGGAGCCGGCTGGCAAGGAATAGGAGTGGGAGGTACTGCTGCCATTGGAAGACCAGGCGGCCACGGGAATATCCAGGTAACACTCGCCTGAATTGGGCACACCGTCGACGCGGACGGGTATGGTCAGTCCGGCCAGTTCGATCCCCGTTCCTCCTGTGGGTGCCGTCAGGGTGCCGCCTGTACAGCCGTCACCGCTGATGCTTGCCGGCCCGTTGACCCTGAGTCCGCCGGTAGCGGTGGTGGGCAGGGGCTGGATGAAGTTCGTGTTGGTGATGGGATCGGTGGAGGAGTTGTTGCTCAGCGTGATCCGCAGGCTGGTCGCCTGTCCCGGATAGACGGTGTCGGCATTTGGCGCCACTGGCCCGGTATTCACGGTGACGGAGAAATTCGGGTTCGCTGGCGGCTGGGCCAGCGCCTGGCCGCCAGCCAGGCTTATCAGGCATAAGGCCAGCAATTGCCAACCCAGACCGGGGCGGGCGGAAAATCCACTGGCCAGACGGTTGGTTGTGCACGGGAATGGAAAATGTCGGCCGCTGTCAGTGGATAACTGGCTTGGCATAAAACGTTTCCTCATCATTATTAGCGCTTGAGTGGGAGGCTGTTCATAGCATTGGGCTGTGGCGTCCTGCGCCAGCTTTCAGCCGAACAATTGGCGTTAAAAACTTCACATGTTAACAAGTAATTTTTATAAGAGAAGTTTATTTTATGGCTGAATGTTTGATCTGGATCAATTGAAGTCGAGATACGGGTATCAAAATCTGCGTGATGGCGTTAGCCGTCAGGATGGGCGCCGCTGCCGGAGCAGCAATTGGAGGGGATGTGGCAGGTTGATGGTGTCCAGGCGCTTGGCCTGGCTGCGGCAGGAATAGCCGCTGGCGGCCAGCCGGCCGTGGTTGGCCGGATCCTTGACCACCGCGGCCCAGGACATTTGGTAGAGCTTGCGTGAGGTCTCCAGATTGGCGGCCTCGTGGCCATAGGTCCCTGCCATGCCGCAGCAGCCGGTATCGATGAGCCTGAGCGTCTGGCCCAGGCTGGCGAAGACGGTCTGCCAGTCGCGCAGTGAACTCACGGCATTGGTCTTTTCCGTGCAATGGGCCAGCAGCCCGCAATCAGCCGGCTCAAAAAGTCCCGCTTTATCCGCCAGCCGGTCTTTCTGTGTGGCAAGCCATTCCTGGACCAGCAATACCCTGGGCGCCTTGTCACCGAGCAGCTTTTTGTATTCCGCGCGATAGATCAGCGTCATCGCCGGTTCCAGGCCAACCAGGGGAACGCCGGCTTCCGCCAGTGTATTCAGATGCCGGGCATTGGCCTGGGCCGTTCTGGTGAAAGCCTTGAGGAAACCGTGCACCTGCAAGGGCTTGCCGTTGGGCTTGAAAGGGGCGACCAGCGGCACGAAGCCGAGGGTTTGCAGCAGTGTCAGCGCGTCGAGCACAAAACGGGTGTCGAAGTAGCTGGTAAAGGCGTCCTGCACCAGGATGACCGCGCGGGCCTTTTGCTCCGCGCTCAACCGGGCGAGGGTGTCGCTGGTGGCGTAGTCGATGCCGAGCGCGTCGAGTGCCCGATCCAGGTGAATCCCTGACAGCAACGGGCTGTCCACCATCCCCAGCGTTTTGGCGGTGAGCGCCTGCAACAGGCGCGGTTTCATCAGGGCGTTGTAGAGCCAGGGCACCCGCGCCAGCGTGGGCATCATGAATTCCAGGCCGCCGATGAAATAATCCTTGAGCGGACGCAGGTAGCGGCCGTAATACAGTTCCAGGAACTTGCTGCGGAATTCCGGCACATCAACCTTGATTGGACACTGACCCACGCAGGATTTGCAGGCGAGGCAACCCATCATGGATTCGTGCACCTCGTGGGAAAAATCGTAATCCCCCTGTTTTTTCCGCCAGGTGTTTTTGATGCGCGAAGGCAAGCTGGGCAAAAAGCCGCGCTCCCTGACATTTGCGGTTTCCGACAGCGGGTCGATGCCGCGTTCGCTGAGCTGTTTGAGCCACTCGCGCATCAGCGAGGCGCGGCCCTTGGGTGAATGCTTGCGTTCGCGGGTGGCTTTCCAGCTGGGGCACATGGCATCGTTGGGATTCCAGTTGAAGCAGAGGCCGTTGCCGTTGCAGTGCATGCCTTCGCTGTAGGCTTCCCACACCTGCACCGGAATCTGGCGGTCCTGCTGGCCGCGGGTGGGCACCCCGTCGATTTTCAACAGTTCCAGGTGCGCTGCCGGTGTGGCGATCTTGCCGGGGTTCAACTGGTTGTGTGGATCGAATTCGTATTTGATGCGCTGGATCTGTGGATAGAGTTCGCCGAAGAATTGCGGCGCGTATTCCGAACGCACACCCTTGCCGTGTTCGCCCCACAGCAGGCCGTTGTATTTTTGTGTGAGTGCCACCACCCGGTCGGTGATGACACGCACCATTTTTTCCTGTTCCGGGTCCTTCATGTCCAGTGCCGGGCGCACATGGAGCACACCTGCGTCCACATGGCCGAACATGCCGTAGGTCAGCTGGTATTCATCGAGGATCGCGCGGAATTCCAGAATAAAATCCGCGAGGTTTTCCGGTGGCACCGCTGTGTCTTCCACAAAGGGCACGGGGCGGATTTCACCCTCCACATTGCCCAGCAAACCCACGGCTTTTTTGCGCATCCCCCAGATTTTATTGACAGCGGCGCTGCCCCAGGCGATGGAGTAGCCGATGCGGCCCGTTTCTGTCAGCTGCGCCTGCTGGTCGAGCAGATCGGTCAGGCGTTTCATCTCCGTGCGCAGTTCGTCTTCCGAATCGGCGGTGTATTCCACCAGGTTGATGCCCTGGATTTTTTCGCCGCTGTCCGGTGCCGGAAAAAAGTCGGAAACGCTGTGCCAGACGATATCGTTCATGGCCAGGTTCAGCACTTTGGAATCCACGGTTTCGATGGAGGTGGGATTGGCCTTCATCAAGTCGGTGGCATCGCGCAACGCCGCGTTGAAATCGCGGTAGTTGACGTTGATCAGCACGCTGCATTTGGGCGTGGGTAGTAAATTGATTTTCGCTTCGGTGATGAACCCGAGCGTACCCTCGCTGCCGCACAGGATATTGTTGAGGTTGAAGTGGCCCCGCTCATCGCGAATATGCGCCAGGTCGTAACCCGTGAGGCAGCGGTTGAGCTTGGGAAACCTGGCGGCGATCAGGTCGGCGTGATCCCGTGCGATGTCCCTGAGTACGCGGTGCACCTGACCGATGCGGTCCTGGCGCTCGCAGGCCGCGTCCAGTTCATCCTCGCTCAAGGGGGCGGAGGTCCAGCGGTTCCCATCCAGCAACACGGTCTGCAATTCGAGTACGTGGTCGCGGGTTTTGCCGTAACGGCAGGAGCCCTGGCCCGAGGCATCGGTATTGATCATGCCGCCGATGGTAGCGCGGTTGCTGGTGGAGAGCTCCGGCGCGAAAAAGAGGCCGTGAGGTTGGATGGCCGCGTTGAGCTGGTCCTTGACCACGCCGCACTCCACCCGCGCCCAGCGTTCCTCGACATTGATTTCGAGGATGCGGTTCATGTATTTGGAGGTATCCACCACCAGGCCATCGGTCAGCGATTGGCCATTGGTGCCTGTGCCGCCGCCCCTCGGGCTGAGAACGATCTCCCTGAACTCGGGCCGCTGGCTCAGGCTGGTGAGGCGCACCAGATCCTCGCTGTCGCGCGGGTAGACCACACCCTGGGGCAATACCTGGTAGATGGAATTGTCCGTCGCCAGCACTGTCCGGTTGGCGTAGTCGGGGCTGATGCCACCGCGGAAACCGCCGTGCCGCAACGCATCGAGGAAGCTCAGGTAGCGCGCTTGGACGGGAGACGTATGGCGGATGCTCGGGATCATGGTGACAGCCGGGACAGGACGACAGCAGGGGGCGCCATTCTACGCATTTATCCCGGTCATGAAAAATGCCACGCCATGATCACCCACATGGCCAGCAGGCTGACAAATCCGGTGACAAAGGCCAACATCCGGTGGAAGACATTGTTGTAGGTCAGGTGTATCCAGGCATGGACCAGGCGCGAGGCCACGAACACCCAGGCCAATGCCTGCAACAGGGGTCCCTGGAGGCCGGTCTGCATAAGCAGCAGGCAGGTGATGTAGAACAGCAGGGGAACTTCGAAGAGGTTGCTGAAATGGTTGGCCGCCGCCTGTACCCGGGCGGGCGGCGCGCCCTCGCCGGTATTGAGGCGGAAGTAGCGGATGGAAGCCTCCCGCCGTTTGATGGCGCGGGCACGCAGGCTCAGCAGGTAAAAGCCAACGACAGCGGTCAGTGCGACCATGGTCAACATGGGATAGAACATGATTCTCTCCTTTCAGTGTTCCGGGTAAGCCATCATACGCCAAAAGAATAGGCAAGGGTTTCAGGCCGGTATGGGGCGCACAAAACGCCGGCCATCTGGCTATAATGCCGCCTTTGTTTACCGCCGGGGGCAGAACCCCGGATTTTCGACCATAGGACACCTCCATGATTATCAAGCCTAAAGTACGCGGTTTCATCTGCACCAACGCCCATCCCCAGGGCTGCGCCGCCAATGTGCAGGAACAGATTGCCTATACCCGCCAGCAGGGGCCGGTAACGGGAGGTCCGAAAAAGGTTCTGGTGATTGGCTGTTCAACGGGCTATGGCCTGGCCTCGCGCATTGTCGCTGCCTTTGGTTCGGGCGCCGCCACCCTGGGTGTCTGCTTTGAAAAAGAGCCCAGCGACACCAAAACCGCCACCGCCGGTTACTACAATACAGCCGCCTTTCACGAGGCAGCCGAGGCCGCGGGGCTCTACGCCCATACCATCAACGGAGACGCCTTCTCCGATGCCTGCAAGGCCCGGTTGATCGAGCAACTGAAGAAAGACCTGGGGCAGGTGGACCTGGTGGTTTACAGCCTGGCCTCGCCACGTCGCACCGATCCCAAGACCGGTGAGGTCTACAACTCGGTGCTCAAGCCCATCGGCCAGAGCTATACCGCCAAAAACCTCAATACCGATACGCTCAAGATTAGTGAGGTCACTGTAGAGCCCGCCAACGCCGAGGAAATCGCTAACACCGTGAAGGTGATGGGTGGTGAAGACTGGGAGCTCTGGATCGATGCCCTGAAAGCGGCGGATCTCCTCGCCGATGGTTTCCAGACCGTGGCCTATACCTATCTCGGCGATAAGCTCACCTGGCCGATCTATGGCCATGCGACCATCGGTAAAGCCAAGGAGGATTTGGATCGCGCCGCCAGGGCACTGAGCGATCGCAACCAGGGAGAAGCGCGCGTTGCCGTGCTCAAGGCCGTTGTGACCCAGGCCAGTTCCGCCATCCCGGTGATGCCTTTGTATTTGTCGATCCTGTTCAAGGTGATGAAAGAGCAGGGCAGCCACGAAGGTTGTATCGAACAGATTCAACGCCTGTTTACCGAGTGCTTGTACACCGACAATCCGCGCCTGGATGCGGATGGCCGTTTCCGCGTGGATGAGAAGGAACTGGACCGCGGCGTGCAGCAAGTGGTGGAGGATATCTGGCCGAAGGTGACCGAGGAAAATCTGTTCGAGATTACCGATCACCAGGGTTATCGCGACGAGTTCCTCAAGCTGTTTGGTTTTGGTGTCAAGGGTGTGGACTATGAGGCTGAAACCAGCCCCTTGGTGAAAGTGTATTTTTGATAGCAGTTGGTGCTAATCCAATCGCCAAGGCCGGGGGTACAGGGAAGTATCCTCGGCATCCCTGCCTCTGTTGATACTTCCCTGTACCCCCGGCCTTGGCTCGCAGTATGCCAACATGGATGTGTTGGGGACTAAAAGCCGCTGAAGATTCCGGATACGACATCGCCGACAAAGCCCGCAACATCCAGGTTGCCCACTGAATCCATGAGTGTGTTGCCTGATCTGGTGGAACTGCTGAATGTTATGTCGGGCACGGGCGCATCGAGGTTTTTATACCAGGGCTCCTCTTTATCCTTTTGCAATTGCATGCCTCTACAACGGCTGCCAGAACCTGTTCCCGCGCGGCAAAAAATAATGCTCATAATCCAGTGAAAGCACCACCTGGCGGCTGCGACCGATGATTTCATCGCGCGGGACAAAACCGATGAAACGGGAGTCGGCGCTGTTATCGCGATTGTCGCCCAGCACCAGGTAATGGCCTTCGGGTACACGCACCTCATCAAAATGCCTGTAGCTGTCCGCGTCGGGATTGATACGGATGGTGTAACGCAGGTCGCCCAGGCGTTCTTCCCGGTCGATACCTTCCGCATGCTCAGCCAGGTGCGTGTAGCCGAGGGATTTGCCGTTGAGCCACAACTGGTTGTCGATCATGGCAACCCGTTCACCGGGCAGGCCGATGACCCGCTTGACCAGCCGCTTGCCGGATACCGCAGATTCGAAGACGATGATATCACCGTGCTGCGGGTCCGCCAGTTTGACCAGGGAATGCGTGGTGAAGGGGAGGCGAATATCGTAGGCCATTTTGTTGATCAGGATGCGGTCGCCTTCCAGGATGGTGGGCTTCATGGAGCCGGTGGGCACATCGTTCCAATCGGCAACCGCGCTGCGGAATACCAGCATGAGTCCGATAAACAGCAACAGCCCCCGATTGTCTTGCCAGAGGCGCTGGAGCAATCGCGGGGATGGGGTAGGCTGGGTCTTCATGGGTGGGGTCTCATTCTGGTTAGGCTGCCTCGGGGCAGGGTGACTTGCCTCAGATGACTTGATAATCTGCGGGTTCCCTTGATAGCGATAAAAATCCATGGCTGTGTTGTTTCATCTCCGGGGTGTGCTCACCAACCTTCTGTTTGTGCTGGCAACCCTGCTGGCGTTCATCCCCCTGTTTCCGCTGGCGCTGGCAAAGCTGATTCCCATCGCGGGCTGGCAGCGGCTGTGCGGCCGCTGGCTGGATGCCATTGCCAGCGCCTGGGTCGATTTCAATTCCTGGCACCAGGGGTGGCTGACCGGAACGCGGATCGAACTGGAAGGTGAACTGAACCTGCGCAAGGACGACTGGTACCTCATGATCGCCAATCATCAATCCTGGGTGGATATCCTGATCATCCTGCGCGTGTTCAACGGCCGTATTCCCTATGTGAAGTTCTTTCTCAAGCAGTCCCTGATCTGGGTGCCTTTCCTCGGCATCGCCTGGTGGGCCCTGGACTTTCCGTTCATGCGCCGTTACAGCAAGGCGCAGCTGGCGCGGAATCCGGCACTCAAAGGCAAGGATATCGAGGAAACCCGCCGCGCCTGCGAAAAGTTTCGCCACAACCCGGTAACCATCATCAACTTCCTTGAAGGCACCCGCTTCACACCGGCCAAGCACGCCGCCCAGTCTTCACCCTACCGGCACCTGCTGATTCCCCGGGCGGGGGGCGTTTCGTTCGCCCTCAATGCCATGGATGGCCAGTTGCGGACGCTATTGGATGTGACAATTCACTATCCCGAGGGAATCCCCCGGTATTGGGATTACGCCAGCGGCAAGGTCGGGCGGGTAAGGGTGCGGCTGCACCAGCGCCCCCTGAGTCCCGAGCTCTTGGGAAATTACCTGGAAGACAACGCCTACCGCACCCGTTTCCAGTCCTGGATCAATGGCCTCTGGCGGGAAAAAGACGACGAACTGGCCGGGATGATGGTGGAGGACGATGGCCGTTGAGCAGGCGCTGGCATAAGCGTCCGGTCAGACTGTACGCCTGACGCCCGTTTTTGTTATCTTGAGGCGTCTGTACGCTCGTTGATCAAAGGAGGTCTCTATGCTCGACACATCCAGTCATAACCTCTGTGGTCTCTTCGCCCAACTGGGCCTCCCCAATTCGCCCGCGGATATCGATACCTTCATCCAGCGGCATCGTCCATTGCCCCAGGCTGAACCCCTGTCAAAGGCCAGCTTCTGGAACGAGTCCCAGGCCGCTTTTTTGCGGGATGCCCTGGCCCAGGATTCCGACTGGGCCGAGGTCGTGGACGAGCTCAACGCCCTGTTGCGCGATTGATAAGCAGCGGTTTTCGGTGATGATTCAAGGCGGCCCCGGGGCCGCCTTTTACATTGGCGGCAAGCAGCTTTTGATTGACTAGCTCCGTCCAAGCCCTTACCTTGCGCGCCGAGGTGTCTGACGGGGTTCATCCCCGGTCGGAGTAAATGGGAATCTGGTGCGCATCCGCAAAGCCAGAGCTGCCCCCGCAACGGTAAGCTGCCGCTCCCGCGAGTCCGGCCAGCCCGATACCAGCCTCAACATTCTGTCATTCACGATGTCGCGGAGGGCTGCATCGGTGGAAATACTGTGTTTTGTCCCGTCTGAAAAATGCATCTCTTTCCGCTTTCCCTCCCTCATCCCTTTCTGGATCGAGGCTTTTTATGTCCATACAATCTTCCTCTGTATTGCGGGTGCCCCTGTTCCCGTGTGCTGCCCTGGCCATCGCCTGCGGTGCTGCCCTGGCATCACCTCTGGCGATGGCTGCGCCGCAGAAGCTCGAGACTGTCTACATCAGTGCGACGCGCAGTGAAACAGAATTGCTGCCACTAGCATCCCAGATCCATATCATCGATGCGGAAGAGATTCGCCTGAGCGGCGCGCAGCAGCTGGCGGAAGTCCTGCGCCTTCAACCCGGACTGCAATTGACGGACAGCGATGGCAGCGGCGGGCGCAATGTCACGGTTTCCATGCGCGGCCTGTCGGGCGCCAACAACGTCCTGGTGCTGGTTGACGGGCGCAGGCTCAATAACGCCAGCCTGGCGGCACCTGCCTTGACTACATTGGCATTGAAGGATATCGAGCGGATTGAAATCGTGCAGGGCAGCGCCAGCGTCATGTTTGGTGATCAGGCCGTGGGTGGTGTCATCAACGTGGTGACGCGCCGCGCAACGGCTGGAGAGCTGCGCGGCTATGTCCAGGTAACGGGCGGCAGCAACGATCTCGAGTCTTACACGGCTGGCGTGAATCAAGGTTTCGACAATGGTTTGAGCTACGTGGTGTCGGCGCAGAAGCGTCGTGCCGATAATTTCCGCGATAACAACAATACCAACTACGAAAATGTTCTGGGCAACCTGCGTTACGATTTTGCGGCGGGTCACGTGTTTGCGGAAATGCAACGGATCGATGACCGCCTGCGCCTGCCGGGCTCGCTGCTGGATGACGTCGCCGCGCAAAATCCCCGCCAGACACTGACGCCCAACGACTACGCCAACCAGAAGACGGACCTGCTGCGGATCGGTGGCGCCCTGTCCCTGAATGATTCCTGGCAATTGCTGATCGATTACGCCGACCGCGAGGAAGAGTCCGAAGCCTTTTACGACGACTATGTGCCACCCCATCTTTATGCCTGGTTCAGCCAGAGCCGTATGGACGTCACCAACCTGAGTCCCCGCCTGGTGGGCCGTGTGGCCATGCCCGCCGGTGAGGCGGTGGTGACCCTGGGTTATGACCTCAACGAGGCCGATTATGCGAGCCGGGATGGGTTCAGCCGTTTCAGCCAGGAAGTCGATGGTTTTTATGGCCAGGCCATCCTGCCGGTGGGACCCGGCCTCAATGTGACGCTGGGTGCGCGCGAAGCGGGTGTCGATGACCGCAACCCGCTTGCAGGCACGGCGCATGATGACAAGGCGAGGGCCTATGAAGCGGGTGCCAGTTATCAGTTCTCGCCAGCCAGCCGGGTATTTGTCCGCTATGCGGAAGCCTTCCGTTTTGCCAATGCGGATGAAAATGCGCAGACACTGGATGAGGTGGAATTCCTCGATGTCCAGACCAGTGACTCGGTGGAGCTTGGCTATGCCTGGCAAGACAGTGGCCGCAGTGCCAGTGTGTTGTTCTACCGCATGACGCTCGACAACGAAATCGCCTATGATCCCCTGGCTGGTGATTGGGGTGCCAATATCAACCTGCCTGAAACAGAGCGCCAGGGTGTGGTGATCGAGGCCAGCGAGCCCTTGAGTGTCAACCTGCATCTGCGCCTCAACTACACCTACACCGACGCGGAGTTGTCGGAAGGCATCCATGCCGGCAATGACGCGCCCTTTGTGGCGAAAAATACCGGTAACCTGGCGCTGGTCTATCAACCGACCGCCGAGGTCAGTGTCCAGCTGGATGCCAACTACACGGGTTCTCGCTACCGGACCGGTGACGAGGCAAATCTGGTGGCCAAGGTCGATGGGCAGTGGCTGTTGAATGCCAATCTGCTGTGGAACCTGGATGGCCTGGAGCTGGGATTGCGGGTGAAGAATCTCACCGATGAGGACTATGCGGATTTCTACGGGGTCAGTTGGCGTGGTAACTACCAGTATCCGCAACCCGGCAGGCAGTACGAGGCCAGCCTCACCTACCGGTTCTGAGCCTGACTGCCGGATCACACATCCGGATACCCTTGCGCGGGCGGTTCAGCCCGCGCAATTTTTTTGGGAGACTGCCATGAGCGATGACAAACAGCAAAGACACCAGGCACGCATGCAACAGCGCAAGCAGCTGGTGGATGCCGCCATCGCCCGTGCCGATGAGGAGCGCGGTGTGGTTATCGTCCTGACCGGCGATGGCAAGGGAAAAAGTTCTTCCGCTTTTGGCACGGCTCTCCGCTGCCTGGGACATGGCTACAAGGTGGCGATCGTCCAGTTCATCAAGGGAACCTGGGAATGCGGCGAAAAGAATTTCCTGACAGAAAGCCGCTTTCGTGGTGAAAGTCCGGCACTTGAATACCATGTCATGGGTACCGGGTTTACCTGGGAAACGCAGAACGCCGAGCTGGATCGCCAGGCCGCGGAAAAGGTCTGGGCTGAATCGGCCCATGTCCTGCGAGATCCGGAAATCCATCTGGTGGTTCTGGATGAGCTCACTTACATGCTCAATTACGGCTACCTCGACAAAGACACAGTGATTGAGGCCATTTGTCAGCGTCCCTTGCAACAGAATGTGATCATCACCGGGCGTGGCGCCAAACGCTACCTAATGGACATGGCGGACACCGTGAGCGAGATCAAATCCATCAAGCACGCCTTCGACGCGGGCATCAAGGCCCAGAAGGGCATCGAGTGGTAATGGCCGCACGCGGTCAATAAATCTTTACCGAATTGCACATCAGTTCCCCCGTGAATGCCGCTTGGGTCACACCCTGATCGAGGGTGTGTGGGGTAGTCTTGTCCCCGGTCTATCAACCGTTTTCCACACGACCTCGACAATAATCAAAGCCCTCGACAATAATCAAAGCGGAGGTACTTCATGTCCAGTATTCCTACTCTGACCCGGGTTGTCGCCAATCAGGCCAGCAAGGCCAAGACCGCCGAGGCCATGGGTTCCCCGGCGACAGCCAAACGCCCGCCCGCCCTGGCGGGACGATCCTTGTTGGAGCTGCCGCCCCAATTACTCTCCGAACACCAGTCCTGGGTTGGCAGCGGTCTCTGGCAGGGACATTTTGATTGCGCGCTCTGGTTGCGCACACCCCAGGGCATTCCCCAGCCCATGCAGCTGGCTCTGCGCTACGTGGACAGCCAGGGCGAAAAAATCATGCCGATCGACCGGTGTGCCGCCGGGGCCTACCGCACGGTTCTGCTCAATGGCAGCCTCCTGCTCAAAGTGGCGGGGCGGGTCAAGGAATTATCCTTTCACCTGCTCGATGTCAGCACCAGTATGGAAATCATCGTGGAAGAGTGGCATCTGGTACCCCAGCAGCGCCGCGGAAGGCACTGATCGCCTCCGGCGATGCTGTTATATACTGGGTGGCGAATGCAGTTGATGACGCCCCATGAAATTTGCCACCTTGCTCTGTTCCCTTTTATTCGTGTCCTCTTGCCTGGCCGACGGCGAGGGTTCCCTGCCTGACCTGTTGCTGGGCACCAATGTTGCCTCCGCCTTCGCGGCGGACGCCGCCGCCAGTATCCAGGGCGGTTCCGTCGAGCATCTCGCCTGCATCCTCGACCGCCTCCATCAGCCCTACCAGATTGCCCACATGCCCTGGCGCCGTGCCCACCAGGAGGTGCGTAAACAGCATCTGGATGGCTTTTTCACCGCGATCCTGGTGGGCGATGGCGATGAGCACGGCAGGCTGTCCGCTCCCCTGGTGCTGGAAAACTGGTATTGGTTCCTGCGTGCCGACATGCCCGAGCCCGCTTCCTGGCGCGAGCAGAAGGTGGGCGCCATCATCGGCAGTCCCCAGGCCATCTGGCTTGCGCATCGCGGCTATCCGGAACCCGTGGCCGCCAGCAACCTGCCGCAACTGGTGAAGATGCTGTTGAGCGCGCGCATCGACGCGGTGCTGGCGGGCAAGGAACATTTCGAGCGGGTGGCCATGGAGTTGGGTGTCGCCTCCGGTGCGTATCAATTCCGTTTTTACCGCTACATGCCGCTGGGGGTGTATTTCAGCCGGCCGGCCCTGGCCCGCCGCGGTGATTTCCTTGAAAGGTTCAACCGGGAAATCTTTCCCTGCGCGCCGGAGGCCTTCCGGATATCGGCCTTCGAGCGCGACCTCATCAAAACGGCGGTGATGCCGCTGTTGCAGGACTGGCGTCAGCATGATGCGCTGGTCGCGGGTGTCATCATCCAGAATGAGCACCTCGAATCGACGCCGCTCAGTGAATTGCAGCAGCGTGATGCGTCCTGGCAGCAGCTGTTTTACCGCGGCTACTCACGCGAGGCGCAACGGATGCTGGAGAGTGGCCTGTCCCGTCAGCTGCGTGAATGGAAGCGCGCTTCCGATGGATTGGTGAGTGAAATCATCGTCATGGACGCACGGGGTTTCAATGTCGCCATCAGCGACATGACATCGGATTATTGGCAGGGCGACGAGGAAAAATACCTGGAACTCATGGGCAGTCCGGCGGATGAACTGCATATTGGTCCGGTGATCTACGATGAGTCCACACGCCGCTTTCAGGTGCAGATGAGCGTGCAGGTTTTCCGGCCGGGCGCAGCGCGCGCGATCGGTATCCTCACCCTGGGGGTCGATATCGAAAAAGCCCTGGCCCTGGCGCAATGAACCCGCATAAAAAAACCGGAGTTTTGGCTCCGGTTTTTTTATGCGGCTGTCAGGCTTTCAGCGGTTTGTATTTCATTCGCTGCGGTTGCGCGTTTTGGCCTTTGCGCTTGATCAGGTCCTCGTGGTAGTCGGTGTAGTTGCCTTCAAAGAAGACGATGTCCGAATCACCTTCATAGGCCAGGATGTGAGTGGCGATGCGGTCGAGGAACCAGCGGTCGTGCGAGATCACCAGGGCGCAGCCGGGGAAGGCGAGTATCGCATCTTCCAGAGCGCGCAGGGTTTCCACGTCCAGGTCGTTTGACGGTTCGTCGAGCAGCAACACATTGGCGCCCTGCTTCAGGGTATTGGCCAGATGCAGGCGGCCACGCTCACCACCGGAAAGCTCGCCCACACGTTTCTGCTGGTCCGAGCCCTTGAAGTTGAAACGGCCGATGTAAGAGCGCGAAGACACTTCATAGTTGCCGATCTTGAGGATATCGGCACCGTCGGAGACGGCTTCCCACACGGTCTTGTTGTTGTCCAGGTTGTCGCGGCTCTGATCGACAAACGCGACCTTCACGGTTTCACCAATGACCACCTCGCCGGCATCCGGCTTCTCGACACCAGCGATCATGCGGAAGAGGGTGGATTTACCCGCGCCGTTACCGCCGATGATGCCCACCACAGCGCCCTTGGGCACGGTAAAGCTCAGGTTGTCGATCAACAGACGGTCGCCGTAGCCTTTGGACACGTTGTGGAATTCGATAACCTTGTCGCCCAGGCGCTCACCCGGCGGAATATAGATCTCGTTGGTTTCGTTGCGCGCCTGGAATTCCTGGGATTGCAGTTCGTCGAAGCGGGCGAGGCGCGCTTTGCTTTTTGCCTGGCGCCCCTTGGGGTTCTGCCGCACCCACTCGAGTTCCTGTTTCAAGGCTTTCTGGTGCGCGGCTTCGGTGCGCTGCTCCTGTGCCAGGCGGGCCTCTTTCTGTTCCAGCCAGCTGGAGTAGTTGCCTTCGTAGGGAATGCCGTGGCCGCGGTCCAGCTCCAGGATCCAGCCGGCGGCGTTGTCGAGGAAGTAGCGGTCGTGGGTGATGGCCACCACGGTGCCGGTGAATTTTTGCAGGAACTGCTCCAGCCAGAACACGGATTCCGCATCCAGGTGGTTGGTGGGTTCGTCCAGCAGCAGCATGTCGGGTCGGGACAGCAGCAGGCGGCAGAGCGCCACGCGGCGTTTTTCACCACCGGACAGCTTGGAGACCTCGGCATCCCAGGGCGGCAGGCGCAGGGCATCGGCCGCGACTTCCAGGGTGTGATCCAGATTATGCGCATCCCATGCCTGGATGATGTCTTCGCACTTGGCCTGCTGCTTGGCCAGTTCATCAAAATCGGCATCCGGCTCGGCGTAGGCGGCGTAGATGCGGTCCAGCTCGGCCAGGGCATCCACCGCTTCGCGCACGCCATCTTCCACATTGCCGCGCACGTCTTTGGTGGGATCGAGCTGGGGCTCCTGTGACAGGTAGCCCACCTTGATGCCGGGCATGGGGCGGGCTTCACCGTTGAAATCGTTATCCACACCGGCCATGATTTTCAGCAGCGTGGATTTACCGGAGCCGTTCAAACCCAGCACACCGATTTTGGCGCCGGGGAAAAAGGACAGTGAAATATCCTTCAGGATTTCACGTTTGGGGGGAACGATTTTTCCCAAACGGTGCATGGTGTAGACATACTGAGCCATGGGGCTGACACCTCGGATGAGCTGAGATAAACATCAAACGCGTATTATAAAGCGCGTACTATAAAGAAAGCCGTTTAAAAAGAAAGTCGCCTGAAAAGAAAGCCGCCCAAAAAAAGCGGCTCACGGGTAGCGCACAACAGGTTGCCGCGGCAGGGCGGGTGGAATCCGGTTATTGTTCCCGCGCAATGGCGCGATAAGCAATATCCGTGCGATAAAACATGCCATTCCAACGGATTTGGCCGGCGAGCCTGTAAGCCCGCTGCTGCGCTTCGGACACGCTGTTACCCAGGGCCGTGGCACAGAGCACGCGGCCACCGTTGGTCACGGTGTTACCATCTTTCTGCGCGGTACCGGCATGAAACACTTTTTCGCCGGCGACCTCGGCGGTTGGCAAGCCGCTGATCACATCGCCTTTGTTGTAGGCATCGGGATAACCGCCCGCCGCCAGGACCACGCCCACAGACGCGCGCTTATCCCAGTCGGCGGTGACTTGATCCAGCTTGTCGTTCAGGGCCGCCAGGCAGAGTTCGACCAGGTCGGATTGCAAGCGCAGCATGATCGGCTGGGTTTCCGGATCGCCAAAACGGCAATTGTATTCGATCACCTTGGGTGCGCCGCTGGCATCGATCATCAGCCCTGCGTACAGAAAACCCACGTAGGTGTTGCCTTCGGCGGCCATGCCCTGCACCGTGGGGTAAATCACGTCGCGCATCACGCGCTCATGCACATCCGGTGTCACCACCGGCGCGGGCGAATAGGCACCCATGCCGCCGGTGTTGGGGCCGGTATCGCCATCGCCGACACGCTTGTGGTCCTGGCTGGTGGCCATGGGCAGCACGTTCTTGCCATCCACCATCACGATGAAGCTGGCTTCCTCGCCACTGAGGAATTCTTCGATCACCACGCGGCAACCGGCGTCGCCAAAGGCATTGCCGGACAGCATATCGCGCACGGCATCTTCGGCCTGCTCCAGAGTTTCAGCGACGATCACACCTTTACCCGCTGCCAGGCCATCGGCTTTCACGACGATGGGCGCGCCTTTTTCCCGCAGATAGGCGAGGGCGGGTTCCACCTCAACAAAATTCTGGTAGTCGGCGGTGGGAATCTTGTGGCGCGCGAGAAAATCCTTGGTGAAGGCTTTGGAACCCTCCAACTGCGCGGCGCCCTTGCTCGGACCAAAGCACAACAAACCGCGTGATTGGAAGTAATCCACCACACCGGCCACCAGAGGAACCTCCGGACCGACGATGGTGAGGCCGACATCATGTTGTTCGGCAAACGTGGCCAGTGCTTCAAAATCCAGCACGTCGATGGCGACGTTTTCCAGTTTGGGTTCCAGCGCGGTACCGGCATTGCCAGGCGCGACAAAGACTTTGTCAACCTGTACGCTTTGCGCCGCTTTCCAGGCCAGGGCGTGTTCGCGTCCGCCGCTACCGATGATCAAGATATTCATAGATCTGTTCCTGTTTATCGTGGAGAAACTTGTTCCATCCCGCACAGGCTCGGCGAGATGATCGTGCTGTCTGCCAGACTCAGGCTCTCTCCATTACCACACTGCCATACTCACTGACATTACCCATCAATGCCGGAAATGACGCATCCCGGTAAACACCATCGCCATGCCATGCTCATCCGCCGCCGCAATCACCTCATCATCGCGCACCGACCCACCCGGTTGAATCACCGCCGCAATGCCCACTTTCGCGGCATTGTCGATACCATCGCGGAACGGGAAAAAAGCATCGGAAGCCATCACCGAACCGGCCACCTGCAAACCCGCATGCTCCGCTTTGATGGCGGCGATGCGTGCGGAATTGACGCGGCTCATCTGGCCAGCGCCCACACCGATGGTGGCGCCATCCTTACCGTAGACGATGGCATTGGACTTGACCATCTTGGCCACCTTCCAGGTGAACAACAGATCGCGCATCTGCTCTTCAGTGGGCACTTTTTTGGTGACGACTTTCAAATCGCCGGCAGTGACAATGCCGTTGTCACGATCCTGCACCAGCAGGCCACCGGCCACACGTTTGTAATCAAAATCGTCAGGCGCCGCGCCCCACTGGCCGCACACCAGCAGGCGCACGTTCTTCTTGGCGGCAACCACCTCGCTGACGCCGGCGGCAACGCTCGGGGCAATAATCACTTCCACAAATTGTTTTTCAACAATGGCGCTGGCCGTGGCCACATCCAGTTCACGGTTGAAGGCGATAATGCCGCCAAACGCGGATTCCGGATCGGTATCGAATGCGCGCAGGTAAGCATCCAGCAGGTTGTCAGCACTGGCAACGCCACAGGGATTGGCGTGCTTGACGATCACACAGGTGGGCGAATCAAAGAGTTTGACGGTCTCCAGCGCGGCATCGGTGTCGGCGATGTTGTTGTACGACAGTTCTTTGCCTTGCAGCTGCTGCGTGGTGGCAATGGTGCCGGGTGCGGGATTTTTCTCGATGTAAAATGCGCTTTTCTGATGAGCGTTTTCGCCGTAGCGCAGCGTCTGGACCTGGTGGAATTGGGCATTGAAAGTGCGCGGGAAATCGGCATTGCCGCCGTCCACCAGACGGCCGAAGTAGTTGGCGATGGCGCCGTCGTAGGCGGCGGTATGCTCGTAGGCTTTGATCGCCAGGTCAAAACGGGTTTTGTAAGAGGTGCTGCCATTGTTGGCTTGCATTTCATCGAGGATGCTGCCGTAGTCGGATGCATTTACCACGATATTGACATGGGCATGGTTTTTCGCTGCCGCGCGTACCATGGTTGGGCCGCCGATGTCGATGTTTTCCACCGCGTCTTCCAGTGAGCAGTCAGCCTTGGCAACGGTTTTTTCAAAGGGATAAAGGTTCACCACCACCATATCAATGGCGTTGATGCCATGTTGCGCCATGACACCTTCATCCGTGCCGCGGCGGCCCAGGATGCCACCGTGCACTTTCGGGTGCAGGGTTTTCACGCGGCCATCCATCATTTCCGGAAAACCGGTGTAGTCCGATACTTCGATAGCGGGGATCTGGTTGTCCCTGAGGAGCTTGAAGGTGCCGCCGGTGGAGAGAATTTCAACGCCCTGCGCATGGAGCGCGCGGGCAAACTCGACAATACCGGTTTTATCGGACACGCTGATGAGCGCGCGCTTGACAGCGACAAGATCGGCAGTGTTGGACATATACAATCCCCATGATCAATGAAAAACAAAAAGAGTGAAAAAGCAAAAGGGGTGGCTATTCGCTCACCCCTTTTCGGATGGTATTGCTGCGATCAGAGCAGGCCGTATTGCTTCAGCTTTTTACGCAGGGTACCGCGGTTGAGTCCCAGCACCTGGGCGGCGCGGGTTTGGTTGTGGCGGGTGTACTTGAGCACGACTTCGAGCATGGGGGCTTCGACCTCGGCCATGACCATGTCATAGACATCGCTGACATCCTGGCCGTCGAGGTTCTGAAAGTAATTTTCCATGGCCTGCTCGACGCAACCACGCAGTGACTGGGCTTGGGCGGCTTGGTTGAAGGTGGTGGGATTGCCTGTCATGGGGGCTTCTTTCATAAGGGTTGCTGTATTCATGCCGCTTTGTCCTCTGTGGTAATCAGCTGTTCAAAAAAAGCCTGAACGCTGGCGTGTTGTTCGTCTGCGTCGTCGATGCGATTGAACGCCCGGCGGAACTCGCCGCTGCCGGCCAGCGTCTGCAGGTACCAACCCACATGCTTGCGCGCAATTCGCGGTCCCATGACTTCACCATAAAAGTGGTAAAGCTCACGCAGATGTTGTTCAAGAATCCCCCTGACTTCAGTCAGGGGAGGTTCGGGTAACTGCTCACCGGTTTGCAGGTAGTGTGCAATTTCCCGGAAAATCCACGGCCGCCCCTGGGCGGCGCGCCCGATCATCACGGCGCTGGCGCCGGTGTGGTCAAGCACCTGCCGTGCCATCTGCGGTGAGCGGATATCGCCATTGCAGAACACGGGCAGGGTTACGGCATTTACCACGGCGGCGATGGTGTCGTACTCGGCCGTGCCGCTGAAGCCGCAGGCGCGGGTGCGGCCATGCAGAGCCAGGGCGGCAATGCCGCTGTCTTCCGCGATGCGGGCAATCCGCAGGGCGTTGCGTTCTTCCGGATTCCAGCCGGTGCGGAACTTCAGGGTCACGGGCACGGAAACCGCCTTGACCACCGCACCGAGAATCTCGGCCACCAGTTGCTCGTCGCGCAACAGCGCGGAACCCGCTGCCTTTTTGCAGACCTTTTTGGCCGGGCAACCCATGTTGATATCAATGATCTGGGCGCCCTGGTCAACATTGAGCCGTGCGGCGTCAGCGAGACTGTCGGCGTCGCCCCCGGCAATCTGCACCACGATCGGCGCTGGTTCGCCTTCATGATCCAGGCGCAACCGGCTTTTGCGGCTGTGCCAGAGACCTGTATCGGCCGTGACCATCTCCGATATGGCGAGGCCCGCGCCCAGGCGCCGGCAAAGCTGGCGGAAGGGCCTGTCAGTGATACCGGCCATAGGTGCGAGTATCACCTGACTATCGATAAGGTAGGGACCTATCTGAAACACGGACGCGCGCTCCACGGGGCGGTTTGCCGGCTATCCCTGACGCGGCTGAGGCTGTCAGCGCGATACTTGCCTGGGATGACCGGGGACTGGCGCAAAAGGGTCGCCATGATACCCCTTTGTGAGTGCAATGGGAACGCGAAATTCCCATGTTCTGCTGTTTTTTTGAGCGGTTTTTCGGGCTTGGCGCAAGTGTGTTTTTATCGCTGTCCAAACCTGACTATATCGGATCGATTTTATAGTTCACCGCGGCTTCGCCCGGGTCCACCAATTCCAGCGTGATGTAGATGGGCTGGTTCTGCGGCATCAGGTGGGCGCCCGCCAGTTCGCCGCCCAGGTATTCGGTTGGCAAAAAGCGGCGCGATGCCACGGGCTCTCCCGCCAGGTTGCTGAAGGCGACGGACAGGTTGGGAAAGGGCTGCCGGAAGGGTGCGGAATTGATCAGTATCAAATCCACCATCAGCGCATTCTCGGCTTCCGGGTGTTTGCGCACCACCAGGTTGCGCACCCGGATCTGGCTGCGATCCACCAGCACCGGCAGCTCGCATCCCAGCCAGGGACAGACGACTTCGTAGGCGGCGCGATAGGGTTGGATGCGGCTCAGGTGATCGAACTGCAACCAGGCTACCTGGGCAACGAGCAACAGAAACATCCCCAGCGCCAGCAGCGGCCAGAGTTTTTTGCGGCGCCAGTTGGGGGACGAACTGGCAGTCATTTCGACCGGCTCGGGCATGATGTTCATCAGCAGCGCGGCCCGGGAGGTGTCATAGGCGCTGATGGGTGCCGATGAGGCATTGGCATTTGCCACGTCTTCATCAGTAATGGCCCGCAGCTCCTGGCTCAGTTCCGCTTCGGTGAATATCTCCTTGATGTCGGCTTCATCGGGCTCGGTGACGGGCACTTCACCGATCAGGTTGAACAGCGGCTCCCTGTGTCCGATGTCGGCGGTTGCGGGAGGGGGTGCAGGCTGCTCGCTGGCTTCTATCTCCTGCTTGATCGCGGCAATCTTGTTGTCTTCGTCAGCTTCTTCCAGAAGGCTCTCCGCCCAGGACTCGTCGGCATCCGGTGCGTCTTCGTCGTCGTCCGCATCCAGGTCGCGCGCATTGCGCTCGAAAAGGGAGACTGATTGCCTGGATGCCGGAATGTCCAGGAAGCCATCGAAGCTGTAGTCGCGCTCTTCCGGCTTGGCCGGGGAATCCATGTCGTCGCTGATCAGGAGGTCATCGTCGTGGATGCCGCTTTCGTGGTCTATCTGTTGCTGGTTGAACGCCAATTTCTCGGTAGACGGTTTATCTGGCTCAACGGCAGGGACTGCGGCTTTGCCGGCCGGTGCTGTCGCTCCGGGGGCGCTGCCAGCGGGTTTGCTGTTTTTGGTCTGCGCAACCGGTTCCGGCGCGGGATGATTGGCTGGCTTCACGGCGGACTGCGAAGAACGAGTGCCCGGTTGCTGCGCAGGAGTTGCCTGGTGTGCAGGCGCAATCCGGGCAGCGGGCGCCTGGACTGGTGCTGGCCGGGCGGATGGCACTGCTGGTTTGGTGATCGGTTTGCCGGTTGCCGGTTTGGGTGCGTTTGTCGCAGGCTGCCGGCTGATAGCCGCCGATGGTCCGGGTTGTGGGCCACTGACCAGGTGATCCTGTGCTCTGAAAATATGCAGGCAGGAGCCGCACCGCACCGCACCCTTGGCGGATTGCAGTTGCGCGCTGGTGATGCGGAAGGCGGTCGCGCATTTGGGGCAGCGGGTGACCATGTTGCTCATAGGCAGCAGTTTATCCTTGTAAACGCAGGGCTCGGATGGAGGATGGCACAGTCTAGCCCCAAGCCCGGTGCGGGTAAATTATGATCCATGCAGACTGTTAAGTCTCGCGCCTTTTGACGCCGGTGAGGCAGACCCATTCTTCCTGGTGGCGGGGTGCGTCAAAGTCGAACCAGGGACGGTAAGCCGCCATCACCGCGTCCGCCTGGATGGCGAGAATCCCCGAGAGGCACAGCCGTCCGCCGGAACGGGTCAGGGACGCCAGCTGGGGCGCCAGCTCCGCCAGAGGGCCGGCGAGAATGTTCGCCAGCATGACATCGGCGGGCTCCTGCGGGCAGCGTTGCGGCAGGTAGACGGGCATGGCATCCGCGGCCAGGCCGTTGCGTTTGGCATTTTCCGTGGTAGCCAGCAGCGCCTGGTGATCTATGTCCACACCCAACACCCGGCGCGCGCCCAGCAGCAGGGTGGCGATACCGAGAATGCCTGAACCACAGCCATAGTCGATCACATCCTGGCCGGTGAAGTCCTGCCAGTCGATCCATTGCAGGCACATGAAGGTGGTGGGATGGGTGCCGGTGCCAAAGGCCAGGCCGGGATCGAGCATCAGGTTGATCTTGTCGGGTTCCGGCGGTTGCTGCCAGCTTGGACAGATCCATAAGCGTTCGCCGCAGCGCAGGGCGTGATAGTTGTTCATCCACTCCCGCTCCCAGTCCTTGTCCTCCAGCAGTTCCCATTTGTGTTCCGGCAGTTCGCCGCCGAATACCTGGCGCGCGCGCTGGCTGGCGGCGGCCGTGTCTATGTCGGCGTCGTAGAGTCCCGTGACCGCCACCAGATCCCACAGCGGCGTCTCACCCAGCGCGGGTTCATAGATGGGCTGGTCGGCGGCGTCCTGCAGGGTAACGGACACCGCGCCACTGGCAAGCAGGGCGGTTTCGAGCTTGTCGGTCTGGGGGCGTGCAGCCCTCACCTTGAGTTGGAGCCAGGGCATGGAGATCTCGCGGGATAGATGGAAGACCGGATGGGGTCGGCGGCATGCGCGTCCCTGCGCTGACGGGCACCATCAGGTGGCCAGTTTTTTCTCGAGATAATGGATGTTCACGCCGCCTTTGCGGAATTCCGGATCGCGCACCAGTATTTGCTGTAGCGGAATGTTGGTGCGGATGCCATCGACAATGGTCTCATCCAGCGCATTGCGCATACGATCCAGTGCGATTTCGCGCGTTTCGCCATGGGTGATGATCTTGGCGATCATGGAATCGTAATTGGGCGGCACCGAGTAGCCACTGTAGAGGTGGGAGTCCACACGCACGCCGAAGCCGCCGGGCGCGTGATAGTTTTTCACCAGGCCGGGGCAGGGCATGAAGGTTTTGGGGTCCTCGGCATTGATGCGGCACTCGAAGGCGTGGCCGCGAATGACGATATCCGATTGCTTGATGGACAGCTTTTCACCCGCGCAGACACGGATCTGTTCCTTGATCAGGTCGATGCCGGTAACCATTTCCGAGACCGGGTGTTCCACCTGGATGCGGGTATTCATTTCGATGAAGTAAAAACGCCCGTCCTCATAGAGGAATTCAAAGGTGCCCGCGCCGCGGTAGCTGATATCGACACAGGCTTTGACACAGGCGGCGTAGGTGGCCTGGCGGACATCCTCGGGAATGCCGGGAGCGGGGGCTTCTTCCAATACCTTCTGGTGGCGGCGTTGCAGGGAACAGTCGCGGTCGCCGAGGTGGATCGCATTGCCCTGGCCATCCGACAATATCTGCACTTCAACGTGACGCGGGTTTTGCAGGAATTTTTCCATGTACACGGTGCCGTCGCCAAAGGCGGCCTTGGCTTCGCCGGTCGTTACATGGATGGAGTTGAGCAGGGCTGCCTCGGTGTGCACCACGCGCATGCCGCGGCCACCACCACCAGCCGCCGCTTTGATGATCACCGGGTAGCCGATATTGCGGGCGATTTCCAGGCAGCGTTCGGCATCGTCGATCGGCAGTGGTCCATCGGAACCGGGCACCGTGGGAACGCCTGCTTTTTTCATGGCCTTGATGGCCTCGACCTTGTCACCCATCATGCGGATCACGTCGGGATCCGGGCCGATGAAGACAAAACCACTTTTTTGCACGCGCTCGGCAAAGTCGGCATTTTCCGCGAGGAAACCATAGCCGGGATGCACGGCCACGGCGTCGGTGATTTCCATGGCGCTGATGATGGCGGGAACGTTCAGGTAACTCTTGGGTGACGGATTGGGGCCGATGCACACCGACTCGTCAGCCAGGCGCACATGCTTCAGATCGCGGTCGATCTGGGAGTGCACAGCCACGGTCTTGATGCCCATCTCCTTGCAGGCGCGCAGGATGCGCAGGGCAATTTCGCCGCGGTTGGCGATGAGAACTTTGTCAAACATAGGTCAATTCCTTCAGCGGATAACCGGATGAGGGGATGTGTTACACAATGGTTACCAGGGGCTGATCGAATTCGACCGGCATGCCATCTTCCACGAGTATCGCCTCGATCACGCCGGATTTATCGGCTTCGATCTGATTCATCATTTTCATGGCTTCGATGATGCAGATGACATCACCCGCTTTGACGTGTTTGCCTATTTCCGCAAACGACGGCGAGCCGGGGCTGGGTGAGCGGTAGAAGGTGCCGACCATGGGCGATTTGATGACATGGCCGCTGATTACAGGCGCAGTGCTGGTGGGTGCGGCAACCTCGGCGGTAACGGGCGCAGTGGCGACCGGTGCCGGTGCGGGTGGTGGCGCGTAGGCCGGAATCGGTGCGGTGATGTACTGGGCGCTCGGGCTGTTGCGGCTGATGCGCACGGACTCTTCGCCTTCTTTGATTTCCAGCTCACCGATGTTGGATTCTTCCAGCAGTTCGATCAGTTTTTTGATTTTGCGGATATCCATGGATTCCTCTCTTATTAACCTTTGTTGATGGATGGTCCCGGCATTGACCGGGGCATCTGTTTGCGGGGTATCAGGGGTTTAATTGCCGCAACGCGGCGTCGAGTGCCAGCTCATAACCCGCCGCGCCCAGGCCGCAGATCACGCCTTGGGCTATGTCGGAAAAGTAGGAGTGATGGCGAAAAGGCTCGCGTTTGTGAACGTTGGACAGGTGGACCTCAATGAACGGGATATCCACTGCCAGCAAGGCATCACGCAGGGCGACACTGGTATGGGTGAAGGCGGCCGGATTGATGATAATGAAGTCCACGCCCTCGCGCCGGGCATCGTGAATCCGGTCGATGAGTTCGTATTCGGCGTTGCTTTGCAGGCTTTGCAGGTGGTGGCCGCGATCCAGGGCGATTTGTGTCAGGCGCTGGTTGATGGTGTCCAGGGTATCGGCGCCGTAGATGCCGGGCTCGCGCTGCCCCAGCAGGTTCAGGTTAGGGCCGTGTAACACCAGAATGGTCGCCATAATGAATCCCATTGCCATCGGAAGCGGTCCTGCGACGATGCAGGCCAAAAGTGTGGCGAGTTTGCCGCAAATCCCCGCCTCTGTCCACGATCCGCGATGATTTTGTTTAGTTGGGCGAAATTAACGGCAAGTTTACGGAAGTTAGCCCGGTATCGGTGATTATGGCCTGCCTGTTTCCTGCCGATTGTCGCCGTAATCCCTGCGCTTTCACGCCGGATAACGGCAGAATCGTGGATATTCGCTCATTTTCGCCAAAATCGCTCCTAATACGGGCAAAAAGGCCGGAAATCAGCGCGAACCACCCAAAACCCTGTCGATGACCAGGCTGCGATTGAGGATTTGCGGCAGTATCTCCGCCTTACCCTGGTGTCCCGGGGGAAACCACAGGTAAAGGGGGACACCGCTGCGGCCGTATTCTTGCAAGAGGGCGGTGATACGGGGATCGCTGTTGGTCCAGTCGCCTTTGAGAGTGGCCACCCCGGCCTGATCGAAAGCCGCTTCGACATCGGCGGTACTCAAGGTCAGCCGCTCATTGGCCAGGCAGGTCAGGCACCAGTCGGCGGTCAGGTTGACGAAAACCGGCCGGCCCTGGGCGCGCAGCTCTTGCAAGCGTTCGGGACTGTAGGACTGCCAGCGCTCGTCGGGCCGCTGGTCGAGATTCTGCAGGGGCAGCCAGAGGGCGGTGATCCAGCACGCCAGCAGCAGTAGAAGACGCGGCCACCGCAGCCAGCCACGGGCCGGACGCGACAGCAGCCAGAAGCCCAGGGCAAGGGCCAGGAGCCCGCAGCTGACCGCGATCAGTGCATCGACGCTGGTCTGGCGCCCCAGGACCCAAAGCAACCAGAGCGCTGACAGATACAGCGGAAAGGCGAGGAATTGTTTGAGGTTATCCATCCAGGGGCCCGGCCGGGGCAGGCGATGGGCCAATGCCGGATAGTGGCAAAGCAGCAACAGGGGAAGCGCCATTCCCAGTCCCAGGGCGCCGAACACACCCAGGCTGACAGCGGCGGGCTGGGTCAGGGCAAAGCCGAGGGCCACCCCCATGAAAGGCGCGGTGCAGGGGCTGGCCACGACCGCCGCCAGCACACCGGTGAAAAATGAACCGCCCAGTCCGGATTGCTGTGTCAATTGCTGGCCAGCCCCCATCCAGGAGGTACCCAGATTGACCAGCCCTGACAGACTCAGGCCCATCACAAAAAACAGGTACACCAGACCCGTTACCAACCAGGGCGATTGCAACTGGAAGCCCCAGCCAAGTGCCTCGCCGCTGGTGCGGGCCACCAGCAGGACAATCGCAAACAGCAGGAAGCTGCCCACGACGCCCAGGGTATAGGCCCAGCCGTGCAGCGGCAGCCGCGTCCTGTCTGCCTGTGTCAGGCTGATGATCTTGATCGACAGCACTGGAAATACGCAGGGCATGGCGTTGAGGATTATCCCGGCTATCAAGGCAAATCCCAGGTTCAGCAGTAGTTGCCGTGCCAGGGGGGAGGATTCCGTTGTCGCGTGGGTGGACTCGCGCGCTGGCACATCGTCCACGGCGACCACCCGAGCCTCACCGGTGCCAGGATCGATAAAAACCGCCTGGCTGTAGGGCGGGTAGCAGAGTCCGGCATCCGCGCACCCCTGTGATTCGATATACAGGTGGAATGCAGTGGCATCGCCCGGCAGGGGCAGCTTGATCAGTGCCCTGTCATAGAAGACGGTCATGTCCTTTTCGAAGAACTCGTCGTATTTGGTGATGCCGGCTTCAAACAGCGGCTCAAGGGGGAAGGGCGGCTCCACGCGGAAGACAAAGCGCTCCTGGTACAGGTAATACCCGGGGGCCACCCACCAGTCGAGCACCAGGGTCTGGCCGTCCAGCCGGGTATCGAGGCGGAACGCCTGCTCCACCGGCAGAAAGTCGTCCTGCGTCGCTAGCAGGTTTGCGCCCGTCCCGCTGCCGGGATTCTGGAAAATATCCTGCGCCACGAGTCCGGGTGACAGCAGGAACAGGAGGGTAAGCAGCAGGGCGATACAGGGCTTGGGTGACCGGTGTCTTGGCATGATGGACCTGGCTGGGCGTCTCGTTGAATGGCTCTTTATGTTTTTCCCGGGGGGTGTCCCCGGGCAAATTGCCGGTTAGTATAGGCGCTTTCCGCCTGTTATTGGTCTGGTGACAGCGCTGATTCCACTGGTGAAACCAACGAGATGTGTCCGTGTTGCGAGTATCTATGAAATACCCATCGTTTTTGTTGTCGATGCTGAGCGTTCTGCTCGGCGGTTGCCAATTCCATCCAGCTTCTCCCGAGGGCCGCAGTGTCACCCGGGTCCATACCGCGCCGGCACCGGTGCCCAATGCGCAGGCCATCCAGCAGGAACGGCTCAAGCGTCTCCTCGCGGACGCCGACTACGCCCTGTCGCGTGACCGCCTGCTGTCGCCGGTCGAGGATAACGCCTTCGACCGCTATCAATCGGTATTGTTGCTCGATCCGGATAATCAGCAGGCGCGCACCGGGCTCCAGGCCATCGCGCTGCGCTATATCGAGATGGCGCGCGGCAGCATAGGGCGGGGTAATTATTCCCTGGCGCAAACGCAGATCAACAATGCCCGCGGCATAGATCCACAAAGTCCCCTGCTGGAAGAAACGACCCAACTGCTGCGCCGCCAGCGTGCCGCCAATCCGCCACCGCCCGCCTACAAGCCCGGCCCGGACGAGCGCTTGCTGGATGTGCAGGAGCTGACCCGCAAGTCACAGGCCATCCAGGCCCGCTTGGGCGAACTGGCCCGCGAGGCCCGGGCGCGTGATGACCTGGTGATCATCTATGCGCGCAACGATGCCGAGGGCCGGTGGATTTATTCGCAGATGCGCGAAGCCCTGGAGGATTACCTGCTGCGTGGCGACATACGCATTGCCAACCAGCCGCGTATCCAGTTTGTCCCTATTCAATGAACCCTGAATACCGAACGGGAGTGATGCCATGGCCCTAACATCCGTCTATCGTTCCTGGTTGTTATTGTTGGCGTTGATCGCCGCCCCGGCCCCTCAGGCGGGCGACTCCGAACAGCGCCTGGCTGGCGGACTGGATGTCGAGGGTGCCTATGTGCATGTGCCCTTGCCGGGACGGAACGTCACCGCCGCCTATTTTTCATTGCTCAACAAGAGCGAAGAGCCTCGCCGATTGGTCGGGGTTGAAACCGCGCAGGCCGCGCGCGCGGAAATCCATAGCCACACCCATGTGGATGGCATGATGCGTATGCGCCGTGAACAAGAGTTGGACGTGCCGGCCCGCGGCCGGGTGGATTTTGCCCCAGGCGGATTGCACATCATGCTGTTCGAACTGGCTCCAGGCTTGCAGACAGGCGACGAGCTACACTTAACCCTGATATTCAGCGATGCTTCCCGCCTGCCGGTCGTGGCCAGGGCGAGGAGCCGGTTCGATCAGCCCCACAATTGAGTGAATGTGCCTGGCACAGGAGGGAAGAGATGGCGTTTTCCGGATTGAGACACTGGTGGCTGCAACGGGTTCGCCGCGTGAAGGATGACTATGCCGACACACAGGAGGATATCCAGCGGGCATCGCTCAAGTGGCGGCTGCCACTGTTCCTGCTGCTGGCTTACCTGCTGATCATGGTGCTGGTGGGAATCTACTGGAGCATCACGCCTTCGCTCGTCGATGTGCGCCAGCAAACCAGTCGGGTACTGGCGGAGCGGCAACTGCAGCCGGTGGTTGGCGCCACCACGACGGTCACCTTGATCAGCGTGGCGGAAACCCTGCTCGACAAACCGGGCGGCTATCTCACCAATGACATCACCCCGCCGGGCATCTGGCTCGATAACATGCCCAATTGGGAATTCGGTGTGCTGGTCCAGGTGCGGGATCTCAGCAAGGCCATGCGCGAAGCCTTCAGCCGTTCACAGTCCCAGTCCCGCGAGGATGTGGACCTCATACTGGCCGAGCCGCGCTTCAACTTCGACAACAACTCCTGGATCCTGCCCGCCAGCGAATCCCAGTACCGCGAGGCAATCCGCTACCTCAACCGTTATCTCGACCGCTTGGCGAGTGACAAGGGGGACGCCCAGTTCTTTGCCCGCGCCGACAACCTCAATTATTGGCTGTCCACGGTGGAGACGCGCCTGGGCAACCTGTCGCAGCGCCTGAGTGCCAGTGTGGGCCAGCAACGGCTCAATACCGACCTGGCCGGCGGTCCGGATGCGCCGGCTTCACCGGCAGCCAGGGCCGATACCCTGGTCAAAACCCCCTGGACGGAACTGGACGATGTGCTTTTTGAAGCCAGGGGCTCGGCCTGGGCGCTGATTCACTTTCTGCGCGCCGTGGAGGTCGATTTTGCCGAGGTACTGGACAAGAAAAATGCCCTGGTCAGCCTGCAGCAGATCATCCGCGAACTCGAGGGCACCCAGCAGACCATCTACAGCCCCATGGTGCTGAATGGCAGTGGCTTTGGGCTCCTGCCCAATCACTCCCTGGTGATGGCGTCCTATATCTCCAGGGCCAACGCGGCCATCATCGATCTGCGCCGCCTCCTGGCCCAGGGATAAGCTGCCCGTCCCTACCAGGATGAAACTACTTTTGCTGATTGTTTTTATTTATGTAACCGATACGCATCAAAAAAAGCTGATTTTCAGGTTGCCGTTTTCACAGACTTTTGGCTAAATTGATACAAAAGTTGGTACAGGCGACCATTTGTGTGCCAGAATGCGGTTAACTCAAGGCTGACGGTCGCCTCCCGTTGAGATAAAACGGTAACATCAAGCCTGCAGAATGCCTGTCATTGCGGTTGCTTCAGTGCACCGGGGTGACACAACAGTCTCTCACCGTCGATGTCTGGTTGATGCATCGACGTCTCCCTCTGCCCTCTACTTTGTAGAGGGCTTTTTTTTGTGGCGTCCCGTTCATGGCCGCCACCCCTGCGAGGCTGCCGCTGGTGCGGCGTCAAAAATTTCTCCCGGAAATTTTTTGTGTCCATACCCTTACTGCTCTCGCCGCCCCTAGGTTATTTGGCACCTTGCTGGCATAATCACGCCCCCATTTCCCACTGGTTTTTTTGACTTTGACGCCTACCCGACGCCGGATGTCCCGTGAAAGGCGCCAGTGACCCCCGCCAGCCGTATCCGGGGTGTTTCATTCGTTGAGTTCTGATGCAGAGGATTAACATGCAACCACAGGTAAAACCCCGCAATCCCAATTTCTCCTCCGGCCCCTGCAGCAAGCGTCCCGGCTACAGCCTGGACCAGCTTGATATTTCCACCCTGGGACGTTCCCACCGCTCCACCATCGGCAAGGCTGCCTTGCAGCGCGCCTGTGAGGATACGGCGAGTCTCCTGGGATTGCCGGCAGGTTATCGGGTGGGTGTTGTGCCGGGTTCCGATACCGGTGCTGTCGAGATGGCCCTGTGGTCCCTGTTGGGAGCCCGCGGTGTAGACATTCTCCAATGGGAGTCCTTTGGCAAGGGCTGGCTGAGCGATGCCACCAAGGAGCTGAAGCTGGCGGTCAATGCGCACGAGGCCGATTACGGCTTGCTGCCCGACCTTGGCAAAGTGAATTTCGACAACGATGTGGTGTTTACCTGGAACGGCACGACCTCGGGTGTGAAGGTGCCCAATGGCGACTGGATTCCCGATGACCGCCAGGGCCTCACCATTTGCGATGCCACCTCGGCAGTCTTCGCCATGGAAATGCCCTGGGAAAAACTCGACGTGATCACTTTCAGCTGGCAGAAAGTCCTGGGCGGCGAAGGGGCCCACGGGATGCTGATCCTGAGCCCGCGCGCGGTGGAACGCCTGGAGACCTATAAGCCTTCCTGGCCCATGCCCAAACTTTTCCGCATGACCAGTGGTGGAAAACTCTCCGAAGGCATCTTCAAGGGCGACACCATCAATACCCCATCCATGCTGGCCGTGGCTGATTACCTGGACGCGCTGGACTGGGTGAAATCCATTGGCGGGGTCAAGGAAACCATCGCCCGTTCCAATGCCAACCTGGCGGTGCTGGAAAACTTTGTGGCCGCGAACGACTGGATCGATTTCCTGCCGCAGGTACCGGAAACCCGTTCCAACACCAGCGTGTGCCTCACCCTCAAGGCAACGGCGGACCAGGTCAAGGCCATCGTCAAGTTGCTGGATAAAGAAGGCGTGGCTTACGACATAGGCGCTTACCGCGACGCCCCCGCCGGGCTGCGCATCTGGTGTGGCGCCACCGTCGACAAGGCCGATATCGAAGCCTTGCTGCCTTGGCTGACCTGGGCCTATCAGCAGGCCACCCAGGCTTGAGTCGAGCGCGGCGGTTCATCCGCCGCTTTTCCCGCGATTGCATAGGAAAGTTTCATGTTCAAGATCAAAACCTACAACACCATTTCCGTCAAAGGACTCAACCGTTTTTCCCGTGAAAAATACGAAGTCGCCAGCGACATCGGTCATCCGGACGCTTATATCCTGCGCAGCCACAAGCTGCACGGCGAGCCCCTGCCCGAATCCGTCAAGGCCGTGGCCCGCGCCGGCGCAGGCACCAACAATGTTCCCGTGGAGGAATACACCAAAAAAGGCGTGGTGGTTTTCAATTCGCCCGGCGCCAATGCCAACGCGGTAAAAGAGCTGGTACTGGCGGGCATGCTGCTGGGATCGCGCGGCATCCTCGAGGGCATGGCCTATGTCCAGACGCTGACCCACATGACCGATGCCGATGAGATGTCGAAACTGCTGGAGAAGGAAAAATCCAATTTCGCCGGTGGTGAGTTGCAGGGCAAGACCCTGGGTATCGTCGGTCTCGGCGCTATTGGTTCGCTGATTGCCAATGCGGCCCTGGCGCTGGGTATGGATGTGGTCGGCTTCGACCCCGCACTGTCCGTCGAGGCCGCCTGGCGCCTGCCCAGCCGGGTGGGACGCATGGAAAACCTCCAGTCCCTGCTGGCCCGCTCCGACTACATCACGCTGCATGTGCCCGCGCTGCCCGTCACCAAACACATGATCAACGCCGAGACGCTCAGAACGGTGAAGAAGGGCGCGGTGCTGCTCAATTTCGCCCGCGAGGCCATCGTGGATGCCCACGCGGTAGTGGAGAGCCTGGATGCCGGCCAACTGGGCAGGTACATCTGTGATTTTCCCGAGCCGATACTGCTCAACCGCAAGGATGTCTACGCCATGCCGCACATCGGCGCCAGTACCGAGGAAGCCGAGGAAAACTGCGCGATCATGGCCGCGGATCAACTGATGGATTACCTGGAAAACGGCAACATCCGCAATTCGGTCAACTTCCCCGGCGTGCAGATGGACCGCACCGCCGGTATAGGCGCGCGCATCACCTTCGCCAACGAAAACGTGTCCGGTGTGCTGGGGCATGTGCTGTCCATATTGGCCGACAGCAAGGTGAACGTGGTGGATATGGTCAACAAGAGCCGCGGTGATGTTGCCTACAACATCATCGACCTGGAGCAGGCACCGAGCGCATCGGTGATCGACGCCATCAGGGCGGTTGAGCATGTCATCGCGGTTCGTGTGATCTGACGGGCGGCGGCGTGGCCGCCCCTTGGGTATCGCCATGTTCAAGCTGGTGTTTTTTGTTCCACCCTCGCATCTCGAGGCGGTAAAGGCCGCTGTATTCGCGGCTGGTGCCGGGCGCGTGGGATATTACGACAGCTGCGCCTGGCAGCAACTGGGCGAGGGGCAGTTCCGCCCCTTGGCCGGCAGCCAGGCGTTCATCGGCGAACAGAATCAACTGACGCGCGTTCCCGAGTACCGGGTCGAGATGGTCTGCGCGGATGATTGCATTGCCGCCGTTCTCGCCGCACTCAAGGCCGCCCATCCCTACGAGGAGCCCGCCTACGATATCTGGCGCCTCGCCGATCCTGACAGCCTGCCCGGTCCCACGGGCTGACCGCGATCCGCGCCAGCCGGGCGACTTCTGTGTTATGGTTATCCCTTTGGACACCGGGTAAATCCATGGCTCCTGATTGGTCCCGACTGCGTCAATATCTCCTGCCTTGCGGCCCCGGTTCCGCGGAGGCCGATTTCGCCCGTCAGGCGTCGGTTCTGGCGCTTATCTGGCTCCAGCCCCAACCGCAATTGCTCTATACCCTGCGCGCACCCCACCTGACCCGGCATGCGGGCGAAGTGGCTTTTCCCGGCGGCATGTGGGAGCCGGGCGACACCAGCCTGATAGACACGGCCCTGCGTGAAACCTGGGAAGAGATCGGCCTGCCCGCCGCCGCGGTGGAGCTGCTGGGGGCCTGGCATCCACGCCACACCCTGGCCGGTACCCTGGTGCACCCCTTCGTCGGCCTGGTCACCGATGCCTGGCCACTTAAACCCGATCCCGGTGAACTGGACGCGATATTCCAGGTCCCTCTTGCAGCATTTGAAGAAGGGCTCCAGGTGCGCACGGACTGCTTCGAGCGCCAGGGGAAAATACTCCATGTGCCGGCCTACCACTATCAACACTATGAAATCTGGGGTTTTACCGCGGCCCTGACCCGGGACCTGCTGCAATTGCTGGCGCGGGCCGGCCTTTCGGACAGGCTGGGGGATGCCGCGGCAGATGCGTATACTGCACCGGAATTCCAACTCCATCCGCAGCCCTGATTCAACCATGACTGCCGATTCACAACTCATCCGAAACACCACTCATCCGAAAAAGGAGCCTTCCATGAAAAAATGCATGATGTTCTGCCTGACCTGGCTGTTGGCGCTGGGTGTCCAGGCAGCGGTCAAAACCCAGGAGATTGAATACAAGGTCGAGGGTGAAAGCTTCACCGGTTATCTCGCCTGGGATGACAGCGTGTCCGAAAAGCGCCCGGGGGTCCTGGTCGTGCATGAGTGGTGGGGACATAACGACTATGTGCGCAAGCGTGCCGAAATGCTGGCCGGGCTGGGCTATGTGGCCCTGGCGCTGGATATGTACGGTACCGGCAAACTCGCGGAGCATCCCGCGCAGGCCACCGAGTTCATGCAGGCGGTCATCAGCAACATTCCCGAGGCGGAAAAACGCTTCGACACGGCGCTCGACCTGCTGAGGCAGCAACCGGGCGTGGATGCGGACAGGATTGCGGCTATCGGATACTGCTTTGGCGGCGCCACCGTGCTGCATGCGGCGCGCCGTGGGGTGGACCTGCGTGGCGTGGTGAGTTTTCACGGTGCCCTGGGTACCCAGGCGCCTGCGGAAAAAGACAAGGTCAAGGCGGAAGTGCTGGTGCTGACCGGCGCGGCAGACCCCATGATTCCCGAAGAGCAGGTGGCTGCCTTCAAGGCGGAAATGGAATCCGCCAGCGTTCCCTACAAAGTGGTGAGCTACCCCAACGCCAAGCATAGTTTCACCAATCCGGCGGCCGATGCCGTTGCCAAACGCTTCGACATGCCCGTTGGCTATGACGCCGCGGCGGATGTTGCCTCCTGGCAGGAAATGCGCGATTTCCTCACACGCGTCTTTGCGGCTGAATAACGGGTAGTGGCCCGGCCCGGGTAGTCCGGGCCGGAGTCATGGCCGATGATTCGGCTATACTGGACACATTCACAATAAAAGAGGAGTCGTGCCGCATGTCCCTGGATTATAACCGCACGTTGCCCGAGGTTTTTATCGAGGCCTGTCAAACATACCGCGACAGTCCCGCATTCACCTGCATGAATCAAACCCTGACCTATGGTGAACTGGATCGCTTGTCCGCCCGTTTTGCGGCCTATTTGCAGCATCACACCACACTGCAACCGGGTGACCGGATTGCGATCCAGCTACCCAATATCCTCCAGTATCCCGTGGCGGTGATTGGCGCGTTGCGCGCGGGCCTGGTGGTGGTGAATACCAACCCGCTGTATACCCCGAGTGAGATCAAGCACCAATTGAACGATTCGGGAGCCAAGGCCCTGGTGGTCCTGGCCAACATCGCCAAAAATGCCGCCGCCATATTGCCGGAAACCGCGGTGGAGGACGTGATCGTCACCGAGCTTGCGGATCTGCATCCACCACTCAAGCGCCTGCTGATCAATGTTGTGGTCAAGTACATCAAAAAGATGGTGCTGCCTTTTCATTTTTCGCGGCAGACATCCTTGCGCGACGCCCTGGACAAAGCACAGGAACCTTGCAAGCCGGTGACCGTCACACCCGATGATGTGGCGGTCCTGCAATATACCGGTGGCACCACCGGCGTTGCCAAGGGAGCCATGCTCACCCATCGCAACCTGGTGGCCAACATGCTGCAGGTCAACCTGCATATGCACAAGGTATTCCGCCCCAACCAGGAGTTGTATATCGCGCCCCTGCCGATGTATCACATCTATGCCTTCACGATTCACTGTACCTCGGCACTGTCGCTGGGAAACCACAATCTGCTGATTCCCAATCCGCGTGATATTCCCGCTTTTGTGTCGGCCATCCAGGGTAAGCCTTTTACCTGTTTTGTCGGCTTGAATACTTTGTTTAACGCGCTGTTGCGCAATCCGGATTTTATCAAGCTGGATTTCAGCCACTTGCATTTGACGTCATCCGGCGGCATGGCGCTGATGGCGGAAACCGCGCGTCACTGGACACAAGTGACCGGTAGTCCCATCAGTGAAGGTTATGGTTTAACGGAAACGTCACCAGTGGTTGCTATCAATCAACCGGATGCGGTGCAGATGGGAACGGTGGGCACGCCCTTGCCGGATACCGAATGCAAGGTGATTGATGATGAAGGCAGGAGCCTGCCCACTGGCGAGCCGGGAGAGTTGTGCGTGCGTGGCCCCCAGGTGATGAAAGGGTATTGGCAGCGGCCGGACGCCACCGCCGAGGTGCTCGACGATGACGGCTGGTTCAAAACCGGAGACATCGCGATCATCCAGGCGGATGGATACATCAAGATCGTCGATCGCAAAAAAGACATGATCAATGTTTCCGGCTTCAAGGTCTTTCCCAATGAGGTGGAAGATGTGCTCACCAACCATGCCGATATCGTTGAAGCGGCTGTCGTCGGTGTGAAGGATGATGAAGGCAATGAAGTGGTCAAGGCATTCGTGGTCAGCAGCAATCCTGCGCTGACGGCTGAGCAGGTCCGCGCTTATGCCAAGACACAATTGACACCTTACAAGGTTCCGCATCAGGTGGAATTCCGCAGCGAGCTGCCCAAGTCCAACGTGGGCAAGGTATTGCGGCGCGAACTCCGATAGGTTTTACATGCTTAATCACCAAGGATATAGCCATGGGCATTTTTAACGAAACCATCTTGATTCTGGTTGTATTCGCCGTTGTGCTGATCGTCAAGGGCATCAAAAGTGTGCCCCAGGGGCAGAACTGGACGGTGGAGCGTTTTGGCAAATTCACACGTTTGCTGAATCCCGGATTGCACCTGATCATTCCCTTCGTCGATTCCATCGGCCGCAAGGTGCTGATCATGGAACAGGTGCTGGATATTCCACCGCAGGAAGTCATCAGTGCCGACAATGCCATGGTGCGTGTCGATGCAATATGTTTCTACCAGGTACTGGATGCCGCCAAGGCCTCCTATGAAATCAATAACCTTTCCCTGGCGATGCAGAACCTGATGATGACCAATATACGTGCTATTGTCGGCTCCATGGAGTTGGATGCCATGCTGTCTAACCGCGATGTCATCAATACCAGCCTGCTGATGAAAGTGGACGAGGCCACCAGTCCCTGGGGCGTCAAGGTAACCCGGATCGAGATCCGCGATATCACGCCGCCGCGCGACCTGGTGGATGCCATGGCCAACCAGATGAAGGCCGAGCGTGAAAAACGCGCGCAGATCCTGCGCGCCGAAGGCGAGCGCGAGGCGGCCATCAAGGTTGCCGAGGGTGAAAAGCGTGCGCAAATCCTCAAGGCTGAAGGCTTGCGGGAATCCGCCTTCCTCGAAGCCGAGGCGCGCGAGCGGGAAGCGGAGGCCGAAGCCAAGGCCACGTCACTGGTGAGCGAGGCTATTGCAAACGGCAACCCGCAGGCGATCAATTATTTTGTCGCACAGAAATATGTGGACGCGTTGGGGCAGTTGGCGGCATCCGACAATGGCAAGGTGATACTCATGCCGTTGGATGCATCGAGTGTGATCGGTTCCATTGGCGGTATCAACGAGTTGATCAAAGCAGCCAAAACATCGTAATTTCTTTCGGCGGACATTTATGGAATTCCTGGACTCTCTGCAATCCTGGCACTGGCTCGCCCTGGGCCTGCTGATTCTCATTCTGGAAATGCTTGGCACGGGCGGCTTTTTGCTGGGCCTGGGAATTTCCGCACTCACCGTCGCGGTTCTCAAGGCTATTTTTGGCGATATGGCCTGGTATTGGCAGTTCATTCTTTTTGCCGGTCTCTCGGTTGTCTACTCGCTGGTCTATTGGAAAAAGTTCCGCCGTTTCAACCATAGGACCGAACAACCGCTGCTCAATGAACGGGTGCAGCGGCTGATCGGCCGTCGTGTGTCACTGTTGACGCCCGTGCGGCATGGCACCGGCAAGGTGCAGATCGAGGACGCGCTCTGGAACGTGAAATCCGCGATGGATATTGAACAGGGCAGCATAGTGACGGTCGTTGGCGCCGAGGGCATGACGCTGTTGGTGGAGCCCTACAATCCCGGCGCGGACAACGACTGACGCATGGCGGTCCGTGATGAACAAAAACCGGTGAGCCGCCGCGCACTGGTGCTCTCTGGCGGTGGCGCCCGCGCGGCCTATCAGGTGGGTGTCCTCCAGGCCCTGGTGGAATTGCTGCCCGAGGACGTTACCAATCCCTTTCCGATCATCTGCGGCACCTCCGCCGGGGCAATCAATGCCCTGGCCCTGGCGGCGCACCCCGGCACCTTCCGCGACGCGGTGACCGCGTTGGCGAAGATGTGGAGTGAACTCACTCCAGGCCATATCTATCTCCACAACTGGAATGATTTGATGAAAGGCATCAGCCTGCTGGGTCTGTCGCTTTTCAACCAGGGTGTTGGGCAGCGCAAGCCTCTGTCGCTGCTTGACAATGCGCCGCTCTGGCACCTGCTTGGCAGCCGCATCCGTTTCGAGAATCTGGATCACGCGATCGCCAGCGAAAAACTCTATGCCGTCTGTGTTTCAGCCATGGGCTATTCCTCCGGGCAGACAGTCAGTTTTTTTCAGGGGCATCCCGAACTCAGCGGCTGGAATCGTTATCGCCGCTCCGGTGTGCCTACCCGACTGAAGCTGGAGCATCTGCTTGCCTCCTCGGCCATTCCTACCATATTTCCCACCGTGCGCATCAACCGTGAATATTTTGGTGATGGCGCGCTGCGTCAACTGGCACCCATGAGTCCTGCGTTGCATCTGGGCGCGGACTCGCTGTTTGTGATTGGTGTCAGCGGCAACCGCAAGGCCCAGCATTGGGGCAAGCGCAAGCCCACCCGTCATTCGCCTTCCATGGCCCAGATCGTGGGTCACTTGCTCAACAGCGCGTTTATCGATGGTATGGAAAGTGACCTGGAACACCTGGAGCGGCTGAACCAACTGATCAACCTGATTCCTGAGGAAACACGCCTGGCGGCCGGGCTGGAGCTGCGGCCCGTGAACAACAAGGTGATTTCACCCTCGCGGCCGCTCGATGTCATCGCCGGGCGCAATGTCCGCTACCTTCCGCGGGGTATGCGTTTTTTCCTGCGCACCATAGGCGCCACCGCCAAAGGTGGGGGTGCGACGGCAGCGAGCTACCTGTTGTTTGTCCACGAATTCATCCAGGAACTCATGGAGCTTGGTTATCAGGACACCATGTGGGAAGCTGAGGATCTACAGCGGTTTTTCAGCAGCTGACAGCTTGTCGGCAAGCAATAAAAAGCCCGGCATTGCCGGGCTTTTTATGTAGAGAGCATGTCGTTTCGAGAGTTATGCCCTGCGGCGGAACAGGGGCAAGGGCTGGTCAACGGATGCTTGATAGTATTCCGTGAAATCATTCAGCGATTGGAGAGATTCTTCCAGGGAAATATCGTCACGGGCAAAATCGAAGGCATTGACGCCACAGCGGCGCAAATAGCAAAGCTGGTCGCGGATGAAGTGGCCGATTGCGCGCAATTCGCCGTTGAATCCGTAGCGCTCGCGCAGCAGGCGGGCGGCGGAAAAGGCGCGGCCATCCATGAATACCGGGAAGTTCACCGCGACCAGTGGGAGCGAGAGGGCATCCTCACCCAGCTGATGGGCTGTTTCATCGCTGTCGAGCCAGACACCGATGTCTTTGCGCGCCTGGAGCTGCGCCTTTTGCGCCTGCCAGACCGCCAGCGGAACGATGACCTGCCCGGCGGGCACCTCGGCGGCGCTGGCGTCACCCTCCGGCTTGGCGAGCAGTGTCCAGGTATTCTCGATGATAGTGCCGTCTTTAATGAGCTTTGACATAAACACGCTCCTTGAAGGGGGTGGCACCTATGCGGCGATAGGTATCGATGAAGAGTTCTTCGTCGGTGCGGTTTTCGACATAGACGTCGATCAGTTTCTGGATGACCTGGGGCATGTCATCGGCGCCGAACGAGGGACCGAGTACATCGCCGAGGGAGGCATCATTGCTGGCACTGCCACCCAGTTGCACCTGGTAGAACTCTTCGCCTTTTTTATCCACGCCCAGAATACCGATGTGGCCTACGTGGTGATGGCCGCAGGCGTTCATGCATCCCGAGATATTCAGGTCGATATCGCCAAGATCGTAAACATAATCAAGGTCTTCAAACTGGCGCTGGATGGCTTCGGCGATCGGGATGGATTTGGCGTTGGCCAGCGAACAGAAATCACCGCCGGGACAGCAGATGATATCGGTGATGGTGCCGATGTTGGGCGTGGCGAAACCGGCCTGCTTGGCTTTTTGCCACAAGGCGAACAGATCGGTCTTCTTCACATCCGCCAGTACGATGTTTTGCTCATGGGTAGTGCGAGCCTCGCCAAAGCTGAATTCATCAGCGAGGTTGGCGATGATTTCCAGTTGCGTGTCGGTGATGTCACCGGGCGCAACGCCGGTCGGCTTGAGCGAGAGGGTCACAGCCGCATAGCCGGGTATCTTGTGGCCACGCACATTGCGTTGCAGCCATTTACCAAACGCCGGGTATTCAGCGGATTGGGCATACAACTGTGCCTGGGCGGCGGCCGCATCCAGCGTCACGTAGGGCGGCTGGGTGAAGAAACCTTTGGCGCGATCAATCTCTGCGCGGGTGAGCTTGTTGTAGCCGTCCTTCAGATGCTGCCATTCGGCTTCCACTTCCTGCGTGAAAACCTCAGGGGTCAGTGCCCGCACCAGGATCTTGATGCGTGCCTTGTACTTGTTGTCGCGGCGGCCGGACTGGTTGTAGACCCGCAAAATGGCTTCCAGGTAAGACAACAGGTCTTCTTCCGGCAGAAACTCGCGGATCACACTGCCAATGACGGGCGTGCGGCCCAGGCCACCGCCCACATAAATCTTGAAGCCGATCCCGCCGGTTTCACTGACAACGATCTGGAGACCGATGTCATGCACCTGTACCGCGGCGCGGTCCTTGTGTGAGCCGGTGACGGCAATCTTGAATTTGCGCGGCAGAAAGGCAAATTCCGGGTGGAAAGTAGACCACTGGCGAATGATTTCGCAATAAGGCCGCGGGTCGATGACTTCATCTTCCGCCACGCCGGCAAACTGGTCCGATGTGGTGTTGCGAATGCAGTTGCCGCTGGATTGGGTGCCGTGCATCTGGACTTCAGCCAATTCGGCGAGGATATCCGGCACCTCCGTCAGATCGGGCCAGTTAAACTGGATATTCTGGCGGGTACTTACATGGCAGTAGCCCTTGTCATAATGACGGGCGATATGGGCCAGGCGGCGCAGTTGGGTGGAATTCAGCATGCCGTAAGGGACATTGATGCGCAGCATGGGCGCGAGCCGCTGGACATAGAGACCGTTCTGCAACCGCAGGGGCAGGAATTCCTCGGGCTTGAGGTCGCCTGCCAGGAAACGGGCCGTCTGGTCACGAAACTGGGCAATACGCTCGCGCAGGATCTGGTGATCGTAGTCGTCGTAGATATACATAAAGGCTGATGAACCCTGATATATAGAAGAAGCAGCGCGGCACTCGGGCCGGGCAAAAACAGGCGCGCAGGATACACTATTCGCCCCTGTGCGGCGAGCCGCCAGGCTGGCCTTTGCCAGGAGCGGGGTGGCTAAGGTAACAGGGGGTTTAGGGCTTTTGAATGACTTTTTTGGCCTAAATTCATGCTATTTGGTTATATTTTGGCTTTTTTTCTTGCGTTGTCGTAAGAATCTATGCTAAGAATCCGCATTCCTTCGCTGCGTCCTTTTTTGGTGCAGCATGATAACCCAAGCAGTAAACGATCAGATTCAGCACAGGAGTATAAAAATAATGAATGAACCTATAGAGCTTGAAGAGCGCAATGACAGCATCGCGGATGCTGTAGCGGCTGTAGCGCTTGTTGCCATCTTCGTTGTTACCTGCATTTTCTGGGTCAGTGGCCAGTAGTAGCCCGCCCGGTTCCGATAGCAGCGGGTCCTGGCTGGTTTGGTTTGTGCCGTCCGGTCAGGGCACCCGGCTCATCTTCCCTTCTATACACCACTGGCGCTGAGCACCAGTTTCACCAGCAATATCATTCCCACGACAAAGAATGCTGTGAAAATGACACCCGCGGCAATGTAGGTGTAAATGTTGCCACCACTGAAGTCGCGCTCCCGGTTTTTGTTGCTCTGTACACCAAACGCGGCGGCGAGCGTGCTGGCCACGATCTGCCAGAAACCGGGCTTTTTGTTGGGAACGGGGTCATTGCTCATGGTGGCTGTTGCCTCTGTTATCAAAAAATGGCGGATTCGGCCGGGCATCGGCAAATGCCAAGTCTAGCAGGCTCCCTGCTATCATGCCGGGCTACAGATGTTGGGGTGTTATGTGACTGGCTCTCTTGATGACTTACAGGTGCTTCCTCACTGCCATGAGGCTGTGGCGCTGTTGCGGGTGGATCGGGATTTTTTACTGATCGACAAGCCGGTGCGCCTGCTCAGTGTTCCCGGCCGCCATCCCCTGAACAGGGATTCGGTCATCAGCCGCCTGCAAGCGGATTATCCCAATGCCGCCATGGTGCATCGCCTGGATTTCGATACCTCGGGCGTCATGGTGGTGCCTCTGGGCAAGGCTGCCCTGTCGCATATCAGCCGCCAGTTCCAGGCGCGCAGTCTGGAAAAAACCTACACTGCTGTCGTGCAGGGATTGATGGCTGATGACGAAGGTGTCATTGACCTGCCGATTGCGCCCGATGTGGAAAACCGTCCCAGATACAAGATATGCCATAAAACCGGCAAGCCATCGTTGACTGAATACAAGGTGTTGATGCGGGATGTGGAGGCGGGTACGAGCCGTGTGCAGCTGCATCCCATCACCGGGCGATCGCATCAATTGCGATTGCATCTGTGGGCGCTGGGGCATCCTATTCTCGGGTGTGGTTTCTATGGCATCGGAGACAGTCACCAGGCCGCGCCGCGTTTGCTGTTGCATGCCACCACCCTGCGTTTTCTGCATCCGCGAACTGGTGAAGCAGTGGAGGCCCAGGCGCCTGTGCCGTTTTGATTGATAGGCGTTCAACCAGTCTGTTACAGGGTTATATCCAACCCTTCTGGCGGGCGATGCGTGCGGCATCGATCCGGTTGGCGGCGTTGAGTTTGGCAATGGCTTCTGACAGATAGTTGCGCACGGTGCCTTCCGACAGGCAAAGCAGGCTGGCAATGTCGGCTGTGGTCTTGCCTTCACCCGCCAATCGAAGTGCGCGCCGCTCCTTGTCGTTGAGGGGGTCCTTTTCACCCAGCGCCATTAGCGCCAGCTCGCCATCGATGACCCGCTTGCCATCCATGATTTTATAGAGTGCCTGGATCAGTTCGTCCGAGGGCGCATCCTTCAGCAGGAAACCATTGACGCCCATATCGATGGCGCGGCGGATATATCCGGCCCGTCCGAAAGTGGTGATGATGATGCTTTTGGTGGGAGACTTCTGTTGTTGCAGCCACTGCACCAGCTCTAATCCCGTGCGCCCCGGCATTTCGATGTCGGTGAGCAGGACATCGAAGGTTTCCTGCCGTAACAGGTGCAGGGCGCGGTCACCATCTTCGGCCTGGGTGATATGGAAGCCGGGTTCCATGCCGAGCAGGGCAGCCAGGGCGCCGCGCACCATGGCCTGGTCTTCGGCAAGGAGGATCTTCATGCGTTGGGTTCTTCGCGGGGCAGGGTGATGATGCAATGGAATCCCTGCTGGATATCCGTGCCAAGATCACCGGCGAGGGATTGCATTCGCTCGCGAATGCCATTGAGGCCATTGCCCGGTTGGGCATCGGCCGGCTGGCCGTTGTCGTGCACCGATATCTGCAACTGGCCGGCTTGCTGTTCAAAGCGCAATTCACACAGGTTGCCTTTGCTGTGGCGGAGGATGTTGGTGGTCAATTCCGTCAGGGCGAGGATCAAGGCGGTTTCCGTCTGCGGGGGAACCTGGGGGATATCGCCATGCAGGCTCACGCTGAATCCATGCTCGCGGAGCTTTTCACACAATTGCATCACCTCATCGCACAGGCCGCGATGCTTGTAGCCGGAGACCGTCTGGCGCACGAGGCTCAGGCTTTCGCGCGCTATGTCATGCAATTCCCGCATGTGCTGCCTGGCGGCATCCGTCTGCTGTTGCTGCAACAGCTTGTCGGCCAGCTCGGCTTTGAGCACGACGCTGGAAAGCGTGTGGCCCAGCAGGTCGTGCAGGTCGCGGGCAATCCGCTCGCGTTCGGCGATGGTGGCCAGTTGCCGAACCTCCGCCTCGCTGCGTTCCTCCATCAGCTTGGCCTCGAGGCGGATGCGCTCCATGCGGCCCACCAGCCCTATGGTGATCAGACCCATGGCGGAGGGCATCAAAAAAACGGGCAGGGGGTAGCTGTGCAGCAGGTACAGGGACACAATGATGCCCAGCGTAACCGCGAGCCAGGGAAGCAGCCTTGACAGTGGCAGGCAGAATCCCATGAAGAATCCGGCGTAGGTGAAAAAGGTGCTGGTGCCGGGGGTGAGGGGCGTCATGAACACCGCCAGCAGGAGTATCCCGCTGAGTGGCAGCCACACCCGCCGCACATCCAGCCAGCCCGCCCAGAAGGACAGCCCCAGGAAGACGACGAAGGCCAGCAGGATCGCGGTGAATCGCCAGGCGTCGAAGGGCAGGTAAAACAAGGGAATGAAGTAGTAGAGGCTGAAGGACCACCAGATCCACTGCTTCTTGCGCAGGGCCGGTACTTCAAAGCGCTCCAGTATTTCGAAGGATCTTTTGGGTGACGTCATGGTGTGCTTGCCGCGGCATGGCTGGTGGGAAACTGCGAATACCCGGAAATACGGGTTATTGTCTGCTTGCCGGGCGACTTTCTCAATGCCGGCGTGCAGTAAAATCCCATGACATTTGTCATAACGAATACTCCGAGGAATCGTGTTTGTGAAAAAAATAATAGTCGCTCTACTGTGCCTGCTCAGTACCCGTTTGTGGGCGGAAGAGCCCCTGTCAGTCATTTTCTTCATCGGCGATGGCATGGGGCCGGCTTATACCGCGGCCTACCGTTACTATGCGGATGACCCGGCGACGCAGGCTATCGAGACAACGGTTTTCGATAGCCTGCTGGTGGGCATGGCCCGCACCTATCCCCGTGACAAGACTTACATCACGGATTCGGCCGCCTCGGCTACCGCCCTGGCTGCCGGCGTCAAGACCTTCAATGGCGCCATCGGCGTGGATGTCGATCGCAAGCCGGTGCAGAGCCTGCTGGAACTCACCAAGGCGCGTGGCTATCAAACCGCCCTCGTGGCCACCAGCACCATCAACCATGCCACACCGGCATCATTTGTGGCGCACGTCAACAGCCGCCAGAACTATGCGGAAATTGCCGATCAGTTTTTTGACGGGCGGATCAATGGCGGGTTGAAAGTCGATCTGATGCTGGGTGGCGGCAGAAAATATTTTGCCCGCGAGGACCGTGACCTCACCGCTGAATTCCGCGCAGCGGGCTACACCTATCTCACCGCGTTGCATGAGTTGGATCAGCTCGATCGCCTGCCTGCGCTGGGGTTGTTTGCGGAGGATGGCCTCCCCCACGTGATCGACACGGATCAGCGATTGCATTTGCGCGCAATGACGGCAAAAGCCCTCAAGCTCCTGGGCCGCAAACCCTTTTTCCTGTTGGTGGAAGCCAGCCAGGTGGACTGGTGTGGCCATGCCAACGACATAGCCTGCGCCATGGCGGAAATGCAGGATGCCGCCGCGACCCTGCAACTGCTGAAGGATTATGTGGACCAGCATCCGCACACACTGCTCGTGGGTACGGCGGATCACAGCACCGGTGGCCTGTCCATCGGTGCCGACAACCGTTACGAATGGAACACCCGGGTTATCCGGCGCATAGGTGCCAGTGGCGCCGAGATCGCGCGGACATTATTGGCCGCTCCAAAAGACTGGCAACCGGTGTGGCAGGAATTGACAGGAATTTCCCTCTCTGCCCAGGAGGCCAAGGGCATGCAGCAATTGCTCGATAAGGCGGCGGAACTGGCAAGGGACAATGCATCGGCCGCGCACCAGGAGATTGTACGCAAGGGCGTGGCCAGTCTCAGTCTCGCCCTGATCAATCAGCGCAGCCATACCGGTTGGACAACGCTGGGGCATACCGGAGAGGATGTGCAGGTGTTCGCCTATGGCCGTGGGCGTGAGGCCTTTATCGGTCATATGAACAACACCGACATAGCGCAGCGAATTTTTACGTTGCTGGAGCAGTGAGAAGCAAAGCAGACGCCCGATGCTGACGTGGGGAAACCATCCCGGCTTCTGCTACGGATGGTTTCCCCTGTCAGCAATCAACTATTGACCGCGGGGTTGACGGCTGGCACCGCGGCTTTCACCACCCTGGGGCCGGTGGGTCTGGCGCGGTGATGTCTCGCGGCTTGGGCTCACGTGAGGACGGCTCGTTTCCCGGGAACTCCTTACCTCATTTCTGCTGGTATTCCTGGCTTCGGGTGTGCGCTGGATGTTGGGGGAATCCTGCACAGCCGGTTGGCCTCCCAGGCGTTGTTCCCGCTGCGTGGCTTGACGTTGCGGACGAGGATCGCTGGTGGACTGCTGGGTCGTGTTGGCCGGTCCTGTCTGCTGTGTCGGACGCTGGTCACCGGTAAAGCGCCGGGCCTGCTCGCGCGCGGTCTGGTCGACCTGCCGGTTGTCACGGCTGGTGTTGCCCTGAATCTGGCTTTCCCGGTTCGTGCGCAACTGCCCGTCTCTTTGCGGGTCTATGCGTTGCGGGTCTTTGCGGGTTTCACGGTTGACCTGAGCCTCTTGGCCCTGGCCCTGCCGCCAGTTGCGATTATCAGGTGTGTTGCCCAATTGCTGGCGCACCCGGTCCGCTTCGCGATAGCGGTTTTGCGGTTGCTCGGGGCGTGCGCCCCCGGTCCGCAACTGCCCGGATTCGCGTTGCCAGCGGGGCGTTACACCACGGTTTTCATAGGTGCGCGAATAACTGGTGCGGTTGCTGCCATAGTGCTGGCGTACCCGGTCATTGTGATAGGCCACACCGCGGCGGTGGATAGGATCGTGCCGCCAGTGTGCCGCGCCCCGGTAATGCGCGATGCTGCGTCCGGTATGGAAATGCGGGCGCTGGGGGTAGCGGCGATAGTCCACGTAGACCACATGGCGACGGTGCCAGTGGAAACTGCTGAAGTAAAAACTGGGACCGACATAGATACGGGGGCCCCAGTAGAAGCCATGGATAAAGACATAGCTGCTGGGGTAATGCCAGTAGACGGGCGGGTAATCGTTCCACCACCAGTGGCCGTAGACGACCCGCGTGTCGTACACGGGCACATAGACTACCCGCTCCACAGCCGGCTCTATGACAATCACCTCGCGGTCGCGCTGCACCTTCACATGCTCGAGACGGTCGAGGCTGCCTGCGTCATAGGCTTTGCGCCGCAAGCGCTGGATCGCATCCATCACCGCGGCTTCATCGTCGAGAAAGGCATCGCCGAGCTGCTGGGTCCAGGCCAGATCATCACTCAGCCGTTGCAGGATATGGGGAAAGGCCACCAGCGCTTTGACACTGGGCTCCCAGTCCTGGTGATCCGCCGCGTTGACGGCGGCCTCGCCCTCCAGGCCCGAATTGGCCCTGGCCCAGCGGTCCGCCTCGACGATTTCCAGGGGATAGGTGGCGGCGATCAGGATATGGGAGAGCACCGTATCGGGATAGAGTGCGATGGGGGCCAGCATGGAATCCAGCTGGGCCTCGGAGAAGTCGCTGCGCTGATTTGCCTGTGCGGGAAGCGTGGCAATCGCCAGCAACAGAAGTAATGAAAACAGGCGCAATGTGAGAGGTTTCATGGCTTTGATCTCGTCAGCCGTGTCATCTAGACACCTTAGCAGCTTCTTTATATCCCCGGGAGGCTTAACCCAAACTGAATAACCCGCCTTTGTCCCGCCTTTGTTATTGACTAATCAACTCCGCCCTTGATAATGGCGGCCAACACGCCCCCGTATTCAGTGAGACAGGCATGACAGATGTAAGTTTTCAACTCAAGGGCAGTACTGTCAGCGTGGTGGTGCTGGCCTTGACCGACTACCAGCCCGAAGCCCTGCGCCGGGAGTTGCAGGCGAAAATCGACCAGGCACCGCAATTTTTTGTTAACTCGCCGCTATTGATCAGCCTTGAAAAGCTGGAAAATCCCGATGCCAGCCTGTCGCCGGCCCAGTGTGCAGCCCTGCTGGACGATTGCCGGGCGCTGGGCTTCCAACCCCTGGCGTTCACCGCTGTGCCCCCCTCCCTGGAGTCCGCTGTCCATGCCACCGGACTGGCCATCCTGCCGCGTCCCGGCGAGCGGACCCTGAAACTGCCCGAGGCCGAGCCGCAGGTACGGGTCGAGGTGGAAACGCTCGTGGAAGAGCGCCTGGTGCAGCGCCAGAGCCGGGTGATCAGCCGCCCCGTGCGTTCCGGACAGCAGGCGTATGCCGAGGGCGCCGACCTGGTTCTCCTGGCCCAGGTCAGCGAGGGCGCCGAGGTGCTGGCCGATGGCCACGTGCATGTGTACGGCGCATTGCGCGGCCGCGCCCTGGCCGGTGTGCGGGGCGATGAAACGGCCCGGATTTTCTGCCAGAGCCTGGAAGCCGAGCTGGTTTCCATTGCCGGTAATTTTTTATTGCGGGACGCTTTTCCTCCCGCGCTGATCAAAAAGCCGGTGCAGATTTATCTCGACGGGGAAAACCTGCGCATAGAACCCCTGACAGCCTGATAACCTCTGACGATGTAAGGAGCCTCTCTTGGCCAAGATAATTGTTGTCACTTCCGGAAAGGGCGGCGTGGGTAAAACCACCACCAGTGCCGCCATCAGTACCGGCCTGGCCCAGCGCGGCCACAAAACCGTGGTGATCGATTTTGACGTGGGCCTGCGCAACCTGGACCTGATCATGGGTTGCGAGCGCCGTGTGGTGTATGACTTTGTGAATGTGATCAAGGGTGAGGCCAACCTCAGCCAGACGCTGATCAAGGACAAACGCTCGGAAGGCCTCTATGTGCTGCCAGCTTCCCAGACACGCGACAAGGATGCCTTGACTCAGGAGGGTGTGGACAAGGTATTGCAGGAGCTGGCGAAGGATTTTGAATACATCGTCTGCGATTCGCCTGCCGGTATCGAGAAGGGCGCGCAGATGGCGCTTTATTTTGCCGATATCGCGGTGGTGGTGACCAACCCCGAAGTGTCGTCCGTACGCGATTCGGACCGCATCCTCGGCATCCTGCAAAGCAAATCCCGCCGTGCCGAACGAGGCGAGGAGCCGATCAAGGAGCACCTGCTGCTGACCCGCTACAACCCGGAGCGGGTGGAGAAGGGCGAGATGCTCAGCGTGGCCGATGTTGAGGAAATCCTGGCCATCCCGCTGCTGGGTGTCATTCCCGAATCCGAGGCGGTGCTCAAGGCATCCAACCAGGGACTGCCGGTGATCCTCGATGGTGAGTCCCAGGCGGGGCAAGCTTACAGCGATGCGGTGGATCGCCTGTTGGGCAAAGAGGTTCCGCATCGTTTTCTGGACGTACAGAAAAAGAATTTCCTCAAGCGGTTGCTGGGAGTTTAAGCATGAGTATTTTCGATTACCTGCGCAAAAAGCGCGCGCCATCGTCGGCGGCGCTGGCCAAGGAGCGCCTGCAAATCATCGTGGCCCACGAGCGCACCAAACGCCAGCAGCCCGATTTCCTGCCGCAAATGCAGCAGGAAATCATCGAAGTCATTCGCAAATACATCAACATCGATTCGGATCAGGTGGTGGTCAATCTGGATAATTCCGATCACTGTTCGGTGTTGGAACTCAACATTACCCTGCCGGAATAGATTGCCACAGCGGCCCGGATGATAGCGGGCGAGGATATGACATGAGCACAGGCCCCACGAATGCCGGCATAGTGATCGGCGGTACCCCGGATAACCCGCAACAGCTGCTGTTGTCCATGGCCAACCGCCACGGCCTGATTGCCGGTGCGACAGGGACGGGTAAAACCGTTACCTTGCAGGTGCTGGCCGAAGGGTTTTCCGCGGCGGGTGTCCCTGTATTGCTGGCGGATGTGAAGGGCGACCTCTCCGGATTGGCCAGGGCCGGGAAGCCGCACGCCAAAATCGATGAACGGCTCGGCATCATTGGCATCAGCGAATACCGCCAGCGCCCCTTCCCCAGCGTGTTCTGGGATCTCTATGGTGAGCAGGGGCACGCTGTGCGTGTCAGCGTGTCGGATTTCGGTCCGCTGCTGTTTTCGGCCTGCCTCGACCTCAACGACACACAGACGGGTGTGCTGCATGCCGCCTTCAGGATTGCGGATGATGAAGGGCTGCTGTTGCTCGATCTGAAGGACCTGCGCTCATTGCTCAATTGGATACGTGAGAACCGGGCGCAGCTGGAGGCCCGCTATGGCGCCATGAGCAGTGCCAGCATTGCCGCGATCCAGCGCCAGCTCCTGGTGCTGGAAGAACAGGGCGGCGACATCTTTTTTGGCGAGCCGGAGCTGAATCTGCAGCACCTGATACAGACCACCCTGGAAGGTTCGGGTGTGGTCAATATCCTCGACGCCACCCGCCTGATTCACCAGCCGCGCCTCTATGCGCTGTTCCTGTTGTGGCTGATCGCGGAATTGTTCGAAGAGTTGCCGGAGCGCGGCGATGCCGACAAACCCCTGCTGGTGTTTTTCTTCGATGAGGCGCATTTGCTGTTCAACAACGCACCCAAGGTCTTGCTGGAAAAAATCGAGCAGGTGGTGCGCCTGATCCGTTCAAAAGGCGTGGGTATTTATTTTGTGTCGCAAAGCCCGAGCGATATTCCCGATACCGTGCTGGGTCAATTGGGTAATCGTGTGCAGCATGCCTTGCGCGCGTTTACACCGCGCGACCAGAAAGCCGTCAAAGTGGCGGCCCAGACCTTCCGGCCTAATCCCGCCTTCTCCACCGAAACGGTCATCACCCAACTGGGTGTGGGTGAAGCGCTCGTTTCCGTGCTCGATGCCAAGGGCAGCCCCACGCCGGTCGAGCGCGCCCTGGTGGCGCCCCCCGCGTCGCGCATGGGTCCCCTGACCCAGGAAGAGCGCGCCGAGGTCATGTCGCGCTCACCCTACCGCGGCATTTACGACAAGGCGATAGACAGGGAATCCGCCTACGAATTGCTGAAGGCGCGCGCCGAAGCGCGTTTGCGCGAGGAACAGGCTGAGGCCAAAACCAAAAGCACATCCACCAGGGCGCCCTCGCAGGGCCGTCAACGCCAGGGTGTGGTGGAAGCCATGGCCAAGAGTACGGCCAGGACCATCGGCAGCACCCTGGGGCGGCAGATCGTCAGGGGAATACTCGGGTCGTTGATGGGCGGCAAGCGCTAAGCACCGGGTGATTCCGCCAGGCGCTCAGAGACTGGCGGCAGCCAGGAGCGGTTCCATGCTGCTGTGGCTCATGACGCGGTTACGCCCGGCTTCCTTGGCGGCGTAGAGTGCGGCATCGGCAGCGTTTAACAGATCCTGCTGGTGCAGGAAGCGCCGCTGCTCCTGGCTCGCCAGTCCGATACTGACGCTGATCTGGTGATGCCCTATGGGTTTGCTGTTGAGTTGCTGGCGCAGGCGCTCGGCAATGACGCGCGCATTTTTTTCATCCGTGCGCGGCAATATCACCGCGAATTCCTCGCCACCGTAGCGAAAAGGCATCATGGGCTTGCGGATCAACGCGCGCAGCTGTTGCGCCACCTGCTTGAGTACCCGGTCGCCCTGGCTGTGCCCCCAGGTGTCATTGAACTGTTTGAAATGATCGATATCGATCATCAGCAGCGACAGCGCCTGCTGGTTGCGCAGGGTGCGCTGAAATTCCTGGTGCAGCACTTCATCGAAACGGCGCCGGTTGGGTATTTCCGTCAGGGCGTCTGTCTGGCTTTGTTTTTTCAGTTCATTCACACGGCTGCTGAGCGCGAGCGACAGGAGCACCATCTCGATCAGCGAGGTGATCTGAAAGATGTTTTCCGTCAGGAATGTCCGCGGAAAATAACCGAACACCTTCACCATATAAATCATGATGCCGACAATGAACGCGGACCAGGCGAGCATGAAATATTGCGCGGGCGGGTAGCCCGATGCGAGCCGGACCACGCCCAGGACGAAAATCAACGGCATGACGACTATCGTCAACAGCGACAATCCGACGATAACGCTGGCATAGGGCAGGATGAAGGCGCACAGCGTGGTCACCGCCAGAACACCCATCACCGTCCGGGCGGCCAGGTCCAGCTTGTGCGAGAACTGCGGAATCGTGAGTATGTGGCGGGAAAACTGCACGGCAAACAGCAGTGACAGCCCAAGCAGCACCAGGGTCAGGAAATTGGCCGTATCCGGATGGTTGGGCAGGAAAAACTGAAAGAAGAATCCGTCGTTGGCGCTCATGTAGAGTCCGAAACAGAGGATGTAGCACAGGTAATACAAAAAGGCTTTATCGCGCACCACGACAAAAATAAAGAAGTTGTAGAGCACCAGTATCAGGAATCCGCCGTAGTAGACCCCATAGGCAAATTGTTCCTTGCTGACATTCTGAATCACGGTGATCGCCGAGGAAGCGGACAGCGCTATGTCCATGGCGCCCTGGGTTCGGTAGCGGAGGTAAACGGTGTAGTCGCTGTTTGGTGCCAGGGTGAGGGGAAAGAGAAAGTCGTGATACACGATATTGCGCTGGGCAAAGGGCAGGCGGTCGCCGGTCGAGTGCTGGAGCCATTGGCCCTGGGTGGCTTCCCACAGATCCAGGTAATCGATCAGCGGGTATGCCTGGCGCAGGATGATTTTGGTTTCGCGGGGGCTGGTGTTGGCAATCGTCAACCTGACCCACCAGGCCGAGTCGGTGAAGCTCAGGTTGGCACCGGCGATGCCGGGGCGGAAAAAACGGTCGTCCAGCGCTCCGCCGCGGACGTCATCCAGGGTGAGGCGTTGTTCCGGGTCTTCCAGCAGCATCAGGTAGGGTGTCAGCGAGGCCTCGCGAAAGTCCTCATCCACGTCCAGCACGGGCAGGGTGTGCGAGAGGCCTGGGAGTGATAGCAGGAGCAGGCAGATGGTCCCGAGGCGGGTCAATCGATGGCACAGGGGCATCCAGCGCCCGGCTCGAGGGTAGGGCGTATACAGGGTAGACGTGAGGCCTTTCACCTTCGAATTCCCATTCCGAACGTCCCTAGGTTCATCCGCCGGCCTGAAATCCTGGCCGGCCAGTTTGGGGTCCGCCGCGATTGCCAAGCCTGCTCAGGGTGGCCGGGCTGCGGCGGGTTGGGCATTCTTGCACCAGTGCACAAGTGGGTCAATGCGTCTTTTGTACACCCTGTCCAGGCCGCAGCCTGGGGTTTTATCCTCCAGAGCAGGCACGCGACCGACAGGAACATGCGTTTTATTGATGGGGATGATGAGTTTTTTGCGTGGAAGGGGTTTGGGCCCATGGTGTACAATCCGCGCCTATTTTTCCCTAGCCTCCCTCATCAGGACTGTCTCCATGTTTGATAAAAGCCAGACCATCGCTTCGTTTGACCCCGACATCTGGGCCAGCATCCAGAACGAAGGGCGTCGCCAGGAAGAGCACATTGAGCTGATCGCCTCGGAAAACTACACCAGTCCGCTGGTGATGGCTGCCCAGGGCACCAAGCTGACCAACAAGTATGCCGAAGGCTATCCGGGCAAGCGTTACTACGGTGGCTGTGAGTATGTCGACCAGTCCGAAGCCCTGGCCATCGAGCGTGCCAAGCAGTTGTTTGGTGCCGACTACGCCAACGTCCAGCCGCATTCCGGCTCCCAGGCCAACCAGGCGGTCTACGCTGCGCTGTGCAGTCCGGGCGACACCATCCTGGGAATGAGCCTGGCTCATGGCGGCCACCTGACCCACGGCGCCAAGGTGAGCTCATCAGGAAAGTATTACAACGCCATCCAGTATGGTCTGAATCCGGAAACCGGCCTGATCGATTACGACGAAGTGGAGCGCCTGGCGCTGGAGCATAAGCCAAAAGTGGTCGTTGCGGGTTTTTCCGCCTACTCGCAAGTGGTGGATTGGCAGCGTTTCCGCGAGATTGCCGACAAGGTAAGCGCTTACCTGTTTGTGGATATGGCCCATGTGGCCGGTCTGGTCGCCGCAGGCTTGTACCCCAACCCGGTGCAGATCGCCGATGTCACCACCTCCACCACCCACAAAACCCTGCGCGGCCCGCGTGGCGGCATCATCCTCGCCAAGGCCAATGAGGAAATCGAGAAGAAGCTGAATTCCGCGGTATTCCCCGGTGGCCAGGGCGGCCCGCTGATGCATGTGATTGCGGCCAAGGCCATCAGCTTCAAGGAAGCCATGACACCCGAGTACAAGGCTTACCAGGCACAGGTTGTGAAAAACGCCAAGGCCATGGCGGCAACCTTTATCGAGCGTGGTATCAGGATCGTTTCCGGCGGTACTGAAAACCACCTGATGCTGGTCGATCTCATCGGCAAGCCTTACAGCGGTAAAGATGCTGACGAAGCCCTGGGCAAGGCGCACATCACCGTGAACAAAAACGCCGTACCCAACGATCCGCGCTCACCTTTTGTGACCTCGGGGATTCGCGTGGGCACGCCCGCCATCACCACCCGCGGATTCAAGGAAGCCGAGTGTGTGCAATTGACCAACTGGATCTGCGATATATTTGCCGCTCTGGAAACGGGCAATGCCGATGCCGTGATCGAACAGGTCAAGGTGAAGGTTGCCGAGGTGTGCAAGGCGTTTCCGGTTTACGGGGATTGATGCCGGCCCTGGTCGGATGACTCTGAAAAAAGCGACCTTCGGGTCGCTTTTTTTATGGTTGGAATTCTCCGGGCGTTTTGGCCCTGGATGGCTTTGGGCTATAGTGTTGCCGTGTCTGGCCTGCTGATTGCCGTCATGGGCCTCACTGTCAACGCGGCTGTCGTGTGCCGCGCCGCGTATCGCCTCGATCAAGGAGCACTATGCACGGCTTTTACCGTCTGTGGAAAAAATACAGTCTCCTGACCTGGCTGAGTTTGCTGCTGGTTGCGGGCTTCGTGGCGACCAGCCTTGCAAGCTATCTGGTCTCGCGCGATATCGTCCGGCATACCCTGGTCGATCACAGCCTGCCACTGACGGGCGATACCATTTATTCGGAAATCCAGAAGGATGTGCTGCGGCCAACATTCATTTCCTCGCTCATGGCCAACGATACCTTCGTGCGCGATTGGATACTGGCGGGTGAAAATGACATTACCCAGATATCCCGCTACCTGAACGAGGTCAAGCTGAAATACGGCACCATCACCAGCTTCCTGGTTTCCAATAACACCTATAACTATTACTACGCCGATGGCCTGCTCAAGCAGGTGCGCGAGGATGAAGAGCGGGATATCTGGTTCTTCCGGGTGCGCGACATGAGCGAGCCCTATGAGATGAACGTGGACCGGGATCTTTCCAACCGCGACACCATCACCATTTTCATCAACTACCGCATACTGGATTACGACGGCCGTTTTATCGGCGCGACGGGCGTGGGACTGACCGTGGATACCTTGTCGCGCATCATCGATCAGGTGCAGCGGCGCTTCCAGCGCACGATTTATTTTGTCGATGATGATGGGGAAATCCTGGTGTCCGGCCAGGGCGAGCACGCCCGCAACGGCTCCATCCACGAGTATCCCGGCCTGGCTGGCATCGCCTCGCAGATCATCAACCACGACCATGAGCCGACCCAGCTGACCTACGAGCGCGGCGACCAGACGATCATCGTCAGTTCCCGCTATATTCCCGAACTCAAATGGCATCTGGTGGTGGAGCAGGCGGAAGCGTCGGAAATCCGTCCACTGCAGCGGGTATTCGCTGCCAATATGGCCGTCAGTGCGGCGATCACGCTGCTGGTGCTGCTGATCATCCTGTTCACGGTCAACCGGTTCCAGCGCCGGCTGGAAAACGTGGCTGCAACGGATTCGCTGACGGGGCTGCTCAACCGCCAGGCATTCCAGTTCGTGTTCGACCAGGCGGCCCACGAGCAGATCCGTTCGCGCAAGCCCCTGACGGCGCTGTTGCTGGATATCGACTACTTCAAGCGGATCAACGACCTCATGGGGCATGGCGTGGGCGATCAGGTATTGCGCGGCGTTGCCGTGCGCCTTCAGCAGGAACTGCGCGATAACGACGTGATCAGCCGGTGGGGTGGCGAGGAATTTTTTGTGTTGCTCAAGGATTGCTCCCTGCACCAGGGGGTGGCACTGGCTGAAAAACTCCGGCACCAGTTGAGCTCACACCTGCTCTTGCCACAATATCCCCAATTGGTCGTTACCCTCAGCGTGGGCGTGGCTGAATTCATACCGGGTGAAACCCTGACGCAGTTTTTTGACCGGGCCGACCAGGCGTTGTACCGTGCCAAAGCCCGCGGGCGTGACTGCGTGGAAAAGGCTTGAACAAAAACCGGTATCGCCCGGTTCATTCATCGTGGAAAGTGAGGCTATGCAAGGCAGGAAGGTAGCACTCTGTTTTTTTCTCGGCGTCGTATCCGCCTGGTTCATGCCGGTCAGTGCCGAGGCGCCACTCACCTATATCCTGGCGGAGGGGGCGGCTGAACCCTACCAGATCGTCAGTACGGAGGAAGGGGTTCCACACTCCGGGGTGCTCACGGATATCCTCCATCGGCTGCTGGCGAAAACCGACTACCGGTTGGAACCGGTAGTCCTGCCTTACAAGCGCATCAAGGTGGACCTGCTCAACCAGCGCCATGATCGCTGGATCAGCTACGGCTCTCCCACCTGGCTGGATGAGCGGGTGCTGGCGCTGGGACATTACAGCGATATTCCGGTATTGGAAACGCCCTACATGCTGGTCCGCATGGCCCGTGCGGGCGATTGGGCGCTGGAGGGCAAGCGGCTGATCGTGATCCACGGTTACGGCTATTTCCCCAGCTTCCACCATTGGATCAAGGCGCACCGGTTGCAGCTGATCCAGGCACCCAGCCACCGCCACGCGCTGGCGATGCTGCGCCAGGGGCGCGCCGATTACTACATGGCGGAAGAACTCCGTATCCAGTGGCAGGCCAGGCAGCTGGATATTCCCCCCTCGGCGCTTGAGCTCCGGGATTTCACATCCATCATTCCACCTTCCCAGGTGTATTTCCTCTTCGACAGGAGGCTTGGCGGCGAGCTGCGCAAGCAATTGAACGACCACCTGCGGCAGATGGAAGAAACGGGGGAACTGGCGGAGCTGGTGGCGCGCTATTACTGACGGCCAAGGCCGGTTTGACTGCCGCCGATGCTCCGGGGCAGGCCCCGAGTATGCTAAGATGCGCCCATTTTTCCCCTGAGACCTGTTCATGCACTGTCCTTTCTGTAGCGCCGAAGATACGAAGGTCATCGATTCCCGCCTGGTCGCCGAGGGCGACCAGGTCCGCCGCCGGCGCGAGTGCCTCTCCTGCCACGAGCGTTTCACTACCTACGAGATCGCGGAACTGGTGATGCCGCGCATCATCAAGCAGGATGGCAGCCGCCAGCCCTTTGATGAGGAAAAACTGCGCGCGGGTCTGTTGCGGGCGCTGGAAAAGCGCCCCGTGCCCACCGAAGCCATAGAATCCGCGATCAACCACATCAAGCATTTTCTCCAGGCCACCGGCGAGCGTGAAGTCAAATCCATGGTTGTCGGCGAGAAGGTGATGGAACAATTGCAAAAGCTGGACGAAGTCGCTTACGTGCGCTTCGCCTCCGTCTACCGCCGCTTCAAGGACCTGAGCGAATTCCGCCAGGAAATCGATCGCCTGGAGCAGCAGCCGGATAACAGGTCCGCCGGATGACGGTCCGGGACCCTGCCTTCATGGCCAGGGCGTTGCGCCTGGCCGAGCGTGGTTTATACACCACGCAGCCCAATCCCAGGGTGGGCTGCGTGCTGGTCAAGGGCGATGAGATCGTCGCCGAAGGCTGGCACAGGCGCGCGGGCGAGGCCCATGCGGAGGTCGATGCCCTGACCGCGGCGGGCGAGGCTGCGCGTGGCGCCACGGCCTACGTCACCCTGGAGCCTTGCAACCATACCGGGCGGACGGGCCCTTGCAGCGAGGCGTTGATTGCTGCCGGGGTGAAGCGGGTGGTCTACGCGATGGAGGACCCCAACCCGCAGGTGTCGGGCGCGGGCCTGGCAAGGCTCAGGGCCGCGGGCATCGGCGTGGATGGTCCTTTGCTGGAGGACGATGCCAGGGCACTCAATCCCGGTTTTATCAAGCGTATGGCCAGCGGTGTGCCGCTGGTGCGCTGCAAGCTGGCCATGAGCCTGGATGGCCGCACCGCCATGGCCAGCGGCCAGAGCAAGTGGGTCACCGGCCGCCGCGCCCGCGAGGATGTGCAGCGCTGGCGGGCGCGCAGCTGTGCCATCATCAGCGGCATAGAGACGGTGTTGCAGGACAATGCCGCCCTGACGGTGCGCGCCAATGACCTGGGACTGCCCGATGCCGACAGCATCGCTGCCCGGCAGCCGCTGCGGGTCGTGCTGGATTCGCAGCTGCGTTTGCCGCGGGATGCCGAACTGCTGCGCCAGCCGGGACCGGTGCTGCTGGTGCACAATGGCGATATCCGCGAACCGGCACAATTGACCGGCTGGCCAGCCGCCGTGGAGCTGCTGGGCTTGCCAGGGGCGGACCGGCGTATCGACCTGCCGGCACTGCTGAAGGAATTGGGCCGCCGCCAGTGCAACGAGGTGCTGGTGGAAGCCGGGGCAACCCTCGCGGGCAGTTTCCTGCGCCTGGGATTGGTGGATGAACTGCTGATCTACATGGCACCAAAGCTGCTTGGCAGCCAGGCCCGGCCCTTGTTCGAACTGCCCTTGAACACCATGGCCTCGGCCCTGCCGCTCAAGATCCGCGACATGCGCGCCCTCGGTGAAGACTGGCGCATTACGGCGGTTCCGGATATGGAATACTGACGGCCCGTGAGCGGATTTCCGATCCATAGATTTTAGAGAGCTCCCTATGTTTACCGGCATTATCGAAGCAGTTGGCCAGGTGGTGGCGGTGGAGCCCCGCCAGGGGGATCTGCGTCTGCGCATCCAGACCGGCAAGCTGGACCTGTCCGATGTGCAGTTGGGCGACTCCATCGCTACCAACGGTGTCTGCCTCACCGTGGTGGACCTGCCTGGCGATGGTTATTGGGCGGACGTATCGCGCGAGACGCTGGACTACACCACCATCCCGCAATGGAAGCCGGGGCAAGCGGTCAACCTGGAAAAAGCGCTGACACCCCGCACCCGCCTGGGCGGCCATATCGTCAGCGGCCATGTGGATGGTATCGGTGAGGTGGTTGGCCGCCATGCCGATGCCCGCTCCGAACGTTTCCGTTTGCGCGCGCCGCGGGAGCTGGCCAAGTACATTGCCCACAAGGGCTCCATCACGGTGGATGGCACCAGCCTGACGGTCAACCGGGTTGAAGGTGCCGAGTTTGAACTCAATATCGTGCCCCACACACTGCGGGAAACCATCATGGACGGTTACCGGACGGGCGCCCGGGTCAACCTGGAGGTCGATGTGCTGGCGCGTTATCTCGAGCGGTTGCTGCTGGGTGACAAGGCCGCCGACCCCCATGAGGGCATCACCCTCGAATTCTTGAACAAACACGGCTTTGCCTGACACTAGAGATGCACCATGCAATTGAATACCGTTGAAGAACTGATTGACGATCTGCGCCAGGGCAAGATGATCGTGCTGATGGATGATGAAGACCGCGAGAATGAAGGCGATCTCATCATGGTGGCCGAGCTGGTAAGGCCGGAAGACATCAATTTCATGGCCACCCACGCGCGCGGTCTCATCTGCCTGCCGCTGACGGCGGAACGCTGCGAGCAGCTCGACCTGCCGCTGATGGTGCGCGACAACAAATCGTCTTTTGCGACCAATTTTACGGTGTCCATTGAAGCGGCCTCGGGCGTGACCACCGGCATCTCGGCGGCGGACCGCGCGCGCACCATTCACGCCGCTGTGCACCCGGATGCCAAGCCGGGCGACATCGTTCAGCCGGGACATATCTTCCCGCTCATCGCCCAGCCCGGCGGCGTGCTCAGCCGTGCCGGCCATACGGAAGCGGCCTGTGACCTGGCCAAGCTGGCCGGGTTTTCTCCCGCCGGTGTGCTGGTCGAAATCATGAACGACGACGGCAGCATGGCGCGGCGCCAGGACCTGGAAAAATTCGCCACCCGGCACGGTTTGAAAATCGGTACCATTGCCGATCTGATCCACTACCGCACCCTCAAGGAAAAAACCGTCGAGTGCATCAACACCCGCAAGGTGGAGACGCTGTTCGGTGAGTTCGAGTTGCGCACCTACCGCGATCTGGCGCGGGGTGATCTGCATTTCGCCATGATCAAGGGCGATGTGACGCCCACAGAGGCGACGCTGGTGCGGGTCCATGTGATGGATATCGCGCGCGATGTGCTGTCAATCAGGCGCTTTTCCTCCGAGGGCGAAAAGCTCTGGACCTATCACCAGTCCCTGGAGCGGGTTGCCGCCGAGGGCAAGGGTGTCGTGCTGCTCATCTGTCACGACGAGAGCACCGCCGAGGTGGAAGAAAGCATCGATTGGTTGATTTCGGGGCGCCAGCAGCGCCGCCGCAATGAAGTGTTGTACAAACAGGTGGGCACCGGGTCGCAGATACTGCGCGATCTCGGCGTGGGCAAGATGCGTGTGATGTCGGTGCCCATGCGTTTTTCGGCGCTCTCCGGTTTTGATCTGGAAGTCGTGGAGTACGTGAGTCCGGAATAAGTGTTGTTTGGTTATTTTTTTCATGGGTAACGTGTTACCCGCCATTCGGAATTGAGCGAGGCAAGCATGAGCAGCATCAAGGTGATCGAAGGCGATTTCGCCGCAAGCAAGGGCAAATACGCGCTGATAGTCAGCCGCTGGAACAGTTTTGTTGTTGAGAGCCTGAAAGACGGCGCGCTGGATACCCTGCGCCGCCACGGCATCAAGGATGACAGCATCACCATCTACTACGCGCCGGGCGCCTTCGAGTTTCCGCTGGTGGCCCAGAAGGTCGCCGCGACCAACAACTATGACGCGATCATTGCGCTGGGCGCCGTGATTCGCGGCGGTACGCCTCACTTCGATTATGTCGCGGGCGAATGCACCAAGGGGCTCGCCCAGGTATCGCTCACGGCGGGCATCCCGGTCACCTTTGGCGTGCTGACGGTGGATTCCATTGAACAGGCGATCGAGCGTTCAGGCACCAAGGCGGGCAACAAGGGTGTGGAAGCGGCGAGCACCGCTCTGGAAATGGTGTCGCTGTTGGGGCGCATTTGAGTATCAGGTATTTGCATGAATAACCCTTCTCCCGGCGCCAGGGGCGCCACCGCCGCCACACGCCGCATGGCTCGCCACTACGCCATGCAGGCGCTCTATCAATGGCAGATGGCCGGTGCCAGCCTGAATGCGATCGAGGCGGAATTCCGCACCGACAACGATATGAAGAATGTCGATGTCGATTATTTCCATAACGTGCTGCACGGTGTGCCCGAGCACCTGAGCGATTTGGAAGCCTTGTTCGCGCCTTACATGGTGGATCGCGCCTTGAATGAGCTGGACCCGGTGACCCAGGCCCTGTTGCGCATGTCATGCTTTGAACTCAAGCATCGCATCGACGTGCCCTACAAGGTCGTCATCAGCGAAGCGGTGTCCCTGGCAAAAAAATTCGGCGCCGAGGACAGCCACAAATTCATCAATGGTGTGCTGGACAAAGTGGCGGCGCAAGTGCGCGCGCTGGAAGTCCAGGCCGACCGCGCCGATCGCAAAGCCCGCTGAATCGGCGGGCCCTGGAACTGCCATGGGCGAGTTCGAACTGATCCGCCGCTTTTTCCAGCGTGACAGCAGCGAAAACCCCCAGCCGGGTGTCGTGCTGGGAATTGGTGATGATGGCGCATTGCTGGAACCGCCGGCAGGACAGCAACTGGTGATATCCGTCGATACCCTGGTGTCCGGTGTGCATTTTCCCCGCGATGCGGCGCCACAGGATATTGCCGAGCGGGCGCTGCGGGTCAATCTGAGCGACCTGGCGGCCATGGGCGCTGATCCTCTGTGGTTCACCCTGGCGCTGACCCTGCCTGACGCCGATGAGGATTGGCTGCGGGATTTTGGCCGCGGGCTTTTCAGCGCCGCCCGCGATTTTGGTTGCAGCCTGGTCGGAGGCGATACCACCTCCGGTCCGCTGAGTCTTACCCTCCAGGTCATGGGTGCCGTGCCTCCCGGATTGGCGCTGCGGCGCGATGGTGCCAGCGTGGGTGATTTCGTGCTGGTCACCCACCACCTGGGTGATGGCGCCGGAGCCCTGGCCATGCTGGACGGGCGCTGGTCGCCAGCCGCTGAACACCGGGCCAGCCTGCAACAACGTTTTTACCGCCCTGAGCCGCGCCTGGCCGAGGCCCGTTTGTTGCGGGAGCTGGCCAGTGCCGCGCTGGACATTTCCGATGGGCTGGTCGCCGACCTGGGGCACATCTGCGCGGCCAGCGACCTGGGGGCGGTCATCGATGTGGATGCCGTGCCGCTGTCACCGGCATTACGATCATTCCATGATCGCGAGCAGGCGCTGCGCTGGGCGCTCGCGGGTGGCGACGATTACGAACTCTGTTTTACCCTGCCACCGGCAAGAATGCCCGACCTGGCGATGCTGATTGCCGAGGGGCGCATCCACGCCAGTGTCATTGGTGAAATGGTTGCGGGTCAGGGCGTCCACTGTGAGCGGCAGGGACAGCCTTATCCATTGACTACCACCGGCTACCAGCATTTCCGCCATGACCACACCTGATTTCAAAAACCTGCTGCGCAACCCGGACCATTTTTTTGCCTTTGGCTTTGGCAGTGGCCTGGCACCCTGGGCACCGGGCACTTTCGGCACCCTGGCGGCCCTGCCTGTCTATTGGTTGATCCAGGATCTCAGCTGGCCGCTGTACCTCGGATGGCTGCTGGTGACCTTCATCCTGGGCGTCTACTGGTGTGAACGCAGCTCACGGGCGTTGGGCGTGCATGATCACGGTGGTATCGTCTGGGATGAGATGGTGGGGTATTGGCTCACCATGTTCCTGGCGCCGGCGGGCTGGTTGTGGATGCTGGTGGGGTTCGTGCTTTTCCGTATCTTCGACATCCTCAAGCCCTGGCCCATCAATTGGCTCGACCGCCAGGTGAAGGGCGGGCTGGGCATCATGATTGATGATATAGTGGCGGCCCTTTACGCCTGGATCGGGTTGCAGTTGCTGGCCTGGTTCTGGTGTTGATTGATCACACGCGGGAGTGATGATCATGCGTCAATACTGGGTGTTTCTCCTGTTACTGGTTTTGCCTGCCGCAGCCCGGGACATCGGGTCCATTGAGGTCAAGATGCTCGCCCAGGGCAGCGCCCTGTTCGAGATCGATGGCAAGCAGCGCCTGCTGCGCGATGGCAACCGGAGTCCGGAAGGACTGGTCCTGGTGGCGGCCACACCGGAAGGCGCGCTGGTTGATTTCCAGGGACAACGCCAGCTACTCAAGCTCAACCGCCGCATCTCCGCCGCCTTCCACGACGCAGCCAAGGCCGAGGTGCGTATCGCCAGCGGCCAGGGAGGCCACTATGTCGCGCCTGGCCGGATCAACGGTTCACCCGTGGAGTTCATGGTGGACACGGGCGCGACCAGTGTTTCTATGAGTGAGCAGGCCGCCAGGCGGCTGCGGATCGATTACCGCGCCGGACGGCCCATGACGGTGAATACCGCCAGTGGCACGGCGCAGGCGTTTGGTGTGATGCTGGACCGCGTTGCCGTGGGTGAGGTGGAGGTGCACCAGGTGCCTGCCCTGATCATCGCTGGCGATGCCCCTGCCGTCATACTGCTGGGCAACAGTTTCCTGGGACGGGTCGATATGCAGGTGGAGCAGGGCGTTATGCTGCTGCGTTCCAAACACTGAGCGGGCTCTTGTTTTTGCTGATCGAGGTTAGTGAGTGACCATTCGTTTTATTGAATCCTCCAAGCTGCCCACACCCTGGGGCATGTTTGAGATGCATGGCTTTATCGATGATGCCACCGATAAGGAGCACCTCGTATTGACCATGGGGGATGTGCGCGGCGAAGAACCTGTACTGGCCCGGGTCCATTCCGAATGCCTGACCGGTGATGCCCTGTTCAGCATGCGCTGTGATTGCGGCCCGCAATTGCAAGCCGCCATGCACAAGGTCGCCCTGGCGGGCCGCGGCGCGATCTTCTATCTGCGCCAGGAAGGCCGGGGCATCGGCCTGCTCAATAAAATCAAAGCCTATCATTTGCAGGATTCCGGTGCCGACACGGTGGAAGCCAACGAACGCCTCGGCTTTGGTGCCGACATGCGCGACTACTCCATCCTCAAGCCCATGATCGATCATCTGCAGATCCAGTCCCTCCGGCTGCTGACCAACAATCCGCGCAAACTCCAGGCCTTGCAGGACATGGGTGTGCCCGTGGTCGAGCGCCTGCCGCACCAGACGGGACGCAACCCCCACAATGCCCGCTACCTGGAAACCAAGCAGGGCAAGCTGGGCCACCTGTTTGATGACGATGGTGCCGACAGCCATTGAAAATACCTGATCGACGACGACGAGAATCACTGAACATGACTATCAGAATTGCAGTTAACGGCGCATCCGGCCGTATGGGCAAAGCCCTGATCGAAACCCTGGCCGGGCACGCGGAAGCGCGCCTCACCGCCGCCATCGAACGGCCGGAAAGCTCCCTGATCGGCGTCGATGCCGGCGAGCTGGCAGGTGTGGGCAGGCTGGGGGTGAATCTCGTCGGGGATATCGCCGGGGTGATAGAGGATTTCGATGTGCTGATCGACTTCAGCGTGCCGGCGTCCACGCTCAGGAACACGGCACTGTGCGCGGCCCGGGGCAAGGGCATCGTGATAGGTACTACAGGTTTTTCCGACGCGGAAAAAACGGAGTTGTTGAGTCACAGGCAGCAGACGGCCATCTGCCTGTCAGCCAATTACAGCACCGGCGTCAACCTCTGCTTCAAATTGCTGGACATTGCTGCCCGTGTGCTGGGTGACGATGTGGATGTCGACGTCTACGAGGCACATCATCGCCACAAGGTCGACGCTCCCTCGGGAACCGCCCTGCGCATGGGTGAAGTGCTCGCCAATGCCTTGGGGCGCGACCTGTCAAAGGTGGCGGTCTACGGACGCGAGGGTCAGACCGGCGCCCGTGACCGCGACACCATCGGTTTTGCCACGGTGCGTGGCGGCGATGTGGTGGGTGACCACACGGTGATGTTCATGGCGGAAGGCGAGCGGGTCGAGATCACGCACAAGGCGTCCAGCCGTCTGTCCTTTGCCCGCGGTGCGGTGCGGGCGGCCGTCTGGCTGCCGTCCCGGGGCGCGGGGCTTTACGATATGCAGGATGTGCTCGGCCTGCGCGAATAGCCGCGACTGAACCATCCGGCTGGCGGAGGGTCAGTAACGCGACTCTCCATGTGGGTAATCCCACTGTGGGCAGGGCGGGCTGGCCCCCTGATCGGCACGCGTGCCGACGGATAAATCCGGGCGGCTTCTGGCAGTGGATTGACACGCTTCCCGTCGGCACACAGAATCGCCCCCCAGGCTTTTTTTACCCGGCTCCTGATGGAGCCGGATCATCATTTCAGGAACAGGCTGCATGAATAGTGTGAGTGTTGGGCGTTGGCTGAGCCGTGGCGCCTTGATGGTATTCCTTTCGTTTACCGGGTTGTCGCTGGTTGCCTGCGGAGGCAGCAGCAAGTCCTCCTCCAGCAGTTCCCAGAGTTCGTCATCCAGCAGCTCCAGTGTCAGTTCCAGCGCGAGTTCCAGCGCCACGAATGCGGAGTGGCCGGATATCAATATCCGTGGCGGCGAGCCCCGGGAATTTGTCATCAGCTGGACACCGGTGGAAGGCGCGACGCACTACCGGTTGTTCAAAAATCCCGATGGTGCCAGCGGCTACCAACCTGTTGGCGAGGCCGTGACGGCAACGACCGTCAGCGACCGGGTCAGCCTGCACCTGCACGACTGGATCAATGCGAGCTATCTCGTTGAAGCCTGCAACGCGAGCGGTTGCGAGTCGTCCAACCCGGTGTATACCAGCGGTGCCATGTACGAAGCCATAGGCTATTTCAAGGCGTCGAATTCGCGTGTTGACACCTGGTTTGGCTGGAGCCTGGCAGTATCGGCTGACGGCTCCACGCTGGCGGTGGGCGCGCCTCTGGAAAGCAGCCAGACCCAGGGTATCAATGGCAACCAGGCCGATACGGCGACCCTGGGCGCCGGTGCCGTCTACGTCTTTGTCCGTGAGAATGGCCTGTGGCAGCAGCAGGCGTATATCAAGGCGTCGAATACCGAACAGCCCACCGAGGCTACCGAAGAGGATGAGTCATTTGTTATCACCAATGACCGCTTTGGCTATCAGGTCGCTCTGTCCGCCGACGGCAACCGCCTGGCCGTCTCGGCGCTGCGGGAAGACAGCTCAGCCCTGGGCGTCAACTGTGACCAGGGCAATACCTTCTATCTGGTCCAGGCCGGTGTGGTGGGCCACGACAGTGGTGCTGTCTATGTATTCACCCGCGAAGACGGCGAGTGGAGCCAGGAAGCCTATATCAAATCACTGCTGGGTGTGCGTGCCGAAGGCTTCGGCATCAGCCTGGCGCTGTCCGGCGATGGTGAGACCCTGGCGGTTGGCGCCATAGATGATCCCCTGGTCAGTGGCAGCATCAGCAGCCTGAGCGCGGCCAGCGAGTGCGCCCCGGCCAACCAGTCGTCCACCTCGAGCAGTTCCAGCAGCTCGAGTTCCTCTTCCAGTTCTTCATCGTCCTCCACGTCGAGCAGTTCCACATCCGCGATCTACATCGGCCAGGGGGCGGGCGCCGTTTACGTTTATGTCAGGCAGGAGGGTGAGTGGCTTCCGTCGGCTTACGTTAAGCCCTCCAACTCTGATTCCTATGATGTGTTCGGCACCAGTGTGGCCTTGTCTCACGATGGCAAGCGACTGGCGGTTGGCGCTCCGGGTGAAACCAGTGCCGCCACCGGCATCAATGGCGATGGCGCCAACAACACCCGTTACAACGCTGGTGCGGCCTATGTGTTCACCAATGCCGATGGCTGGACCCAGCAGGCCTACATCAAACCAGGATTCGTCATGCCCAATCTCAGCGCTTTCGGCGTGGGGCAGCGTTTCGGTACCAGTGTCGCGCTTTCCGCCGATGGCGCACGCCTGGCGGTGGGTTCTCCTGGCGACCTGAGCCAGGGCAAGGGCGTGGGAGCGAACCCGGAAGACTTCGATCTCAATACGCAGGGGCGCGTATCCCAGGAATCGGGTGCGGCCTACCTGTTCAGTTTCAATGGCACCGCCTGGGCCCAGGAGCTTTTCATCAAGTCATCGAATACCAGCGTAAGTGCTGAATTTGGCCACCGTGTGGCCCTCTCGGGCGATGGCAAGGTGCTGGCCGTGGCCGGGCGTGGCGACCCCAGCGGCGCCAGCGGTATCAACGGCGATCAGCAGGATACGTCAAAGCCGGCCACCGGTGCGGTTTATGTTTATGCACTCGGCGATGCCGGCTGGCAGCAGAAATCCTACGTCAAACCGGCCAATACCCGTGGGGGCGAGCGTTTTGGCGCTGATATCTCACTCTCTGCCGATGGCTCGGTGCTGGCGGCGGGCGCCTACCGCGAAGCCAGCGCGGCTGCCGGTGTGAACGGTGACCGGACTGATGAGTCCGCGCCTTCCTCTGGCGCTGTCTATCTCTACTGATCCGCTTCTGACCTGCCTTATTGACACCCGGGGATCGCGCGTAAGTCGCGTCCCCGGGTACTCACACCCTCCTTTCTCTCCTTTCTCTCCTTTCGAATCCTGGTACATCCAATCCTGGTAATTTTCGCCGCCGGATAGTGACTGGCGCTGTCTGGTGGGTTACTCTAGCGCGCACTATTTATAAGATATATACGGTTATATTAATTATGCATTCTCCGGATGTCTTCTCGGTCGATCAGCATCCCCATCGGCGTTTCAATCCATTGACGGGTGAGTGGCTGCTGGTGTCACCACACCGTACCCAACGGCCCTGGCAGGGTCAGGTTGAGCCTGCGCATTGGCCTGACAGTCCGGCCCATGATCTGGGATGCTACCTGTGCCCGGGCAATACCCGCGCGAACGGCGAACGGAATCCGACCTACGATGCCTGCTACGTCTTCACCAATGATTTTGCGGCGCTCATGCCCGAAGTGCCCGAAGCGCCAGCCAGTGAGGACCCGCTGTTCCAGTGGCAGGCTGAATCGGGTACGAGCCGGGTCATCTGCTTTTCACCCGATCACAGTAAGACGCTGCCGCTGCTCAGCGACCGGGAGATGCTGGCCGTTATCCGTACCTGGATGCAGGAAGCGGAAACACTGGGCCAGCGCTACCCCTGGGTGCAGATTTTTGAAAACAAGGGATCGGTCATGGGCTGTTCCAATCCGCATCCCCATGGCCAGATATGGGCCCAGGCCAGTATTCCCAGCCTGGCCCGGAAAGAAGACGAGCAGCAGCTCGCCTATTACCGCAATCACCGGCGGCGCCTGTTGCTGGATTATGCGGAGCGGGAAATCGCCCTGGGAGAACGGCTGGTCTGCATCAACGATGATTGGCTGGCGGTCGTGCCCTTCTGGGCTGCGTGGCCGTTTGAAACCCTCCTGCTGCCACGCCGCGCCCTGGCGCGGATCACCGAGCTCACACCGGGTGAGCAACACAGCCTGGGTGATCTGCTGCGCGACCTGACCACCCGTTACGACAATCTCTTTGCGTGCTCTTTTCCCTATTCCATGGGATGGCACGGCGCGCCGTTTGGCGCGCCTGCGGATCACTGGCAGCTGCATGCCCATTTTTTTCCGCCGCTGTTGCGTAGTGCCAGTGTGCGCAAATTCATGGTGGGCTACGAAATGCTGGCCGAGCCCCAGCGCGATCTGTCACCTGAGCAGGCAGCCGCGCGGCTGCGTGCCCAGGATTCCGTTCATTTCCGTGTGAGGTGACTGCCGTTGAGCCATCCCTTGTCTGTTCGCCTGGAAGGGCAGTTCAAACAGTGCTTCGGACGATCGCCGGATTTTTCGGTCAGCGCGCCGGGCCGTGTCAATCTGATCGGAGAACACACCGATTACAACCAGGGCTTCGTGCTGCCCGCCGCCATCAATTACCGCACCTGGGTGGCCGCCAGTGCCGTACCCGGCCGTCAATTGAGCGTCATTGCCTGGGATATGGACCAGCAGTCGGTGGTGCTGGACCTGGACCAGCCCATGGTCTTTGACCAGGACAGGCCCTGGGCCAATTATCTGCGCGGCGTTGTACAGCAGTTGCGCAACCGGGGCTATCAGCTTGCCGGCGGCCAGTTGCTGGTGGCCGGGGATGTGCCCGCGGGGGCCGGTCTTTCCAGCTCCGCTGCCCTGGAGATAGCCCTGATCCGCGCGTTGACCCGGCTCAGCGGCGAAACACCCTCGCCGCAAGAGGCCGCGCTCATGGGGCAGGCCGCGGAAAACGAGTTTGTGGGCTGCAACTGCGGCATCATGGACCAGTTGATCTCAGCGTGTGGCCAGGATTCCAGCGCGCTGCTGATCGACTGCCGGGACTTGACCTTCAGGTCCGTCGCCATTCCGGAAGATTGGGAGTTGCTGATTGTCCACAGCGGTGTCCAGCGGGGCCTGGTGGAGAGTCAATACAATGCGCGGCGCCAACAGTGCGAGGCGGCGGCGGCTTTTTTCGGCCTGGAGAGCCTGCGTGATCTGGCACTGGACCAGCTTCTGGCGGTAGAGCCACGCATGGACCCCCTGGCATTCCGCCGGGCGCGTCATGTGCTGACGGAAAACGCCCGCACCCTGGCGGCGGCCGATGCCCTCGAGCGTGCGGACATGGTTGCGTTGAGCCGCATCATGGCGGAGTCCCATATCTCCATGCGCGATGATTTCGACATCACGGTGCCTGCCATCGACAGGTTGGTGGAGATCATTGCCGGAGCTGGTCAGGGCGAGGTGGGTGTGCGTATGACGGGCGGTGGTTTCGGCGGCTGTGTGCTGGCCTTGGGGCCCCGTAGGATCATGCCCGCCCTGGCTGATGCGGTGGGCGCCTTTTACCAGCGGGATACGGGATGCACACCCAGACTCATTCCGGCCCGGGCCAGTGCCGGCGCCTTTGTCGGCTGACGGCTCCCTCCACTGGCTGATGGCTCCTTAATTGGCTGATGGCTCCTTATTGGCCGATGGCTCTCTATCGGCCGATGACTCACAGGTACCGGAAGTCGAGTAGTGCCGTGCGTTCCGGCGTCCGCTGGCTCAGTGGCGCTGCTCCGGGTCCGGCAGTCCCAGAAAGGCGTAATAGTCCTGTTCCAGTGTGCGATCACCGGCGCGGCGCTCAGTCGATTTGCGGCGCTTGCGGTGGTAGAGGTCGATAGGCAGGTTGCGGCAAGGGTCCTTGTCCAGTCGCCGGTCCCGTCCTTTGCGGCGGTCGATGAAAAATGTTGGTTTGTTCATGATGATAAGGGCGTCCAGGCATCAGCCGGCAGGCACGGCGTCCTGTTCCAAAGTTTGTTTCAGGTCAACACAGTGTAGTTGCTAACAGGTAGAATGCCCGGAAATTTTCACTCTGGAGACGTGTCGATGCAGCCGGTCGCCGCCCAAATCCACCAGAAGCTCACCCAGGCCTTTTCACCCAGCCATCTGGATGTGATCAACGAGAGTCACATGCATTCCGTGCCGCCCGGCTCCGAGAGTCATTTCAAGCTGGTGCTGGTAGCGGAAGCCTTTGAGGAGCTGCGCCAGGTGCAGCGTCACCAGGCGGTCTATGCCCAGCTGGCTGAGGAACTGCGCTCGGGCGTCCACGCCCTGGCTCTCCATACCTACAGTCCCGCGGAGTGGCTGGCCACCCAGGGGGTGCCCGCATCTCCGCAGTGTATGGGCGGCAGCAAACGCTAGCTGTCTAAATTTTAAGCGCCTATAATGCGCGCCCTGTCAACCCTAGCCACCAAGTCAGTCCTATGAGCTCCACCGTCGTTGCCGCCCTTTACAAGTTCGTTTCGCTGCCCGATTACCAGGCGTTTGCGCCCCGCCTCAAGGCCCATTGTGATGAGTTGGGATTGAAGGGAACGCTGCTGCTGGCCGAGGAGGGTATCAACGGCACCGTGTCCGGTACGCGCGAAGCCATCGACGGGCTGCTGGCGTTTCTCACGCAGGACCCGCGTTTTGCCGGCCTGGAGCACAAGGAGTCTTTTTTTGAGGGCACGCCTTTCTACCGCATGAAGGTCAAACTCAAGCGGGAGATCGTCACCATGGGTGTGGACGGCATCGACCCCCAGAAAATCGTTGGCACCTACGTCAAGCCGAAGGACTGGAACGCCTTGATCAGCGATCCGGACGTCCTGGTGATCGACACCCGCAACAGCTATGAATACGCCATAGGCACCTTCGAGGGTGCCGTAGATCCGCAAACCGAGACCTTCCGCCAGTTCCCGGACTATGTCGCCAGGTACCTGGACCCCGCCAGGCACAAAAAGGTGGCCATGTTCTGCACGGGTGGCATCCGCTGCGAAAAATCCACGGCCTACCTCAAAGAACAGGGTTTTGATGAGGTGTATCACCTGGAAGGCGGTATTCTCAAATACCTGGAAGAAGTGCCCGAGTCCGAAAGCCTCTGGCGCGGGCAATGTTTCGTATTCGACAACCGGGTAGCGGTCAACCACAGTCTGCAAAAGGGCGATTATGACCAGTGCCACGGCTGCCGCCATCCCATTACCGAGGATGACAAATTGTCACAGTGGTATATGCAGGGTGTGAGCTGTCCCCGGTGTTACGACACGCTGACCGATGAACAGAAACAGCGATTCAGCGAGCGGCAAAAGCAGATTGAGCTGGCAAAAAAACGCAACGAAATACACATCGGCGCGCTGCCACCAGCGCGGCAGAAGCGCGCTCAGGCATCCTGAGCCCGAGTGCCATCAGGCTCAGGGTGTGGTTTAATGGGCGGCATTATTTTCCAGGCAAGTGACGGTTATGGGTGTTGATGATTGGGTAGCGGATCTGGCGGCGGGAACCGCCACTCACCGCAGCGGTTTCCGGCTCCAGATCCAGGGCGATCCACGCGACCCTTCCGCCGTGGAGCCTGGCAAGTTTCCGGAAGAACTCAGTTTTGCGGACCAGGCGCGTCTCCTGCGTGAAGGCCTGGCATTCATCGCCAATCAGGCCGCTTCCTCAACCCCCAATACCTGGCAGACCTCAAGCCGTTCCGATGATGCCCGCATGGCCGCGATTCGCGCCCGGGAAGAACAAGCCCGCCAATTGGCCGAGCGCAACGATAAACCCAAGCGCAGCCTGCTTTCCCTCAAAAAAGATAAAATCGACTAGCCATCGCCCTCAGAGCTGGCCGCGCAATTGCAGGTCTGTGCGGTGATCATCCATCCGGCGAAAGAGGTCGTCAAACCGCTGTCGAGCCACGACGGTCAGCTCGAAGGCATCCTCGTTGGGCGTGCGCCTGATGGCAATCACTTTAGTCAATTCCGCAGAGACAGCGGTGATAGCCGCGAACATCTGGTCAGAGGTGTCCTTGGTGCGGAAGATGCGGCCCTGCTTGGTCAGGTTGAGGTATTGATCGCACTCCTGCAACCACTCGCGCCGCTGTTCGAGGAAATTGCGGATATTATTCATGCCGCCGCGGTGAGCACTGTTGAGTCTCTCATCGTAATACTGTTGCAGGCTGCGGCGCGCACCCACCAGAAAGTCCACCGCGGTGGTCCGGCAGTATTTGCTGTCCAGATAGCTGGGAAATCTGACCTTGTGCTCGGCCATGGCCTTGTCGCGCAGGCAGGTCTCATCACACGCAAAAGCCAGCGGCGAGAGCATCAATAAAACCAGGATAGGGGCAAACATTTTCATAGGTACAGGTCGCTTGTTAACGTTATTAGAGAAATAGCAACGACTTTGGTGTGATATAGATCACTTTTCTGGAGACGTCAAGCAGGCCCCCTCATTTAGTGCGGCGGCCTGACACGGGTTCAGGCGCTTAGCGCCTTGCCCAACAGGGTCTTGAGTGAGTCGGGTAATGACAGGGCCAGGGCGGCCGCGTGGCCGGCCGGGGACATTTTGTTCCAGGTTTTACGGATGATGTCGATGAGCTTTTCTTCATCGTGCTTTTGCGCAAAATCTTCCAGGTAGTACTCCACGAATACCAGGCAGGCCACATCTTCCAGCGTCTGCACCTCGGCATCCCGCTTGAGGCTGCGCTTGAGCAGCATATCCTTCACCCGCTCTATCAATGCCTGGTCATAGCCGAGATCCGCGAGTATCCGCCCCGCGGTTTCGCCGTGGAATTGCGCGAGGTCCAGCCGCCAGCGCTTGTAGCCAGCGCGGTCCATGGGATAGTCGCCCCGCGGAATTTTCCAGCGGCAGATGTGCTGGGAACGTACCGCCAGTTGCAGCGCCTCGGAGGCACCGGGGCAGAAGTCAGCCAGCTTGCGGCTCATGCGCATCCCGTAAATCAATTCCTTGGGGGCCCATTGGCCGTCGACCATGTCCCGGTTGGGGTCTTCACGGTTGGCAGCATCAAAGGCGGCAAAGGCGGCTGCCAGGCGATCAGGGGATGACATGTCGGGTTTCCTGCTTCAACCGGCGGTGGAGAGTTCGACCAGCGCGTCCATGTCGCGGATGGCGATGGATTTTTTGTCCACGGCGAGTATGCCCTGCTTTTGCAGGCGGGTGAAAACACGGCTCACGGTTTCGATCGTCAGGCCCAGGTAATTGCCGATATCCGTGCGGGACATGGGCAGGTTGAACTGGCTGGCCGAGAGCTGCCTGCGGCTGTTGCGGCTGGAGATGCTCAGCAGGAAGGCGGAGATGCGCGTTTCAGCACTGCTTTTGCTGAGCAGCGCGATGATCTGTTGTTCTTGTGTAATTTCGCGGCTCAGCAGTTGAAAGAAATGCCGTTGCAGGACCGGAATCTGGAGGCTCAGCTCTTCCATGCGCTGGAAAGGGATTTCGCATACCGAGGCGGTTTCCAGTGCGATGACGGAATTGGTATAGCGGTTATCGGCAATACCATCCATGCCGACCACTTCGCCCGGCAGGTAAAAGCCGGTGATCTGCTCGTCTCCCTGGTCACTCAGGGTCAGGGCCTTGACGGCGCCCGAGCGTATGGCGTACACCGAACTGAAACCATCACCGGCCCGGTAGAGATACTCGCCCCGTTGCAGCGGGCGGCCGCGCTGGATGATCTGGTCCAGGCGGTCGATATCATCCAGGTGGAGGCTGATGGGCAGACAGAGGCCATTGAGCCGGCAGTTGCCGCAGGAGACTTTGCGATCATGGGTACATTGTTGTGCCGAAGCGCGGAATAAAGACGGCATTGTGATGATCCGGGGAGTCCATGGGGGCAGGGCTGGTCCAGATTGTTGCAGCTTTGGCCGCGCGGGTAAATACACCCCTCGGCTGACTGGCCATTTGACGGACGGATGATCGCCCCCGCCAGCGGATAACCCCCGACAGATGAGCCCTGGCTACCCGGTCAATCCAGCGGGTTTTTGAGCCAGGTGATCACCGCGCCGTATGGGTCTGGCAGAAGCGGCTGCAATTGGTCGAGGGATTGGACCAGCGCGCTGTTGGATGAGGCAGTCAGGTTGATATGCCCCACCTTGCGTCCCGGACGCACTTCCTTGCCATACCACACCAATTCGGCGCCTGGGACGGCCAGCCACTGATCGTTGCGCTCGGTGCCCACCAGATTGACCATCAGGCTCTGGCCCTTGATGCGCGGCTGCCCCAGCGGCAGGCCCGTCAGGGCGCGCAGGTGCAGCTCGAACTGGTTGATGCTGGCGCCTGCCTGGGTCCAGTGCCCCGAATTGTGCACCCGGGGGGCCAGTTCGTTGATCAGCAGCCGGTTGCCGACACGGAAGCATTCCATCGCCATGACGCCCACATACTGCAAATGCTGCAACAGGGTTTCCAGCATGCTTTCCGCCTGTGCCTGCAAGGGGGCCAGACGCGCGAGAGGCGCCACCGAGCCCAGCAGGATGCCGTTGACGTGCAGATTGAGGGTCAGGGGATAGAACACGCATTCCCCCTGGGCATTGCGTGCGCCGATCAATGAGATTTCCTCGTCGAAGGCGATGGCTTGTTCGGCGATGGCCTGCTCGTGCCAGTCCGCGGGAATGTCGTCGCCCTCGCTCCGGCGCAGCCAGTGCTGGCCCTTGCCGTCGTAACCGCCGGTCCGGCGCTTGAGCAGCACACGTTCGCCAAACTTATGGTAGAGGTCGGCAGCCTGGGTGGATTCGTCCACGTGAGCCCAGGGCGCCGTGGCCAGCCCAAGTTCGTCGATCAGGGCTTTTTGTGTCTTCCGGTCCGCCAACCGGCCAAAGACACGGCTGTTGATGAAGCGCGGGTGATGGCTGAGCAGGGTGGTTGCCGGAAACTCCGGCCATTGCTCGCGTTCAGCCGTCACCAGATCGTCAGCGCCCAGGCGGGGTATCTCGGTGGCGTCAATGGCCACAGGGCGAACGTCCAGGTTCAGGGGGCGGCCGGCGGTTTGCAGCATGGCACCCAATTGCCCGGCGCCCAATACCCAGACGGTGGGGGAGGAATCGCTCATCAGCTGAGGCTCGGGTCGGGGTTGTCCAGTACCGCCTGTGTCTGTGCCTGGCGGAACTCCTCGATACGCTTGGCCAGTGCCGGGTCCTTGAGCGCGAGTATCTGGCTGGCCAGAAGACCGGCGTTGAACGCACCCGCCGTGCCTATTGCCAGGGTGCCCACTGCGATGCCCTTGGGCATCTGGACAATGGACAGGAGGCTGTCCATGCCGTTGAGCGCCTTGCTTTGCACGGGAACACCCAATACCGGCAGGCGGGTGTGCGCAGCCACCATGCCCGGCAGGTGGGCGGCACCGCCCGCGCCGGCGATGATGACACCATAGCCTTCATCCGCGGCGGTTTCAGCAAAATGGGTCAGCTTGTTGGGGGTGCGGTGGGCGGAAACCACTTCGGTGTGATAACTCACACCCAGTTGTTTCAGGATGCCGACAGCGGCTTCCATGGTCGCCCAGTCACTGCTGGAACCCATTATCACGGCGACTTTGCTGCTCATAGGTGTTTGTCCGTCAGTCAACAATCAGAAAAAAGGCGCGCATCTTACCACAGACCCGGGACAAGCCACAGGTAGGGGACGGATGCCGGGGTGGCAGCCCATGCACCGGCGGATACCCAGGTTCCGACGGCTATCCACCAAAACCCGCTGGCTGGTCTCGCCGACTGCTACCTGTTGGTGTGCCGGTTGCGACTTTTGCCGGGCTGCGGGTCCGATGACCGGGCGCTGGCTAGCATGGCGCCACCTAAGATGACTGACTCAGGGAGTTGCCATGACCACTCGCGTATCCGAACCGACCCATACCCCGTCCCGATCCACATCCACAGGAACATCCGCCTTGTGGTGCAAGGCACTGCTGCTGTTGCTCGTTGGAATACTGGGCGCTTGCAGCTGGATGGACAGTGGTTCGCGCCATCAGCGCTCAGCCACCAGCCTGGTGGATTTTTTGTATCACGATCAAAAAGAACAGATCATCACCCCAAGTGTTCCCCACCTGCGCCTGCCCTTGACGGTGGGAGTGGCTTTTGTCCCCGCGGGCAACGGCATGCGCGGTGAATTCAGTGAAGCGCAGAAAATGCACTTGATGCAGCGTATCGCACAGGATTTTCGCCAGCATGAATACGTGCGACGGGTCGAGCTGGTGCCCTCGGCCTATCTGCGGCCCCGGGGTGGCTTCACCAATCTCGATCAGCTGCGCAGCCTGCTGGGCGTCGATGTGATCGTGTTGATTTCCTATGACCAGCAGCAGTTCACGGATGAGGGGCGCAGTACCCTGGCTTACTGGACGTTAGTGGGTGCCTATTTCGTCAAGGGTGAAAAGCTCGACGTGCACACACTCATGGACGCAGCCGTCTATGACATAGAAAGCCGTCAATTGTTATTTCGCGCCCCGGGTGTCAGCCAGGTGAAAAACCGCAGCACACTGCTGGAGGCCAACGAACAGCAGCGGCACAATGCGGCGCAGGGTATCAACGAGGCGAGCGAGCAACTGGTGCTGAATCTTGCTGTCGAGATGCAGCAGTTCGCCGAGCGGGTGAAAACCTCACCCAGGGAATACCGGGTCAGCCGCCGCTCGGGATCTGGCGGGGGTGGTGGCAGCCTGGGTATCGGCCTGTGTCTGTTGCTGGGATTACTCGGCTTCCATTTCTCCGCCAAACGCCGCCACCAGATCGCGAAGGAATTTCTGTAGTTCCAGGGTCATGATGGCGAATTCGGCATCAAATGCTTCCGCAGGGCTTTCAGGATTGCGATCACCCGCCTGGCTTTGTATCGCATCGTCGAATTTGAGCCGCTTGATGGCCAACTGGTCATCAAGCACACAGTGGACAGCCTCTTTCCAGGTGATTGCCAGCTTGCTGACATGCATGCCGGTATCCAGATGCTGGCGCACCTCATCCGCTGTCAGGTCCTGGTGCTTGCAGCGAATCACCCGCCCATCCTTGCCCGCCTGCAGCTCGCATTCATCGCCGAGGACGATGTCGGCGGGCAGGCGCCCATCGCGCAACCATCGGGTCATGACTTGTGTCGGTGTCGCCTTGGGCGTCAGGGGCAAAACCTTGAGGCTGCCCAGGGCTTCGCGCAGGGCGCTCAACAGGTCTTCGGCGCGCCTGGCCGAGGCGGCGTTGATAACGATCAGTCCTTCACGCGCCGCGATATAGGCAAAGTCCAGGGAAGATTTGCTGAATGCCTTTGGCAACAGCGAGAAAATGATTTCGTCTTTGAGCCCCTGGCGCTCCTTGCGGCTGATATGGCGGGATTCCGCTTCGCTGAGCGCAATCACCTTGTCTTCCAACTGCTCGTTGATCACCGCGGCGGGAAGAATTTTTTCCTGCCGTTTCGCGCAGATCATGAGGTAACCGTTGGCGGCATGCACCAGCTCCGTGCCATGGCGCCCCAGTGGTGTTGTAAAGCCGTAGCGCAGGCTGTCGAGGTTGCCACAGGGTGTAAAGGCCTGGGTTGCCAATTGCTCATTCAGCACTTCGGGAGACAAGGTCCAGGCATCGCTCAGGCGGTAAACGCGTAGATTTTTAAACCACATACATCATCCGGAAAAACAAACAGGCGGGGAGGCATCGGCATCCAGGTTCGAGGGATGCCGATGCCGGGTTGGTCAGGAAAGAATGTCCAGCAGCTCCACATCAAAAATCAAGGTGGCGTAGGGACCGATGCTGGCACCAGCACCGCGTTCGCCATAGGCCAGGTGGTGAGGGAGGTACAGCCGCCACTTGGAACCTACCGTCATGAGTTGCAGGGCTTCGGTCCAGCCGGCGATCACGCCGTTGACGGCAAAGTCGATGGGCTGGCCCCGGTTGTAGGAAGAATCGAAGACGGTGCCATCGATCAGCGTGCCGTGATAATGGGTTTTGACACGCGAACCGGCACCGGGGCGGGCACCTTCGCCGGTACTGATGACTTCATATTGCAGGCCGGACGCTGTGACGGTGACTTCGGGACGTTTGGCGTTGTTGGCCAGGAATGCCTCGCCTTCGGCAGCCAGGGACTGGGCGCGGCCGGCCTCGGCTGCCTGCATGCGCTCCCCGATCACGCGAAAGGCGGCGCGCAGGTCGTCTTCGCTCACGGCACTCGGGCGTTTTTCGAGCACGTCGGTCAAACCGGCGGCCACGGCGGCGGGATCTATGCCGTCAAACGGATTGGCGGCCAGTTGTTCGCCCATTTGACGGCCTATGCCGTAGCTGACCCGGGTCTCGGGGGTTGTGTAATCTTGGCTCATGCGGATGTCCTGCCGGGTTGAAAGGCCCGGCAGTCTATCAGACCTGTTTGCCGGCGTCTTTCGGCGGTTCCGGGTCGGGGATGTAGACTTCGCGGATGAAAATACCCCAGAAGGCAATGAAGAGAGCAGCCAGCACCGGCCCCATCACAAAGCCGCTGATGCCGAAGATCACGATGCCGCCCAGCGTGGACAGCAGCACAAGGTAGTCCGGCATCCGCGTATCCCGTCCCACCAGAATGGGACGCAGGATATTGTCCACCAGGCCGATGACCCCGGCGCCAAAGGCGATCAGGATGATGCCGTCCAGGTACTGGCCGGTCGCCAGCAGGTAGATGGCTACGGGCAGCCAGATGATAGCCGCGCCTATGGCGGGAATCAGGGAGGCGATGGCCATGACCACACCCCAGAGCATGGCCCCCTGGATATCGAGCACCCAGAAAATCAGCCCACCGAGCGATCCCTGCACCATGGCCACCACCAGGTTGCCCTTGATGGTGGCGCGTGTCACTTCGGCGAACTTTTTCATCAACAGCAACTCGCGCTGGTCACCCAGGGGCAGGGCGCGGATCAGCAGGCGGATCAGCTTGCTGCCATCGCGCAGGATGAAGAAGGCCACATAGAGCATCAGGCAGAGATTCAGTACCCAGCTGAAGGCGTTCTGGCCGATGCTGAAGGCATTCTGGGCCAGGTATTTGCCGCCGTCCATGGCGCCGGCCACCGCCTGCTCCTTGAGCTTGTCCATGCTGATATCGAAGTGCGCCAGGGTCTCTTCGACGATGGGAAAGGCCGAGCGCATTTGTTCGATGTACAGCGCCGGGTTGAGCTCGCCCGATTGCAGGCGGTTGTAGATGCCCATGCCTTCGGCTATCACGGATGTCACGATGAAGGCCACCGGCAAGACCAGGATCAGCAGGCAGATCAGCAGCGTGATCAGGGCGACGCTGTTGGGCCGCCCCGGCAGGTGCCGCAGCAGGCGCCGCTGCAAGGGGTAGAAAATGACGCCGATGGTACAGGCCCAGAAGATGGCACCAAAAAAAGGTTTCAACAGCCAGAAAAATCCCAGGGAAACCACCACGAGTAACAACAGAAAAGTGCGGCGTTCGAGTTTGTCCTGCATCGTCGATTCCTGTGAGGGCGGCTGGTGGCGTGACTATAGGGCAAGTCGTTACCAGTGTCACTCGGGACATAGTACCCAGGGTTTGGGTTGGTCCGGACAATGCCGGCTGCCCTGTGCGGCGGCCATCCCCTGCTGCTGGAACGGCGTTCTGAGGCGGGCATATTTATGTCCAAAATGCTGATAAGCTTTGGCAGCCATGTCACTGTGTGATGAAGGACTACTGCCGTGTTCCACTTCCGTGTCAAGACACTGATCGCTATCGGCGGCTTCCTGGCCCTGCTGATGGCGAATCCTGCCGCGGCGGTTGAACCCAAAGTCCTGGTGGTCGATCTCCAGGCCACCGGCCTGGAACAGCCCCAGGATTATTTCGTCACCCTGTTGCAGATGGCGCTGGAGGAAACCCGGGAGCCGGGAGAACTCATCCAGCTGCGTTTTGCCGACCGTGATTACTCCCAGGCGCGGTGGATCAACCAGCTCGAGAATGACAGCGGCAACCTGGTGATCTGGACCATGACCAGCCGCCAGCGGGAGGCCAGCCTCAAGCCTATCCGCATTCCCTTGTTCAAAGGGCTGTTCGGCAAACGGGTGTTCATCATTCGCAAGGTGGACCAGCCCCGCTTCGATCAGGTGCGCAGCCGCGAGGATCTGGAAAAACTGGTGGCGGGGCAGGGCATCCATTGGCCGGATGTGGATATCCTCCAGGCCAACCACTTGCCGGTCACCACGGCGGCCAGTGTGGATTCCCTGTACAAGATGCTCAAAGCCGGGCGGTTTGATTATTTTCCGCGCGGTGTCTCCGAGGCCTGGTTTGAACTGGCGCAGCGCGATGACCCGGACCTGGCCGTGGAAGAGAACCTGATGCTGGTCTACACGGCTCCCCTGTATTACTTCGTCAACAAAAACAACGAGGCGCTGGCGCGGCGGATCGAGGCGGGACTGGAGTCGTTGATCGCCGATGGCCGTTTCGATCAGTTTTTCCATTCCCACAAGCGCACCCGCGAGGGACTCGACCATGTCACGCTCCGGCCCCGGCGGATGATCCACCTGGACAACCCCGATCAACCCGAGCAATTGCCGTCCCCGCAGGAAAAATACTGGCTGCAATTACCGGAGCGATTGGATTGAGCAATTTGCGCCTGTTGTGGTCAGAGTTGGTCTCTGGCGGCTGATTCTTCCATAATGCGGGTCATTCGTCGTTGCAGCAGCATCCTTCAAACACAAGGGGAAACCCATATGAGTGAGTCAGCAAGCGGATCGCGCTCGATCATCACCATGCTGGTTCTGGTGGTCCTGGCAGGTGTGATACTCGCCCTTGCCTATTATTTTTTCCAGCGGCAGCCAGCCGAACCGGAACCGGCTCCCGTCGTGTTGCCCGCACCGCCTCCGGCTGAAGAGGAGTGGCCGCTGCCAACCCTGGCACCCAGCAGCCCGGCGCCCGCCGTCTACCAGGAACCCGATCCTGAGCCCGAAGCCGAGCCCCTGCCCAGCCTCAACGACAGCGACAGTGCCGTGCTGGCCGAGTTGGAGGGACTGTCGGCCCAGGCGCTGAAGCTGGTGGTGTCCAGGGAAGTCATCCGCAAATTCGTGCGCGCCGTGAATGCCATGGACGAGGGCAAGGTGGTGCATGAATACCGTCCAGTGACCTCACCGCCGCCGCCCTTCGTTGTCCATCCGGGCGCTGAACCCACGGCGGACCAGCCCCGCCAATACCGCCTCGCCACTGAAAACTACCGCCGTTACGACAATTACGTGACGCTCTTTGCGATGCTGGACCCGGATGCCCTGGTGGCGCTGTACCGCCGTTTTTCGCCGCTGCTTGAAGAAGCGTTTGGCGAAATGGGACTGAAGAAGCCGAATTTCCACAGTGTCCTGATCAGCGCCATCGATCAGCTGCTGGCCGCTCCGATCGTGGAAGATGAGCTTTTGCTGGTCCGGCCAAAGGTCTTTTACCAGTTCGCGGACCCGGAACTGGAAAAACTGCCTTCGACCCACAAGCTGCTGTTGCGCATGGGGCCCGAAAATACCCGCAGCCTGCAAAACAGCTTGCGTCTCCTGCGCTACAAGCTGGTTCAATAGTCCCTTCTGGCGGTACCTGTATTGGTGCCGCCTTCCTGTTTCCCTCCGTTTTTGACAGTCCCCATCTTCCGGTAGCTGCCGGTATCGGATGGCGGGGATTTTTCGCCAGGCATTGACAACGTTGTCCTGTGGGCGTAGTGTCCACTTATCGGACAACGTTGTCACAGTGGTGTGGAGTCCGATTCGCTCTCAATCAAACAACATATAAGTAGAGGACAGGCCCATGTCTGGTAAATTGAGTGATGTCATAAAAACGGTCAACAACAGTATCCTGGTATGCGGTTCACTGGCGGGGTTGGCGCTCTTGGGGTTAGGCGCTCAGGCCAGTGCCCAGGAATCCGCGGAAGTGGAAGAGGTGGTGGTTACCGGTATCCGCAGCGCGCTCAAAGCGGCTATCGATGTCAAACGCAACACCAGTGCATCGGTGGATGCCATTTCCGCCGAGGATATCGGCAAGTTCCCCGACAAGAACGTGGCGGAATCCCTGCAACGGATTCCCGGTGTCACCATCCAGCGCCAGTTCGGCGAAGGCAACGCCGTGTCCATCCGCGGCGCGGGCACGGATCTGACGCTGACGACCCTGAACGGCCAGAATGTGGCCTCGACGGGCTGGTTCGTGTTTCAACCGGCGGCGCGCAGCTTCAACTTTGAACTCCTGCCCTCCGAACTCGTAGCCGATCTCGAAGTGTATAAAAGTTCCCAGGCGGACCTTGCCGAGGGTGGTGTGGGCGGTACCGTGGTGGTCAACACCCGCAAGCCCCTGGACCTGCCAGCCCTGGCGGTCTACGGTTCCGTGGAAGCGTCCCACCAGTCGGATTCCGATACGGTCAATCCCCAGCTGTCGGGTCTGGTGAGCTGGAGGAACAGTGCGGATACCTTCGGCGTGCTCATTGCCGCCGTGGCCCAGGAGCGGGAATTGTCGCGCAAGGGGTCAGAGGCATTCTGGGAGTGGGGCGCGGGTCCCGTGGCTTTCGAGCAGGACCGCAAGCGCCAGGCTGTGGCCGCGACCTTCCAGCTGCGCCCCAGTGACAACCTGGATATCGTGTTCAATGCCATCGACATGCAGATGGAAGCCGACAACGTCAACTACGCGGTATGGCTGACCCAGGGCAATGCTCCCTGGAGCGGGCAGCCCCGCCCTGAAGGTGATCTCAGGCAGGGTACCGCCGTCAAGGGACCTCTGGGTGTGGCTTACGCCCAGGCCCGTCCCCGCGAAGCGACCATGAAGTCGGAAGTATTCGACCTGACGGCCACCTACGCCGGTCTGGATTACGAACTGACCTTCCAGGTGGGCAAAACCTCCGCATCCGGTGGTACCGACTTTGAAATGGTGCTGGATGACCTTTCCGGTGGTACCGCGATTCCCGGTGGCACCTACGACCATACCGGCAGCCGCCTGCACTTCGATGTGAATGGTTTCGATGTGGACAACTACGCGCCCGGTTTTGCGATGGGCACGGGAACCGCGTTCAACAAAACCCCGAAAACCGATGAGGAAACCTACTTCCAGGTGGATTTTGAAAAAGACCTGAATCTGGGACCGCTCAAATCCATCAAGACCGGTGCCAGGTATTCAGATCACAACACCACCAGCCGCCGGTTTGAATTCACCCAGGGCGAGTTCAACAACGTCTTCAACCAGTATGCGGGCCGTGTGGAAGTGGGTTCCGGGCAGGTCTTCGACATCCTGCGCGTGGATGCCGATGCGGCCAAAGCCTGGGCCAAGGCCACCATCACCGGCCAGGTGGAAGACCTGGGTGCCTACAGCGAAATCGACGAGGCCAATACCGCGCTCTATGTCATGGGTAACTTCGCGGTGGATGCGGTGCGCGGCAACCTGGGCTTGCGCTATGTGCAGACCGATGCAACCTCGACCTACTACCTGCAGGGGCGCAAGACCAATGCCGATGCAAGCTACTCCGAAGTGTTGCCGAGCTTCAACCTGGTGTTTGACCTGAGCGATGACCTGCTGCTGCGCACCTCGGCCGCGCGGGTACTGGCCCGTCCCCAGTACGTGGACATGTACGTGAATCCCAATGTCACCGGCACCAATGACGACCTGCCCAACAACCAGCACTGGATCGTGGGCAATATCGGGCTGAAGCCTTTTGTGGGCAATCAGTTCGACCTGGGGCTGGAGTGGTATTTCGCCGAGGGCTCCATGCTCTCCGCCGCGTTTTTCACCAAGGACATCAAGAACTTCGTGACCTTCCGCAATTCCACGGCCACGGCGGCGGAAATTCCCTTTCCGCTCACGGGTGACGAGGCGGCGTTCGGCTGGACCGTGCAGGAGAAGGAGAACGGCCGCACCGGATCGGTCAACGGCTTCGAGGTCCAGTACCAGCAGGATTACGGCAACGGCTTCGGCAGCCTGGTCAACTACACCTATACGGACACGAATACTGAAAAGGACACCTTCATCGACCAGAACCGGGTGCTCAGCGACAGTTCCAGGCACGCCTACAACGTCACGGGATATTACGAAGGTGATCTCTTCCAGGTTCGCCTGTCCTACAACTGGCGCAGCGAGTACATGCTGCGTGAGGTGGGCTCCTACGGCAACCGGCTGCACGACGATTATGGTTCACTGGACCTGAGCGCTGCCTGGTTCCTGACGGACTCGCTGACCCTCAAGCTGGATGCCAGCAACCTGCTGGAAGAGGGCAACAAGCAGTTCGGCAACAACAACTTCTACACGGTGGAATCCGGTTTTGTGAGCGGCTTCCCCCTGTATCAGTATGAGTTGGCCCGCCGCATCAACCTGGGACTGAGCGTCAAGTTCTGACTTGGGGTATATTGAGCGACCTTGTCGGGAAGGCCGGTATCCGTACCGGACCTTCCCGATTGCTTTATATGAACCCGGTATCCGCAAGGAGTTACACATGTCATTCAGTGTCCGCCCGTTGATGCAAGATGATCAGGGCAAATTACGTATTCTCGACAGGCTCGACCTGCGCCATGCGCGCGAGCGCCACCTGTTGCCGGTCGCCTTACCCGAATTTGGCGCCGTGGGGGCTGACATGCCCATCGCCTTTGTCAAAAACTCCCAGACGAACCAGTTCCAGTCCGTGGCCGTCACCGGATTGGTGCCGGGTGAAAATCTCTTTATCCAGGATGACCAGTGGTTGACCCCCTTTGTCCCGCGCATCCTGGCCGTCTATCCCTTTACCCTGATTCCGCACGAGGTTGACGGACAGACGTCGCACTTCCTGGTGGGTATCGACGAAAACTCCTCCCTGTTCAGCCAGACAGAGGGAGAGTTGTTGATGACCCCTGAAGGGGAGGAAAGCGAGTATCTCCAGCGCCGCAAGCAGCACCTCCTCGATCATCAGCGGGCCACCCTGGCAACGCAGAAATTTGAGGAAACGCTGACCAGGCTGGAGCTGCTGATTGAACAAGGCATCAATGTCCAGGTGGGCGACAAGGAGCAGCGGTTGAATGGTCTTTATATCGTGGACGAGAAAAAGCTGAACGCGCTCAGTGACGCCGCTCTGCTGGAGCTGCAACGGCAGGGGTTCCTGTCGGCCATCCACGCCCACCTTTTCTCCCTGCACCAGTTTGCACGGCTCGCGCAGCGCAAGTCCCGGCGTCTGAACTGAACCAGCACACGCACCGCGGGAATACACTGGCCCACCCGTGCGGGACGGGTATTTCCCGGGCGGGTGGGGCGGCCATCCCTGAGGGTCGTGAGCAGCAAATTTGATTGACAACGTTGTCTCTTGTGGCTACTCTTGGAACGTGTATCAGTTGTCTGGATGCCGGTGCTGATACCGAGTGATTGTTATCTTTTTCATCATGGTCTCTTTGTGTTGGTGCCCTGCGGGGCATCAACATTTTTTTGATCAGAGCTATGATGGCGGGCAAACGCTTGCAACGCATAACGACAAAAGAGGGTTACCATGGCCAACGCGCCAGTGAACAACGATTCCCTGTTTCTCGGGATCGACGGCGGCGGCAGCAAATGCCGTGCGATTATCGTGGACGCCCAGGGGCGTCTGCTCGGCGAGGGGCTTGGCGGCCCGGCCAACCCGCTCCACGGTGTCCAGCAAACCCAGGATTCCATTCTTACCGCAAGCCGCGCGGCCCTGGCGGACGCGGACTTGCCATCATCCTCATTGCATCAATTGATCGCCGGCCTGGGGCTTGCCGGTGTCAACCTGCCCAGTCTCTTTGCGGTCATGGAGGCCTGGCAACACCCCTACCAACAGATGTTCCTGACCACCGACTTGCACATCGCCTGCCTGGGTGCCCACGGTGGCGGTGAAGGCGCGGTCATCGTGGCGGGCACAGGTTCCTGTGGCTATGCCTGGGTCAAGGGGCAGAATCATATTTTCGGCGCTCACGGATTTCCGTTCGGCGACAAGGGCAGCGGTGCCTGGATGGGCCTGGAGGCAATCAAGGCTGTGCTGCTCGCGTCCGATGGCCTGGGGCCGCAGACGCAGTTGAGTGAGCGAATCGGCCGAGCCCTGGACGCGCAGGGCGTCATGATCGTCGACCGCATGGCGGGAGCGCCCTCACGCGACTATGCCGCCTTGGCGGGCCTGGTGTTACAGGCGGCCCATGACGGCGATACCATCGCCCTGGCGATTGTGCGCGAAGGCGCCGCGTATCTGGATGCGGTGGCAGAAAAATTATGGCAGACGGGGGTAAGCCGGCTTTCCCTGATCGGGGGCCTCGGTCAGATACTCCTGCCCTGGTTGTCGGATGCCACCCTGGCGCGTTTGTCCGAGCCCTTGCGACAACCCGAGTTTGGTGCCGTGTATTTTGCCCGCCAGGCCCGTGATGACACAGCCGTTCCCCCTGACTATTCAATCACCGGAGCCTGATATGACCAGCGAGCGCCTTTCCGTCAGCGCCAAGCGCAGCAGTCTTATTCCCATGACCATCGTCGCCGGGTTGTTTTTCATCCTGGGCTTTGCGACCTGGTTGAACGGTTCGCTCATGCCCTACCTGGAACTGGTCCTGCGCCTGTCACCGTTTCAGGCGTCGTTTATTTTATTTTCGTTTTATATCGCCGTGACGGTTTTTGCCCTGCCTTCGGCCTGGGTGATTCGCCGGGTGGGCTACAAGAACGGCATGGCGCTGGGTATGTTGGGCATGGCGGTGGCGGCCTTCATGTTCATCCCGGCCGCCAAGACCCAAGTGTTTGGACTTTTTTTGCTGGCCCAGTTCATGATGGGCGCGAGCCAGACACTGCTGCAAACGGCGGTCAATCCCTACGTGGTCAAAATCGGCCCCGAGGAATCGGCGGCGGCGCGCATCAGCATCATGGGCATCCTGAACAAATCGGCGGGCGTGATTGCGCCCATCGTGTTCACGGCCCTGATCTTGTCGGGCATGAACAGCTACGCCACGCAGGCGCCATCGCAGGAAGAAATCGACACGCTCGCCAATAATCTGATCCTGCCCTATATCGGCATGGGGTTGTTCATTGCCGCGCTGGCGCTGGTGGTGCGTTTATCGCCCCTGCCGGAACTGGCGTTGGAAGAGGAAACCGCCAGCGCGCCGCAAACCTCTGTGCTGCGCTATCCCCATCTGGTATTGGGCGTTGTCGCGCTCTTTTTGTATGTGGGTGTCGAAGTGATTGCCGGGGATACCATCGCGTCCTATGGCCGCAGTATCGGCTATGAAGGTTTCGCCACGCTGACCTCCTTTACCATGTCGTTCATGGTATTGGGTTACGCGCTGGGGGTGTTCCTGATTCCACGGGTCATCTCCCAGGAGCGGGCATTAACCCTTTCGGCGGTGTTGGGCATTGTGCTCAGCCTCGCCATCGTCATGGGCGACAACGAGTCGAGTTTTTTTGCCGGGCTGATCCCCTTTGGTTTTCCTCCCTTGCCCAATACGGTTTTCTTCCTGGCCTTGCTCGGCTTGGCCAACGCCATCGTCTGGCCGGCAATCTGGCCCATGGCGCTGCGCGGTTTGGGCCCCATGACCAGCACGGCGTCCGCGCTGCTGATCATGGCCATTGCCGGTGGTGCCATACTGCCCGTTTTGCTGGGTGGCCTGGCCATGATCGACTCACTGGGACGGCAAGGAGCCTATCTGATACTGGTGCCCTGTTACGCCTTTATCCTGTTCTACGCGGTCAAGGGTCACAACATCAAAAGCTGGCGCTAGCGTCCGGGGAAACCAGCCATGCAAAAACAACGCTTCCTGGCTTTGGATGTGATGCGTGGCTTGACGCTGGCGCTGATGATCCTGGTCAACACCCCCGGCTCCTGGAGCCATGTGTATCCGCCCTTGCTGCATGCGGATTGGCACGGCGTCACCCCGACGGATTTTATTTTTCCCTTTTTCCTGTTCATGGTGGGCGCGGCCATGGTGTTCGCGCACAAGTCCCTGGCTGCGCTCAGCCCGTCACAGCGTGCCTTGAAAATCTGCCGCCGCAGCCTGCTGATTTTTTTGATCGGCGTGCTGCTCAATTATTTTCCCTTTACCCAAAGCCTGGGCGAGCTGCGCATTCCCGGTGTGCTGCAACGGATCGCGCTGGCTTACTTTTTTGCAGCCTGGATAGTGCTCTACCTGCCCGCTGTCTGGCGTTACGCCAGCTTGCTGCTGCTCTTGCTGGGCTATTGGGCGATTTTGCAGTTGGCGAATGATCCTTACAGCCTGGAAGGGTCATTGGTGCGGCAGGTGGACCTGGCGTTACTTGGCGAGGCGCATCTGTGGACGGGCAAGGGACTGGCGTTTGATCCTGAAGGTATCCTGAGCACCCTGCCTTCCATTGCCAGCGTCCTGTTCGGTTATGAGGCAACCCGGTTTTTGATCCGGTCCGCCGACAGGGTGCGCGCCCAATGGCATCTGTTGTTGGCGGGCGTCGTATTGTGTGTGCTGGGTATCTTGTGGCACAGCGTGTTTCCCTTGAACAAATACCTGTGGACCAGCTCCTTTGTGCTGCTGACATCGGGTGTTGCGATCCTGCTTCTGTTGGTACTCGCCTGCCTGGAAAAGCTGGCAGTCGTGCAGCCTTTCTACCGAGGCATGCAGATGCTGGGGCAAAACCCTTTGTTTATTTACGCGCTGTCCATCCTCTGGGCCAAGACGCTGTGGCTGATTCCCATCCAGGGCACTTCCGCCTACCAATGGAGTTTCGACCAACTGACGCGCATCGCCAGTCCGATGAACGCCTCGCTGCTGTTTGCACTGATCAATGTGGCACTTTTCTGGCTGCTCGCCTGGTGGCTGGACAGGCGCAGGATCGTGATAGCGCTTTGATGCCGGGCTCAATACTCGATGATCAACCTCAGGTTATCGCTGTAGGTGCCGCTGTAGGGCGATGGCTGGTTGGGGAAGATCCGTATCGGATAGGTGAGGGTTTGGGTGCTGCCTGATCCCGCGCGCGAATCCGGGTCTGTCACATCGAGAGCCCTCGACAGGTTGTCGGTGTGATACACCCCATAACGAATTCTGCGGTTGTCGATGCTTTGCAGGTGGCGCACACCATCGGCAAAGTGATTGCCGTTATCGACATAGACCAGGTAATCCTCCGTATTGCTGCACCGCACCTGGGCGGAGAATTGCAGCGTGCCCGCATCCTCGATAAAGCTGATGGTTCCAAAATCAATCAACGCGGGACTGCTGACCAGCTCACAGCTTTTTGCCACCTGTAGGCTCAGGTTCATGGTGACGCTGCCGCTCACCGGTGACCAGCCCAGGCAAATACTGCCAATGCCCAGGCCGGTACAAATGTTGCCTTGCAAGGTTAGCACCTGGGTACCGGTGTAGTTGCCGGGACTCAGCCAGCCCGTGCTGGTTACTGTCCTCACATGCAGGGGTATTTGCAGGTTGCCACTGGAGAGTATGCCGAGCGTCAGCAGGGTGAATCCCGTCGGGCCGCCGATGGTCTGGCCTGCTCCGGTGATTGATGGCGAAAAGGTGTTGTTGCTGCCGAGGATATAGCCGATGGTGTCCGATCCATTGCTGAGTACCAAATCCTGCGTGGTGGTATAACTGACCCAGCCGCCGGTGCTGAGCAGGCCCAGGGTGAGCACGACCGAACAGCTTATCGAAAAGTGGGCGGCGGGCGCGGTGCCATTGGGTGTCAGCTGGTTGGTGGCAACCTGTTGCGCACTGTGGCTGCCAAAGCTGACGTTTGCCGGCAGGGTGGTCGCGCCGCCTGTGCAGGCCCAGCCGAGAGGCGCTGCCGCAAGGGCGAGTAGAAACACGAGGCTGTGGTATTTCATCAATGTATCCTTTCGGCGCTGGCGGGAAGGCAGGTAAACGGCCCGAGGTGTGGCAGGAGTTCGCCCGAGGTATCAGGAGCGACGTCGACCTGGCATTGACCGGCTTCCCAATAAAGTGTCAATGAATCCACGAAATGGGGAATATAGATTTCCCCATCCCACCCCACGATCACCGCATCGACGATGCCGTGTTCTGTTTGATTCAGGTTGACCAATCGTGTACCCGGCGGCAGGTCCTTACCCTCGCGGGTTTGCACGCGCAGGATGGCCGGTTTCTCGGTATTGAGTGAAAACGTCAGGCGAACACCGCCCCGGCGTTTGGGCGTGACCCAGGCCTCCGTCGACACGATGGCCGTATTCAGGGGAAGTTGATGCGGATCTATGGCGATGCGGTTGCGCGAGTAGCTGTAGATGTCCGGAATCAGAAAAGGCGCGGATGCCGACGAGAATCCGAGCGGTTGATGGCCAAGCAGGATGGGCACCTTGTCGTGTTGGGCGGTATCAACCACCGCGAAGGCATCGTAGATCCTGCGGCTGATGTGGACATGATTGTCAAAGAAAACCAGCGATCCCTGCGCGTCCAGGTAGTAATTCGATTTGCCCGCATACTCATACCAGCCGAACCGCATATCCTGGTAGCGATGGCGCCATTCCAGCGCTGCCTGGTAATGATGCTGCCCGCCTTCTGTTGCGCCCAGCCGCCATCCCAGGCCGCCTTCAAATGGCGCGTTGCGCACAACCTGGTACTGTTGCTGATAATGTCTTGCCGCATCGCGGGTCAGTGACGCGCTGCCATAGCCCGCAACACCCAGGGGCATGCTGAATGACAACAGCACACTGGTATCGCGGCTGTTTTGTGGATTCTGGTTGACGCTGGCCTGCACCACCAGGCCCGCGGGAAAGGCCCTGTTCCAGTTGAGTGTGAGCAACTCCCGCGTGGTGGCGCGGGCGTCCAGCAATTGGAAATAACCGGCACTGAAGGTCCCGAGGTCGCGGTCGCCATAGGACAGTGATAACAAGCGTTCGCGCCGGTTCAATTCCCGGTCTTCGAGACTCGCGACATTCCTGAAACCTGACTCGCGTGTCAACTGGCGCGCGCTGATGCTGAATCCCTGCCTGCGGTATTGATAGGCAACACCGTATTGCATGCCTTCATCCCGATGGTAGCGGCTGCGGCTGACGGAAAATTCCGCAATACCGTAGTTGCCGAGCTGCACACTGCTGCCAGCCCCCAGCAGTGTCAGTCCTTCACCAGCCTGCACCAGGCCTTCCGGTGTCCAGTGGTGGTTCACGCCGTGACGCCACCTGCCGCTCAACAGGGGACTGCCGGCGTATTCATTGGATGCCTGGCCAAACGCTTTGCGCCGCCAGCCCACGCTCAGGTCGTAATCGTTGAGTCCCGGTGCCAGCAGGCTGCTGCTCGCGTAGAAATCCACATGGTGGTAGCTGGTGCGTCCGTGGATATCGGTGAAGACCAGGGTTGCGGTATTGGCGCCGCTCAGGTGGGGCGGCATGTTGATGGCATAAGGGCCGGGGTCCACGTTCAATGAATGCTGCTGTTGCTGGTTGATCAGCAGTTCCAGGCTGCTGGGCAGGGAGGATTGTCCGTACAACACGGGAATAGGGTAGGTGATCAATTCCGGATTCAGCGAAAAATCCCGCGCCAGCCGGATGCCGCCCAGGCGAATGCTTTGCCCCCAATAGGGCGACTGATTGATGATGTCACCCAGGCTCGCCACCAATGTCAGAGCTTCGTTTTCGTAATGCAGGGTGGATTCGAGCCGCGTATATTTTTCTGAGAAAACCGTGTCCGCTCCGCGCTGGTAGATACCCTGGCTGGTCAGGAACACCGATGGGTTGAACAGCAGCACTTCGCTCCACACGGAAAGTTCCTGTTCGCCTTCATCCGGCCAAATCTGGTAGAGACTGTAATTCAACAGCGCGCCGCTGTGACGGGTGGCGGGGTTGGCTGCAATCCCCGCGCTGTGGTTGAGCAGCGTCTGTGCCTCGAGCAGTCCGGGATCGACCCTGGCCAGCAGCTGCTGGCTGGCGGCGTCATAGATGATGGGCTCGGTAACCAGTTGATTCAGCACGATCAGTGCCTTTCCCTGTCCATCGACATTGATGCCGGCCCTGCGCAGTGTGTCAGGGGCCACCAGCCACAGATCGTCCCGCCGGTTGACCTCGGCAACGACGCCGGTTTTTTTATCGTTGATCACCAGCTCCAGGTACAGAATATCCTGCATGGCATAGGCATGCTGCTGAAACCATGCACCGCAGAGTGTGACGAGGAGCAGCCACCATTTTTCCGATGGGTACGGCAGGTAGGGAAGCCACAGGATTTTACGGATGGCGATGGATGGCACTTTCCCTGCGCTCCTGTCGATACTTCAGGTGAGTGCCGTCCTTATCCAACAGCTCCGCCTGTTCCCTGGTCAGTGTCCAGCGCATGCGCGAATTGGGCAGCACGTAGCCCAGCAGTCCGTCCGTCAATACCATGCGTTGTTGTGTGTGCGGATTGACGATTTCCGCCTGGCTGATCCTGGCGGGCTTGTCTCCCGCATTGCTGATGACCAGCGCAGACGGGTTGTTTTTTTCCACGTCGTAATGCAGCGATTCCGGGGCCAGGTGGGCGTGTTTTTCCGTGATGAAAAAAGGAAGCGAATAACGAATCTGGAAGCTGATGGGCCGCTGGGGTAATCCGGTGGTTTCTGTCGGTATTTCATCGATCAGGATACGGTACACAAAGCGGCTGTCATCGTGCGAGGTTATACCCTGGCGGTTGACGATGCGGAACATCTGCTGGGCGCCGGACGGGATGGTGATGATGGGTGGACTGATGGCGATCCGGTGTTGTTGTTCATAGGTGTCCCGGTAATTATCCTGGGTCCACGCCAGGACTCTCGCCTGCACCGTCATGGGCGATGGTGAATTGTTCTTCATCCAGAGCACGCTGGAACTCTCACCCGTTTCAATATGGGGATTGACCGGCCATATGGACAGGCCGCCCGCGTGACTACAGCCAGCGATCAGCATCCAGCACAACAAAAGACCACGAATCCGTTTTTCCATGTGATGACTCCGGTGATAAAAGCACTCAATAGTTGACGGTAACCGTCAGGGTGTCTGAATAGTCTCCACTGGCTGGTGTGGGTTGTGCTGAAATGCGTGCATAGATAGGAATCGTCAGGATAGCGTCGCTGTCGAACAGCAGCGACAGCCCCAGGACGTCATCCCAGAGCGTCAGGTAGCTGGAAGAACTGTACACCTGATAACTGATGGTGGTGTTCAAGGTGGCGTGGCGCATTCGCCTGTCATGCACACCTGAACCGTGCATGCCGCCGTCTATCAGTATCTGCGCGCTGGTACCCGGTGTGCAGCGGAGCTGGATGGTGCCGCTGCCCAGGGTGCTGATGGCCGTGTGGTCCTGGTCCAGGCGGTAGATATCACCGAAATCAAGGGTGCCGAGATCGGCCAGCGTGTTGTATACACCGTTGAGGATGCACCCTTGCGTCACCTGGATGCGGACCTGGGTGGGCGGCGCGATGATCTGCTGATCGTTTTGCGCAAGGGAGGAAAATGGAAACACGGCCATGAAAAATATCATGACCGTGCCAGGCCAGCGAACAATCAAGTCGGGCGACCGGGTGTTCATGGTGGCCACACTGTCTTACCAGTTGATGGTGACCTGCACTGTGTCCTGATAGGTGCCGGAAGATAATCCGCTCTGGCCACCGGGAATCCGCCCATAGATGGTGATCAACTGGGCGCCACCCGTCGACGTATCCTGCAAGGGAGAGTCCGACGTCCACGCCTGCGTTCTGCCGGCATCCTTGTACAGCGCATAACGCAGAACTTCTCCCGGAACATCATTGTGAGCCATGCCACGCGATGAACCGTCGTGGTTGATGCCATCATCCAGCGAGATCGAGAAGGGCGTTCCGTTGGAACATTCCACTTCGATACTGCCATTACCCGTGCCTGTGGTTTGCCCGTCGATGTGCAGATCATTCAGGGTATTGATGCTGCCGAAGTTGAGGGCACCAAAATCCGCAATACCATTTTGGATGTTGGCCGCGTTCACCTGGCAGCCGGAACCCAGCGTTGCGGTGACTCTGACGACACCCGACGCCGTGGCGGCAAACGTATTCAGCGAGGACAATAGAAAAAAGACAGAAACGCTGGAGAAGAGAAACGCCTTTTTAAAACCTGTGTTCATAAAAACCTCCGTGAAGTACACCTCTTGCAATGCGCCCGCTGATGCGGCCATGCATACAAAAAATGTAGATCAAAAAATCGACAGTGTCGAGCCGGAGCTGTGGATGAACGGTTTTATGAATCGCGCGCGGCATACTGCCGCCGGATTTGTTATTTTTGACGAAAAAATTGGCGTGGAAAGTTGTGTGGAAAGTAGCGTGAAAAATGGTGTGAAAAAATAATGTAATCAAATGCGCCAATCGTGGCCGTCGATCCAGCTGCGTATCAACTGGAAATCGTCATCGATCAGAATCATGTTCGCCAGGTAGCCGGGTTTGATCGAGCCCAATGCCTGTTGCAGTCCCAGCAGCTGGGCCGGGTAGCGGCTCGCCATGCGCAAGGCTTCATCCAGGGATACAGTCAACCAGTCACGGGTATTGCGCACGGCGCCGAGCATATCCAGCGCCGAACCGGCGAGTGTGCCATCGGCGGTGGCACAGCGTCCGTCCACAGCCTGAATCCATTCGCCATACAGATTGAATCCCTGGGTTTCCGATCCCACCGTGGCCATGGCATCGGTGACCAGTATCATTTTCCCTGCCGGTTTGGCGGCCAGGGCGACCCGCAGGCTGGCGGGATGAACGTGATAACCATCCACGATGATGCCGCACCAGCTGTGAGGATCTTCGAGCGCCGCACCCAGCATGCCGGGTTCACGGCTGGTGAGCGGCGTCATGGCGTTGAACAGATGCGTGAACGCGGTGACACCGGCATTCAATGCAGTGCGTGTCTGTGTGTAATCCGCTGCGCTGTGTCCGGCGGCAAGGATAATGCCGGCCGCTTGCAGTTGCGTGATGTGTTCCGGCGTCGTCATTTCGGGCGCCAGTGTCACCAGTGTCCTGCCCCGTCCGAGCGAGGTCAGTATCGCCATGGCCTCGTCGTCGATGCGGCGGAATTTACCCGCGTCATGAACACCTTTGCGCGCCGGGTTGAGAAAGGGACCTTCCAGGTGGATGCCCAGGATGCCGGGAACGTTTTTTTCCATCGCTGTGCGCACCGCGCCTATGGCCTTGGCCATGACGGAAAACTCATCGCTGATCAGCGTGGGCAGAAGGCCGGTGGTGCCAAAACGGCGATGGGCTTGGCTCATGGTGCGCAGGGTTTCCACATCCGGCGCATCATTGAACATGACACCACCGCCACCGTTGACCTGCGTGTCGATCAGGCCCGGCACCAGGCGGTGGCCTTCGAGATCGATGCGGGCATCCAGATCACCGGGCAAGTCGCCGGCCGGACAAAACCCCAGAATCCGATGGTCCTCCACCAGCAGGGCCTGATCACAGATCCACTCGTCACCCGTAAAGATTCGTCCGTTAAGCAGTGCTGTTTTCATGCATCATTTCCGGCTGGTTTCGGGATCAAAGTGTTTCGGTGACCTTGCGCAGGTGCGGAGGCTGGTCGGGATTGTAACCGCGCGCCAGGGCGAGAGCATTGGCCATGCGGTAAAAACTCTGCACAGCCAGCAGCGGCGCTATGGCCGGATGCACACCCTTGACGACCGGTAATTGTCCCGCTCCCGAGAGACTTTCGCTGGCGACCAGCAAGCGGGCATCGCGCTTGCGGAAATCGTCCACCAGATCAGCCATGCCTTCCAGGGTCTGGTCCTCCTGCGTGAAAACCAGCACCGGGAAATCCTGTTTGACGATGGCCATGGGGCCATGCCTGACCTCGGCGGCACTGAACGCCTCCGCATGCAGTCCGCAGGTTTCCTTGAGTTTCAAGGCCGCCTCCTGGGCTGCGCCAAAGCCTATGCCCCGGCCGATCACAAACAGGTTGCGCGCATCGGCGAGCGCCGCAACGCCAGGCTGCCAATCCAGTTCCCACGCCTGGGACAATGCCCGGGGGAGGCTATCCAGTGCGTTGAGCAGCGCGTTGTCCTCGCTCCAGTAAGCGACCAGGTGCAAGAGGGCGGCCAGGCTCGCCAGGTAGGATTTGGTGGCTGCCACACTTTTTTCAGGACCGGCGTTCAGCGGGATGTACACATCCGCCAGCTGCGCCATGGGGGAATCTTCGACATTGACCAGGGCCAGTGTCAGGGCGCCGGCCGCCTTTGCCTGTTCCAGGCTGGCGAGCAGGTCGGGGCTTTTACCGGATTGGGAAATGGTGACATAGAGCGCGCCCTTGAGATGCTGGCGCACACCATAGACTGAGGTGGTCGAGGGCGCCGCGGATGCGGTTATCAATCCCAGGCGTGTTTCAAACAGGTATTTGGCAAAGGTTGCCGCGTGGTCCGAACTGCCGCGCGCGCAGGTCACGATGGTATGCGGGTCGAAGTGCCTGATCCGGGCGACCACATCCAGAATGTGCAGCTGGTTGCGCTGCAATTGGTTGGCGATGACTTCGCTGGCGCTGGCTGCTTCCTGGAACATCCGGGTTTGTTCGGGAGAAGGCAGTTCTGGAGAAGGGGCAACAGGTGGCATGACGTATTCTCGGCAATAAATGAGACAACGTTGTCATTGTGGGGAGTAAAACAGGATTTGTCAATGAGCCCTGGCTTTACGGGGGTGCGGCGCGCGTCAGTCTTCAACCCACTCCCAGCGCAGGGGTTGGCCAAAATCGTCGAGGATGACACGTTTTTTGGGGCGCGGCTTGCCGCGATGGGATCTGGTGGCGGGAGCCGGGTGCTTCCGCGCCTCTATGGCGGCGACGATATCGGGCAGGGGAGTGCGGTCTTCCGGTGGCTGTCCATGAAAAATACTCACCAGGGGTGCGCGCATGTCCTCCCGGCCGCTCAGGCCCTGGGGCACCTGCTCGACGGCACCGCCCTGGGACAGGTATTGATCCGTCTGGCGGTCGAGTTCTTCGCGGATCTCGCGTTTGGTTTTGGTGGGTTTCATGGCAGCTCTGTATGGCGTACAACAAAAAGCGGCCCTGTGGGCCATCGGCCAGCATAACGTCGGCCGCCGCGAGGTGCAAACCCGCGTCTCGCATCTGCCTGCCGCTTTGGGTAAACTGCGCAGCCCTTGCGCCGGCCCCAGCGCCATGAGCCGAACCCCGAGCCAACCGGTTGTTGGAATTGGATTGCACAGACCCGCCAGCCCCATGAGCCAAGCCAGTCTCAAGATCACCGAGATTTTTTTCTCCCTGCAGGGAGAAGCCAACACTGTGGGCCTGCCCACGGTGTTCGTGCGCCTGACGGGCTGCCCCTTGCGCTGCGGCTATTGTGATTCGGAATACGCGTTTTACGGCGGCGAGCGCCTGGGCCTGGATGAGATACTGGCGCGGGTGGATGCCCATGGTGCCCGCTATGTCTGCGTGACCGGCGGTGAGCCGCTTGCCCAGCGGGAATGCCTGAACCTGCTGCGGTTGCTGTGCGATCGCGGCTACCGGGTTTCCCTGGAAACCAGCGGCGCCCTGCCGGTGGACGAGGTGGACCCGCGGGTGGTCACGGTCATGGACCTCAAAACCCCCGGCTCGGGGGAGGTGGGGCGCAACCGCTGGGAAAACATCCCCCTGTTGAAACCCCACGACCAGATCAAGTTTGTCATCTGCAACCGCGAAGACTACGACTGGGCGCGCTTTAAACTCGATGAGTACCAGCTGCACACCCGTGTCAGCGACGTGCTCTTTTCGCCGTGCCAGGGTGAACTGGCACCGCTGGCCCTGGCTGAATGGATTCTCGCGGACAAGCTGCCGGTGCGTTTTCAATTGCAGCTGCACAAACTGCTGTGGAACGACACTCCCGGCCATTGAGGTATGAGGAAGACATCATGACCGCAAAAAAAGCTGTGGTGCTGGTTTCGGGCGGGCTGGATTCCACCACGGTGCTCGCCATCGCGCGCAGCCAGGGCTATGCCTGTTACACGCTCAGCTTCGACTACGGCCAGCGCCACCGCGCGGAATTGCAGGCCGCCGAACGCACCGCCCGCGCGCTGGGCAGTTGTGAGCACAAGGTGATTTCCCTTGATTTGCGCAGCATTGGCGGCTCGGCCCTGACCGACGACAGCATCGCCGTGCCCGAGGAGGAAACCCAGGGCATTCCCGTCACCTACGTCCCTGCGCGCAATACCGTGTTCCTGTCCATTGCGCTGGGCTGGGCCGAGGTGCTGGGCGCGGACGACATCTTCATCGGTGTCAATGCGGTGGACTTTTCCGGTTACCCGGATTGCCGCCCCGAATACATCGCCGCCTACGAGATCATGGCCAACCTGGCCACCCGCGCCGGTGCCGAAGGGCACCGCCTGCACATACGCACACCACTCATCGACCTGACCAAGGCGCAGATCGTCCAGCTGGGTGCCCGGTTGGGTGTCGACTACAGCCTCACCGTCTCCTGCTATCAGGCCAACGAGCGGGGCGAAGCCTGTGGCAAGTGCGACAGCTGCCGCCTCCGGCGCATGGGCTTCGCGCAGGCGGGCGTCACCGATCCGACCCGTTACGCGGCGCAAGCGCAGGGCTGACCTGGCGCGAAATTCTTGCTCCAGGCGGGTAAAAAAATCGCCCCTGGCGCTTGTGTTTTTCAGTCAAATCATTATGATACGCGCCTCTTTTGGGTCGTTAGCTCAGTCGGTAGAGCAGTTGGCTTTTAACCAATTGGTCGCTG
>CAYWCW010000003.1:0-58066 GCA_964456865.1 uncultured Cellvibrionaceae bacterium
TCATCTCCGTTTGGGGTAGGATAAGGAAATGACACAGAGTTTTGAACACTACCGTCTGTTCCAATATTATTATTCATCCCAATAACGTGATGTACCTAAACAGCCATTACGCTTTTTGTTTTTTTCAGTTTGCTTATTTTCGTCACACCTTGCTATGGCTGCATTTTGATCAAAGATTAATTGGTTGAAACAAAAGGTATAATTGTCTCTAGTCCACGTGTGCTCTAATCCGCCAGAGAAAAATCTATAAGTCGTGCCGCCACCTACGGAAACACTGTTGGCTGTTAGTCCTGCACAAAATGAGTGTCCAGATGATATAGATTCCCTCACGATTCTATTGCATGTTGTATATGCGCTTTCAATATCACCTATATGATAACTGCAACGTTGGTGCCACTGAATCTGTGCCATAACTAAAGGGCTTGGGCCACCTCTATAGCCAGTCATACTCATCATGTTGCCAATTTCATAGGTGCTATAGCCAATTCCGAGCAAATAGTTGTGCAGCCCTGCAGGAATTCGCTGGCCTACAACCAAGGTTTCATCAACTTGGCCCGATTTTACGGTTGCTGAAAATAATAGGAAAATAGCAATGTATGCGGAAAGAAGGGAGATTTTCACTAATGCATTCCTTTGTTTAGTTAATTTTATATTCTTTATAACAAAACGGCAGGTACTTGCCGAGTACTGAGCAGCATACTAGGCTTATGCGAATTTTGTCAATTCCGATTAAAAGTCATCTCAAAAAATGCATTTCAGATAACCAAACTTGTAATACTTGCCCCTGCAGTTATCTACAAGAGAAACAGGGCAATACTCCCATTTTCCACAGGGGTTTTTAGGTGGATTAACGCTGTAACAACGGATAGTCTTTAATTTACTCTCGCCATTCTGATAGTTGGTTCATTGCGCGCATGAAGCACAATATAGGCAAAGAGAACCCTGTCTCGATGGCTAATCTCTTGCGGCGATAGTCATTAATGTTGGACAGCCGAAGGCTCCGATTGTCGTCGAGTTAGTCATGCGTAAAATCCACACACTACATCTGGTTCGGTTTTATCGATTCTTTTAAAGATGTAGATTATGCCGGTTGAGGCAGCCTGAATGCCTGCCGGGCCAGCAGTTTCCATGACCCTTCCTGCCATTGCCACACCAGCAGCACACCGATGCGCACCTCGCCGGGTGTTCCCCGGTCATTGGTTTTTGCTGACAGGATGTGTCTTACGATAGCTGTTTCACCGGTGACCTGAATGGTCTGATCCAGCAGGTCGATGGAAACGAAATCCGAGGTGCCGCTGACCAGTGCCTGGATGAAGGCGGCTTTGTCTTCGATATTGCCGCTGGAGTGGCCATAGCTCAGGTTGGCGGCGGTCAGGCGTGACAGGCTGGGCTCATCGGCGCTGACCATGGCCTGGGTAAGGGCCTGCACCGCCTGGGCAACAGACGTGGCATCGGGCTTGAGGCGCGGGTTCTGGGCGCAACCCATCAGGCAGGCGAAAACAGCGGCAAGCAGTATAGGTTTCATGACAGAAGTATCCGGTTGATTGTTGATCTTATGATGGCTGTTTCCATGCACCCAGGCAGGAACAGCGCCTCCGGATTAGATCAGGATAATGCCTGGAGGGCAATTCGCTGCGCTGGCGGCATCCTGGCGTGATGGCAGGGTATCCCCAGACCGCTTGTCCCGCGCTAGCTGCCTTTGATCTTTTGCCCCGCCGGCATGCGCGCGAAGCGCTGGCGGGTGGACAGAAATTGGGCTTTAATTAAGAACTCCTGAAATTAAGAGCTACTGAAAAGTAGCGCTTCTGAAAAGTTCTTCCAATAAATAGCCGCCTGGGCTCGGCAAACCGCAGACCCGAGGGCGGCCAATCCGGTGAATCACCATGGACGTTAAAGCCTTGCACCGCCAAATGAGTATCTACAACCGTTGGAAACGCCAGCTGGACGAGCGTTTGCAGCGTTTCGAGACCTGGGGCGAAGCCCACAACATGGTCAGTCAGGAGGTGCGCCGCACCTTCAAGCGCGCTCGGCAACTGATGCGGGGCGAGCATTTCACCCTGGCTTTTGTCGGCGAGTTTTCCCGCGGCAAGACGGAGCTGATCAACGCACTGCTCTACACCCAGGGCGGGCGCCGCCTGCTGCCGTCCCAGCCGGGGCGGACAACCATGTGCCCGACAGAAATCTTCTGGGAGCCCGGCGCGGAGAACAACTGTGTACGCCTGCTGCCCATAGAGACCCGCCGCAGCAATACCAGCTTGCAGAACTTCAAGCGCATTCCCCAGAAGTGGATCACCATCCGTTTCGATCCCCACAACCATGAACAGATGCGCGCGGCCATCAACCAGGTGTCCGCCAGCAAATGGGTCACGCCCGCGGAAGCGGTGCGCCTCGGGTTCAGCGGCGAGGATCTGGGCGAGCGCAATGCCGAGGGCCTGGTGGCGGTGCCCTCCTGGCGCCATGCGTTGATCAACCTGGATCATCCCCTGCTGCGCCAGGGTTTGCGGATTGTGGACACGCCCGGCCTCAATGCCCTGGGCAACGAGCCGGAACTGACGCTCAAGACGCTGCCCGAGGCCCAGGCGATCCTGTTCCTGCTGTCGGCGGATGCCGGCGTGACGGCCAGTGACATGGCCATCTGGCGCGATTACATCCAGGTATTGCGCGACGACCATTGCACCGCGGTGCTGGCGCTGCTCAACAAGATCGACAGTCTCTGGGACGACCTGCTGACAGACCAGGAGGTCGCGGCCAATATCGAGCGCATGCGCCAACTGACCGCCCGTCAGCTGACCCTGTCGGCAGAGCATGTGCTGGCGCTGTCGGCCAAGCACGGCCTGCTGGGCAAGGTGGGGCGCAACCGCCGCCAACTGGAGCGCAGTAATTTTCTGCACCTGGAACGGATGCTGGCGGAATGCGTGCTGCGCAACCAGCAGCAGGTCATTGGTCATCGCCTGATCGGCGACAGCTGCGAGATGATCATCAACACCCGCAACAGCCTTGACCGCCGCTTGCAGGAATGTGAAGCGGAAATGGCGCTTTTGCAGGACAGCCAGCGCCCGGATGACGCTGGTGAGAAGTTGCTGCAACTGCGGGACACCATCCGCGCCTCGCACAGCCACTACCACAAGCAGGCGCTGTCGTTGCGCACCAGCCAGCGGCTGCTGGAGAACCAGCGTGTCTCCCTCAAGGCGCCGGTGAGTCCCGGCCTGCTGGAGCGCCAGATCCAAAACGCGCACGAAAACCTGGCCAACAGCTGGACCACGGTGGGACTGGCCCAGGCCATTGGCAATTTCTTTGAGGATGTGGATGCGAACATCCGTCACCTGGAGCGCGAGATCGAGCGGGCAAACCGGTTGGTGGCATCCATCTATGAGCGGCCGGAGCATGCGCAAAGCGGGGGCGCCAGCGCGCTCGCCAATCACCAGCTGACCATTTATAAGCAACGCCGCCACCTGCGCCAGTTGGAAGCCCGCGCGGCGGATTTCCGCCTGTCGTTGAGCAGTGTGCTGGCGAGCAAGACCACGTTCATCAGCCGGTTCATCAATACCCTGGTGCAGGAGGTTCGTACAGCCTACCAGGACATCAACAAGGTGATAGACCACTGGCTGCAGGAGGCACTGGCGCCGCTCTTTCACCACAACCACTACCAGAAGCAGCTGCTGGAACACCATATGCTGCGCCTGACCCAGTTGCAGAATCAACGCAATGGCCAGAGCGCGCAGCTGGAAACCCTGCAAACCAATATCTACCAGTTGCAGTCCGCGCTGGCGCAGTTGGAGCCGCTTTACCAGGAAATCATCAACACGCCGCTCCAGACCCCCATGGTCGAGGAGCTTCGGGGAGGGACCGTGGTGTCCCTGTCCCGCGCCCGCCAGGCCCAGAGCAGTTTGTAAGCATTTCTTGCAGCCATCCGGTTGCAACCGTAGACTTGCGCCTTTGCCGCCTGCGGGCGGCCTGCTCCGTTTGGCCTGATATAAGAGATCGCCATGCCTCTGACGCTACCCGCTGATTCCGTGGGTCTGGTTACGCCTCAGACTTTTCATTTCAGCGAGCCGTTGCTGCTCGCCTGCGGTAAAACGCTCGACAACTACCAGCTGGTGGTTGAAACCTATGGCCGGTTGAATGCCGGCAAATCCAACGCCGTCCTGATCTGTCACGCGCTTTCCGGCCATCACCATGCGGCGGGTTACCATAGCCTGGAGGACCGCAAGCCCGGTTGGTGGGATGCGTACATAGGTCCGGGCAAGCCCATAGATACCGATAAATTCTTTGTGGTGGCGCTCAACAACCTGGGCGGTTGCAATGGCTCGACGGGGCCCACCAGTATCAATCCTTCCACCGGCAAGCCCTGGGGCCCGGATTTTCCCAAGCTGCGGGTACGCGATTGGGTCGAGACCCAGGCGTGCCTGGCGGACCGGCTGGGCATCGATGCCTGGGCGGCGGTGATCGGCGGCAGCCTGGGTGGCATGCAGGCCATGCGCTGGGCGCTGGAATATCCGGACCGGGTGCGCCACTGCGTGGTCATCGCGTCGGCCATGAAGCTCACCGCCCAGAATATTGCCTTCAATGAAACGGCGCGCCAGGCCATCATGAGCGATCCCAATTTCTGCGATGGCCACTACCTGGAGCAGGGCACGCTGCCGCGCTCGGGGTTGGCCGTTGCGCGCATGATTGGCCACATCACCTATCTGTCCGATCACGCCATGGGTGAAAAATTTGGCCGCGAGCTGCGCCGCGGCAGTTTCGCCCTGGGCCTGGATGACCTGGTGGAGTTCCAGATCGAAAGTTACCTGCGTTACCAGGGCGACAGTTTTGCCAATAACTTCGATGCCAACACCTATATCCTCATGACCCGCGCCCTGGATTATTTCGACCTGGCCCGCGAATACAACGAGGATCCGGTGGCGGCGTTCCGGCACGCCAGGGCGAAATTCCTGGTCATTTCCTTCAGCAGTGACTGGCGTTTCGCACCCGAGCGCTCGCACGAGATCGTGAACGCGCTCATGGGCGCCCACAAGTCGGTGACCTATGCCGGTATCGAATCCAAGTACGGCCACGATGCGTTCCTGCTGCCCGACGAGCGTTACCAGCAGGTTTTCGGCCGCTATATGGCCGGGATAGACACGGGCGTGGGAGGGGAAAACTGAGATGCGTATCGATCTCGATCAGATCCAGCATTGGATTGCGCGCGGCAGCCGGGTCCTGGACCTGGGTTGCGGTGACGGAACCCTGCTCAAATACCTGATAGATACCAAGACTGTCGAGGGCTACGGCCTGGAAATCGATGCGGAACAAATCAATCACTGCATCGACAAAGGACTCAATGTCATCGAGCAGAACCTGGACCAGGGGTTGGGCAACTTCGCCGATAACAGCTTTGACACCGTACTCATGACCCAGGCGTTGCAGACCCTGCATTTTCCGCACCTGGTGCTGGATGAAATGTTGCGGGTGGGCAAGGAATGCATTGTCACCTTCCCCAATTTCGGCCACTGGAAAGCGCGCTGGTACCTGGCCAGCCGCGGGCGCATGCCGGTATCGGACCTGCTGCCCTATGAGTGGTATGACACCCCCAATATCCACTTTTGCACCTTCAAGGATTTTGAAGTGCTGTGCCGGGAAAAGCAGATCAAGGTCATTCATCGTCAGGTGGTCAACGAGCAGTCCGGGCGCTGGTTGAAGGACATCGCTCCCAACCTGTTCGGTGAAACAGCCATCTATCATCTGCGCAAATAGTGCTGGATAGCCGGAGAAGCCTATGAAAACAGTCTCAGCCTGCCTTGCTCTTGTGTTGTTGTGGACCTCGGCCACCTGTGCGCAGACCGACCAGGCGCGCCCGCTGGAAACCAGCCAGGCATTTGGCGACTACCGGGTTCACTACAACGTCTTCAATTCCACGTTTGTCACGCCCGAGGTCGCCAGGCTCCACGGCCTGACCCGCGCGGGAAACCGGGTGCTGATCAACATCAGCCTGACCCGCACCCGCGAGGGTGAAACCAGCCTGGGATTGCCGGCGCGAGTGACGGGCACCGCCACCAACCTGCTGCAACAGCAGCGCCCCCTGGAGTTTGTAACGGTTGACGAAGGTGAGGCGGTTTACTACCTGGCGTCCCTGCGCCACACCCGGGAAGAGATCATCCACTTCACGGTCAATGTCCAGCCCGAGGGCGGGGACCAGGCCTTTCCCGTGCGTTTTACCCGCACCCTGTACATTGATAAGTGATGCCATGATCGATCGCGTGGTACTGGCCAGTGCCAACCAGGGCAAGTTGCGGGAGTTCCGGCAATTGCTGGCGGATACGGGTATTGACGTGCTGTCCCAGGCGGATTTTGCCCTGGAAAGCGCGGAGGAAACCGGCCTCAGTTTTGTCGAGAACGCCCTGATCAAGGCGCGCCACGCCTGCGCCCGCACCGGGCTGCCCGCCCTGGCGGACGATTCGGGTATCGCCGTGGATGCCCTGGACGGTCGGCCGGGTATCTATTCAGCGCGTTTTGCCGGGCCGGGTGCCAGCGACGAGGACAACAACCGTCAGCTGCTGGCGGCCCTGGATGGTGTGCCCGATGCGGCGCGCACCGCGCATTACCACTGCGTCCTGGTGTTCATGCGTCACGCGAGCGATCCCGTGCCCCTCGTCTGCCAGGGAAGCTGGTCCGGCCGGATACTTGTGGCGCCCAGGGGTGAGGGCGGTTTTGGTTATGACCCCCTGTTTTTCGTGACCAGCCATGGCTGTACGGCGGCGGAACTGGACAAGGCGGAAAAAAACCGCATCAGCCATCGCGGCGCTGCCATGGCCACCCTGCTCGAGCAATTGCGCGGCCTCTCGCCGGAAGCCTCATGAGCCTGCCTGAACCGGGTGCGCCTGCGGCACTCAGCCTGCCGCCCCTGGCTTTGTATGTGCATATTCCCTGGTGCCTGCGCAAATGCCCCTATTGCGACTTCAACTCCCATGAAGCCGATGAATCCCTGCCGGAAGGCGCCTATGTGGAAGCCCTGCGCGCCGATCTTGAACAGGACCTGCCGTTGGCGCAGGGCCGCCGGCTGACCAGCATCTTTTTTGGCGGCGGCACGCCGAGTGTGTTTTCCGACCGGGCCATCGCCCGCATACTGGCGGATGCCGAAGCCCTGGTGGGTTTCGAGTCCGATATCGAAATCACGCTGGAGGCCAATCCCGGGACTTTCGAGCAGGCGCGCTTCAGCGGTTTTCGCGCCGCCGGTGTCAACCGCCTGTCGATCGGTGTACAGAGCTTCCAGGACCGTCAGTTGCAGCACCTGGGCCGGGTACACGATAGCGGCGAGGCATTGCGCGCGCTGGCCATGGCCCGTGCGGCGGGTTTCGATAACATCAACCTGGACCTGATGCACGGCCTGCCGGAGCAGTCCCTGGCCCAGGCCTGTGCCGACCTTGACCAGGCGATGGATCTGGGGCCTGAACACATTTCCTGGTATCAACTGACCATCGAGCTCAATACCCATTTTTATTCCGCGCCGCCGGTGCTGCCCGAGGAGGACATCCTGGCGGATATCCAGGATGCGGGCCAGGCGCGGCTGGCAGAGGCGGGTTATGGCCAGTATGAGGTCTCGGCCTATGCCCGTCCGGAGCGGCAGGCGCGCCACAACCTCAATTACTGGCGTTTTGGTGATTACCTGGGCATAGGCGCCGGTGCCCACGGCAAGATCACCCGGCCGGAAGCCGGCCAGATCCTGCGCCTGTGGAAAACCCGCCTGCCCAGGCATTATCTGCAAAGCCCGCAGAAGGTACCGACGGCCCGTATTCCCCATGCCAATCCCTTTGCGGGTGGGGGAGAGATCCTGGATGGCGAATCCCTGCCGCTGGAATTCCTGCTCAATGCCCTGCGTTTGCTGGACGGGGTGCCGGAAGCCCTGTTTCCCGCCCGTACCGGGCTGCCATCCGCCGCGCTCGAACCGCAGTGGCAGTCCCTGGTCGATCAGGGGCTGGTGGAGCCCCGGGCCGGCCACTTGCGCACCACGGCCCTGGGGCAGCGTTTCCTCAACCGGGTGCTGGGTGCCTACGCCCGGGTTGGCGCATAAATTAACAAAAATAAATGGGAGGCTGGTGTAAAGCCAGCTATGCTGAAAACAATCACAATCAGAGGTCTGCAAGACCCTGTCAGGGAGATGCGTCCCGCAATCATTGCATCCGGCATATGTTAGGGCGTCCTCGTCTCCATGCTCCAAGACCGGTACACCCATGCATAGATTCACGGCAGAGAAAGCCCTGTTGTTCCTGGTGGTGTTCACGCTGGGGCTGGTGATATTCCAGGAGTTCCTGCTGGAGAAAAGGCTGGTCATCGAGCCGGGCACGGGTTACCTCACCCGCCTGGATTCCGATGTGCAGGACGGTGGCGACACGCGCACCGAGTGGGTGGACCAGTCACGCCTGCATTGGCGCTGTGAGCTTGGCCAGGCTTACGATTATCCGTTCTGCGGCATGCAGATTTATTTTTCCAACACCTATCTGCAAGGTGTGGATCTCACCCATTACACCCATCTCAACCTGCATCTGAGTTATCGCGGTGATGCGCAGAGCCTGCGCTTGTTCTTGCGCAACAGTAATCCTGTGTATACCCGGCCTGATGAAGTGCGGTCCACCAAGTTCAATATGATCGAGCTGGATGTGCGCAAGGGTCCGCATTACCGCGATCTCCTGTTGAATTATTTTCGTGTCGCGGATTGGTGGCTGCTGATTTACCACCCGGATGTCCAGTATTCACAGATCGAATTCACCAACATCGGTTTGATAGAGATCCAGACCGGCTCCGGACTGAAAGAAGGCACCCATGAATTCCAATTGCACCGGCTGGAACTGGTGGGGGTGTATATCAGCGTGGAGCATCTCTACCTCGGCATCATCATCACCTGGATATGCGCGATCCTGCTGTACCTGGCCACGCGCATCCGCAGCCTGTCGCGCGCGGTGGAGCACGGAAAACTCAAGCAGGCGGAACTCACGGAGATCAATACGCTGCTCGACCAGCGCAGCCGCACGCTGGAAGAAAAAAGCAAACTGGACCCGCTGACCGGTGCCTACAACCGCGCAGGCATCGAGGAATCGCTGATCGAGGCTTTCCGCCACTGGAAATACGATGACCGCCCCTTATCATTGCTGCTGCTCGATGTGGATCACTTCAAGCAGATCAACGACACCCTGGGCCATGCGACAGGTGATCTGGTGCTGAGGGAATTGACCTTCCTGATCAGCCAGCATATCCGTACCGATGACCGCTTTGCCCGCTGGGGCGGTGAGGAATTCATCATCGTGTGCGGCAATACGGAACTGGACAAGGCATCCGACATGGCTGAAAAAATCCGCCGCCTGGTCGAGCACTACACCTTCGCCGACTCATTGAAGGTGACCGTCAGCATAGGTGTCGCCCAAATACAGGAAGGGGAAAACCTGGAAGCGCTGTTCAGCCGTTCGGACCAGGCACTGTATGAAGCCAAGCGGGCGGGGCGCAATCGGGTTCGTGTGTCGCAGGTATCCCTGTAGAAGCCATCTCAAAAATCATCCAACGGCCTGATGCGGCGTTAAAAAGGCCGCTCCGGTGCTCATTTACCTTGCGTAAACTCGACAATCTGCTCCCGGCATTGTCTACCACCTGCATCCGTGCAGGCGTCCGTTCCTCGCAACCTTTTCGCCTTGCCTGAGTCTCGCTGGATGATTTTTGAGATGGCTTCTAATTACAAGTGTGGCGTGATGGGCCAGCCATCGTCGAAACTTACCGCCTGTCCTGTTTGCGCGTAAAAAATCCCTCCTATCCTCTATGCTTCGGGGCAGCCGTCCCGTCATGCCTCACGCACAGGTGTCTTGCAGACAAGCACCACTGCTACCTGCGACGGAAGCCGGATAAACCCCAATACCAAGGAATACCTGATGATCGCGTTTTCCATTACCGCGCGAGGCAGGGGTCTGCTGCGAGGAGTTTTGCCGTCTCTTCTGTTGTTGGTCACCCTGGATATTTACGCACAAAGCCAGTCCACCACTCTCCAGGGATTGCCGGTCAACGTGTGGCCGGCGGGCACCCACCTGGCCGACATCGAGCACGGTGGCCGGGTAGTCACCTTCCATCGCGGCGTGCTGTATCTGGGTGGCGCCGGACGAACCTATTATTACGATATCCGTAATCCCCAGGCACCTTCACTGCTGCGCCTTGCCGAGGTTGGTGAGAACGGTCACCGCTGGTTCAAGATGGGCGATCTCTTCGCGCGGGAATACGTCAACCGGGAATTGACCGGCGGCTACAGCTTCGGTGACCTGAGCAATATCGCGCAGGAGCACCGCAACTGGACGAATACCAATGTGCCGCTGAATATCCGCAGCGCCTCGGCATTGAACGCCTTTCCCTATCTCTATGCCAGCTGGTCGGGCGCGCTGGAGGATATGCGCAACAATTGGCAGGCGGTGGGTTACTACACACCGGCTGAATGGAACAACCTGAAGGGACTGTCATCCGATCTATACATGCGTATCGGCAACCTGCTGATCTATCAGGGTGCCGGGGATGGCCAGGGCGGTATATCGGTGATGGATATCGGCGACCCGGCCAACGTGCGCACCCGCGATGTGTTGCTCGGCAATTTCCGCCAGTACTCTGACAGCACCTTTGTGTGGAGGCACTACGCAATTTTTGTGCGGGGCGGCAGCGACAACCACGGCGGCAACAACCTGGTCGCCATAGACTTCAGCGATCCCGACAACCTGCGGGTGGAGCCGCGCTTCAGCTTTCCGCCGTCGGTCATCGGCTCCGGCCGTTATGTGGCCTTTCAGGATCATTATGCGTTTGTCGTCGATGGCACCAACCTGGTCAAGCTGAACATGGAAACGGGCCAGCGGGTACTCACCATGTCCACCGGTGGCAGTTTCATCCAAGATTTCTGGCCCATGCCCCTCGGGCACCTGGTGGTTGCCTCGGGCTCGGAAGCCAACAACAATGACCGGACGCATATTTTCGCGCACCAGAGTACGCGGGATACCACGCCGCCCAGCGTCGGCTATCACCTGCCCAGGCATGGCGATACCCGTCAGCCGGTCACCACCGTGGTGGGACTGGTCATTGCGGAAACCCTCGACGACACCACGCTCAACAGCAACAGTATCCAGATCAGGCCTGTGGGTGGAACGCCGGTGCTGGCCGATGTGGTGTCTTCAAATTTCAATGTCATCAACATCGCGCCGCGCCACCTGCTGCAAGCCGACACCACCTATGAAGTGCTGCTGGTCCAGAACGGTATCCGCGATGTGGCGGGTAATGGTATAGGCGCGTACCGGTTTTGCTTCTCCACGGGTGAGACCCTCGACAGCGCCTGTGGTGGCAGCGGAAGTTCATCGAGCAGCAGCTGGTCGAGCAGCTCCCAGGGACAGGTCAGCAGTGCCAGCGCCAGTTCTGTCGATCCGGGTTCCATCGGCTCCAGTTCGGTCAGTTCCAGCAGCCGGGCGAGCAGCAGCCAGCCGGTGGTTTCCGGTCCGCCGCGCATCACCGGCTTTCAGTTGCCATCGCCGGCAATGGCGGGAAATACCTTGACCCTGGCGGTTGATGTCGAGGGGGGCGAGCACCCGCTGGAATACCGGTGGCAGTTCGGGGACGGCCAGAGCAGCAACTGGCGGCGGCAGCACCCGGTGCAGCACCGCTACGCGGAAGCCGGGGACTACACCCTGGTGGTACAGGTGCGGGACAGTGCCGGTCGCAGCGCGACGCTGACGCGCAATCTCATCCTGCACGAGCCGGGGGCCGATACATCCGGTGCGGCGGCGGACCGGCTGGCACGCCTGCGGTCGAGCCCGATCATCGTGGACGGGGCGCGCCGGCGGGTGTGGGTCGTGAATCCCGACAGCAACAGTGTCACGCGCATCCATCCGGATACCCTGGTCCGCCAGCGCATTACGCCCCTGCCGGATTGTCTGCACCCGATGGGTGTCACGCTGGACAACCAGGGGAATGCCTGGATCGCCTGCCGGGATTCGGATAGGGTCCAGATCGTGAATGCCAACGGGCAGGCCGGCCAGCACATTGATCTGCCACGCGGCAGCCGTCCGGTGAGCATCCTCATGTCTCCCACCGGCGACCATGCCTATGCTGCGCTCTACGCATCCGGTGATATCGCCCGTATCCACACCGGCAATCGCCAGTGGAGCCGCATCCACCTGGGGGCCACGCCCTGGGCGATGAGCCTGTCGAACGATGGTCGCCGCCTGTGGGTGACCCACCTGATCGCACCGGACACTGGTGGGGAGATCAGTGAGGTCGACCTCAACAGCTTCACGGCCCACCCGGCGGTCATTCCGCTGCCCGTGGATAACGACAGTCCCGAGGCGGGCGTGTCCGCCCGGGGGCTACCCAACTATGTCGCGGGTCTTGCATTGACTCCCGGCCATACCGGCGGCGCCTGGTACAGCGCGCAGAAGGCCAACATCCTGCGCGGTCTCCTGCGCGATGGCCAGCCCTTGCGCCACGATGCCACCCTGCGTTCACTTATCGGCAAGGTATCGGTCGACACGCGTCAGGAACAGCTGTCCCGCCGGGCGGATATCGACGATACCAGCCAGCCTTCCGCCGTTGCCCTGAGCCCCTCGGGTGCCCATGTACTGGTGACCATGCAGGGCAGCAATCTGCTGGTGGCGCTCAGCCAGCACAATGGCGTGGAAGTGGCTCGGGCCGACACCGGGCTGGCGCCCCAGGGCATCGCCATAGATCCCCATACCCAGCGCATCTTCGTGCAGAATTTCCTGTCCCGCAGCGTCACGGTACTGGAGGGCGCCAGCCTCTTTTCGGATACCGGCCGCAGCCTCACGGTGGTGCGTGACCTCGACACCATATTGCCATCACAGGAACTGCTGGAACCCGCTGTGCTGCGTGGCAAGCAGGTGTTCTACAACGCCGCCGATTCGCGCATGAGCCTGGAAGGCTACATCAGTTGTGCCAGCTGCCATCTCGACGGCGATCACGATGGCCGCGTGTGGGACTTCACCGACCGGGGCGAGGGATTGCGCAGTACCCAGCCGCTGAAAGGCAGGGTGGGAGCGGATCACGGCCGTTTCCACTGGTCCGGCAACTTCGATGAAATCCAGGACTTCGAGCACGACATCCGGGTCGCCTTCGGCGGTACCGGGTTTCTGTCCCACGCCCAGTTTGCCGCGGGCTCGCGCAGCGAGCCTCTGGGAGATGGCAAGGCCGGGTTGTCACAGCCGCTGGACGACCTGGCCGCCTACGTCCTCTCCCTGGTCGGGCAAGCCCCCAGCCCCTACCGCAACGGGGACAGCACACTGACGGCGGAGGCCGCCGCCGGCCGGCTGGTCTTCGAGCGCCAGCAATGCGCCGCCTGCCATGCCGGTCCGGCGTTTACCAACAGCTGGCGGGGAAAGCTCCACGATGTGGGTACCCTGGATATCACCAGCGGCAACCGTCTGGGCGACCAGTTCGCGGGAATCGATACGCCATCGCTGCTGGGGCTCTGGAATCGCAGCCATTACCTCCACAACGGCTCCGCACCGACGCTGGAGGCGTTACTCACCCATCCGGCGGGCCAGTTTCATGGCGGCATGTCCGCCCTCACGGCGCAGGAGCGCCGGGAACTGGTGGCATATCTGCGGCAAATCGATGCGGATGAAGCGGCGAGGTTTCCCGCGGCGCCCTCAAACCTGCGAGTAGACTGACGATGGAATTCCCGACGATGACCTTGAGCACCATGCTTGTCCGCGGCCTGCTGATCATCAGCCTGGGTGGTGTCTACGCCTGTGGCGGCAGTGGTAACAGTGAAAAAAATCCGGGCGGCGCAAGCTCGTCGATAGTCTCCACACCGGTATCGTCCAGCGCGTCGTCCGCCAGCAGTTCCAGCCGTGCGCAAAGTTCTTCTGCCGCATCCCACGCGGCGCGGCTGTCCTGGACACCGCCCGCATTGACCGAGGCCGGCACGCCGCTGCGGCACCTGGCGGGATACCGGATCTATTACGGCAATGAATCCGGCCTTTACGACCGCGTGATCAATCTGGATGACCCGGATGCGAGGGAGTACCGGTTTGCGCAGGGTTCTCTCGCGCCCGGCCTCTGGCATTTTGCCGTGGCGGCGGTCGATGAGGACAACAACGAAAGCCGCTTCGCCGGCAGTGTGCAAAAACAAATTCCCTGAGGGGACTGGAGAAGACAGGCGGGGATCGCGCCGTCAGAAAACCTTGTCCGGCGCGAGGGATAGGGCAGGGATCAGAACCTGAATCCCTCCACGATGGCGGTATAGGCCCGCCGCAGTTTTTCCGTCTCGAAAGGTGGTTTGAAAAATCCGTGGTAATCGCCCATGGGATTGATGATGACGATATTCCCGCTGTGATCCACGGTGTAGTCATCGCCCTGGGTGACCTTGGCAAAGGCCACATTCACTTCGTTGGCAAAACGGCGGATGGGGAGGAAGTCGCCGGTCACGCCGATGACATCCGGATGGAAGGCTTTCACATAGGGCGCGAGCACCTCGGGCGTGTCGCGTGCCGGGTCCAGGCTGACCAGGATGACCTGTGTATTCCGCTGCAATTCCTCGGGCAGGGCCGCTTGCAGGTTGACCAGGTCCACCAGCGTCATCGGGCAGATATCGGGACAATGGGTAAAACCAAAAAACAACAGGGACCATTTGCTCTCGAGATCGGCGCGGGTAAAAGCCTCTCCCCGGTGATCGACCAGCGTCATGTCAGTGAAGCGGCGCGGCTTGTCGAACACGATGGCATCCAGCGCGCGCAAGGCTTCCGTATCCAGCGGCTGGGGCCTGAGCACCTTGTGGACCGTCAATCCTATTACCGTCAGCACGATGAGTACCAGGGTGATGACTGTCATGCGGATGCCGCGTTGGCGGCCCGCGAGATCAAAGTCGGCATCCGGTGTGGTCACAAAAACCTCGGCTAGGCGTTGTCAGAAGGGCAGTGGCGCCGCTGTGGGCAGGAGGTAGTGATCCAACAGCATGATCACGAACAGGGCCATCAGATAGACAATGGAATATTTGAAGGTATCCATGCCCACGCTCGGCTTCTTGCTGAAGATCATGGCCAGCGACCAATACAAAAAGCCCGCACCCAGCACCAGCGCACCCAGCAGATAGAGCCAGTTGAACATGCCGGTGATGTAAGGCAGCAGGGTGACAAGGATCATGATGATGGTGTACAGCAGGATGTGCAGCTTGGTGTAGGCCTCGCCATGGGTGACAGGCAGCATGGGGATGTCGGCCTTGGCGTACTCATCCTTGCGGTGCACGGCCAGCGCCCAGAAATGCGGTGGCGTCCAGGCAAAGATGATCAGCACCAGCAGCAGGGCATGGCCGTGGATTTCGCCGGTCACGGCGGTCCAGCCCAGGAGCGGCGGCGCGGCGCCAGCCAGCCCGCCGATCACGATATTCTGCGGCGTGGCACGTTTGAGGAACAGGGTGTAGATCACCGCGTAGCCGACCAGCGAGGCGAGGGTGAGCACAGCGGTCAGCGTATTGATGAACACCACCAGCAGTACCATGCCCAGGCTGCCGATCACCAGCGCAAAAAGTGCCGCCTGCATCGGCTCCACCCGGCCGCGGGCCACGGGGCGGTTATGGGTGCGGGCCATTTTCTGGTCGACGTGGCGGTCCACCAGGTGATTGACGGCGGCGGCCGAGCCGGCGCACAGGGCGATACCCAGGTTGCCGATCAGCAGGACATCCAGGGGCACCATCCCCGGCACGGCGAGCAGCATGCCGATGATCGAGGTGAGGATCATCAGCATCACCACCCGAGGCTTGCACAGCTCGTAATAGTCGCGCCAGCGGGCGGGCTCCAGGCCGGCAACGTTTTCATGTGCGTTTGACATACGTCTTACCTCGTTCAGCAGCTTCTTGCCGTAAACACTCTGTGGGTCAGTGTCACCATCACCAGCAGCAACAGGGCGCCCACGCCATTGTGAGCCACGGCGACGGCCAATGGCAGCGAACCCAATACATTGGTGATTCCCAGACCCACCTGCACGGCCAGCACCAGCAACAACAACCAGGCGATGGGCTGGCTGACGGTGGAACCGAGGGTCAGCAACCGGTAGCAGAGCAGCAACACCAGAAAGGTCACCACCAGCGCGCCCAGGCGGTGGGCGACATGGATGGCCGTGCGCGCCTCATTTTCCAGCAGCCCGCCCAGGTAGTTCGGACCTATGTCCTGGGCGAAATTGAAGGCGTGCACAAAATCCATCTCCGGCCACCACTCGCCATGGCAGGTGGGCAGGTCGGTGCAGGCCAGGGCGGCGTAGTTGGAGCTCGTCCAGCCGCCCAGGGCGATCTGCAGGATGACAGCGACCAGAGTGAGCAGGGTGAGCAGCTTCACGCTGAACATTCGCTGATGCAGGTGATGGGGCAGGAGCCAACCCCTGCCCGAACATCGCTGGGTAAAAAGCCAGATGAAGCTGAGCGTGGCGAATCCGCCCAGCAGATGGGCGGTAACCACCTGAGGCCAGAGTTTGAGGGTGACCGTCCACATGCCAAAGGCCCCCTGCACGATGACCAGCAGCAGCAACCCCAGGATATGGAAACGGGGAAAGTGTTCGTGCCGCGCCCTGGCGGCCCAGCGCCAGATGGCCAGGGTCAGCCCCAGGATGACCAGTCCCAATAATCCGGCGAAATAGCGGTGCACCATCTCGGGCCAGGTTTTGTCGTGCTCGACGGGAAATTCGGGAAAGCGCGCTTCAGCGGCGGCGATGGCGCCCTCGCTCTTGGGCCAGGTCAGGTGACCGTAGCAGCCGGGCCAGTCCGGGCAACCCAGTCCGGCATCCACCAGCCGGGTAAAGGCGCCCAGCAATACCACGACACAGGTCAGTCCCGTTGCCAGCAGACCCCAGCGGTAGGCTGTTCGCAGATGGTAATGCGTATGCCACACGGGATCAGTCCTCATAGGAAAATTTGAGCAGGCGCTTGATGTCGTCCAGAAGCTGCTGACCGGTATGCGTCGGGGTGTAGGACATCATGATAAAACCATCCTGGTCCATCAGCAGGTAGCGGTTTTCCCGCAGCGCGTCGGGCTGGCCTCCGGCGTTGAGCAGGGCCTGCAAGCGTTCGCGATCGACTTTCAGGACCGGCATATGCGGGTGTTCATGGGTGAGAAAATCCGCGGTCCCGGCATCCAGGGTTTCTGCCTGCAACAGGTAGATGCGCTCCACCCGGCCGGCCTTCTCCGCCAGCCGGATATGGACCTGGCGGGTCAGGTAGAGATTCTGTTGGCAGGCATCGTCGCAGTGGGCATCACCGGGAATCAGCCAGCGCCATTTCTTTTTCTGGTCCGCCGGCGTCCAGGGGCTGTCGTCGATGTTGCGCAGTGAGAGGTCGCGGACATTCTGGGGTGTCGTCAGCAGGTCGCCGCGATTCACGGTGTGGGTCGGCATGCCGATGCCGGTGTGGTAGACGCCGTAGGCGATGGCCATGGGCAGGAAGATCACGGCCATGATGGCTGCGCCCATGATGCGGCCACGGCGTTGCAGTTGTTTGTCGATGGGCGGGTTGGCGGAACTGCTCATACTGCTCATGTGGAAACCTGATTATTCTTGTGTACGGCGACGCCAAGTGTGCAACAGATTGGTATTGGCGACAACAAACCAAATGCACAGCGCAAGCGCCATCGCAAACCACTGCACCGCATAACCCCGGTGCTTGGTGGCTGTGATGCGTCTCGCCTGCCAATCGGTGATCAGTGCGCCCGGGCTGGCTTCGTCCAGGCGCAGGTAGCGATCCTGCAAGGCAACACCCAGGTCCACCGACTGTTGCGCCGGGTCCAGGGCGAGGATGACCCTGGGCCAGTGCGGGTTTTCGCTGGCGGCGTCCAGCAGTGGATGTTCGCTGATCGACAGCAACTCGCCAGAGAGCATGACCGGCCCGCTGACACGCGGCACCTGTGGCAATTGCTCGCGTTTTCCGCTGCCCGGCAACCAGCCGCGGTTGACCAGGAAGACGCGCCCGTCATGCAGGCGAAACGGGCTGACGACTTCATAGCCCGCCTGGCCGCGGCGTTGTTTATTGTCCAGCAACCAGGTATGTTCCGTGTCGAATTCACCTGTGACGAGAACTCGGCGATAATCCGGCAGGCTGGTGGCATCCGTGTCGGTCAGCTCAATCGGTGGCAGTTGTTGCTGCTCGTTCCAGGCGGTTTCCAGCGCATCCTTTTCCGCCGCGCGCCCCAGTTGCCAGAAGCCCAGACTGATCAGTATCGGCAGCGCGACCAGTGTCAGCAGTGTGAGCTTGCGATTGGCGGAAAAAAACAGCCGGGTGGTGGATGTTTCATGGGCGTTCACAAGACCACCGTCCGGGATTGATTAACCATACATACGGGAGCGCTTATGTGGCTCAAGATCATCATCCTGCTGCTGTTCGTCGGCATTCTGGTCAGCCTTGGCAGCGGACTGCATTTTTTGCTCAGGGACATGAACGTTCCAGAATCCAAACGCACACTCTACGCACTGGGCATCCGGATCACCCTGGCAATACTGCTGATTCTGTGTCTGATCTACGGGTTCTCCAGCGGCATACTGCACAGCCAGGCCCCATGGGACCACCGTATCTGATGATGGCGGGCAACCGGCAGGCTGCCCGCCGGGTTCATCAACCGAAAACGTAAACCACGATAAACAGGCCCAGCCATACCACGTCCACAAAGTGCCAGTACCAGCTGGCCGCTTCAAAGCCAAAATTGTCGTGGGGCTTGAAGTGACCTTTCAGCACCGAGCGCAACCACATCACCAGTAACATGAAAGTACCCAGCGTCACATGAGCGCCGTGGAAACCGGTCAGCATGAAAAAGGTGGTGCCGTAGATGCCGGATTCCAGTGTCAGGCCGAGATCGTTGTAGGCGTGTTTGTATTCCCAGGCTTGCAGGACCAGGAACAGCATGCCCAGCGCCACGGTCACACCCAGCCAGATATTGAACGCTTTGCGCTTATTGTTTTTGATGGCGGTGTGCGCAAAATGCACGGTAACACTGGACGTCAGCAGTACCACGGTGTTCCAGAAGGGCAGCCAGCCGAGCAGCGAGCTCCAGCCCGGCCAGCTCAGGTTTTGCTCCGGGCCGGTCACTACGGCGCGGTCGCCGTGGACGGCGGTATCCGGCGTGATCATCAGCGGCCATTCGGCGGTAAAGCCATTCCACAGGAATTCATTGGTGCTGACTCCATCACCTTCGCCACCCAGCCAGGGCACCGCGAAGGTGCGCACGTAAAAGAGCGCGCCGAAAAAGGCGGCGAAAAACATCACCTCGCTGAAAATGAACCAGCCCATGCCCCACACATAGGAGCGTTTCAACTGGGGACTGTTGAGCCCCGCGATGTTTTCGCTGATGACGATGGAAAACCAGTTCCACAGTACGGTGGCAAGCACCAATCCTCCAGCAAAAAAGATCATCGGCCCGTTACTGTTGCCATTGATCCAGTTGGCGGCGCCAAAGACGGTCAGAAACAGACCGAAGCTGGCCCAGATGGGCAGCTTGCTCTGCTCCGGTACGTAATAACTTCCTTCACTACTAGCCATTTTTTTCTCCGCGTTCGTTATGGTTGTGCGGTCAAGTTGCTCGCCTGGAGCACTGACCCCGCCAACAGCTCCGGATGACGGTCGGTCACGTCGAAGAGCGCATAGGACAGGGTGATGGTGCGAATGTGGGCGGGCAGGTCCGTATCGACGATAAAATACATGGGAAGATCGGCGCTCTCGCCTGCCTTGAGCAACTGTTGTTCAAAACAAAAACATTCGGTCTTGTGGAAATAACTGGTCGCCCGGAAAGGCACCAGGCTGGGAATCGCCTGACCAACCATGTCGCGGTCGGTGCGATTGTGGGCCTGGTACTTGATAACGGTCTGCTCGCCGGGGTGCACGGTGACACTGTGCACCTCGGGTCCAAACACCCAGGGCATGCCTTCATTGTTGCTGGCCAGAAACTGCACGGTCACGGTGCGGCTGGTATCCACGCCGGCGGACACGGCTTCATAACGTCCGCCGGTTTTGCCGTTGAGGCCGGTGATTTCGCAGAGCACATCGTAGAGCGGCGGCATCACCCAGACAGCGAAGGCAAACATGGCAAAACCCAGGGCACCCAGCTTGATGCAGAGCGCGTGAATCGGGTTTTGTGGCAGCGGCAGTTTCATGGAGACAACCTGTTACTTCACATCCGGTGGTGTGCTGAACGTGTGGTAAGGCGCCGGTGATGGCACTGTCCACTCCAGACCTTCCGGATTGTCCCAGACTTTGTCAGTCGCCTTCTTGCCACTGACGATGGCGGATATCACGATGTAGAGGAACAGTATCTGCGCACCGCCAAACAGGAAGGCGCCGACAGAAGAGATCATGTTCCAATCGGCAAACATCATGTGGTAATCCGGAATCCGGCGCGGCATGCCGGCAAGGCCGGAAAAGTGCATCGGGAAAAAGGTCAGGTTCAAACCGATGAACGCCAGCCAGAAATGCGTCTTGCCCAGGATCTCGTTGTACATCCTTCCACACCATTTGGGCAGCCAGTAGTAGACAGCCGCCGTGATGGAGAAGATGGCGCCGGGCACCAGTACATAATGGAAGTGGGCCACCACGAAGTAGGTGTCGTGATACTGGAAGTCCGCCGGCGCGATCGCCAGCATCAACCCGGAAAAGCCGCCGATGGTAAACAGGATCACAAAGGCGATGGAGAAGAGCATGGGCGTTTCAAAGGTCATGGCACCCTTGAACATGGTGGCCACCCAGTTGAACACCTTCACACCGGTGGGTACGGCGATCAGCATGGTGGCGTACATGAAGAAAAGCTCGCCCGCCAGTGGCATACCCGCCGTGAACATATGGTGCGCCCATACGATGAAGCTGAGAAACGCAATGGAAGCCGTCGCATACACCATGGAGGCATAACCAAACAAAGGCTTGCGCGAAAATGTCGGGATGATCGCACTCACGATGCCGAAGGCCGGCAGGATCATGATGTATACCTCGGGGTGACCGAAGAACCAGAAGATATGCTGGAACAGAACCGGGTCACCGCCGCCCGCGGCATTGAAGAAGCTGGTACCAAAATGGATATCCATCAGCATCATGGTCACCACGCCTGCCAGTACCGGCATGACCGCGATCAGCAGGTACGCGGTAATCAACCAGGTCCACACAAACAGCGGCATTTTCATCAGCGTCATGCCGGGCGCGCGCATGTTGAGGATGGTGGCGATGATGTTGATCGCGCCCATGATCGAGCTGGCACCCATGATGTGGATCGCAAAAATGAAGAAGGTCACACTGGGCGGCGCGTAGGTGGTGGACAGCGGTGCGTAGAAGGTCCAGCCGAAGTTGGGCGCACCGCCTTCCATGAAGAAGGTGGAGACCAGCATCGTGAACGCGAAGGGCAGAATCCAGAAGCTCCAGTTGTTCATCCGCGGCAGCGCCATGTCCGGTGCGCCGATCATCAGCGGCACCATCCAGTTGGCCAATCCGACGAACGCGGGCATGACTGCGCCGAACACCATGATAAGGCCGTGCATGGTGGTCATCTGGTTGAAGAAGTTGGGATCGACGATCTGCAATCCGGGCTGGAACAATTCTGCGCGGATCACCAGTGCAAAAACGCCGCCCAGCAGAAACATGGCAAAGCTGAACCAGAGGTACATGCTGCCGATGTCTTTGTGGTTGGTGGTGTATAACCAACGGGTCAAACCTTTAGCGGGGCCGTGTGCCATTGCGTGAGCTCCTATTTGCCTTGTTTGTGGTTATAGATATCAATCGGCTGGGCCATATCACCCATGTTGTTGCCCCAGGCATTACGCTCGTAGGTAACAACAGCCGCAAGGTCCACTTCGCTCAACTGCTCGCCAAAGGCTTGCATGGCGGTGCCTCTCACACCGTTCACAACCACATCTATATGTTCATTGATCGCACCGACGGAAACGCCGACGCCTTTCAAGCTGGCGAATACGCCGGGTATCCCCTCGCCACTGGCCTGGTGGCAGGCAGCGCAGGAGCGCAGATAGACTTCTTCGCCGCGCGCGTAGAGTTCGTCAAAGGTAAAGGTTTTTGATGTCAGCTCGCGGATGGCCTCGGCTTCGGCTTTCTTGTTGCCGAGCCATGCGCGGTAGTCTTCTTCGCTGACCGCTTCGACAACGATGGGCATGAAGCCGTGATCCTTGCCGCAGAGTTCGGCGCACTGGCCGCGATAGATGCCCGGCTCGTTGATCCGGGTCCAGCTTTCCTTGATGAAACCGGGGATGGCGTCTTTCTTGACGCCCAGTGCCGGTACCCACCAGGCGTGGATCACGTCGTTGGCCGTGATCAGGAAACGGATCTTTTTGTTGACGGGAACCACCAGCGGCTCATCCACCTCCAGCAGGTAATGGGGCCCCTTGGGCGCCAGGCCGAGGATCTGCTCCTGGGGTGTGCTGAGGTTGCTGAAAAAGCTCAGGTCTTCGCCCACGTAGTCATATTTCCAGCGCCATTGATAACCGGTGATGATCACATCCATGTCGGCATCGGAGGTGTCGTAGAGCTTGATCAGTGTTGTGGTCGCCGGCCAGGCCATGATGACCAGGATGACGATCGGGATGACCGTCCAGACGATTTCCAGCAGGGTGCTTTCATGGAAATGGGCGGGTTTGACGCCGCGGGATTTGCGGTGAAAGATCATGCTGAAAAACATGACCCCAAACACCACGACGCCAATCCAGACACACCACCAGAACATCTCCATGTGGAGACTGTGTATGTCCTGACTGACGGAGGTGACTCCCTCAGGCATATTATATTGCCAACGCTCAACCTCATCGGCCAGGGACTGGTAACTGCTTACCAGCAAGCCGGAGGCAAGCAGCCAAGGGCCAAGCCCGTGTGCTCGTTTCAACATCGCCTATCTTCTCCGTGTAGCTAATTATGTTTATTTTGCAACTACGACCAGGGACGGCACCCCGGCGGCATGGAAAGCGCGAAGACAGTGAAGGTTTATGGTTATAACGTGATGATACGCCGTGCCTGATACCTGCTGATCAATCCGAACGTGGAGCGCACAATTGCCTCACACCGACTACAAAACTTCCTGGTGGGATTTGCATATGTGAGCTTATTAATAGGTACCGGCATCTTGCGGAGGGGTACAACCAATAAACTGCGGCAAATCGTCGCATCTTCGGGGACAAGGAGGCCATAGCGAACTTGAAAAGTCAATCGGTTTATAGCCTTAGTAAGTATGCCAAAAGGGTTTTATAACCGCTGGCTGTTTAACGGCCCGCTACCCCGTGGCGGCCTTTTACGCTTCACCCGCCATATGAACGCGATTTTTAGAATAAGACATTATTAGGGCCGCCTTGCATTCGGGCGCGTGTGTATTAGGGTTAAAGTGCCCCCAGACGGGGCTGGGCCGAGATCAGTGCCCTCGCCGGACGCCATGCCGGACCATAACAAGAAACGGAGCCTTCCTGTGCCATCAACCCAGCGGATTCCCATGAGTCTTGAGTCAATTGCCAGGATTCGCAGCCTTATTGTCCGGGCGCGCGAAGAGGACCAGCGCAGCGGTGGACTGATCAGTCTGTTCGCGGGCCGCACGCGGGATCTCCATGGCGCCATCAGCCTGCCGGAGCAACGGGCCGCCCAGTTACTGGCGGATTTTGTGGGGCGTTATATCGAGCAGGTGCCCAACTTCATCGAGGCCATCACGGCCATTACCCGCGAGGCGGGCATCTATCCCCGCATCCAGCCGTTGCTGACCATCGCCTGCGACTATTTCATCACGCCCCCGGATATCGTCGGTGGCAACAGTCCCCTGGAGTCTCTGCTGGATGAGGCCTACCTGGCCCACCGCCTGCTGGAGGAGGTCAATGACCGCTTTATCGGCTACTGCGGCATCCCGCTGGTGCCCATGGACATGACCCGCGCCAATGTCATCGCGCATGAACTCATTGGCGAACCCTTTGCCAATGAGCTGGACCAGGCGGTGCTGTTTTCAGCCGAACTCCTGCTGAACCAGTACCGTTTTGAAGGGGAAGGTTTCGAAGCCTACATCCAGACGCACCAGCGCAGCGGCTGGACGGAAGAATTGGCGCGCTGGCCCTGCCTGGCCGAGGACCTGGCCATAGACCTGCGCTTTACCGAGCAGGGCCCGGACGTCCTGCATTGACCGTGGCGTTTCAGTGCTTTTGTGATTCCTCCGGGGACAGGATCTTCACCACCTGGACCTGCTCCTGTTTTTCCGTCGTGCTTGTATTGACCCGGGTTGCCAGTTCCCTGGGCGTGGCCACAAAGCGCATTTCTTCCAGCAGCCCACAGTCCACGCATTCGCGGTAATCGCGGCCATCCCGGTGGTAGACCATGAGCGTGTCCATGGAAGAACAGCGGGGGCAGACCGCCCCGGCGATGAAACGGCGCTTTTCGCTGTAGGCCATCTCAGGCGGCCTCCCCCAGGCCCGAGTGACGCAGCAGGGCGTCTATACGCGGTTCCCGCCCGCGGAAGGCCACGAAGAGTTCCATGGGTTCGCGGCTGCCGCCCGCCTCCAGGATTTCACGCTTGAAACTCTCCCCGGTGGTCGGATTGAAGATGCCCTCTTCCTCGAAGCGCGAGAAAGCGTCGGCGGAGAGTACCTCGGCCCACTTGTAGCTGTAATAGCCCGCCGCGTAGCCGCCGGCGAAGATATGGCTGAAGCTGTTCTGGAAGCGGTTGAAGGCGGGGGGCAGGAACACCGCCACCGCCTGGCGGACTTCATCGAGCAGGTCTTGCGGGTCGCGCGGGTGCTCGGGGTCGTATTCCGCATGCAGGCGAAAATCAAACAGGGAGAATTCCAGTTGCCGCAGCATCTGCATGCCGGACTGGAAATTCCTCGCGGCCAGCATGCGCTCCAGCCAGGCGTCCGGCAGGGGTTCACCCGTCTGGTAATGGCCCGAAATCAGGGGAATGGCCTCGGGCTCCCAGCACCAGTTTTCGAGGAACTGGCTGGGCAGCTCCACCACATCCCAGGCCACGCCGTTGATGCCGCTGACCGCGGCCACCTCGATACGGGTGAGCATATGGTGCAGGCCGTGGCCAAACTCGTGAAACAGGGTGGTGACCTCATCGTGCGTCAGGAGCGATGGTGTGTCGCCCACCGGCGGTGTGAAGTTACAGGTCAGGAAGGCCACGGGGCGCTGCAACCCTGTGGCGGTGCGGCGCCGTACCCGGCAGTCGGCCATCCAGGCGCCGCCGCGCTTGTGTTCCCGTGCGAACAGGTCCAGGTAAAAGCCCGCGACTTCCTCATCGCCCTTGAAGAGTCGGTAGTAGCGGACGTCCGGGTGCCAGGTATCCACATCGGCGGCCACGTCGATGCGGACGCCGAAGAGGCGCTGGACAATGGTGAACAGGCCATCGATCACGCGATCAGCAGGAAAGTAGGGGCGCAGGCTTTCCTGGGAGAGATCATATTTGGCCTGCCGCAGTTTCTCGCTGTAGTAGGTGGCGTCCCAGGCCTCGAGCGGTTCGCAGCCCTGGCTGGCGGCGAAGGCGCGCAGCTCGGCTATGTCGCGCTCCGCCAGGGGGCGCGATTGTTGCGCCAGCTCCTGGAGAAATCCCAGTACCTGCTCACTGCTGTCGGCCATCTTGCTCGCCAGGGAGCGTTCGGCGTAGTGCCTGAAGCCCAGGAGTTGGGCCAGTTCATGGCGCAGTGCCAGGGTTTCGTGAATCAGCGGGGTGTTATCCCATTCGGCCGCGGAACTGCCATCGGCCTTGATGCCGTCGGCCGACGCACGGGTCACGTAGGCGGTATAGACCTCCCGCCGCAGGTCGCGGTTGTCGGCGTACATCATCACCGACAGGTAGGAAGGGAAGTCGAGTGTGACCAGATAGCCGGGGAGCTGTTTCTGCGCCGCCGCCTGGGCGGCCTGGGCCAGGGCGGAATCGGGCAGGCCCGCCAGGGCGTCGGCGCTGTCGAACGCCTTGTGCCACGCCTGGGTTGCATCCAGCAGGTTGTTGGAAAACCGGGTCGAGAGTTCAGACAACCGTTGCTGTATCGCGGCGAAGCGCGCCTTGGCCTCGCCTTCCAGACCCACACCGCCCAGGCGGAAATCGCGCAACGCGTGCCGGATGGCCTGCTGGCGGGCCTGGTCCAGCCGTTCGAAGTCCGGGCTCTCGGCCAATTGCTGGTAGGCCTCGTAGAGTTCGCGGTTCTGGCTCAGTTCGGTACTGTACTCGGTCAGCAGGGCCAGGGTACGGTTGTAGGCTTCGCGCAGTTCATCGCTGTTGCGCACGGCATTTAAATGGCTCACGGGTGCCCAGGCCTGGTCCAGCCTGTCCGCTGCCTCTTCCAGGGGTGCCACCAGTGAATCCCAGGTTACCGGCGCTGCGCGGGAGAGCAGGTCCGCCAGGTGGGCGCGGTTGTCATCGATGATCTGGCGGATGGCGGGTTCGACGTCCCTGGGGGTGATGGCGGAAAAGGGTGGCAGGGCATGGCGGGTCAACAGCGGGTTGGACATGAATCTGGCTCCGGGTGCTTGTCTGGAACAGGGGTGGCCCGGCACAGGCCGGCGGCTTTACCGTATGATACACCCTCTTTTTCGAGGTGGATTCATGAGCAGTCATTCCCTACCCCTGTTCGCCGCCGTGCGGGAACACCAGGGCTTCACTCCCCGCCTGGGTGCGCGGGTCTATGTGGATCCCGCGGCCGTCGTCATCGGCCAGGTCACCATCGGTGAAGATTCTTCCATCTGGCCCTGTGCCGTGGTGCGCGGTGACATGCATCGCATCGACATAGGTGCGCGAACCAGCATCCAGGATGGATCGGTGCTGCACATCACCCATGCCGGTCCATTCAATCCCGAGGGTTTTCCCTTGCGTATCGGCGATGAGGTCACCGTCGGCCACTCCGTCAATCTCCACGGCTGCACCCTGGGCAACCGCATTCTGGTGGGCATAGGCTCCACCCTGCTGGACGGCGTTGTCGTCGAGGATGAGGTGATCATTGGCGCGGGCAGCCTGGTGCCGCCCGGCAAGCGGCTGGCCGGCGGCTTCCTCTACGTGGGATCGCCGGTGCAGCAGGTGCGGCCTTTGAAAGATAGCGAGCGCCGGTTTTTCAGCTACTCTGCTGATAATTACGTCAAACTCAAAGACACCTACTTATCCGTGCGGCCGGATTGACGGGTGGCCCCGAGGAACCGGTTTTATGCGAAAGCTTGTCCATAAACTGATGTCCGGTATCGCGCTGGGTCTGGCTGCCGTCATGGCGATCGCTGACAGCAGTGGTCTTTATATCGTGCAGGACAAAGCCTGGGCGCCCCTGGCATTTACCGATGAGCAGGGCCAGCCCCAGGGGCTCCTGATCGACCTGTGGCAGCTGGCCGCTGAAAAAAGCGATCTCACGCTGGTCGTGGAACTGGTGGACTGGCCCCAGACGCTGCGCCTGGTGAGCAACTCGGACTACCAGGTTCACGGCGGCCTGTTCCGCTCGCCCGAGCGCCTGGGTTACCTGGACTTCAGCGATCCATTGATCAGCCTGCGCGCCACGGTCTTTGTCAGCAATGGAGTCGATACCCGGAATCTGCTGGAAACCACGGACCTGGCCGATCACGAGGTGGGTGTCACCACGGGCAGCTACGAGGCGGAATACCTGCGCCAGCATTATCCCCGGCTGAGGCTGCGATCCTTTGACAACAACCAGCGCCTGGTGCAGGCAGCTGCCAAAGGCGAGGTCATGGCCTTCGCCGCCGATTATCCGGTGGGCATGTTCTATCTCGATCGCTTCACCACGCCCGACAGGTTCCGTGTGCTGAGCGTGCTCTATCAACAGAATATCTACGCCGCCGTGCCCAAGGGACAGGCTGCGCTGCTGGCGCGGGTCAATCAGGCCCTGTCCCGCATCACACCCGAGGAACGCACCGCGATTACCCAGAAATGGATGCACTCCGCCGTCGGCACCGAACAATCATCGGTGTGGGATTACCGCGTCTTTTTGCTGGGGGTGCTGTTGTCAGCCTTTTTTGGCCTGATCTGGCATAACAAGGTCCTGAACCGGCGGCTGGCCAATTTCAGCCGCGAGCTGCTGGCCCAGGAACAGCATATATTGCTGCTGACCCAGAACATGAGCGACTGGGTATGGGCGATCGACCGCAAGAACCATTTTTCCTATGTCAGTCCCTCGGTGAAAAAACTGCTGGGCTATGAGGTGGACGAGTTGGTGGGACAGCCCTTGCAGATCATCCTCAGCCCGGCGGAAAACGAGCGGGTCGACGCGCTCAATGCGCACCTGGCGGCGACCGCGCGGCGGGGAGAAATCCGCGATTACAAGGACATCGTTCAGGAGTTCGCGTTGTTGCACAAGCAGGGATATGTCGTCTGGGTGGAAGCCGCGATGCGGATCTTCTACGACCCCAATGGCCGCTACATTTCCAGCCAGGGCAACTCGCGCGATATCACTGAACGCAAACAGGCCGAAGATGCCATGCGTCAGCTGACATTCAATGATCCCCTGACGCAGCTGCCCAACCGGCGGCTGCTGTCGGATCGGCTGAAGCAGGCCATGGCCGGATGCAGCCGCCATCACCAATATTGCGCGCTGTTGTTTCTGGACCTGGACAACTTCAAATACATCAATGACAACCATGGCCATGACAACGGCGATTATCTGCTGCAACAGGTCGCCCACCGCCTGATGGCCAGCCTGCGGGAAAATGACACCCTGGCCCGTTTCGGCGGAGACGAGTTCGCTGTGGTGGCGGAGTTCCTCGGCAAGGAATTGTCCGAAGCCAAGCAGCATGCGTTGCGCATTGCCATCAAGATCCTTGAAACCTTTGACCAGGACTTCCGCCTGCGTGACAACAACTGCCACCTGACGGCGAGCATAGGAATTATTCTGTTCAACAATGATCAAAAATCCGTTGATGGTCTTATCAAGCAGGCGGATACGGCCATGTACCAGGCCAAGAGCCAGGGGCGCAACCAGTTCTTTATCGCTGATCCCTGAGTCTCGCTGGATGATTTTTGAGATGGCTTCTACACTTTTTTACCGTTTTATCCTTCGGCTGCGAGTAGACTCAAGTGTTGGTTAACAGGGGGAGGCAATCATGTTATTACCCGGGAAGTTGTTCAGAACGATCGTGGTTTTACTGCTGGTCATCGGGTTGTCGGCCTGCGGCCAGTCACCTTATCGCCAGGCCGTCGACGGCTTGACCGAGACGCGGGATACACGGGAATTCGACCATATCTATCTACTGTCGGACCAAGCAATACCGACATTCAACCGGGTATTCATCGAGCCGGTTGCCGTCAGCTTCAGCGATCACTGGCTGCGCACTTTCCGCACCCAATATACCCAGCGGGATCTGGACCGCCTGACCGAGCAGTATGCCGGGCTGTTGGATAAGTCCATGCGCAACGCCCTGGACGGCAGCTACCAGCTGGTCGATTCGCCCGCCGAGGCCGAGATCATCTTCCGCCCCAAACTGGAAGCCCTGAATATCTATGCCCCCGACCTGAGCAACCAGGGTGTCACCAGGCACTATATCCATGAAGCCGGCAATGCCACGCTCGATCTGTTGCTGCTGGATGCCGCCAGCCAGAAGCCCCTGGCGCAGTTCGTGGATCACCGTGAAACGTTCAGCAATCCCGGTGGACGCATGGAGCGAACAGACCGCATCACCAATGCCCGCTATTTCTCCCGCATGATGGACCGCTGGTCCGATAATCTGGTCAGGTATTTGAGGAACCAGGATTCCGTCGAATAGTGTTTTTCACGGGGCCGGCCAGGTATGCTGGCCCTGTTTTTTTGACGGATGCCCCCCACGATGTCTTCTTCGACGCAACCCTTGTCGCTGCCGTTGATCGGTAGCCGCGATCCCTTTCCTGTCAACAAGATCATTTGCATCGGCCGCAATTACGCCGAACATGCCCGCGAGATGGGGCATGATCCCGAGCGTGAGCCCCCTTTCTTTTTCTTCAAGCCCGCCAGCGCCCTGAATCAGCCGGGCCAGGATTTCGTCTATCCCTGGTTCTCCCGCGAGGTGCATCACGAGCTGGAATTGGTGGTGGCCCTGGGAGATGCGGGCTACCAGTTGACACCCGGGACGGCTACCGGCCTGGTTGCCGCCTTTGGGGTGGGGCTGGACATGACCTGCCGCGATCTGCAGCGGGAAGCCAAACGCCTGGGGCGCCCCTGGGAACTGGCCAAGGGATTTGACGGCTCCGCGCCTTGTTCTGCCCTGCAACCGGGCACCTATGCCGATTTGCAACGCCTGGGCCGCATGCGGCTGACCCGCAATGGCCAGGAGGTCCAGGCTGGCCATTGGCGCGATATGGTTTGGCCGGTTCCCGAGTTGATTGCCGCAGTATCGCGCTATGTCCATCTGTCGGCGGGCGACCTGATTTTTACCGGCACACCTGCCGGTGTGGGCCCGGTCGAGCCCGGCGACCGCTTGCTGGCGTCCTGTGAAGGGCTGGATGCGCAGCTGACGCTGCTGGTGATCCCGGCAGTGGCCGTGCCGCCAGCCTGACCCGCGGAGCCTCATATCCTGGGTACCATCGTCATTTCTGATCATGATCCCATTAGTGAAAATCGGCGGGGCTGGCTATACTCGCATCACCGGCCGGAATGGGCCTGCATAATGTAAAAACAGAGCACATCATTGCGCGCAGACGCAGGAGAAAGTCTGAATGTTGTCCAAGATACTGATTTTTCTGGTGGTTGCCTCCCTCGTGCCGCAGGCATACGCAACCCGTATCTACAAGATAGTGGATGAGGAGGGGAATGTTACCTACTCGCAGGTTCCCCCGCGGAAGAGCGAGGAATCCAATCCCCAGGTGGAAGCGCTCAATGTTCAGACGGGTGCAATGACGCGGGTTACCGTGGCGCATGGCAGAGAGTACTGTGGAGATATCCGGCTGCCGGCCCAAGCCGATTACCGCGGTTCATCATCACGCAGCTTTACCGGGAATGTCACCAGCCAGCTTGAATCCTGGAGACAATCCCTGGACCGCATCAGCGAAAGCCGGGGAAGGCAGAGCCCCAATCGGTATACTCCCAACAATGCCACCTATCAAAACCAGCGGACGGCGCGTTACCAGGAGCAATTTACCAATGACACGCAGCGCATGCGCGATTTGCGTTGCGCCATCAATTGGGCTGAAAGCAAGCAGGGCCTGATAGCGGATCACAAGCAGGCGAACCAGGAAGAAATGACACGCTTGCAGGGCGTCGCGCAACAACTGGAGGCGCGGATAGACAGAAAGTGCGGCGAGCAGCCGGAATTCGATCCCGCCGATCAAACCAACGAGTACCGGCGCAGGCAGTGGTACAACTGCAGCAGGGACCTCATGCGCGATCTGAACAAGGTCCGCCAGCGCATGGATTATCTCTAGGCGTCACCGTATCAGCGGCAAGACAGGGGCAGGTATTTGATGTCCACACTGGTACGGTTTTCCCCCGCGACCACCATGCCGGCCGGCACGGTGTCATGGCCGCAGATCCATGAAATGGGCGCTTTTTCCGATCCCGGAACGAAGACCGGCCGCAGGGAAATGATCTGCCCTTGAAGCTGCTGGCTGATTTTGTTGCCGAGCCGCAAATGCAGGGCACCATCGGATAGCTGCGTTTCCGACAGAAAGTTGCCGATGATCTGGTGCGGCAGGGGAATATTGGCGCTGTCGTTGGTTGCCGGAAATTCCTGATGCACCAGGTAATAAGCCTCCACATCGCTTTTAAACCTGTCCACCAGTTTCAACGATTCCTCGATGCGTATGCGGTTGTAGCGGCCCTCGTTCGACGGCAGCGCCATCACCACCAGAATGGACAGGATGGCGAGGACCACCATAATCTCCAGCAGGGTAAAACCGCGTATCTTGGCTGTCATGGCTGGGCGATGTCCTTTCATTACCTGCGTTGCCGGTTGAGTTCGTATTCCATCATTTCCCGCTCCTGCTGATAGTTCAGGCGGTAGGAATCCTGGCTGTTATCCCGCCTGTCATGCTGTTGGCTGACGCTCTGATCGGAAGCTTTGCGGCAGTGTATGGAGTTGATGTTTGCCCTGACGTTTCCGATGATGTTTTTTATATCATCGCAGGGGGTGTCCGGCATGTTCGGCAGGCTGAGGTCTGTCAATCCGGCAAGGTTTCTCAAGGGCCGGATATCGATGACCGGGTTGTCATTCAGGCGCAGCGACCGCAGGTTTGAGAGCGACGCCAGCGGCGATATGTTGGAAATACTGTTGTAACTGACATCGAGGAATTCGAGGTTCCGGAGATGTTCTATCCCGATCAGCGACGCGATTTTGCGGCGCGGGCAATAGAGATTGGGCAACTCGCGGACATCATCTATTGCACCGGAATTCAGCGGATTAATCCGCCCGCGTTCATCCGCGGCGGCCTGGATGCAGGCGAGCAGGTTCTCATCGGGAATGGGCAATGTTTTGACCGAGGCGGACACCTTGGCCTGGTGATCCTCCAGTTGCTTGAGAAAGGCCTGCTCCTGGTTCTCCCAGGTTTTTTCATGGGTTGACAGCATGATGCGCGGGCCGAGAAACCAGACAGCCAGAATGACAACCACGATGATCACGAATTCTTTGGATAGATTGATGTTCCACATGGGCGGGCCGTATCCCTTTTATAGTGTCAGAGCCGAATAGCGTTAAGCCGAGACGAACCGGGTGGGGGGATTGCATCGGATTTTGTGTCGGTGAGCGAAGTATAGCCGTCTTTGGCCAGGCTAGTCAGCGGCTGGAAGCGTCTGTGAACCACCGCATCCCGGACCAGACGCCACCCCTTGCCCAAACAAAAATTTACAGCCCCCGTCCCCCCGCAAACCCTGATTCCCCGTAAAGTAAGTGCCCGGCTCCAGCGGGCCCGGCCCCGGAGCCATTTCCTTCGCCGACAGGAGCAGTATATGGAATATCGTCAACTGGGCCGTTCCGGCCTCAAGGTTCCCGTTTTCAGTCTAGGTACCGGCACCTTTGGCGGCACCTCCGAATTTTTCAAAACCTGGGGCAATACCGGCGTCGAGGAGGCAACGCGCCTGGTGGATGTCTGCCTGGAGGCCGGCCTCAATTTCTTTGATACCGCCGACGTCTATAACAGTGGCGATGCCGAGGAAATCCTGGGCAAGGCGATTCGCGGCCGCCGGGATCAGGTGCTGGTCTCCACCAAGGCCACCTTCACCATGGGTCCTGGTCCCAATGACAAAGGCTCGTCCCGTTACCATCTCATCCGTGCCTGCGAGGCCAGCCTCCGGCGTCTGGGCACGGACCATATCGACCTGTATTTCATGCACGGTTTTGATGCCCTGACACCCGTGGAAGAAAGCCTGCGCGCCCTGGATGATCTCATCACCAGCGGCAAGGTCGGCTACATAGGCGCTTCCAATTTTTCCGGCTGGCATCTGATGAAGGCGCTGGCCGCGTCGGAAAAATACGGACTGGCCCGCTACGTGGCCTACCAGGGCTACTACTCGCTGGTCGGGCGGGATTTCGAATACGAACTCATGCCCTTGGGTCTGGATCAGGGCGTGGGCACCATGGTGTGGAGTCCGTTGGGATGGGGACGGCTGACCGGAAAGATACGCCGTGGCCAGCAGGCTGCTGATGGGCGTATCAGCCAGGGTGGCGCCAGTGGTGGCCCGCAGGTGGAGGAGGAATATCTTTACCGGGTGGTGGATGCCCTGGACCAGGTCGCCGCCGAGACCGGCAAGACGGTTCCCCAGGTGGCGCTCAACTGGCTGCTGCAACGCCCGGGCGTTGCCAACGTGGTCGTGGGTGCGCGCAATGAACAGCAGCTGCGCGACAACCTGGGTGCGCTGGGCTGGAATCTCACCGCCGAACAGCTAGCCTTGCTGGACAAGGCCAGCTTCAAAACACCAGCCTATCCTTACTGGCACCAGGCGTTTTTTGAGGAGCGGAATCCCAAGCCGACACGCTGGCAGGATTGATGTGCCCAGGCATGAAACACATCAATCGCTGGCAGGTAGCCGCTATCTGGGCGGCTTTTCCGACATCTGCCGCCGGATTGCTGCGATGACCGGCATCACTTCGGGGCGTATCTGCCGCCAGAGATAGAACGCCTCGGCCGCCTGGCCCACCAGCATTCCCAATCCATCAGCCGTACGCGCCGCGCCCTGATCGATGGCCCATTGCAGAAAAACGGTGGGCTCGGCGCCGTACATCAGGTCGTAGCAGCTGGCGTCCGGTGCCAGCAGCTTGTCCGGCAGGGGGGGGAGTTCGCCGTGCAGGCTGGAGGATGTGCCATTGATGACCAGGTCGAATTGCTCGCCCGGCAGTTGCTCGTAGGCAAGGGCTTTTATATCGCCGAGATCCTGGAATCCTGTTACCAGTTGTTCCGCTTTTTCAAGGGTGCGGTTGGCGATGCAGATTTGCCGCGGGTGTTCTTCCAGCAGCGGCTGGAGAATGCCGCGCACCGCGCCGCCGGCACCCAGGATCAATACCCGCTTGCCCTGGATGTCCCATCCCAGGTTGTGCATGTCGTGAATCATCCCGATGCCATCGGTGTTGTCGCCCAGCAGCGTGCCATCGGCCTGCGTTGCCAGGGTGTTGACCGCGCCGGCCCGCTGGGCGCGGGGTGTGAGGCGGGCGGCAAAACCATAGGCATCCAGTTTGAAGGGGACAGTGACATTCAGCCCCTTGCCGCCCTGGGTAAAAAACGCTGTGGCCGCCTGCGCGAATTCACCTGCAGGTACCAATTGCCTGGTGTAACTCATGTCCTGGCCGGTCTGCTCGGCAAACTGGCGGTGAATCTGCGGGGACTTGCTGTGGTTGATGGGGTTGCCAAAGACGGCGTAGTTGTCAGTCATGATCAATCTCTATGTGGCCAGAACGCGAATGACGCACTCTGACAGGCATTTGTTAAAGCCAATCGCGCGGCGGTAAAAAATCGCTGTAAAGCGCTGCTTCCGGTGAGCCGGCTTGCGGTTGCCAGTTGTAGTCCCAGCGCACCAGTGGCGGGAGGGACATGAGGATGGATTCGGTGCGGCCGCCGGTCTGCAAACCAAAGAGCGTGCCCCGGTCGTAGACCAGGTTGAATTCCACATAGCGCCCACGGCGGTAGAGTTGGAATTGCCGCTCCCGTTCCCCATAGGGCGTGTTTTTACGCCGGGCCAGGATAGGTTGGTAGGCGGGGATATAGCTGTCGCCCACGGCGCGCATCAGCGCAAAGCTTTTTTCAAAGCCGGGTGTGTTGACGTCGTCGAAAAAAAGTCCGCCGACACCGCGGGCTTCCTGGCGGTGCTTGAGGTAGAAGTAGTCATCGCACCAGCGTTTGAAACGGGGATAGATGTCGTCGCCAAAGGGCAGGCAGGCGGTACGGGCAGTGTTGTGCCAGTGCACGCAGTCTTCGGCATTGCCGTAATAGGGGGTGAGGTCGTAACCACCGCCAAACCACCAGACCGGATCGGCGCCGGGTTTTTCGGCGATGAAGAAGCGCACATTGGCGTGGCTGGTGGGCACATAGGGATTGCGCGGGTGGATGACCAGGGACACACCCATGGCTTCGAAGGCGCGCCCGGCCAGTTCCGGTCTGTGCGCCGTTGCCGAGGCGGGCATCTCGTTGCCGTAGACGTGGGAGAAGTTGACACCGCCCTTTTCAATGACCGCGCCCTCGCTGATGACCCGTGAGCGCCCGCCTCCGCCGCCGGCCCGTTCCCAGGTATCTTCAATGAAGCGGGCGCCGCCGTCTTCGTTTGCCAGGGCATCACAGATGCGTTCCTGAAGATCCAGCAGGTAGGCTTTGACAGCCGCTTTATCGGGAGTGGACTGGGTCATGGCGCATCCGGACAGCGAAATGGGGGCGTATTCTACCCCCCTGTCAGCCGGGGCGCACCATCTGGCCGGTCAGCAGGTCGCGAATCTGCGATGGCTGCGCGCGCTTGCCGACTTCGCCGGGTGTCACGCGATCCAGCCGGTGGCCGAAGTAGCGCCTGACGTTGAGCCTGTCCCGGGCAGGGGGCAGCCCTTGCGGGTTGGCTGACGTGGAAACCAGGGGACCGCCGTAAGCACGGCAGAGTGCCGCAGCCACCGGATGATCGGTGACTCTCAAGGCCAGGCTGGGAAAGTCACCGGTCAGCCAGTCGGGTGCGGCGCCGGCGTTGGGAACCAGCCAGGTATTCGGACCGGGCCAGGAATCCATTAATATGTTGCGCTGATCGTCGCCCAAATGGGCGATAAAAGGCGCTATCTGGGCAGTATCGGCGGCGATAACGATCAGGCCCTTGCGCCTTGGCCGCCGCTTGAGCCGCAGTATCCGCTCCACCGCGTCGGGATTGAAGGGATCACACCCCAGGCCCCAGACGGCTTCGGTGGGATAGGCAACCACGCCGCCCTGGCGCAGTATCCGGGCAGCGGTTTGAATCAGGGGGTGTTGATGCCAGGCGATCATGGCAACTCCTCGGCAATGAGGGCGCAATCTACCCGAGGCATCCCGGAGCTACAAGTAGCGCACAATTATGGTGCTGCCATGGGCGGGCATGGTGCTCACTTATAGCGGATAACAGGGGAATGCGGCTACAAAAGAACCAAAGATGCAGTATGGGCCCTTATTTTGCCGGATTGGTCGCCATTGCCGTATTTGGCACCCGCTTTGCTGAAAACAAGATAATCCAGACGACAAAATGACCGGGAATCCCTCATGCAGCTCCTCAAACGTCACTGGCAAGGCCGCCACCACCAGGAACAACTCACCCCCCTGATCGAACAAAGCGACCTGACACTGCGGCTGCCCGCGGAGCACCCCCTGCTTGGCCGTCTCAATGATTTCGTGCGTCAGTTGCGTCAGCGCATCGGTATCAGCCTCGGCGCGGCGGTGACCATCGCCGCCCAGGCGCCGCGGCTGGCGCATATCGCCGGGGAGACCGAACAGAGCGGCCAGACGCTGGCCCAATCAGCCGACATGATCGCTGCCGCCAGCGAGCAGGTCAGCACGGCCCTGGATGCCGAACTGGTTCCGGCTGCCAGCACGGTCGCCTCGCTGGCGGGCGAGGTGGCGGTGAGCCTGCGCGAATGCGAGGCGGACAGTAACCGGGTACTTCAACAGGTCGAAGCCATCCATGAGCGGGAACAGCAACTGGCCGAGGAAATCCGTGGCCTGAGCAGCCAGCTTGAAGAGGTCACCCAGGTGATTGGCCTGATTGCCAACATTTCCCAACAGACCAATCTGCTGGCGCTGAACGCTGCGATAGAAGCAGCGCGGGCCGGTACCCATGGCCGGGGTTTTGCGGTGGTCGCCGATGAGGTGCGCCGCCTGGCCGGTCATACCACCGAAGCCACGGACCAGGTCGGCCGTATCATCGACAGTTTTCGCCATGGCATGCATCGCCTGGGTGCGGCGGGTGAGAGCATGCAGGCATCGGTCAGCGAAGGCCGTGGCGGCATGCAGCGGGTCAACAAGAGTCTGACGGATGCCAGCAATGCCATGGACCAGCTGGACCAGCGTGTCACAGGCATGGCGAGTGGAACCCAGCAGATAGGCCTGGCGGTGCGTGCCGTCAACCGGGATGTCCAGACCATCGCCCAGGTGGCTGGCGAGCTCATGCAAAAGGCTGCCGAGGTCCGCCAGCAAAGCGAGGGTGTGCGCCATCAGGGCGACCGTTTGCTCGAAGGTCTGGGCGGTTTCCAGTTGGAGGTTCACCAGCAGGTTCGCGAATCGCTCCTGGCCCTGGCGCGCCGGTCGGAACTGCGGGGTTCCATTGCCGAGGCCGAGAAGCTGATGGCCGACAGCCTTGCCCGCGACCCACGCTTTGAGTTGATGTATCTGGTGGGGCGAAACGGTGTCCAGGTGAGCGAGAACATAGGCGCGCAGGACCTGAAACTCGCTTACGGTGGCAGTGCCCGAGGCAAGAACTGGTCGAGCCGCGAGTGGTTCAGCCGGGTGCTGTCCAGCGGTCAGGCGCACATGACGCCGGTTTACCGGTCGGCAGCGACAGATGATTTCTGCTTTACCTTGTCCGCCCCTGTTGTCGATGACACCGGCCGCCTGCTGTATGTGTTGGGCGCGGATGTGCGCTTGTCCGCGCTGCTCGATTCACCAACGTCCAGCATTGCCAGCTTGCCGACCCGCAGGCCCGGCTGATCAGGTGCGCATATAGCCCTGGGGCGTGTGGTTGACCAGGCCGCGCAACTCCAGGGACATCAGCATGGCTGTCAGCAGTCCGGTATCCAGGTGGATGCGGCATGCCAGCTGGTCGAAGGGGCAGGGATCGTAGCCCAGCGCGGCCAGCAGCAATGATTCCTCCCGATTCAGATGATCGTCTTCGGGTTTTTGCCCTGGTTGTTTGGCGAGAGGCACCTTGCCGGGTGTTTGCCTGCCTGTGCAGTTGCTCTGAGTTTTGACCGGGATGCTCTCACGTTTGAATGCCAGCAGTCCCGCCAGATGCTCAACGATATCCGCGGACGTTTCCACCAGTGTGGCTCCCTGGCGGATCAGGTTGTGGCAACCCCGCGCCAGGGGATTGTGGATGGAGCCGGGAATGGCGAACACCTCCCGGTTCTGTTCCATGGCCAGGCGTGCGGTGATCAGCGAGCCGCTCTGCAACGCGGCTTCCACGACCAGGGTGCCCAGGCTCAGTCCGCTGATGAGGCGATTGCGCCGGGGGAAATTGGCGGCTTGTGAGCGTGTGCCAGGAGGATACTCGCTGACCAGCGCACCCCCCTTTGCCAGTATGTCTTCCGCCAACGATTGGTGGCGCCTGGGATAGACGCTGTCGATGCCGGTGCCGAATACCGCCAGGGTTTTTCCATGGGCGGCCAGCGCGCCGGTATGTGCCGCGCCATCAATGCCCAGCGCCAGGCCGCTGGTAATGGCAAAACCGCCCGCCGCCAGGTCCCGTGCGAAGCTGATGGCGTTATCCCTGCCTCCCGGCGTCGGCGTCCTGCTGCCGATGATGGCCAGTTGGGGAAGTGCCAGGCAGTTGATGTCGCCCTTCAGGTACAACAATACCGGAGGCCGGGTGATCTCGCGCAGCAGGTCAGGATAGGCGGGGTGCTGCGGGTAGAGTAGCAGCACGTCCTGGTGATGGTTCAGCCAGTCGAGGTCGCGCAGTGCTGCCTGGCCCAACCGGCTGGTGGTTGTCCGGCGCTGGTAATCGGTGACCGCGGCCAGCGCCTCGTCATTCAGGTGATCCTGCAGCGCCGCGCATGGCTGCTGCAGGACGTTGACCGGATGATCAAATCTGTCGAGCAGGCGCCAGTAGCCGGCACAGCCGAGTCCCGGCAATTTGTGGAGGATAAGGTTAGCAACAAGCTGGGGATCGGACAGCGAGGGAGGAACAGGGGCGGGCATCAACATAAGTCATCCTTGGGGTGTTGAATGAAGGGCCGCATCCTGCGGCCCCGATGATTGGGTTCAGCGTATCAGGGGTTGCGAATCCGGTCTTCCACCGCCAGGGGGCGTTCCGCTTCCAGCACCAGGCCGAAGCTGGCTTTTTCGAAGGTGCGGAATACCATGATCAGGCCCGCGCGCTCGTCCGGCAGCTGCACGGGTTTGCCGGTTACCCGGTCGCGCACCAGCTCGCCTTTCTTGAAGATGGCCAGCACGTTGCCCACCAGCAGGCCTTCGCGCTCCCCCCGGTTTATCACAACCACGTTCATTTTGCCGACCTGGCTGACCCCGCCTTCCACGGCGACGATCAGGCCGTCGATGATGGCATCGGGCGCGGTTGGATAGAAGGTGGAATCTATCGCCCGGTCCTCACTGGGCAGCAGGCGATCCGCCATACGGATTTCTTCGGTGGTGCGGACCACGCTCAGGGTGGCAATGTCATTCTCAACGCTGCGCACGCTGACCATGCCCACGCTCAGGGCGTGAACGCCGAGGATTTCCTTGGTGTTCGGGTCCCGGAACACGTCGCCCTTGCGGAATACGCCGAAATTGCTCAGGCCATCGAACTCACCGCGGGCATAGGCGCGGTCACCGGCACCCACCACCAGCCGCTTTTCGGCAGCGGCGAGGATGTAGGGAGCGGTTTCAAGCTCGCCGGGCTCCACGATGCGGCTGCGGGAGAGGAAACTGTCCACCCTGTCGAGGGGAATGGCGGGAATGGCACCTTCGGTCGGCAGTATGCGCACCTGGGGCGTCAGCTTGGTATCGGAACCGGGGCTGAGCCGAACGGTCCGCTCCAGGGTCAGGCGGGGCGCGCCATCCACATAGATCAGGCGGATCACATCGCCGGGATAGATGAGGTGGGGGTTCTCAATTTGTGGATTTACGTGCCAGATTTCGGGCCACATCCAGGGCGTGCTGAGAAAGGTGTTGGAAATGTCCCAGAGGGTATCGCCTTTTTTGACGGTATATTCTTCCGGGTGACCGGAGCGCAGCAGCCCGTTGTTGGCCCAACTGGAAAAACTGATCAGGGAGGCCGCGAGCAGCGCAAATAGGGTTTTTTTCATAGAAACCGATCCTGTTTTTATTCGGCCCTGAGAATGAGGCAGCTGGTCTAATACGTTATAATAGCCCATTATGTCCGTATTGCTTCCAGTTGCGCCGGGTAATTCCTGTGCGATCATCATGTTAGCAGCGGTTATTGTCCTTTTACTAGAAGTTTGTCACAAGCCATGGCGATATTAGAGATACTTGAATTCCCCGATCCCCGGCTGCGCACAGTGGCCAAGCCTGTCGCCCAGGTCGACGATCGCATCCGCAGGCTGGTGGCAGACATGTTCGACACCATGTACGACGCGCCCGGCATAGGCCTGGCCGCCTCCCAGGTCAATGTCCATGAGCGGGTGATCGTGATCGATGTCAGTGAGGAAAAGACCCAGCCGCTGGTGTTCATCAACCCGGAAATCACCGTGCTCGACGATGCCCTCCAGGAGTACGACGAAGGCTGCCTGTCCATTCCCGGCTTCTACGAGACCGTGGAGCGTCCCAGCCGTGTCCGGGTTTCCGCCCTGGACCGCGATGGCAAGCCCTTTACCCTGGAGCCTGAGGGCTTGCTGGCCATCTGCATCCAGCACGAAATTGATCATTTGAACGGCAAGCTGTTTGTCGACTACGTTTCTCCGGTCAAGCGCGACCGTATTCGCAAAAAGCTCGAAAAGAAACACCGCGCCCGGGCCTGATCCGGTCAACCCCAGGTAAACCATGATCCCAACATCCTCCGCCGGTGGTCTGCGTCTCGTTTTCGCGGGTACGCCGGATTTCGCCGCCCGTCATCTCGATGCACTCCTTGGCAGCCGCCATCACCTGGTCGGTGTCTATTCCCAGCCCGACAGGCCCGCCGGGCGCGGCAAGAAGCTGGCCGCCAGCCCCGTCAAGGCGCTGGCGCTGGCACGGGACATCCCGGTATTCCAGCCGCTGAACTTCAAAAGCCCAGAAGCTGTGGAAACCCTGCGCGCCCTGCGACCCGATGTCATGGTGGTGGTGGCCTATGGCCTGCTGCTGCCACAGGCGGTATTGGAGATTCCCCGTCTTGGGTGCATCAATGTCCATGCGTCCTTGTTACCTCGCTGGCGCGGCGCGGCGCCGATCCAGCGGGCCATAGAAGCCGGTGACAGCCACACGGGCGTCACCATCATGCAGATGGACGTGGGCCTGGATACGGGCGACATGCTGGTGAAGGCCACCTGTCCCCTGGCGCCGGCAGAAACGGCCGCCAGCCTCCACGACCGCCTGGCGGAACTGGGCACGCCGGCACTGCTGGAGGCCCTGGATCAACTCCAGGCCGGCAGCGCTCAACCGCAAAAGCAGGATGATTTGCTGGCCTGTTACGCCGCCAAGCTGACCAAAGAGGAAGCGCAGCTCGACTGGCGCCAGCCCGCGGCAGTGTTGGAGCGGCGGGTCCGCGCCTTCAATCCGTTTCCAGTGGCCTTTACCCTGCGCGAGGGAGCTTCCGCCGAGGAGCGTATACGTGTCTGGGCGGCGGACGTCCGGGACGTGAAGCCGAACGCGGTGCCTGGCACCGTGCTGAGTGTTGACAGCCAGGGCGTGGAAGTCGCCTGCGGTGAGGGGAGCCTGCGGTTGCTGAGTATCCAACTGCCGGGCAAAAAGGCGCTGCCACTGGATGAGCTGTTGCGCGGCCATCCCCAACTCTTTGAGTCGGGTGAACGCCTGGCCTTGCCCGGATCATGACGCTCAAGGTCCGTACCGCTGCCGCCCAGCTGCTGGGCCAGTTGTTGCGCCAGCAGGGCTCGCTGTCCAGCGGCCTGCCCGCATTCCAGGCGCGGGTGGCGGATGCGGATCGCGCCCTCTTGCAGGAATTGTGCTTCGGTTGCCTGCGTTGGCAGCCCCGCCTGGAAGGCTATACCGCGCGTCTGCTGGACAAGCCGCTGCGTGTCAAGGACAGCGATATCCAGGCATTGCTGCTGCTCGGTCTCTACCAGCTCTGCTTCACCCGCATCCCGGATCACGCGGCCATTGCTGAAACTGTGGAAGTGACCCGCGCGCTCAAAAAAAACTGGGCCACGGGGCTGGTCAATGGTGTCCTGCGGCGTTTCCAGCGTGAACGCCAGGTATTGGATGATGCCCTGGCCACCGATCCGGTTTTTGCCACGGCCCATCCGGCGTGGTTGATCCGGCAATGGCAGCAAGACTGGCCGGGCCGGTTCGAGGACATCATCGCCGCCAATAACCACCACCCGCCTTTTACCCTGCGGCTCAATCAACGCCATCTGTCCCGGGAGGATTATCTCGCCCGACTGGCGGCGTTGCAGATCAAGGCGCGGCCCTGTGAATTCAGCGCGGCGGGCGCCACCCTGGCCTCGGCCTGCGATCCGCGTGACCTGCCGGGTTTTGCCGATGGATGGGTCAGCGTGCAGGATGAGGCGGCCCAGCTCAGCGCCGGGTTGCTGGCACTCGAACCCGGCCAGCGGGTACTGGATGCCTGCTGCGCGCCGGGTGGTAAAACGGGCCACATCCTGGAACTGGAGCCCGGGCTTGCCGGGGTGGTTGCGCTGGATGCCGACGAACGCCGCCTTGGCCGGGTGCGGGAAAACCTGGCCCGCCTGGGGGTGAGTGCGCAGGTGTGTTGTGGTGACGCAACCCAGCCCCATGAGTGGTGGGATGGCAAACCCTTCGACCGGATTCTGCTCGACGCGCCCTGTTCCGCCACCGGCATCATCCGCCGCCATCCTGATATCAAGCTGCTGCGGTCGCCGGGGGATATTGCCCGGCTTGCCAGCCTGCAGGGGGAGTTGCTGGATGCGCTCTGGCCCTTGCTCAAACCGGATGGCCTGCTGCTATACGCCACCTGTTCCATCATGACCGCTGAAAATACGCGGGTCGTGGAAGCCTTCATGGCGCGGCAGCCTGATGCTGCCTGTGAGTCTCTGGATGCCGAATGGGGACTGCCGCAGGCCTGTGGCCGCCAGCTTCTGCCCCGGATCGATGGCCATGACGGGTTCTATTATGCGCGGCTGCGCAAACGCCTTTGAGGCGCTGGGGGTCCGCTGTGGCCTTTTGGCCTGGAAAGGCAGTAAAGTCCGCCCTTGGCGGGCGGGGTTGTCGAAACACGTGATTGCCGGAGGAAGCCAGTCGGGATATCTATGAAAATCATCATTCTCGGTGCGGGACAAGTGGGTGGCAGCCTGGCGGAAAACCTCTCCAGCGAGGCCAACGACATCACGGTGGTGGACATCGATGAAACCCGCCTGAGGGAACTGCGCGACCGCCTGGATATCGGTGTGGTGACCGGTCCGGGTTCCCATCCGGATATCCTGCAACAGGCGGGCATCGAGGATGCCGACATGCTGGTGGCGGTGACCAACAATGATGAGATCAACATGATCGCCTGCCAGGTCGCCCACAATCTTTTTCGCACCCCCACCAAGATCGCGCGCGTTCGCGCCACCGCCTACCTCACCAACCGCAGCCTTTTCGAAGCCGGTGCCATTCCCGTCGATGTATTGATCAGTCCGGAACAACTGGTATCCGACTACATCTACCGGCTTATCGAACAACCGGGCAGCCTTCAGGTACTGGACTTTGCCGATGGCAAGGCGCAGCTGGTGGCAGTCAAGGCCTACCACGGCGGACCGCTGGTTGGCCAGGAGCTGCGTTTCCTGCGGCAACACATGCCCAAGGTGGATACCCGGGTGGCCGCCATCTACCGCCGCAACCGCGCCATCATGCCCACCGGCAGCACGGTGATCGAAGCCGACGACGAGGTTTTTTTCATCGCCGCCAGGACCGATATCCGCGCGGTCATGGGTGAACTGCGCCGCCTGGAAGTCGCCTACCGCCGATTGATCATTGCCGGTGGCGGCAACATAGGTTTGCGCCTGGCCAAGAAACTCGAAGGCCGCTACAACGTGCGGGTGATCGAGTACAACAAGCAGCGCTGCATCCAGTTGGCGGGACAGCTCGAGCGCGCCATCGTGTTGCACGGCAGCGGCACGGACCAAGATCTGCTGCTGGAAGAAAATATCGAAGAGACGGATGTGTTCCTCGCCCTGACCAATGACGACGAGGCCAACATCATGTCGTCCATGCTGGCCAAGCGCCTGGGCGCGCGCAAGGTGATGACATTGATCAACAACCCCGCCTATGTGGACCTGGTGCAGGGCGGGGATATCGATATCGCCATTTCGCCCCAGACCACCACCATCGGCAGCCTCTTGACCTATGTGCGGCGCGGCGATCTGGTGGCGGTGCACTCCTTGCGGCGCGGCGCGGCGGAAGTGATTGAAATCATCGCCCACGGCGATGCCAAATCATCCAAGGTCGTGGGCCGCGCGCTGGAAGACATCGATCTGCCGGAAGGCGCCAACATCGGTGCCATCGTGCGCGAGACACCGGATGGCAAGAGCCAGGTGATCATTGCCCACGATGACGTGGTGGTGCAGTCCGGCGACCATGTGATCGTGTTCCTGCTCAACAAGAAGCACATCACGGATATCGAAAAACTCTTTCAAGTGGGATTCACTTTTTTCTAGACGCCCGGGCGGACAAGATGCACTTTGCCACTATTTTTCGCGTGCTGGGTGTGCTGCTGATGATGTTCAGCCTCACCTTGCTGATACCCATCGCGATATCGCTCTGGTTCGACGATTACAACTACCTCACCTTTTTGCTCGCTTTCGGCATCACCTTCGGCGCGGGCATGGCATTGTGGTTTCCGGTGCGCGCGATCAAGGCGGAGCTGCACAATCGCGACGGGTTTTTGATCACTGCACTTTTCTGGCTGGTGCTCGGCAGCTTCGGTACCCTGCCGTTCCTGTTGTCCAGGGGACTGGACATCTCCTTTACCGATGCCATGTTCGAGGCCATGTCCGGCCTGACCACAACCGGCGCCACGGTGATCAGCGGCCTCGATCAACTGCCGCCATCCATTCTCTATTACCGCCATCAGCTGCAATGGTTTGGCGGCATCGGCATCATCGTGATTGCGGTGGCCATTCTGCCCATGCTGGGCATCGGTGGTATGCAGCTCTACCGCGCCGAGGCACCGGGGCCGGTCAAGGACAACAAGCTGACGCCACGCATTACCGAAACCGCCAAAGCCTTGTTCTTCATATACCTGACCCTGACCCTGGCCTCGGGCATCGCTTACTGGCTCGCGGGCATGAGCTGGTACGAAGCCCTGTGTCATGCTTTCTCCACGGTTTCCAACGGCGGATTTTCCACCCACGACAACAGCCTGCGTTATTTTGACAGTTCGCCGATCCTGCTGATCTGCTCGGTGTTCATGCTGATTTCCGGTGCGAGCTTTGCACTGCATTTTTTTGTCTGGCGGGAAAAAAGCCTGCGTCACTACTTTGCCGATGCGGAATTCCGTTTCTATTTCGGCTGGATACTGGTTGGTACCCTGGTGACGGTGGGCTATCTGCTGTTCAGCAACACCTACGGAACCAGCGATGGTGTCGTCATCGGTTTTTTCAACCTGGCATCGACGCTGAGCACGGCGGGTTTCGCATCGGATTTTGTCGCCTGGCCGTCGTTCCTGCCCTTCGCCTTGTTTCTGCTGGCATTCCTCGGTGGCTGCGCCGGTTCGACGGGTGGGGGCATCAAGATGATTCGTGTCCTGCTGCTGTATAAACAGGGACTGCGTGAAGTCCACCGGCTCATCCACCCCAACGCGATCATTCCCATCAAGGTGGGGCGTATCAACGTGCCTGACCGGGTGGTGGAAGCCGTGTGGGGATTTTTTGCCATGTATGTGGTGATGTATATCTTTATGTTTTTTCTGCTGCTGATGAGCGGGCTGGACCTGGTCACGGCATTTTCCGCCGTGGGCGCGTGCATCACCAACCTGGGGCCGGGCATGGGCGAGGTCGCCAGCAACTATGGCGGCATCAACGATTTTGCCAAGTGGGTCTTGTGTTTCGCCATGCTGCTGGGACGGCTGGAAGTGTTCACGCTGCTGGTGCTGTTCAGCCCGATGTTCTGGCGGCGTTGATAAAGGTATCTGGCTCGAGCAATAAATACGCAAAAAAAACCCGGCAGAAGCCGGGCCTTTTTATCGTCGGGCGAAAGCAGTTACTTGATCTTGCCTTCTTTGTAGATCACATGCTTGCGCACAACCGGATCAAACTTCTTGATTTCCATTTTTTCCGGCATGGTGCGTTTGTTTTTGTCGGTGGTGTAAAAGTGGCCGGTACCGGCACTGGAGTTCAGACGAATCTTTTCGCGCATGATGCTTGCTCCTGATTAAACTTTTTCGCCGTTAGCGCGAATTTCTGCCAATACTGACTCGATACCGCGCTTGTCGATGATGCGCATGCCTTTGGCGGAAACGCGCAGGGTCACAAAGCGTTTTTCAGCCTCGACCCAGAAGCGGTGAGAGTGCAGGTTAGGCAAAAAACGGCGCTTGGTGTGGTTTTTTGCGTGAGAAACATTGTTACCAGTGACGGGGCGCTTGCCGGTCACTTGACATACCTTGGACATTGCTTTGCCTCATGTGAAATCAGCGCGCCAAGCTGGCTTGGGCTGCCGTGTTAACGCCTTGAAACAGACCGGCAACCAGCCAGAAGCGGTGTTGTGTACAGCCTATTCATTGCATCCTGTACGCGAGCCGGTGAGGGGGTGTCCGAAGCGGGACGCCTGCCTGGGAATGGTCTTTCCGCGTGACCGGCCGCAAAGAGCCGCGTTTTATACCAAAACAGTCCTTCAATAGCAACGACAAGCTGCTTTTTTGGCCAAATTTGTGGTTTTCACATCAGGCCCCGTTCGACAAAGGACACCACCCGGGTATCACCCACGATCATATGGTCCAGCACCCGGATATCCATCAGCCCCAGCGCCTCCTGCAACCGGCGGGTAATCCGGCGGTCCGCATCGCTGGGTTCGGCCATGCCCGAGGGGTGGTTGTGGGCCAGGATAACGGCGGCGGCGTTGCGTACCAGGGCCTGCTTCACCACTTCCCGCGGGTAGACGCTGGCGCCGTCGATGGTGCCGTAGAACAGATCCTCGCAGGCCAGCAGCCGGTTCTGGTTATCCAGGAACAGGACGCAGAAGACCTCGCGGCGCTGGTGGCGCAGGTGGGCGCTCAGGTATTGCCGCACCAGTTGGGGGTTGGTCATCAGGTCGCCGGCCTTGAGGCTCGCGGACAAGTGGCGGCGCCCCATTTCCAGCACCGCCTGCAACTGGGCGTATTTGGCGCTGCCCAGGCCCGGCGCGCGGCAAAAATCCGTCTGGCTGGCTTCCAGCAGCGGCCGCAGACCGTCGAAGGTCACCAGCAGCTCGCGCGCCAGGTCGACGGCGGATTTGCCGACACAGCCGACACGCAGGAAAATAGCCAGGAGTTCGGCGTCGGACAGGGCTGTCGGGCCCTGGAACAAGAGTTTTTCGCGGGGGCGTTCGGCCAAGGGCCAGTCAGTGATTGGCATGATCTCTCCTTGATTGTGATTGCCTGGCTGACCCGCGCAGGTGGGCGGTCAGCGGATACTTGGGATTTCCCTTCCCTGGTCATCCTGAATCCCGTGACGGCCTTACACTAAGGTCTATATAAGGAAGCCGGTGGTGGCGCTGGCCCCGGGATGCGGAAACCGGCTCAAGGATGGTATCTTAGCCGCCGTGCGTCAAGCGCCGACCGCTCCCCGGCGACGCGCTGCAGACCGGCGTGTACCGGGCTTCTCCACAGGACACCTATGAGCTCATTGACCAACAAACAGATTCTGCTGGGTGTGACCGGAGGTATTGCCGCCTACAAGAGTGCCGACCTGGTGCGCCGCCTGCAGGATCAGGGCGCCCAGGTGCGGGTGGTCATGACCCGCGCGGCCCAGGAATTCATCACACCCCTGACGCTCCAGGCCTTGTCTGGCCATCCTGTGCATACCGAATTGCTGGACCCGGCCGCCGAGGCCGCCATGGGGCATATCCAGCTGGCCCGCTGGGCCGACCTGGTATTGGTCGCGCCCGCCAGTGCGGATTTCCTGGCGCGGCTTGCCCAGGGCAAGGGTGACGACCTGCTCACCACGCTCTGCCTCGCCACGGCGGCGAGGGTCGCCGTGGCGCCCGCCATGAACCAGGGGATGTGGCGCAATCCCGCCACCCAGGCCAACATGGAAATCCTGAGGCGGCGCGGAGTGGCGTGCTTCGGCCCTGCCGAGGGCGGCCAGGCCTGCGGCGATATCGGCCCCGGGCGCATGCTCGAGCCCCTGGCGTTGGCTGACGCGGCGGCGGCATTGTTCGAGCCGGGATTGCTTGCCGGACGCCGGGTGGTGATCACGGCAGGCCCGACCCGCGAAGCATTGGACCCGGTGCGCTACCTGAGCAACCACAGCTCGGGAAAAATGGGTTATGCCCTGGCTGAGGCTGCTGCCGAGGCGGGTGCGCAAACACTGTTGATCTCGGGGCCCACATCCCTGCCACCGCCGGCGCGCGTGGAGGTCATCCCGGTCACCAGCGCCATGGACATGTATGAGGCCAGCCTGTCGCGGGCTTCGGAGTGCGATCTGTTCATCGCGGCGGCGGCGGTTGCCGATTATCGTCCGGTGCAGGCCGCCGACCAGAAAATCAAGAAGGGTGACAGCGATACCCTGGTGCTGGAACTGATCAAGAATCCCGATATCGTTGCCGCCGTCGCCAGGCTGCAACCCAGGCCCTTTACGGTCGGCTTCGCCGCCGAGAGCCAACACCTCGTGGTCCACGCCCGCGCCAAACTGGAGCGCAAGGGATTGGATCTGGTCATCGCCAATGATATTGCCGAACCGGGTATCGGCTTCAACAGTGATGACAATGCGGTCACGCTCGTGGATGCCCGGGGTGAGCGGCATCTGGGCCAGCGCAGCAAGCGGCAGTTGGCGCGGGACCTCATCGCCGTGCTGGCGGAAAAACTCTCTCGATAGTCCGACCTGAAAACGTAAGGAAGGCCCTGTGCGAAAAGACAAATCCGCTGCTTCAGCCGACGGTCACAAATCCAGTTCCCGCGCCAGCCAGCGGGCCCAGGAAGCGGCGCGCAAGCTCGCCACCCAAAGACGCAAGTTTCTCATGCTGGCACTGCTGCTTGCTGTCGTGCTGACCGGTGCGGTTGCCCATGTCTCCTACGATGTCATGGTCACCCAGGTCGAAGCGCGGCGCATCGACCAGTTGAGTGAGCACGAGACCAGTATTCGCCAGAATTCCGTGGAAGCCTACCTGCAGCGGATTGCCCGACTGCTGGCCAGTGAGGTCGCGCGCCCGGAACTGGCCGGCCAGTTGCATGCCCTGGATCAGGAGCAGCGCCAGCTGTTGGAGCAATCCATCGGTACCCGCTTCTATAAAAGCCTGAGGGTCAGGCTGATTCCCCTGGGCACCGCCGAACTGGAACGGGATTCCGCCACGCCCCTGCGTTTTGCCGAACTGGATTTGATCCGCCGTGCCGAGCGCCGCCAGGAATCCCTGCCCGAAGTCGCCCTGATCGATGACAGCTTGCAGGTGCAGTTGATCGCGCCGGTGGTGGCGGCTGAAAACCGGGTGGCGGGAACGCTGATGATCACCCTCGATCCGGAAGAGCTGTTGCAGAGTTTCGATGTGGGTGATCGCAACATGGGCGAGAGCCAATTGATCCAGCGTTTTCATGGCAGCGCTCCCCAGGTATTGGTGAAGCACGGCCAGAGCACCACCGGGAATTTCCGTGAAAAACCCGTGGCTGGTTCCTATCTGTTCGTGCGCTTTGCCCCATCGCACTACCTGTTATCGGTCGCCGCGCAGTTGCCGCTGCTGTGGGTATTCCTGGTGTCCGTGGTGGCCGTTGTCAGCCTGTTCCTTGCCTGGCTGGGTAGCCGCCTGCTGGTGAAGGCCGCGCCCCAGGCCGCACCTGCGGCAATTGCCGACCGCGCCGTGAAAAAAGAAGCACCCGCTGTCCGTGAAGAGCAGGCTTTGGTGAATCCCCTCTATCAAAACCAGGACATACTGGATATTGCCGTCATCGATGAGGATGAAGACATCCTCGGCCTGAAAGGCGCCAAGGGCAAGAAGGCCGGAACGTCCGCGGCACCGGCACAGGATCCGGCCAGTGTGCCCGCACATATTTTTCGCTCTTACGATATTCGCGGTGAAGTGGGTGAGGAGCTCACGCCCGAGCTGGCCGAAAAGATTGGCCGCGCGCTGGGCAGCGAGGCCCTGGACCAGGGTGAAGCCAGCCTCATCGTCGCGCGGGATGGGCGCCTGCACAGCGAGGATCTGGCGGAGCGGTTGATCAAGGGCATTACCCATACAGGTTGCCATGTCATCGACATCGGCATAGTGCCCACTCCCGTGCTGTATTTTGCCACCTTCCATCTGCCAGAGACCCGCAGTGGCGTCATGGTGACCGCCAGTCACAATCCTGCGCGTTACAACGGTTTCAAGATGGTGATCAACGGCGTCACCCTGGCGGATGATGCCGTGCAGGATGTTCGCGTGCGTATCCTGCACGAGCGTTTTCATCGCGGCGATGGCCGCGTGGAGTATCGTCAACTGGTGGGTGACTACATCGACCGTATTTTCTCCGATGTGGCCCTGGCGGGTAACGTCAAGCTGGTCATCGACGCCGGCAATGCGGTGACCGGCGCGGTGGCGCCTCAGCTGTTTGAAGAACTGGGCTGTGATGTCATTCCCCTGCATTGCGAACTGGATGGCAGTTTTCCCAATCACGATCCCGATCCGAGCGAAGAAAAAAACCTGCAGGATTTGATTGCCAAAGTGCGTGAAACCCAGGCCGACATGGGCGTCGCTTTCGATGGCGATGGCGACCGCCTGGTGGTGGTCAGTGCATCGGGCAGCATCGTCTGGCCGGATCAGCTGCTCATGCTGTTTGCGCGCGATGTGTTGTCCCGCAATCCGGGTGCCGATGTCATTTTCGATGTGAAATGCTCTCGCCAGCTCAACCAGATCATCAGCAGCTACGGCGGCCGGCCCATCATGTGGAAGACGGGCCATTCACCCATGAAGGCCAAGATGATCGAAACCGGCGCACTGATCGGTGGTGAATATTCAGGCCATATTTTTATCAAGGACCGCTGGTACGGCTTTGACGACGGCATGTATGCCATGGCGAGGTTGCTGGAAATCGTTACCTTGCGCGACCAGTCCATCGACGATATTTTTTCCGCCTTCCCGCGGCTTCCCGCCACACCCGAAATCAAGATTGCCGTGCCCGAGTCCGAGAAAATCGGCCTGATACAAAAATTGATCGACCAGGGCGATTTCCAGAATGGGAAAGCCACCACCATCGATGGCCTGCGCGTGGATTTCAGCAAGGGTTGGGGGCTGGTGAGGGCCTCCAATACATCGGCCGCGCTGACATTGCGTTTTGAAGCGGAGTCGGAAGAGGCTCTGGATACCATTCAACAGCTGTTCAAACGTGAACTGCTGAAAATTGACAAGACACTTGCTATTCACTTTTAACCAACAGGATAAGAAGTATGTCCCTCAGTCGCGATTCGGCGATGAATATCGCCCAGGTGCTCACCGAAGCGCTGCCTTATATCCAGCGCTTTACCGGTAAAACCATTGTCATCAAATTTGGCGGCAACGCCATGATCGACGAGGAGTTGCAAAACAGCTTTGCCCGCGACATCGTGTTGATGAAACTGGTCGGCATGAACCCGGTTGTCGTCCATGGCGGTGGTCCGCAGATCGGTGAGCTGTTGCAGAAACTCAACATCAAATCCGAATTTATCAACGGTATGCGCGTGACGGACAGCGCGACCATGGATGTGGTGGAGATGGTGTTGGGTGGTACGGTCAACAAGCAGATCGTCAGCCTGATAAACCGCAATGGCGGCCAGGCCATTGGCCTTACCGGCAAGGATGGCCAGCTGATACGGGCACGCAAGCTGACTGTGACGCATAAAACACCGGAAATGCTCGCGCCGGAAATTCTCGATATCGGTCATGTCGGCGAAGTTGCCGGTGTCAATACCAGCGTCATCGACATGCTGATCAACAGCGATTTCATTCCGGTGATAGCGCCCATCGGGGTTGGTGAGGACGGCGCATCCTACAACATCAACGCCGATCTGGTCGCAGGCAAGATCGCCGAAGTGCTGCGCGCTGAAAAGCTCATGCTGCTGACCAACGTATCCGGGCTCCAGGACAAGCAGGGTAATGTGCTGACCGGCCTCAGCACTACCCAGGTGGATGAGCTGATCGCCGATGGAACCATCTATGGCGGTATGCTGCCCAAGATCGGTTGCGCGCTGGAGGCCGTCAAATGCGGCGTGACCAGCGCTCACATCATCGATGGCCGTGTCGCCCACGCGGTGTTGCTGGAAATTTTCACGGATGCCGGTGTGGGCACGCTCATCACCAACAAGGGGAAAAAATAAGTGCTTGTTTCCCGGCTTTCTGTCGAGGGCCGGGTCAACACACAAGTACTGTTAAGATACTTGCATCTTGTCCCGGTGCTTTGCACACTGCGAGCAAACGCTTACTGAGCAGGATTGTCATGGTTAAGGTCGTCACCAAAGTTTCCCGTCGTCAGCAAATCCTCGAAGCTCTGGCACGCATGCTGGAAGACAGTCCTGGCGCACGTATCACGACAGCGTCGCTTGCCAGGGCCGTGGGTGTTTCCGAGGCGGCACTCTACCGCCACTTTCCCAGCAAATCGAAAATGTTTGAAGGACTGATAGAATTTATCGAGGAAACGGTCTTTACCCGAATCAACGTCATCCTCAGTGAAGAGCCCACCGCGTTGAAGCGCTGCGAAAATATTATTCACCTCCTGCTGACATTTTCCGAACGCAATCCCGGCATCACCCGCTTGTTGACCGGTGATGCGCTCATTGGAGAAACCGAGCGCCTGCGTCAACGCATCGCGCAATTTTTTGAGCGCATCGAAACCCAGTTGCGCCAGATTTTGCGCGAGGCTGAATTGCGCGAGGGTCTGCGCACCATGGTGGCCGTTACCGTCGCGGCCAATTTGCTGATGAGTTACGTCGATGGCCGCATGGCGCAATTCGTGCGCAGCCAGTTTCGCCAGATGCCCACCGAGCTTTGGGCGGATCACTGGTCGCTGCTGCAAAAAGATTTGCTGCATTGATGCTGGATGCTTATCTCTTCCCCTGCTTTTTTCATTCCCTGCTGATGTCGCGTCAATTGGCTGTCATGCCGGTATAAACCATCTGTATCACCGCCATCCCGCTTTGCTCATATTTGCCCCATACGTCACAAAATAACACTTGCATACCACCGCCAACCCCTTTACATTTTGTGTAACCGATTACAAAATAAGTCATCGGCAGAGCTTGAATTGAGCAATGGATGACTTCCGGTCTTACGGAAGTCATGCCGGAGTTTTATTTAACTTATTGATAATAAAGAAATTAACTTCTTATTAAGAAGTATAAAAGGCGTATAAATCATCTTTTCGATGATGAGTCTTTGATGAAACCGGTGACAAATTGTCTGTTCCAGGCCGTCATTTGTCCAGTTGTTCCCAGTCCTGACCCCAAGCGATCAACACAATCCCTGCCGTTTCCGCTTTGAACGCAGGCAAGCCAATAACAATGCAAAGCGATCACGATGAAAAACCTTAAAGGAGTCATGCGAATGAGCAATCACCAGAGATTCAAAAAGAACATTATTGCGGCTTGTATTTCAGCCTGTGGTTTTGCCGTTGTGGGCAATGTCCAGGCACAACAGGATACCCCTGTGGAAGAGATCGTCATTACCGGGGTGCGCAAGGCCCAGGAAAATGCGGTAAACATCAAACGCGAGGCAAGCTCGATCGTGGATGCCATTTCCGCCGAGGATATTGGCAAGCTCCCCGATGTCACGATTGCCGATTCCTTGCAGCGCATTGGCGGTGTGCAGATCCGGCGCGATGCGGGCGAGGGTGGTTCGGTCAATGTGCGCGGCATGGCGCAGGTATTGACCACATTCAATGGCGAATCCTACCTGGGAGCCAACTCCATCACCTCGGTGCAGCCCAACTTCACGGATATTCCCTCCCAATTATTTTCCGGTGCCGAGATCGTCAAATCGCAGACCGCGAGCCATCATGCCGGTGGCATCAGCGGTATCGTCAATCTCAAAACCTATCGCCCCATGGATGCGGGATTCAATGAAGGTTTCACCGTATCCGGCGCTGTCCAGGTATCCCGCGGCCACGAAATGGGCGAGACGGATCCGGCGGTCAATGTGCTGGTGAACTGGCGCAACGACCGGATGGGTTTCATGCTGTCATTCGCCCATCAGGAAGCGACCCTGGCCAATTACTATTCAGGGCTTACCGGCGATAGTGGCTGGACGGGTTTTCCCGGTGAGGACTGGGCCTACGATTGGGTGGAGCCTCACACGGCGCTGGGTGGTTTTGGCAGCCGTCTCTCGGATGGTGGTGTTGATGTCAATGGCAACGGCAGCCTGGGCGATACCTACTGGTCTTACGAGGGGCACATGGTGCTCAACCGCGCGACCGAGCGTGAACGCAGAGGCGTCAATGCGGCCTTCCAGATAGAGCTGATGGATGGACTCGAACTGGTTGCCGAGGCCTTTTACAACGACATGGATGATGTCGATCGCAAGATGGGCCTGATCCATGAGGACAAATGGCAGCGCTGGGGCTGGTTCATGCCCACGCAGTTGTCGGAGAAAAATGCCCAGGCGAACGGCCGCGATCTGTTCACCGTGCAGGAATACACCGGCAATGGCCGCCGCATCAAATCCTTCTCCGAGGTTTTCACCTACGCCACTGAATCGCGCAATGTCAACCTGGAACTGAATTACGATAATGGCGGTGCCTTTACCGGCGGTTTGCGTTACGTCAATGGCAAGGCCGAACTCGAGCGCTTGAACAGTTACATGGACATCGACCTGGCCCACGGTAATCAGTGGGGCGTCGAGTGCCAGCGTTATCCCCAGGGTACTGCCGGCCAGCAGGGCGATTGCGCGGCTGGCAGCTTGCAAACCAATCCCAATGGCTACCACGGGTTTCCGGTACTGACCGTCAACTATGCGGGCAGCAACCCGGTGTGGTCCGGCTTTGACAGCAATGCGAATATCGACATTCACGGTGTGCCTGTTGCGGGTGTCGCATCGCGCTCCATCGCCAGCTACCTGGAATCCGTCGACAGCTACGCCCTGGGCGCCCTGAGTTCGGAAAACAATTACCTGCGTGATGGTTCGCTGGATGTGATTCGTTTCGATGGCAGCTACGCGCTGGATGGGAGCTTCCTGCAATCCCTGGATTTCGGTGTTCGCCTGAGCACCCGCAGTGTCGATAACTATGAATTCGATCTGTTGTCGCCAGTGGGCGGCTGCGGTGTCAAATGGAAAGCGACCGATGTGACACTCGATGGCGGCGGTATTGAAGGCGCCTGTACCTATGGTGATGGCGCAGGGAATTTCTACACGGCGGGTGTACCCACATCGATCAGCACGCTCGATCCGGTCCGGGTCAGTGACTTTGGCAGCGCGCGCGGCATTCCCGCCGTGTGGGTCGTGGACCCGGCCAGCATGAAAAATGTCGAGGCCTACCACCAGAGGCTGTATCCCGGCACCTATCGTTCCATCAACCCGGGCCGCTCTTACAAGGTGGACCTGGATGAATTGAGCTATTACATCCAGGCGAATTTTGCCACCGGCATCCTGAGCGGCAATGTCGGCCTGCGCCAGGTGGATACGGACCTGGGTGTTACCCAGAATCAGGTGGGCAATCCACAGCCTTATGGCGCGGCCAACCAGAAGATCGGCGAACTGAACATCGACAGCCGGTATGATGATCTGCTGCCATCTGTGAACCTGCGGTTCGACCTTGCCGACGACCTGGTATTGCGCGGTTCCGTGACCCGCACCATGGCGCCGCTGGATCTGGCGCAGTGGGGCGGTGCCTTGGCTCCCAACTACGCGATAGATTCCGATCCCGACAGCGAAACCTACAATCGCTTCATCGTCATCAACGCCAACGCCGATGGCAACCCCAAGCTCAAGCCCTGGCGTGCAACCAACTATGACCTCTCGGTGGAGTATTACCTGGGATCGGCCAGCGCCCTGAGTCTGGCCTGGTTCTACATCGATGTGCAGAGCTTCATCGAGAGCGGTTCCGTGCAGATGGCGCTGCCGGACCAGGACGGCGTGGTGCGCCGTGAAGTGCCCGTGTCCACCAGTGTGCAGGGCAACGGTGGTGTGCTCAGGGGTGTCGAGGTGGGTGCCAAGCTGGCCTTCGGCGATTTCCTGGACGGGCCGCTCGGCGATTTCGGTGTGGATATCAACTACACCTACTCCCCAAGTTCCTCGGGCAACCTGGGCATGAATGGCAAGGAGCTTCCCTTCCAGGACAATTCCGAGAATGTCCTCAACGTCGTTACCTGGTATGAATCGGGTCCCTTCCAGGCGCGTCTGGCGTACAACTACCGCAGCGAGCGGGTGGCGGGCTTCAACCAGACCTGGGGTGAGGGCACGCTTTGGCAGGAGGCGACGGGTTATGTAGATTTGTCAGCCAGTTACGACCTGACCGATAACATCAGCCTGTTCTTCAACGCCTCCAACGTTACCAACGAAAGGGAAACCTACTACCTGGAATTCAAAGACCAGTTTGCCTACCAGTTCGAATATGAAGCCCGTTATACCCTGGGGGTCAGGGCGACCTTCTGACGGTGCTACCCCTTTTTGCGGCCTGATGGACCAGGCCATCCCCCCTGGCTCAGCGCCTTGTCGCCTTGAGCTCTCCTCGTTTGCCGGACGGCGTGCCTGTCCGGCTTTTTTGTTTTCAGGGTAGGTAAAAGCCAAATGGACGGGTTGTTGGATAAAGATATTGTTATGTTATAACATTGTATTTATTTGATGCCGCCCTGGTCGGCAGCGAGGTGGAACTCAATCGCGCGGAAGAAAAACTGGTGGAAATGAGCAATGGCTGCATCTGCTGCACCCTGCGGGAAGACCTGCTGATCGAAGTCCAGCGGCTTGCCGGGGAAGGACGCTTTGATTACCTGGTCATCGAATCGACGGGCATCTCCGAACCCCTGCCCGTGGCCGAAACCTTTACCTTTGCCGATGAGGAGGGCCGCAGCCTGTCGCAGGTGGCGCGCCTGGATACGCTGGTGACGGTGCTGAATACCGGACGCTTCGATTTTGCCCGCGCTGAACAGGCGCCGGGCTGGTTGAAGGAAATGCGTGGTGAGCACGTTCCTGAAACGGAAGCCTATGGCATTCATAGCTTCACCTACCAGGCGCGCCGGCCCTTCCATCCGCAAAAACTGCATGATTTTTTTGCCAATCCCGCCATCAGGGGTAAACTGCTCCGCTCCAAGGGTTTTTTCTGGCTGGCCACGCGTCCCCAATACGCGGGGCAATGGAGCCAGGCGGGCGGCATGGCCCAGCATGGTCCCGCAGGGCTGTTCTGGAAAGCGGTGCCGCAAAGCGCCTGGCCCGATGATGAAGATCAGTGCGCGCGCATCCTGGAAAAATGGCAGGAACCCTTCGGCGATATGCGGCAGGAACTGGTGTTCATTGGCCAGGGACTGGAACCAGAAACCATCATCGCCCAGCTGGATGCCTGCCTGTTGACCGATGAACAACTCGTGGCGGGTCAGGCATTGTGGAGAAGCCTGCCTGATCCATTCCCGTCGTGGGAGGCGGAGTAGAGATGAACACCTTCATAAAACATGTATTGAAGATTTCCGGTTCGGCATTGATCGCCACAGTCTTGTTTGCCTGTGACGGCGAAAAGCAGGATCACGAGGGGCATCGCCATGTGAGCGCGCACCACGACGACGAATCCACAGACTATCATCACGCTGAGCACGAGCACGAGCACGAGCACGAGCACGAGCACGAGCACGAGCACGAGCACG
>CAYWCW010000003.1:58166-253731 GCA_964456865.1 uncultured Cellvibrionaceae bacterium
GAGCACGAGCACGAGCACGAGCACGAGCACGAGCACGAGCACGAGCACGAGCACGGCGTGCGGCAACTGGGTTCCCATGTGCACGGCGAAGCCGGGATGACATTGGTACTCGACGGCCATCGCCTGGAGTTGGATTTCCAGATTCCCGCCATGGATTTATTGGGCTTCGAGCATCAGGTCAGGCACGATGAAGACAAGCAGCGTGTAACAAACCTATTGCAGCAATTGCGGCAGCCGACCGCATTGGTTGCGCTGCCTGAAGCGGCCCGGTGCCTCCGGGGCAACGCGAACATCACCTCGGCCATGCTGTTGGCCGCGGAGGCGGACAGCGCGGGAGACCACCCGGATTTTTCCATCAGCTACCAATTTTCCTGCGACCAACCGGACGCCCTGCGCCATCTGACCATAACGGCGTTTACGCATTTCCCCTCCCTGAAAAAACTCGACGTCAGTTGGATACGCGATGCACAGCAGGGCGCTGCGCAGCTTTCACCGGATAAAACCGAACTGCTGTTGCGCTGATGCCGAAAGCCAAAATACCCACCAACATCATCACCGGTTTTCTGGGCGTCGGTAAGACCACGGCCATTCGCCACCTGCTGCTGCATAAACCTGCGGATCAGCGCTGGTCGGTGCTGGTGAATGAATTTGGTGAGGTGGGTATCGATGGCGCCATGCTCAAGGACAGTGGCGCGTTTGTACGTGAAGTGCCCGGTGGCTGCATCTGTTGCGTGGCCGGTTTGCCGATGAAGATCGCACTGAATATGTTGATCGCCACCACCAAGCCAGACCGGTTACTGATCGAGCCCACCGGACTGGGCCATCCGGAAGAAATCATCAACACGCTGACCGGCGAATATTACCGCGATATCCTGGACCTGCGAGCCACCGTCACCCTGGTCGATCCACGTAAACTCCAGGATCAACGTTACACGACCCACGCCGGTTTTCAGGACCAGTTGGCGGTTGCCGATGTGGTTGTGGCCAACAAAACCGATTTGTGCACGGCAGAAGACAAGGCCGTATTCGAGCAATACCTGGCTGCCATGGAGCCTGCGAAGCAGGGCATCTATTGGGTGGAGCAGGGGCGCGTGGATGCCGCCTGGCTGGACATGTCGCGTGGGGATCACACCCTGCAATATCCGGGTGCCCATGACGCGTCGCGGTTGTCGCTCAGGCCGCAAACGCAAGGCGCGGTCCATAGCCCGGAGGTGCGTTTGCCGGATGGGCAGGATTTTCTTCGCCGGGAAAACCAGGGGCAGGGTTTCTACAGTTGCGGCTGGCTTGTCCGACCCGATTGGTGGTTCAGTTTTCAGGGATTGTTTTTGTGGTTGAGTGGTCTGCCATTGCAGCGCGTCAAAGCGGTGGTCGTGACCGATGAGGGTGTTTTCACGTTCAATGCGGAGCAGGGTGTGCTGAGCGTGCGTCCCCTGGATGAGGCCCTCACGGGAGGCGTGGCTGATAGCCGCCTGGAATGCCTGGATGACAAGCCCTTGCCGGTGGAAACCCTCGAACAGCAGTTGCTGGCCCTGTGTCACGCGAGTGAGGCGGCCGGTTAATCCAGCTGGGCATCTTCCTGGTATTCTTCCAATCGCTCCGCGTCCATCGTGTAGGATGCCAGGGCTATGTCATTCTCGATGGTTTCCACCTTCAGTGTGCCGCTGACCCAGAACGGGGTGTAGAGATTGTCGAGCACCAGTCCCTTGGGATAGCGCACATAAATAATCTGATTGGGCGGTGGCGGCGGCACATGGATGCAGGCGCCGAAGTAAGGCACCAGGAAGAAACTGCTGATGACCTGATTGTCATCGTAATCGAGCGGCACGATGTAGCCCGCCAGCTTGATGCGGCGCTTGTCGAATTCGGGACGCACCTTGGTGGATACCAGGGCATCGCGCCAGGTGCGTTCGCCACCGCCTGATTGCATGGCCAATCCTATGGCGTTGGCCACATCGTCTTCGAGGTTGCTGCCGGATTCGAAGGCGCTGCCTGATCCGGACGCACCGGAACCCTGGGGTGTCGTCCGCAGGCCCGATCCGCTGAGTTCCTCCATGAGTTCATCATCGGTCAGACCCTCGTGATCCACCTGGGGCATGGACATCAACAGTTTGAGGTCCTCCTCCGGCATCAGGTCGGTCCAGTCGATGGTTTGCGGGGCACCGGTTGTCGCGGGTGCCGGGGGCGGTGGTGTGGCTTGGCTGGCGGCTATCGGCAGTCCGAGCAGCAGTCCGAGAACAACCAGGGTGCGGATACTTGGCATAATAGTGGAAAGACAAAAATGAAACTCACTGGGCTGCCGGTCATCATATCAGCAGGCGGAAAGTGATGTGTAGTGATTAACCGCCGGCACATGGCCGAACGGATCAAAAACTGGAATAACGACACACTGGAATAACGACACTATGTCTGATGCTGTCATCTCGTTGCAGAACCTGCAATTTCGCTGGTCCCGGCAGGGGCCGCTGGTGCTTGATATCCCGCACCTGGTTGTCACCCGGGGCGAACGGGTATTTATCTACGGGCCTTCGGGTTCGGGCAAGACCACCCTGCTCAATCTGCTGTCGGGTGTGACGGCGCCTGTCGCTGGCCGGTTGCAGGTGCTGGGGCAGGATCTGGCGGGTTTTTCCCAGCGCCGCCGCGATGCGTTTCGCGCGCGTCACATCGGTGTGATTTTCCAGCAGTTCAATCTCATTCCCTATCTCAGCTTGCTGGACAACGTATTGCTGGGCGCGGCCTTTGCCTCCCAGCCCAAGAAAGAGGTGGTCGATGTCGATGCGCGTGCGTTGCTTCAGCAACTGGGCCTCGATCCGTCGCTGTTCGGGCGCGAGGCGCGGCGCCTCAGCCTGGGCCAGCAGCAGCGCGCGGCGGTGGCGCGCGCCCTGATCACCCGGCCGGAAATACTCATCGCCGACGAGCCCAGCTCGGCGCTCGACAGTGACAACCGCGATGGCTTCATGGCCCTGCTGATGGAGACAGCCGCCGATGCCGGCAGCACGGTGATCTTTGTCAGCCATGACCGCGGCTTGCAGCAGGGCTTCAGCCGCAGCCTGGATATGCGCGACCTGAATCTGGCTGCGCTGGTGGAGGACATCTGATGTTGTTCAAGCTTGCCCGCCTCAGCCTGTGGAACCGGCGCATCAGCGTATTGCTGACACTGGTGTCGCTGGTGATCAGTGTTGCCCTCGTGCTGGGCATCGATCATCTGCGCACCCAGGCGCGCCAGAGTTTCAGCCAGACCCTGAGCGGCACCGACCTGATCATTGGCGCCCGCTCCGGACAATTGAATCTGCTGCTGTATTCCGTTTTCCGGCTTGGCAACGCCACCAACAACATCAGCTGGCAAAGCTATCAGGAAATCCGCAAGCATTCGGCGGTGGCCTGGACGGTGCCCTTGTCACTCGGTGATTCCCATCGCGGTTACCGGGTCGTGGGCACCACCAGGGATTACTTCATCCGTTATCACTACGGCCGGGGCCAGCCCCTCGCCTTTGCCCAGGGTGAGGCGTTCGACGGCGTGTTTGATGTGGTGCTGGGGGTGGAAGTGGCGCGCCGCCTGGGCTATGGCCTGGGCGATAAGCTGGTGCTGGCCCATGGCAGCGGTGCCGTGAATCTCCATCATCACAGCGACAAGCCCTTTGTCGTCACCGGGATACTCAAGCCCACGGGAACGCCGGTGGATCGCAGCCTACATATCAGCTTGCAGGGGATGGAGGCCATTCACCTGGACTGGCGCCAGGGAATGCCCATACCCGGGCAGCAGGTCAGCGCGGAGGACGCGGAAAAAATGGACCTGACACCCGCCAGCGTGACGGCGGTGCTGGTGGGTCTCAACTCCCGGGCGGCGACCTTCACGCTCCAGCGCCAGGTCAACCAGTATCGCCAGGAGCCCCTGCTGGCCATATTGCCCGGCGTGGCCCTGGGAGAACTGTGGCAAATCATGGGGACGGTGGAGAACCTGTTGTACATCATCGCCGTCATGGTGTTGCTGGCGTCGTTGATCGGCATGGTGACCAGCCTGCTGGCGAGCCTCCAGCAGCGCCAGCGTGAGATGGCCATACTTCGCGCTGTGGGGGCGGGCCCGGGTTATCTGTTCCTGCTGGTGGAATTGGAGGTGCTCCTGCTGGCCTTGCTGGGGTTACTGGGTGGCATTGCGCTCCTGACCCTGGGGTTGTGGCTTGCCCAGCCGTTGCTGGCGGACCAGTTCGGCGTATTCATCCAGGTCAATCCCTTGCAGCCGCAAACCCTCTGGCTCGGGTTGGGCATTCTGGGGCTGAGCGGGCTCGCGGGAATCCTGCCCGCCTTCTCGGCCTATCGCCAGTCGCTGGGTGAGGGCTTGGCCATCAAGCTCTAATGTGTGTGCTGTGAGTGGTGCGTGTGTTCACCCGGCCGGGTGCCGGGGATGTCCATGTGATCTTCCACGCCCGGCAACGACAGTTCCTCAGCGGCCGGGTGCTTGTATACCCAGCCGCTGCCATTGACGGACTCCAGGCCATAGCTTCCCTGGGGCGTCGTGACAGTGGCGAACACCGATCGCTGCCCATAGGTCATGACGACCGGATAATCATCGCCGTAGCCATCCACGTAGCCGTGCCAGGAATAGTCGCCGTTGGGACTGGTATGGGCCGAGCCGACGGTCACCTGTACTGTCCAGCCTTCGGGCAGGGGCAGCTGTAGCCGTTCGCCGGGTTGTGGATGGATGGCGGAATCCGCTTCCAGTATCACCGCCTCATAAATCATCACGCCCGTGGGCAGCGGGAAATCGGGCAAGGCCCGGTCATCGATCTGCCAGCCTTCTCTCGTATCCGCAAAGGTGGCCGATCTGGCCGCCGAGTGTTGCTGGGCCTGTGGCGAGGATATCGATCCGCTGGATGGTGGGGCTTGTTCAGGGGCGGTGGAGGATGTGGCAGCCGGGTGGGGCTGCGCATGGTCCGGCAGGGGCTTTGGGTCGCCGGGTGATGTTGTATGGAGATAAACGATGATCACCACGGCCAGAATGAGTACCGCACCGGCCAGCAAACGCAGGGATGACGAGGTAACGCGGGACGGCATGGGATTTTGGCTCCGTAGAAAGATCAAAGGCAGCTTGCGCTGCCTTTGATCCGTTACTGCCTAGGGCAGCGGGGGTGGCGCTATGCAGAGCGAATGCACGCGCAGGTTTTCCAGGGCTCCCAGTACGGCAGCCTTCTCGATTTCCACCCGGTTGAAGTCCTGGGTGGTTTCGATGACCACCAGGCTGCGGGTGGCGTCGCCGCTCAGGTTGAGCAGGTGCAGGCCCAGCAGATTGCCGGTGCCGCCGCTTTCCTGTTCGACACCATCGAGATAGGTGGTAATCCACAGGCTACCCAGCAGTGATGCATCCAGCAACCCGACCGGCAGCGATACCAGGAAGCCTACACGCTTGGCGCCTGTGTGGATCGTCGTCGTGTCGTTGACACGGGCCCAGGCTGATGCAAGTACCGCTACCGGCGTGGTTATGGTGGCGGCATTGGTGGTATTGGTATCAACCAGGTTGGCCGGGTCGAGGACGCCACAGCCTATGCAGAGCACGCCGCGAAGTCCGGTATTGACAGTTATACCCGTGCCGACGATCGGCTCATAGAGCCTGCCGGGAGCACAGACCACGTCTTCGACCGCGTCGCAGGCATCGCCGATACCATCGCCATCGATGTCTTCCTGACCGGGGTTGGGCACCAGCGGACAGTTGTCCACCTCGTTGGGTACGCCGTCACCGTCTATGTCGGTATCGCAGGCATCACCGATACCGTCACCGTCCAGGTCTTCCTGACCGGGGTTGGCCACCAGCGGGCAGTTGTCCACGTCATCGGGTACGCCGTCGCCATCACTGTCGTTGTCACAGGCGTCGCCGATACCGTCGCCATCAGTGTCGGTCTGGTCGGGGTTGGGCACCAGCGGACAGTTGTCCACTTCGTTGGGCACGCCGTCACCATCGATGTCCGGGTCGCAGGCATCGCCGATACCGTCACCGTCCAGGTCTTCCTGACCGGGATTGGCCACCAGCGGGCAGTTGTCCACGTCGTCGGCAACACCGTCGCCGTCACTGTCGGTCAGCGGGTCGCAGGCATCGCCGATACCGTCGCCGTCGGTGTCTTCCTGACCGGGGTTGGGCACTAGTGGGCAATTGTCCACATCGTTGGGCACGCCGTCGCCATCGATGTCGTCGTCGCAGGCGTCGCCGATGCCGTCACCGTCCAGGTCTTCCTGGCCGGGGTTGGGTACCAGCGGGCAGTTGTCCACGCCATCGTCGATGCCGTCGCCATCGGTGTCGGTGTTGGTGTCACAGGCATCGCCTACGCCATCACCATCGGTATCCATCTGGTCGGGATTGTAGACCAGCGGGCAATTGTCCAGGTTGTTGGGCACGCCGTCGCCGTCGATGTCGGGATCACAGGCATCGCCCACACCGTCGCCATCGAGGTCCGCCTGGTCGGCGTTGGGGTGCAGCGGGCAGTTGTCCAGTTCGTTGTCCACGCCGTCGCCGTCGGTATCCGTATCGCAGGCATCACCCACACCATCGCCGTCGAGATCCGCCTGATCGGCATTGGGATGCAGCGGGCAGTTATCCAGGTTGTTGGGCACACCGTCGCCATCGATATCGTCGTCGCAGGCGTCACCGATGCCATCGCCGTCCATATCTTCCTGGCCGGGGTTTGGTACCAGCGGACAGTTGTCCACGCCGTCGTCGATGCCGTCACCATCGGTGTCGGTGTTGGTGTCACAGGCATCACCGATGCCGTTGCCGTTGGTGTCCGCCTGATCGGGGTTGGGCACCAGTGGACAGTTGTCCACGTCGTTGGGTACGCCGTCGCCGTCTATGTCGGTATCGCAGGCATCGCCGACGCCGTCACCGTCCAGGTCCGCCTGGCTGGCGTTTGGTACCAGTGGGCAATTGTCTGTGTCATTGGGCACGCCATCGCCATCGATATCATTGTCGCAGGCATCGCCCACGCCATCGCCGTCCAGGTCTTCCTGGCCAGGGTTGGCCACCAGGGGGCAGTTATCCAGGTTGTTGGGCACGCCGTCGCCGTCTATGTCATCGTCGCAGGCATTACCGATGCCGTCGCCGTCGGTATCCAGCTGGTTGGGATTGAATACCAGCGGGCAGTTGTCCTGCTCGTTGGGTACGCCATCACCGTCGATGTCGTCGTCGCAGGCGTCGCCGATGCCATCGCCATCCTGGTCTTCCTGGTTGGGGTTGGGCACCAGCGGGCAGTTGTCCACGCCGTCGTCGATGCCGTCGCCGTCGGTGTCGGTATTGGTGTCGCAGGCATCACCGATGCCGTCACCGTCGCTGTCCGCCTGGTTGGGATTGGGTACCCGCGGGCAGTTATCCGTATCGTTGGGAACGCCGTCGCCATCGATATCCGAATCGCAGGCATCACCCACGCCGTCGCCATCCTGGTCTTCCTGACCGGGATTGGCCACCAGCGGGCAGTTGTCCTGCTCGTTGGGAATGCCATCGCCGTCGATATCCGGATCGCAGGCATCACCGATGCCGTCACCGTCGGTATCCAGTTGATTGGGATTGGCGACGTTCGGGCAGTTGTCCGAGGCATTGGGAATGCCATCGCCATCGCGGTCGTTATCGCAGGCATCGCCGACACCATCGCCATCCATATCTTCCTGGCCGGGATTGGGCACGAGTGGACAGTTGTCGTTGATGTCCGGAATGCCGTCATTATCCTCGTCGGGCAATTCGCCGGGACCCGTGGAGATGGATGATGATGAGGATGTTTCCGATGCGGAAGAGGAGATCGATGATGCGGAAGACGATGAACCTGGTGTACCAGGCACCGAACTTATGGAGCTCGTCGAGCTCTGCGGGAAACCATCACCCCCGCACGCCGTTAAAGCGCCGATACAGAGTATCAGTAGACACAATAAGCTGTTTTTCATAATAACCACCTTGTCATGAATCAATGACATCAACTTCATGGAGCTGTTTTGGTGCCGGTGATGACGAACTCCACGCGGCGGTTCTGGGCTCTTCCCGAGTCTGTCTGGTTGTCGGCAACCGGATGGCTTTCACCCTGGCCGACACTGGTGATGCGGCGGGCGGATACACCTTTGTTTTGCAGGTAGCGCGCGACGGCTTCGGCGCGCCGTTCAGACAGGCGCTGGTTGTAATCCGCTGCGCCACGGGAATCGGTGTGGCCAATGATCCTGACGTCCAGCGCGGGATTTTTCAGCAGCTGATCGGCGACCACATCGATGGCGGCGGTATTGCGGATATCGGCCCTGTCGAATTCGAACAGTGGTCCCTGGCGTTGCTCATCGACCACGATGCGCTGCTCCCGGGGTGGTTCAGCGGGACGGGGTTGCGGCGGGGGTGTCTGGACAGGTGCGGCCTGGACCGGGACATGGCGTGGCGCGGGTTTTTCACGCGGAGAGAAATTCCATACCAGCGCGAGGCTGAGGAAATTCGGGTGGGCGTGGCCCATCTGGCTGTTGCCGATCTTGTCGATGTGCTGGTATTCCAGGCGCGTGGTCCAGTGCGGCGACAGTGAGTATTCCAACCCAAGCCCTACCAGTGGCCGCGATCCGGAATCTTTCATGTGGGTGTTGAAGCCGGTGACCTTCGCTTCCCAGAAGGCGACGCCCGCTTTGCCGTAAAAACGGAATCTGCTGTAGCCCGGATAGGTATATCTCACCGCCAGGTCTGTCTCGTGCAGCTCACCTTTCAGCGATACGGCCGGATACACCGCGTGGGAATCGCCGATGTCGTTATAGGAGAGTTCCAGCCCCCAGTTCGGGGAGAAGTCGTAACCGGCAAAGATGCCGTAGCCGGTATCATCCTTGTCGCACTTCAAATAGCCGTCGGCACAGGATTCGAGGTTGTAGGAGTGACCGATCCGGGCGCCAAGGTAGCCGCCGGAATAGTCGCTGCTGTTGCTGTACGCCACCGCGCCATACGTCATGATAGCAGCGGCCAGTAAGCCTTTTGTGGGGGTTGAACGTATCATAAGGAGTCCTCTCAAGGGTGAACGCGTCCCTGGCATGCATGCCAATGAGAAAGAGCCAGGGTAAAACTGCAAACGATTATTCAGCCGTCAACCGGCTGGAATGACATTCGGTGTGCAGGAGTCAGTCGGCCTGCTTAGCCGGGTGGAGACCAGAAGGGATTTGAAAAGGCCCACATCGTCAAGGCGGGAAATGCGGTACTTGATAAAGTTTTCATGACCAGCTCCTACACAATCCAGATTGCAAAAACTCTGTATCAGACTGATCCGATACACTTCCAAGATCCAATAACACAACTGCTGTAGTTAGAAGGCTAGTTAATAATCAATGGCATGCAAGTTATGAGGCTATAATGTATTTTGATAATAAATTTGTTTTTAAACAAAAATGATGCTCTGTTGCCGTCGCTTTCAACAAAGCGGCAGAATAAAAAATATAAGGCGCGATTTTTTTTGTCGATATATCTATAAGTGTCGTTCAAGTCAGCTAATCCCTTTGCTGATTTGAACGATATGACAGGTGCGTATATTTTTACTTTTTTAAAATAAAAACATAATTCTTGCGACTAAACATCATAATGCCCATCAAGGCGATCAGAAGCAGTGCATTGATGTTTCCACCGCCACCACCTCCGCCGCTTGTGCCGGATGGATTGGCTGCTGGCGTACTGCTTGGATTGTTGCCAGCGATGCTGCTGTTCGCAGCTGATGAACTGGATGAGCTCGACAGGCTGCTGGCATTCAGCGAGCTGCTGGCGCTGGATGATGAACCTGTCTTATTTCCGGACGCATAAAAATTGGCGATCTGTGGCGCAACGATCATGATCGCGTGGCGGCCATCGGCACCATTGATATGATCGTCCCGCGAGATGCCGCAGGGCTGTCCCTTGCAGGTCAACTCGGGACTTGAAAATTTGTATACCTTGCCTTCCCAGTAGTCGACGTTGAAATCACTCTGGTAAGCCATGATGGTGGTAAAGGTATTCAACACACCATAGCCCAGCGCATGGTCGAAAACAGCGCCCTTGCCGTCCTGCTTGCGTGAGTGCCGCAGCCCCATGTTATGGCCAAGTTCATGCGCCGTGGTGAAATCTCCGCAGCTGTTGACGGGTACATGGGTGTACATGTAATCGCGGTAGTACTCGGCGGTGAAATGCCCATTGCTGTCGGCACCGGCTATCCAGGCCTGGCCACAGCTGCCATGCACATTTTTGAATGGCCGGTAGAAAATCACCATGTCGGCATTCAGGGCTTCGCGAGCCGCATGCACATCACGCAATGCATCCACACGGGCATAGGTGATGTCCTGAAGCGCGGTCACGCCGTCATTGTCATCGGTGTAATCCACCATGAGTGTGCCGACCAGATGAATTTCCAGGTCGAGCCGGCTGTCGCGGTAGATCTGGTTGGTCACGTTGAACAGGTGGTTGATGCGCGTTTCGGTATCGTCACCGTAAACCTCGTGAACTCCTTTGGTGTAAACCACCAGCACATCAATAACGGTATTGGCCGCGTGACTCGAAAAACTTGGCAACAGCAAAAAAGTAAAAACAACAATTTTCAATGATGCAAAAAGACGGATCATATGTGAGCTCTCGCAAATTGATCCCATCCATAGAAAGTGATTGGAAAAATGCCTCGATTGGTTGACGGTTTTTCAGGACAACAAAGCACCCTCCCGAGCAGATGTGTTCAGGAAAAAAGGGGTTTGGTTTGTCGCTGATAAACTCGATGGATTTCCGGTAACAAAAAATACGAGCTACAGAAATCCCGCAGGAATCAAGATAATTCCCGTGAGTATTAACAGCCTTGGAAAAACAGCAGCAAATGCCTTTTGTGCGTATGCCAACAGGCATCCTTACGGATGGGCGTCGTACGTGACAGACATCATTTCCTTAAAGCTTGCCGGATCAATGATGTCGAAAATGGCTGGGAAACATGCAGACCGGCGTGGGCATAATAGAAGATTCAAACGACATAGACAAGCGCGAGATTTCGGGTTTATACGTTGAAATTGTGTTTTTTTATTAATTTGTGTTGATCGCTTATAACGATATAAAGAGAAATTTCAAGGGAAGAAAGGGCTTTACCCGCTGCCGGTTATATGCGTGGATTTACCGGTTTTTCAAGGCTATTCCGCGGGAAAAATGATCTTGAAGGTCACGCCCCTGCCATCCTCCCTGTTGTGGGCAGCCACCTGCGCTTGGTGAAGCTCCGCGATCAGGCGGACGATGTGCAGGCCGAGCCCCAGATGGATTTTTCCGTTTTCCCGGTCGGCGGCGTGGCCGTCGCGGATCGACACCAGCGAGTCGAACAGCTGGCGTTGCATGGTTTGGGGCAGCGGCGGGCCGTCATTGCTGACGGCGAGTATCAACTGCTGTTTGTCTCGCAACAGGGAAAACACGATCTCGCCATCCGCGGGACAAAAATCACAGGCGTTGTCGAACAGTTTGTCGATCATCTGCACGATCAGGTCGGGAGAGCCAGTGAGGTAAAAGTCCGTATCCCCGGCGATGTCGCACACCAGCCGTTGCCGCGCAACACCCTGGTAGGCGTTAGTGAGGTCGCTGAGCAGTTTATCCAGGGGAAAGTGCACCATGTCAGCCTGCTTGATGCTCTCTTCTATTCGGCTGGCAGCACTCATCGCATTGATGATGGCCGACAGGCGTTGCGATCCTTCACGTGCCCGCGTGGCAAATACGCCGGCATCCGGTGATAGATTTTCCTGGTCCAGGTTGTCCAGTGAACTGCGCACCACAGCGAGTGGCGTGCGCAATTCGTGAGACAGTTTATTTGACAGGCTGCGCAGGTAATCCGTGTATTCCTGCACCCGCGTGAGCAACTGGTGATAACTGCGGCTCAGGTCGCCCAGCTCATCGGAAGCGGTCGAGGGCACAAATGCATTTTCCAGTTTGCCGTCCTCGCGGATGGCTGTGTCCGCCACGCGGCTCAAGCGGCGGATACGCAGCGACAGCCAGCTGGCATAAGCGAGCAGGCCCAGTCCGGCAAGCAGGCTGGTGAGCAGTGTGTAAAACACCAGCCGGCGAAACGCGGTGTGGGTCAGCGCACTCAGGCTTTCACCGGTTTGCTCCGCCAGCACGGCGCCGAGCGGTTGCCCGTTGACGATGACGGGTGCTGCCGCGCGCGCGAGTTTGTGTTCGTGGTATTGATACCAGTGTGTTGATGGCTCTCCACGCAATGCCCGGGTTACTTCGTCGCCGGTCAGGCGACCGTCGCGCTCAGGTGTATCCAATGATGGAAACGAACCGCGCAGTACCAGGCGGCGCAACAGCCGCGTTTCCCAGTCACCGTCGTCGGGCGTGTCGCGCAGGATGCCTCCCGCTTCGGCCAGCAGCCATTGGTTGCTGCTGGCAATGCGCAGGCGCATCTCGCTGCCCGCAAAAATACCGATGGCGTCGCGGAGGCTGTCACTATGGCGCATCAGGGGCGCGGGTGCGGAATCCGGGCTGATGCTGCCCAGCCACAAGGCGCCATCGCCGCCTGGCATGACGGCGGCCACTCCCAGGTAACCCTGGGTGAGGTACCAGGGCATGAGTATTTCCACCTGGTAGCCGTCGCGCATGTCCTGCCAGACACCTTTGATGGCATGTTCCTGGCGATAGTAGTGGGGTTCGTTCGGCGATGCTGAAAACGGGTCCGGCGCATCCGCGGATGGTGATGATATCCGCGGCTGGAAAAGATCATAGGCGCTGGTCATTCCCGGTGCGCTGGCCACCAGCGCAAAGTCCCGCAGGCGGCCATCGCGGTCGAGGCTGCGCAGGCGCAGGTGATCGGCGTCGGCAAGGTCCGCCTGTCCCGGATGGTAATAGTGGACACCGGGCGTCCGTACCCTGACGAGCAGGTATACCTGCCGCTGGTGGTGGGCGGCGCGCAGGTCCAGGGTTCTCTGGCCCAGTTGCCAGCGGTGGGGTGTGAAGGGCAGGTGCCGCCAGTCCTCATCGTAGCCATCGACCAGCAGGGGACCGGACAGCGGATGGGCGTAGAGTTGGCGCTCGGTGGCGCCCTGGGTGGCGTTGCGGGTCAGCTCGGCGGCGAGCAGGGGTTCGCTGGCAATGCGGTTGGCCACCGCCTCCGCGGTTGCCAGGAGTGCCCGGCTCTGTCCTTCGCGCAGGGCGGATTCCATCTCGCGCAGGTATTGGCATCCGGCCCAGGGCAGGCAGAGGGTGAGCAGGCTGACGAGGATGAGCTGGCGCCGCAGCCTCACGACTTGCTGTCGTCCCAGCGGTAGCCCATGCCATAGGCGGTCTGCACGGCATCGAAGTCGGGGTCCAGCCGCAGGAATTTTTTGCGGATGCGCTTGATGTGTGAGGTGATGGTGTTGTCATCCAGCACGACGTTGGCGGCATCCATCAGTTGCTGGCGGTTCTTGACGTGGCCGGGATGCCTTGCCAGGGCGTGGACGATCCAGAGTTCGGTGATGGTGAGGTCCACCGCGTTCCCTTTCCAGTGTACGCTCATGCGGTCCATGTTGAGGCTGAGCGACTTGCGTTCCAGTATGTCCTCGCGTGTTTCCGGCTGCGGATTGCGCAGGGCGTCCACGCGCCGGAACAATGCCACCACCCGCGCCAACAGGTGGCCCTGGCTGATGTCCTTGGTCAGGTAGTCATCGGCGCCCAGCCGCAACCCGGACACCACATCGAATTCGCTGTCGCGCGCCGTCAGAAAGATGATCGGCAGGGCCGGCGCCCGGGCGCGCAGTTCGCGGCAGAGGTCAAAGCCACCTTCTATTTCCTCGCCCAGCCCCACATCGATAATGGCCAGGTCTGGCAGGCTTCGCGCAAAGGCCGCCAGGGCCTCGGGGCGGTTGTGAAACAGGCTCACGGTAAAACCCTGGCGGGTAAAGGCATCCCGGTAGTTGTGGGCGAGGGCAACTTCGTCTTCGACGATAGCGATGTGGCGGGCCATGGGACTCCTGCTGGGTGGTGTGGGTCATGGACGGGACTATTCTAACAGGCTGTCTGGCCCAACAGTCTGTCCGGATTTAACCCGGCCTGCTGAGCCCGCCTAAAACGCGCCCAGCTGGAAATAGATATTGAAATCCTTGTCGCTGGTGAATCCGTAGCCCAGGAAGGCCGGGCCCAATGGCGTCTCGCCGCCGAGATAGATGATCGCGGAATCGAGCCATTTGTCTTCCCGGGTTATGTTGATGGGATTCTCCAGGCGCGCCGCTTCGGCGGCAATACCCATGCGCAGGTCGCCACTCAATCCCAGTGGCATGCGCCCGATGATTTTTTCCGCGCGCAGGTGCGTGTAGAAGGAGCCGTTGGTCCATATCTGGTTGGTGGCATAGCCCGACAGGTTGAGGAAGCCGCCCAGCAATTCCGCATCCACGAGGGAGTTACCGTCATCGATGGCCGTGGCATAGGCGCTGCGCATGCCGATGACATAGTCACCCAGGGAGCGGGTGCCGCTCAGTTCGGCCTTTACCTTGTGGTAATCCTGCTGGTTGGAGGTGAAATAGCTGATGCCGGTGCTCCAGCCGCTGGAAGGAAAATACAGGCGGTTGCGCCGGTCAAACACAGCCTCCGCCACCCAGCCATCGTAACGCTCGTCGATATCCGGCAAGTCGACGAGGCTGATGTTGGAACGTCCCCGTGTGTGGTATTGCCGCCAGCCGATCCTCGCCTGCCCGAGGATGCCGAGGTTTCTGCCAAAAAGTATCTGGCTGTAATTATTTTTCAGGTCGTACTCGGCAACTTTTGTGTTGTCCATATAGATGCTGATGTCGTCTTGCTGGATGACATAGCTGGGTTCGACAAACCAGGTTTGGCGGGGATTGAGCGGTTGGTAAAAATTCAATTCAAAGGCGCGCCGGTTGCCAAGGTCCACTTTGGTGAACACTTCGCCGCCGTAGCTGTTGAGCCAGACGCTGCGGAAGGCGGTGCGCAAATTGATGCTGGCGCCTTCGCGCCTTTCCTGGTTGAGGCTGAGTCCGAAGTTGAGAAACCGCGAGGCCGATTTGCTTTCCCTGGCGAGAATCGTGAGTTGGTTTTTGTCATCGATGTGCTGCACCTGGTAGTCGACATTGTCGAAACCACCCATGCCGTAAATACGGATCAGGTCGACTTCCAGTTGTTCCCGGTTGAGCGGCTCGCCTTCTTTCTGGCGGATGAGCTGTTGCACAAAGATGGGATTCACCCGTGTCGTGGGTTGGATGATGATGGTGTCGATCGTATCTATGGGTTTGCGCTGATCTTTATGGAAGGACCGCCAGCGATCATAGTCCGCAGGAGCGACCTGGAGTTTGCGCAGATCGGTGATCCGGGCTTCGGCCGCGGCGCGTCCGATATCGGCGGCGTCCTGGTAGCGCGCGAAATCCGTCGCGGTCAATTGACCCAGTTCGGGCGTAATATAAATATCATCCTCGCCCAGGGAGGCGACCGATTGTGAAACATTCTGGTGGGTGAGGATGCTGATCATCTGCAAGGTGACGCCGAGCAGCGAATTGACTTTTTCCGCGGGTCGCAATGGCGAGCCAACGTTCACCGCGATGACGCGCTCCGCATTGCACAGCTCGCGACCCACCTGGATGGGGACATTGTCCACCAGTCCGCCGTCAACCAATCTGCGGCCTTCGTATTCCACCGGCGCCATGAAGCCGGGCACCGACATGCTGGCCCGCATGGCGTGGGTGAGGCTGCCCTCCTTCAACACGACTTTTTCGCCGGTGCCTATATCGGTGGCGACGATGGCAAGGGGCAGGTGCAGTTCGTCGATCATGCGCCCGCCCACGTCGTCGCCCACCAGGTGGTTGAAAAAGAGTTTGATCTTTTCCCCGGCGATCAGGCCGGAACTGATTTGCAGTCCCTCGTCGGACAGGCGGATGCCAGACCCCGGCAGCAATCCCTTGGTGACCCGCTTGGTGCGGTAGCTCAGCTGCGAATAATCGGCGGCATCCAGGAACATGTTGGTCCAGTCCGCGCCGGACAGTTTGTCGCGCATGTCGTTGGGTGACAGCCCTGCGGCGTAGGCACCCGCAACCAGCGCGCCCATGCTGGTGCCGACGATGCAGTCGAAGGGAATGCGCTCGCGCTCGAGAATATCCAGCACGCCGATATGGGCCGCACCGCGGGCCCCGCCGCCGCCCAGGACCAGCACGGTCCGGGGCCGTTCGTCATCCGCGGGAAACCCGGTGGCGTTTCCCGTGCATGAAAACACTGCGGTGACACACATCACGAGCCGGGTAAGCATGGAGTAGGACATGAACGAATCCCTGGTCGTTGAATACGGGCATTGTCATGACTGGGGCCGCGGTCGGGCCCCTTGCCACAATTTGCCATAATTGATCGGCAGTTTATCGCTTTTTCATCCCAAGCCTGCCGCAAATCCTTGGTGAACTGAACCTGTAAGCCTTCCCCATGTTGATTACAGGATTCAGATCATGTGCTTTCAGCGTCGCCGTATTCCCAAACACCTGCTGCTCGAGGCGCCCGGTGGCATGCCCGGAGCAGGACGGTTGGTCAAATGGTTCCTCATACTGATAGTTGCCGTGGTGCTCGCGGTGGTTGCCAACCTGGCAGTGGCCCGCCTGCCGGATGGTGTTGTCGACCATGAGTATTCCCTTTCCCCGGGCGCCGGTAGCGGCAGCCTCTTTTTCCTGCGGGATGGCAAGCCGTCGGAGCTGGCCCTGCACCACGAGAGCGAGGCGCAGGTCACCATCCAGGGCATGCTCGCCCGGGTTGTATTGCGCCAGACCTTCGAGAACGCCAGTGAGGATTGGGTGGAGGGCGTCTATGTCTTTCCCCTGGGCGAAACCTCCGCCGTCAACCGCATGGTGATGGAAATAGGCGAGCGCCGCATCGTGGCGCAGATCCGCGAAAAGCAGCAGGCCCGGCAACTCTATGAGCAGGCGAAGCGCGAGGGCCGCCGCGCCGCCCTGACCGAGCAGGAGCGGCCTAACCTGTTCACCCAGTCCATCGCCAATATCGGCCCCGGTGAGGTGGTCACCATCGAACTCCATTATCACGAAACCGTGAGCTACGCGGACAACACCTTCCGCTGGCGTTTGCCGACCACCCTGACACCGCGTTACATCCCCGGCGTTCCGCAACTTGATGGCACACAGGACACCGAGCCGCTCAACGGCTGGTCCCTGCCCACGGACCAGGTACCGGACGCGCACCGCATCACGCCCTTCATGGACATACGCGGTGGCCATGGCCCAGGTGGCGCGCGCAATCCCATTCGCATCCAATTGCGCCTGGATGCCGGCCTGCCCCTGGCTGATGTCCGCGGCAGCTACCACCAGCTACGCCTGCACAAAAGTGGTGAAGTCCATCGTATCGTCACCACACCGGAGGTGGTGCCGATGGACAGGGATTTTGAAATCACCTGGAAAACCCCCACCGGCCAGGCGCCCGATGCGGCCCTGTTCACTGAGGAGCTGGAAGGGCAGGACTATGGTCTGCTGATGTTGTTGCCGCCCCAACAGCAATTGCAGCAGCTCCTGCCGCGCGAAGTGATTTTCATCATAGATACCTCGGGTTCCATGAGTGGCACGTCCATTGTGCAGGCGCGGCGCGGTTTGCTGATGGCGCTGTCGCGGCTCAAGCCTCAGGATCGTTTCAATATCATCGAATTCAATTCCCGCCATTATCCGCTCTTTCCTCGCGTGGAATATGCCGGTGGCGGCGAGCTCGAAATGGCGCGGCGCTTTGTGCAGGGACTACAGGCGCGCGGCGGCACGGAAATGGCGGGCGCCCTGGCGGCGGCCATGCAGGAGGCGGCGCCGGAAGGTTATCTCAAGCAACTGGTTTTCATCACCGATGGCAGCGTGGGCAATGAGGCGCGCTTGCTAGAAATGATCCATCGCCAGCTCGGCGATGCGCGCCTGTTCACGGTTGGCATCGGTTCCGCTCCCAACAGTTATTTCATGCGCAAGGCCGCCGAGTTTGGCCGCGGCACCTTTACCCTGATCGGCAGCGAGGCCGAGGTGGCGGAAAAGATGCAGGGATTGTTCAGTAAATTGGAAAGCCCGGTGCTGAGCGATATCCGGATTCAATGGCCGTCGGGTATCAACCCCGAGGTCTGGCCGCAGCGATTGCCGGATCTCTACCAGGGCGAACCGCTGCTGCTGAGCTTTCGTCTCGATGGGAAACTGCCGCCGGGCACCCGTGTCCAGGTTAGCGGCCAGCAGGCGGAGCAACCATGGTCCCGCGAGCTGGTGCTGGCTCCCGCATCACAACAGCGTGCCAGCGCCGGTGTGGCGCTGCGGTGGGCCAGGGCCAAGATCGATGCCTTGCTGGACGATAAAACCCGCGATCGCCATGAGGACGAGGTGCGAAGCCAGGTATTGCAGCTGGCGCTCAAGCATCAGCTCATTTCACCCTACACCAGCCTGGTGGCCGTTGAGGACGTACCCGGCCGCCCACTGGCCGAAGACCTGGTAACGGCACCCGTTCCCAATCTCCTGCCCCATGGGCAGACACTGCGGGCGCTGCCATATCCCCAGACGGCGACGGGGGCCGGACTGCAATTGCTGATCGGGTTCCTGATATTCCTTGTCCTGCTGGCGTTGCGCTGTTATGTCCGTCGCCTTCGCCTTAAGGCTGAATGTTGATGGCCTGGCAGCGGCCCGTGTCGGTGTTGCTGGTGTGCCTGGTGCTGTGGCACTGGGGAGGCGCCGCCTGGATTCACCTCAAGGCGCATCTGGCGCAGTATCTCATCGCCGATGCCTGGCGCCAGACACTGGAAGGCCATCAAGCGGTAAAGCCCTGGCCCTGGGCGGATACCTGGCCGGTGGCGCGGCTCGAGGCCCGCAATCAGGTATTTTATGTGCTGGCTGGCGCCCAGGGACATTCCCTGGCTTTTGGTCCCGGACATCTGACCGGCACCGCGATGCCCGGCGAGGGTGTGAGTGTGATTGGCGGTCATCGGGATACCCATTTCCGTTTCCTGCGGCACGCGGTTCCCGGCGACAGCCTGCAACTGCAAACCCGACAGGGTGAACAGGTGCGTTACCGCATTGCCCATATCCGGGTTGTCGACAGCCGTTATGAGCCTTTGGTGCTCGATGATACGCAAGAGGGATTGCTGCTGGTGACCTGCTATCCGTTCGATGCCTTGAGCGCCAATGGTCCCTTGCGCTTGCTGGTGTGGGCAGAGAAGGTGTGAAGACGTGTGTCGATTGACAAGGATGTGACGGTGTTGGCAAAAAAAATCGCGCCAGGGATACTGGCGCGATTTTTTTATCCAGCGGTGATCAGTGATCGCTATTCGAGAATCACCTCGACACGCCGGTTTTGTTGCCGGCCTTCGGCCGTATCATTGCTGGCAACGGGGAAGCCTTGCCCCTTGCCAATGGCGGTTACCCGGTTGGAAGACACACCAGCGGACACCAGATAGTTGCGCACAGCTTCGGCGCGCCTCTGCGACAGTGCCGCGTTCAGCGATTCGGAACCGGTGCTGTCGGTGTGGCCTTCGACGACAACTCTCCTGTCGGGATGCTGGTTGAGTTGTGCGGCCAGCCTGTCGAGGTTTGCCTGGGCGCCCGGGCGGAGATCAGCCTGGCCGGTGGCAAAGAGCGCATCACTCATGGTGAAGACGGTGCCACGTTCAGTCTGTTTCTGCTTGAGCTCTTCCAGTTCCCTCTCGAGTTGCGCGGCGCGTGCCCGCGCCTGGTCGGCTTCCCGGGATTGCGAGGCGAGCAGGACACGTTCGCGCTGATCAGAGAGCGACTTGACCTGGTCCTCGGCATAACGGGCCTCCGCCTGTGCCCGCGCTATGGCTACCCGGTTGTTGGCCAGGTAGGCGAGGTGGGCTTCCAGCGGGGGGTCCTTGTCGACGTTTTCAGCGGCACGCACAGCGGTTTCCGCATCGCGGATGGCTATGGGTGCCAATGACGCCAGATTGGGGTCCGACTGGAGGTTGGTCAGCGACGTCCTGGCCTGTTCAACAGCCGGATTCTTCTGCGGCGGTTGTGAGCTGCAAGCGGTGAAAACCAGTGCGACAGCACCGATGGCTGATATCTTCAGGATACGAAAAACTGCGTTGAATCGATTCATGACCTCAGCCTCCTCTGCGTTCGAGAACGTTTTCCAGCGTCTTGATATTACGCTCTATTTCTTCATTGACCGCTTTCGCGCGCGCCTCCTGCGCTTTGGCGGTGGCCAGCTCCGCATCACTTTGCGCTTGTTCCGCCAGGCGGCGGGCGCGAATGACGTCGTCCTTGTTGCGGTTGTTGACGGCTCGTTGCGACAGCAATTGAGCCTCGGTCAGCTTTTCGCGCGCGTTGCGCAACTCGAGGGAAGCGTAGTCGGCGACACGTGCTTCCTCCGCGCGCTGGATGGCGCTTTCAGCGAGGCGCAAGGCTTCATTGGGCGGCTCGGGTTTACTGGCGCAAGCGCTCATAAACAGACAAGCCGCAATAACCACGAGTAGAGGGGTTGTGCGGTTTCGTGAACGATTCGTGATGAATGATGACTGCATAATCATTTCCTTTCCTTATTCAGCGATGTTGAAGATAAAAGAGGTTTTTGATGCTTGCTCCACTGAACGGATATTTACTGATCCATGAACATTAATGATTTTCTACGGAGAAATGTACTGCGGACTTCACTGCGCTGAATGGCAGTTAAGAATAAATAGTTCAGTAAGTTATGACTGTCAAGAATTTAAAGATGACACATTTTTCTTCGTTAAACGGCGCGAAAATTTTCTTATAGTGAAAGGTGGCGATGAAATTTTCTGTAAAAATTTTTATGTAATAAAAAATGGTTTTTTTCATAAATAGATAATCACTTCTCTCGCATTTTCGCATTAAAAAATTTCCACATATAAGATATGACCATATTTCAATAACGGGCATTTTTCCGCGGGGGTGGCGCCTGATACAGCAGGATGGGAAAAACCACTGCTCCGGCGGCCCGCCCAGGATAGGCTATGATTCAGGGGTGACGCCGGGTGCGCCCGATCGCCGTTTCCGGGTTGGGCGGTGTCGATCCCGGCCAGAAGGCTGCCATGCGGCCTTTTTTTCAGGCTGTGAAGTGAGGATCCTCTATGCTATTGCTGTCGCTGCTGTTGTTAGTGGTACTGATCGCCGTATTGCTCTACCACCGGGTATCCCTGCCTTTGGGATCGGCCCTGGTGGTGCTTGCCTGGGCGGCACTGGGTGTGCTCAGCCCCTGTCTGTGGTCCCTGTGGGCCGTGATTCCCCTGGCGGTGATCCTGCTGGTGCTCAATGTGCCCGTGTTGCGGCGGCCCCTTCTCTCAAAACCCGTGTTCGGCATCCTGAAGAAGTCCATGCCCAGCATGAGCGTCACCGAGCGTGAAGCCCTGGAGGCGGGCACCACCTGGTGGGAGAAAGACCTGTTCAGCGGCCGTCCCGATTGGGATCACTTCGCCCAGATTGCCCTGCCGCAGCTGTCGGTCGAGGAACAGTCGTTTCTCGACAACGAAGTCACTCAATTGTGTGACCTGCTCAACGAATGGGATATTCACCAACGCAAAGACCTGTCCCCTGACGCCTGGCAGTTTCTCAAGGAGAAGGGCTTCCTCGGCCTGATCATTCCCAAGGAGTTCGGTGGCCGTGATTTCAGCGCCTATGCCCAGAGCCGGGTGATGAGCAAGATCGCCAGCTGTTCGGGTACCGCCGCGGTCACCGCCATGGTGCCCAACTCCCTCGGGCCGGGCGAATTGCTGATGAAATACGGTACCGACGAGCAGAAACAGCGCTGGCTGCCCGGGTTGGCCCGTGGGGAAGAGATTCCCTGTTTTGGCCTGACGGGTCCCGAAGCGGGGTCGGACGCCGGTTCGATCCCCGATATCGGCGTTGTCTGCAGGGGCAGCTTTGAAGGTAAAGAGGTGATCGGCCTGCGGCTGACCTTCAACAAGCGCTGGATCACCCTGGCTCCCGTGGCCACGGTGGTGGGGCTGGCTTTCAAGCTGCATGACCCCGAGGGGCTGCTCGGCGACCCGGCTAAACAGGACTATGGCATCACCTGCGCCCTGCTGCCCGCTGATCATCCCGGTGTGGAGATCGGCCAGCGCCATAACCCTGGCTCGCCCTTCATGAACGGCCCGGTGAGCGGCACGGATGTATTCATTCCCGTGGACTGGATCATCGGTGGCGCGCCAATGGCCGGCAAGGGCTGGCGGATGCTGATCGAATGCCTGGGTGCGGGGCGGGGCGTGTCGCTGCCGGCGCTCTCCACCGCCGGCGGCGAGATGAGCTACCGGATGGTGGGTGCCTACGCGCGCATTCGCCGCCAGTTCAATACCGAGATCGGCAAGTTCGAGGGTGTCCAGGAGGTGACCGCCGACATCGCGGGCAGTGCCTACATGCTGGAAGCCATGCGGCATCTGGTGACCAAGGGCCTGGAAAGCGGGGCACCCTCGGTGATGACCGCCATGGCCAAATACCACGCCACCGAAACCATGCGCCGCCTGGTCAACCACGCCATGGATGTGGTGGGTGGGCGGGCGATCCAGATGGGGCCGCGCAACTTCCTGGCGTTTTCCTACCAGAGCATCCCCGTGGCCATCACTGTGGAGGGCGCCAATATCCTGACCCGCTCCCTGATGATCTTCGGCCAGGGCGCCATGCGTTGCCATCCCTACCTGTTCGAAGAGATGCAGTCCATGCAGGCGGACGACCAGGAGGCTGGCCTCAAGGCATTCGACCGGCTTTTCATCCGTCACCTGGGCCATGTGTTCAGCAACCTGGTGCGCGTCCTGGTGCAGGGACTGACACGCGGCAGTTTCAGCGGGGTGCCGGCCAACGCTGACGACTTCAGCCGCCGCTGGTATCAGCGCATCAATCTGTTGAGTGCCTCCCTGGCGGTAACGGCGGATTTCGCCCTGGCGATCCTGGGCGGCAATCTCAAGCGCCGCGAGCTGTTGTCCGCCCGCCTGGGCGATGTTCACAGCCAGTTGTTCATCGCCTGTTCCATCCTGAAATACCACGGCGCGCATGCCCGCAGCCGGGCCGAGGACGCCCATGCCGAATACGCGCTGACCCAGGCTGTCTACAACGCGCAGGAAGCCTTGATCGATTTCTATGACAACTTCCCGGTGCGCCCGGTGGCGGTATTGCTCAAGCTGATCACCTTCTCGGCAGGACGCCTGGTGCATAAGCCTTCCGATCATTTGATCCGCGAGCTGGGCGATCTGATCCTGGAAGATAACCCGGTGCGCCAGGATCTGGGCCGCTATGTCTACGCCACCCAGGATCCGGAGGACCCCGCCGGACGTGTGGAAAGCACTTTCCAGATGCTGCTCGCCCTGGGTGGCGCATGGCATGTTTTCCTGCGCGCCCAGAGCAAGGGAGAGGTGGTGGGTGATACGCTCGAGGCGCGGTTGCAGGATGCGGCGGCCAAAGGGCTTATCCAACCCCCGGATGTGGCGCGCATCCTGGACTATGATGCCCGCCGCTATGATGCGATATTGACGGATGCGTTTGAGAAACTCTGATGATGCCTTGCAAAAAGCCGGTCTTATGACCGGCTTTTTTTATGGCGTGCCATCCTTGGCCGCCACCCTTCGGGCCGTCGCTGATGCGACGTTGAAAATTGCTCCCAGCAATTTTTTATGAGCGGCATAAATACCGGGTGCCGTCCCCCATCAGGCGTTGCCCGCGAGGATGACGCAGTTACGGCCCTGGTGCTTGGCGTGGTAGAGCGCCTGGTCGGCGCGCTTGAAAGCGGTATCGAAATTTTCACCCGCATCGATGATGGCAACACCGAAGCTGGCGGTAATGGTGAGCGGCTTGTCTGGCTCGAAAGATTGGCTGCTGATGAGATTGCGCAGCTTTTCCGCCAGCGCCATGCCCCGTTCGGCATTGGTGTCCGGGCAGAGCAGGACGAATTCCTCGCCGCCCCAGCGTCCCAGGTAATCGCGTTCGCGCACATGCTGCTGCACCAGTTGAGCCAGGTTGTGCAGGATACGGTCGCCCGCATCGTGGCCGCGGCGGTCGTTGATGCGTTTGAAGTGATCGACATCCATCAATATCAGGGCGCTGCCTGCGAGCCGGTCGCCCAGGGATTCCCGGGCCAGTGTCAGGCCATGGCGGTTCAATATGCCGGTCAGGGCATCGGTGGTTGACAGCTTATGCAGGGTTTCCCGTTCGGATTGCAGGCGGCGGTTGCGCCCATCCAGCTCGGAAATGCGCTGCTGGTCTGTCTGGGTCTGGCGGTACAGCTGGATCTGGCGATGCAGGAGATAGAGGCTGGCCGCCAGCATCCACAGGCCGATGATGCCCTGGTACCAGTGCTCGGCCGAAATCCAGTCTCCGGCGAATTCCAGGTAATCGATGGTGAGATCGTGTTCGCCGCGCTGCATCTGGCCTTCAAAATCCAGTCCCAGGGAGACGACGTTGCTCAGGTCCCGCCGGGCGAGCGAGCGCGGCACGTCATACTGGCCGACCCACCAGTCCGCGACCTTGAATTCATCGAGGCCGACAATGACCTCCGGCTGAAAATCCTGTATGCGCAGGGTCACGAAATGGAATTTGCTGCTGTTCAAATCCGTCTCGATGGAAAAGCGCGGATCAAACTGGCGCATGTACAGCCGCAGGCGTGTTTCCGGTCCTGAATAGCTCACTTTCAGTATCAACCTGCTGTAGCGGGAGAGATCGATGCCCTGATCGGGTGTTTCGGTCAGCAGCAGGTTGAAACTGCACACCAGATAGATGTCAGGATCCCTGACCAGGCAGCGCATGTGGTGCGCGTCCTGGTCGATCCAATATCCGTGATTTGGCTCGCCGGGTTGGTGGTTGGAATAAATAAACGTGACGGGTTGATTCCCGGGAATCAATCGAAGGTGCTTGGTGGGCAGATGGCTGTGCAGCAGGGTGGCGGCCACCGTTAATGCGATGGCGAGAAGCAACCCGCTGTTGAAGGATCTTAGACTCATGGGTTGAGTATAGTCGGCGGGGCAGTGGCGTCAGTGCAGGGCTCCGCTTTTTTGCGGCGGCTGCCGGGATCGTGTTCAGGGGCGGTTGCGTTGCGCCAGCAGTTCGGCCAGGCGTTCGCGGTCCTGCTCAAACCGTTGCTCCAGCGCCTGGTATTCCTCGCGCCGCTGCTCTATCTGGACATTTATGTCTTGCTGTTCACCTTGCAGGACGGACAGGTGCCTGAGCATTTCCGGTGTGACACTCTTGCCCGTGCGCTCGACCGCGGCGGCCTGCGCCTGCTGGTTTTCGATTTGCAGGCGGATGTTCGAGAGGGTGTTTTGCAGGATGTTGATGCTGTTTTCCAGCTCCAGCAGGCTGCGGTGCCTGTCCACATCCAGATCGTGCAGGCTGGAATAGCGCCGGCGCAGCAGCGCGTCCTGACGCTCCTGTTCCGCTTTCGCGCGCCGCTCGCTGGCAATACGCTCGGCATCTTCCTCGTCGGGCGCGGGGGGAACGACGCGCAGCACCTCACCCCGCAGCGAAACCACCTCGTAGCCCTTGTGGATGTACCTGGGTGGAATACTGCTGTGGAGCACCATGACGCCGTCGTCGTTCAGATAGCGATAGTAAACCCGCCCCGGGTTCTTGTTGATGTCCTGGTTGCTGAAGGCCAGGGGGGCGCATAACAGCGCAAGGGCGGTAAGAAGGCTCAATGCTGGTTTCATGATCATGACCCTGTGGTCAGTGAGTGACACCGTAGGTGGCCCTGTAGGCCCTGACCCTGGCCAGGGTGTCACTTTGGCCGGACTGTGCTTCGAGATAATCGATAATATGGTTCAAATTGATGATGCTGACCACCGGTATCCCGTAGTTTTGTTCAACCTCCTGGATGGCCGACAGTTCTCCCCGGCCTCGTTCCTGGCGGTTGAGGCCAATCAGCACAGCCGCGGGCCGGGCTCCGGCGGCTTGGATGATATCCATGACCTCGCGCACGGCGGTACCGGCGGTGATGACATCGTCGACAATCAGCACCTTGCCCTGAAGTGGTGCGCCCACCAGGGTGCCGCCTTCACCATGGTCCTTGGCTTCCTTGCGGTTGTAGCAGTAGGGCAGGTCGCGGCCGTACTGGTCGGACAGGGCGATGGCGGTTGCCGCCGCCAGGGGAATGCCTTTGTAAGCGGGACCGAATACCAGATCGAAGGGAATATCCGCCGCGGTGACTGCGGCGGCGTAGAAGCGCCCCAGGGCTGCCAGGGCAGCGCCGGTCTGAAAGCGGCCGGCGTTGAAAAAATAAGGACTGGTGCGGCCGGATTTCAGGGTAAATTCACCGAAACACAGCGCCTGGTGGTCTATAGCCAGCTGGATAAAGTCACGCTGGTAGTTTTCCATGCAAAGTTCTCGTAAATAGGCTAAGTTCTAGGAGTCTAAGAATAATTAAAGGGGTTTGGCATCCACTCGCCAGGCTCACTGGGGAACACAGTAGTCACAAAGCTGCTATTTTTGGTAACCAAAAGTAGCGGTTGTCACGCCCAGTAATGTGAGCGGTAACACAATTCTCTACAGCTCGGGTATCATACACAGTCCGTAATCAAGGGGCTAACATGAGAGTTATCAGTCTTAGCGTCGATGGCATTTTTCAGGCGGCGCAACGCGGCCTGTTCGACTGGCTCGCCAATCAGGATGCAGATGTCATCTGCTTGCAGGATCTCCGCGCGCTGGAGCCTGAATTGGATAAACCCGTTTTTCAGCTGGATGGCTACTTTTCCTATGTCTTTGACTCTGGGGTCAAACACTATAATGGTGTCGCCATCTATACCCGGTATCAGCCCAAGGCGCTGATATACGGGTTGGGATTTTCCTCAGGTGTGGATATGGAAGGGCGCTACCTCCAGATCGACTATGAAAACCTGAGCATCGGTTCGCTGCTGGCCCCCAGCGCGACCTCGGAGCTTGAGTCCCAGGAGGTCAAGATCAAGTTCTTTGACGATCTCCAGGCCCACCTCGACAAAATCACCCGCAAGCGCCGGGAATACATCTTTTGCGGCAACTGGTCCATGGCGCATACCCCGCGTGATGTCACCAACAGCGCGGCGAACCAGCATAATTCCGGTTTTCTGCCCCACGAGCGCCAGTGGCTGAGCCAGGTGTTCAACCAGATCGGTTATGTGGATGCCTTCCGCCGCGTGAACCGCGACCCGGATGAGTACAGCTGGTGGCCCAGCGGCAAGATGAATGTGGGGGAAGGCTGGCGCACGGATTTCCAGATAGTGTCGAGTGCCATCGGCAACCGGGTGGAGTACGCCACTATCTATAAGAGCCAGCAGTTTTCCAGCCACCTGCCGGTTGTCATCGACTATGACCTGGAGCTCGAGCCCTAGCGTGTCCCTGGACAACCGCGCCCTCCCGACGGCGAGCCCGGTTTGTCAATGACCCGCTGAATCAGGCCTGTCCTGTCAGCGCCGCCTTTTGCAACTGGTGCAATTCACGGATTCCCGCCTTGGCCAGGCCCAGCATGGCCGCAAATTCCGTCTCGCTGAAGGGTTCCGCTTCGGCTGTCCCCTGGATCTCGATGATGCCGCCATCATCGGCCATGACCACATTCATATCCGTATCCGCCGATGAGTCCTCCGGGTAATCCAGGTCCAGGACGGGAACGCCCTGGTAAATGCCCACGGATACCGAGGCGATGGCGCGCTTGAGTGGATCGCTGGTGATCCTGTCGTTGGCCTTGAGCCAGGCGATGGCATCCGCCAGTGCCACCCAGGCGCCGGTAATGGACGCGGTGCGGGTGCCGCCATCGGCCTGTATCACATCGCAATCCAGTTGAATGGTGTTTTCGCCCAGGGCGGTGAGATCCACCGCCGCGCGCAAGGAACGGCCGATCAGGCGCTGGATTTCCACCGTGCGGCCCTGCTGCTTGCCGCGCGCCGCCTCACGATCCATGCGCGTGCCGGTGGAGCGGGGCAGCATGCCATATTCCGCTGTCAGCCAGCCCCGCCCCTGGCCGCGCAGGAAAGGGGGCACACCCGCCTGGACACTGGCCGTGCATATCACTTTGGTATCACCAAACTCTATCAGCACCGAACCTTCGGCATGCCTGGTGTAGTGGCGGGTGATGCGGATATCGCGCAGCTGCTGGGCACTGCGACCGGATGGGCGTTGCATAGTGAAAATCCTCAATCAAAAACGGGTGACACCTTAACCCTTTGTGTTGGCAGCGGCCAGCAGTTCTGACAGGTATCTGGCTGCGGCGATTTCTCCCTCGCTGGCCATGATGTCCAGCCAGGTTTGCCACTGCATGTCCGTCAGCGCGAAGCCGTTGGCGGCAGCCGCCTCCCACAGGGACTGGAGTTCGTTCCCCAGCAGGTCATCATTGACCTGTTGGAATTGCTCGTGGATGCTGTCGATAACCGGGTCATCCCCGTGACTCATCTGCCGCGCCAGGGACAAACCGATGCCTTTCAGCAACAGGGTGCGTCCATTGGCAGCCAGGGTCAGCCCGCGCCTGTGACACGCCGTTTGCCATTGCGGGTCCTGCGCCTGCTGCTGGCACATCCGCAGCAATTCCTGCGGGTGAAAAACAACCTGTGCGGCGGCATATCCGCTGGCGCCTTCCAGCCAGTCCGTGTGGCGTTCGCGCAGGCCGAAGGCGCTCATGGATTCGCCCAGTGCCTGCAGAGTCTGTGTCCACATGTCGTCGCTGTACGGGCTGCGCCCGGCTTCCTGGATTTCATGGAGCGCTTCTGCCAGTTCTCCCCGCTGGTGTGCATAAAGCGCGCGCAGGTCACGCACGATCCCGTTGTCACCATTGAACGACAACAGACTCTGGTAGAGGGACTCATCGCAAAAGAGCGGGTTGTGCTCATTCAGGCACAAATCCACCAGGGCCATATTGACCAGCGTGTGGTATGGATCGTATTGGCGCAGCGCGTGCAGACGCTGGAACCTTGCCTGCGTATCCTTTTCGAGCAGCGCCGCTGCCAATTGATGTTCCCGTAATCCGGATTGGCCAATGGTGTCGAACCACGCATTAAGGCTTGCGTCGTGATCCGCCTTTAGGGTGGTGGGCAGTAACGGCTTTTCAGTGTCGGCCGCAAAGTCTGCCTGAGGCGCGGCTGTGAGCGTGTCGTTTCCGGGGCTATCCGCTGTGCGAACCGGCGAATCGTTGATCGTGGACGGTAGGGTTGTTGGGCGGAAAATCACTATAGCGATGGCGAGAGTGAGGGCGCCCGATACCAATAACAGCGCTTTTTTCATGCGAACCGGAACCTTGCCTGGGGTGCGGATGGGAGTATGGCACTCGACGTGAATGGACCAGCCTGTGCTAACATCCCTCTTTTTTAAAATGTTAAACAGTGTAAAGGCGAATGGTGGCTTGGGAAACCCTGGCAAGCCGTCCACTTTCGATTTGTTATTCCAGCACGGATTTAAGGAAACACCCCTATGCCACGCAGTATGACCGGATTTGCCCGCCGCGAAGCCAAACTCCCCTGGGGCACCGCCATCTGGGAAATCCGCAGCGTCAATCATCGCTACCTCGAACCCAGCTTCCGCCTGCCGGAGGACTTTCGTGAAATCGAACCGGGCCTGCGCGAACTGATGCGCAAACATCTGCAACGCGGCAAGGTGGAAGCCATGCTCAGCGTGCAATGGGAACAGGAGGGCGATGCAGACCTGGGGCTGAACCTCGCGCGCGTGACACAATTGGCCCGCGCTGCGCAGCAGATCGGTGAGACGCTGGGCGATGCGGCCGCCAGGGTAAATCCCCTGGATATCCTCAAATGGCCGGGCGTGTTGCAGAAACAGGAACTGGATCGCGATGCGATTCAGGCCGAGGTGCTTGGCCTGTTTGAAGCGGCATTGACACAATTGATCGAACATCGCAGCCGCGAGGGCGCGGAGCTGGAACAGTTGATACTTCAGCGCCTGGACGGTGTCAGCGCCCAGGTGGCCGCTGTGCGCGCCCGGCTGCCCGACATCCTTCACAGCCAGCGGGAAAAACTCCAGGCCAAGATCGCCAGCCTCCAGATCGAACTGGACCCGGAGCGCCTGGAACAGGAAATTGCGCTGCTTGCGCAGAAAGCCGATGTGGATGAGGAACTGGATCGCCTCGACACCCATGTCATCGAAGTCAAACGCAGCCTCAAACAAACCGATTCCCTGGGCCGCCGCCTGGACTTTCTGATGCAGGAACTCAACCGCGAGGCCAATACCCTCTCCTCGAAAGCCATCGTCAGTGGAACCACCCAAGCGGCGGTCGAGCTGAAGGTGCTGATCGAGCAGATGCGGGAGCAGGTGCAGAATATCGAATAAACCGCTTGTTGAGCCGCGGCCTTGATACAGCGGCTCTTTCCTGCCGCTACATTCTTGCTGTTACAGGCTTTTTCCATTGACGAGGCGCGTCAACCCAAGCGGATTGCTGTCTTGCAGTTCCGGTGGCAGCAGGGCATCGGGAATGTCCTGATAGCAGACCGGCCGGAGAAAGCGCTCGAGTGCCGCCGTACCGACCGATGTGGTTCGTGAATCCGTGGTGGCGGGCCAGGGACCGCCGTGCACCATCGCATGGCACACCTCGACGCCCGTTGGCCAGCCGTTGGCCAGAATGCGGCCCGCCTTGCGTTCCAGAACGGGCAACAGCTGCCGGGCAAACGGCAGATCGCCGGACGTGAAATGCAGAGTTGCGGTGAGCTGTCCTTCCATGTGGTTCAGCAGGCTCAGAATTTCATTTTCATCGCGGCAGCGCACCAGCAGGGACGCAGCGCCGAACATTTCCTCGTGAAGATTGGTGTCCGCGAAATAGGCTTCCGCTGTCGTCGAAAAAATTGCGGCCTGGCATCGGTTGGGCGCATCCGGACCGGGACCTCTGGCCAGGACGTCGACATGCTTGCTGCCGGCCACCCGCGCCGTGCTCTGCTGGTAGGCGGCATGGATACCCGGACTCAGCATGGTTTGGGACGCGGAGGATTCCAGGACACTTGCCGCCGCGGCAACAAAGGCATCCAGCGCGGGTGAATCGATCGCCAGCAACAGGCCGGGGTTGGTGCAGAATTGTCCCGCGCCCATGGTCAGGGACGCAACGAACTGGCTGCCCAGTTCAGTGCCTCTTTCAGCCAGGGCTCCCGGCAACAGCACCACGGGATTCAACGCGCTCAGTTCGCCATAAAACGGGATCGGCTGAGGCCGTGATTGCGCAATGTGCATCAGCGCCAGGCCGCCCCGGCGCGAACCGGTGAAACCAACGGCCTGGATGAACGGATTGGCGACCAGTGCCGCACCAAGGTCATTGCCTGCGCCAAACAACAGTGAAAACACGCCTTCGGGCAGGTCGGATTGCGCCACGGCTGATTGAATGGCGCGCCCCACCAGTTCCGAGGTGCCGGGGTGGGCCGAATGGCCTTTGACCACGACCGGGCAGCCCGCCGCCAGGGCAGACGCGGTATCGCCGCCGGCAACGGAAAACGCGAGTGGAAAATTGCTCGCCCCGAAAACAGCGACCGGCCCCAGTGGAATGCGGCGCTGGCGGATATCGGAACGCGGCAGTGGCTTGCGGTCTTCGATGCGCGGGTCTATGCGCGCCTGGCTGAATTCACCGGATTGGATGGTGGTGGCGAATAATCGCAATTGATGACAGGTGCGCGCACGCTCGCCTTCGAGCCTGGGCCTGGGCAAGCCGGTTTCGGCCATTGCCCGTTGGATGAGCAGGTCGCCGAGGGACTCAATATGGCGTGCGATGTTTTCCAGAAAACCCGCACGCACCGATGGCGATGTTTCCCGGTAAATATTGAAAGCCTGTTCCGCCAGCCCGCAAGCGCGCTCGACATCACTGGTGCCACCCAGGTGATAAGCCGGCTCGAGTTGCTTGCCGGTGGCGGGATTGATGGCATGCAGGATGCCTTTTTCTCCTGCGATTTCCTGGGCGCCAATCAGCAGATGTCCGGTCAGCATTATCGCCGTTCCTCTCGATGGATTTATTGAATCCGGTTCACCAAGGCAGACAATTCGGCCATCTCGGATTCGGTGAGATCGACCAATGGCGTGCGCACCGGTCCCGCATCGCGGCCAACCACTTTCATGCCCGCCTTGACAATGGAAACCGCGTAACCCTGTTTGCGGTTGCGTATCGCGATGTAGGGCAGGACGAATGTATTCAATGCGGAATACACCCTGGTGTAGTCACGCGCACGAACCGCCTGGTAAAAATCCAGCGCGAACCTGGGTACAAAGTTGAATATGGCTGATGAATAGGTGGTAACACCCATTTCGAGGTAAGGCAGCGCAAAGGTTTCCGCGGTTGGCAAGCCGCCGATGTAGGTCAGGCGGTCGCCCAGCCGGGCGTAGATGCGGGTCATCAGTTCGATATCACCCAGGCCATCCTTGTAACCCACGAGATTCGGACAGCGTTCCGCCAGGCGTGCCAGATCCACATCATCGAGGCGCTGGTTGGCCCGGTTGTAGACGATCACGCCCAGTTTGGTTGATTTGCAGATGGCTTCCACATGGGCTGCCACGCCATCTTTTGCGGCTTCGGTCAAATAAGGAGGCAGCAGCAGGATGCCGTCCGCACCCGCGGCTTCCGCCGCGCGGCAATAGTCGATTGACACCGCCGTGCCACCACCCGCTGGCGCGATGACCGGAATTTTCTTACCGGTTTCCTGTACCGCCGCGCGAACCACCCGATCCACTTCCGTCGATGTGAGTGAAAAAAATTCGCCCGTACCACCGGCGGCAAACATGGCCGCCGCATCGTGGCTGAACAGCCAGTTCAGGTTGGCGCGGTAGGCGTCTTCATTGAAGGAAAAATCGTCGGCATTGAAGTGCGTGACGGGAAAAGACAGCAGGCCACTGCCAACGATGTGCGCGAATTCTTGTGGAGTGTAACGAGACACGGATCCTCTCTCCTGTATGGGATGTTTCAGCCGGATTCTTGCACCGCGACTGATACACGTAAAGCTCAATTAGTGACTGGATTAATGCTGTTTTTGTATTGAAAAAAATCAGGTTATGGGAGCCGGATTGAACAGCACCAGCGCGTTATGGAGCTTCCATTGTTCAGCCCAGGTTTTGCGGCCGCTGGCGACATCCAGCATCAAATGAAAAATATCCCAGCCCATCTCTTCAATGGTTTTTTCACCATCGGCGATACGCCCGGCATTCACGTCCATCAGGTCGTGCCAGCGATGCGCCAGATCGGAGCGGGTGGCGACTTTGATCACCGGGCATTCGGCCAAACCATAGGGCGTGCCCCGGCCAGTGGTGAAAATATGCAGGTTCATGCCCGCTGCCAGTTGCAGGGTGCCGCAAATAAAATCGCTGGCGGGGGTGGCGTTGTAGACGAGCCCGGGGGGAATGTTTTTATCGCGCAGGCGCTCGCCCGGCGACAAGACACCGACAATGGGGGACGACCCCGATTTGACAATGGAACCCATCGCCTTTTCGACGATATTGGACAGTCCGCCCTTTTTGTTGCCGGGTGTCGTGTTCGCGCTGCGATCCACCATGCCGGCGGCGAGATAATTGTCGTACCACGCCATTTCCGCGATGATGGCGTTGGCGACGTCGGCGTCGACTGCGCGCGAGGTCAGTTGATCGATGCCATCGCGCACTTCGGTATTTTCCGAAAACATCACGGTGGCACCCGCGCGGACCAGCAGGTCCGCGGCGAAACCCAATGCCGGGTTTGCCGTGATGCCGGAGAAGGCATCGCTGCCACCGCATTGCATGCCCACAACCAGTTCGGATGCCGGGCAGGTCACACGCTGGCGTTTATTCAGCCGCGCCAGGTGTTCCTCGGCCTGCTGCATGATCGATTCGATCATGCTCATAAAACCCAGGTGTTGTTCATCCTGCAGGCAAACCACCCTGGGACCATCGATCACCGTGGCCGGAATGGAACCGGCAGGCATCAGGCGCGATGGCTGCAACTTTTCGCAACCCAGGCTGACCACCATGATCTCGCCCCCGAAATTGGGATTGAGCGCGATGTTCCTGAGGGTACGGATGGGAATGGGCGCTGCCGGCGCGTCAATCGCGACGCCGCAACCGTAAGTGTGGGCCAGACCAACCACGCCATCTACATTGGGGTATTTCGGCAGCAGTTCTTCGCGGATGCGTTTCACCGCAAAATCGACGACACCGGCAACGCATTGCACGGTCTGGCTGATCGCCAGGATATTGCGTGTTCCCACACTGCCATCGGCGTTGCGATAACCTTCAAAGGTGAAATTCGTCAGCGGCTCGCCCACGACACCGGGCCGGGTGGCGATGGGCAGGTGATCCAGGCTCAGCGCATCCGGCATATCGATCAGGTTTTCATGAGCCCAACTGCCCGCGGGAATGGGGTCTTTGGCATAACCGATGGCGACGTTGTACCGGATAACCGCGTCGCCCCTGGGAATGGTCTGCAATGCCACCTTGTGTCCCTGGGGTATGTGTTCCAGCAGCGGCAGGCCCGGCAGGACTTCCGTTCCGGCAGGCAGGCCGCCATGGGTGACCACAACGGCCACATTGTCCGACGGGTGCATTTTGATAACGAGCTGGGACATGGTAAACCCCTTGAAAACCTTACCGGACCACCGGCGACCGCAGGGATTTGGTCAGCGTAATACGCTTGATCTCACCCACGACAAACAAATAACTGATGATGGCCAGGGCCGCGTGAGCACCCACATAGGCCAGCGCTCCCGCGAAAGACCCGGTGGACTGCACGATGTAGCCGATCACGATCGGCGTCACTATGCCGGCCGAATTGCCAAAGGTATTGAACAGGCCGCCCGACAGGCCACCGGCCTCCCTGGGCGACGTATCCGACACCACCGCCCAGCCCAGCGCGCCGACACCCTTGCCAAAATAAGCGAGTGACATGATGGCCACCACCAGAACATCTGTATCCACATAATTGCAGGCGATCATGGACGTGGACATCAGCATGCCGATCACAATGGGCAGCTTGCGCGATACCGTCAGGGAATAGCCGCGCCGGGTCAAACGATCGGAGAGCCAGCCACCGGACAGGCCGCCGAGAAAGCCGGCAATGGCGGGCAGGGACGCGATAAATCCCGCCTGGAGAATGCTCATGCCGCGCTCCTGGACCAGATACACCGGAAACCAGGTCAAAAAGAAATAGGTGAGCGAGTTGATGCAGTACTGCCCGATATACACGCCCAGCAACATACGCGATGAAAGCAGTTCCTTGATACAAGCGAAGGTATCGACAGAAGAGGATTGCCCTTTGTCCCGGGTCTGATCCAGGTCCACCAGGGCGCCGCCCTGTTCGATATAGCGCAGTTCACTGTCACTGATGCGCGGATGTTCCTTGGGGCTGTAAATCGTCTTGAGCCATACGACCGTCACGACGATGCCCAGGATGCCCATGAAAAAGAAAATGCTCTGCCAACCGTAACTGTGCACCATCCAACCCATCAGGGGCGCAAAGGCGACCGTGGCAAAATACTGGGCCGAATTGAAAATGGATGCCGCCAGGCCGCGCTCGTGGGTCGGGAACCAGGCCGAGGTGATCCGGCTGTTGCCGGGAAACGCCGGCGCTTCGGCCGCGCCCACCAGCAGGCGCAGGACCAGCAGCAAGGCCAGTGCCGCCCCGCCGGTAAAGAAACCCGCAAAGCCGTGGAAGAGCGTGAACAGCGACCACAGGAAAATGCTGAAGAAATACGTGATCTTGGAGCCAAACCGGTCGAGCAGCCAGCCACCGGGAATCTGCGCCAGCACATAGGACCAGGCAAACGCGGAAAAGATGTAACCCATCTCCACCGGGGAAAGGCCGATATCCCGGGCGATATCCGGTCCGGCGATGGCGATGGTGGCGCGGTCGGCGTAGTTGATGGTGGTAACGATAAACAACATCGCCAGGATGCCCCACCGTGTTCGTGATCCCGAAAGCATACTGGCAGCCGAACGGGTTGCTGCTGCGTTGTCCATCAAATAGTCACCTCTCATTATGGGATGTATTCTTCAGCACTGTGGCTCGGTTGAACCTACTCGAAATACATCGACATTTTCTGGCCGCCGATTTCCAGGTTGGTAAAGGTGACATTCCGAAAATTTTTGAATTCCATGAAGTGGTTGACGAAGCTGTTGACCTTGACGTTCTTGAACAGCACGTTCTCCAGTGGCTGGACTTCCGGTGCGTGGCTGATCAGGAAGGTGTCGATTTTGTCGGCGGTGATATTCTCGAACACGATATCGTGGTATTTGGAGGGGAAGTTGCCGCCCAGGTAGCCAGCCACATAGCTCATGTCGAACCAGAACAGGTATTTGGATTCGCCGATCCTGGTGTTGCGGATGCGAACCCGCTCGACACTGCCACCGCGATCCAAGTTGGCTTTTATGCGAAAGACGGATGCGCCTTTCAAGTAGGTGTTATCCGTGAAATACACATTCTTGATGCCGCCCGACATCTCGCTGCCCAGGCCAACACCATCTTCACCGTCGAGGATATTGTTTCTGACCACGATGTTCTCACTGGGACGGCCAACCTTGCGGCCGTCGTAATCCCGGCCCGATTTGATCGCGATGGCGTCATCGCCCGTGTGGAAGTGATTGTTTTCAACCACGACCCAGCGGCTTGAATCTATATCGATGCCGTCGTTGTTTGGCAGCAGGCTGTCCACCTTCAGGCCGCGCACTTGTGCGTGATCGGTGTACACCAGGTGATTGACCCAGAAAGGGGAGTTTTTGGAGGTATAGTCCTCCAGGAGCACGCGCTGGGCATTGATGATCTGTACCAGAGGCGGACGCAGGAAATGACCCTCGGCAAACTGCCTTTTACTCAGGTCGACACCGTCAAAGCCCATCTTGCGCAGTGCCGCGATATCGGGCGCCTGGTGTTTGGTCCAGCCGTGGAATTCGCTTTGCGCGTTGCCATCGATAATTCCTTTGCCGGTAATGGCCACATCGGTCACCTGGTTGGCATAGATCATGGGCGAGTAGCCATAAATCTCGGTGCCTTCCCATCGGGTGAAGACGGCGGGCAGGTAATCTTTGGCGGCGGTGCCGAATAGCAAGGTGGAACCTTCAGACAGGTGCAGGTTGATACGGCTTTGCAGATGGATGGGGCCATTGGACAGCCAGTTGCCGGCGGGGATCACAACCCGCCCGCCACCCGCATCGCTCGCGGCCTGGATGGCGCGCATGATGGCGGGGCGTGCGTCCGATGTGCCGTCACCTGGCGCCGCAAAATCCGTGATGACAAAATCCTTTTGCGGAATTCTCGGTGATTCTATTTTTTTGAGAATCACATCCATCTGCTTCCAGTCGGATTGTTTGTAAAAGCGGGTATCCGCTGCGCAGGTAGCTGATGTCAGCCATAATCCCAGGAAAACACTACAGCAGGTTATCAATGTTTTTTTCATCTCTCGCTCTCCACGTAAAACGCTGATATTTCTATGCCCGCCAGGATGAATGGGCCTACTCCATGGGGGTCGTTGGTGCGTACGGCTTCGTTGATGTAGTACTCGTAACTGCCTGTGCGGTAGGGCTCGCCGCCCAATCCGGCACTGGCACAGATGCGGGTCAGGTGGATAAAGCCGGATTCATCCGTTTCCACCATATGGTCGACCATGGCGTTGAAGATATTAACAGCGTGTGTTTTGTACTTTTCCGGCAAATAACCTTTATTTACACCCTTGGCAAAGGTGTAGGCGAACATGGCGCTGCCCGATGCTTCCAGATAATTGCCGTAGCGCCCGCCCTGGTCGGTTACCTGGTACCACAGGTGACTGTCGTCCTGGACTTTCAACAAGGCTTCGGACAGCTGGTTGAGTATCCGGATCAGTTCCTTGCGTTGCGGATGGTTTTTCGGGAAATGATCCAGGGTGTCGACAAGCGCCATGGCATACCAGCCCATGGAACGCGACCAGAAGTGGGGGGATAGCCCGGTGTTATTATCGGCCCACTTTTGCAGGTGGCTCTCATCCCAGGCGTGATACAGCAGATTGGTTTTTTTGTCCCGGGTTTTGGATTCGATCAGCAAGAACTGATGGGCTATGTCGTCGAACGCAGTCCGGGGTTCCTTGAAGTGGGCCGCGTATTGCGCGTAATAGGGCGCGCCCATATACAAACCGTCCAGCCACATTTGCCAGGGATAGATGTTTTTATGCCAGAAGCCCCCGGTTTTGGTGCGCGGCTGCCATTGCAGTTGTTCGCGCAGAGACTGCATGGCGGTCAGGTAGCGCTCGTCCCCGTATTTTTCATGCAATAAGAACAGCAGCTTCCCGGGGTTGATGGAATCGATATTGAATTCGGTGATCGAGTAGCCTTTGATATTGCCCTGTTCGTCGATCAGTTGATCCACATAGGTTTTGGCGTATTGCAGGTATTTTTCTTCACCGGTTGTCAAATAGAGTTTTTGGAAGCCGTACAACACCAGGGCGTAGGTGTAACCCCATTGCGGCTTTTCCAGCAACCTGAACTCGCGCATCGCCCAGGCTTCCGGGCTGCGGTGCATGGTCGAATCCGCCATGGCTGCGGACCATGCCAGGGGTGATTGCTGCGCCTGTACCAGCGCGGTAAAAAGACAGGTCAAGGCAAGGACCGATGCATTGACGAGCAGGATGACGTTTTTCATGAAAGACAATTCCCGAAAGTTAAGCAGGCCATCGGCAACGCCGATGGCCTGATCATGGGCACAGGTCAGCCGTCAGAAGGTTGCCCTCAGGCCGATGCTGATTTCACGGCCGGTATTGTTGATCTCGCGTACCAGGTCTAGATCGCCAATGGGACCAGTGGTGTAGAGGCGTTCATCCTCTTCGGTCAGGTTGATGATTTCGAGATTGACTTTCAGGTTGTCCGTGATGTTGTAGAAGGCTGACACATCAAAGCGGGTTGGCCCCGTGGTGTTCTCGGAGTAGTTGCTGTCACTGCCGGGAATGGAGGTCACGTAGTCATCGCGGCCATTCGCCACCAGGCGTATGCCGTAATTTTCCCGCTCATAGTAGATGCCGTAGTTGTAGCTGTTTTCCGACAGGCCGCTCAACGGACCTTTGACACCGTTGCCGTAGGTGATTTCAGAGTCTACGTAGGTGTAGTTGGCGAAAAGACCCAGGCCGCTGAACGCATTGGGCAGGAAACTGAAAGGCTGCTGGTAGGAAATCTCGTAACCGTTCAGCTTTGCGCCTTCACCATTGATGGGCGAATTGACATTCCACAGGTCGTCCAGGCCGACCACATTGGGATCGTAGGACGGCGAACTGGGATTGTAATGCGGATAAGCGGTTGCCACGATGTTGCGCAGCTCCGGTGTCAGGCGGGTCTGCACCACATTGCCGACGATGAAGCTGTCGATGTCTTTGTGGAAAAAGGTAATGCCTATCACCGACTCGTCGGCGAAATACCATTCAACACCGATATCAACGGCATTGGCGAGGATGGGATCGAGGGCCGGATTACCCACGGACACGTTGCCGTTGATCGGTGTCGCGTTGACCGTTGCCGTCATGCTCGACAGGCCGGGACGCGACAGGTTCCTGTTGGCGCTGAAGCGGATAAGCACGTCTTCCACCACTTCCAGTGTCGCGTTCACGGAGGGAAGCCATTCCGCATAGTCGCTTCTCAGGGTAGTGGTGGTATCGCCCGCAACCCCGAGCGAGGTCACTTCAGTCTCGACATAACGCAGGCCGGCGTTCAACATCAACGGCATGCCGGCGATATCCATGTTGTGATTGTATTCGACGTAAGCCCCGGCGGTTTCTTCGGTGATATCGAAGGTGTTGCCGCTGTTTCGTTGCAGTTCAAACGAGCCGGCGTTATAAGCGGCTTTGGTTGCGGCAAAATCGGCCACCACGAAGTCCGTGGGGAAGCCGGCTGGCGGGCTGATGGCATTGCCATAGCCTTTGGTGATCTGGGACAAGGTCGTCACCAGGGCGGCGCTGGCGCTGGTGATGGGCAGTATGGTTGTCGTGCCTGAGCCGGTACTGACCCGGGCGACCGGATCGGTGATCGAGCCCGTCAGGGGTTGATAGCGTTCCGAGTTGATATTGCGTTCATTCCAGATGACCCCCGCCTTGACCGATGAGCTTTCCCGCTCCCAGGTCAGGTCCGCGCGGAAAGTATCGTTTTCGCGTTCGACGATATCCTTCTGGATGGTGGGTGCGGTCAGGTGGAAATTCAGCGCATTGGTAATATCGAAGCCGTAACTCATTTCGGCGATATCGCTGTTTTTGCGGAAGTCGTAAGAAAAATACGTGGGGTTCATCCCGCTGATCGCCTGGCGCGTCGGTGCGTCGGCATTGGCATAGCTTGGCGCCAGGGCATCGAGGTTGAAGCGGTATTGTTCTTCATCGTGCACGACAGCGGCGTTGCCATACATCACGTCCAGCGTCAGGTTGTCGGTCAGCTCAAATTTTCCCGACAGGACGACCTGCTCGAATTCGGTATCGCTGAACTGGCCGCGGCTTTCGGAGCGTGGTGTTATGCCGGTGAATTCGCCAGCGACCGCGACGCGGCCGGCGTTGTCGAGCGTGATGCTGGTGGGCGTGATGGATGCAAAGGTGTTGCGGAATTGCGCAAAGAAATTATACGAGGATACCTGGGTTTTCAGGTTTGATTGCAGGTAGTCCAGCGTAAACTCCATTCGGTCCGTTGGACGGAACTGGAATGAACCGGTAATACCCGTGCGCTCCTGCTCGGTGTTGAAGGAGTCCATGCGCGGCAGGCGCGGATAGAGCATGAAGTCCAGTTTCTCATTGGCCAGCCGGCTGTCGCCGGGGTCCAGGTCGGGATAGTTTGCCAGGGGGTTTGGCGTGCCGTTGATGGTAACGCCGGTGTCATCTCCGGCAAAACTGCGGTTCGCGTTATCGAACGGCGAGGTAAACCTCACGCTGCCAAAACCTTCCTGGCGAATGTTGCGCTCGGAGTGCGCGACGCTGATCAGCGCGCCGATGGTGTCATCGGCAAATGTGCCGCTGAACATACCCACAACCCGGGGATCGCTTTTATCGGTCAGGTTGTCCACCGCCATGGAACCGCCAATGACGGCGTGCAGGCCAGGATTATCGAAGGGTTTGGCGGAATAGAGCTCGACAGTGGATGCCAGTCCGCCCTCTTCGAGGGAACCTTTGGCGGACTTGTTCAGGATGATTTTATTGAACAGTTCCGACGCAAACACGTTGAAGTCGAATGAACGGCCCCGGTTGACGCCACCGGAGGAGTCGAGGCCGCCTGTGCTGGAGGGCACTTCCATCCCGTTCAGAGTGGTCGCGGAAAAACCCGGGCCGAGGCCGCGAACCGTAATATTGCGGCCTTCACCGCCTTCGCGGGTGATCGCGACACCAGGCACGCGTTGCAGGGATTCGGCAAGGTTCAGGTCCGGCATCTTGCCCATGTCTTCGGCAACGATCGCATCGACATTGTTGGGTGATGCGCGCTTGGTATTGAGCGCGTTGGCCAGGCTCTCCCGGAAGCTGCCGGTGACCACCACTTCTTCAACAACGCCATTGGCGGAGCTCTGGGCATGGCCGGTGACAGGTATCACGCAGGCCGCCATCGCCAGCACGAGTGGATTCAGGGTAAATTTTTTCATGGCATAACCTCTTTATTATTGCGTTCAGGTTTATTGAATTTTGAACAGGCTGTCGATCAAGTTGCTGCGTTCATTGAAAATCCGTTTTCGTGACCTTTATTTTTATGGGTTCTTGATTGTCGATGTCTCGATACTACGGTGTCGTTTCAGATGCTTCGTGTGCACAGATAATGACAGGGAAGAAAAAACCTGCGTGTCCATGACGGAGACGCAGGAAGAAGCGCTAGGGGCACTACATCGGGTAACAGCGTGCGGCGCAGGGTTTCACGCCCGCCTCGCTACAGCTCGTGTCGAAGAGGTTGAGGTTGACTGGTGCATGCATGGGTTGATATGTCTCCGCTCTTCATTATTGCTATGGTCATTATTGCTATGGCCTCGGATCAAATCGCAGGTTGATGATCCGATTCTGAGAGCTAATCAATGACAGATCAAACCAATGGGTATATGGAATGATTTAAATTGTGTATCAATTCACGGAGAGTCGATACCTGCTCACCGGTTTGTGAATGCCGGCAGGACTTCATGCAGAAAGGTTTCCAATGCCGGGTTGTGGTTGTCCTTGCTGTAGCAGTAAACCATCTCGACTGGCCTGGGCGGCGTGGTGAGTATTTTCCTGAGCAGGACGCCTTCGAAGTGAAGGCTGCTGGCGGACTCCGGAATCAGGGCGACGCCAATGCCCGACTGCACGAGTGCCAGCATGGTGTGAATTTGCGCGACATATTCCACCACCTGGGGCAGCACCGCTTCCTGCTGGAAACAGGTGGACAGCAGATCGTGGAAGTAGCGGGCCTCGTAGGGCGAATACATCAGGAAGGGTTTTGCCTGGAGGCACGCCAGGGTGGGTTCGGTTGGCCAGAGATCGGCTTCTTGCCGGGGAATGGCCAGATACAGCGCCTCATCCGCCAGGAAGGCCGTTTCCAGATCGCCATCATGGCTGTGAGGCCGCCCCAGGCCCACGTCGAGCACACCGGAGTGCAGGGCCTCCAATTGGGCGCCGGTGACCAGCTCTTTGAGGGTCAGTGAAATATCCGGTGCGTAATCGCGCATGCGGCGCACGATCACCGGCAGCAAGTGATAGCCGAACGACGCGGTAAAACCGATGGACAGGGAACCCTTTTCACCCTTGGCATTGCGGCGCGCCGTTGCCGCGGCTTCCTCCGCCAGCCGGATGATCCTGGCGGCGTCCGGGAAAAATGCCCGGCCCGCGGCGGTCAGGCGCACCGTGCGGCTGGTGCGCTCCAGCAGCTGTACGCCGACATGGTGCTCCAGCAGCCGGATTTGCCGGCTCAGGGGCGGTTGCGTCATGTTCAAGCGCTCGGCGGCCCGGCTGAAATGCAGTTCTTCCGCGACGGCGACAAAGCAGCGCAATTGGCTGAGGTCGAACATTGATGCACCATTGGTATCAATTATTGAAAACTGATTCTCTGCCTATATCGGAGTGGCGGCAAGTGCCTCCGTTGTCAGGACACCTGCCGTAGCAGGGCTGTCCGATGATCAGGGTGCCGGGGTTTCGTCGATGCTGTCCGGCGCGGTTACTTCGGCGTCGGTGATGGATTCCGCGATGGAGCCAAAGGTCCCGTTTTTCCAGCCCCAGTAACCGCCACCCGCCAGTATCAGCACGACCAGCAAGGCCACGACCTTGGGCCAGATGGACGGCGGCTGGTAAGGGTCGCGCAGGCTGCGGCGGGAGCCTTTGGGCAATTGGGCAACCTGGGTGAGCTTGCTGCCGAAGGGAACATTGATCTTGACGCGGCCGTTCACCGCCCAGCCGGAAGCGTCCAGGATCGGCCCCAGGTTGCGCTGGCGCAGTTTGAGCCAGGCGATGAACATGGACGGGCCACTGATCAGCAGCATCAGCCCCAGCATGCCAACCGGCATCAGCCAACCCAGTCCGAAGAACGCCTGCAACAGCATGCCGACCGCCGTGGCGATACCGCCCACGGCAACACCCATGGCGGCGATGATGCTCAGGTCGAACCTGGCCTTGGGCGCTGCCTTGGCAGTGCCTGTGTCGCGGTTGGCCAGGGTTTGGGTGGTTTTGTTTTCCATGAGCGACTGGCCGGATGTTTCCGCGGCCTCGGCATTCTTGGTGGCCTGTTCTTCCACGAAACGGATCAGGCGTTTATAGGGCGAAAAAAATGCCTGGGCGATGCCGATGGGGTTTTCCACCAATTTGGTGATGGTGGCATCCCAGTCCTTGCCTTCGCGGTCATAGAAAACGCCATTGCGCCCCACCAGCAGGTAATCCTGCGATCCGCCGGTAAAGGCGGCGACGATGGTTTTGGTGGCGCCATCGGAGCGGGTGCAGTCGCAATAGGCGAGGAAGCATTTGCTCAACCCGGCCAGGACGGCATGCCTGGCCACGTCGTGGACGTCGATGCACAGTTCGCAGGCGCGGCCATCCAGGTACAGCGTACCGGCTTCGAATATGGCGCGCTGGTCAGGAGAATAAAAGTCCGTCAGGTTGACGAAGTTGTTGAGCAGGATTTTCAGGTGGCGGCGGTAGCGCAGCAGGGTTTCCACCTGGATGAGCGCGTCCACCTGGGGTTTGACGGCCAGGTCTTCCTCGATCAGGGCCGCGAGTCGTTCGCGGCTGCCATCGGTGAGCAGCGTCTGCAATTGCGCCGCACTCAAGTGTGCGACTGCCTGCCCTGCTTCTTCGCTGAGCCAATGCTGGTAATCGTCAAAGCGGGCCTTGAGTTCCTGCCATTGGGTGTAGGTGAGCTGGTCCAGTGCTCCCAGCACCGGTTTGATCACAGCATCGTTCAATGCCTTGATGCGTCCCTCCCAGGCCGGGTTGAGGCTGTGGGCCAGGGGCAGCGCCGCTGCCGGGCTGACCAATGCCAGCGGAAAATCGGCCATTTCCGCGCAATCGGCCGACAGGGTGGCGTCGTTCAGTGCCGCCCAGTCTTCCGCGGCGCGGTTGAGCTGTTCGGTGGCGCGCGGGTCGTATTGGCTGGCGCGGCAGCGGCTGAAGTAGTCATCGATCTTGGCGCGCACCGCGCTCAGGGAGTTGGCGACAGCCCCGCCGTCGACACCTTCCGGCAGCCAGGCGGATTCGGCGCGCGACAACCAGTCGGTCCTGGCCTGCACGGCTTCATAGAAGGTGGCGATGCTGGCTTCATCCACGCCTTCCTCGCCGGAGGCGTCCACCACGGGCGCCACGCTGGCCAGCAGGGTTTCAATCAGCGTACGCAGGCTGTCATCGTCTGTCGCCCTGGGGGAAATGATGCCATCGCCATTGAAACGGGCGCTGGCCAGGGCTTCCTGCTGCTCGGTGACATCGGCCAGGCTGATGGTGTCGGCGTCGGGCCGGCCCAGCAAGGCCAGCAGCCGTTGGGCGGCGGCGTGCAGGGCCGCGCCCTCGTCGGTGCGGGTGTCCAGTTCATTCAGGGGCAGGAAATCCGCCGGTTGCAGCAGGAGCGCCGGGTTGCGCAGCACGCGACTGCTCCAGCGCACGGCGTCCAGCACTTCCGGCACCCGCACCCGGCCATCGCCGTCCTTGTCGATCAGCCGCAGGGTTTTTTCGTCAAAGTGCAGTCCGGTGGTCGGGCAGGCCAGCGCCGCCCAGAGCTTGGGATCCAGTTGATCCAGGTTGAGCAGATCGTCTGCGCTGCTCAGCAGTGCCTGGTCAAAGCCGCCAATGCGCGAAAAAGACCAGGTATGGGACGTTGTCATAAAACAATCCTGCAGGGCGATGGGGTAGAGTAGGGAGTGGGATGACAGGCATCGGCCATCACGGCGAGTCTGACGATTATAGCGCCACCGCTGCGGGTGATGTAGGGCTGGTGGCGGTTTGTACTACAAGATTTGCCTTGCCTGCTTATCGGAGGACGTTTTGCTGGTCTATGTGTTGTTGCTGGTTGCGTTGTCGATTATCGCGCTGCTGATCCTTGCCCCCATCCGCCGTGCCCGGCGGCGGCGCGAGCTGGCGGTGCAGGCTTTTCCGGCGCAGTGGCATCAGCTGTTGGCGGCGCGCTGGCGATTGTATGGCCATTTGCCTCCGGCGGTGCTCGGCCGCGTGCAGCGCCAGTTGCAGGTGATGATGGCGGAGACGCGTTTCTATGGCTGCAACGGCCTCGAGGTCACCGACGAGATGCGGGTGCTGGTGCTGGCCCAGGCCGCCTTGCTGTATGGCAATGTGATCCAGGACCGGTTGTCGGATTTCCCCCACGTTCTCCTGTACCCGGACGCCTTTGTGCGCGAAGGCGCCATGGCCGATGAGTTGGGATTGGTGGCCGAGGAGCGCCATGTGCTGCTGGGCGAGTCCTGGGAACAGGGAAAAGTGATCCTGTCGTGGGCCGATATCGAGCAGGATCTGTTGCAATTGGATGGGCACAATCTGGTCATCCACGAGTACGCCCACCAGGTCGATGGTTACGATGGCGTTATGAATGGCACGCCCCCGCTGGGTGGCCGTCCGGCCTTCGCCGCCTGGCCCGATACGATGCAGGCCGCCTATGATGACCTGTGCCGCCGCGTGGATGCCGGTGATGAGTCCTTCGATCCTTATGGCACCACCAATCCGGCCGAATTTTTTTCGGTGGTCAGCGAATACTTTTTTACACTGCCGCGCGTATTGCATGAACGCTACCCGGATGTCTATCGCCTGCTGGCCGCGTTCTACCGGCTGGATACCTTGGATTTTGTGCCCGGGCAAGACGCATCTGACGGGGCAACACTGATACACTAGTCGGCTTCAATGATTCCTCTGGATGTCCCTCCCTTTCATTCCCCATGTGTTGCCTTTCACGTATGGCCCTTCACTCATGACGAGCATTCATAGCACCATTGGCGCCGCCTTGCGGCAAAACCTCAAGCCGGGTCTGGTGTTGCAGGCTTTTGCCCTGTTGATATTGCTGGCTTACTTTTTCATACCCGCGTCCAGGCCGGTGTTCGTGCAGGTCGGCCAGTGGAAAACAGACCATGGTTTCCTGTATTCCTTTATCGCCACGGCTTTTTTCGGCGGCCTGGTCCCTTTTGTGTACCTGTGGCTGACAAAATCGTTTGCGGGCCGCAATGTCCTGGTGATCCTGGCGTTCTATGTGATCTTCTGGGGTATCAAGGGCATGGAGGTGGATTTGTTCTACCGCTTCCAGGCCGATTGGTTCGGGACCGGTAATGACTGGCGGACCCTGGCCGCGAAAGTGGCGGTGGATCAGTTTATCTACAGCGCTCTTTGGGCCGCGCCGGGCATCACGATTCTCTATTTATGGATGGAGTCCGGTTGGCAGGTGTCGCGCTGGCGCAAGGCGATGGACAAACAGTTTTTCTGCGTGAAAATGCCGACCGTGATTTTGTCCAACTGGCTGGTCTGGATTCCGGCTGTCTGTGCGGTTTACGCCATGCCGGCGGAATTGCAGATTCCCCTGTTCAATCTGGTGCTGTGTTTCTGGGTATTGATGCTGGCGATATTGAACCGGCGGGAACCCCTATCCCCGGCTTGACCAGCATCCGGTTGGTATCGTGTCTGCCTGTTTTTGTGTTCTTGCCGCAAGTCCTGGCCTCAATTCATCCATGCTCAGGACTGCGGCTGTTCGGGTGGATGCGATCGCAGGACAAAATGATCCTTGATTTCCCAGCGCGCCGCTTCTTCCGGGTGGGTTTCCATCCACAGGGGAAAGGTCAGCTGGGGATTGTCCTTCCAGTTATCGGGAACCTTGTCCGCACCCCAGAGGTAACCGTGCAGGTTGCCCTCGCGATCGATGCGGAAGCGCAAAAAACTCTTGTAACCCTCGTAACCCAGATGGGAAAAACTGTTGTTGGGCAGGTGGCCAAACCAGGAACAGGCCGCGAAATAAATACCGGTCACCAGTCCGCCCAACACGATTCCCAGCGGGAAACTCACCAGCAGCGTGATCAACCAGTCGTACGTCTGATTTTCCAGGGGTAGGTATGTCTGCAATGATCCGGGCAAGTATGTCGCCAGCAGCGCAAGCCCAAGGCCAAGAAGGCACCCGGTCCAGGGCAGCCAGCGTGATCGTTCGAGGCTGATGCCGGTGTAAAGCGCCATCAACAAAAGTCCTGCCGGCCAGAAACCTGTGACAGCGATAATGGAAAAGAGGGCGCCCACCATCACGGAAAACATCAGATTGCCTTGCAGCAATGCCGCCAGGCGGCGCTTGCCACCGCCGCGTCCCGCCGGGCGAAAAAAAGCTTTCCAGCTGCTGCCGAGCAATGCCCGGCTCTGGGCGGGCGTCGGATAGTGGTGGCGTTGGTCGTACACCCGCTCGTTGGACAAGGGCGGGCGGGTTGAAATACCCAGGCGCACGCGCCGCTCCAGATCCGGCGTCATGGCCGCGGCTTCGTGCTTGGTGCTCAATAGTTTGTTCTGGTGGGAAACAATGCTGTGCGTGGGATGCAGGAATGCACCGCCACCGCCGGCGATCAACAGCAGGTCGTGTGATTGTTCGCCATCGGCGGACGCGCTTTCGCGCGCGTAATGGTGAATATCGCCCGCCAGGCGCACACGCACATGGAAGCCATTGTCATGCAGGTAGGCTTCCAGGCGTTGGTAGCGCTTGGGATAACCCTCGCGCGCGCTGTCACCGAGATCGCGTATCCAGTAGGGTTCGGGATAGAGCAGGATCAGGTTGTCCCTGGTGGTGATGCGGTCATCTGTCGCGCTTGTCCCGACATATCCCAGCAGCCGTTTGAATGCGAGGTACTGCTGGTGATCGATATCGCCGACCAGCGCGAAATCGAAACCGAGTATCACCCAATGGTTGGGCAGCCGCGCGGCAAAGTAACTTTGCCGCTGCAATTTGCGGGTGGATAAGGGTGTGAACAGCGCTTCCGGATCGGAACTCGTCCTGACAAAGTAACGATGGAAGGTGGAGATGTTGTCGAACCAGTCGTGATTCTGCGGGATCGCCAGGGATGGGCGCAGTTGTTCCGGTTCGGGTGTGTCGGCGCAGGGTTGCGGTGCGGCCGCGGTCCACATTTCTGACAGGCGGTACTGGTACTCCTCCACGCTTGCGCCCGGGTAGGCCAGGTCGCCGCCAAGTACCAACAGTTCTCCCATCGGCAAGCTGTCAGGGATGCCGCCGCTGTCGATATCCGGACAGGTTTGCCTGGGCAACGCGGGCTTCTGCATTTCGCGCGCGACGGTATAGGTTGCGTTGCCGCCATCGCCGGTGTCGGATACAAAATCCCACCAGAAGTCGCCGTCGCGCTCGCTGTCCGCGATCCGGATCAGTTCCAGGTTGACCGGGTACATTTCGCGCCGGTCCAGATTGCGTATCTGGTCTCCGGTGGACACCATCTCGCGCAGCGAGCGGGCCAGTACCATGGGGTTGTACCAGGCAATGGGCCAGCGGTGGTGTGGTGGTTGGTTTTTGCCGAAACGGTAATGGGGCATACACGATTCCTTGGTGTATGGGATTTCAGGGAGTCTAGTGGATTTCTTCGTCGGGCAGCTGTGCCTGGGTAATCTCCACAAGCGCCGCCAGGCCTTCGCCGCGCAGGCGGCTCATCAATTTGGCCAGCTGTTCCACTTCGGCGGCATCCAGGTGTTCGCCGTGAATGAACGTCAGACGGCCCTTGGCCACCAGCTGGCGCACGTAGTCGGGCCGGACCCGCAGGCGCTCGGCGGTTTGGGTAATGGAAAGGAGTTGTTGCAGCATGGCGTGTATCCCGTATTTCCATTGGTCAGGCAGGGTACTTGCCACTATGCCATGCTGCCCGCCCTGTGGGCCAGTGATGTGACAGCGATTCAAACATGAATCCGGTGAATCGCGGGACCGGGTGTCCTGTGCCATAATCCGGGTTATTCCCAATCGTGTCCCTTAAGGCGTTGTCTATGAGCAGTCGCGGTGTTCTCTACACGGTATCCGCCCCTTCCGGTGCTGGCAAAACCAGCCTGGTGAAAGCCCTGGTGGAGTCCAATCCCGAGGTCTGTGTTTCCATTTCCCATACCACCCGCCCCATTCGTCCCGGTGAAAGGGATGGGGTGAATTACCATTTTGTGGATCGCGCCCACTTTGAACAGATGCTGGAGGAGGGCGCCTTCCTGGAATTTGCGCAGGTATTCGGCAACCTGTACGGTACGTCCCAGCGCTGGGTGGAACAGACCCTGGCGCAGGGTATGGACGTGATCCTGGAGATCGACTGGCAGGGGGCCGCCCAGGTCCGCAAGCTGATCCCCGATACCGTCAGCCTCTTTATCCTGCCGCCATCGCTCACCAGCCTGCGCCAGCGCCTGACCGGCCGGGGCACCGATGATCCGGCGGTGATCGAGGCGCGCATGAATGAGGCCATCAGCGAGATGTCCCACTATGTGGAGGCGGACTACCTCATCATCAATGACGATTTCACCGTGGCGCTGGCCCAGTTCCAGGCGCTGATCACCAGCCAGCACCTGCGCCTTGCCCACCAGGTGGAACGGCATGGCGCTCTGCTGGCGGCACTGCTCGACTCAGGCACGCCACACCCTGCCTGATTTGTGTACAATGCCTCACCTCGGGAACGGCCAGGGTGGCCGTCCGGCTGGGCGGGGCGCATAATGGCCCTTGAAATTATCCCTCTTGCTTGCATTATCTGAATCGAGTACTGAATTTTATGGCACGTATCACTGTTGAAGATTGTTTGGATCACGTAGATAACCGCTTCGAGCTGGTCATGGTTGGCAGCAAGCGCGCCCGCCAGCTGGCCATCGGTGGCAAGGACCCCTTTGTCCCGGCAGAGAATGACAAGCCTACCGTTATCGCCCTGCGCGAGATCGAAGAAGGCTTCATCGATGCCAGTATCCTGTTGGAAAAGGATACCTTGCCCCAGCCCAAGCCGGAGCATACCTACGACAGCGAAATCTGATGCCTGATTGGGGTCACCCCGGCGTGGTGGCCCGGCTTTTCGGAGGCACGCGTTGCAAAGTATAGAGGCCCTGAGTCACCGACTGTCGTCATACCTCGAGCCCGCCCAGATCAATCTGGTCAAGCGTGCCTATTTCTACGCCGAGCAGGCCCACGATGGCCAAAAAAGGCGCTCAGGCGAAGCCTACATCACCCACCCCCTGGCCGTTGCCGACATCCTTGCCCAGATGCACATGGACCATCAGAGCCTGATGGCGGCCATGCTGCATGATGTCATCGAGGATACCGGCATCGGCAAGAAAGCCATCGCCGGCCAGTTTGGCGATGCGGTAGCCGACCTGGTGGATGGTGTGAGCAAGCTCACCCAGTTCGAGTTCGAATCCCACGCCGAGAAGCAGGCGGAAAATTTCCAGAAGATGGCCCTGGCCATGGCCAATGACCTGCGGGTGATCCTGGTCAAGCTGGCCGACCGGCTGCACAACATGCGCACCCTGGGCGCCATGCCGCCGGACAAAAAGCGCCGCATCGCCAAGGAAACCCTGGAGATATACGCTCCCATCGCCCACCGCCTGGGCATGAACGACATGCGCATGGAGTTCGAGGACCGCGGCTTCTATGCGATGTACCCCTTGCGGGCCACCCGTCTCCAGGCCGCGCTCAAAACGGCGCGCGGCAACCGCAAGGAACTGGTGGAACAGATCCAGACCTCCATCGAAAAACGTCTGCAGCGGGAAAGCCTCACCGCCGTGGTCATCGGCCGCGAAAAACATTTGTTCAGCATCTACGAAAAAATGCGGCAGAAGAAAAAGGACTTCAAGGAGATCATGGATGTCTACGCCTTTCGCATCATCGTGGACAGCGTGGATACCTGCTACCGGGCGCTGGGGGTGGTGCACAATCTCTACAAGCCCGTGGCCAGCGAGTTCAAGGACTATATCGCCATTCCCAAAGCCAATGGCTACCAGTCGCTGCACACGGTCCTGGTGGGCATGCACGGCGTGCCCATCGAGGTGCAGATACGCACCAAGGAAATGGACGAGATGGCCAACAACGGCATAGCCGCGCACTTCCTGTACAAATCCAACAGCGATGAAAGCTTGAGCAGCAGCCACAACCGTGCCCGCCAATGGGTGCAGGGATTGCTGGAAATGCAGCGCCGGGCTGGAGACTCGCTGGAATTCATCGAGAATGTGAAGATCGATCTCTTCCCGGACGAAGTGTATGTCTTCACGCCCAAGGGCAAGATCGTGGAGCTGCCCCACGGCGCCACCGCGGTGGATTTTGCCTATGCGGTCCACACGGATATCGGAAATGCCTGTGTCGCCTGCCGGATCAATGGCCGGCTGGCGCCGCTGTCCCAACCTTTGCAGAGCGGCCAGAAGGTCACCATCATCACCGCGCAGGGAGCCCAACCCAACCCCCATTGGCTCAACTTTGCCGTATCGGGCAAGGCCCGCAGCGCCATCCGCCATTACCTGAAGAACCAGCGGCATCACCAATCGGTGGCCCTGGGGCGCCGCATGCTCGGTCGGGCGCTGGCGGACATCCATCTGGACCTGGATCACCTCGAACCGGAGCAGTTGCAGAAGCTCCTGCAATTCACCCAGATGGAAACCCTGGAGTACCTGCTGGAAGATATCGGCCTCGGCAATCGTATTGCCTACGCCGTGGCCAAACTGCTCAAGCCGGATGCGGAAGTCAAAGCCAAGGGCGGCAGTATCTATTCGCCGCTGACCATAGATTCCTCCGAGGGCATGCTCATCACCTTTGCCCGCTGCTGCCGCCCCATACCCGGCGATCCCATCATCGGCCATATCAGTTCCGGCAAGGGGTTGGTGATCCACCAGGATACCTGCCGCAACATTGCCGAGATCCGCAACAACCCCGAAAAAATCAGCCAGGTCAATTGGGCGCCCACCGTCAGCGGTGAATTCCTGGTGGATGTGCGGGTCGAGGTGGAATCGGAACGCGGCATCATCGCCACCCTCGCGACCCGCATCACCGAGCAGGGCGCCAGCATCGAGCATATCAACGTGCAGGAACGCGATGCCCACAACAGCGTGATTCACCTGTGCATCGGCGTGCACAACCGGGTTCATCTGGCCAACATCATGCGCCGTATCCGCAACATGAGCTTTGTCATCCGCGTTCACCGCAGCAAAAACTGACCCGCCCGCCTGTATGGCCCTTGGATACCGGGGCGTTTATACTCGGCCACTCGCACCATCCCGGCTCCAGGGGATTTTTGTAATTGTTAAGGCATTCCTATCATGACAAATAAAGCAATTATTCATACTGCCCATGCACCCGCCGCCATCGGCACCTATTCCCAAGCCATCAAGGTCAATAACACCACGTATCTGTCGGGCCAGATTCCCCTGGACCCGGGCACCATGGCCTTGGTGGACGGCGACTTCGCCGCCCAGGCCCACCAGGTTTTCAAGAACCTCCAGGCGGTGTGCGAAGCCGCGAATGGCAGCCTGGCGGATATCGTCAAGCTCAATATCTATTTGACGGATTTGGCCAACTTTCCAGTGGTCAACGAAGTAATGGCTCAGTACTTCAAAGAACCCTATCCCGCCCGCGCCGCCATCGGCATCAGCCAGCTGCCGAAAGGCGCCTTGATCGAGGCCGATGGGGTGATGGTCGTCTAAGTCTTTGCGCATGCCGGGAGTGATGGGCTGGCGCCGCTCCCGGATTCGACAATCAGGCGGTGATACATGAAAAAGGCGTTCTTCTTTTTTCCGTTGCTCGCATGGTGTGTCGTGTCCTGTGGCCAGGTCCTGGCTCATGTGGTCACCGATCCCGTGGATGTTCAGGTCAACGCCTGGCTGGCGTCGTTGGACAAGGACAGGCAGCGTATCCAGCTCGCCTTCGATGATCCCGAGCGCTACAACTTCAGATGGGTTCCCGCTGCCCGCAAGGGCATTCGCCTCGATGAGCTGGATGCGGAGCAGCGGCATGCCTTGGGCGATATTTTCAAGGCGGTGTTGAGCGAGGACGGGGAGCGCAAGATAGATGCGATCCTTGCGACGGAAGCCGCGCTCGCCGTCATGACCAATGCGCCCGAGTACCGCAATCCGGGTAAATACTACACGACGGTATTCGGACGTCCCGGCCAGGGGCATTGGGGGATGCGCTTCGAGGGACATCACCTTTCCGTAAACCTGACGTTCAGCGGTGCCCGGCTGATTTCAGGGACGCCATTGTTTCTCGGCGCCAACCCCGAAACCATCAGTGCTGGCCCGGACCAGGGATTGCGTGCCCTGAAAGCGGAAGTCGATGAAGCCAGAAAGCTATTTGATACCCTGACCGCCGAGCAAAAAGCCAGGGCGGCTGGCAGCCAGGAGTGGTTTCCGGGCTTCCTGACCGACGCCGGCAGCCGCCGCGCGACATTGGGCAAACCATCCGGCATCCCGGCTGCTGACTTGAGTGCTGAGCAGCAAAACCAGCTGCGCCGCGTCATTGCCGCCTACGTCAATACATTGCATCAATCCTTTGCGCAGCCTTATTTGCAGCAGGTGCTCGACAGCGATTGGAGCAGCGTCCACTTTTTCTGGCGCGGTGATGCGGCTGCCGGTAAAAATTTCTACTATCGGATCGCGGGTAAGCGGCTTTTCATCGAGCATGATGCCCATGCCGGAGCCACCCATATCCATGCTGTCTGGCGTGATGTGGAGAATGATTTTGGCGGTTTATAGGCCTGGCTTTTTCACGGGCAAATGATAAACCAGCAGTATTTTCAGCGCCCCCTGATGCCAGCGAGCCGGTGATTCGGCGAAGGCGGCAACGCTTGCCTGGGGTTGCTGGTGCGGCCCCCCGACTGCTGGTTCGGGCCTGCATGGTGTGAGCGCTTACTGTCGTTGAATGCCCCGTTATATCAGGTATTTTGGGGTTGGTCTGTAATCAATGAATTGCATTGACTGAGAAATGCCGGGTAAGCATGAGCCGGTACTGTTCCGGGGAGCCCTGACAGGGAAAACCCCGGTTTTTCCGCAAACGTCAGTGACATCACCCCGGCTATGGCGCCGATAAGCGGTTTGGCGGTGAATTAATGGGCGCGAGCCGATATAATCGCGGTCCCTGCGCCCCAACTGGCGCCCAGCTTTTTGTTTCCGGCCTCCTTTTTGTCGAGGCCGTTAGGGAGCCCCTATGTCCGACCGTATCGCCCAGGTGACCCGTAACACCCTGGAAACCAGGATCAGCGTCAGCCTCAATCTGGATGGCGCTGGTAAAGGTGTGTTCAACACGGGTGTCCCTTTTCTGGAGCACATGATGGATCAGATTGCCCGTCACGGCATGATCGACCTGGATGTGACCTGCGACGGCGATACCCATATCGATGACCACCACTCGGTGGAGGACATCGGCATCACCATCGGCCAGGCCATCGCCAGGGCCGTGGGCGATAAAAAGGGCATCCGCCGTTATGGCCATGCCTATGTCCCGCTGGATGAAGCCCTGTCGCGGGTTGTGATCGATTTTTCCGGGCGTCCCGGCCTGGAAATGCATATCCCGTTTACCCAGAAACGTATCGGCCAGTTTGATACCGAGTTGTTCTGGGAATTTTTTCAGGGGTTTGTCAACCATGCCGGCGTCACCCTGCATATCGACAATCTGCGTGGCCACAACGCCCACCACCAGATAGAAACCGTGTTCAAGGCCTTTGGCCGCGCATTGCGCATGGCGCTGGAACACGATCCGCGCATGGCGGGCATCATGCCTTCCACCAAAGGCTCGCTGTAACATCGAAGCCATCCCGAGCCACAAGGTTCGGGATGGCTTCCATCTTTTTCCTGCTGATCAGACTGTCTATGAGCACACAAACAATCGCTGTCATCGACTATGGAATGGGAAACCTCCACTCGGTCGCCAGCGCCCTCACGCATGTCGCTCCGGATGTGGACGTGCGGGTCACCGCCGACCCGGCCTTGGTTGCCGCTGCTGACAGAGTCATTTTTCCCGGTGTCGGTGCCATTCGCGATTGCATGGCTGAGATCAAACGCCTCGGTTTTGACCAACTGCTGCGCGAACAGGTCGCCACCGGCAAACCGGTGCTGGGCATTTGTGTGGGCATGCAGGCACTGATGGACCACAGCGAAGAAAACGAGGGTGTGGACTGCATCGGTATTTTGCCGGGCAAGGTGAAATTTTTTGGTGAGCATCACAAAGACGTTGATGGCAATCCGTTGAAGGTGCCGCACATGGGCTGGAACCAGGTGCATCACAACGATCACCCCTTGTGGGTGAACATTCCGCAAGACAGCCGTTTTTATTTCGTGCACAGCTACTACATTCATGCCGACGATCCATCATTGGTCGCGGCACGTTGCGACTATGGCCTGCAATTCCATGCAGCCCTGGCGCGTGGCAATCTGTTCGCAGTGCAGTTCCACCCGGAAAAAAGCCATATCCCCGGGCTGCAATTATTGAAAAACTTTTTACATTGGAATGGTCGGGTTTAGGCTACTGCATGGGCGTGTGGGGAATTGGGTAGATACCTCTGAGACACGCCGTGAACCCTTCCGTGGGGGCTCGGATGCGGCATCCATGCCGCATACGGTCTCAGAGGTATCTACCCAATCCCCTCGCAATAATGTGCCAGATTCATGAGAAAGAAAGCTTATGTTGATTATTCCTGCAATTGATTTGAAAGACGGCCAGTGTGTGCGCTTGCGACAGGGATTGATGGATGATTCCACGGTGTTTTCTGATGATCCCGTCGCCATGGCGAAGCAGTGGGTTGATCAGGGGTGCCGCCGCTTGCATCTGGTTGATCTCAATGGCGCGTTTGAAGGCAAACCAGTGAATGGCGGTGTCGTTACGGCGATTGCCAAGGCTTATCCCGATCTGCCGATTCAGATTGGTGGCGGTATCCGCAGCGCGGCCATCATCGAACATTATCTCGATGCCGGTGTGCAGTATGTGATTATTGGCACCAAGGCAGTGAAAGAGCCGCAGTTCGTTGCTGAAGTCTGCAAACTTTTTCCTGGTCATATCATCGTCGGTCTCGATGCGAAAGACGGTTGGGTGGCGACTGACGGCTGGGCTGAAGTGTCCAATGTCCAGGCGGCTGAATTGGCCAGGCGTTTCGAGCAGGATGGCGTGAGCAGTATCGTGTACACCGATATCGCGCGCGACGGCATGATGCAGGGTGTGAATGTCCAGGCCACGGTGGCCATGGCCCAGGCTTCCAGCATTCCGGTGATCGCTTCCGGCGGCATTACCAATATGGATGATATCCGCGCGCTCAAGGCGGAAGCGTACAAGGGTATTGTTGGCGCGATTACCGGCCGCGCCATCTACGAAGGCACGCTGAACATGGCAGAGGCCCAGGCCTACTGCGACGCAAACTAATTCCCGGATTCTGTCATGGCACTCGCAAAACGCATTATTCCCTGCCTCGATGTCGATAACGGACGTGTTGTAAAGGGTGTGAAGTTCCTGGATATCCGCGATGCGGGTGATCCGGTGGAAATCGCCAAGCGTTACAATGAAGAAGGCGCGGATGAGATCACCTTCCTCGATATCACCGCCACCCATGAAGGGCGCGATACCACCGTGCACACCGTGGAGAAGATCGCCAGCGAGGTGTTCATTCCCCTGACGGTCGGTGGTGGTATTCGCACCGTGGAGGATATCCGCACCATGCTCAATGCCGGTGCCGACAAGGTCAGCATCAATTCGGCGGCGGTGTTCAATCCGGATTTTGTCAAAGCGGCCTCCGATCGTTTTGGTGCCCAGTGCATCGTGGTGGCCATAGACGCGAAGAGAGTCAGCGGCGAGGGTGAGTCGCCGCGGTGGGAGATATTCACCCACGGTGGCCGCAAGCCGACGGGGATCGATGCCGTCGAGTGGGCGGTCAGAATGACGGAATTCGGCGCGGGTGAGATATTGCTGACCAGCATGGACGGCGACGGCACCAAAAAGGGTTATGACCTGGGTGTGACGCGCGCCATCAGCGACGCGGTGCCGATTCCGGTGATTGCCTCGGGTGGCGTCGGTAACCTGCAACATCTGGTTGACGGTGTTACCCAGGGGCGAGCCGATGCGGTCCTGGCGGCCAGTATTTTCCACTTCCGTGAATACACACTGCCCCAGGCAAAAGCCTACATGCGCGCCCAGGGAGTCGAGGTGCGTTTATAAAGCGGATGTTTGGGGAAGATACAAAAAGGGCTCCAGTCGGGGCCCTTTTTGCTAAAGGGGGCATCGAGTCTTAACGGCCTTTTCAGGCAGCGCGGTATTGTCTTAGTGCAGCTAAGATCTTGGGTTCGGAGGCACAAATGAAGTCGATAAATTCAGCCGCACCTGCTTCCGCATCGGGGCGGTTGTCGAAAGGGCCAATATCCACACCCTCGCGGGTGCTGTAATACCAATAGCCGTCTTTCTGCAGAAACCGCCCGTTGCGGGGAGGGATGCTGCCCTGTTCACCTACTCTGTTGGTCATGATCGGGATCCTGTATGACTAGCGCTACGCTGTTTGCCCTCCAAGGCAATTCGAGCTTACCTTACATAGCCCTTATAACCCCAAGGACCGGTTAACCCGACAGACGATGGCGGTTGGAAAATAGACTACCGCCCGATTATAAACCCGGGCCTCCCGGTATGGATAGATCGAGTTGGTATGTTATTTAGAAAGACTCATAACCAAAAGTCTGCATCCAGCTGCCTGGTTCTGGCGGGGCTGGCGGGGCGGTCATGGGCCGCCAGAGCAACAGCGGCGGGGCGGGGCAGGCGGAGGGTGGCGCGTGATAGGAAGGCAGGAGTTCAGAAACCTTGACCAGCCGCACACCAGTGGTTGCCAGCAGGGCCGGCAGCTCTTCGAGTACGGTCAGGGTCTCGGGATAAGGATGGCCTATGGCCAGCGCCCGTCCACGGCGTTGCGCCAGGACCAGAGCCTTTTGCAACTGCTGGCGGATGAGCGTTATATCGCGTTGATTATCCAGGAAAAGATCGCGTTTCACACTGGGCAGGCGCCGGGATTGGGCCACCCTGAGGGCCTGGCTCTCGGCGCTGGTGCGGCTGTCCACAAAATAGAGGCCGCGGTCGGCCAGCTCGGCCATCAGCCAGGTCATGGGCCGGGTTTCGCGGGTGAGCTGGCTTCCCATATGGTTGTTGAGCCCACGGATATGGGGGACCGCCGCCAGCATCTTTTCCAGTGCTTGCTGGAATTCATCCTGATCCATGTCCGAGGTCAGGCCGCCTGGTCCCAATGGCAGGTCACGGCTGTTGCTCATGGGGGCGTGAAGGATGATTTCCTTGCCCTGGCGATAGCCTGTTGTTGCCAACTCCTGTCCGTGGGGGGTAAAGGGCAGGATGGCCAGCGTGATGTCGCCCGGAAGGTCGACGATTCGCCGGCCAAGTTCAGCGTTGTAACCCAGGTCGTCGATGATGATGCCGAGTTGTGCTGGCCAGGCCGCTTGGGTCGCCAGCAGGCCGGCCACCAGCCATGCGAAGCGATGAAGCATCCTGCGGCGGGGCATGGGCCTAACGGTTGGTTTCATCCCGGGCATCGTTGAGGACTGCCCCGTCTTCTTCTGTTACCTGGGCGGTCTGGAGCCCGCTGTATTGCTGGCGGAATATCTGCAATCCCTTGAGCAGGTTCAAGGCCTCCTGCAACTGGTTGTCCTGTTGCGTACCCTGGGTGTTGCGGCTCTGTTCCCGGCTCCGGGTGTCACTTTCGGCCCCACCGTTGCGGTTGGGCAGGTGCCTGCTGAGGTCGGCTTCCGTGGGGGTGCCGCCGCTGCGCAGTGCCTTGACTTCAGCACGTTCGACAACCACATCCGGCTCTATCCCCTGGGCCTGGATGGAGCGGCCGCTGGGCGTGAAATAAAGTGCGGTGGTGAGTTTGATGGCCTTCTCGTCGGTGATGGGGATCACCGTCTGGACGGAGCCCTTGCCAAAACTGCGCGTGCCCATGATGACGGCGCGCTTATGGTCTTGCAGGGCGCCGGCGACGATTTCCGCGGCTGACGCGGAACCCTCATTGATCAGTACCACCAGGGGTATGCCCTGGGCCACGTCGCCAGGGCTGGCCTGGTATTTGATATCGCTGTTCTCCAGCCGCCCTTCGGTGTAGACCACCAGCCCCTGATCGAGGAAGGCATCGGCCACTTCCACCGAGGCCTGGAGCACTCCGCCAGGGTTGTTGCGCAGATCCAGGACAAGCCCCTTGAGGCCCGGATGTTTTTCCAGTTGCTCATCGACACGCCTGATCAGGTCGCGGCCGCTGTTCACCTGGAATTGCGCGATCCGGATGTAGAGGTAATCGTCTTCCAGCAGCCGTGTGCGCACGCTTTCGACCTTGATGATGTCGCGCACGATATGCACATCAAAAGGCTTTTCCACGCCGGAGCGCATGATATTGAGGATCAGGTTGCTGCCCTTGGGACCGCGCATCATGTCAATGGCCTGGTTGATGCCCATGCCCTTGACCGGTTTGTCGTCCAGGCGAATGATCAGGTCTCCCGCCTCTATGCCCGCCTTTTGCGCGGGCGTGCCATCGATGGGGGAGATCACCTTGATGAAGCCGTTTTCCTGTCCGATCTCCACGCCAACGCCGCCGAATTCGCCGGTGGTGTTGACTTGCAGGTTTTCATAGGCGGTCTTGTCCAGATAGGCGGAATGGGGGTCCAGTTCGGCCAGCATGCCTTTGATGGCGTATTCCAGCAGCTCGCTGTCACTGATCTCATCGATATAACCGCTGCGGATATGGTCGTAGACCCGGGTAAACGTGCGCAGCTCTTCCAATGGCAGAAGGCCCGGCTCCACCCGGTCACTGCTGTCTGCCAAGGCCAGAAACGGCACAGAGAGCAGGGCTCCCAAACCGAGCAGGCGTGAAAGATGTGGGTTACGCATGAATGTCTCCTGGGTTCACGGGTCCGCACCTGTGGTCTGTAGTTGGGTAGCGGACGCGCCCCGGTCTCAAGGGGGATACTGAAGGTGCACCTTAAGCCAGGGGCCTGTAAATAGACAGCTTTCAGGCCGCAAAATTATCATTTTTTACGGTTCATCATCTCCGGGCGGCCTCGCTCAGGCACGGGCCAGCCAGGCAACCGGATCGGTGGGTTGTCCCCGGTGGCGGATCTCGAAATAGAGCCCGGCCTGTTCCTGGCCACCGCTGTTGCCCACGCTCGCAATGGCCTCCCCCGCTTTCACCCAATCGCCAGTGGCCTTGAACAGGCTCTGGTTATGGGCATACAGGCTGAGATAGCCCTCGCCGTGGTCGATAATGATCAACAGGCCATGGCCGCGGAAATAGTCGGCGAATACGATCCTCCCGTGATGGACGGCGAGGACGGGTTCTCCTGCCCCCGCGCCGATCAGCATGCCATTCCTGGGTAGCTGGCTGCCCAGCCTGGGACTGCCGAAACGGGAGACGACCCGCCCCTGGGCAGGCCAGAGCAGCTTGCCCTTGCGGCTGCTGAAGCTCGCGCCCTCGCCGGGCAAGGGTTGATTGCCGAGGCTCTGGGTGACCCGTGTCAGCAACTGTTGCAACCGATCCCTGTCTTCCTGCATCTGGCGCAGTTCGGCATCCTTATCATTGAGACTGGCATTCAGTTGCGCCAGGGTCTGCTGGCGGCGGGTCTGGTGACTGGTCAGGGTTTTGCGCTGCTGTTCGAGTGCCTGGCGGTTTTCAGCGAGGGCATCGCGCCTGGCCAGGATGTGCGGCTCAAGGGCGTCGAGGCGGTCCAGGGTGGCGAGGTAGCGGTCGAGCCTGTCGCGCTGTGATTGCAGGAGGCGCTGGTGATAGCCCAGGAGGCGGCTCAGGCGTTCGGGGGATTCCTGGTTGAGCAGCAGCTGCAACTGGCTTTGCCGCCCCTGGCGATAGGCGACGCGGAGATGTGTGGCCAGGGCCTGTTCCTGCTGGAGGAGGGCTTCCTGCAAGCCGGTTTTTTCCTGGTTGAGCTGTTCCAGCTCGCGGTTCTGTTGTTGCAGGCCCTTTTGAATCTGGTCGATCTTCTTGAGCAGTTCGCCCATGTCCTTCTCGTTGTGCTCCAATTCCTGTTGCAGGCTGGAACGGGTTCCCTGGATGTTTTTCAGCTCCTGTTGCAGTGCCTGGATGTTTTCCTGCAACCGCTGAAGCTCCGCCCGCTGGTCGGCCATGACATGGCCGGCACCCAGCAGCGCCAGCAATGCCAACAGCATACGGCAATATCGTGTGTCAACGGAGCGGACCATGATGGACGCGAACCGGCTCTGGTGATGTATCAGTCGAGAATGATCAGGTTGCGCCCGGTCATCTCCGCTGGCTGTGGCAATCCCATCAGGTGCAGCATGGTGGGCGCGACATCAGCGAGCGAACCCCCTTCCACGATACGCCCGGCACGCGGGCTGACGAAGATGAAAGGCACCGGCAGGGTGGAGTGCTGGGTATGCGGCTGGCCGGTCTCTTCGTCGAACATTTCTTCCACATTACCGTGGTCGGCGGTAACCAGGGCCTCGCCCCCCATTTTTTCGATGGCGGCCAGTACCTGGCCCAGGCTGGTATCGACGGCTTCGACCGCCTTGACCGCGGCCTCGAAAATGCCTGAGTGACCCACCATGTCACAGTTGGCGTAGTTGCAGATCACCGCGTCGTAGCGGCCGGACTCGATGGCCGCCACCAGCTTGTCGGTGACTTCGGGCGCGCTCATTTCCGGTTGCAGGTCATAGGTGGCCACCTTGGGCGAGGGCACCAGTATCCGGTCCTCGCCGGGATAGACCACTTCGTTGCCACCGTTGAAGAAGAAGGTGACGTGGGCGTATTTCTCGGTCTCGGCAATGCGGAGCTGGGTCTTGCCCAGGCTGGCAAGGTATTCGCCAAAGGAGTTATTCAGGTCTTCCGGCGGGAAGGCGATGGGCGCCTGGATGTCGGAGGCGTATTCAGTGGTTTGCACGAAATGCGCGATCTGCGGGTTGATATCGCGGACAAAGCCATCGAAATTGGCGTCGATCAATGCGCGGGTGATTTCACGGGCCCGGTCGGGGCGGAAGTTCATGAAGATCACTGAATCGCCGTCATTGATGGTGGCGACTTCTTCGCCTTCGCCGCAGATCACCGTGGCTTTGACGAACTCGTCATTCTCGCCGCGTTCATAGGCGGCTTTGAGTCCTTCGACGGCGGTCAGTGCATCGAATTCAGCATCACCAGTGACCATGACATCGTGGGCGGCCTTGACGCGATCCCAGCGGTTGTCGCGGTCCAGGGCGAAGTAGCGGCCACAGATGGAGGCCACCCGGCCCACGCCCAGTTGGGCAAAAAGATCCTGGGCGTGTTGCAGGGAGCTTTCGGCGCTGCGCGGCGGCGTGTCGCGGCCATCGAGGAAGGCATGCAGGTAAACCTGCCTGGCGCCGCGCTGGGCCGCCATGGTTATCATGGCGTAAATATGGTCCTGATGGCTGTGGACGCCGCCTTCGGACAACAGGCCCAGCAGGTGCACCGCCTTGTTGTCGCGCACGGCGCTGTCGATGGCCTCGACATAAACGGGATTGTTGAAAAAATCGCCGTCGCTGATGGATTTATTGATGCGGGTAAAGTTCTGGTAGACCACCCGGCCCGCGCCCAATGTCATGTGGCCCACTTCGCTGTTGCCCATCTGGCCTTCGGGCAGGCCGACCTCCAGGCCGGATGTGGCTATCAGGCTTTTGGGGCGTGAGGCCCACAGGCGGTCGAATACCGGTGTATGGGCAGCATGTATGGCGTTGTACTTGGTTTTTTCCGAATAGCCAAAACCATCCAGAACCAGGAGAACAAGGGGCTTTTTGGAAGCTGTCATGCGTGCAGGTCGCTCTTGAGTCAAAAGGTGGGGCCAGGTGGCAAGCCGGTGTACAGGCCGGGGATTACCGCAATGAAAGTGCTGTTATTCTAACCGGTTGCGGAGCGTATCACCACGCTGCCGATCCTGATTCTCGCTATGGCGGTGATTGCCTGGGGCGGGCGCTGAGCAATCGCTGCGCGATGGTGTATACTGCCGCCCACTTTTACCACCCGTCCGCACCCCTGTGGCCGGGGGTTGCCCGGAAACGGCCCGAGAGCACTTTGTCGTGAGAGCCTTTTGTTGTGAATAACTTTTTCATCTTTATGGCCCAGGAATGGTTGCTGTTCGCGACCCTGATCGTGCTGGGGTACATATACCTCTGGCGCGAGCGCATCAAAAGCGGCCGCCCCATTTCTGCCCACGAGGTCACCCGCCTGCTCAACACGGATACCGCCGTGCTGCTGGATGTGCGCGATGCCGGCGAATTCAAGGCGGGCCATATCGTCGGTGCGGTCAATATTCCCTATGCCAGAATTACCGCCGATACCGGCCAGTTGGAGCCCTACCGCGGCAAGGTGATCATCGTGGCTGACAAAATGGGCCAGCACGCCGGTGTCGTGGGCCGCAACCTGGCGCGGCAGGGGCACGATGTACGCCGCCTGGCTGGTGGCATTGCCGAATGGCAGGCGCAGTCGTTGCCTTTGGTGAAATAAGCATGCCCCGCGTCCTCATCTACACCACGGCCATGTGTCCCTATTGTGTCAATGCCAAGCGGCTGTTCGCCGACAAGGGTGTCAGCTATGAGGAAATCCGGGTTGACCTGGAGCCGGCCCAGCGCCAGATCATGATGGAGCGCAGCCGCCAGCGTACCGTACCCCAGATCTGGATCGGTGAGCGGCATGTGGGCGGCTTCACCGATCTCTGGGCACTGGACAAGAGTGGCCAACTGGATGGATTGCTGGCGGATCAGGATTAGCAGCCTGCCTGTGTCGCGCAGGCATTGTGACAAGTTATTTTTTATTCACCCGACCGGATATTTGTTATGACAGACGAAAATACCCCCAACACGCCTGAAGAAGCAGGCCAGTCCGACGCGGCTCAAGCGGCTCAACAAGATGCCCCCAGTTTTGCCATCCAGCGCGTCTACCTCAAGGACTTGTCCTTCGAGACCCCGATGGGAATCGAGGCGCTGCTGAAGGTCAATGCCAATTCACCCAAGATCCAGCAGGACCTGAATGTCCAGGTCACCCAGCTCAATGAAGAACTGGTGGAAGTGGTGTTGCTGCTGACGATCACCGCAACCGTGGAAAGCCGCACGCTTTTCCTGGTGGAAGTCAAGCAGGCCGGGCTTTTCATCATCAAAGGCTTTGAGCGCAACCAGTTTGCCCAGGTAATCAATACGGCCTGTCCGCAAATCCTCTTTCCCTATGCCCGGGAAGCAATCGACGGTGTATTGAATCGCGGTGGATTCCCATCCCTGCTCCTGCCGCCGATCAACTTTGATGCGGTATTTGTCCAGGCGGTGCAGGTGGCTCGCCAGCAAGCTGCTGAATCGGCTTCCGCCGAGGCGCCCGTCAACTGATTTGAATCCGATGGCTGCTCCCGGCAGGGAGCAGCCGAATCCGGGCGGCTTTCCGCCAGAGCCGACCGGCAGCTGCATTGCCAGGAGCCTTGAACCATGTTCAACCTCTCCCGCAAGGATACCTCCCACGCCAGCCATATCGCTGCCATAGACCTGGGCTCCAACAGCTTCCATATGATTATTGCCCGCTGGGAAGATGATCAGCTGATTCTGCTGGATCGTCTGCGTGAGCCTGTGCGTTTGGGTTGGGGGTTGGAGGCCGACGGTACGCTCAGTCAGGAGGCGCGCGATCGCGCCATGGCCTGCCTGGAGCGGTTTGGCGAGTGTTTGCGCGGCTACCCCTCCCGCAGTGTCCGCATCGTGGGCACCAAGACCCTGCGCAGCATTGCAGATGCGCGCCAGTTCCTTGCCGATGCCCAGGCTCGTCTTGGCCACCCGGTGGAAATCATTTCCGGTGATGAAGAGGCGCGGCTGGTGTATCTCGGTGTGGCCCACTGCATCGCGCCGGCGGATGGCAGGCGTGTCGTGGTGGATATTGGCGGTGGCAGTACCGAGGTGATTCTGGGCGAGGGCATGACGCCCCTGGTCAAGGAAAGCTTGAGCATGGGGTGCGTGGCCATCAGCAAAACGTTTTTTTTCGATGGCAAGGTCACGGACAAGGCGATCAAAAAAGCGCGCATTGCCTGCCTGCAGGAAGTGGAACCCATTATCGAAACTTTTCTCGAGCGCGGCTGGCAGGAGGTCCTGGGCGCGTCGGGTACCATCAAGGCGGTGGCCCGCGTATGTGAAAGCCACGGTTGGAGCGATGGCAGCATCACTCGCGACAGCCTGGAAAAAATCATCCAGTTGTATCGCCTGCACGGCAATACGGATTTGAAACTGCCGGGTTTGACGGAAGACCGCCAGGCGGTTTTCCTCGGCGGCGTCATCGTCCTGCAAGCATTATTTGAAAGCCTGCAACTGGGTTATATGCTCGCCGCCGATTGGGCCTTGCGGGAAGGCCTGCTCTACGATCTCAAAGGCCGCCTGGAAAATCACGATATCCGCCAGGCCAGTGTCGATGCGCTGGCCAAGCGTTTTCACGTCAACATGGAGAAGTCGGCACGGGTAGAGCGGACGGCCCTGGCGCTTTTGGACCAGGTTACGGATGATTGGGGCCTGAACAGTGGCGACGCGGGAAAGTTGCTGCGCTGGTCCGCCCGGCTTTACGCCGTGGGCCTGGACATCGCCCACAACGATTATCACAGGCACAGTGCTTATATCGTTGAACATGTGGATCTGGCGGGCTATTCACGCGCGGAGCAATTGCAGCTGGCGGCCCTGGTGCTCGCGCATCGCAAGCGTTTCCCTGTCAAATATTTTCCCCTCGAGAACAGCGCGCTGGTGCAGATTGCCATCCTGTTGCGGTTGGCCATTATTTTCCATCGCGGCCCGCGCAAAAAAGGCTTGCCCGAGATCAAACTCCGCGCCAAAGGGCAGGGATTGACCCTGATACTGCCGGATAACTGGCTGGAAGAAAATCCGCTGGCCGCGGCGGATCTCGAGACAGAAGTACGTTATCTGCAGGATATAGATTACAGGCTGCGGCTGGCGCCCTGATATTCAGGATTGCGTCAATTTACCTGTGGTCCACCGGCTCAGCAGCGTGGCCTGGGAGTCCACCGGCTCCTGTCCCTCTTCCGGGCTGAGAATTTCATAGCTGCCACTTTCCTTCAGTATCCAGGCATGTGTGTTGTCCGCCAGATACAGATGCAGGTCTTCCATGATCCGGTCGCGTACTTTTTTCTGCCGGATGGGAAAGCAGGTCTCCACCCGGTGAAACATGTTGCGGCTCATCCAGTCCGCGCTTGAACACCAGAGTTCCGGATTGCCACCGTTTTCAAAATAGAAAACCCGGCTGTGCTCGAGGAATCGGCCGATGATCGAGCGCACGCGGATATTTTCCGATAATCCTTCCACGCCCGGACGCAACTGGCATATACCGCGTACGATCAAGTCTATCTGCACGCCCGCTTGGGATGCGGCATAGAGCTCGTTTACCAGCTCTTCATCGTAAAGTGCGTTCATCTTGGCGATGATGCGCGCGGGCTTCCCCTGCTCAGCCGATTCTTTTTCCTGGCGGATGCGCCTGATCAATCCCTTGTGCAAGGTGAAGGGAGCGTAGAGCAGCGCATCCATCTTGGACGCCTTGCCCATGCTCGACAGTTGTAAAAACACCCGGTAGACATCATCACAGATTTCCTTGTCAGACGTCATCAGGCCATAGTCGGTGTAGACCATGCTGGTTTTGGGGTGATAGTTGCCGGTGCCCAGGTGTACGTAATAGCGCACCCGGTCTTGTTCGCGCCGGGCCACCAACAGCATCTTGGAGTGGGTTTTGTAGCCTACGACACCATAGATGACGTGAATGCCGTAGCGTTGCAGTCGCTCGGCCAGTGCGACGTTCTGTTCCTCGTCGAAGCGCGCGCGCAGCTCAACGATCGCGGTGACTTCCTTGCCCGCCTTGGCGGCATTGACCAGGGCGTCCACGACCGGTGAGTTGGAGCCGGTGCGGTAAAGCGTTTGCTTGATGGCAAGTACCTGGGGGTCTGTTGTCGCTTCTCGCAAGAAATCCACCACGCACTGGAAAGAATCAAACGGGTGGTGTAGCAACAGGTCATGCTTCTGCAAAGCTTCAAAATAGCTGTTGGAACGCTTGGGCAGCTTGGGCATGGCCTGCACAAAGGGCGGAAAATAAAAATGCGGGTCCTTGACCAGTTCAAACAGGTCGCTCAGCCGGTTGAGGTTTACCGGCCCATTGAGCCGGTAGAGATCCCGCTCCTTGATTTCGCAGCGCTGCAATAAAAACTGCTCAAGTTCCGACGGGCAGGTGTCGGCAATCTCCAGCCTTACTTCATCGCCGTATTGACGGTAGGCCAGCTCGCCCTGCACGGCGCGCAACAGATCTTCGGTTTCTTCCTCGTCCAAAAAGATGTCCGAGTTGCGGGTCAGCCTGAACTGGTAGCTTTCGATAACCGCCATGCCGATGAATATCTCGGCCATGAAGTGATGGATGATGGACGACACAAACACAAACTCGCGCCCCTGGGACGCGACTTCCGACGGCAGCTCGATAATATGTGGCAGCGAACGCGGTACCTGGACAATGGCGCGTCCGGAGTTGCGTCCGAAGGCATCCTTGCCATCCAGCTTCACAATGAAGTTGAGGCTTTTGTTGAGAATGCGTGGGAAGGGGTGAGCAGGATCGAGCCCTATGGGGCTGAGCACCGGCAGGATATCCGTCTCGAAAAAGCGGCGCAGGTAATTGATGTGGCCTTCATTCCATTCTTCGCGGCGCAGTACACGGATATCGTTGTCGCGCAGCAGTGGGAATATCTGCTGGTTGAGTATCTGGTACTGTTCGTCCACCAGGCGGTGGGCGCGCTCGGAAATTTCTTGCAGTATCTGGGTCTGGTTCAGGCCATCTGGCCCCACGGGACTTGGCGCGCTGAGTTCGATCATTTCCACCAGTCCGCCTACCCGGACTTCAAAGAATTCGTCCAGGTTGGTGGAAAAAATACATAGAAACCGCAAACGTTCCATCGGGGGCAGCGCCTGATTATAAGCTTGATAAAGCACCCGCCGGTTGAACTCCAGCAGGCTCAGTTCGCGGTTGAAAAATGCCTTTGACACAGTCAGCTCCCTAGGGGTCGAGCAGAAATGATCACCGAGATTATTGCGGAATTGTTACAGAATGAAGACGGGATAGTGATAACACTAGCAAAGAACGGCAAGGTTTGCAGGAGGGGTCCGGCAGGCCGGGGAAGCCTGGCCCGCCGGGGCGGCAGTGGCGATTATTTACACCGGTAAACGGCAAAGTCCTGACCGCCGTTGTCGATGTCGGTAGTGGGGACTATGGTGTCACCGCCGTATCTGGCGGCTTCGTTGCGCGCCATGTTGCGCAGTTCGGTCGATACCTTGTCGTTGTTGCGTTCCACCGGGCCGAGGTTGGAGGTGACCTTGACGCTCACGGTGCGCAGACGCTCACAGTTGCCGACCTGGGATGCATTGGTGACGGCAACCCGGTTTCCGTCCTCGTTGACCTTCACCCAGGTACAGGCGCTGGTAAGACAGAGTAGGGCAATGCCAATTCCGATGTTTTTCATGGGTTTGCTCGCTGGTCTGGGAATGGAAAGGGTCTTTACACTAATCCCTGGCCGCAAAGCTGGCAAGGGCATGGTGTCTCTCAGGGATCAATGGATACGCTCGAACAGCAAGTCCCAGACACCATGGCCCAGGCGCTCGCCGCGCTTTTCAAATTTGGTGATGGGGCGGTAGGCCGGCCGCGGGCAATAATCTCCCCCGGGTGATAGGTTGCGGAAGCCCTCGGCAGCGCTCATCACCTCCAGCATCTGCTCGGCATAATGCTGCCAGTCGGTGGCCAGGTGGAGCACGCCGCCCAGGGCAAGCTTGCTGCGCAGCCGTTGTACAAAGGCCGGCTGGATCATGCGGCGCTTGTGGTGCTTTTTTTTGTGCCAGGGGTCGGGAAAATAGATTTGCAGCCGCGTCAGGCTTTGATCGGGAATGCAGTCTTCCAGCACGTCCATGGCGTCTGCCATATAGACCCGCAGGTTGGTCAATCCCGTTTTGCCGGCATTGTTGATCAGGCGTCCGACACCCGGTGGATGGACCTCGATACCGATGAAATCCTTGTCCGGCTCATCCGAGGCCATGGCGAACAGCGAATCGCCCATGCCGAAGCCGATTTCCAGCACCCGTGGGGCCTGGCGGCCGAAACAGGCGTCCGGATCAAGGCGGCCTCGATGAAGGCTGAGGCCGTAGTCGGGCCACCAGTCTTCAAAGGCGTGCTTCTGGCCTTGGGTGATGCGCCCGGCCCTGATGACGAAGCTGCGGATCGATTTGGGTTTGAATTCGGGCTTGATTAAAAAATTGCCGTCATCGCTGGCCTCAAGGTACAGGCCGGCAGGGGTCGAGTCGTCGTGAATCATGGAAAAATCATGCGCAGATGAAAAAGCGGAGTTTACCCTGTCGGGCCGGTTGCGCCAAAGTTTGTAAGCGGCTTCAGGAATGGCAGGCCATAAAAAATAGCCGGGAGCTATTTTCAACGTCGCGCCAGCGGCGGCCCGAAGGGTGGTCGCCAGGGAATGGCAGGCCATAAAAAAAGCCGCACAGGGTGCGGCTTGTGAGAAGGGGCGTCGGCTGGGTGGTCAGGCTTCCAGCATCATGGTTTTAACCTTGTTCATGGCATTTTTTTCCAACTGGCGAATACGCTCAGCGGAAACGCCGTATTCGGCGGCCAGATCGTGCAATGTGGCCTTGTCATCACTCAACCAGCGGCGCTGGAGAATGGTGCGGCTGCGGTCATCCAGTTTTTCCATCGCCAGTTCCAGGCCGTTGACACTGGTGGCTTCCCAGTCCGCGGCTTCCAGCTGGCTGGCTGGATCATAGCGCTTGTCTTCCAGGTAATGGGCGGGGGCGACATAACTGTCATCCTCGTCATCTTCTCCGGCATCAAAGGCGGCGTCATAGGAGGCGAGGCGGCCTTCCATCTCGCGTACCTGCTGAATGTCCACATTCAGGTCCTGGGCGACGGCGGCGGCTTCATCATTGGTGAGCCAGGCCAGACGCTTTTTGGCACCGCGCAGGTTGAAGAAAAGTTTCCGCTGCGCCTTGGTGGTGGCGATCTTGACGATGCGCCAGTTACGCAAAATAAACTCGTGAATCTCGGCTTTGATCCAGTGGACCGCAAAGGATACCAGGCGCACGCCTTTTTCCGGATTGAAGCGCTTGACGGCCTTCATGAGGCCGACATTGCCTTCCTGGATCAGGTCCCCCAATGGCAGGCCATAGCCGTTGTAGGAGCGCGCGATATGCACGACAAAGCGCAGATGCGCCATGACCAGCTTGCGCGCTGCATCCAGGTTGCCGTTGTAGTAAAGGTCCTCGGCCAGCTCCTGTTCCTGCTCGGCTGATAAAATTGAGAAACTGCTAACCGCTTGAACATAGGCATTCAGGTTTGCACCCGGGGCGAGGACGCCGATAGGTTGCAGACTTGTGCTCATGGGTTTTACCTCCTCAAAGTATGTGCTCGAGTTTAGCATTTGTGCGCTTCGAGTGCTACGTTGGTGTAAAGTTCCCTGGGCGCCGAGTAAAGATCATATAAATCAAATGGTTATCGGCAGAAATCCGCGTCACGGCGGCCTCGATGAAGGTTGGGAATCGGTATGCTTCGGGTAAACTTGCGTTAATGCGGCTGGAGCAGGCGCAGGTGCCTGCCGACGGCCAGCCAGGCCCCGAGAAGCCCCAGCAATCCACCGGCGAGAATCAGTTGCAGGCTGCCGATGAAACCCAGTCCCCGCAGGCGGAACTGGCTGTGGTACAGGTCCGCCAGCAAGCCTGCGGGCTCCCCCAGCCAGGCCAGACCGAACGCCAGCAGCAGGGCGGCGAGCAGGCCTCCGCCCAGGCCATACCATAGGCCGGTATAGAGAAAGGGGCGGCGTACGTAGGCATCCGTCCCGCCCACCAGCTTGACCACCAGTATCTCGTCGCGGCGGTTCTCGATGGCCAGGCGCAGGGTATTGCCGATGATCAGCACCAGCCCCAGGGCCAGCAGCCCCGCGAGCGCCATGACCAGCCGTTCCGCCAGTGCCATCAATTGTTCCAGGCGCTGCACCCACTGCATGTCCATGCGCACTTCATCCACGCCGGGTTCGTCCGCGAGATAAGCTTGCAGGGTGTCCAGTTCTGTCAGGGTCAGTTGGCCGGGCTGAACCAGCAGCACGCCGGTCAGCGGGTTTTGTTCCAGGCTGTCCAGCAATCGGCCCAGGCCGGAGAATTCACGAAATTCCACCAATGCCTGATCCGGCGAGAGGTAGCTGACGGTCCGGACATCAGGGCGCGACGCCCAGGTGTCACGCAACTGCTGCGCTTGCGAGTCGGTAATATCCGGTTGCAGAAAAACGGACAACTGATTGCTGCTTTCCCAGTGAGTGGCCAGTTGCTGGAGATTGAGCAGCACCACGAACAGCGCCGCTGGCAGCACCAGGGCGATGGCGACCACAAGCCAGGTCATCAGGCTCTGGCCGGGGTGTTGCAGCAGGCGCAACAGGCTGTCGATGGCGCTGGTGCTGTGATGGGCAAACCAGGCATCCAGGCGGTCTCCCGGACGGGATTTGCTCTGGACGGCACCGCTCGGCCGCTCGACGGGTCGCCTGGCCATCACCACAGTACCCCATCGTGTACCAGCTGGCCCTGCGCCAGGCCCAGTACCCGCCGGTTCATGCGCTTGAGCAATTCCAGGTCGTGGCTGGCTATCATGACCGTGACGCCAACGTCGTTGAACTGGGTGAGAAGATTCATGATTTCCGCGGAAAGCTCCGGGTCGAGATTCCCCGTGGGCTCGTCGGCCAGCAGGAGCGCGGGCTTGTTGACGACGGCGCGTGCGATGCCGACCCGCTGCTGCTCACCACCGGAGAGGGTGACGGGGTTGCGGCGTTCTTTGTCTAGAAGCCCTACCTTGTCGAGCGCGGCCCGTACCCGGCGGCCGATATCCTGGTGATTGATGCCCGCGACCTGAAGCGGCAGGGCCACGTTATCGAAAACACTGCGGTCAAACAGCAACTGGTGGTTTTGAAAGACAACGCCCACAGTGCGGCGGTAGAGGGGAATCTGGCCCTGGCTGAGCCGGTTGAGGTTGCGCCCGTCGATCAGCACCTGTCCATGGCTGGGGCGTTCCATCAGCATGATCAGCTTCATCAGGGTGCTTTTGCCCGCGCCAGAATGGCCGGTCAGGAACACCATCTCGCCCCGAGCCACCTCGAAATCGAGCCGGGTCAGGGCGTCGAAACCGTTGGCGTAACGCTTGCTGACGTTGTCGAAGCGGATCACCGGGAAAACAGCGCCTCGATAAAGGCTTCGGCCGCAAAGGGCTGGAGGTCATCTATGCCTTCTCCCACGCCGATGAATCGCACAGGCAGTCCCAGCTCCTTGCTGAGGGCGAAGATGACGCCGCCTTTGGCGGTGCCATCCAGCTTGGTCAGTGCCAGGCCGGTAACACCCGCGGCCTCACGGAATTGGCGGGCCTGGTTCAGCGCGTTCTGGCCCGTGCCTGCGTCCAGCACCAGCAGGACTTCATGGGGCGCGCTTGCATCCAGCTTGGCCATGACCCGCTTGACTTTGGCCAGCTCGTCCATCAGGTGCCCTTTGTTGTGCAGGCGGCCTGCCGTGTCGGCAATGACGACATCGAGTCCCCGCGATTGGGCAGCCTGGACGGCATCGTAGATGACCGACGCCGAATCGGCGCCGGTATGCTGGGCGATCACGGGAATCTGGTTGCGCTCGCCCCAGACCTGAAGCTGTTCCACGGCGGCGGCGCGGAAGGTGTCGCCAGCCGCCAGCATGACTTTGCGGCCCTCGTTTTGCAGCCGCTTGGCCAGTTTGCCAATGGTCGTGGTTTTGCCCACGCCGTTGACGCCCACGACCAGAATCACAAAAGGCTTGTGCGCGGAATCGATGACCAGGGGTTTTTCGGCGGTTGCCAGAAGCCCGGCAAGCTGTTGGCGCAGGGCTTGATAGAGGGCGGCGGGATCAGCCAGTTGCTTGCGCGATACCTGGGTTGTCAGGGATTCGATGATCTCGCCTGTGGCCGCTATGCCCACATCCGCAACCAGCAGTTGGGTTTCCAGTTCCTCCAGCAGGTCATCGTCAATGGTCTTGCGCCCCAGGATGAGGTTGCCCAGCCCTTCGGCAAAATTATTGCTGGTGCGCGCCAACCCCTGGCGGATGCGGGCAAAAAAACCGGGCTTGGCAGCGGGCTCTTCAATCGTGGCAGGTGTTTCCGGGTTGGCAGGAGCCTCCGGATTGGTAGGAACTTCTGCGCTGGCAGGAGCCTCCGGGGCGACAGGCGCGGTCTGCCCGGATTCTGTGGCGTCGGCGGGCTTGTCGGATTTTTTGAAAAGGTTGAACAGCATAGGGGCAATCTGTGTCGAGTCGATATCCGGAATACGGGTGAGCCCGCAAAAGAAAGACGCTATCCTACCACTTCTGTTCCCCTGAGCGAGTGACACAGCCTTGAATCCCCGCGCCCGACCCGGCCCTCGACAAGCATCCATCCACAGCAACCAACTTCGCATCATCGGCGGCCGGTGGCGCGGGCGCCGGCTGCGCTTTCCCTCGGTGGATGGACTGAGGCCCACGGGTGACAGGATTCGTGAAACCCTGTTCAACTGGCTGGCTCCGGAGATTGTGGGGGCTCGCTGCCTGGATCTTTTTGCCGGTTCAGGCGCGCTGGGCCTGGAGGCACTTTCCCGTGGCGCGGCGGATGTCTTGCTGGTGGAACGGGACCGGGCGGCGACAGCTTGCCTGCGGGATAACCTGGCTCTTTTGGGCGCGGACACCGGGGCGAGGGTGATTCAGGAGGATGCCCTGAACTGGTTGCGGCGAGGCAATCCGGAGGCGGCTTTCGAGCTCGTGTTTGTGGACCCGCCCTTTGCCGGGGATCTCTGGCAGGCTGTGGTGGATGCCCTGGAGTCCGGCAACTGGCTGGCTGACTCAGCCAGTATCTATGTGGAATCAGGCCTCGATGACAGCTACCAGGTCCCGCTCAATTGGGTGCTTCATCGGGACAAGCGCGCAGGGCAGGTGAGCTATCGCCTCTATTACCGTGAAGCGCCGATGGACTAGGCCCGTTTGAGGCAAACCTGTTCTTCCTGCCACTGCGCCTGGTTGGTGTAATGCATCAGGCGCATATGTCCATGATGATCTTCAATCAGTGCTGAACAGCTCTCGATCCAATCGCCGGTATTGGCGTAACGGATTCCTTCTTCCTCCAGCAGGGCCGGGTAGTGGATGTGGCCGCAGATAACGCCGTCATAGCCGCGCCGCCGCGCTTCATCCATCGCCTCCCGCTGATAGGTTTGGATGGCTTCCCTCGCCCCCTTGATATTGCTTTTGATCAACCGGGCCAGGGAAAAATACGGCCGCCCGGTCCAGTGCCGAAAGCGGTTGGCCCAACGATTGATGAACAGCAGCAGATCATAGGCGATATCGCCACAAAAACGGGTGATCCAACTGAGGTTGATGTAAGCGTCCATGGCATCGCCATGCATGATCAGCAACCGCTTGCCGTCAGCCGTGACATATTCGTGTTCCAGTGTGATTTCAATGGGACCAAAAGACTCGCCGCTGAAATGGCGGATAGGCTCGTCGTGATTGCCCGGCACGTAGATGACTCGTACACCGCGGTTGGCGAGCTCGTAGAATTTGAGCATCACCTGATAGTGCCGCGCAGGCCAGCAGAAGCGTCGTTTGAGTGCCCAGAGATCTATGACGTCCCCTACGAGATAGAGGGTGTCGCAGTTGATCTGCTCGAGAAAATCCAGCAGGTATTCTGCTTTGCAGTCGCGATAGCCCAGGTGGATATCCGAGATCCAGATGGTGCGGGCATGGATCAACGGGCTGGTACTGTGGGTGCTCCTGGGGGTGGCTTGCGTGGATAGCGTTGGGCTGGCAGTCGGCATGGCATCTTCCCGTCACGATCGTTGCCGAAATACTTGCCCGAGACTGTGACGAACACACAACATTTCCATGAATTTTCGATGACAGCATGGTATTGGCCTGCGAGGCCAATGCAAGGCAGGAATCGGAAAATAATGGTGGTTTGTAAAGAAGTGTTGGAGTGTAAGGGGCGTCAGCCGTTGCTGGCTTTGCGTTCATTCTGCAACAGCCAGTCGAGCAGTGCCTGGCGGCTTTCGAGCATGGCTTTGTAGGTATCGACGATGACGGGATTGGGGCTTTCCTGCTCAAGCAGCGTAAACAGACGTTCCTCTAAAAAAGCAATGTCTGCCTCGATTTTGGCAGCGATCTCCCGGCTTGGAATGGCCTCTTGGCCGATATTGAGCATAGTCATGACTGCGTCCTTGTGCCTCGCGGCGAGACTTGTACCCTGGCAGTGTGCATCGACTGAAGCTTAAGTAAAAGCCGTCAATAACACCAGCTGATGTGAGAGATATCTTACATATGTTTCATGCTAAATGGATTGTTTTTTAAATAAACTGGCAATAAAAAAGCTGGTGGCTGCCAGCACCATGGACGGGCCGGCAGGCGTGTCCCACCAGAAGGACGCCGCGAGTCCCAGAAGAACCGCCAGCAGACCCAGCAGGCTGGCGGCGATCGCCATGTGCTCCGGTGTATGGGTCAGGCGACGGCTGGTGGCGGCCGGAATGATCATCAGGGCGGTGATCAGCAATACACCGACCACCTTCATGGCAATGGCGATGACCAGCGCTATCAACAGCATCAGCGCGGTGCGCACACCGGCCACTGCTATGCCCTCGACCCGCGCCAGTTCCTCGTGAACCGTAATCGCCAGCAAGGGCTTCCAGAGCCATATGAGTGCGGTCAATGCCACCAGCGCCACCAGCCATACGCTGATGACATCCGTCAGATTGGCGGACAGGATATCGCCAAACAGGTAGGCCATCAGATCCACGCGGTTGTCGCCAAACAGGCTGACGCAAACCAGGCCCAGCGCCAATGTCGAGTGGGAGAGCATGCCCAGCAGCGTATCGGTTGCCAGCAGGCTCTTGTGTTGCAGCGCGACCAGCAGCAGCGCCAGCAGCAGGCAGCCCAGGGCTACCGCCAGGTTCAGATTGATGGATAGCAGCAGGCCGAATGTCACGCCAAGCAAGGCCGAGTGGGCCAGGGTATCGCCGAAATAGGCCATGCGCCGCCACACAACGAAAGCGCCCAGCGGACCGGCAACCAGGGCGACGCCGATACCGGCAAGGAGCGCGTAGAGCAGAAAGTCAGGCATGGTGATCCTGTTCACACTGGGGGCCGCACCGGGTGTGCCCGTGGGGCTGGATCACATTGCCATGAACATCATGCTGGTGATCGTGATGGTGGGTATAAATGGCCATCTGCGGGCGGGGGCTGCGGCCGAAAAGAGCCAGGTAGGCGGGGTCACTGGAGACTTTTTGCGGGTGGCCCGAACAGCAGATGTGCTGGTTGAGGCATACGACGGTATCCGTGGTGGCCATGACCAGGTGGAGGTCGTGCGACACTAACAGCACACCGCATTGACGTGCCTTGGCGATATCGCTGATCAACTCATACAGGGCTGCCTGTCCCGTTACGTCCACACCCTGAACCGGCTCATCGAGCACCAGTAGCTGCGGGTCCCTCAGCAGTGCCCGGGCAAGCAGTACGCGCTGGGTCTCCCCGCCAGACAACCGCTGCATGGGCGTTTTGCGCAGATGGGCGATGCCCGTCATGCTGAGAACCTCGTCTTCCGCCAGCCGCGGACTCCCGCCCAGCGCCAGGAAGTGTTTGACGTTCAATGGCAGGCTGGGATCTATGTGCAATTTCTGGGGCATATAACCGATACGCAGATCGGGCTGGCGCTCGATCCTGCCCTCATCGGGTTGGATCAGGCCGAGCAGGCAGCGTACCAGGGTGGTTTTTCCGGCGCCGTTGGGGCCGATGAGGGTCACTATGCGGCCGGCTTCCAGTGTCAGTCCGGCGCCTTGCAGCAAATAGCGGTCGCCCCGTTTGACGCTCAGGCCGTGGGCGTTGATCAGCGGCTGACTCATGATGCCTTGCTTGCCGTAACCGGTTTGAGCACCCGCTTGCCGGCACAGCCGGGGCACGTGCCCATGACTTCCACCGAGTGGGATTCGACGGTGAAACCGGCTTCGCGCGCGGCCAGCTGAATGTTCATGGTGAGGGCGCCCGCATCCAGTTCCACCGCCACGCCACAATGGCGGCAGATGAGAAAATGGCTGTGATGCCTCCTGTCCGGTGATGGACAGCCAATGAATGCGTTGAGCCCATTGATGCGATGAACGAGCCCTTGCTCCAGCAGGAAATCCAGGGCCCGGTAGACCGTGGGTGGTGCCACGCGCCGGGTGGAGGCCGCCGACAGCATATCCATGAGTTGATAGGCACCCAGGGGCTTGTGGTTCTGCCAGATCAGTTCCAACACCTGCTGGCGCAGCGATGTCAGGCGCACGCCGCGCTCTTCGCACAGGCGATGGGCGGAGGTCAGCGCCTCGCTGACACATTGGTGGTGGTCGTGCTCGCTGCAGGCAAGGGGAGAGTTGTTCATGGCGACATCCCAAACGGGTTAAGGGTTTATGTTACTCTATAACCTTGGTCCTGGGCAGAGTTCCCGGGTTTCTCCGGTTCTTTCTCCCGCTGTCTCTGACCCTATGTTGCGAATTTTCCTGTCTGCCTGGCTTCTGTTGTCGACTGTTTCAGTCCAGGCCAGTGAATCAAAGGCTGAGTTGCGTCTCCTCAGCAGTATCAAACCCCTGACGTTGATTGCCCGCGAAGTCGTGGGTGACAAGGTGCGGCTGGATACACTTTTGCCGCCCAGCGCCTCCGCGCATACCTATTCCCTGCGCGTATCCGATGCCCGGCGGTTACAAGATGCGGATCTGGTGCTCTGGATCGGGGAAGAGCTCGAAACCTTCCTGAAGCAGCCCCTGGCCAGGCGCAAGGCTGATGCCCGCCTTTCAGCCTATCACCTGCCGGGTATCTTCTGGCCGTCATCCCGAGCCGAAGCTCATGCCCATCACGATCATCATGACCATCACCACCACGAGGGGGCCGACCCCCACCTCTGGCTCGACCCGCGCAATGCCGCTGTTATCGCCCTGGCGCTGGCAGATCGCCTGGCTGGGCTGGACCTGGAAAACGCGGATTTCTACGCTGCCAGGGCGCAGGATTTTGCCGGGCGAATGACCCGGCTGGATGAAACCCTGGGCCGCCGGTTAGCCGCCGTGCAGGAGAAGGGATTTGCGGTTTACCACGAGGGCTATCTGCATTTCGTGGAGCGTTATCGCCTGCGCCAGCTGGGATTTGTGACCTATATTCCCGAGCATCGGCCCGGTGCAAGGCATCTCTACCAGTTGCGGCGCACGCTCAAGGATGAAGCGGTTTGCCTGTTCGTGGAGCCTTATTATGACCCGCGGGGAGCCCGTGATCTGGCGGCGGAACTCAAATTGACACTGGGGACTCTCGATCCTATGGGCAGTGAGCAGGTCGAAACCTACGAGCAACTGCTCACTGCGCTGGCGGACAATCTTTCAGCCTGCCTGACGCAATCCTGAGGCTTGGCCGGGGTGGCGTAATTGCACGCCGCGGGTGGCGAGGGCATCTATCTGGCGTTTGTTGAGTTCCAGTACAAAGGCCTCATAGCAGATGCGGATGTCTTTTTCCTGGCTGAGTGCGGTAGCCCGTAACAGCTCTACGACACTTTGGGGATTGGCGAGGCGATGGCGCACGCCGGTGTGGTGGTAGTACTGGCTGCCCAGCTGTTGCAGGCGAAAGATGGCGGATTGAGAGAAGATCAAAGTGTCCACGTTAAGTCCTTCGTAGGTTGACGGGGTGGAGTTGATCTCAGACAACCTCTCTGAGACGGGGACAAGGCTCGTTTCGGCCCCTCTGGCAGTCTAGGTGAATAAAAAAGCAAATTTGGGGATTGGCAGGGAATCCAGCGATGAAATGTCAAAAGTGTGAAAAGGATTAAAAAAGGACCCGAGGTTTGATCGCTAAAAAGTAATAAGCGATAACCAGGGGTCCAACACGAGGAGATAGATCATCTACAAAGGGTAAGCTCATCCGGAGAGAGGCTCCGGGCTTGCAGCCTTAATAGTCCAGTTCGCGCGCCAGCTTTTCCTCAAGTGATTTTTCGAGTTGGGCGTTGATCTTTTCATTCAGGACACGGGCTTTTTCTTCCAGTGTCTTTTCCAGGCGCGCTTCGCTGGCGAGCGAGCGAGGTTCCGCGGCCCATTGCTGGCTGGTGGTGTCCACCGCGGCCAATGTCAGTTGCGGTGCGGGTTCAGAATGTTCGTTGGCGGACAGGGTGCCGCTGATAACCAGTAGTGCTAAAAGTGAGCCGATTTTCTTCATGATGATATCCTCCATGGGGTTGTCTCTGTTGAAGTTGCCTGTTGGTTCGGGCAGGCAATGTGTGATTTGTTACTGATGTTACGTATGGTAACACAATATTTTGAGTTGACTAGTGGGTAACAAGTGTCCGCGTAATAATAATTTGGAATTTTGTTATTCATTTCGCAGGTTTAGGGTGAAAACCCGCAAAACTACCTGAAATTTGACGTTTGGTTACACCTGGTAACACTGTGGTGGGTCGGTCAGGGGATGTACTTTTGGTGTATTCTCGCCCGGACTTTTAGCCCCAGAGACCGGTAACGGGATTCATGGCGCCTTGCCGGGCGCCCGCAAGAGAGATTGTTAATCCATGTCACAAGCCGCAATGACCGCAGGATCACCGCTGGTGCTGGTGGACGGTTCTTCATACTTATACCGTGCCTATCACGCGCTTCCCCCCTTGACCAATGCCAAAGGTCAGCCGACCGGCGCTGTAAAAGGGGTGATCAATATGTTGCGCCGCCTGCGCAAGGACTATCCCGACAGTGAAATGGCGGTTGTCTTCGACGCAAAGGGCAAGACCTTCCGCGACGACCTCTTTGCGGATTACAAGGCCCATCGTCCACCCATGCCGGATGACCTGCGTCCCCAGGTCCAGCCGATTTTTGACATCGTGGAGTCCATGGGGCTGCCCCTGTTGGTCGTGGAAGGGGTCGAGGCGGACGATGTGATAGGAACCCTGGCGCGCCTGGCGAGCGCCGCGGGTCAGCCGGTAGTGATTTCAACGGGCGACAAGGACATGGCCCAGCTGGTGGACGATCGGGTCACGCTGGTGAACACCATGACCGATAGCCGCCTGGATGTGGAGGGTGTCAAAACCAAATATGGTTTCGGCCCCGAACTGATGGTCGATTACCTGGCGTTGATGGGTGACAAGGTGGACAACATTCCCGGCGTGCCGGGCGTGGGAGAAAAAACCGCCCAGGCGCTGATTCAAGGGCTGGGTGGCCTGGACGCGATCTACGCCGATCTGGAGGCGGTGCGCGAGCTGGGTTTCCGCGGCGCCAAAACCATGCCGGAAAAACTCCAGGAACACAGGGATATGGCCTATCTCTCCCATCAACTGGCCACGATCAAGACGGATGTCGACTTGTCCCTGAAGCCGGAAGAGATTCGCATCGGGCAGCCTGATCCGGCACGCCTGCGGGTGCTTTACACGGAGCTGGAGTTCAAAAGCTGGCTGGCTGAATTGGATGCGTCACCTTCGGCAATGCCCGAAGCCGCTCCTCAAGCATCGGCAGATGTGAATGCTGCGAATCCGGCAGACATACGTTATGACACCCTGTTTACACGAGCAGAGCTGGATGCCTGGATAAAGCGGCTGAAGGCCGCGGAACTGATTGCCTTCGACACCGAAACCACCAGTCTCGACTCCATGCAGGCGCGGATCGTCGGACTGTCCTTTGCGGTGGAGCAGGGGGAGGCTGCCTATGTTCCCTGCGGACATGACTACATGGGCGCGCCCGACCAACTGGCTGTTGACGATGTACTTGCCGTGCTCAAGCCGTTGCTGGAAGACCCGGACAAACCCAAGGTGGGGCAAAACCTCAAATACGACCGTTCAGTGTTGCTCAATCATGGGGTGGAGTTGCAGGGCATCGCCTATGACACCATGCTGGAATCCTACGTGCTCAATTCCACCGGCAGTCGCCACAACATGGACGACCTCGCGCTCAAATACCTGGACTACACCACGGTTCGTTTCGAGGACATCGCGGGCAAGGGCGCCAAACAACTGAGCTTCAACCAGATCAAGGTCGAAGACGCTGCCCACTACGCGGCCGAGGATGCCGATATCACCCTGCGCCTGCATCAGCGCCTCTGGCCGGAGCTGTCCTCCATCGCCTCCTTGCGGCAGGTATTCAATGAGGTGGAAATGCCCCTGCTGCCGGTGCTATCACGCATCGAACGCCATGGCGCCCTGGTGGATGCGCGGCAACTCGGCCAGCAGAGCCTGGAGCTGGGCAGGCGCATGGAGCAGCTGGAGCGGCAGGCCTATGACCTCGCCGGGCAGGAATTCAACCTGAGTTCACCCAAACAGTTGGGCGCGATCCTGTTTGAACAGCAGAAGCTGCCCGTGCTCAAGAAAACCCCGACCGGTGTCCCCTCTACCGCCGAAGAAGTATTGCAGGAGCTGGCATTGGATTACCCGCTGCCTCGCCTGCTGATGGAATACCGCGGCCTGGCCAAGCTCAAAACCACCTATACCGACAAGCTGCCGCAAATGATCAATCCGCGTACCGGGCGGATCCACACCTCGTATCACCAGGCGGTGGCCGCCACCGGGCGCTTATCCTCCTCTGACCCCAATCTGCAGAACATCCCGATCCGGACCGAGGAAGGGCGGCGGATTCGCCAGGCGTTTGTGGCGCCCAAGGGGTACAAGATCCTTGCGGCGGACTATTCCCAGATAGAGCTGCGCATCATGGCCCATCTGTCTGGTGATAAAGGATTGCTCGGCGCCTTCGAGCAGGGTCTGGACGTACACAAAGCCACGGCGGCGGAGGTCTTCGGGGTGGCACTGGAGCAGGTGACGCCCGAGATGCGGCGCAGCGCCAAGGCCATCAACTTCGGTTTGATCTATGGCATGTCGGCCTTCGGCCTGGGCAGGCAATTACACCTGGGGCGCAATGAGGCCCAGCAATACATCGATCGCTATTTCGAGCGCTATCCGGGCGTGCTGGATTACATGAACCGCATCCGCGCCCAGGCCCATGAGCAGGGTTACGTGGAGACCCTGATGGGGCGGCGCCTCTATCTGCCGGATATCAACGCACGCAACAAAAACCTCCAGCTGGCGGCCGAGCGCACGGCCATCAACGCCCCTATGCAGGGGACGGCGGCAGACATCATCAAAACCGCCATGATCGCCGTGGATGCCTGGCTGCGGGAAAGCGGCAGCGGTGCCCACATCATCATGCAGGTGCACGATGAACTCGTGTTGGAGGTTCCCCAGGCGGAGTTGGCCTCGGTTGGCGGGCAAATCACCGACCTCATGGCGGGGGCAGCCAGCCTCAAGGTGCCGCTGGTGGTTGAAACGGGAGTGGGGGATACCTGGGATCAGGCGCATTAACTTGATGCTTTTCAACAAGTTATCCCTGCTTTCAGGTTTTTGGGCGGATTGCCGGGCCCTATCGGGCGGAAAATCCGAAAATATTTTTGATGTGAGTGTGAACTTATCTCTGGCGGCCTCGTCCTAGAGATGTGTGTTTTATCTTCATGAGCTAACTCCTCTCCCCTAATGGCATTTAAGCCAGCTGAGCAAGTGATACGCAAAGCAGCCCCGGTCTTTGAACCGGGGTTTTTTTTGTGCTGTCCATGCCATCACCCCTGCGGGGGGGCCGCCGCTGGTGTGGTGTCAAAAGTTGTTCCCGGCAATTTTTTGTCTGCCAGTGACGTCCATCACATGAGTGGATTTCAGCGCAGGGAACTTCATATCAGCGCAAACGTCAGACATTTTACCCTTATCTGGCAAAGCCAGATGTGTGTCCGCTTTACTGGCATGACCCCAAGAGTGCCAGACCTTGACCCGGTGACGCCTGTCGTTGCCGGGTTTTTTATTGGGGCGAATCTGTGTCCTGCACCGGCTCTGGCGCGGGGGAGGTCTCGATGCTCAACCAGCGGTTCAATACCTCTTCCAATTCTTCGATGCCGGCATGCTTGAGTGAGGAAAAACATTGGGCGCTGACCTGGGGGTGGTGCTTGAGGCTGCCACGGACTTTCGCCAGGGTGCCGACGGCGGCACCGCGACTCAGCTTGTCGGCCTTGGTGAGCAGGATATGCACGGGCATCTGCGCGCGCCTGGCCCAGTCGAGCATGGTCGTGTCGAAGGTTTGCAAGGGATGGCGTATATCCATGAGCAGCACCAGCCCCTTGAGCGACTGGCGGGCCTGCAGGTATTCGGACAGATACTCCTGCCACTGTTCCTTGAGATCGCGGGATACCCGCGCATAGCCATACCCCGGCAGGTCCACCAGGCGCTGATGATCACTCAGGTTGAAGAAGTTGATCAGCCGTGTCCGTCCCGGCGTTTTACTCGTGCGCGCCAGTTTGCTGTTGCCCGTCAGGGCGTTGATGGCACTGGATTTTCCTGCGTTGGATCGTCCCGCAAAGGCTACCTCCGCACCGGCTTCCGGCGGGCACTCCCGCAGGCTGGGGGCGCTCTGGCTGAATCTGGCTTTATGAAAATTGATTTGGCTGGCCATGACGCCCTGCAAAATGGTGTGTTATTAAACGGTTGGTATATAATGCGGCCTGCTTCTAAGGTGGGGGTCGCGGCCGCTTACCGAGGAGGTGGGAGCATAGCCGTGTCGCGGGTGGGATTCCAGTCCGAGCGTCCGTTGTCCGGCCAATCATTTGCAGAATAACAACGGTTGCTGCCTTTGGCGGTACCCAAACCACAACCGAATCCTATTTGAACAACAGGTTAGCCAATGAAAAAGCTCGTTAACTATGCCCTTTTCTCGCTCGGTATTCTGTCCCTGGCGCCACAGGCTCTGGCTGCCGGTGATGCAAAGGCGGGTGCTGACAAGGTCGCAGTCTGCGCTGCCTGTCATAGTACCGATGGCAATAGTCCCGCACCGAACTTTCCCAAGATCGCCGGCCTGGGCGAAAAATACCTGCTCAAGCAACTGCGTGATATCCAGGCCTGGGATCTGGAAAAGGATGCGACCAAAAAGCCTGACACCGGCCGTGCCGTGCTGGAGATGACGGGGATGCTGGCCGCCCTGAGCGATCAGGATCTGCAGGATATCGCCGCGTTTTATGCCAGCCAGGCCATCCAATTGACCGGGGCCAAAGATATCAAGGTGCGCATCAACGCCGGGATCGAAGTCGATGGGCTCGAACTGGGCGAGCGCATCTACCGTGCGGGTAATCTGGCCAATGGTATTCCCGCGTGCACTGGTTGCCATGCCCCCGATGGTCACGGCAATCCGCCGGCCGGCTATCCCCGCCTGAGCGGCCAGTTCGCTGAATACATTGAGAAGCAGCTGCTGGCCTTCCGTGCCGGCAATCGCGTGAACGACGGCGAAGCCATGACCATGCGCCTGGTTGCCGAAAAAATGAGCGATGCTGAAATCAAGGCTGTTGCCAATTTCGTTGCCGGCCTGCACTGATTCAGCGGGCGTTAAGCCGGGCCGATGCATAACAAAGGCGACCTGGGTCGCCTTTGTTTTATGTTGTTGAACTGCCCGGCACTTTTGCGTTCTTATTGCGAGCTTTGTCGGGTTATAGTGAGCCTTCTGCGAACCAATGGAGAGAGTCATGCGTTATCTTGTCGCCCTTGTGATTACCCTCGTGTCCTTGATGGCCTGCGCCGAACAGGCCGCCCAGCCAGCGTATGTGGAGGGCCAGCATTATGTCGTGCTGAGTACACCGGTCAGAACGGCTGATCCCAGCAAGATCGAAGTGGTGGAGGTTTTCTCCTATCACTGCGGTGCCTGTTTCCAGTTCGAGCCATTGCTGCAAGCCTGGAAAAAACGCCAGCCTGACGACGTCGCCCTGGTACAGACCCACGCCATGTGGAATAACCCGATGAAAGTCATGGCGCGCGCTTTTTACACCACCAAGGCGCTGAAGATCGATGACAAGGCGCACCAGGCCATCTTCAACGCCATTCACCTGGAGCAAAAAACCTTCAATTCTCCCGCGCAATGGGCTGATTTCCTGACCCAGTTCGGTCCTGACCGCGATACCATCATCAAGACGTTCGATTCTTTCGCCGTATCCAGCCAGGTCAGCCAGGCCGATTCACGCGCCCGTGGCTATGGTATTACCAGCACGCCGGAGCTGGTGGTCAACGGTAAATACCGGATCGATTCCCGTCAGGCCGGCAGCCATGCCGAGATGTTGAAAGTGGCTGACTACCTGATTGAACAGGAACGCAAGGCCCGGGGTCAGTAATTCCTGATACCGTTCGGCCGTAAAAAGCCCGCGAACCTCAGTGTTTGCGGGCTTTTTTGTATTCCACGGATTTTTACAGGCGAGGCTGGCTATACTTCAAGGCATTGAATCGTTCCAACAACTCCAGGGGTGCGGACCCGTAAATGGCAGATAATCCGGCAAACATGGGCCAGAATAACGATTGGCGTGAAAAATACCTCAGTGCGCTCGATACCCAGGAGGCGCTGGAAAAGCAACTGGCCCGGCAGGAAGAATCCCTGCGCAGGGCGCTGCTGCGTATCAGCCTCTGTGCCGACGGCCAGGATGATGCCCTTGATGAAGCGCTCGATCACCTGAGGGATCACCTCAGGCTGGCGGGTGTGGATATACTGCCGGCGCTGGCTCCCCTTGATGATGCGTTGCGGCATTTCGAGGACAGGCGGGAAGAAACCCGGCAGGGCATCGCCGAAGGGCTTGGCCATACCATCACTGCATTGCAGAAACTGCCATTGAGCAGTGGATTGAAAAAAGATATTCGCCACTATCTGGACCAGCTGCCGCAACGCACCCGGAAAATTCACCTCTATCCCGCGCTTCTGCAGCAATTGGCCGAGATTCAGCGGCAGGCCATCGAGGGGCTTCAGCAACCCGGCGGGCGCGGCTTGTGGCAAAAACTGCTGGGCACCCCGGCGGCCGATCTTGCGGAACCTGTAGCCGAGGCAGCTGAACCAGGTGCTATTGAATCAACGTCATTGCCTGGGCTTAAACCACCGGCGGATGATTCGCGATTGGTGGGTGAGATCACTCGGCTCCTCCGCCATCTGCTGGAAGGCATCGATGTCCCCGAATCCCTGAAGCCTGGGCTCGAGGCCATACAAACACAATTGGCAGCGGGACTCAAAGCGGATCAGGTGCTTGCCACGCTGGAGAGTGTCCGCGACCTGGTCATGGAGGCCTACCTCACGGCCAACAAAGCCTTTGCCACCTATCTCAACGACGTCAATCTCGAACTGGCCGACATCTATGCCGTGTTGGGCGGCGCAATGCGTCACCAGGCGGACCGCTTGGAGTCCTCGCAGTCACTGCGTGATTCGATGATGGAACAGATGGCGAGCCTGGAAAGCGGCACAGCCAATGCGACAAACCTGGATCAATTGAAGCATATGGTGCAGTCGCAGCTGGGCAACATCCGTGAAGCCTTGCAACAGTTCCAGCAAACGGAACAGGGTCACCAACAGCTCGCGCATCAACTGCAGGAACTGGGGGACAAAATCAAAGCCATGGAAGTGGAAGCGGAGAAAAACCGTACCACGCTGGAAAAACAACGCTACAAGGCGCTCCATGATCCCCTGACCGAACTGCCGAACCGGGAAGCCTATAACGAGCGCATCCAAACCGATTTCCAGCGCTGGAAACGCTATCGCCACCCGCTCAGCATAGCGGTCTGTGACCTGGACCATTTCAAGAAGATCAATGACAGCCTCGGGCATCAGGCAGGCGATAAGGTGCTCAAGGTGATCAGCCGCTCTATCGCCAAGCGTTTGCGCGCGGTGGATTTTTTTGGTCGCTACGGTGGTGAGGAATTTGTGGTGGTCATGCCGGAAACCACCGCGGACCAGGCATTTACTGTATTGGAAAAGATTCGTGCGGCCATCGCGGATACAGACTTCAACTACAAAGCCCAGCCGCTGGCAATCACGCTATCTTTGGGCATTACACAGTTCCGCGAAGACGACACCATCGAAACGGCATTCGCCCGCGCGGATGAAGCGCTCTATGCCGCCAAAGCCCAGGGCCGCAATTGCACGCACCTGGCCTGACCAGAGTGTTGCGTATGAACTGATATTATCAGCGCATCGCGATCTGGCCCGTTATGTAAAACGGGCCAGATCTGTCAGCGATAGCCGGTCACCTTGTCGCATCAGGGCTGTTGATTCAACAGCCGATCTGCCGCCAATGCCAGAAACATGAAGTTGCTGGCGCCGCCACCCAGTACATATTCGGATTGCTGCCAGAGGAAGGGAAATTCCTTCAGTTCCGGAAAGTCCGGCGAGATCAATGCCGTACCGACGATGACCCCGCCGGGGATGTAGCTGTAATCCATGCGGTTCAGTCCATAGGCGGACGTTTTGGATTTGGCTCCAACCCCGGATACATAGGACTGACTGTTGTTGCCCGGATTTTTTCCCAGCACATAGTGAACGATGTTCAACAGGTATTCCCTGCCGAATTCCTCAGGAAACGCCTTGTGCAGGAAGTAATGGGCAACACCCTGCTGCTGAAGCGTCCATCCCCGGCCCCAGAGCTGCATGTCAAAGGCAAGGCCATAGGGTGTGGTCGTCATGCTTTGCTCTATGTCGCGATAGAAGTGCGCGGCTGCGTCGCGCATCGCGGCGGTGAATTCCGGCTCTTCCAACTGGTGAATGACCCGTGCGACAACCCAGCCGATAGTGCGGAAATGCTGCAGGATGAAATCCTGTTCGGCCAGCAGATGATCCTTGTACAGCTGGTCGCCGGTGATACGGAACAATTCCGCAGCCGCGCGGATTTTGTTGCTGCGTACCGTATCGTTTTCTACGGGGCGTTCCACCGTCCACAATTCGCGTGCGGCCTTGAGTGCGTCGTCAGCCATCTTGTCGTTGAAGCCGCGCATGGCATTCACACTGGCGGCGATGTGGCCCGTTACCAGGTATTCGCGGGCGGGATTGTCCTCGGTGAAGACCCACCGGTCATCGGGCAGGCCCGAATGCGTCGCGGTGCGCTCATGGGGTTTGAGGTTGGAATCATAGATCAGGTTGTCGGTCTGTCCGGAAAAGTCGCCGCCCATGACATATTGCGTCAGTGTCGGCACGATGATGCCGCGATACAAGCGGCCGAGTGCCTGGTAGCCACCCACGACCGTCAGCAAGCCATGTTCGATCTGTTGCAGCAGATCCGGTTTGCCATCCGGCTCGCGGATCTCCACCAACCGCAGCTGCTGGTCGATCAGGGTGTTGTCATGGTCAATGCCGAATTCGTCGTGGATGGCACTGAGGATGAAAATTTCTCCAGCCTGGGATTCGATACGGAAATCCTCATCACCCGCGTCATACCAGCCGCCTTTTGTAAGGCCGGGAACGTGTTCCAGGGGCTTGAACCGGGTCAGTGTTGAGGGACCCTGAACATAACCATCAAAGTGGTTGATGTCGGTGGGTGCCATCAGCGCATCATCCCGATGGCTGTCATCGTGCCAGAGCTTGTATTTTTCCTTGACGCGCATATGTCCCATTTGAACAGGCAGGAAATAGTCCAGGGTGGGTTGCCAGACATTCTGATCGTAGACATTGCGCGCGATACGGAAAGGCTTGCTGCGCTCCTTGCCCAATACCAGCTGGTAAAGCCCTTCGTCGGTCACCTCGGAAAAATCGAAGTGATAATAACGGAAGCGTAAAAAATCACCGTAGGAGGCCAGCGGTTTATCGAGTACCGTCTCGTGCCTGCCTTCCGCATCCAACCGCAACAGCTGCATGCGTCCGGGAATCTGGTCCAGGGGATCCGTCTCGATCACGGCGCGTTTTTGCTGTGCCGGGTGATAACCCACCATGGAGTGCTGGATCACCGGCGGTGCCACCCAATCGGCAATCACATTGGGCTTGATGGTCCAGTGAATGGCGTTGCGGGTAGCGCCCGCGGCGACCTCTGAGCGAACCACAAACCAGCCGTTCTGATGCTGTACACGGCCGTCGAGCAGTTGCAGGTTCCCGTTGTGACTCTCGATAACCATGCGCAAGGCATCGGATTCCGGAGCGATGGACAGTTTTTTTCCACTGGCCAGCGGGGCTGGCCTTGCGTGGTGATTGTCCAGCGGCACATAGCCTTTCAACTCGCCGGTCTGCACGATGAGTGGTGTGGGGGACGATGCGGGATTCACCTGGATACCATAAGGCTGGCGGGGAAAGATGCCGTTGGCCTCATCGAGATACCAGGATTTGCCAAACAGGTCGGCAGGGTAGAGTTCCAGGTTGAAGCCCACGCCGCCCACCCACGCCTCGGGCAAGGGTTGATGGAGGTCCACGTATACATGGATGGCCTCGCCGTCCGTATTCACGCGCAGATCATAGGTCAATTCCAGGTCGGGATAATGGAGTGGATTGAAACCCTTGAGCTGTTGCTTTTCGTCGGGATAGGCGAGGGTCACGCGGATCTCGTTGCGTTCTTTATCAACCTGCCGCTCCATCAGCTTGGGTACCGGCGACCATTGCCCTGGTGCCGGTTCAAGCCGCAAATCGCCGTTGCTGGCGATGCGTGTGCCGTGACTGACGACGATCACTCCGCTTTGACGGCTTTCAGGGTAGGTATCGGAAAATACCATGACACCCACACCGCGTTGCTGGAAGTAATCGCGCTCGTTGAGTGTGAAGCCTGTTGCCACCGCCGGGGCGGTGCTGGCGGTTGTCGCTGGCGAATCGGTATGTGTCGTGTTGCGTGTATCGCACGCAGACAGCAGCATGCCACTGGCACACAAGGACAACACGGCGGGTATAAAATGCTTCTTCATGGTCAAACCCTGCTGTTATATGGTTAATCGAAGGGGTTCAGGGTGCGGTCTTCCACTGACGTATCGCCTCTTTCACGAATAGCCCGGAGGCGGTGAGGTCGGTATGGCTCCATTGTCCGTTGGGTTGGGTGTCCGGTTTCAGGATGGAAGCGCCTTCGGCTTTATCATTCAACGACCAGTTGCAATGGGATAACTGGTGCTCACGCATGAAATCCAGCCAGCGCTGGCTTTCTGCCTTGTCGACGTCACCATTACCGTCGGCATTGACAGTGCCCCATTCCGTCACCATCAGGGCGATGCCCATATCCAGTGCTTTCCTGGCTTTATCGCGCAGCTCCTGTTTATGGGAGCCAGCATAAAAGTGCAGTGCATAGGCAATATTGTTGAAACCTTTGATCGGGTCAGCTGCCGCTTTATCCACATCCTGGGACCAGGTTTGAGTACCCACAATGATAAGGTTATCGGGATCTATGGCGCGAATGCGGGGAATCAGCTTTTCAGCGTAGGGTTTTATGACAGTGGACCAGTCGGTGTCGGCCAGTGGCTCATTGTATATTTCGTAGATCACATTGGGCGTGTGGCCATACTTCCTGGCCATGTATTCAAAGAACTCGATGGCGGCTTCAGGATTTTTTTCCGCATGATGGGCATGCCAGTCGATGATCACATACACGCCTTCGGCAATGGCGGCGTCGATTACCCGCTCCGCCCTGGCAAGATTGCCCGCGCGGTCTTCTTCATAACCACCGGTTTCACCCGCACCTATGGCCGCGCGGATCAGGCTCGCCTGCCATTGCCGCTTGATGTGCTTTACCGTGTCCGCGTTATAGAAGCGCTCGCCGCCCCAACCCGTGTTGCTCCAGAAAAGACTGACACCGGCCAATGACACGGGATATCCTGCCTGGTTGACGATTCGATTGCCTTTAACTGCCAGTGAACCGTTTGTGTCGACTACCGTGTTGGCTTGAATGGACACAACAGTGAATAACAAGGACAGCAGCAGGCTTGCTCGCAATGGGGCAGAAAAAAATGATGTCTTCATGGGATGCCGATCATGATTTTATGTTTAGGCCCCATTCTAGAGGCCTGTTTGTCGGCTTGACCAATAGCTTGGCGGTAAATAAACGTAAAAACATCGGACCCTGGTGTTTCCGGGCATCGGAAAGTGTTCAAACACGTGTCATGCAGAAGGTTGAACTCACAGGATGCGATATCGGATGCTAGTAGGGTCAGTCAGGGGACACCTATGGAGATAAAAGCCCGTTATTAGAGCCGGTTTGTCGAAAATGGAGCATCTTGAGGATGGGGCCTCGAACCGCTTTTTTCGGGCCTGAGTATTGAGGATATCTTCCAACTGCTTTGCAGGGACAATCGCATAGACAACACGGCAACCCGGTCCCTCTGCCATCTGGCTGGCTTGACCCGTGTCCTCGCCCAGGCCCGAACGGCCGTATCCGAGCACTGATATCTTGTTGCCTGGGAGCGCTGGATTGAAATATCATCAACGCACCACTGACGCTTTGTGCCTGGAAAGATTGGGCGGAGTTGCCAACCAGCAGTCTCAGCTTGCCATAAAGGGGAAAAAAATGAAGAAAACGCTACTGCTAGTTCTTGGACTGGCACTTGGTGTCAATGCTTTTGCGACGACAGCCAGTTATAACGTTGTACTTCCCAGCCTGCCGTTTGCCGACCCCGGTTATACGGCTAATGGCAGCATTACCGCGATAATCGCTGAGACCGGCGATTGCCAGGGTGGAACCTACACTGTCAATGCCGTACCTGTACTGAGCAGTGGCCCTGGTGGCTCGACACCGCCGAACACGTCGACAACTAGCTATATTGGTTTTCCCGCAAGTCAGAACTTCCTGTTCAGTAGTGCCGGTTACGGACAGTACACGATCACCACGACGACGACCGCTTGTGCCAGCGGTACCGCGCCTGCCCCGATAGTGGATGTCATTACTGTAGCTGCTGCAGCCGCCTCGGCACCCCGACCCATCCCGACGCTTTCCATGTGGGGCGTAATCACCTTGACCGGGCTGATGCTGTTTTTCGGCTTGAGGGGTCATCGTCGTCTTTCAGGACACAGTGCCTGACCTGCCTTTACCGCAGGCCCTTACCATGGGGTCTGCGGAATCTCCGCCCCAAGCTTTCAGCTGCCGACAAGTTCACCTACGTCAGACATTCGGGTTTTAGAACTGCCGATTTGGCTTTGCCCTTCAAGGCATTAGCCGATTTTTCCGAGGAAAATGTAAAGATGGCGCACCCGACAGGATTCGAACCTGTGACCAACGGCTTCGGAAGCCGCTACTCTATCCAGCTGAGCTACGGGTGCTGTGTGAGGAGGCGCGATTTTACAGATACCTGCCCGCTACGTCTATCCGCCCGAGTGCTGCGAGGCGGTACTGTCTCGGGCCAGGTCGCGGATATCCAGGGTTCTGGTAATGTCCACCGATCCCAGGCTCTGGCTCATGGTACCGAAGTGGAAGTCCCCCAGCATCCGCTCCAGTCTCGGCAGGCAGCGGTGGAGGTTGGTGTAATGGCGGAACCGGCTGAACCAGCTGGCATTGGGTATCCGGGGCTGGTCGGGGTCTATCTCCCAGGGGTGCAGGTAGAAGATTTGCGGGCGTGTCTGGTCGCGGCTGGCGCGGTTGAAGAGCCAGCGTGACAACACGTAGGGATACTGCCGGAAGTAACCGCCGCCAGCAGCGGGTATGGACTGGCCCAGCACCTTGGCCGTGGTCAGGGGGAATTCGGTCAGGGTAGCGCCGTTGCTGGTGATGATGCGATAGGGCTCTTCGGGGCTGCCGGGTATACCGTAGTTGTCGTGGCGGGTGGGAAAGATGCTGGAATCCCAGGTGAACCCCAGTTCGGCAAGAGTATCCAGAGCCCAGAGCGACTTGCGCGTGATGGAATAGCTGGCCGCGCGGTAACCGGTAATGGGCCGCTGGGCCAGGTCTTCGAGAATCTGCTTGGATTTTACCGTCTCGGCGCGGAACACATCAGGTGTCTGGGTATAGATCAACTGGTGGCTGTAGCCGTGTGAGGCGATCTCATGCCCCTGGTCGCAGATGCGCCTCACCAGCTGCGGGTGCCGCTCGGCCACCCAGCCGAGAATGAAAAAGGTGATCTTGATACCCGCATCGTCAAACAGTTGCAGGAGACGATCGGTATTGGCCTCCACCCGCGAAGGCCACTGGGGCCAGTCGGCGGGATCGATCACGCGCGCAAAGGCTGCGACCTGGAAATAGTCTTCCACATCCACCGTCATGGCATGGGTGATGGCCGGTGTTTGCATGGCTTATACCTGATAGTAGTCGCGATACCAGCGAACAAAATTCTCAATGCCCACTTCCACCGGGGTTGCGGGCTTGTAATCCACGTCTTTGATCAGCGCATCAACATCGGCGTAAGTGTCGGGCACATCGCCGGGTTGCAGGGGCAGCAGGTTCTTGATCGCTTTTTTGCCCAGGCAATCCTCCAGGACTTCAATATAGCGCAACAGCTCCACAGGGTTGTTGCTGCCAATATTGTAGATGCGGTAGGGAGCCTTTGAGGTGGCGGGATCCGGCTCATCGCCGCGCCAATCGGGGTTGGCGGGCGCCACATGGTCCAGGGTGCGAATGACGCCTTCGACGATATCATCGATATAGGTGAAGTCACGGCGGTGATGACCGTAGTTGAACACGTCGATCGGTTCGCCGGCGAGAATTTTTTTCGTAAAGATAAACAACGCCATATCCGGGCGGCCCCAGGGACCGTACACCGTAAAAAAGCGCAGCCCGGTTGTCGGAAGGCCAAACAGATGGCTGTAGTTGTGGGCCATGAGTTCATTGGCTTTTTTGCTGGTCGCGTAGAGGCTGACGGGGTGGTCCACATTGTTGTGGACCGAGAAGGGCATTGCGGTGTTCGCGCCATAGACAGAGCTGCTGGACGCGTACACCAGGTGTTCGCAGCCAATGTGGCGGCAGGCTTCGAGTATGTTCAAAAAGCCGGTGATATTCGAATCGATATACGCCTGGGGATTGATCAGCGAATAACGCACGCCCGCCTGGGCGGCGAGATTGACCACGCGGTCCGGCCTGTGGGTTTTGAATGCGGCATCCACGGCGGACTTGTCTTCAATGCCGGCACGGATATCGGTAAAGCCTGATTGCGCAGTCAGTTGAGCCAGGCGGTCTTTCTTGATCTGTACATCGTAATAATCGTTGAGATTGTCGATGCCGATGACTTTATCGCCGCGTGCCAGCAATCGTTTGGCCAGTGTGGAACCAATAAAGCCCGCTGTGCCGGTTACCAGGATTTTCATCAGAATTCCTTATGTCTCTCGTGTTTCATAAAATCAAAGCCGCGCATCCACACTATCCCTGGGCAGAATATGTTTGACGTCGTAGAGGATATGGCCGGGCTTGCCCAGCGCCCGTATGGCGTCGGCGCCCAGCTCGCGGAATTTGTCGTGCCCGACGCAGAGAATGATGGCGTCATAGAATTCATTGGCGGGCTTATCGATCAATTGCAGTCCATATTCATGTTCCGCTTCAACGGGATCGGCCCAGGGGTCATACACATGGACATTGGCGTTGTAGTTTCGCAACTCGCGCACGATGTCGATGACCCGCGTGTTGCGCAAATCCGGACAGTTTTCCTTGAAGGTGAATCCCATGAGCAGGATGTTCGCGTCCACCACATGGCATTTGCGCTGGGTCATCAGTTTGACGACCGAGTCGGCAACGAAATTGCCCATGCCATCGTTGATGCGGCGCCCGGCGAGGATCACCTCGGGATTGTAGCCAAGCTGCTGGGCTTTATGCGTGAGGTAATAAGGGTCCACACTGATGCAGTGGCCGCCGACCAATCCCGGGCGAAACGGCAGAAAATTCCATTTGGTGCCCGCTGCTTCCAGTACTTCCAGGGTATCGATGTTCAGGCGTTTGAAGATCAGCGCCAGCTCATTGATGAGCGCGATATTGATATCCCGCTGTGTGTTCTCGATGACCTTGGCCGCCTCGGCCACCTTGATGCTGCTCGCCTTGTGGGTACCCACGGCCACGATGCGGCGATAGAACTGGTCCACATAGTCGGCCACCTCGGGCGTCGAGCCGGAGGTGATTTTGATGATGTTGTGGACGCGGCGCTGCTTGTCGCCCGGGTTGATGCGTTCCGGGCTGTAGCCCGCGTAAAAATCGCGGTTGAAAACCAGACCCGAATAACGCTCTATCAACGGAATGCACACTTCTTCGGTGCAGCCGGGATATACCGTGGACTCGAAGATCACGATGCTGTTTTTACCGATCACCTGGCCCAGGAGTGTCGATGCTTTTTCCAGTGGCCCAAGGTCTGGCTGCTTGCTGTCATTGATGGGGGTGGGCACCGTAACGATATAAACGTCGCAGTATCTTATGTCTTCCGGGTTGGATGTGAAACTCAGGTGCTCGGCGCCATGCAGTTCCTCGCGGCTCAGTTCCAGGGTGCGATCAAGGCCCTGGCGCAATTCATCGATACGTGGCTGATGAATATCGAAGCCAACGGTGTCGATTTTTTTTCCAAATTCTACGGCAAGCGGCAGGCCGACATAACCGAGACCGATGATGCAGAGCCGGGGATTGGTGGCAAACATGATGGATGGTTTCCTTGCGCAGTCGGTGAATCCCGTGGTGAGTAACTTAACACACTCGACTATCTTTTTTCAGGTGGCTGTAAACGGTTGGAGGCAGCGGAAACAGCATTCACCCAAAAGCTGATTCCATGCCGTAATTATCGCGCCGACTGTCGAGTATTCGTCACAAAACCCGCTATAATGCCGCTCTTGTCATATTTATGGCGGCTTATTGCAGGCTAGGGAATCGGGTTTGTCATATATTCGGCTCAACAAGCACTATGTGCACCTTCCTTATCTCTATCTGGGTATCGCGGAGGCGTTGCTGCTGGTGTTCGCCGCCTGGTCGGCGCAGGAACTGCATCAGGTATTGAGCCCCGCTGATGCGTCGGAACCTGGCGCTGTTCATTCCCGCACATCCATTCTCGTTTTTTCCCTCATACTCAGCTGCTGTACCTTGTCCATGGGTGTCTATATGGCGCTGGTGCGCGAAGGCTATGCCAGCATGGTGCTGCGCACCCTGGTCAGTTTTTTTCTGCTGGGCAGTCTCGCGCTCTACTTTTTGCACCTGGTCAGCGGTGGAAGATTTATCCACCAGGGGCTGATTTTTTGGGGCGTCATCATCGCCAGCCTGCTGGTGTTTCTCGCCCGCTGGATTTTCATCAAGGTGGTGGATACTGCCAAGCTGAAGCGCCGGGTCATCATCTACGGGGCCGGCGAGCGGGCGCAGGCCCTGCTGAAGGATATCGAACCCGAGATGCCGGTGTTGGGCGTCGACATCGTAGGTTGCGTGCCCGGCCGAAACGAGCCGGTGGCCGTGCCGCCTCTTCTGGTGGTGTCCGAGCCGCAGGATTGGGTCGCTTTTGTCCGTGAGCAGCAGATTTCTGAAATCGTGGTATCCCCCGACGAGCGCCGGCGCGGCGAGGGCGGCGCCTTCCCGCTCAATGAATTCCTCGACTGCAAGCTCATGGGGGTGCCCGCCACCGATGCTCTGAGCTTCTGCGAGCGGGAACTCAACAAGATCGACATCCAACTGCTCAAGCCATCATGGATGCTGTTTTCGGACGGTTTCAAGTACTCCCAGCGACGCCGGATCGCCAAGCGCACCCTGGATCTGCTATTGGCGTCTTCCTTCTTTATAGTACTCTGGCCCCTCATGCTGCTGACTGCCCTGGCGGTCCGGCTGGAAAGTCCCGGCCCCATTCTTTACCATCAGCTGCGTGTTGGCCTGAATGGCAAGACCTTCCGTATCTACAAATTCCGCAGCATGCGCCAGGATGCCGAGCGCGAGGGCAAGGCGGTCTGGGCGCAGAAGAATGATTCGCGGGTTACCCGGGTGGGTGCGTTTATCCGCAATACCCGGCTGGATGAGCTGCCGCAGCTGTACAACGTGCTCTCCGGTTCCATGAGCTTTGTCGGGCCCCGACCGGAGCGGCCGGAATTCGTTGGCGATCTGTCCAGGCAGATTCCCTTTTACGATACCCGCCATAAGGTCAAACCAGGACTGATGGGATGGGCACAGTTGAAGTACCCCTACGGCGCCTCGGTCGAGGATGCCAAGAATAAATTGCAATATGACCTGTACTACACCAAGAACCACAGCATGCTCATGGATTTGCTGATCATGATCCAGACGGTTGAAATCGTGCTGCTGGGCAAGGGTGTGCACTAGGCGGCGTGGTGGGTGTCAAACGCAGCCGCAACCCAACAAGAGGACAAGGGCGTGAAAAAGCTTATTCTGACCGGTTTTTACCTGCTGGCATCCCTGGTGCTGGCGGCCTGCGCCAACAATGCCCCGGTCGAGCCTCCCCAGCGGATGGACTCGGGCCTGCTGGAGGAGTATCGCATCGGGGTGGGCGACTCGCTGGAGGTCAACGTCTGGCGCAACCCGGAGTTGTCCGTATCCGTGCCGGTGCGGCCGGATGGCAAGATTTCCATGCCGCTTCTGGGCGATATCGTCGCTGCGCAACTGACGGCGACCGAGTTGTCCAACAATGTCGTTGCGGGCTTGCAGGAGTATGTGCGCAGTCCGCAGGTGACCGTGATCGTGGCCAATCCCAGCAGCGCGGATTTCCAGCGCCGGGTGCGGATCACCGGTGCGGTGCAGAGTCCCCAGTCCATCCCGTTCCGGGAAGGCATGACAGTGCTGGACCTGGTGCTGCTGGCGGGCGGGACCACGGAATTTGCCGCGCCCAACCGCGCCAAGCTCTACCGCAAGATCAACGGAGAGCTCAAGATCTATCCGATTTACCTGAATGACCTGATCAACAAAGGCAAGGTGGCCAGCAACTATCCCCTGCAGCCTTCAGACATTGTTACCGTGCCTGAGCGCAGCTTCTAACCGCGTGAGGATTCATGGATAAGGCGTACATCAAAGATCTCATCTACGCGCTGAAGGCGGAACTGATCCGGTTTCGCGTCTGGTGTGTGGTGTTTTTCATCCTGATCAGCTTTGTCGTGCTGGGCCTGGGCATGGTCTGGCCCAAGAAGTACACGGCGAGCGCGCTTCTGGTGGCGCAGATGACCAGTATCGCCGAACCCCTGATGAAAAATACTGCACCTACAGCATCGGTTGATTACACCGAATTGGCCAGGGATGTGATCTATACCCGTAATCTGCTCGAGACGGTGGCGCGCGAGACAGGTCTTGTCACCGAGGATGCCCGGCCCGACGAAGTGGACCGCGCGGTCCGCATGTTGCGCGGCGGGCTGACCCTCCGCGCGGAAAAGAAAAACAACTTCCGTATCCATTTTATTTCTGATGATCCGGATACCACCTTTGAAGTCGTCGCTTCGGTGATCAGCACTTTTATTGATGACTCGGCGCGCAAGAGGCGTGAGCAGAGCCTTAATGCGTATAACTTTATCGATACGCAGCTGGTGGCTTATCACCGCCAGCTCAAGATGGCCGAGGAGAAGCTCAAGGAATTCAGGGGGCAGAACCTGGATGGCACGGAAGCGACGGTTACCGCTCGCATCGTCCAACTGCGCAGCGATATCGAATCGCTGAAAATCACCATCGACGAAACCGAGACACGCATCAACGCCATCCAGCAGCAGCTCAACAACGAAGGCCAATACCTTCAGGTGAAAAGCCAGGTGGATGATATGCGCCAGCGCCGTCTGGCATTGATAACCCAGCTGGAGCAATTGCTGCTGGTCTACCAGGAAAACTATCCCGATGTGGTCTCCCTGCGGACTCAGATTGCCGAGTTGGATCACTCTATCGATCAGATAAACACCACTGGTGAAGTCTTTGGCAGCAGTTCGCGGGTTGAAAATCCCTTATACGACCAATTGCGCAAACAGCTGCAGACCGCCGATGTGGATCTGCGTGGGCAAAAACGCCGCATGCAGTCACTGGTCCATTTGCTGGAGCAGGAACATGAGCGGGCGCAACGTGTTGCCGCCAACCAGGCCGAACTGTCGGAGCTGACCCGCGATTACAATGTCATCCAGGAAAACTATGATGAGATGCTAAAGCGCAAGGAAACCGCGCGCGTCAACATGTCACTGGACCGCGAAGGGCAGGGGATATCCTATCGCATCCAGGAGCCCGCCTCCTTTCCGCTCCACCCCACAGGCTTGCGTTTTATCCATTTTGCGTTGATAGGCCCCTTTCTCGGGTTGATGTTTCCACTCGGGCTGCTGGTGCTCTACGTGATGCTTGATCCCCATTTGCGTTCCGCCAGAATTTTGCAGCAGCGGTTGCCAGCGGATGTGGAATTGCTGGGTATCATTCCCCATTACAACTCTCCTCTGGGCGAGCGGTTATTGAAAAAAGATGTGATTCTGTTGCTGACGCTGAGTGTTCTGGCGATGTGCGCCTACACGGCTTGTGTAATCTATTGGCGCTCGCTGGGAGGTTGATATGGTGAAAGAAACCGATGGTAAAGAAACCGGCAAGGATGAGCTGGATGAAATGATCGAGACCAGCGAGCCCCTGGTGAAAAGTGCGGTTGCCGAACACCGCAAGCGCGAACAGATCAGGAATATGGCCATGCCCGCACTCTGGACGCAGGATGAGCTGTACGAGAAGAAAGTCGTGTTTGCCGGCATGCGCCAGCGCGAACTGCTGAACGCCTTCAGGGAAGTCAGGATCAGTCTACTCAAGAAGAGTAAGAGTGACAATATCGTCGTGCTCGTCACCTCGGTGAGCAAACATGGCGGTTCCAGTTTTTTTGCATTCAACCTCGCGGCCACTTTCGCGCTGGACCAGCACAAGACGGCACTGTACGTGGACTGTAATCCCTATTCCTCCGCAGCCGAGCGCTATTCGGTCACGCCGGTGGATGTGGGCCTGACACACTACCTGGCCGACTACAGCATATCGCTCAAACGTATCATTTATCCCAGTGGCATTGAACGTCTCAGGGTCATTCCCTCCGGGGGTTCCAGCGAATCGGCGGCGGAGTTCTTCAATTCCAAGCGCATGGAAGTGCTGGTCAATGAAATCAAATCCCGTTACCCCGACCGTTTTATCGTGCTGGATGCCCCGTCTGTCCAGCAGTCCACCGAGGCGCGCATTCTCGCGCAGTATTGTGATCAGGTGCTCCTGGTCGTGCCGTTCGGTAAGGCCGTGGCCGACGAAGTACTGGCTGCCATCGATGCGGTTGGCAAAGAACGTTTCGCAGGCTTGGTATTCAATAACTGACCATCGCCCGGACGATGGAGGAGGCCGCTGATGAAATGCTATCCCTGGGCCACGGCCTGTAGCCTGCTGCCTCTCCTGTTTGCGAGTTTGCCTGTGAGCGCCAAGGAAAATTATGGCATCAACCTCTCTTTCAACAGCCGCTACAGCGACAATGCCGAAAAGTCACCAGACGCGCCCTACAGCGAATGGCAGGACAGGTATGAGCTGGGCGCCTTTGGCAACTATGAAAATGCTTTGATCGATGTCGGTGCCAATTATCAGCTGTCGGACAACCGGTTTGAAAAAGACTCCCAGGCGGACCGGCGCATTGCGGAAGGCGACTCCCATTTCCGCCTGGGCAAGGAATACCACCTGGCCGATCTGCTGTTGACCCATTCGCGCCGGACCCTTCGCACGGACCCCAACCAGATAGACCTGCTCGACAACCTCGATGAACGCCAGATGATATCGGCCGTTCCCAGTTTGCACCTGGGCGTTACCTCGGCTGACGTGCTGTGGCTGAGTGGCAGCTATACCCGGGTCGACTATCGTTTCAATGAAGAACGCAATGCCGATTACAAGGGCGGCAGCTTCATGTACCGGCGCAAACAGTCGGCTGTCGGTCATCTCGATCTGACGTTGCAACAGACCGATGTGAGCTTTGAATCCTCGTCCGACACCGATTACCGTTATCAGAGCAGCATGTTGAGTTACAGCGTCAGATTGCGCAACCTGGTGTATACCCTGGCGGCAGGTTACAACCGTATCGAGCGTGATGCCGGTGGAAAAGAGTCGGGTCCCGCGCTGCGTGTCGAGGCGACCTATGATACCGGCCTGAACCAGCTGAGTGTCTATGGCGACCAACGCATAACGGATACCAGCCTCGGCGATGGCAATCGCGGTGACTTCGATATTCCGCGTCCGGGCGATGTCGGTGCCGGAACCCTCGACCAGATAGAGCGCCGCAATCTCGAATTGCGCTGGAGCACCCGGGCCTTGTGTGATCGCTGCGACCTCGGCGCCAATCTGGGGTCGCGGGAAGATAAATACCTGACACTGAACCGCGACAACCGTGAAGATACGGCGGGCATCAGCGCCGGCTACCGCCTTACCCGCGCCTCGAGCCTGGGACTGCGCTGGTCCTGGTTCGAGCAGCGCTTCAGCACGGAAGAGGAAAAATTCCGTGTCGAGCGCGCCCAGATACACTACCAGTACAACTTTGCCAACAACATCGGGCTCGGCCTGTTTGTCGAGCATGAGAAGCGGAAATCCGATTCCGGTATTTTCGATTACGATGAATCTGCCAGCGGTCTTTCATTCACCTATCACTATTGACCGCCTGGATGGCATGGCCATCCATTTCAGCGCAAGGCTATTGTTATGAGAATCCCACCCCTACTTGCATGCCTCGGCCTGACATTCGTCCTGGCCGGATGTGGGGATCACCGCCAGGGCAGCCCCGCCGATGCGGCACGTCACCAGAAGGCGGCGCTGACCTATCAGCAGCAGGGCCTGTTCAGGGTGGCCATGATCGAGGCCCGTAACGCCATCCAGCAGCAACCGCAGGATGTGTCGGGCTATGTGTTACTGGCGGGCATCTACAACCAGGTGGGTGCCTATGGCACGGCCCAATCCCTGCTTGAGGATTTGCAGGAAGCGTCACCGGAAGTCGTCCTGGAACTGGCCACCGCCTACATCGCGAGCGAAAAATACCGTAGCGGATTGCAGTTGTTGCAGGAATACGAACCGGCCCCGGAGGAGCGGCTGCGCTATCTGACACTCGGCGCCCGTGCCAGTATTGCATTGGGCGAGCGCGAACGCGTCGAGAAGATCCTTCAGCAACTGGAAGGCGTCGATGATCCCGCGTTTGCACACCAGGCCTTGTATCTGCGCGCCGCCTCGGCACTGGCGCAGGGACAGCACGATACCGCGGAATCCACCCTCGCAACACTGCTGCTCGCATCGCCGGAGCATCTCGACGGCCTGATCCTGGCCGGTGAGATCGCCCTCTATCGCAACCAGTTGACGCTGGCCGAACATCACCTCACCCGCGCGCTGACGCTGGTGCAGAGTGGTGACCTCATGACGGTGGATCGCGCCAGGGTGCTCGAGCACCTGACGCAGGTATTGATCCAGCAGGGGCGCAGCAGTGAAGCCTATACCTATCAGCGCTTACTGGCCGATGCAAACCCTGAAGGCTACGCCGTGCAGCAGCAATTTGCCGATGCCCTGGAGCTCTATCAGCAGGGTAAGTTACAGGATGCGGAAAGGCTGCTCCAAGAACTCCATGATCGTTTTCCACAGGATAAAAACGCCGGCACGCTGCTGGGGTTGGTGCAATACCAGCAGGGAGACGATGAGCAGGCCCTGGCCTTGTTCGATCAATACCTGGATCCCGAAACCGCTGATTCATCCATCATCCAGGCGGCGGCTGTGGCCCATTACCGCACCAATCGTGCCGACGAAGCGCTCGCCCTGTTGAAAACGGCTGTCGACAGTCAGCCGCGGGACGCCACCCTGCTCGCGACCTATGGCCTTGCCCTGCTGGATCGGGACCCCGGCAGCCAGGAGGCCTCGTTGGTGCTCGAAAAGAGCCTCGCCATAAACCCGGAACAAGTACGCCTGCGGATTGCCCTGGCCAAGCGGCTGCTCTTTTTGAAGAAAGAAGAGCTGGCCCTGGCCCAACTGGAAAAAGCCTATCGCCAGCAGCCGCAGGATTTTCTGGTTCTGCAGACGTATATGGGTGTCTTGCTGGACACGGGACACGATGCCGAAGCCAGGGCCGTATGGCAGGATCTGCGCCAGGAAGACGTGGACTCGGCACGCAGTTTTTTTCTGGAGGGGCGGTATCTCCTGCATAAAGCCGACTATGTTTCCGCACAGGCCGCCTTTCAGCGTGCATTGACCTCGCAGGACGCCACGGAACGGGCAATGGCCTACATGGGATTGGCGCAGTCCTATGAACTCAACGGACAGCTGCCGGAAGCCGCAGGCGTATGGCAAACAGCACTCAGGGAAAATCCATCGCTGGTGGCAGGCTACGCCCGATGGCTGGCCATCATGCATAAAATGGACAAGGTGGATGAGGCGTTCACTTATTTACTGGAGTTGGAGAAGCAGCCGCGGCATTGGCAACCCTCTGTCGTGCTTGCGCAGTTGTATTTCAATCAACAACAGTTGCCCTTGGCCATTCAGCATGCCGAAACCGCCCTGGCACGCAGCCAAGGCCTTGAACTGGTTCGCCAGGTAGCCGCCAATTTGTACCATCATCACGGCTTGCTGCTGAAAGCACAGGGAGAATTTCCGGAAGCGCGAACCCGTCTGCTGAAAGCCCTGGAGTTGAACCCGGACAACATACTTTATCTGGCCAACCTGATTGATCTTGAATTGAATGCGCGCAATCTCGATGAAGCCCAGAAACTCCTGGATCAGTATCCGCAAACCGGTGACAACCGCGCGGCCTATCTTTTCCTCCAGGCATCCATTCTGCGCGTTGGCAACAAGCCCGAGGCAGCCTTGTCACTCTACCGGCAATCCTGGGACCTGCGGCCAAGCGACAATGCGGGCGAGGTACTCTATGCGATCTACCGTCATGCCGGAAACAGTGAATCCGCGCAGGATTTCCTGCGGCAATGGCAGCAGGCCCTTCCGCAAAGCTACCGCGCCCTGATGTTCCTGGCGTTGGATGCGCAGCAACAGAATCGGACACCAGATGCGATCGCCTATTATGAGCAGGTGCTGGATATCGCACCGGATCTGGCGGCGGCGGCCAACAACCTGGCCTGGCTCTACCATGAACAACAGGACCCGCGAGCCCTGGAGACAGCTCGCCAGGCCTACGAACGCGCACCGGGCAGCGCAGAAGTGTTGGACACCTACGGCTGGATTCTGGTTGAGCAGGGACACCATGAAGAGGGCATCGGCTATCTTGAGCGTGCAGCTGCCCTCGCGCCTGACAACCGGGAGATACGCCAGCATCTCGAACAAGCCCGGGCGAAGCGGCGATGAATACGCTGGAAGCCGCGTACCGGCTGAACATTCGTGAAATATGGGCCGCGCTCAAGCGCGAACCCCTGTATTTCTGGTTCTTCTGCGCGTATCTGTTTTTTGAGTATGTCCGTCCCCAGGGTATCTATCCGGCCATTGATGTCCTCCCCTGGAGCCGCTTGTCGATACTTGGGACGCTGTTTCTCTATTTCCTCTCGCAGAAGGATTCAAAAAGCCTCGGCTCGCCCATGACCTTTTCCTATGTGGGCTTTTTTGCGGTCGCCTACCTGTCCGCGTTTTTCGCGGTGTTTCCTGAAGAAGCCTTCCGGCAACATACCATCCTGTTGAACTGGTTGCTGCTCTATGTGGTTTTCATCTGGGTCGTGAGCACCCGCTTTCGTTTTTATATTGTCATGCTGTTGTTGATACTGGCTTCCTACAAAATGTCCCAGCACGGCATTCGTGTCTGGGCCAGCCGGGGATTCAGTTTCGCAGGGCACGGTATCAATGGCCCGCCCGGTTTTTTCACCAATGCCGCGGACCTCGGCGTGCAGATGGCGATTTTTACTCCCTGGGCCCTGGCGTTTTATCTGGGATGCAAGCATTACTGGTCGAGCAAATGGGTCAAGCTGCTGTTTATCATGGCTCCCATATCAGCCATTGCAACCGCCTTGGGAACAGGCCAGCGCAATACCGCGGTTGCCTTTATCGCCATGGCATTGTGTTTTGTGTTTTTCATGAAGCACAGGTTTCGCAATATCACGATTATCAGCATCGCCTTTGTCACTATCCTGGCAGTCATGCCCGAGGAATATAAAGCCAGGTTTGACACCGCTGGCGAAGATGAAACCTCCCAATCCCGCCTGCGGTATTGGGGGCGTGGTATTGAAATCTATAAGGAGTACCCGGTTCTGGGTGTGGGATTCAATAACTGGGTCATCTATGTCTCCACCTATTATCCTGGAGAATCCTTGCGCGAAAACGTCGGCATGCAAGAGGTTGCCCACAGCACACCGATTACCCTTGCCGCCGAGATGGGCACCCTGGGGTTGATTTTCTATTATTCCGTTGTCCTGGTTACCTTGCTGCTGAACAAGCGATCCGCCAATTACTATGCGAGCGACCCGTGCCCCCTGTGGCGATACTATGCCTTGTCATTGAATTTCGGGTTGATAGGCTTCCTGGCGGCGAGCGTATTTTTGAGTATCACCTATTATCCCTTCCTATGGGTCCAGGCCAGCCTGTCTGCCGCGCTCTACAAGATCATGCAGTCTGAAAAGGCCGCCCTGAAAAGCTGACGCGCATGATGTGATGTTTGTCATGATGTAAAACCGGATACCGATAGATGCCAGAAAAACCACAGTTACTCGTTGTCTTGCCTGAAGTCCCTGTGCCGCCGAGGCGCAATGGACTCAGTCTCCGGTATAACATGCTCCTGAGGCATTTGGGGGCGGTGGCGGATATCGATCTGGTGGCCCTCCATGATGGCAGCGCGGCCGCGGCCACCGCCAGGCCCGAAGACCTGAATGTCAATTCCATCAGAATATTGCCAAAGCGCGCCCAAAAAGTTGGTTTGTTCGAACGTCTTCTCGCCCAGTTACAGCGCCTGCTGCCTTGCGGGATTCCTTACGAGGTTGTCGACTATCGCTCATCCCATCAGGCTGAAAAAATTCTGGATCTGCCTTTTGATCGTTACGATGCCATTGTCTGGGTAACGCTGAGCCATACCTTGTATCGTTGCCTGCCACAGTTGAGGAAACATCGCCTGATTCTCGATGTGATCGACTCTCCCAGCCTCTACGTGAGCCGGGAGCCTGGCAGGAATCTCCTGGCTCATTGGTGGCGGGTCAACAAGATGCGGCGGTGGGAACGAAAACTCGCGGGCGCTGCCTACCGGAGTTTTTATATCTCGCCGGAAGACAGCAAAATGGTTGCCGACCAATTGCCTGATGGCAAGGTCGAGGTCATGCCGAACGGTGTTTTCATGGCGGATTACACGGAAGCCCTCCATCATCCACGGGAGAAACCCAGCATAGGTTTTTTGGGCAACATGAGTTATGCCCCCAATATCGATGCCGCACATCGCCTGTGCCGGATATTTTACCGGTTGAGGCAGCATCTGCCGGATGTGCAGTTGTACATCATTGGCCGTGACCCGGACCCGTCATTCAACCTGTATCAGTCGGATGCCGATATCGTGGTGACAGGGACGGTGGAATCCATCTGGCCCTACGTGAACAGCGTCGATGTGTTTGTGATGCCGCTGTCCCGCGGCGCCGGCCAGCAGAATAAACTCCTGGAAGTCATGTATGCCGGCCGGCCGGTCATCTCCACGCGTGTTGCCAACGGCGGTGTCATGGCGGTTGATGGCGAGTCCATCGTCATTGCCGACGACGACGAGTCGATCATCCAGGCATGCCTTGCGTTATTGGGCGATCCGGTCAAACGCCAGGCGCTTGCCAGGGAAGGGCAGACATTTATCAGGACCCGTTACGATTGGGCGCACATCGCCCGCCGTTTTGCGGATGTCATCGACGGCAAGTCGTAACCTGCCGCTGTGTGGCGCGTCAAGGTGAGCCTGCCGCGCTGACGATTTCTTTTATGATTCGTTGTTGCTGCGGAGTGGAAACCCCGCTGTGCACAGGCAAGGTGAGCAGTCGCCGGGCAAAATCCTGTGCGGATGGCAGCGAAGATGAATTCCCCAGGCGATCGAGCCCCTCCAATTCTGCCACCGGCTTGCGATAGAGCGACGTGACACCCAGCCCGAGTTTGCCGAGGCGTTGCAGCAGCCAATCTCTGGTGTCGGCCTCGGCCAGCAAAAGCGGGTAGCGCAGCAGGCGTTCGCGCCTTTCACCTGCAAGGAGTGGTGAGAGCTGGTTGATGCCGGCCAACCAAGCGTCATAGGTATTTTCTGTCGCCGGTGATTGTTTCCGGTAGGCGGCGATATTGGCGCTGGCCAGGGACAGGCGCAGGCTGTCCAGTGTGTTGATGGCCGTGAGTGGGTGATAACGGGTTTCGCCCAGGGAGAGCAGGGGGTTGCGGTTGAGGAGGCGGTAGCACTGGGGATGGCGCAACAGGTTGTAGAGTTGCCAGGTGAGATGCGTTTTCACGACATTTTTCTGGCTGGCCGGGAGCACATTTTTTGCTGCCGTGATATCCAGCGGTTGACGGCTGAGCAGTGCGCCACCGCCCAACAGGCTCACGGGCTTGCCGCGGCCAAAAGAAAACACGACATAGTCGCCAGCGAGTTTATGCAGGTCATTGGTTTGTGGAAACCATTGGGCATTGTCTTCGATCAGGGCAATGGCCTTTCCGTCGAGCAATGTCCGGATAACGCCGAGGCGTTCACGGATTCCCAGGAAATTCACCGCAATGACCGCCAGGGTGTTTGCGGAAAGCGCGTGCGCAAGATGACCGATGTCCAGGCCCGGATCATCAGCGTATATATCGACCAGGCGCGGTGTGATGCCGGCATGATCGGCGGCAGCGATCAGGTCGGGGCAGCAATAGGCGGGCACGATGACTTCGGGCCGGGTCAGGTCCGGACGCCGCGCACGCGCATCCATCAGGGCCAGGGCCAGGGCCGAGGTGCCCGAGTCCAGCCAGGCAGTGTGATAGCCCGTGAATTCGGGCGGCTCGTCCCGTGGACCCGTTACGATGGCGTTGCCTGCCGGTGGCAGGTCGCCGTGGATCAGCGTGCGGAAGGCTTCCATGTGGTCATCCGATTGCCGCGCATGAAGCGAATGGATGCATCCATGATCGCTATGTTCACCTGAACAAAAAAGTACACCAGCCGCACCAGGGTGTTACTGCGCAGCGCCGGCGAGAGGTGTGCCGCCACGGCGGTGGCATAAAAGGCCAGTTGAGCCAGCAGGGCGAGATAATAAAAGCCGCCGCGGGGTGCCAGTATCAGCGTGATCAACAACAGCACCGCCAGGAACCAGGGCACCAGCCATCGCATCAGTTTGTGGGAAAAAACCTGGAAGGCAAACAATCCGAAACGCCGGGGATCGAGTACGTCCTTGTGGCGCGAGAGGCCGGTCATGCCGCGTAAAACGGTGCGGACCTTGCGCAAATATTCCTTGTGCGGGTCCTTGAGGTCGCGGTAGAAGCCCAGCACATCGGGTGCCGTGACCGCCCTGAGGCCCAGCCTGGCGCAATTGAGCGCGGTGTTGAAATCACTGGGCGAGTGGATATCCCACTCGGCGCATACGGTTTTGCGGGCGGCGAAAAAGGAACCGCTCAGTCCCACCAATCCACCCAATCGCGACTCCTGGCGGCGCAGCCACATTTCGTATTTGACATAGGCGCCTTCGCCCGCCACGTGGCCATCCTGGCTGATGAACCTGTCTTCACTGGATACGGCGCCCACGCCGGGGTCCTGGAAATAGGCTTCGAGTGCATGCAGCGCATCGGCGGGGATATGGGTCGCGACATCAGAAAATACCAGGATATCGCCCCGCGCCTGATCGATGGCGGTTTTCTGGGCGTTTTCCTTTCCCAGGCGCTTTGCCGCGCGGACCAGCCTGACACCACGTCGGGCGTATTCGCGCACTATGTCGTCGGTCGCATCGTCGGAACAGTCGGAGGCGATGATCAGCTCCAGCCGTTCGGGATCAAAATCCAGCAGCAGGGTGTTGTCGATTTTTTCACGAATGCGGGCCTCTTCGTTGTAGGCGGTAACGATCACCGACAGGGTCAATGGTGAGGCTTGTACCGGTTGGGCGGGTGTCGCGGCGCGGCGTTTGGCCAACAGCCGCAGCAGCGCCGGATACAGGAAATAACTGTAGACAGCCCCGAGGGCGCATAACCAGAACAGGAGAATCAGCATGTAAACCACTCCCATGGCTTTTCGTTGATAGGCATTAGGGTTAGCATGCGCACTGACATGAATGCGCTTGACGCATCCATTCCTGCTACAGGCTGTTCAACAGTTTTTGTGTATTCGCAGCAGGCCGCCATTCCGGGACGCAGACCATGCACAATAATGATCGACCTTTGCGGGTAATGCACATCATCTCGGGTGACCTCTGGGCCGGCGCCGAGGTGCAGGCATATACGCTCCTGTCCCATCTGCGTGAACGCTGTGAATTATATGTAGTTTTGATGAACCCTGGAAAGCTGGCCGATGAACTGGCGGTGGCCGGGATAGCGACCCTGATCATCGACGAGAGGCGCGTCGGTGGCGTTGGCATACTGCGCCGTCTTCGCCAGGCCATGCGCGCCTTCGATCCGGATGTGGTTCATACCCATCGCCAGAAGGAAAACATCCTGGGCAGCCTGGCCAATGTCCTGGCCAATTTCCCAGGCAGACGCGCAGTGTGCGTGCGAACCAGTCATGGTGCCTCCGAATTCGCCCCAAAGGGTGTGCAGCGCATCCAGGTAGCGTTGGATTTGATCTGTGCCCGTTATTTTCAGCAAGCCGTCATCGCGGTATCCGGGGACCTGAAAATTCAGTTGGGCCATCAACTGCCTTCCGCTAAGATACACCTGATCCGCAATGGTGTGGATGCGGCGCAATTGCGGGCGCAGGCGCAGCCCGCCGATTTTCGCCAGCAGTGGCCGGCGCATACCCATGTCGGCATCGCGGGGCGAATCGAAAGCGTAAAAAGAATCGACATTTTTCTTGCGATGGCGCCTCTGGTGATCGCGGCATTGCCGGATGCACCGCTGATGTTCCATGTGATCGGTGATGGCCGGCTCAAGGCCGATATGCAGATTCTTGCCGGGCGCCTTGGCATTCTCGACCGGGTCGTATTTCACGGTCACAGATCTGACATGCCTTCCTGTATAGATTCCCTGGATGTGTTGGTCATGTGCTCCGACCACGAGGGCACACCCATGACGGTGCTGGAAGCCCTGGCCCTGGAAACGCCGGTGCTGGCGCACCGGGTGGGTGGCCTGGCCGAAGTGCTGGCCGTTTATCCCCGCTGCCTGGTCGAGGATCACTCGCCAGAGGGATATGCGCAGGCGCTGGTCCAGCTCTTGCAAGGGCCACTGCCAGAGGTGGGGTTGCCACGGGAATACCTGGCGCAAACGTGTGCGGACTCGACCCTGACGCTTTACCAACACCTGACCCGGGACAGGCTGTCGCGGTCGTGACGGGCAGATTTTATCGATAGATCACGGTAGATACCTTCAGTTATGTACATCCTCAGTGTAATCAAGGACATCCTGGCCATACTCGATGGCCCCTCCCGGCGGCATTATATTGCGTTGCAATTGTTCTATTTCGTGTCGGCTTTTTTTCAGGTCATCGGTATCGCCAGTATCGGACCGTTCATCTCTATCCTGGCGACGCCGCAGATCATTCACTCCAACAGCCTGCTTGCCGCCTTTTATGCCTGGGGCGGATTTGAATCGGATCTGCAATTCGTCTTCGCGGCGGCTTTTATATCGCTGGCCATGATTCTCCTGTCCAACCTGATTGCCGCCTTGACCTTGTGGTTTACCTTTCGGTTCTCGGTCAGCCTTGGCTGCCAACTCCAGCACCGCATCTACCGGAGCTACCTGTATCGCAGCTATCTCTTTCACAAAAGCAAAAACCACAACCAATTGATCTCGGTGATTTCCCAGCAGATTCCGCGTTTCGTGTACATGGTGCTGCAACCCTTCCTGATGTTCACCTCGCAGATATTCGTGTCCGGCATCATTTTGCTGGGACTGTTGATCCTGGACCCCTTGCTGGCCGTGATTGCCGGAACCCTGATCGGTGGCGCCTACCTGCTGACCTATGTCTATCTGCGCAAATCCCTGTCCCGCCATGGCGAGATGCTGTCGCATCGAAACAGCGAGGTGCAGAAGATACTGACGGAATCGTTTGTCGGTATAAAAGATATCAAGCTCAATGCGGTTGAAGGACGTTACCTGGATCGCTTCGATACCATCAACGCCAAGGGGCTGGTGGCGCAGTCGTCTATTTCGCTGGCGGGCGATATTCCCCGGTTCATCATCGAGTCAATCTCCTTCAGTGCGATTCTGATCCTGGCGCTGGTGCTGCTCTCCTCCGGTTCTGAACTGGGATCGGTGATTCCGGTATTGAGCATCTATGCCCTGGCCGGTTACAAACTCCTGCCATCCATGCAGCAGATCTACAAATCCATTTCCAGTTTCAGTGGCCACGGTTCGGTGGCGGGCGAGCTGCGCAGGGAATTGAGTGAAGCGGCTCTGGATGAAAATCTCCGGCTGGACGCCAATGCTCCCCAGGTGACGCAGGTCGTCTTCAGGGATGCGAGTTTCACCTATCCCAATTCCCGGCATCCGGCGGTCAGCCATGTATCCCTGACCCTGGAGAAGGGACATATCTATTCATTGGCCGGCAGTTCAGGCTCGGGTAAATCCACCCTGGCGGATTTGCTGTCGGGACTGCTCGAACTGAGTTCGGGCGACATCCATGTCAACGGCCAGCGGCTGACGCGGGATAACCTGGGTAGTTTCCGCAGCCGTATGGGGTATGTTGCGCAGCATACGTTTATCCTGGATGACAATGTCATCAACAACGTGGCCTTTGGCACCGCGGGAAAAGACAAGGATATTGCCCGTGTCCAGCATGCGCTGGAAATGGCCAATGCCATGGATTTTGTGCGCGACCTGCCTCAGGGCATGCAGACCCAGCTGGGCCAGGATGGCAAGCTGCTCAGCGGTGGTCAGCGGCAGCGCATCGGCATTGCCCGCGCACTCTATAAGGAGAGTGATATCCTGATCCTCGACGAGCCAACCAGTGCCCTGGATCTCGATTCCGAATACAAGCTTCTCGAAACGCTCAACAGCATCAAGCAAAACCTGATCATTCTGATCATCTCCCATCGTCCGGCGTCCATCAAAATGTCGGATGTTGTCGTGGTCATGGAAACCGGCAGCATTCGCTCCGTGGGTCCCTTCAACGAACTGATGCTCAAGGATGAAGACTTCAAGACCATGATGCAAAAGGGAGCGGCCTCGATGGCTGAGGATTCATGAGCAAGTCGACATCAGTACTGTTCATGTTCCATTGCCCGGAGCAAACCGGCTATGCCATCGCGTCGCTGGAAGCTGCCTTCCACCAGGCTGCCCACAAGGCGGGCTATGCCGAGGATGCTATCTTCTGGTCATACAACGGACTGACGGATACGGACAATCCCCGCAAAATCGCCTGTGATTACGACCGGCCGGATAAGGCGCGATTGACGCAGTTTTTGCGCCAGCACAACATCCAGGTCGTCATGGCTTTCGACCTGGGATATCCCTCGCCGGTATTGCCGCTGCTCAGGCAACAGGGTGTCAAACGAGTCATCGCCTACTGGGGTGCCAGCATGAGCAGCCTCAATCACGGCATCAGGTTGTGGATCAAGCAGGTGGAATACAGGCTGCGCGGCAGCAAGCCCGATCATTTTATTTTTGAATCGGAAGCCATGCGCGATACGGGCGTCCTTGGGCGAGGTATTGCCCGGTCGGCCACCAGCATCATCTATCTGGGTGTGGACACGCACAAATTCTTCCCGGCCTATGGAACGGATTTTTATGCCCATGATCAATTGGCCATTCCTCGCGATAGGAAGCTGGTGTTCTATTCGGGACATATGGAGCCGCGCAAGGGTGTCGGTGTCATCGTAAACGCGGCCAGACTCCTTGCGGAACAAAACCGTTTGGATGATCTGCACTTTGTTATTTGCGGCAATAAGGGTGACGAGGCGGTTGTCTATCAACAGATGCTGGAGAATTCCGCCGCCGAATCCCGTGTCACCTTTGCGGGTTACCGCCGCGATATCGCCGGGTTGATGCGCAGTGCCGCCGTGGGTGTGATCGCCTCGACGGGCTGGGATTCCTTCACCATGTCCAGTGTGGAAATGATGGCCTCAGGCCTGCCGATGGTGGTTTCCCGGTTGCAGGGGCTGGCTGAAACCATCCAGGAAAACTACAACGGTTATCTGGTCGAGCCGGACAATCCTCAACGCCTGGCGGATGCCATCCGGGATATCGTCAGTCAGCCGGCCCTGGCTGTCACTTTTTCGCGTCACTCCCGCCAACGGGCCGAGACACTTTTTTCAGTCGATACCCAGACGGAAAAACTGGCCCGGCAATTGATGCCGGTTCGGGAGCCCTGATATGCATCGTATGCTGGCAAATGCCCGCCTGTTGTCGAGGAAAGTCCGATGTGCGGCATAACAGGGCTTTATCTCCCCGACCGCGATGCGGCTCAGGCGTTTGCCCTCAACAGGGCCATGACGCACGCCCTGATACATCGCGGCCCTGACGATGGCGGGCATTGGCAATGTCCCGCGAGCAACCTGGTGCTTGGTCACAGGCGTTTATCCATCCAGGACCTCAGCCCATTGGGTGCCCAGCCCATGCTGTCCCGTGACGGGCGTTATGCGCTGGTGTTCAACGGCGAAATCTATAACTTCCAGGCGATCAGCCGCGAGCTGGCAAGTGCGGGCCACAGCTTTCGCGGGCACTCGGATACGGAGGTCCTGCTGACGGCAATTCAGGCCTGGGGGCTGGACGACGCCCTGCGGCGCAGCATCGGCATGTTCGCCCTGGGATTGTGGGACAGCCATACCCGGGAACTGCACCTGGTGCGCGACCGGATTGGCGAAAAGCCGCTGTATTACGGCATGGTCAACGGCGGCCTGGCGTTCGCGTCGGAACTCAAGGCATTTTTCGCGCTGACACCGCCCGCCAGTTTGAAACTCGATATGGACGCCCTGGGTTCTTATCTCCGCTATGGCTATGTCAGCGCTCCCCATTCCATTTTTGCCGACATACGAAAACTGCGCCCCGGCCACCGGTTGACGATCAAGCTGGCTGATGGGTATCTGCCTGATCTCGATACGCTGACGGCGGATCAGCGTCCCTATTGGTCATTGGATGGATTGTGGCAGTCTGCTCCGGTAGACATAAATGATGCGGAAGCCCTGACGGAGCTGGAAAAATTACTGGCGGGAATCGTGCGCGAGCAGGCTGTCGCCGATGTGCCCCTGGGGGCGTTCCTGTCCGGCGGTATTGATTCATCGTTGGTAGCTGCCGTTTTCCAGGCAAATTCCTCCCGTCCCATCAAAACATTCACCATCGGTTTCGAGGATGCGGCCTTCAATGAAGCTGAGCATGCCAAGGCCATTGCCGCACACCTGGGTTCAGACCATACGGAATATTATGTATCGCCCCGCGATGCGCTCGATGCGCTGCCCGCCATGGCGGGGATTTATGATGAGCCGTTTGCCGATTCATCCCAGATTCCCACCTACCTCGTCTGCCGGCTCGCCCGTTCCCAGGTGACGGTGTGCCTGGCCGGTGATGGCGGCGATGAATTGTTCGGTGGGTACAATCGCTATTTGTGGACGCGCCGCACCCTCGACCGCACGCGGCGGCTGCCGAAACCTCTGCGCAGTCTGGCGGCGGGAATCCTGCGCGGTCCTGCGCCGCGTCACTGGGACAGGCTGGCGGGATGGCTCTACGGGATGGCTGGCAGGAAGGGACCCGCGGCCGTGGGACTCAAGCTCCACAAGCTTGCCGCGCTGATGGAATGCAATCATCTTCACGACGCCTATCGCCTCCTGTCGAGCTATTGGGATGATCCGGGCCGGCTGCTCCTGGCCGATATCCGCGAGCCCCTGCTGAGTCCGCCGGCTATTTCCGAGCAGGATTTCCTGCGCGATGCCATGTTCTGGGATCAGCAGTGGTATCTGCCCGGCGATAACCTGGTGAAGACCGACCGCGCCTCCATGGCCGTATCATTGGAAATGCGCTTGCCCCTGCTGGACCAGCGGCTGATCGAATTTGCGGCGCGCCTGCCGGATCACCTGAAGATACGGGGCAATGAAACCAAGTGGCTGCTCAGGCAGTTGCTTTACCGCCATGTGCCGCGCCAATTGATCGAACGGCCGAAGATGGGATTTTCCGTACCGGTCGCGGCGTGGTTGCGGGGCGATCTCAACACCTGGGCTGGCGATCTGCTGAGTCCGGATTATCTGCGGAACCAGGGATTGTTTGATCCGGCATTGGTATCGCAGGTGTGGCAGCAACACCTCAATGGCAGCCACGACCATTCCCACAAACTCTGGACCCTGTTGATGTTCCAACAATGGCAGGCGACCCTGGCTGCCGGTGGCAGGTCATTTGCTTGAAGGCGCCCTGAACATGCGAATCCTCTGGTTATCCCACCTGGTTCCTTACCCGCCCAAGGCTGGTGTCATCCAGCGCAGCTACCATTTATTGAAGCAGTTGTCCCGCGACAACCAGGTTGATCTGCTGGCGTTCAACCAGGTCGGACTCATGCGTCCGATCTTTCCGGATATCCAGCAGGGTTTGCGGGAGGCGCAGCGGGAGCTGTCGACGTTTTGCAGAATCCGCGGCATTTTCGCTATTCCCTGTGACACCCGGCCCTACGGGCGTCACCGGCTTGCGCTCAGATCGCTTTTCCACGGCAGCTACACCACCAACTGGCTCATCTCGGCGCCTTTTCGTCAGGCGCTGGCATCCTGTCTGGCCGATACCGACTACGATCTGGTGCACATGGATACGCTCAGCTTCGCGCCTTACTACCCGATGTTCCGCCATAAACTGACGGTGCTGGATCATCACAATATCGAATCCCACATGATGTTTCGCCGGGCGGAGCAAGAGGGCAATTGGCTCAAGCGGCATTATTTCCGACTTGAGGGCCAAAGGCTGGCAACGCAGGAACAGACATTGTGTCCAGCAGTCGATCTGAATATCACCTGTTCAGATGTGGATTCACAGAGACTGCGGGAATCGTGCCAGGGCGCGTCTGTCGTCACGGTGCCCAATGGTGTGGATACGGCATATTTCCAGCCTGACCGCCAGCCGTTACAAACCAGCCTGTTGTTCATCGGTTCCATGGGCTGGTACCCGAATATCCAGGCCGTGCAATTCATGATCGAGCGGCTCGCCGCGCCGGTGCGGGAAGCATTTCCTGAACTGACTATCGACATTATCGGCGGCGGCGCGCCTGAGTGGTTGAAAGCCAGCGCCCGCGATCGTGCGAATGTCAGGTTTCATGGCTTTGTCGATGATATCCGGCCCTGCATGAATCGCGCCCTGGCGTTTGTCTGTCCCATCACCGATGGTGGTGGCACAAAACTGAAAATCCTGGATGCGCTGGCCATGGGCATACCGATCATTGCCCATCCGATCGCGTGTGAAGGGATAGATGTCGTTGATGGAAAGTCAGCGCTCTTTGCCACGGATGCGGATCATTACCTGACACATCTGGCCGGCCTGATGAGGGATGAGCATTTGCGCAATACCTTGTCGCGTCAGGGCCGTTTACTGGCCGAGGAAAAATACAGCACCGACGCGGTTGGCAAGATATTGAGAGACAGCTACGACGCCTTGCGGGCATCCTAGGGGAAGACGACATGAGGAAAATCCTATCGCCATGGCATCTGGAACGACTGAATGATGTGTACTTCTTTTATTTCAGGAAGTGGATATCGAGGTCTTTCTATGTGTTTGGCAGGCTGCTGTTTATTGCCGGGATTCCGGTAAAGGGCTATCAGTATCTGCTCCTGTCCCTGCGCTTGAATTTTCATGCGGGCGGCACCCGGCTTCTCAAGGAAAAAATAACCGCGGACCATTCCCCGCTGGAGCAGCTGGTATCTTCCGGTGTTTCCGAACAGGAGGCCGCCCAGCGTTCAATCATCTTGAGCCTTCCTTCACGCGAGGGGGAGAACCTAAGAAAAGGTGTCCTGCTGATCGCCTTCACGCGCACCATTTCATACTATCTGCGAAATCCGGATGTCCTGGAAAAACTGGATAGGGATTTTGTCTTTGTGCTCGAACCCAGCTGGTCCGGCTATGCGGACCCGGATATATTGCTTTTTTTGCTCAGGACAACGGATTGCTTCGTCCAGTCTACGGAATTGACGGACAGGATTTTATTGAATTGCCTGTTCCCCGAAGGAAAGAGCCTGTCCTTTGGCGCCAGTGACTGGGTGGACTTCAACATCTTCAAACCGGATGCGTCGGAAAAACGCTACGATTCGGTTTATGTTGCCAACATGAACTACATAAAAAGGATTTACCGGTACATCGATGCCGTGAAAGACATAGTGGACACGCATGACCCCGCCTACAAAGGTTGCCTTGTCTGCGCAGGATGGGGTGGTGGAAAAAACACGGTGTCCGGGTATATTGAAAAACTGGGTATCGCCAATAACCTTGAATACATTCCCGGGCTGCCAAGGGAACGGCTCGTGGAAAAGCTCAACCAATGCAAGGTCAATGTGCTGCTCTCCCTGAAGGAGGGGAGCAACCGGAGCCTGTATGAAGCCATGTTTGTGGATATCCCGGTCATATGCCTTGGCGATAATATTGGCGTCAATAAAGGATACATCAACGAACACACCGGGACCCTCGTGGCGGATGCGTTCTTTGTGGATGCCCTGGTGGCCATGCAGTCGGGATACAAACATTTTTCGCCGCGAGCCTGGGCGCTCGATAATATTTCTCCGCGGGAAACCACCAGAAAGCTCGCCCGTGTCATCGGGAGCCGATTGGGCGACAAATGCTCCCTCGATCTTTACGTCAAGGTCAACCGGCCCGAGCTCGAGTATCTCGATTATCAGGTGGTTCCTGAGGCGGTGAATAGCAGGCTGTTTGCGGCAATACGCCGTTCTACGGATGGTGATACGGGTGTTTATGCGGAAATCGGAGAAATGCTGAACAGCAAGGCCATCCCGAAAAACCTGAAAGAACAATCGCCATCTTGATTCTGCCGGAAGCCACAGCATGACAGCCAAGGATATTACAGTGCCAACAATCAGTGTTGTGATCAGCACCTACAACAATGCGGAATCCCTGGCGGTCACCGTCGCGCAATTGCTTGCGCAGGATGTTGCAAACCCGGATCGTGTTGAGGTCATCCTTGTCAATAACAACAGCAGCGATCACACGCAGGATGTCATGGACAACATCCGGCCGGACAGAATTGCCTTCACGTGCCTGTTCGAACCCAGGCAGGGATTATCCTACGCCCGGAATTCCGGCATCGCGGCGGCCAGGGGCGAGTACATCCTGTTTACGGACGACGACGCTGACCTTTCCCCGCAATGGCTGTCACGCTATCTGCACAGGGTCGACACCCTGGATGCCGATTGCATCTTCGGACGCATATCCGTCATCTGGGACCAGGACAAGCCCTGGTGGTATGACGATCGCTACCTGGGGTATTTCGCGGCCATCAACTACGGCGACGATGATATCCAGGTCGTCGACAAGAACCGGCCGTTTTATGGAAAGAATTTCTGCGTCAGAAAGCGCATCTTTGATGAGTTTGGCGGTTTCGACCCGGCCCTCGGCAGAAAAGGCAATGACCTGGTTGGCGGCGAGGAGATCCAGGTGTATTACCGCCTGGTCGAGTGCGGCAAGAGGATTTTCTATTGCCCAGACGTGCCGGTGGGGCACAGGTTGAAGCCGCGTGAATACACGGCGGACAACATAAGGCGGCAGTATGTGGCCTCAGCCAAGGCCATTGTCCTGATCGCAAAAACCCAGCCGGGAAAACGATTGCTGGGGAAGCCTCTGGGTGTTCTGGAACTGTCCCTCAGGGAACTGTTGGTGTCGCTGTACTATGCCGTATTCTTCCAGCTCCGCTCCGATAAGCGGGAGGCCTTTTATCACCGCCTGAGAATCGCCCGCGCGATCAACGTGATCTGGTTCTGGGTGAAAACATGACATTGTTCATGATTGGCATCTGCTGGCAGTGCGAATCCGGAATATGATCGGCTGGCCACAATGGACCGTTAAGTTTGATGCTTATCACGCCATGAAAATACTTTTTCCCGGCGTTGGAGGAAGTTTTGGTAATGGTCTAGACTTCAGTTCCCACCTCCTAATGAGTTTTCCGAGGATGCCAATCATGAAACGTGCTATCAGGCCGAGCATTCATAACCTGCTTGTACTTCTGTTTTTCTGTGTGTTTTCAGCGGGTTCTTTTGCCAAAACGATATGGGTCGGCAAAAATGGCGCTGATAGCAATGGATGCACGCACGCGGTGACTGATGCCTGCCTGACCATTCAGAAGGGGATCAGCCTGGCGGTGGCCGGGGATACGGTCAACATCGGTGAAGGGACTTATATCGAGAACTCGGCGTCCAGTCCGCACGTCGCCCGTTGCATCTGGTCAGGCGATCGCCATGGCAGTCTTTGCGTATACCAGAGTGGAACCAGAAGCAGTCCTATCACCATTCAGGCTGCACCAGGGTCCGAGGGCAGGGTCGTCATCGACAGCCAGAACCAGCGGCTCGGGATTCACCTCATGCACTCCGACTACATCCATATCCGCGGCCTGCGTTTCATCAACAACCACACGATCGGCATAGCATCCTGGGGACAAACGGAAAACGCGGTGCCTATCGAGGACAAGCTCAGCATCGGTGTCGTGGTTGAGAGAAACACCATCCTCAACACCCACGGTGTTGCCGGGGACAATATTTCAGCGATCGGCATGTGGAGTTCGAGGGATTGGGTCGTCAGGAACAATTATATCGACGGCGTCACCGCGGCGGGGAGCACCATCGCCTCGGGTATTCAATCCTACGGCGTCATCAATGCACTCGTCGAACACAACTACATCGCCAATGTCGGGTATGGTATTTTCTGGAAGGATCACTTTGTCAGGCATGCCACAAACCGCGGCACCTGGGATGAGGCCGAGATTCGTTACAACAAGATCAGTGCCAGGGATGCCGGTGTGCTGATCGGCATCCGGGGCGAAAATTCGCCGGAGGCGGGAGCCAATTATATCCATCACAATATTTTCTATGGCATCGGCGATGAGGGCTCCGGCATTCGCGGCTCCATGAGCGGCGCCTTTCGGACCAGTGGTGCCCTGAGGATCGAGCACAACCTCTTCGATGGCGAGGGCAGGCAGGGCGCCGCCGTTGTGATCGACGGTCATGATCCTGTCACGTTCATCGGCAATATCTCCACCAGGACCAACATGGACCTCGAGCTCATCGCGTATGAAAGCAACAAGCTCGTCAAGCTGACATCGTCCAACTACAACGTGTTCGATTCTTCGCTGAACATCGGTGTGGATGTGTACGGCAGTTCCCTGCAAGCCAAGTACTATACCTCCCTGCAGAATTGGCGGGCGGTAACCGCCTCGTCGGCGGCAACCCTGTCCCTGAGCAATCCGGACAGAAACAGCATCACCGCCTCGGCCAGCCAGTTGTTCGACAACCTTACCGATCGCAATTACCGCTACCGGTCCAATTCACCCGCGATCGGCCTCATGCCGGATGGATCAAATGCGGGCCCCTATCAATTTGGCAACGAGATCATCGGCATCATTCCCGAAAACGATCGCCGTCCCAAGCCACCCGTCGTCAACTAGCGATCGGATAACATGAGCAGGGATGCTCGTCGGTTCCTTCCACAGCGCAAGTATTGCTATTTGCTTTGCCCGGCGTAGAATGCGGCATATTCTATTTCAAGCTTATGGAGCCGGGCTTTGAAAATTCTCGTTCTAGATCCTGAGTGGGAGCAGACAGCCTACCTGGTTTCCAGTTTGGCCAGGGCCGGCCATCAGGTCACGCTGGTTTCGTCGCTGCCGCGTGACCGTTTTGGAATAGGACGCTATTGCGAACAGGTGCCGGCGCCCGGCCGGTTATCCGATGCGGATGTATTGAAGCGTTTGTTTGCCGGCAGCGATCATGACCTGATTCTGCCGCTCAGCGAAGAGATCATGGAAGCGCTATGGGCGCTGCCGGCTGAGCTGACCTCGCGAGTCTTTCCGCAAACAACCACCTTCCAGCGTGAACTCCTGACCGACAGGCGTCGGATGTACCAGTTCGCCCAATCACTGGCCGTACCCATACCGGCGCTTGCCTATCTACAGGATGAAGCCTCCCTGGCTGCCTGCATAACGGATTTGGGATTGCCTCTGGTCTTGCGGGGCACCAAAGGCCTGGCCGGGCAGCAGGTGCGTGTCGTACAGAATGCGCAGGATGCCATCGACTCCTTCCGGCTGCTCAAAACCACGTCCAGCGATATGCCTTTTGCCCAGGCCTTTGTCCAGGGACGCCGCTGCCTGATTGGTGCCCTGTTTGATCAGGGGAAGGCGTTGCAATGGTTTTCCCAGACAACCATCGAGGCGAGTTCCACCACAGGCCCATCGATTCGTGTCAGGTCGGTCAATGACCCCAGGTTGACCGCCTATGCAAAAGTCCTGTTCGAAAACATGCAGTGGACCGGGTTGGCGTGTGCGGAATTCATGCGCGATGAGCAGGGTGAGTACCATTTCCTGGAGATCAATCCCCGTCCATGGGCGGCAATCCAGGCCGCACACTACTGTAGCATCCCGCTGCTCGATCTCTTTGTGGATTACCTGGATGGAAAATTACCGCCAAAGACAATCACCGTGCCGGATGGCGTGGATATAGCGCTCTTTCCCCAGTTCATTGCCTGGCGGCTCAAGGCCAAGCGTTTTTTGCGGTGGTCTGATCGCCGTTCCTATTGTCAATCACTGGCGGGCGCGCCTTGGCGCAGGCCGGCCTTACTATTGCACTTCTTGCGGCGCATCTGGTGGTCGCGTGCCTGATGACAGGGATCTGCCAGAGAGGAGGGTGCTGTGAAGGCATTGTTGCCTAGCCATTTCAACCGGGATCATCTGAACCAGCTGCAATCACAATTTCCTGATCTTGGCCTTGCCCGGCTCGACATTCAACGCAGCCGGCCGTTGGTTCGCCGGTTGCTGGATGCGCTGGCAAAACGGGTGTTGAGTTATTCCACTTATCAACGCTGCAGGCACTGGCTGGAATTTTCCCGGACAGACTACCGAGTCGATGGCCAACCTCTGGGTGACTCCCTGCCAGGGATCGATATCCTGGTGGCTGGCTGGCAATTTGATCGCCAGGCGGTCAATGTGCTGGTTGACAAACTGCCGGATCTCAAATGGGTGCATTCCACTGTCACGGGTGTCAACCATATCGATCCCGGGCAGTTGCAAGCGCGCGATATCCGCCTGAGCGCTCCCAAGTCGGTGCATGCCCGGCGCATTGCCGAATTCGTCATGGGGCTCATTTATACCGAGGCAAAAAATATCCTCGCCCATGCGGAGGCCGCGCAACAGAAGCGCTCCAGGTTTCTGGCTTCACGGGAAATGGGATCGCTGACGCTGGGTATCCTGGGCTATGGCGCCATTGGTCAGGCAGTGGCCAGGCTGGGGCTTGCCAATGGTATGAAGGTATCCGCCTGCGTGCGTGATCCTGCGCGGGTCCAACACCTGGCAGGTGTGCACTTGTCAATCGACATGGACAGCTTTTTGGCAGAAACAGATGTCCTGTGCATGGCACTGCCGCTGACGGCGGAGACCAACGGCATCATCGGCGCCGATCAGCTTTCCCGTCTCAAACAGGGGGCAATCCTGATCAACGTGGGCCGTGGGCAGACGCTGGTTGAAAAGGACCTGATCACCGCGCTGCAACAAGGCCAGCTGCGGCGGGCCTTTATCGATGTGGTCGATGATCCCTTGACCGGTCGCCCGCTATTCGTATTGCCGCCGAACCACCCGCTGTTTTCTGCATCGGGTGCGATATTCACCGGATACAGTTCCAGCGAGTCTGTGAATTCAGATACTGAACTGATGGATGATTTCATAAGGAATCTGGTTTGCTACAGGGCGCAAGAAAAACTTGCAGGGCAGGTCGACCTGCGGCTCGGCTATTGAGGTTGCCCGCATATGCACAGCCCCGCTGGAAAATCGGTTTTCGCCCTCAATAACTTCGACCTGATCCGCTTGTTTGCCGCGGCCCAGGTCGCCCACTACCATGTTTTCTTTATCATGGGTGTGGAGATTGCCGACTGGCACTGGGCGATTATCCGTTTCCTGTCGCTGTTTCCCGGAGTGCCTGTTTTCTTTTTTATCAGCGGATTTCTGATCAGTAAATCCTGGGAAAAAAGCAGCGGCCTTCATCACTATGCCATCAATCGTATACTGCGTATTTATCCCGCGTTGATACTGGCGGTCAGCCTGTCATTCCTGCTGATCCATATCAGTGGTTATGTGGCCCAGGTGCGCCCGGGATTGGGTGAGTTGGTGCTGCTGTTCCTGGCCAAGGCCAGTTTTGTGCAATTCTATAATCCGGATTTCATGCGTGCCTATGGTGATGGTGTCATGAATGGCAGCTTGTGGACCATTACCGTGGAGTTGCAGTTTTATTGCCTGGCGCCCTTGTTGTATTGGGTATTGAAACGCTGCTTCAGGATAAGCACCAACACCGTCCTCCTGATATTGATCGGACTGTTTTTGTGCATCAATATGGTTTTCCATCAGTTGCATGCACAATGGCATGATCAGGTTCTATACAAGCTGGTGGGAGTGTCCTTTGCGCCCTGGTTCTACATGTTTTTGCTGGGGGTATGGTTTCAGCGGAATTTTGATTTTTTTCACCGCCTGCTGGCGGGAAGATTCCTGCTGTGTCTCGCGCTCTATATTCCCCTGGCAATCCTGGCGCGGTATCTGGGGGCTGGCTTTGGCAACGCGGTTAACCCGATAGTGTTCGCACTGCTGGCAATCCTGGTTTTCAGTGCCGCCTATTCACACATCGACCTGTCGAACAAGGTGTTGCGCGGTACGGATATTTCTTATGGGGTGTATATCTATCATATGCCCTTCGTCAATTACCTGCTCTACACCGGCTATTTTTCCGGCTATGCGGCGGGACTTGCCGCGGCGGCGGCCACGCTGCTGATGGCGATACTGTCCTGGTTTCTGGTGGAGCGCAACGCGCTGAAGCTCAAGCCGAAAACCATCAGAAAGGTTCAGTGACGCCTGGCTTCCAACGCCTGGTGCAGGTTGTCTAGTGACTGGATGATGAAGCGGGCACACCATTGAATATAAGTATCGTGTGCCATGTAGGGGTCATGCAAATAAATCCGTTTAGGATTGCCAAATAATCCCAACAACAGATATGGCTGGTCACCCAGGCGCTGTTCCAGCATATCAATGTGCTCGGGTTCCATGCAGACATAGACATCGCCCGCCGCTGGCTGGAAATCCTCGATTGAGAGCGTCCGGTGCGAGGACATATCCACGCCCAGCCGCTGGGCTTCGCAGGCGATTTTTTCGTATGCCGGTTTTCCGGTCTGTGTCTGTAAACCGATGGATGCGGTTGGCAGCGGGCTGATGCTGCGAAAATACTGTTCTGCCAGGGCACTGCGGCAGATATTGCCTTTGCAGACAAAAACGAGGCGATTGATATTATCGGGGGTGATGTCGTACCTGCTGTATTTTCCGGACAGCAATGATTGCAGGCGATAATAGTAAAGCGTCAATGCTCCCCGCTTTCCCCCATAGTAGTCGTGAAAGACTTTCATGATGTTCATTGAACCTCGTTCCCTGAGTGGCGCGTCGGTGTAAAGTGAAAAATACTGGCCATACATGGCATCCAGGCTGAAATTCTGTTGCGCATCCCGAGCGGCGCGCTGACTGAGCTCTTTACACAGGGTGTGATCGTTCACCAGTGCTTGAATATGCGTGGCCAGGTCTTCGGCACTGTCTTTGGGTGCCAGCAGTGCGTTTTGCTGGTGGGTCAGTATTTCTTCGATGCCGCACCGGGTGGCTACGATCGGCTTGCCGGCGGCCATGGCCTGCGTGATGGCCAATGGATGGCCTTCGGATGATGAGCTGAGCAGGAAAACATCGATGGATTTCAGGAACCCCGGTGTCTCTTTGAAAAAACCCAGCCAGAATACATGGTTTTCCATACGCAAGGTTGTGGCAAAGTGCCGATGTTGCTCCGCCAGTTCGTTTTTATCATCGCCAGCGATCACCAGCTTGGCATCAATGCCGCGCCCGCGGAGTTTTTGCAGGGTCAGGATGGCAAGGTCGTAGTTTTTTGCCTCCCGCACATTCCCCAGGCAGCCTATCAGCGTCGCTTCCTGCTGGATGCCCAGTGTCTTCTTGAGATCGATCGACGCGCTGCTGGAGAAACGTTGTATATCGATACCGTTTGGAATGACACCTACTTTGCTGCCCTTGACGCCCGCAATGTCGCGCAGGGCGTCAGCCAACTGGTTGGTGACAGCGATGATCTTTTTCGAGCCAAGGCTGATGATCAGGAATTTGAAAAACCGCAGGCGCTCATCGGGCGAGATGTCGACAAATCCATGGAAGGTGCTGATGACGGGCGTTCTGGTGATCAGCCCTGCCAGGCAGGCATAGAGGTTGGAACCAAGCAGATGGGACTGGATGATGTCGATTTTTTCCCGCCGCACGATCCTGACGAGCTTGCGCAGGAAGGTCAGATTCACCGAGCCCTTGCAGTCTTCGATGTGATAGCGGATGCCGAGTCGTTGCAATTCATCCATGACCCAGCCGGGTCCGCGGATCAATGCCAGCGTTTTCCACCCCTCTTGCTGAGTGGCTGAGGCCAGCTGGGTGAAAATGGTTTCTGCGCCCCCGGGACCCGTTGTATCAATGATGTGGAGGATGTTGGGCTTGGGGACGGTCATCGGGAATCCCTGTTAAAATCTGCATCGGGCAGTTTACTATATCCGGATTGGCGCTTGCCAGAAGATGGTCTTCTGGTCCCGGGGAACGATTTACTCAGTTAAAGGGTTTGATGCCGGTTGGTAGCTATGAAAATTCTCGTCCTCGATGCCAACCAGCGCAGTGCCCTGGCGGTTACCCGTTCGCTGGGGCGTCTGCCGGATGTTCAGGTTACGACAGCGGATGCGTGTGATCAGGCGCTGGCGGGGTGTTCACGATATTCCCATGCCTATCTGCAAAGCCCATCGCCGGACGTGTCTCCCCGTGAATACCTGCAATGGTTGAAAGCCGTCTCTGAAACAACGGCATACAACCTGGTGATGCCCGTTGCCGAAATCACCAGCCAACTCATCCTGATGAACCTCGACCAGTTGCCCGGTGTGCGTATTCCTTTTGCGGATTACCGGACGGTGATGAAGCTGGCGGATAAAGGGCAATTGATGGCGCTGGCGGCAGACCTGGGAATTCCCATTCCGTCCAGCCGGTATTTTGCCGCTGCCGATCAGCTGGACCCGGCTGCTGTTACACAGTTTCCTGTGGTACTCAAGCCTTGCGTGTCGAGATTTTTTACGGGAGAGCGTTGGGTATCAACCCAGGTGCATATCATTTATTCTGTGGAACAGCTGCGAGTGCTGTTGAGTGACCTGTCTTACCTGCATGCTATTCCCTTCATGTTGCAATCGTATATTCCGGGCAAGGGTGCGGGTGTTTTTTGTCTTTATCAGCGAGGGCGCATGCTGGCGAGCTTTGCCCACCGCCGCTTGCGGGAAAAGCCGCCGGAAGGCGGTGTCAGCGTATTGAGCGAAAGCTGTTACCCCGAGGCGCAGTTGCTCGATTACGCCCGGCAATTACTGGACGCCGTTGGCTGGCACGGCGTGGCCATGGTGGAGTTCCGGGTGACGCCCGAGGGGCAGGCGTATCTCATGGAAGTGAACACACGCTTCTGGGGCTCACTCCAGTTGGCGATAGACGCGGGCGTGGACTTTCCGCGAATCTTGTGGGATGTGGAACAGGGATTGCTTATTAAAACCACTCCGGGAGAGTACCGCGAAGGCCAGCGATTGCGTTGGCTGTTGGGTGATCTGGACAGCCTGTATCTTTTTTTGCGAGGCACTGCATCGCCGGGGGACAAGTGCCGGCGGATTCTGGATTTTGTCACACCCCGATTCAGGCACAGCCGCCATGAGATCAATCGGCTGGACGATATGGGGCCGGCCTGGTGTGAGCTCAAACAGTATCTCGCGCACTTTTTCAAACGTCAGTGATTTTTATGATAAGCGTCGTCAAACAGTGGGTCAAAGCCGGATTGACCGGTGCCGCGGACAGGTTGGGCGGTCATCGCCGTGACCAGGCAGCCCCCCGTTTGTGGATACTCATGTATCATCGCATCCTTCCCGCGGACGATGCCCGCTATGCACTGGAAGAACCGGGCATGCTGGTGCAGCCCGATCATTTCGCGTTGCATTTGCGCGAGATAAAACGTCATTTCGACGTGGTTCGCCTTGCCGATTGGGTCGATGCCCTTGAGAAAGGAGAGCGTCTTCCTAAACGTGCATGCGCCATTACGTTTGATGATGGCTGGCTCGATAACTATGAGTACGCGCTGCCATTGCTGAAGGCCGAACAGACACCGGCCACACTCTTCGTCGTTGCAGGCAAGATAGGGACCGACTTTCACTTCTGGCCCAATATCGTCGCCTTGCTGTTGCGCGGGGGTTTTTCACAGGCGATGGCCCGGCATGCCTTGCTGGGGTCTGCTATTACGGATCGGAACGGATCAGATGATTATTCGCCTGATGACATATCAGCAGCCATCCAGCGACTGAAGCGCTATACCGATCAGGAGATCCATGCCGCGCTGGATGACCTGGCCTGGCGGAACCTGCTTGCCCCACATGGGATGCCGCCAGCCCTGTGTGATTGGCAGCAGATACACGAGATGGTATCCAGTGGCTGGGTGGATATAGGATCCCATACCTGTACGCACAGGCGATTGACAGAGGACTCGTCCGCTGAAGAACTGCATTACGAGATTGCCGACAGCCGGGTGCTGATCCACAAACACCTTGGCATCACGCCAGAGCTCTTTTGCTTTCCCAATGGCGATTACAGCCCTGCCGCCCTGGCATTGGTCAAGCAGCATTACAAGGCGGCGGTTACCACGCGAAGCGGTATCAACAATGTTAATCATCTGTATATCCATGAGCTGACCCGCCTGGGCGTGCACGATGACATCAGCCACACTAGAAGGCTTTTCAGCGCCAGATTGTCCGGCTGGGTATAGTTCCGGTCTGGATAGGGCGCAATCAAAGGAGGAAAGGATGGATGCGTTGGCGAGTCGTATTCTGTCGAACCGGATGATTACCGGTTGGGCATCGAGCATCATTGGAGAATCGGTTCCCATCTTCATGCTCCATCGTCCGCAACCGGAGGATGGTACTTTTCAGGGAATCAGTGAGCATTTCCTGGATGAATGCCTCGCCGCGGCTGTCCGCCTGGGATATGAATTCATTTCGCTGGATGACTTGGTGGCCCACGCCCTGTCCGACCGTGTTGACCGGCTGTCGAAACCCCTGTTGTGCTTCACACTGGATGATGGTTATGCCGACCAGGTTTCCAGGCTGGTACCGGTGTTGTTGAAGTACCGGGCAAAGCCGACGCTGTTTGTTGTCACTGACTTCATCGATGGCAAGGATTGGCTGTGGGATGCCAAGCTGGCTTACGCTGTCAAGCATACGCCCCTGCCGCGGGCGGAATTTACCTTCAACGGCGCAAGGTTTTCGCTTCACCTGGAAACGCTGAAACAGAAAGCGCAGAGCCGCCGCCATATCTCTGCCTATGCCAAAGGCCTGGCCCATACAGACCTCCATAGCTTCGTGTCGACGGTTGCCGCATCACTGGAGGTTGAACTGCCGGCACAGGCACCCGACGACTACAAACCCGCCAGTTGGCAGACATTGACGGCGATGGAGAAACAGGGATTGATCCTGGGATCGCATACCTGTTCTCACCATGTGTTGAATGCCTTGCCTGATGAGATGGTATTGAAGGAGCTGATTGATTCCAGAGCGCGGCTCGGTGCCATGGCGGATCATCCTTCCGGGGTTTTTTGTTATCCTTCGGGGACGGCCGGGGATTTTTCGCCGCATCACCAGGCGATCGTACGGCAGGCGGGTTATGCGGCGGCTGTGAGTACCTTGTCGCAGCCCGCTTTTTTGTCTGAGGTGAAAAAAAATCCGTTTGCCATTCACCGCATAGGCTTTCCTTCATCCATAAGGCAGTTCATGCGCTATTCATCCTGGGTTGAGGCGCTGCGCAGCAGACTGCCGGTGTGAAGAATAACATAGAGCCTAAATGACATAGAGCCGAATCTGCCCTCAGTGTTTCCTTGATCAGTATAGTATCCTCCCGAGCGTTTTCATGCAGGCTACAGACTTGAAGTCCTTTGTCAAAAATCCCCAAGCGTTATTGGAGCAGTATTCCCTCTCGGCTGCTGACGCTGAAGATATTGTCAGGGATCTGGGTCTCCTGGACGAGCTCGGTGCCTTGCTGAAAAAAACAAAAACAGAAAAGTTGGAGATCGCCGGTAAATTCAAACTGTTTTCCGATGATAGCGAAGAGCGCAGGGCGCTGATGAAGGATATGCAGGACGTGTCCCGGCGCTACAAGGACATCGAGTCGCGGCAGAAGTCCCTGGAAGACACGCTGCGTGAAAGGATTGCGGCAATTTCCCAGGCAGCGTCTTCAGCTATTGCCCCGCCGTTTTTCCATATCCCGGAAGGCAATGTATATCACGGTGATTTTTCCATTCGGGAACTGGTGCCGGATGAGCTGCCGCGTTGGGCGGCATTTCTGGACAGCCTTGAGAATGTGCCCGTCTATGCGAAACCGGCCTGGACCAACGTCGTCCGCAAGGTTTTTGGGCATGACATCAGGGTATGGGTAGCCGTTTCCGATGACGGTGAGATTCTGGCCGGCCTGGCTCTGACGATGTTTGACAGTCCGTTGTTTGGCCGCTTTGCCGTGGCCATTCCCTTTGTCAACTATGGTGGGGTATTTACGGCTTACTCCAATCTTGCCACGGCATTGTTGCGGCATGCCGAATCCTTGTGTGTCAGTCAGCGGCTTTCCCATGTCGAGGTGCGTACACTCCAGGCGGGCCTGGGTATTCCCAGTATTTCCCGCAAGGTATCCATGGTATTGCGGCTCCCGGCGGATGAAGAAATGCTTGATGCCCGGTTGGGTGCGAAAGTGCGTTCACAGTATAAAAAAGCCGATGAATACCAGCCGCAAGTGAGCTTTGGTGGCGAGGAACTGCTGCGGGATTTTTATCAGGTATTTTCCGTAAACATGCGGGATTTGGGAACGCCTGTTTATGCCCGCGAATTTTTCAGGGAGATCCTGGCGCGCCCCGAATTACGTGCCAGTCTCGTTGTGGTGTATATCCAGTCCAAGCCGGTATCCGCCGGATTCCTGCTGGGGCATGGCGGTATGTTGGAGATACCCTGGGCGTCTACCCTCAAATCGGCCAACAGGTTCAATGCGAACATGTGGATGTATCGCCGGATACTCGGGTTCGCCATTCGCGAAGGCTATGCGTTTTTCGATTTTGGCCGCTCCACGGTCAATGGCGGGACCTACCAATTCAAGAAACAGTGGGGCGCCGAGCCCCATGCCCATCACTGGTATTATGCGTTCCCACCGGGCGGCAAGCTGCCGGCATTGAACCCGGATAATCCTAAATACCGCCTGGTGATCGGCATCTGGAAAAGGCTGCCCCTGTGGTTGACCAACATCCTGGGACCGCTCATCGTCAAGCATTTGCCCTGATATCATCAATCCCGCGTTGGGACGGTTTGCAGTAGCTGTGCTGTGCCTTGCAGTGAGGATATTGCCTGCGCGCAATCGGTCAGCTGGCACCTGGCTTGTAGCGTGTAAATCCTAAAATTATGTTCTCCACGGAACAACGCGGGTACCTGCATCAATTTGGCTTTTTTGACGGATGCCGTTGCATCCTGTCCGAGGCTGAACCATTGGAGCTGGGCAATGTGCTGGCCGCCGCTTTTTGCACGAAGCAGTGAGAGTGTGGCCTTGCCCTCGTTCACTGTGCCGGTTTCATAGAGCAGCCAGTCTTCCGTGTTGTAGAGTCGCGCGATGTAGGGCACCAGCTTGTCCTCGCTCTGCCGGCGCTGATACTGATCCACCTGAATAAAAATTTCCGCGTGCTCATGCCAGGCGATTGCGTGTTCCCGGTAACCATTTTCCGGTGCGGTGACGGTCATGGGCATGGGGTCCTGGTTGATCCTGTGCATTTGCCCGGGCAGTGCGGATTCCCAGGCCTGGAATGTCGGCTCCGGATTCGCCAGGAGGTTGGCGGCCGGACCCAGAGCCAGGGCCAGGATGGAGATCAGCAGGTGACGGCCGGACGGCATCGATGGGTGCAGCGGTGGCGGGTCCGGGTGATGGACGACCGGCGCGAAATAGATGGCGGGCAGGCAGAGCACGCCAAACACCAGCCAGCCGAAATATTCGTGATCGTGCATGAGGCTGCTCTGCATCTGTGTCTCATAGCCGACCAGGATAAGGATAAAAATGCGTATCCAGTTGGCGGCCAGCCCTATCAGGGCGGCAACGCACAGCGTGATCAACAACCCGGGTGTCGTGTAGCGGTTTAGATAGCCAATGAGATAGCCAAGGGTCAGCGCGATGACAAAATAACGCAGGCCCGAGCAGCCATCGGCAATCAGGATATGGCCATAGGGTATGAAGATGCTGTTGCCTTCGATCAGGGCCGGCATGCGTATCAGGCGCACCAGTTCACCCACCACAGCGGCACTGAGATCGAGCAGCGCATCGTTGAATAGTCCCCACACGGGAATCGCAAAGACAGGGAGCAACAGCAGCATCCGGTGCGACCAGGCTGTTCGCCAGCCAAACACGGCGGCGCAGGCCAGAGCGAACAGCGGAACGAGAATCAACTGTTCGAGGATGTAGATGTTCAGTGAATGGAATAAAAACCAGGCCAGCGAGCCAAGCACCAGTCCCGCCCACCAAAGCCACAGCAACCAGGTCGGTTGTGTTGACATTTGCCAGGGTTGGCTGCGGTAGAGCAGTATCAGGAATGCGCCTGCCACCAGCAGGCCATGGGAGAGGTCCTCGTCCCATTTGATCCAGCGTTGGAAGAGCAGCTCGATGCTGGGCAGAAACACACCCGCGAAAACCAGAACAAGCAGCAGGGGCAGGTGTCTGGCCAACGCCTGGGCAAACGGGTGTCGTGGGGCGGGTGGGCTGACGTCCATGCGAGGGTGACTCTGTCGTCAAGGTGCTCGCATGGTACCGCAATACCATAGTACCGCAATACCAATGGGCTTTCACGGGTTGGCCCTGGCGGGGTACAGCCGGCCCGCTTGGGATTCGCGTAAGCTGGAAGGGCGCTTATGGACTATCCGTCAATGCGGAACGATCAGGACATAGTCGCTGTACAGCCCCTGGGTGTCATAGACGGCAATCTGAAAATCATAATTGCTGGGAATACTGCCGAGGGAGTATTGGGTGGTATTCGAGCCCGGCAGTTGTATGGAGGTGAAATTATCGAGGCTGTTTTCCCGGTAACGTATTTCGTAGCCTCCAATCTCGTGCAGCTCCAGGTATTGGCCGTTTTCGCGTTGGGTGGGATGCGACCACGAGAGCCGGGTACCGCTGATCACCGGAACCGTCGCGACCTGCAACCGGGCTGAGAGATTGGACCAGTTGCCGGCAGCATCGCCCGCCTGGACCTGGTAGGTATAGGTGGTATCTGGTTGCAGGTCCCTGTCCAGGAAAGTCAGCGAGCGGCCGCTCACGGAGGCCAGGATGACGCCATCGCGGGTGATCCGGTAGAGCGTGACACCGACATTGTCCCTGGCGGCTTCCCAGACCAGATCGATGGTGGTGTCCTTGATAGTCGTCGCGGCCAATCCCGCCGGTACCGTGGGGGCTGTCCTGTCTGTCACGCCACCGGTCGAGGATTGGCTGCTGGAGGATGCGGCATTCGAATTGGACGCGTTGCTCGACACGGCGCTGCTGTTGGCCGCGGAACTGTTTGATGACGCGCTGGAGGAATTCGGGGTATCTATCCAGTCGTTGCCCGGTGGCGCGGTCCTGACATTGATACTCGTACTCAGGGAAGACCAGTTGCCATTGGCATCCCCGGCCTGAATCCGGTAGGCGTACTGGCTGTCCGCCTCGAGGCCGGTGTCGGTGTACTGTGTGATATCACCCGAGACGGTACTGATCAGTTGACCGTTGCGCCGCAACCGGTAAGCGGTAACCGGGGTGCCGGTCGCCGGCGTGTCCCACATCAGCGCCACCTTGGTGGAGCCGATGCGGCTGGCTTGAAGGCCGGTCGGCGTGTTGATGTTCGCCGCCGCTGATGAGTTGTTGCCCTGGGAGGAGGAAACACCGTTGGAGCTGTTGCCGGTGGGTGAACTCGAGGCTTGCGAGTCGCCACCGCCACCGCAGGCGCTCAGCGCCAGCAGCGCGCCGACCAGCGCCAGGTCCGCCATCCAGCGGGGAAAAGGAAACCGATGTTTCATACCGATAAATCTCGACATCTCGTGGCTTCCGCTACCGCCTCCTTCATGGACGGGTGCATGGCCTGCATCTTGGTGGTACGAGCCGGATACGTGTCTTTCCCTTCAGGGCTTGTACTGGAATATGGTGTGCGCCTGTCAGCCTGAATCAACCATCCCTTGTCCTGGGGCTGGAGATTAACTGGCAGTATTGGGATGTCCAGTCGAGGCCGCGCATTGTCAAGCGCTGTACCGGCTCTGGTTTGGCGGGACAGGCAGGATTTCCCGGGCTTGGGACGGCGCTGCCCTATTATCAGCCAGCGCCATGAAATTGCTAATCGACTTCATTATTTATTGCGGAATTTGCGATAGGCATATCATATTTTTTGATGAGATCGTAGAAAGTCGGGCGGGTAATGCCCAGAAGCTTTGCCGCCGCGGAAATATTGTTATCGGTCATGCTCAGGGCGCGCAGTATCGCCCCCTTCTCCGCCTGCTGGCGGACATGGCGGAGGTTGAGCGAAAGTTCACCCGCGACGGCCAGTCCCAGGTCCTCGCGTGTGATGTATTTCCCATCCGCCATGATGACGGCACGCTTCACCTTGTTTTCCATTTCGCGGATATTGCCCGGCCAGTTGTAGGCTTCGATGGAGGCGATGGCATCGGGCGTGAAGCCGGTGATTTTCTGATCGTGTTCCTTGGCGAAGCGGGTTTTGAAATGGCGGGCCAGGAGCACCTTGTCGCCCTGGCGGACCCGCAGGGGAGGAATGTCCACCGTCATTTCGCAGATGCGGTAGAACAGATCCTCGCGGAAGCTGCCTTCAGCCACCATTTTTTGCAGGTCCTTGTTGGTGGCGCAGATGACCCGCACATCCACCGGAATCTCATTGCGCCCGCCCACCCGCTCGATGACCCGCTCCTGCAGGAAGCGCAGCAGCTTGGATTGCAGGTTGAGCGGCATGTCGCCGATTTCGTCGAGAAACAGCGTACCTTCATTGGCGGTTTCCACCTTGCCCAGGGTGGTTTTCGCGGCGCCGGTGAACGCGCCTTTTTCGTAGCCGAACAATTCGCTTTCGATCAGGTTTTCCGGCACCGCCGCGCAGTTGATGGCGACAAAACGTTTGTCGCGGCGCGGACTCAGTTGATGGATGGCGCGGGCCATCACCTCCTTGCCGGTGCCACTTTCACCCAGCAGTGTGCAGGTGACCGTGGTGGGCGCGATCTTTTCCAGCTGGCGGCAGATCTTGAGCATCAGCGGATCGTTGGTGATCAGGCCATCGAGCGGTTCCTGCTGCGACAGGTGAAGGCGGCGGTTGTCCTCTTCCAGGTCGTGAATGTGAAAGGCGCGCTGAACGATCAGGTCCAGGGTGGTGGGATCGACCGGTTTTTCGTAGTAATCGTAGGCGCCCATGGCCACGGCCTTGATGGCGTGCTCGTGGCCGGTCTTGCCGGTCATCACGATGATTTTACTGGCGGGGGCAATGCGCAGAATATCCTGCACGCACTTGAAGCCTTCCTCCACGCCGTCCTCGTCGGGCGGCAGGCCCAGGTCCTGGATGATCACCGAGGCTTCGTGCAGCCTCAGGGCGGCAATGGCATCCTGGCGGTTTTCGACGATGACGGTGTCGTATTGATCGAAATGCCAGCGCAGCTGGCTTTGCAGGCCCCGGTCGTCCTCCACAATCAGCAGGGTGGGCTTGTGATTGCTTTGTCTACTCATAGGGTTAACAGATCCGCAGTGATGTTGATGGGGAGCGTGATGGTGATGATGGTGCCTTCGCCCGGCGCGCTGATGACATGCAGGCTGCCGTTCAGCTCGCTGATGTACTCCCGGGAAAGGTAGACGCCTATACCCATGCCCTTGCCGGATTTGGTGGTTTCGAACGGCTTGAACAGGCGGTTGTGAATAAAGTCCCAGTCCATCCCCGCACCGTTGTCTTCGATGGTGATGGTGGCCTTGTTATCGGATGACCGCAGTGTAACATGAACGCGCCCATCGTCCGGTGTGGCCTCTTGCGCGTTTTTGATGAAATTGCTGATGGTCATCACCAGCCTTACCTGATCGGCGATGATGGAACATTCCGTTTCATCGATATCCAGGGTCAGCCTGGGCGTGCTGCGTTCGCATTCGGCGATGGCCTGGTAGATGGCATCCACCAGATTGAGGCGCTTCACCAGGTCCGACTCGTCGCGGCGCAGTTTTTTCAACAGGCCGTGCATGCGGTCAACCGAGTTGCTGATGGTCTGGATGGCGTCTTCGATAAAGGCCGGATTGTCCTTGTGGCGCTCCGCGTTGCGCACCACCAGCGCCTGTTGGGCGATGAGGTTGTTGAGGTCGTGGATGATAAAGGCCACCAGCTTGTTATAGGTATCGAACTGGCGTCCCTCGGCCAGCTGTTCCGCCTGCTGGTGACGTTTCAGGTAACTGGCCAGCTGCCGGCCCATGGTCTTGAGCATGTCCAGGTCTTCCCAGGTCAACGCCGCGTCGGTCGTTGGTTTGGTCAGGGCCATGAAGCCCACCAGTTCCTCGCTGACGATCAACGGAAAAATCAACCAGAGTTCGGGAATGTCGCGGGTCCAGGCAGGCAGCAGTTCATTGTTCTGGCCGAGGGCTTCGTTGTCGCCGGAATCCAGAAAGTAGACCCACTCGGATTCCAGGAATGCCTGGCAGAAGGGACTGTCCACCGGTTCTTCCTGCAAGTCCACGAAATGCGGCAGGTTGGATTGATAGATGGGTTCGTAGAAACCCTGTTGCTTGATCCAGATGGCGCCGCCGGGCGCTTTGGTGATGGCCGCTACCGCATGAAAGGCGCGTTCGTTCGCTTCACGGGTTTCACTGGGCTGCGCCAGGTAATTGATCAATCCCAGCCACTCGTTGCGGTAGTCGTATTTATGGCGGAAAAGGTGTTTGTTGATCAAGACTGACAAGCGTGAGCGGATGTTGCTGGATATGAAGATGGTCGCGATCAGCAATACTGCGCCGATCAGGACAAAGCTGTAAACCACCGTGCCCCAGTTGCCGCCATACAGGCGGACATAATAGCCCCCCAGGGCCAGGATGGTGATAAGCACACCCGCCCCCACCAGCGAGGTGGTGTAGAACACGGTGGGGCGCGAGAGATTGAAGTGCGCCGGCCTGTCGGTCTGGTGCAGCAGCATCAGGCTGGCCAGCGCCATGAACAGGCAGGTCGCCAGGGAGACCGCGGCGCGCGATTGCCACAGTAGCGGATCGAATTGATGGAAGATCAGGCTGTGTGTGTAGAGATAGATATCGTACAGGAACAGCACGGCCAGATTCATGCTCAGCAACTTGAGCTGGCGGTCATGGGTGGCCGCGTAACGGAACAACTGTTCGACACTGACCAGGCTGATGACGGCCAGCACCAGTGGCAGCCAGGAGGCAAAGCTGGCCGGCAGCGGGTAATGCAGCAGCTTTGCCAGCAGCACCAGGCCGGTCAGCGGCCAGCCGATGCTGTAGAGTATCTTGAGGCTGAAGGGCAGCGGCTGATTGTGGGTGCTGGCCTTGAGGATCAGGTACATGGCCAGGACCCAGCCATTGAAATGCAGGCATTCCACGAACAGCAGCCACAGGGGAGACAGCTGGTACTCGAGGAAGGATACGGCTATCAACGCCAGGTTGATGGTGTGTATGCCGGCGGCGGGTGCGAACAGCCAGGTGCGCTGGTTGCGGGTGTACTGGTAGCAGAAAATGACCGTCAGGAGCGCGGCGACGACAGTCGCGCTGAGATAGGCGGTAAAGGTGACATTGCTGTATTCCATAACCAGGTTGCAGTCCCAAACAAAAACCCGTCATGCATAGTAGCAGAAGCTGGTGGAATCTATCAGTCGCCGGTTTTCCGGCGTCTGTCGTGCTGTTCACCTCATGAGCGCTTTCTGGCTATAATGCGCCCCATTTATGCCCCGGGTTAGCTAATAAACAAGAGGAAACCACCGTGAGCCAAGCCAAAAAACTGTTGGGTCTGCTGTTGATGACGGGTGTTCTGGCCGCGTCAGGCCTTGCCTTTAGTCAGCAGGCCGCGCTGACTGAAGAGCTCAGAGCCCGTATCGCCCCGGTCGGCAGTGTCTGCAAGGCCGGCGACCCCTGCGCGGCGGCGCCTGTGGCGGCAGCCAGCAGTGGTCCCCGCAGTGGCAAGGAGATCTATGACGCCTCCTGTAACGTGTGCCATGGTGCCGGTGTGGCTGGCGCTCCCAAGCTGGGTGATGCGGCGGACTGGGGTGCCCGCCTGGGCAACGGCCTGGAAACCCTCTACACCCACGCCATCCAGGGCTTCAATGGCATGCCGGCCATGGGTCTTTGCGCCACGTGCAGTGAAGACGAAATCAAGCTGACCGTGGACTACATCCTCGAGAACAGCAAGTAAGGCTCCCCTCTGTTGCCGGCCGCTGCCGGCCGGCAACAACCGCCCACCCCCTTTTGGTCAATCAAACAGGTTGAGCAGGTGGTTGAGGGTCGCCTCACCCTTGGCCAGGTTCTTTTCCGGGTTGTGCTCGCCCAGTCCCTCGTGTTCGATATCCTCCCTGGGTAGCTCATCCAGGAAACGGCTGGGTGTCGTATCGGACATCTCGCCGAACTGCTTGCGCTTGGCCGCGTAGGTCATGGTCAGTGTCCGCTGGGCGCGGGTGATGCCCACGTAGGTCAGGCGTCGTTCTTCCTCTATATTGTTGTCTTCGATGCTGTTTCTGTGGGGCAACAGGTCTTCTTCCATGCCCACCATGAAAACGTGGGGAAATTCCAGGCCCTTGGAGGCGTGCAGGGTCATCAGTTGCACCTGGTCGCTGGCTTCTTCCTCTTCCTGGCGCTCCAGCAGGTCGCGGAGCACCAGCTTGGCAATCGCATCCTCGATGCGTGCTTCCTCGCCCTCACCCTCATCATCGTTTTTGTCCAGGGTTTTTTGCAGGGATTCAACCAGGTAATAGACGTTTTCCAGGCGTTTTTCCGCGGCTTTGCTGCTGGTGGCGTTCTGGTGCAACCAGCCCTCGTAATCGATGTCCGTGAGCATCTCGCGGATGGCGCCCACCGGATTGTCGCCGGCGCAGTTGCGCGTAACCCGCCCTATCCAGTCCGTGAAGGTGCGCAGCCGGTCCAGGTTCTTGTCCGGGATCTGGCTGGCCAGCCCCATCTCTTGGCAGGCGGCAAAGAGGCTGATGTGCCGTTGGCTGGCGTACTGGCCCAGGACTTCAAGTGTGCTGGTGCCTATCTGCCGGCGCGGCGTGTTGATGATGCGCAGGAAAGCATTGTCATCGTCCGGATTGACGATCAGGCGCAGGTAGGCCATGACATCCTTGATTTCGGTTTTGGCGAAAAAGGACGATCCACCGCTGATGCGGTAAGGGATCTGGTGCTGCTGCAACTTGATTTCCAGCAGCCGTGCCTGGTGGTTGCCCCGGTAGAGGATGGCATAATCGTGGAAGCGGCGCTGGTGGCGGATGCGGTCGCTGAGGATCTCCGTCGCCACCCGTTCCGCCTCGGCATCCTCATTGGGGCAGCGGATGATGCGTATGGGATCGCCCAGGCCCATCTCGCTCCACAGCGCCTTGTCGAAGTCGTGCGGGTTGTGGGCGATCAGGTGGTTGGCGACCCGCAGGATCCGGCTGGTGGACCGGTAGTTCTGTTCCAGTTTGATGACCTTCAGTTGCGGGTAGTCCTGAGTCAGCTGGGACATGTTTTCCGGCCGGGCACCGCGCCAGGCGTAGATGGATTGGTCATCGTCGCCCACCACCGTGAGCGCGCCCCGGTCGCCCACCAGCAGCCTGACCAGCAGGTACTGGCTGGAATTGGTGTCCTGGTACTCGTCCACCAGCAGATAGCGGATTCTGCGCTGCCAGCGGGCCAGCACCTCGGGATGCTGCTCGAAAAGATGGACGGGAATCAGGATCAGATCATCAAAGTCCACGGCGTTATAGGCGCGCAGCGATTGGTTGTAGCGCTGGTAGACCCTGGCCAGGCCCTGTTCCCCTTTGCTCTGGGCGCTGGCCAGTGCCTGGTCCGGATCGACCAGGTCATTTTTCCAGTTGGAAATCTGGTGCTGTACCGAATCCAGCAGGTCCTTGTCCAGTTCGCCATCCTTGAGCATGAGTTCGCGCAGCAGGGCGCGGGCATCTTCCGCATCGAAAATCGAAAATCCGGGCTTGAAGCCCAGAATGTTGACTTCGCGGCGGATAATATTGAGCCCCAGGTTGTGGAAGGTGGATACGGTCAACCCGGTGGCCGCGCTGCCGCGCACCAGGGATGCCACCCGCTCTTTCATCTCGCGCGCGGCTTTATTGGTAAAGGTCAGTGCAGCAATATGCCGCGCGGGAAGGTCACACTGCTGGATCAGGTGAGCTATCTTCCGGGTGATCACGCTGGTCTTGCCGCTGCCTGCCCCCGCAAGTACCAGACAGGGGCCATCGATGTAGCGAACGGCGGCTTGTTGGCGGCTGTTGAGCTGGGTCACGGAACCTCGGTATGGCGGAAAAACAGGGTGGGCGGGCATTGTAGCAAGTGCTCTTTGGTGAGTAACCTCTTGATTCCTATAACCAACCGAATGGTTTGTGGGGGGTTCAGAATTTGCTTTGTTATAAGTTGCAGTTGGCTATTTATTTTTCCGGCGCAGCTGGTGTAGAGTCTGCGGCTGATGTGAGAGCGGCGAGCTGGTTCAGTTGCTGCCACTCTCTCTGAATTGAGGGAGTGGATAAGATGGAAAAAACAATAAAGATTCTGTTCATTGACCGTGAACACGGTGAGTACCTGCTTATCGCCGATATCCTCGCGCAGGTGCGTCATGTGGATTATGACCTGACCTGGTGCAACCAACTCGATTCCGCCCTTCCCAGGATTCTCTCCCAGGACTATGACGTGGTGTTGCTGGACTACTACTGGGGAGACCAGAGTGCCCGCGATCTGCTCAATGCCGCCCGGGTCCAGGCTTGCCAGACGCCCATCGTGGTCATGACCGATGAAATGGAAACCGAGGTGGACCGCGAGGCCATCCGCGCCGGCGCCTCTGACTACATGATCAAGGGACAGATCGACAGCCAGTTGCTGGAACGCACCCTGCGCTACGCCATCGAGCGCAAGGAGACAGAGCTGCACCTGGCGCGCCTGGCTCACTACGATCCCCTGACGGAAATCCCCAACCGCATCCTCTTCCGCGATCGCCTGGAACACGCCATCCGCCTTGCCGAGCGGGACAACGCCGCCTTCACCCTGATGTTCATCGACCTCAATGGCTTCAAGCAGGTCAATGACACCTTTGGCCATGATGCCGGGGATGCCCTCATTCGTATTTGCGCCGAGCGCCTGGGTGAGTCCATGCGGCGTTCCGACTCGGTGGCGCGCATGGGGGGTGACGAGTTCACCCTGCTGTTGCAGAACATCGAAAACCACACGGACATCGCGCACATCGCCCAGAAGGTCATCGAGTCGCTTTCCCAACCTGCCCAGATCAACGGTTACGAAGTGGTGGTTGGATGCAGCATCGGCATCGCCATCTATCCCCACGCCGGATTGGACGCGGATACGCTGCTGAAAAACGCCGACATGGCCATGTACAAGGCCAAGCAGGAAGAGGGCAGTTGCTTCTGCTTTTTCACCGATGCGATGAACCGTGAAGTGCGCCGCCAGCTGAAACTGGAATCGGATCTGCGCAAGGCGCTGAACAAGGAACAGTTTTTTTTGCAGTACCAGACGCGGGTGGATGTCAAAACCAACCGCATCATCGCCCTCGAGGCATTATTGCGCTGGGACCATCCGGAGAATGGCGTGCTGGATGCCAAGGAATTTGTCGCCATCGCCGAAGACACCGGATTGATCACCGCCATCGGTTATTGGGCCATCCGCCAGGCCTGCACGGACCTGAAAAAAATCCACGCCATCTTCGGTGAAGAACTGGTGATGTCGGTGAACCTGTCGGTACGCCAGTTCAAGGATGAGGGATTGGTGCAGGAAATCGCCGAGATTTTTGCGGATACCGGCATCCAGGCCGGTGATGTGGAGTTCGAGCTCACCGAAACCACCTTCATGGAAAACATCGACCTGGTCAGCCTGTGCATGCGGCCGCTGGCTTTTTTCGGCATCAATTTTACGCTGGATAATTTTGGCACCGGCAGCTCCTCTTTCCTGCACTTGCAACGCCTGCCCATCACCGCCGTGAAAATCGATTCACGCTTCATGTCGGAACTGCAACGCAGCCGCAGCGAACGCCGGCTGGTATCGGCGATGATCAACCTGGCGCAAAACCTCGGCAAGATCGTGATCGCCGAGGGTGTGGAAAATGAGGACCAGAAAAACTGGCTGCAGCAGAGTGGTTGCGACCAGATGCAGGGTTATTATTTTTCATCGCCGCAGTTTCTCGACGACATCATCCAGACACTCCATGTGAATTATCATCACCCATAGTGCTCATGCCGGCCGGTCCAGGCTGCGGTAACTAAGCGCCTCTGCCAGATGAACATGGGTGACCCTGTCCTCCTCCGCCATATCCGCCAGTGTACGGGCCACGCGCAGTACCCGATGGTAGGCGCGGGCCGATAATCCCAGCTTGTCGATGGCATTGGCCAGGAGTGATTTTTCACTCTCCTGCAACTGGCACAGGTCTTCCACTTCCCCGGGCCCCAGGGCGTGATTGGATTTGCCCTGACGCGCCCATTGCCGCTCGCGGCTGTGTGCCACACGCTCGGCGACCCGGGCGCTGGGTTCTCCCCGGGGGGCGGCGTGCAGGTCCCCGACCCGCAGGGGAGGAACGGCCACTTGCAGATCGATGCGATCCAGCAGGGGGCCGGAAAGACGATCGCGGTAGCGCCGGATCTGGTCCGGGGTGCAGCGGCAGCGATCGTCATTGTTGCCCTGGTAGCCGCAAGGGCAGGGATTCATGGCGGCAACCAACTGGAAGCGCGCGGGATAGCAAGCCTGGGCCCGCGCCCGAGAAATGCGCACCTCGCCGCTTTCCAGCGGCTCGCGCAAGACTTCCAGCACATGGCGGGAAAACTCCGGCAGCTCATCGAGAAACAACACACCGCCATGCGCCAGGGAAATTTCCCCCGGCCGCGGACTGGAACCACCGCCAACCAGGGCAATGGCCGACGCCGTGTGATGCGGTGCGCGGAAAGGGCGCCTGCCCCACGCCGGTTGCTGCGGGTTGACCGCCACGGAGTAGACCGCGGCGACTTCCAGCATTTCCCGCTCGTTCAGGGCAGGTAACAGTCCCGGCAGGCGGCTGGCCAGCATGGTCTTGCCGGTGCCCGGCGGTCCGTAGAACAGGAGGTTGTGGCCGCCGCTGGCTGCCACTTCCAATGCCCGCTTGGCCTGCAATTGCCCGCGCACATCCGCCAGGTCGAGTGGATGCTGGTGGGTTTCAGGCGCCTGGGGTTGGGCCTGAAACAGGAATTCCCGCTGATGCAGATGGGCGCAGACCGCCAGCAGGCTCTGGCTGCGATAGACCCGGGTACCCTGGCTCAGCGCCGCCTCGGCGGCGTTGGCCTGGCTCAGGATGAGCGCGCGGCCGGCATCGCCACAGGCGAGGGCGGCGGGCAGGGCGGCGCCGATGGGGCGGAGTTCGCCGGACAGGGCCAGTTCGCCCAGGAATTCGTAACGGCTGAGGGATTCCGCGGGTATCTGATCCGAGGCCGCCAGTATGCCCAGCGCGATCGCCAGATCGAAGCGGCCTCCTTCTTTGGGCAGGTCTGCGGGTGCGAGGTTGACGGTGATGCGCCGCGCGGGAAATTCCAGGTGGCTGTTGAGGATGGCGGACCTCACCCGGTCCTTGCTTTCCTTGACCGCGGCTTCCGGCAGCCCAACGATGGAGAGTCCGGGAAGGCCATTGGAGAGATGAACTTCGACCGTGACCAGTGGAGCGGTAATACCCAGCTTGGCCCGGGAATAAACCAGTGCGAGTGACATGTGCATTCCTTGCGTCTGTTGGTGTGATCCTTCGCCACTATATCGCCAACGCCCGGTATCGCCAAGATCGGCCGGGGCCCGGGCCGCGGTTCAATCCTGGTCTGAAGGCGCCTGGCTTGCCTGTTGGGCGGCAAATACCTCTTCCAGGGCTTCCAGCCGCTCGCGGGTTCGCTGCAGCACCGCAGCCTGGGCATCGAATTCTTCACGAGTGACCAGATCGAGACTCCGCAAGGCCGCCTGCAAGGCGGACTGGAGTTCGCGGCGCGGCGACAGGGACTCGAGGTCGGGTATCAGCCGTTCGAGTTCCTCGGCCAGTTTTTGAGAGAGATGGTTGAGCATGGCTTTCTCCGGCAGCTGAGCCGGCAGTCTACCGGCATCCGCATTTATCTTCACTGTTTCTGTGCAAGTCCACGGCACCAGCCAGCCGCTTTCATCTGCCGCCATCAGCGCTGCGCAGTTGTTCTGGACGCCAAAATACAGGCTCCGCCTTATTTTGGTGCGAAGCCGTTCCGCTGCAGCGATATTTTGGTGCGAGCTCATGGAGCCGGGCCGGAGTAAACCCCCAATTTGTCCCCTAAATATTTTCAACCGTTTGAAAACATTTACATTTTTTCTTTTGGCCTGCTCTGTGCAAAGTCGCTGGTGAACATGGGGTTACAGGTACGAAGCCCTCTCTATTTACCCAGTTGGGATATTTCCGGTCTTTTCCCGCACGCAAGTGCGGGGATTTTTTTAGGAGAAGAAGATGAAACTGGTAACAGCGATTATCAAGCCCTTCAAGCTCGATGTCGTGCGTGAGGCGCTGTCGGATATCGGCGTCCACGGCATGACGGTGACGGAGGTGAAGGGGTTTGGTCGGCAAAAAGGCCATTCGGAACTGTATCGCGGTGCCGAGTACGTGGTCGATTTTTTGCCCAAGACCAAGGTGGAAATTGCCGTGTCCGAGGCGCAGCTGGATTCAGTGGTGGAAGCCATCAGCAAGGCGGCTAACAGCAGCAAGATCGGCGACGGAAAGATCTTTATTTCCAGCCTGGAGCAAGTTGTGCGTATTCGTACCGGTGAAACCGGCGAACAGGCACTCTGATTAACAACGTAAACGAAACGGGGAACTAGCAATGGAAGAGAATCTTTATCACCTTCAGTATGCCATGGACACCTTTTATTTCCTGGTGTGTGGCGCACTGGTCATGTGGATGGCAGCGGGCTTCGCCATGCTCGAGGCCGGCTTGGTACGCACCAAGAACACCACTGAAATTCTGGTTAAGAACGTAGCGTCGTTTTCAATCTCCTGCATCATGTACCTGGTGTGCGGTTACGCCATCATGTACGGCGGTGATATTTTCCTGTCCGGTATCCAGGCAGTCGATGTCGAGGCTACCCTGGGTGAATTTGCCGAGCGCGGCGACTTTGCCGGTGACTCCATCTACTCGGGTCCCTCCGATTTCTTCTTCCAGGTTGTATTTGTCGCCACCGCCATGTCCATCGTCTCCGGCGCCATTGCCGAGCGTATGAAACTCTGGCCATTCCTGTTGTTTGTCGTGGTCATGACCGGTTTCATCTACCCGATGGAAGGCTCCTGGACCTGGAACGGCGACGCGGTATTCGGCCTGTACAGCTTGGGTGACCTGGGTTTCTCTGACTTCGCTGGTTCGGGCATCGTTCACATGGCTGGCGCCAGTGCCGCTCTGGCCGGTGTGATCCTGCTTGGCCCACGCAAAGGCAAGTACGGCCCCAACGGTGAAATCAATGCGATTCCTGGTGCCAACCTGCCGTTGGCGACACTGGGTACCTTCATCCTGTGGATGGGCTGGTTCGGCTTCAACGGTGGTTCGGTCCTGAAACTGGGCGATATCGCCAACGCCAACTCCGTGGCCATGGTTTTCCTGAACACCAATACCGCCGCGGCTGGTGGTCTGGTGGCTGCGTTGATCACCGCCCGTCTGATCTTCGGCAAGGCTGACCTCACCATGGCATTGAACGGTGCCCTGGCTGGTCTGGTGGCCATCACTGCCGAGCCGTCCACCCCGAGCGCCCTGGGTGCGACCATCATTGGCGCCATCGGTGGTGTGATCGTGGTCCTGTCGATCCTCGGCCTGGATAAACTGAAAATCGACGACCCCGTCGGTGCCATCTCCGTACACGGCAGCGTGGGTATCTTCGGTCTGCTGGTTGTGCCCATCACCAACCCCGATGCGGCCTTCATCGGTCAGATCGTGGGCGGCCTCACCATCTTCGTCTGGGTATTCGGTGTCAGCCTGATCGCTTGGGGAATCATCAAGCTGGTCCTTGGTCTGAGAGTGACCGAAGAGGAAGAGTACGAGGGTGTGGATCTGGTCGAGTGTGGTATGGAAGCCTATCCGGAATTCGTGCACAAGTAATTGCTCCAGGCTCCACTGCCCGCCACGGCGGGCGGTGGGATAGTAAAGACCTGATCTTGCTGTACACTGGGGTCGTCAGGCAGATGCTTTTTACACCACCAGCGTGTATCTTGGATCAAGCGCCCACAGGCTATGCCTTCACAGGCTGTCACCGCAGATGCCAGGTGCCAGCAAGAGATCAAGCTAAGGAACTCGATAAATGAAACTGATAACTGCTGTTGTAAAACCTTTCAAACTGGACGACGTGCGCACTGCGCTGTCGGAAGTTGGTGTCCAGGGGATGACGGTGACCGAGGTCAAAGGCTTTGGCCGTCAAAAAGGACACACCGAGTTGTACCGTGGAGCGGAATATGTTGTCGACTTCCTGCCCAAGGTAAAAATCGAGCTGGCTGTGGACGAGGGTTTGGTTGAGCAGGCCGTTGAGGCCATCACCAAGGCTGCGCAGACTGGCAAGATAGGCGACGGTAAGATTTTTATCACGCCCCTGGAAGAAATTATCCGCATCCGTACCGGCGAAACCGGACCGGATGCCATATAACCGGCCTGGCCGGACTGTACCTGCTCAAGCCCGCCCCGCCCAGCGAAAGCCAGGCAGATACACCAACCCTTTTCGCGGCGCCTTCATGGCGCCGTTTTTATTGGCAGGCTGTTGTTCCAGGCCGGGGCGATCTAGGGTCTTGCCGCGTTTTCAGCCAGGCATTCCATCAGGGCGGGCCGCAGGTTGCGGATGTGGTTGCGCTGCTGCCAGAAGAAAAACGCCGGCAGCACCACCAGCATGACCAGTGCCGCCGAGGCGCCGGCGGGCACCTGTAGCAGGGGGCCTATCACCACGATGATCAGCAGTGAGATTCCCGTCAGCAACAATCCCCCCAACAGGTTGTTACGCCAGACCGCCAGCTTTTTATCGGGACCGAAACAGCGTTCGTGGGCGCAGCGCAACAGGGCCTCCTGCTGTTCGCTGTCCATGCCATCCAGTTCGGGAAAATACTTCACCAGGGGTTTGACGTTCATAAGAAAACTCGGTGGGTAACAACGGCGGCAGTATAGCGCGGTTGTGCGAAAAATATCCGTTTCCAGCGCGGCCAGGCAGTGTGAAAGCCATCGTTTGGCAGTGATTGCGAGCCTGTAAGCTCCTATCGTACTATTGGCGCCGCCCGGCGGATGAGCCGGGGATAATAACTGTTTTTTTTGATGTACCTTTCGGTAAGTAAAAAAAAAACTAAAAAATGGCGTTGCGCGCATGGCGTTTGATCGCGGCTGCGCTATAAATTAGGCGAGTTTACTCGGTTACCCGGTGGCTCAGGCCACTTGCTCATTGCTCCAGGTGATATATGACTGATGAAGAAGCCATCAACGATGATGATGTAGAAGAGCCCCTTGATGACGACGAGACTGAAGACCTGGATGGCGAAGGGGGCGACAGTGACGAGACCAGTGCGTCCTCCAGCAAATCTGCTCCTGAGGTCATTGAAGACTTCAGTATCGCTTCCCGGCAGCAGGCACGTAATGAGTTGGAAGAACAGATAGCGGCCTTTCTGGCGCGAGGTGGCACCATCACGGAAGTACCTGCCAATGTCACGGCAGATCCGCCGAAAAAGCCCGTCCCGGATTACGGTGGGCGACCCATCTGAATTCCGCAAATGCCCACCCGTGTGAACTGGTGGGCATTTTTGTTTGCACTGCTTCGCCGTGATTATTCCGGGTCTTTTTATTCAGGGTCTTTCTTGCGCTGCGCCCTCGGGTGCGCGCTGTCATACACCTTGGCCAGGTGCTGAAAATCCAGGTGAGTGTAAATCTGGGTGGTGGAGATGTTGGCATGGCCGAGCATTTCCTGCACCAGGCGCAGGTCACCGCTCGATTCCAGCATATGGCTCGCAAAGGAGTGGCGCAGCATGTGGGGGTGGACGGGCGTATCCATGCCTTGACGCACACTCAGCTGCTCCAGGCGCAACTGCACAGCGCGCGTGGTTATCCGTTTTCCCCGCCTGGTGATGAACAGGGCTGTCTCACCGGCGCCCAGGTGATCGTTGCGCAGCGGCAGCCACTGTTGCAGGGCCTGCAGGGCTTTATCGCCCACCGGCAGGCGGCGTGTTTTCTGGCCCTTGCCGGTGACCTGGATCATGCCTTCACCCATATCCAGGTCTATCAGGTTGGTGCCGACGATTTCTGACAGGCGCAACCCTGACGAATATAAAAGCTCCAGCAGCGCGCGGTCGCGGCTGTTCAGAAAATCATCCCCTTCCACACCGACGAATTGCGCCGCCTGGTCCACATCCAGGGTTTTGGGCAGCTTGCGCGCGGCCTTGGGTGCTTGTATCCCCTCCGCCGGATTGTTGGCGCACCAGCCCTGGCGGATGGCGAAATGAAAAAAGCTGCGCACCGCGGAAAGCCAGCGGTGCAGGCTTTTGCTGGCAAGGCCCTTGCGGTGCAGTTGGGCAAGGTTGTTGCGGATATCCTGGGGAGTGATGGTATTCAGTGGGTCCAGCGAGTGTTGCGCGCAATAGGCGGTGAATTTACGCAGATCGCGCAGGTAGTTGTCGAGCGTGTGAGGGGAGCATTGCCTTTCGCTGCGCAGGTGCTGCGCATAGGCATTGATTTCTGTCGCAAAGTGGTCGCTCATCGCGCACCTTGGCTGATGGATCAGCGGGGCAGGTGTTTGGGGAGAAGGCGGTTAAGCACTTCCGCAATATAGCTCAAAAACAAGGTGCCCATGCTGGAACGGTAATAATTGGGATCGCGGTTGCCGATGGCCAGCAGGCCGAAGGCGGGGCCATGCACCAGGGGCACGGCGGCCACCGAGCCTATGTCGCCGCTGTGCTGGCCGAAAATGAAATCCTGCTCGACTTTGCCCAGGGTTCCACACATGGCGCGGTTGTTTTTCAGCAGGCTGCCGACATGATGGCGCGCATCCGCAAGCGATACCACCCGCGCCTGGCTGCCGGGAACCCGGCCGGCATCGCCAAACAGCAACAGGCTGGTGTAGTGGATGCCGAACTCGCGGTCAAAACAGTAATAGAGGGCATCGATGATATCGGCGAGATCCTGTCCCTCGATCAGGGTCAGCACCAGGCGTTTGGTCTTGTCGAACAGCTTGTCGTTTTCGCGGGCATTGTCCAGTAGCTTGCTCAGGCGATGGCGCATATCCATGTTGCGCTCGCGCAGGATGGACACCTGGCGTTCCACCAGGGAAACCGCCGGGCCACTCTCATGCGGCAGAAACAAATCTCCCAGCAGTTCCTGGTGATAAACAAAGAAGTCGGGATGCTGCTGCAGGTAGGCGACCACCTGTTCATGATCCAGGGGGTCGGCCAGTGTGGGAGATTTATCGTCTGTCATAACTAGATTTTTACCTGTCCGTGAAAGACTGTGACGGCCGGTCCGGTCATGATCACCGGCTGGCCCGGGCCATCCCAGCGAATGTGCAGGCTGCCGCCCGGCAGGCGAACCTTGACGTTATTATCGAGCAGGCCGCGCAGGCGCCCGGCGACCACCGCCGCGCAGGCGCCGGTACCACAGGCCAGGGTTTCACCCGCGCCGCGCTCATAGACGCGCAACCGTATCTCATCGGCGGAGACACGCTGCATGAAACCGGCGTTGACGCGTTGCGGAAAACGCGGGTGATGTTCAACCAGTGGACCCAGTTCAGCCACGGGCGCACTGGCAACGTCGTCGACGAGCATGACCGCGTGGGGATTGCCCATGGACACCGCGGAAATCTCGATTGTGTGCCCCGCAACCTCCAGTGGATAGGTGATGGATTCCTGGTCGGCTTGAAAAGGAATGGCGGCCGGTGCGGTCCGCGGGACACCCATGTTGACGATGACATCCTCGGTATCCGTCACTGTCAGTTCGATGGTGCCGCCCGCGGTTTCCACCCGGATGATTTTCTTGCCGGTGAGTTGGCGATCGCGCACAAAAACGGCGAAGCAGCGCGCGCCGTTGCCACAGTTTTCCACCTCACCGCCATCGCTGTTGAAAATTCGGTAACGAAAATCCACATCGGGATTGTCCGGCGCTTCCACCAGCAACAACTGATCGCAGCCGATGCCGAAATGACGGTCGCTCAGCTGACGGATTTTTTCAGGGGTGAGGCGCACCTTCTGGCTGACGCCGTCGATCACGACGAAGTCATTGCCAAGGCCGTGCATTTTGCTGAAACGTAAACGCATATCCGTTTTCCTGTCGCTGCCCGTCAATCGGGCAGCAGGGTTTCACCGCGCAACAGATCGTCCAGGGTTTCGCGCGCGCGTATCTGGTGCATCTGGTCGCCGTCTACCATCACTTCGGCAGCACGGCCGCGGGTGTTGTAATTCGAACTCATACTGAAACCATAGGCGCCCGCGGACATCACCGCCAGGAGATCGCCCGGCTGAAGCGCCAGGTCGCGCTCCTTGCCGAGAAAATCGCCGGTCTCGCACACCGGGCCCACCAGGTCCCAGGTCCTGCTGCCGTTACTGCGCGGCTTGAGCGGGCGGATGTCCTGCCAGGCCTGGTAGAGCGACGGGCGGATATTGTCATTCATGGCCGCATCTATCACCGCAAAATTCTTGTGCTCCGTGGGCTTGAGGTAGAGCACCCGGGTCAGCAGCGCGCCCGCGTTGGCCGAGATGGAACGGCCCGGCTCGAACATCAGGCTCAGGGCGCGATTGCCCAGGCGTTCCTTGATGGCTGCCATGTAGCTGGCGATTGGCGGCGGCGTTTCATGGCGGTAGGTCACGCCCAGTCCACCGCCCAGATCCAGGTGGCTGATGTGGATGCCCGCGGCGTCGAGCTCATCAACCAGCGCCAGCAACCGGTCGAGCGCGTCCAGAAAGGGCTCCAACTGGGTCAGTTGAGAACCGATATGGCAGTCCACGCCTTTGATGCTCAGGCTGGCCAGTTCACTGGCACGGTGGTAGACCGCTGGCGCCCGCTCGATGCTGATGCCGAATTTGTTTTCCTTGAGGCCGGTGGAGATATAAGGATGGGTATTGGCATCCACATCCGGGTTTACCCGCAAGGAAACATTGGCGACGGTGCGTTTTTCGGCAGCGACCTGGGCCAGCAATTCCAGCTCGGCTTCGGATTCGACGTTGAAACAGTGGATGCCCACGTCCAGGGCGCGGGCCATTTCCGCGCGGGTTTTGCCCACGCCGGAAAAGACGATGCGCTCGGGCTTGCCACCCGCGCGCAGCACCCGCTCCAGCTCGCCGCCGGATACGATGTCAAAGCCGGCGCCCAGCCTGGCGAGCAGGTTGAGTATGGCGAGGTTGGAATTGGCCTTGATGGCATAGCAGATCATGCCAGGGTGTGAGCCCAGGGCTTCGGCATAGGCGAGGTACTGCCGGGTAAAGGCGGCACGGCTGTAGACGTAGGTCGGTGTGCCGAAACGGTCGGCAACAGCGCTCAGGGGCAGGTCTTCGACGTAAAGCTCGCCGTCGCGCTCGTGAAAATAATCCATGGTCGGGTTCAACTCGGGTCATTCAATCAGGATTCGGCCGGGGCGGATTCCTCGGCAGGCTGTTCGGGTTGCGGCAGGTACAAGGGGCCTTTCTGCCCGCAGCCGGCCAATACGCACAGGGCCAGAAGCAGCAGCAAACGGGTTTTCATAAGGTGTCCTCTGGCCTCGGGGCGCGCTCGGGCCCTGCTGGCGGGAGCTTCGGCGGCGGCGCGCAAAGGCCGCAGTATACCCTTGGCCCCGTGAAGGCCACAACAAAGCGGGGTTCTCCGGGAAGCCGTGCCGACCAGTGGTGGCCTAGCGCCGGTACAGTGACTGGTTGAGCTGCTGCTCGATGGACGCCTTGACCTGGAAGTAGTGGCTCAGCTGCAATCCTGTCTGGGGCGCGATCAAGTCGCGGCAGGGGGACAGGTCCAGGTCGGTGAGGTAACAGGGGGCACCATCGCGGTTCAGACGGTGTTGCAGGATGTGATTTGCGGTGTGCTCGTAGACACGGTCGCCAAGCGTCAGTGCGGAGAATCCCTGTCCGTTGCAATACAGCGTGAAATTGATCCTGCCTTCGTCATCCGGTTCGCCGGTGGCCCGGATGTCCACAAAGTTCAGGTGACTGGTATCGCTGCTGGCCGTGCGGATTTCGACGTAGCCCTGTTGCTGGCGAATGCCCCCCGAGAGCTCATGGAACTGCAATGCCTGCACCAGGCTCTGCTGCAGGTTCACATCGCCCTGCCGGCGCTGATGCTCCATCGCCGTGCGGATAAACCGGTGCAGGGTGCGCAGCAAGGTCTGGATGTTGGGACAGGGCACCACTGTGACGAACAGCGAACCTCTTTCATCCAGTACCGATACTTCCGCGTGACGGTTGTTGTCGATCAACTGGTAGAAGACATAAACACCCGGCAGGCTCACCTGGTTGCAAATCAGCTTGAGCGGCCTGTCTCTCAGCGCGTAACGGTCCACGACGATGGGGCTGTAATCCGTCTGGGCCTTGGCAAGTTTGTCGAGCAGTGCCTCATAGGATTTATAGCGAGTGATGTGTGGCTGCTGTTGCAGGAATTGCAGCAGCAGATACTCGTCGCCGGACTCGATGATGTAACGGCTGTTGCGCGGACGCGTGCCGGAATAGTAGCAGGCGATGATGTCACGCCAGAGTTCTTCCAGGCGCTGGGTGATGTTGTTGCCCTGTTGCGTGTTGAAACAGCGGATCGTCAGTTGCGGCAACACCAGCCCTTGTCCCGGTGGCAGCATGCGCAGGTAATGCAGCAGAGTGTTGATCAGGGCATCCCGCGCATAATGACGGCAGACGACTTCCTGCCAGGAATTGATTTGCACGATGTCCGCGGTGAGCACCAGGTTTTCGCGCAGGCCGCTGTAACCCAGGGCATCACGCTGGTTGCTGAGGCGGTGCATGCCTTTTTTCTGCAAGTCCGCCTGCGGTTCGGTGCCCGTATTGAACAACAGCAACAGGTGAGTGACCTGGGCGCTTTGCCTGAAGGCGTCATGGGATGCCGTTGCCAGCGGCAGGGGCAGCCACTGGTGGAGGCATTGCACCAGTTGCTGGTATTGCGCCTGTGTCAGATGCAGGTGCCGGCTTTGCAGGTCCAGCCGGGTTTCCAGCGTCAGTATGCCGTTGCAATAGGCCCAGAGAATCAGCTCCACCAGGTTGCGCGCGCGCTTGAGCGGTTCGGCGGGCGTAAGGCGCAGGGTCAGCTCCTGGAGGCTGCCGCGGTACAACAGCCAGCGCTCCTGATTGTCCTCCGCGTCCTGGGTGGCGCAGAGTGTGGTTTCGCGCAGATCGCGCGAAATGCCCGGGTTGATCCAATCGATCTTGCCTGCCTTGCGCTCGAAGGCCGCGTGTAGCTTACGGCCGAGGATCATCAACTCCTCGTTGCTGATGGTGGCTTCGGCAAAATTGTTTTTCTGCAAATCGGTCAGCAGGCGGTAGCTGGTACTGAGTTCGTTCACCAGCAGGGTGCGTTCGGCAATGACTTCAGGCGCGTGCCAGTAGGGGCGGTTGTCCAATGACAGTAATTGATGGTGAGGCCATTGCCACCGTGCCACCAATCGTTCCAGCAATTGCCGTTGCCAGGATTTTTCCAGTCCGCGACTTGGGCGCGTGAGTGGCTTGTTGACCTTGAAATAAAAACAGCGGCGCACCAGTTCCAGGCGTTGCAGCTGCCCATGGCGCAACAGGTAGTCCTCGATGCGCTGGTAGATCATCACATAGGGGTCGAGCTGGTTGGGGTCGGGATCGGTGTTGAACAGTTCGCGTTTGAAACTCAGCGCCAAGGGCTCGGCCTCTTTACCGCTGGCATAGGTTTCCAGAAGAAGGAGTTTGAGCACGGATTTGTAAGGCGCTTCTATGCCTTTGTATACCTGCCAGATGCCAGCGCCGATGAACTCGTTGGCGGGAATGGCGGGAATGCCCCCGAAATCGATGACGTCATCGGCACGGATAAAACGCTTGGTGATCAATGTACGGGCATAGTCTGCGTAATGGACTTCCTGTGTGGTGGGGACAAACCACCACAGGGGCACCTTCCCCGCCAGCCAGAGCGCCGTGCGGTAAAATTCATCCAGCAACAGAAAATGTTGCGCCGAACCGCTGCCTTCGCTGCTCAGCGTCCGCGTTTTCTGGTTGCGGAAATCCTCGGCGCTCATCAAAAAGAAATGTGTTTCCAGGTGAATGCTTTGTTCAGCCCACAGGCTGATCCGCTGGCATTTTTGCTGGAGGTCCTGCCTGGCGGCCTGGTTCAGATGGCTGTTGTGACAGATCCAGATATCCAGGTCGCTGCCTTCACTTTGGGCGATGGTGCCCACGCTGCCCATGACAAAGATACTGTCTATGCGTGTATGACGTTCCACCAGGTCTTTCTGATAGGTAAAGCTGCGTGCCCAGGTGCGAGCCAGCCGCAGCGCATCCTTGTCGGGGGTGTAGTCGTAGACTCCGCTGGGGGTTTGGTGTGAGCAGTAGCCCGGCAGCATCGGGTGGTTGACGTGGAACAGCAAGGGCAGCAGGACAAGGAACTGCTGCTGCCGGTCTGACAACGCGGCGCAGGTCCGCGCATGCCGTTCTTCGTTGAGGGAAAAAAACCGTTGCTTGATCAACTTGAGCTGTTTGCGATCCAGCCCTTCGTCGATATCGTGGATGTCGATGATGTGGGGAAATCGGGTAGCCACGGTCAGAAAGGCTATTCCGCCAGCTGCGCGCGCAGCATCTGCGCCAGTGTGCGGTAGAGCAGGTCGGGCATGATGGGCTTGGTGAGGTAGGCATCCATACCGGCTGCCAGGCAGCGCTCACGATCACCGCGCATGGCCTGGGCGGTAATGGCAATGACCGGCATCTGTGCCAGATGTGCGTCGGCGCGAATGGCCTGGGTCGCGGCGTAGCCATCCATCTCGGGCATTTCCAGGTCCATCAGGACCACATCGAATTTTTGCGCGCCGGCCTGTAGTGTTTCCAGCGCTTCGCGGCCATTGTTGGCGATGTGCACCTCCACGCCTTTTTTGCGCAGAATCCCCTGGGCGACCTGCTGGTTGACCAGGTTATCCTCCACCAGCAGAACGCAGATGCCCTTGAGCAATTGGTCCTCTTCGTTCGAGTCGCCTTCACCCTGGTGAATCAGGGGATACAGTGGATGGTCCGGGCCTATGGCTTGATGGATGCTGTCGAAGAGGCGCGATTCACTGACCGGTTTATTCAGGAAACCATCGACCAGCAGCGCTTTGTGGTCTCCCTGGAAAATCTCATCCCGGTGATAAGACGAAATCAGGATGACGAGAGGAACCTGTTGCAGGTCAGGATCGTTTTTGATCAGCGCGGTTGCCTGCAAGCCATCGACCTGCGGCATCTTGTAGTCCATGAGCACCAGGTGGTAGGGCCGGCCCTGGGCATCGGCCTCGCGGATTTTTTGCAGGGCCTGCTGGGCGCTCTCACTGGTATCCGCGCGCAGGCGGATGGCGTGGGCTGTGCTGGCGATGATGTTGCGGGCGATGGTGTTGTCATCCACCACCAGCGCGCGCAGGTTGACCAGTGCCTGGGGTTGCTCGTGCAGGGATTTCGCGCCCAGATGGCTGTGTTCGAAGCGCGCGGTGAAGCTGATGGCGCAACCCTGGCCGGGCTTGCTCCGGATCTGGATGCGGCCATTCATGAGTGCGACCAGGTGGTTGCAAATGCTCAGGCCGTAGCCACTGCGATTGCCGCTGTCGCCACCACTCTTGAGCAGGCTTTGCTGCAACTGCGTCAGTTGTTCTTCCGTCAGGCCGACGCCATAGTCGGTGATGGTGAATTCCAGCGTGACATGCTGGCTGCTCTGCTTGGCGCGCTTGACGGCCACCACCACTTGCTCGCTGGTGGAGTATTGCAGCGCATTGGTGATGAGGTGGCTGATCACCTGGCTCAGGCGTGAGGCATCACCCCGCAGAAAACGCGGCACGTCGTGTTTGATGTCGTAAACAATATCCACCGCCTTGTGCAGCGCGCTGATCTCAAACAGCCGCGAGAGTTTTTCGAATATCTGGTCCAGGTCGAAGTGGCTGTTTTCCAGCATGATCTTGCCGGTTTCGATCTTGGAGAAATCCAGCACCTGGTTGATGATGTGCAGCAGGGATTCGGCGGCGGTCGTCATGCTGCCGAGATAGCTTTTTTGCTGATCGTTGAGCGCGGTATCCTGCAATAAATGCCCGAGGCCGATGATGGCGTTCATGGGCGTGCGGATCTCGTGGCTCATGCGTGCCAGGAATTCGCCTTTGGTCTTGTTGGCGATATCCGCCTGGGTTTTGGCGGCCAGGAGTTCTTCCTGGGAGCGGATGAAGTCGGTGATGTTGGCGTTGATGCCGACGCAGCGATGGGGGCGGCCTTCACCATCGGGTTCCACGAATTTCGCACGCGAGTAAATCCACAACTCGCTGCCATCGCGGTGGAGCATGCGGAACTCCAGGTTCACGTAGATCCGCTGGTTGTCGATGGCGGACTGGTACTGCGACAGCACCTGCTCCGCATCCTCCGGGTGGAGGAAATAGTTGCGCAAGGTATTCAGGTTGCCGGGCAGGGTATCGTATTTGTAGCCGAGCATACGCAGGTAACTGCGGCTGAAATAAATCTGGTCGGTATCCAGGTTCCAGTCCCAGAGCCCGTCGCGGGAGGCGTCCATGGCGTACTGGAAGCGGGTATCCCGGTCAGCCAGGGTGCGCAGCAACTGCTGGCGGTCATGGACATTGAACAGGAATTCGCCCAGCAGATGCAGTTGGGACAAGCCGGTATCCGGCCATGGCCGGGGAACCTCCGACGCGAGGACCAGCAGAGCCTCGGTCATATGGTTCCGCTGGATCGGAATCAAATCCAGCTGCGCCGCCGGGCTGGTTGCCAATCCGGCCGCCGCCATATCGTCCGCCAGCAGCCGCAGCGGCTGGCCTTCCTGCAGTGCATTGAAACAGGCATGTTGGGGATTCAGTAATTGCTGCAACCAATCGGCATCCTCATTCCGGGGATGGGACTGCCAGCGGGCCACGGATGTCAGGTGGCGTTGGCGATAATCCCAGCGCCACAGGCTCGCTTCGCTGAAACCGAAACGCTCGCCCAGCCGATCGAGGGTGTAGCTGATACCGGCGCTGTTGTGCTCGGCCAACAGGTGCCTGAGGGTGTCCAGCAGCCAATCCGCATCCTTATCTGAAGGGTAAAGCTGCCCGCGCAGGTGCGAAAGCTCCCGCTCGAGTTGCTCTACTTTGGCCACCAGGGATTCCTGGGTGACATCCTTGGGCAGGCTTTTATCATTCATGGGATCAGATTCTGTGCCGCCAACAACACTTGCCCGGATGGGCATGGCTGGTCGGGCCGGGCGCCCGATACCTAAGAATAGTTGGTTTTGAAGGTAATGCCAGACGGATGTCAGGTTCTTCGCGGCGTGATGATTCTGTTGGAAATCAACGGGTAACCCGCTTTACGACGCGCCGGATGCCAGGTGGTGCAGCACGGCAAGGCAGTGTCCGTCGAAGAAGAGGTAATCGATCCAGAAGGCCTGGTGCAGGGTGACGATGCACCAGAAGAAAAATTGGTAGCTGAGCTTGCGAGTCTTGTGGCGGAAGACCTGCTGGGCAACCAGGCCGCCGGGCCAGCCGCCCAGGAGTTCTGTCGGATGCAGGATGTTTTCAGGTGTACGGCGCTGCTGGCGCAGCGCGCAATGTTTGTCGTGGCGATGATAGGGCCAGTGGCTCCAAACCGTGGTTACAAACGCTGCCTGGCGCGCACCACAGCTGCTTTGACCTGCTCAGGTGCCGTGCCGCCAATATGGTTGCGCGCTGCTACCGAGCCTTCCAATGTCAGTACCTTGAACACACCTGCTTCAATCACATCCGAGAACTGGCGCAGCTCATCCAGGCTCATCTCGGACAAATCCTTGCCGGTCTGCACGCCGTAGGCCACTGATTTGCCCACGATCTCGTGGGCATCGCGGAAGGGTACGCCCTTGCGCACCAGGTAGTCGGCCAGGTCGGTGGCGGTCGAGAAGCCGCGCTTGGCTGCTTCGTACATCTTCTCTTTGCGCGGCTGGATGGCCGGAATCATATCGGCAAAGGCGCGCAGGCAGTCCTTCACGGTATCGATGGCATCGAATACCGGCTCCTTGTCTTCCTGGTTGTCCTTGTTGTAAGCCAGCGGTTGGGACTTCATCAGGGTCAGCAGGGCAATCAGGTGGCCGTTCACGCGGCCGGTCTTGCCGCGCACCAGCTCGGGCACGTCGGGGTTTTTCTTTTGCGGCATGATGGACGAGCCGGTGCAGAAACGATCCGGCAGGTCGATGAAGCCGAACTGGGAAGAGGTCCAGAGCACCAGTTCCTCGCTCATGCGCGACATATGGGTCAGGAGGATGCTGGCGAAGGCGCAGAATTCGATGGCGAAGTCGCGGTCGCTGACCGAATCCAGGGAGTTTTCCGTGGGGCCGTCGAAACCCAGCAGTTGCGCGGAATAGGCGCGATCAATGGGGTAGGTGGTGCCGGCCAGGGCGGCGGCGCCCAGGGGCGACTGGTTCAGGCGCTTGCGGCAGTCCAGCAGACGGCCATGGTCACGGTGCAGCATCTCGAACCAGGCCAGCAGGTGGTGGCCAAAGGTCACCGGCTGGGCGGTTTGCAGGTGGGTGAAACCGGGCATGATGGTTCCGGCTTCCCGCTCGGCCAGGTCCAGCAGGCCGGTCTGCAGCCGGGTCAGTTCCTTGCTGATGGTGTCGATTTCGTCGCGCATATACAGACGTATGTCCGTTGCCACTTGATCGTTGCGCGAACGTCCGGTATGTAGCTTCTTGCCCGTGATGCCGATACGCTGGGTCAGGATGGCCTCGATGTTCATATGCACATCTTCCAGGCTGACCGACCAGTTGAAGCTGCCCGCCTGTATCTCGGCACGGATGGCCTCCAGGCCGCTGATGATCTGATCGCGCTCGGCGTCGGTCAGCACCCCCACCCTGGCCAGCATGGTGGCATGGGCGATGGAGCCATTGATGTCATGGTGATAGAGGCGATGGTCGAAGCCCACGGAGGCGGTAAAGCGTTCGACGAAGGCATCGGTCGCTTCGGCAAAGCGGCCGCCCCAGGGCTTGATGGGCTGATCGTTGTGGCTCATGAAGGGCAGTATCCCGAAAATAACAGTGAACAGGCCGCGCGCGGCCGGGGGCGGCATTATAGCCCAGGATCCACACCAGGACTCATAATAGGAGACGCTTACTTTTGACGCAGCCCCCAGCCTCCCGCCCGGATGCGGCGCCGGATACGGATTTCCTGCCCAACCTCTGCCAGAGCCAGACGGTCTTCATGCTGGTGCTGGTGGCGGAATTGATCGCCCTGCTGCTCACCGTCGCCCAGGAAGGGCTGCGTCACTTCAGCTGGGACCTGCTGGCCATCACTTCCTTTTATGTGCAATGGATAGTGCTGCTCTGCGCGCTGGCCCTGTGCAGGCTTCGCCCCTTGCTGCGGCGCTGGTCCTGGGTCAAGGCGGGTATTGCCAGCTACCTGATCGTGCTGCTCATCACCTTGCTGCTTTCCCTGCTGGGGCAGTGGTTGTTGCATCTGTTGTTTGATCACCGCGCCCCGTCGCGCCCCTTTCAGGCGGACTATTGGCAACTGCTGGACAACCTGTTGATTGCCGCCATTCTCGCCGGCATTTTTCTGCGTTATCTCTACCTGCAGCATCAATTGCGCATCCAGCAGCAGGTGGAACTGCATGCACGTATCCAGGCGCTGCAATCGCGCATCCGCCCCCACTTTTTGTTCAACAGCATGAACAGTATCGCCAGCCTGATCGGCGTGGATCCCGTGGCTGCCGAGCGGGTGGTGGAAGACCTGGCGGAACTCTTCCGCGCGAGCCTGGCGGAACCCTCATTGATTCCACTGGAACGTGAATTGGCGCTATGCCGCCATTATCTGGACATCGAAAAGCTTCGCCTCGGCGATCGGCTGCAACTGGCCTGGCAACTGGAACCCTTGCCCGAGGATGTGGAGATCCCCAGCCTGCTGTTGCAACCCCTGTTGGAAAACGCGGTTTTCCATGGCATAGAGCCTTTGCCCAACGGGGGAAAAATCAGTATCGGCGCCAGCGTCAAAAACGGCCAGCTCACGTTGAAGATCACCAACCCGCTGGTCGTGAGCGCACCCCATCCACGGCAGGTGCCGGGTGAAAAAAACAACCGCCACAATCACATGGCGCGCGACAATATCCGTCGCCGGTTGCAGGCACATTACGGTGATGCCGCGCGATTTTCCACCGCGGTGGACCGGGATACGTTCACTACCCTGATCAGCTACCCTATAACAGCAAAAAAAGGATAACGCCATGGATCTGCTTATCGTCGACGATGAACCCCTGGCCCGCCAGCGGCTGGTTCGCATGGCCGGCAATCTTGAAGACTGCCGCGTTGTCGGTGAAGCCGACAGTGCCGATACCGCGCTCGGCCTCATCTGCACCCAGGATCCGGACGTGGTCCTGCTCGACATCCGTATGCCCGGTGAGGATGGCATCAGCCTGGCCCACCGCATTGCGCAGCTGGAAGACCCGCCCGCCCTTATTTTTTGCACGGCCTACGATCAATACGCCCTGGATGCGTTTGGTACTCAGGCTGTGGGTTATTTGCTCAAACCGGTCAAAGCGGAACAATTGCGTGAAATTCTGGACAAGGCGAAAAAACTCAACAAACTCCAGCGCGCCGCCGCGTCCACGCCCCGGCCCGCCAGCGCCAGCCAACGCAGCCACATTAGCGCCAAGACCCGCCGCGGTGTCGAGCTGATTGCCCTGGACGCGGTGCGTTACTTCATCGCCGACCACAAATACGTTACCGTCCACCATACAGGTGGCGAGCATTTGCTGGATGAAACCCTGAAAGAGCTGGAAGAAGAATTTGGCGAGCGTTTCCTGCGCATCCACCGGAATGCCCTGGTGTCCGTCGCGCATATCGAAGCGGTGGAACGCAGTGGTCAGGGGCAGTATCAGGTACGTTTGATGGATATGGAATTCAGGCCGATCGTGAGCCGACGGCATGCGAGTGGGTTGAAGCAGTTCATACGGCAGCTTTGAAACAAATCATTCAAATCAGCGGGCTGAACAAATGCGTGATATTCTCGAAAAACCGTGAAAATTTACTCCGCTGCTGCCAGGTTTGCAGGTTCAGCAATCTGGCCTGGTGCCGGTAGTCATCGACGATCACCGCCAGCCGCTGGGCGGTGGGCTTATCGTAAATGATCATGGTCATTTCGAAATTCAGCCACAGGCTGCGCAGGTCGAGGTTCACCGTGCCGAAAAACGCCAGTTGCCGGTCGATCAACACGCATTTGGTGTGCAGCAGCCCTTGCTCGAACTGAAAAATATTGACACCCGCTTCCATCAGTTTGGTGAAATAAGAACGGCCGGCATAACGCGCGAGGAAGGAGTCCACCCGTTTGGGTAAGATCAGGTTTACCGTCACACCGCGCCGCGCGGCGATGATCAGCGCCTGCTCCAGCGCTTCGCCGGGGACGAAGTAAGGCGTTACTATGTCGACGTAATGGCGCGCGGAATAAATGCCTTGCAACAGGCTTTGCAAAATACTGTCATCCAGGTTGTCCGGGCCCGAGGGCGCGACCTGCACGACGGTTTTATCGCGGCGGATATCGACGCTCTTTTCAAGCAGGGGCAACGCCTGCTGGGTTTCGATATTCCAGTACCAGCGGAACACCGCGTCGCATACCACTACCACGGGACCCCGGATGCGGGCCATGAGGTCGATCCATTCGCCCACGTCCAGTGATTGTTTGAAATGGGCGGGATCAATCAGGTTGAAGCTGCCCACATAGGCCACACGGTCATCCACCACCAGGGTTTTGCGGTGGCTGCGCAGATCATAGCGGGCGAGCTTGGCGGGAATGAGGCGGATAGGACACGCCTTGATCAGCTCGATATTGTTGTGCAGCAGTTTTCTGGCCAGAGAGGATTTGAAAAAAGCGACACTGCCCACCGCGTCCAGCATCACCCGGCAATGCACACCGCGCTCGGCAACCTCCAGCAAGGCATCGGCTACCTGATCGGCGATACCGCCCGGATGCCAGATGTAGAATTCCAGGTGGCAATTGTGTTGCGCGCTGCGAATGTCGCGGCACATGGCGTCGATGGTTTCCGTGGCCGTGCGCAGGAATTCCACCTCGTTGCCACCCAGCAGCGGAATGCCCGCGGTCTGGAATTCCAGTTTGGCCAGCGCCAGGCCTGCTGGATGAAATCTATGCCAGGCATGCTTGATGCCGTCCATGCTGCGCAGCGCGGGAATCTCCTGGGATTGTTTCAACCGGTCGCGGCGGTTGGCATGCCGGACGCCCAGGTAGCGCTCGCCAAACAACAAATAAAGCGCCACGCCCAGGTAGGGCAGCAGCGCCAGCATCAACAGCCAGGCGAGGGATGCTCCCACCGGCAGGCGCTGCATGATGACGCGCACGGCAAAGGTGATCACCAGCGTGAAGTGCAGCAGGATCAAAAGCTGTTGAACAATATTGACCGCGGTCCAGACTGATGACGACATGCCGTTCCTGTTTTTTATTGCTGCTTCATAGATAGGCCAACCCGTTATGAGCCAATCTGTTATGGGACAATCCGGCCCGGGACAATCGAAGCCCTAATATCCCGCCCCTCTGTTATCATTCCCTTCTGCCCGTTCATCCGGATTGCTGAGTTCCCATGCCCGATTATCCTTCACGCCCCTTGCGTATTGCCACCCGTAAAAGCCTGCTGGCGCTCTGGCAGGCGGAGTATGTCAAAGCTGAATTGGAGCGCCATCATCCCGGCCTCGTTGTGGAACTGGTGCCGCTGACCAGCCGTGGCGACAAGATTCTCGATGTGCCTCTGGCCAAGGTGGGCGGCAAGGGGCTTTTTGTCAAGGAACTGGAAACGGCCCTGCTGGATGGCGACGCGGATATCGCCGTCCATTCCATGAAGGACGTGCCCATGGAGTTTCCCGATGGCCTGGGATTGGCGGTGATCTGTCCGCGGGAAGATCCCCGCGATGCCTTCGTCTCCAACCGCTATGCCGCGTTGGATGAGTTGCCCCCTGGCAGTGTATTGGGCACCTCCAGCCTGCGCCGGCAATGCCAGTTGCTGGCGCTGCGCCCCGATCTGGAAGTCCGTTTCCTGCGTGGCAATGTGCAGACCCGCCTGCAAAAACTGGATAACGGCGACTACGACGCGATCATCCTTGCCGCCGCCGGCCTCATCCGCCTGGAGTTGGATGGGCGTATTGCGAGCTATATTGAACCTGAGGTCTGCCTGCCTGCCGGTGGGCAGGGCGCCGTCGGCGTGGAATGCCGCCTCGCGGACAGGATCACCCTGGCGCTATTACAGCCGCTGGCGGATGCGAAGACCACCGAGCAGGTATTGGCCGAGCGCGCTGTGAACCGCCGCTTGCAGGGCGGGTGCCAGGTGCCCATCGGCTGCTTTGCGCGGCATACCGGACAGGGGCTCTGGCTGCGCGGCCTGGTGGGCTCTCCCGACGGAAGCATCCTGTTGCGCGACGAGATCACGGGTCCCGCCGCCGAGGCGGAACACCTGGGCGAAGCGCTGGCCGACCGCCTGCTGGCGTCGGGTGCGGACCGTATTCTGGCGGCTGTCTATGGCGAGTGATGCTGCGCTCCCCCTGGCGGGATGGCATGTTCTGGTCGCCCGGCCGCTCGCCCAGGCGCAGCCCTGGGCCCTGTCATTGGCGGCGCTTGGGGCGAGGCCCCATCTGGTGCCTCTGTTGGGATTGGCGCCAGTGACCGGGCCGGAGCAGGTGCAGGCTATCAAAAACCAGATGCTGGAATTTGACCTGTTTCATAAAGCGATTTTTGTCAGCCAGAATGCAGTGGACTTTGGCCTGCGCTGGCTGGACGATTACTGGCCCCAGCTGCCATCCGGCATCCAATACTTCGGTGTGGGGGCTGCCACCGCCCGCCGCCTGGCTGCCCAGGGACTGACGGTCAGTGCCCTGGGTGTTACGGAAGACGGTGCCATGAACAGTGAAAGTCTGTTACAGGCGCCGGAATTGCAATCGCAACAGGTGGCTGGCGAGCGGATTGTGATTTTTCGGGGGTGCGGCGGCCGCGGCCGGTTGGCGGAGGTGCTGACTTCCCGAGGCGCCCGGGTGAGTTACTGCGAGGTTTATCGCCGTTTCCTGCCGCCGGATGCCGAGGCGGCGTTGCGGGATTTTGCCTTGCAAACCCAGGGGGAATCCCGCGCAGTTGCCGTGCACAGCGGAGAGACGCTGGACAACTTGCGCCAGTTGCTGGCGCGCCCGTCCCTGGCCGGGATCCTGTCGCCCTCCGAGATCGAGGAATTGCCGTTGCTGCTGCCGGGTGAACGGGTGGCGGCAATGGCCCGCGCGGCGGGTTTCCGCCGCGTTATCCCGGCGGAAAACGCCACCGACCTGGCCATGACCCAGGCGCTGGTCCGCCATATCAATGACCTGCCGGCCCCAGGGCCGTCCGTTGAGTGAGAAGATGACCGTGACAGACCACGATGTGCCCCAACTGCCCGCTCCCGATACCACAACACCGGCCCCGGCAGCCTCCCGCCCGGGAGGTGGCCGCACGCTGATCTGGTTGCTCTGGCTGCTGACCCTGGGCGCCCTTGCAGGGCTGGCATTCTACGGGTGGCAGCAGTTACAGGCACAGCAGTCGGCACTGGCCAGCCTTCGCACGGATTTGCAGCAACAGGCCGCGCAACTGCAAAGCCTGCCCGCCCAACTGGAATCCGGCGTCGAGCAGCAACTCCAGCGGCACAGAGATGAGCTGGATAACCGGCAGCGGGAACTCACCCAACGCCTGGACGCCCTGGCGGCGCGGGTACTCGCCATGTCCAATACGGACCGGGAGGACTGGAAACTGGCCGAGGCCGAACACCTGCTCCGTATGGCCAACCAGCGCGTGTTGTTGGAGCGCAGTGGTGCCAATGCCCTGGCCCTGGCGCAGCAGGTGGACGATATCCTGCGCGGGCTCAACCAGTCTGGCTTGCAGGAAACGCGCCGTGCGCTGGCGGCCGAGATGGCCGAACTGCGTCTCGCGGGCGATATCGACCGCGAGGGTGTCTTCCTGCGTTTGCTGGCCTTGGGGCAGCACATTGAACGGCTGCCGATGATCGAACCCCTGAATGAGGAAGATGAATCCTGGTCCCTGGCCGCCGATGACGTGGACCAGGGCTTGTGGGCCCGTGCCAAGCGGGGCATCAACCAGGTGCTGCGCCGCTTCAGCCAGCATCTGCGCATTCGCGATCACGGTGCCGATGCGCCCGCGCTGCTGCCGCCGGACAATCGCCTCTATCTCAAGCAAAACCTGCGCCTGATGCTCGAACAGGCCCAGGCGGCGCTGTTGCGGGAAGAAGCGCAGATCTACCAGGCCAGCCTCACCAAGGCGCAGGAATGGTTGAAAACCTATTACCCCCTGAGTGACGAAGCGATCGCCCTGCAGGCGGAACTGGCAGAACTCCTGGACGTGACCTTCACCCGAAACCTGCCGGGACTCGATGAATCCGCTGCGCTGTTGCGCGCCTATGTCGAGCGGCGCCATGCGCGGGCACTGGGTGCAGGGAACGCAGAAGCGGGAGAGGCACTATGAGGAAGTGGCTGATCATTTTCATTGTCCTTCTGGCTTTGGTGGCATGGGTCGCCTACAACCCGCCGGAAGACAGTGGCTACCTGCTGCTGTCCTGGGGCAGCAAAACCCTGGAGACGAGCATTTGGTTCGCCGCGCTGGTACTGGTAACCCTGGTGGTGTTGCTCTGGTTCTGCTGGCGATTGCTGGTGGGCAGCGTGCGGGTGGCGCGCCGGGTCGCGGGTTTTGTTGGCCTTGGTGGCGAGCGCGCGCACAAGCGCACAGTCTCGGGCCTGATCGATTTTATCGAAGGCAACTGGGAGCAGGCCTACAGCAAATTGCTGCGCTCGGCCCACAAGGTAGAGGTCCCGCTGATCAATTACCTCGCCGCCGCGCGCAGTGCCTGGGAACTGGGCCGGCGCGACGAAGCCTACCGGATCCTCCAGCAGACACATGACACCTTGCCCGACAGCGAGCTGGCGGTGGCCCTGACCCAGGCGCGACTGGAATTGCAGGACGGCCACTATGATGAGTGCCTGGTAACCCTGCTGAAAGTCAAACCGCAAGCTCCCCAGAACCCGGTGCTCCTCGACCTGCTGCGCCAGGTATATCTCGCGCGGCAGGATTGGGATGGCATAGAGCGGATTTTTGATCGCCTGCGCAACCTCAATATCTGCACACCCGATGAGTTGCGCCAACTCGCCATACAACTGCACCGTTTTCGTTTGAGCGAAGCGGGCGGGCACGCCTTGCAACTGCCTCAACGCGAACGGCTCGCGTGCCTGCAACAGGCCTGGAGCAAGCTGCCAGGCAAACTGCAAAAGGAAGCGGAACTGGTACTGGCTTACGCGGAGCAATTGGCGCGTTGCAGTGAAGACCAGGAAGCGGAGTTGCTGCTGCGTAAATATCTGAGCCGCGACTGGTACCCGCCCATGATTCCGCTCTATGGCCGCCTGCGCGGCGCCGATGTGCGGACGCAGATGCGCATGATCGAAGACTGGCTGGCACAGCATCCGCACGATCCGCAGCTGCTATTGGCACTGGGACGCCTGAGCCTGCGCAATCAACTCTGGGGCAAGGCGCGGGATTATTTCAAGGAAAGTTTCCAACTGGATCGCAGTGCCGAAGCCTGCGCCGAACTGGCACGACTCCTGGACGCCCTGGGAGAAAGCTCGCAAAGCAATCCCTATTATCAGCAGGTGCTCGACCTGGCGCTGCCTGCCTTGCCGGATATGCCATTGCCGCAGAAAAAGGCGATTTCCTGATAGCACTTTTCGGCGTTGCTAATAAATCTCCGGTACAAACATCTCTTTCGGTACTGGCCTGCGTACGTAGTCCGCGTGATGTTCACGCGGGGGAAGTTCAATGGTCGGGCGCTTGATTTCTGTGTAGGGCATTTGCGTGAGTAAATGGTGAATGCAGTTCAAGCGCGCTTTTTTCTTATCGATTGCTTCTACGACCCACCAGGGTGCTTCGTGAATGTGCGTGCGCTCAAGCATCACCTCCTTGGCCTTGGTGTATTGCTCCCAGCGCCGCCGCGACTCCAGATCCATGGGGCTCAGTTTCCATTGTTTTAGCGGGTCGTGAATGCGGCCCATAAAGCGCAGGTATTGCTCATCATCGGAAATGGAAAACCAGTATTTGATCACCTGGATGCCTGAGCGCACCAGCATGCGTTCAAAGTCCGGCACCGTGCGAAAAAACTCTTCGTACTCGTAATCATTGCAAAATCCCATGACCCGCTCGACACCGGCGCGGTTGTACCAGCTGCGGTCGAACAGCACGATTTCGCCTGCGGCGGGAAGGTGCGACACGTAGCGCTGAAAGTACCACTGTGTGCGTTCACGCTCGTTGGGTGCCGGCAATGCCGCAACGCGACAAATACGCGGGTTAAGCCGTTGGGTAATACGTTTGATAACACCCCCTTTACCCGCCGCATCCCTGCCTTCGAACAGAATCACCACTTTATGACCGGTATGGGCAACCCAGTCCTGCAACTTGACCAGTTCAATTTGCAGGCGAAACAGCTCCCGAAAATACTGGCGGCGCGCCTCTTTGCGACGCATCACCTCGTCGGGTGATTCCTTGGCATTCGCCATATCCGGTATTTGGTTATAAAGATGATCTTCAAATTCCAGCTCAAACTCTTCGTCATAGCTGTCGAGCAGGTCATCACTGATCCGCTGTAGTACTTCGGTGTCGGAAAGATGCATAGGCAACCCAATAGAGGGAATTGTGATGCTCGCATGCTACGGAGCATTTATGACACTTTTATAACAGAGGATTGCAGGTCTGGCAGATATGTAAGACGAACAAGATCAAATTTACTGTTGTCACGTAAATGAAGCTTTAAGTGTCTAGCATGACGTCTCCGATCAAGTCCCAAAGAGGATACCAATCATGTTAGTTAAACCACTCTCTGCAGTGGCGGCGGGCCTGTGTCCGCTTGCCGGATCTCCACCTTCGTTAGTCCCCAACCGTTTCTTAACGACTTCTCATCCTGATACGGGTGGCTCATATCGCCATGTCCCGATGTTCAGGTTTGTCTAACGAATCTATTCACTGGAGTTCCCATGAAAACCGCAAAAACCTTCCTGTCGCTGGCCATCGCCTGCGCCATGACAACCCACGCCGGTATCGCCCTTGCCCAGGTTTCTGCCAGCGGCGGCGCCCCATCGGCCACCAGCACCAGTCAGCTCGGCAGCATCACCGGCCGGGTGATCAACCAGGCCACCGGTAATGTATTGCAAGCCGCGAGTGTCCGCGTGCTGGAATTGAACCGTGAAGTCACCACCGGCCGCGACGGCAGCTTTGTGCTGACGAATGTGCCGGCCGGTCATTACACCCTCGAAGTGAACTACGGCGGCCTGGATACACAACGGCTGCCGGTTGTGGTCACTGCCGGCAGCAGCCTGCGCCAGGATGTGCGCCTCACCAGCCAGTTCTACAACGTTGAACAGATGCTGGTGATGGGCCGCGCCGAAGGCTATGCCTCCACCATCAACCTGCAACGCAACGCCGACAGTGTGCGCACGGTCATCTCCGCCGATGCCCTGGGGCAGATTCGCGAAGGCAATATCGGTGATGCGCTGGCGCGCCTGCCGGGCCTTTCCGTGGAAACCCGCGCGGGTGTGCAGCGCACCGCCACCATCCGCGGTCTGGCGCCGCAGTACAACACGGTGACGGTCGACGGTCTGCGCATGACCAATGTGGACGGCAACCGCGATATCGCGCTGGACAGTTTCCCGGCCAATTTGCTGGCGCGGGTGGAAGTGATCAAGGCGCCGACGCCGGATATGTCCGCCGATGCCATCGGCGGCACCGTGGATCTGGTCACCCGCTCCGCCTACGATCGTGATGGCCGCACCCTGGAAGTACAACTGGGCACCACCTTCAACGATAACCGCGGCAGTTGGAACAAGCAGGCGGGTGTCACCTACGGCGATACCTTTGGTGAGAACCAGCAGTTCGGTGTGCTCGGTTCGCTGTTTTATTTCCGCGATGAGCGCGGCTACGACGTGGTGGATACCGCCTACACCGTCAGTGCTGCCGACAGCTACTTTATCAACCGCTCGCTCTATTACGACCGCGAGGAAATCAAGGATAAGGTGGGTGCAGGTCTGACATTTGACTATCGCCCCAGCGATGACACCAGCGCTTACGTCAAGGCGATTTACCATTACGACTACCGCAAGTTGCTGCATCGCGGTACCGATTACCGCCCCAACCCGGCGACGCAGTTCGATGTCACGCCCGAGGGCGGTTCATCCACCGGCGGCCGTGTCGATGCCATGGCCTTCTACCGCGATCCCAAAAACGTGTTCCAGATGTACACCGCCGGTATCGAACACCGCGCGGGCGACTGGGTGCTGGATGGTCGCACCGCCTACTCCAGGGCGAAAAAAGATTATCCGGTCACCTTGCAGGTGGTGAATTCCTTCAACGGTGTCGATCTCACCTACGATCGCAGCCGGCGCGACTTCCCGGTGTTCACCATCGACAATGCCGTGGACATCACCAACCCCGACGCCATCGCCTTCCGCCAGTTCGATACCAACCAGGTGCCGCGTGTTGAGGATGAGTTGAGCTTTGATGTGAACGCGCTGCGCGAATTCAACACCGGCCGCTTTCCGTGGAGTCTCAAGACCGGCTTCCGCGCCACCTTCAAGGACGCCTCCCAAGCGCAGCCGGACACGGTGCGCTACACCGGCCTGGCCGGCGTCACCGCCACCAGCCTGCTGGAACATTACCGCAACAGCGACTTCATGAACGAATCGAACGGCCGCGCGCAACTGCTGCCCTTCTTCCCCGACTGGCGCCAGTACTACGCGCTGCAGCAAACCAACCCGGCGGCCTTTACGCAAAGCGCGGCGGCCCAGTTGTTCAGCGCCGAAACCCTGGCCAATGCCGACTTCGCCATCAGCGAGGATATTTTTGCGGGCTACCTGATGGGTACGGTGGAAATCAACCGCCTGACCATTCTCGGCGGCGTGCGTGTGGAAACCACCCGCATCGACAGCGAAGCCAACGAAGTCACGGTGGACGACGGCCAGATCACCAGCATCACCCGCGTCAGCGACAGCAACGACTACACCAACGTGCTGCCCAGCCTGCACCTGCGCTATGCTGCCCTGGATGACCGTTTGATTCTGCGCAGCTCCATCAGCAAGGCGATCTCGCGGCCACCACCCGGCGACCTGATTCCGTCCAAGCAGGAAAACGCGCAGATGAACCAGCGCATCATCGGCAATCCGACGCTGGAGCCGGCGGAGTCGATCAACTATGACCTGACTGCGGAATATTTTCTGCCGCCGCTGGGAGTGATTTCCGCCGGTGTGTTCTATAAGGACATCGACAACTTTGTGTTCAGCTCCAGCCGTATCGCCTCTGACGGTGTGGACGAGCGTACCCGTGTCAATGGCGACGGTGGCAAGGTGCGCGGTCTGGAACTGGTGTGGTCCCAGGACCTGACCTTCCTGCCGGGTCTGCTGAGCGGCCTGGGTGTTGAAGCCAATTACACCTGGCTGGATTCCGAGGGTGCCTATCCCAACCGCAATGATGGGCTGCCGTTGGTCAATTCACCGGATTACATCATCAACGGTATCGTGTCCTACGTGCAGGGGCCGTTCAGTGCGCGCCTGTCGGTCAACAAAATGCCCGACCGCCTGGAATCCGTGGGCGGTCGCCCGGCGCTGGACCGGTACAACGCCGCTTCGACGGTATGGGATCTCGCGTTTAAATACCGTGTGCTGGATCAGCACAATGTTTTCCTCAATGTGAAAAACCTTACCAACGAACCCACGGTGCAGTTCCAGGGTTCGCGTGATAATCCGACCAGTGTGGTGTATTACGGGACGCAGTATACGTTGGGGGTGGATTTGAGTTTCTGATCTGACAGGCAGCCGCATGTGCAGGCTGTTGTTATCGGGTGAATGAAAAAACTCTCCGGTGTTGTTGATTGCTCCGCCGAAACGCTCGGCGGAGTTTTTTTATTTTTATTCGGAGAGTTTTTGATGAACCTTGGCGAGTACTTTTGGGACCGCAGGGGTTGGAGCACCACGTGTGAGACACGCCGTAAACCCATCCCTGGGGGCTCGGCACGGCCATCCGTGGCCGCGCACGGTCTCACACGTGGTGCTCCAACCCCTGCTCAGTGCCACTGCACACATCAAGGAATTAACCTTTCAGAGGGTTGCTGGAAACTATCTCAACCATCGCCCGGCGAGACTCAAGCAAGGTGGTAAAGAGCATGGATGCGGGCGGTGGACAATGCAGAGAGCCAATTATCGGATTTACCTCAGTCAATAAGCACAGGAGCCACCTTTTCAACACTGCATCCGATCGTTGGATGATGCTTGGGCTGGTTGTCAACGTGCCAAACCGTCGGTTTATAAGAAGGTATGAGTAGAGAGATGAATTTGCTGCGTAATAAGGTAATGATCGGCTTATTGGCCATGGCAGGCATCTTTTCGGCAATGGCCCATGCGAATGGCACGCCGGAAAGAATCCTGTTGTTGCCAACCGCCACGCCGGCCCACAGCCACACCGTGACATGGCGGACAAACAATGCCGTGGAAACCATGGCAGAGATTGCCGAATCCATCGCCTCGCCTGCGTTGATACAACGTGCAACACGTATCGCGGGTACGCGCCAATCACTTGCCACACCCACCGGGCCAAAGTCTCACCATCGCGTGACCTTCACCCAACTGAAACCCGACACGCGCTACGTCTATCGCGTCAAGGGCGAGCAGGGCTGGAGTGAATGGCTGAGCTTTCGCACCGCGGCGGCAACCTTTGCGCCCTACCGCATGATCTACCTGGGCGATACCCAGAACCATATCCACTCGCTGGGTGCGCGGGTCATGCGCGCCGCCTACGCCGCCGCACCCGATGCGCGGCTGATGCTGCACGCCGGTGACCTGACGGACCGCAGCGGCCCCGAGGATGACTTATGGGGGCAATGGTTCGCGGCGGGCGGCTGGATACTCGGCAGCGTGGCGCAACTGCCGGTCGTCGGCAATCACGAATACCGCGAAAGCCCCGATGCCCCGCCGCAACTGCGCGCCGCCTGGCCCGCCCATATCGCGCTGCCGGGCAACGGGCCGGACCCGCTGCGCCACACGGTCTACCACCTCGACTATCAGGGCGTGCGCTACATCATCCTCGACTCCATGGCCGCCCTGCACAGCGACGCCGCCGCGCAACAGCAGGCACGCTGGCTGGAAGCCCTGCTCGCCGACAATCCCAACCGCTGGACGCTGGTGAGCTACCACCACCCGCTGTACTCCGGCACCCGCGCACAGTTGAATCCGGTCATTGCCCGCCACTGGCAACCGCTGTTCGAGCGCTACGGTGTCGATCTGGTGCTGCAAGGCGATGACCACCTCTATGGCCGCTGGCACACCGGTGAACGCGCACCCGTGTACACCATCTCGGTCGCCGGTGCCAAACAGAACCGCGTGCATCCGCAGGCACGGGAATACATGCAGCGGGTAGGGGAGGATGCCCAGTGGTATCAGGTCATCGAGTTTGACGCGGAACGCCTGCGCTATCGCGCCTGGACAGTGGACGGCGAGCTCTACGATGCTTTTGACCTGGTGCGCGAACCGGGCAAACCGGCGCGGGTGGAAGCCTATGCGGACGCGCTGGCTCCGGAACGCGATTGCAGCAAACCGGACACCGCCTCAACAGTCTCCCTCAGCCCCACCGGCAGCACCCGCTGCTGGCTGGTGACGGAACTGCAATAAACGGGTAAACACACGGTACAATGTCCCCTTCGCTCACGCAGCCCTTGCCGGACATCGGGGTCTGTGCACCGGCGTGTAACCGCATTGTTCAATCCAGGAAATCTCATGGTGTTATCGGCTAGTCCCTCCGCGCAACCCTCCCGCCCGCTCACCGTCTATGCCGCCGGCCCCGGCAGCCTGATGAAAAACCTCGTGGCCGACTTTCAGGCCGAAACCGGCCAGCGCGTCAACCTGTTCCAGGCCACCACCGGCAAGGTCCTCGCCCGCCTGGAAGCGGAAGCCGATAACCCCCAGGCCGATGTCTTTATCTCCGCCTCCTGGGACCTGGCGCAGGAACTGGACAACCGCGGCTGGCTGCAAGCCTATCAAAGCGACCACGCGGCGCGGGTACCCGTGCACCTCAAAACCCCCCGCTACGTCGCCCAGGCCGTCTCCGCCCTGGGCATCGTCTGGCACCGGGACAGCGGCACACCGGAACCGGCGGACTGGATGGACCTGGCAGAACCGGCCTTCAACGGCCGGATCACCATGCCCGACCCGGCGCTCTCCGGCGCCTCGGTCGACCTGCTGCTGGGACTGGAACAGGCACTGGGCGAAGACGCCTGGACCCTGTTCGCCCGCCTCAAGCAAAACGGCCTGGACATCTGCGGCGCCAACGACCAGGCACTCGCCCCGGTAGTGCGCGGCACCAAATCCGCCGTATTCGGCAGCGTCGACTACGTCGCCTACGCCGCGATGGAAAAGGGCGCGCCCATCAAGGTCATCTTCCCGCGCAGCGGCACCGTCCTGGTCCCGCGCCCCATGATGATCCTCAAACACGCCCGCCAACCGGCACTCGCCCGCCACTTCATCGACTACCTCCTCTCCGACGCCGGCCAGGCCGGCGCCGCCGCAGCCTGGCTGATGCCGGCGCGCGCCGATATCGTCACCCGCCGGCCAGCGGTGAGTGATATCCGGGTGTTGCCGCAGGGGAATGTGTCGGAGAGTAATCGGGCGCGGAGTTTGGCGCGGTTTGGGGAGGTGTTTTAGGGTTAACTCATCGCGGTTGATGCGGGGATACCCCACTCAGTGAGAGGTTTATCATTGTCAATCAATGGCCTGTATGGCTTGCCATGCCAAATCCCAACAAATCCGCTCTTGCTCCAGACGAACCTGCTGACCCAGGGTGTTGCTTTTGAGTGTTTGAAAAAGCTGTTGTTCGACACCGCTCAGCAAAGGCAGCGTCATCGCGGGGTGTTGATCTTTCTCTTCAACCCACAGCTCCCGATGGATCAGTAATGTCGACTCGTCCATCAAGACTGTTTCCACGTCAGGCAGGCAGGTTCTGGCCCGGTTCAGAATGGCGAAACCGTGCGTATCAATATCACCCCAATAAATACAGCGTGCCTGTTGCAGCCACGGAATTTGACCCAAAACATCAACCCCATAACCAAGGCGCATAATCACCACAGAGCCAGCCAGATCCTCAAAGGCAAGGCCGGTTTGGAGATTTTCAACAATGAACACCCGTGCTGGCTGAATATCCATGTTGGCTATCTCCTCCAAAGGAGCCGAGATATCACCAAGACCATTGAAATAATTTCTCAGTGCTGGGTCCAGAAGGCGCATCCGTATTAACGGCGGCTGCGGCCTCAAGCCACAGCGCTTGAAAAAATCCCGATCACCTGATGGATCCTCCTGAATCGTCGCAACCAGCTCAGAAACGGGTCCCTTACGTGATTCCAGCCATTTGCTGTCGATACCTGCAACCGGTATTTGCCGAGGGTAGAGATTAGAGTTCGGGTTGGCGCAAATCCACGACAGCATTTGGATGAGGCGTTGAAAATCCAAATCATCGTAATTGGCGAGAATGTTAAAGTACTTGGGAAGTACATCAACTAATATGGGCCAATCCTGAATGACTGTTTTAAAGCGGCTGCTTGCGCGTGACCATCTTGTTATCTCGTCAATCCAAAAGGCAACATCCTCAGGCCCATCTAATACCAATCGTTCGGGAACCCTTTGTGTACCCAGTGAACGCCAGCGACGTTCACACCAGACAAGAGCACCTTTGCCTTGCCAGTCCCTCCATGCAGACATCCATGCCCGGACGCCGCCCGGCTGTTTGAGTGCATCCTGCTCTGTCGGGACGCCGAGAGAGATTTCCAGTGGCCAGCCAGTTACCTGGCCATGATCGGCCAAACATGCCTTCAGCCATTCACGATGCTTGTTGTGGAATCTGCGTGCAAGGGAATCCCGAACATCTTTAGGGAGTTTCAATATCGGCCTCCGCGCGCGCATGTTCCGGTAGCTGCAACCGCTGTTTGTCGCTGTCGTACTCGATCAGCAACACACTGGAAATCCGCCGATCAATAATGTCAACAAAGCAAGCGCCACCAATAAAGGGTTCAAGTGTCATCACAGATTTGAGTGGTGTCGCAACAATCATTTGAAAGCCAAAATTGTTGAAGATGTTCATTGCCAATGTAGTGAACTCGTTATCTGCCTTGTCGAAGGCTTCATCAAGAACGACAGGCGCATACATGGGGACACCAAGATCGTTGCCCCCAAGTTGGTATCGCAGTGCCGCCGCCAGGCAGGTCGTTGCCAGTTTCTGGCGTTGTCCTCCGGATTTTCCTGCACCACTGCGATAAGTCTCCACCTCGACGCCACTTTCATCAATTTCTTGCCCGATAAATTCGACATGTTGCCGAACATCCAGTACCGACTCTCGCCAGCGTTTTTGCTCAGGATCCTGGCTGGACAATCGCTCAACAAGTCTGCGTAATGCCAAGAAGCGTGTTTCAGCAAATTCACGATCCTCACTCCAGGCGTGACTCAATGCTTGCTGTATATGTTGCTTGAACTCGACAACATCGGGTAACTGACGGTCACTGACGTCTATACGGAGGTAGGTTCGTTGATCCACAGACTGATTGAAAGGCACTTGACTGAGGCTGTCGTTGACGAGAACCATGCGTTCCAGAACGGCCTTTCTGGCGTCATTCAGATAGGTGGATAGCGCAGCCAGATTCTGGTGACTCTGGTTTTGCAGAAGCTCGAAGAATCGTTGTTCATGGGCAGGCAGCCCATCTGTTTCCAGTCTCGTCAGCTTGGCGAAAAAATCCGGCGCACTGGAAAGCGTAGTGTCCAGGTCACCTGCGTCCATTGGCCAGGTTCGTTTGAAGTCGGCAAAGCTATTTTCAATCTGTTTTTCACAGTTATTGATATGGCGATTAACTTCTTCGATTTCCTTATTCAGCACTTGTACTACCGATGTGGTTATCTTGTCGAGCGTGTCAACCTGGATGTGGTCCGTGATTTGCGCATAACGTTCATCAAGGGCTGTTTGCTGGTGAGGTGTCGGTGGAACGATGGCAGGGTCGTTCTGGAGTGTATTAAGCCTAGTTTCGGCTTCTTTTATCTTGTCAAGGGTTTTGTCTCGGGCAAGTTCGGCCTTACGAAGATCATCGCCAGCTTGAGATATGAGTAGTACTTGCTTTTCTATTTTTACTGCGATTTCCTGCAGTGCCGTATTGCCGTCACGCGCTTCTCGAATAAGCTTGTCGATGATAGATATTCTGTCGAGGAGTGGGGCAATATCAATATCCTGCCACTGGAGGTTGACAAGTGTCTGGCAAAACCTGATGCGGGAGGCGTTGTTTCGATCCTGTGCAGTCAGTGCCTTGATTTCATTATCCAGTCGTGAAATTTCCTCACCCAGTGATTGGGCCTGCTGCTGAAACAGGGCCAGCTTTTCGCGGTTGTCAAAACCCAGAACCCAGTGCCGTCGATCGCCGATATTGCCTCGGTCATCTTTTTCATGGCGGTTTTTGTTGTGTTTGACCTGACCCTCGCGTGTCAGCGCGCGATCTGCGGTTCTGAATGCCTGGATCGACTCTACGCAGGTGTAATCAAAGCGCTGGCGCAATTCGGATTTCAACCAGTCCGAATGCTGGCCTTCCTTGATGGTCAGCTTCAATATCAGCGAATCAGTACTGACTGGCCGGGCTGCTGAGGACTCGGTGCGACCTGTCCGGTAATACACCAGCCTCTGACCCAGGTGTGTACTGTTGATATGGTTTGAAAGCGCCGGGTAGTGGCGTTCGTCGACCAGAAGTGATAAAGCAAAGCCGCGTAGAACACGTTCAATAGCACCTTGCCATGAGGACTCATCGGGCTTGACTTCAAGCAGCTCGCCGACAAAGGGCAAAGCGGCCTCGGATATGCCTATGCATGAGGCGATTCTGGCGCGAAGTTCCAGCATGTCGGCCGGGATGTTGGAGGGCTGGCGTTTCAGTGCCTGCACCTCCTTGATGATGCTTGTGAAAGTATTTTCAACGTCTTTTTTTCTGCCGGCCAATACCAGTTGCTTATCCCGCGCTGCATTATTTCTGGTTTCCCAGCCTTCGATTTCGTCGCGTGCCGTGCCGACAAGTTCAGCAAATCCTTGGGGGGTGTCACTCAGTGTCCAGCCCAGGTGACTGCAGGCCTCTGTTGCCTGATCTCGCTTGCGCAGGCGCTCTGCACGTTGTCCTTCAAGTATTTTCTTTTCCTCTTCCCAGCGTTCGATCCGGTCACCGCCGATCTCCCGATGTTGATGCTCCAGATCCCGTAAAACGGCGGTATGGTTGTCGAGTATTTCCTGACAGCGCGAGGACTCACCTTTAAATCCATCGGCCTGAATGGTCAGCGCTGCGATATGCGCTTTCAGCAAGCCCATGCGCCGGATCTCCCGGTAGCTGTCAACACCTGTTTGCAACTCGTCAAGCGTGTTGCGTTGCCTTACCAGTGACTCCATCAACTGATATTGCTCTCTGGCGGGAACCAGTGTCTGTACCTGCTGGCGGGCAGTCACTACTGCCTGGTGCGCAGCGTTGAGTTCGCCAAATTCATTCACCAGCCTGTCCGCAACGGCAAAGGTTTCGGGTTTATCGAGCATGAATTCACGCAGGAAAGTATTCAGATCGCCCAGATTCTTGGCGGACTGGGTTTTATGCAGCAGACGGAGGGCCATTTCACTTTCGATGCCGAGCAGGCGACAGAATCGCTCGCTATAAGAACGAAATTCCTCGCGGCTGAATGCCTCCGGAAAAGATTGCTTGAGTTTCCGGATATCGAGATTGGATCGACCGAAGTCTTCCAACTCGTGAAGGTCAACAGCGCGCTCGAAGATAAAGTAGTGACGTTTGACGTCGGTGTTGCCGTTGGCATTACCGCGCAGCCAGAACACCTGAACAAGAACGACCGTTTGCCCGAGGGCATTGCGGTAAGACAGTGCCAGCGCAGACCAGGTAGTTCCCGGCCGCAGGTAACGTGTGGCGATTTCACCTGAATCACCGTCTTTTTTTTCCGCCCAGGCTCCCCGTATATAGCTGACGAGGTTGCGATCCCGACCGCTTTTGTCCGCCTCACGGGCTGCCGCATTGAAATCAACCCAACGGGGTGGCACCAGTAGGGCCGAAAAGGCGTCCAGCAACGTGGACTTGCCAGCGCCTGATCGTCCCACAAACAAAAAGCCTTGTTCCGCAATGGGTATATCGTGAAGTCCTGAAAATGTCCCCCAATTGAAAACCTGAAGCTTGCACATACGAAACTGTTCTTTCGCAAACAGATACTCTGCTTGTGAATTCATGGCTCGCTCTCCTCATCCTGAGTGGAATATGTTTCACGGTCTGGTTCATTATTATTGTCAACCCCCATGTCACCCGATGCCATACGCTGATAAAGCCTTGTCAGTGCCTGAATTTCTTCTGCGGAGAAAAGCAGTTTCAATGTGGGCGAAACTTCGAATCTGTCATCAGAGGCGCGGATTTTCTGAAGAATACTGTGTTTCTTGATTTTTTCAATGGCGGCATGAATCCGTTTGGTAAACCCGGCGCGGTCGGTATTGCCGGTGCGTTCGTACAAGCTCAGGTATTCGACTATTTCATCAGTTGATATAACGGCACGCTCACCTTGTGATTCCGCTTGGGTGAGGCGATGACGCAGGTGGAGTAATAAAATCGAATCAATAAAGGTCAACTGGGCACGGCGAAGCAGTCGTGGAACCTCCAGATCACCTGTGTCCGCCTGGCGAGTGAAGGCAACCAGCAGATCCCGGTCGATGACCAGTTCCAAAAATAATTCGGCCAGGCGGCGACGAATGATGCTTTCATCCTTTATCAGGATGGGCCACAGCTTCGGGTGCCGCTTGCCGTCCAGTGAGGGGCCGGAGAGCAATTGCACCAGAGCGCGGCGGGTGTCCAGGGATAATTCACCGGTGTCACCGGTGAACAGCGCATTTTCTGAATCTTGTGGCTGGGTGGTATCCGGGTGACTGGGCAAGGGTGCCTGTTCTGCGTTTTCAGACCAATTCATTGATTCGCTCCTGCAAGAAAAAGACTTTGGGTATCCGTGCACGGCGTGGTTGATCATCTCCGCCTGTCCAAGACACGGTCTCCCGGCTTTCTGATAAATAACCATGCCTACTGCCTAGAGCCAGCAGGCCAACAACACTGCCAAGTCCCTGCGTTGCCGGATGTTGCTCAAGGACCTCACCAATGGATGCCTGGGAACATTTCTCAAGGACGTCCCGCACGTTGGCCTTGAGTGAACGGAAGTCGATTTCAGATTGGGCCACCAGTTCCCCAACGGCCGCCAGATCAATGGATGGTGCATCGCCGGCCTGCATTCCTTCTGGCAGTGCCTGCAGGGCAGGGTCGTAAAGTACCCATTGGGACAGTGACCGGAGTCTGCTACTGGTGAGTGTCAGGGTGTATTCAAGCGTTTCGGTCGCTTTGATTTCCTCCTTGAGTGTCAAGGCCGCCCGCTGGGCGTCTTTCAAGAGCTGATTCAAGCGGCGTTGTTCAAGGTATTCACGGCTTTGCACAAAATGTTTGAGGCTGCGGGCAAAGGTTTGCAGGACTTCATGGACAGTGCCACCTTGTTCGAGCAGGGTGCGGGTCAGGCGCAGCAAAAAGCGCCTGTCTTTGGTATCCAACTGGGCAACAAACGCGCGGGACATCACACTATCCAGCGCCTGTTCAAGTGTTGCTGCCTGTTCGGGATCCGTGAGCAGGCGCCAGAAGGCAGAGAAGGTTCTGCCGGCATCACTTTCTGTGATCAGGTCAATCCCGGCAAACAGAGAGTCCAGCACATCGCCGCGACTGCCTTCATTGTCCATGAGCCGTTCCCGGAGTTCCCGATTGAGCTGGTCGAACTGGTCGCGAACATGCCGGAAATCCCCGGTCAACTCGTCCGCCAACGAAATGATTTCCCGGGTTCTCTCAAGCGCTGCCACATGGGGTAAAACCCGCATCTGACCTTTCTGGATGGCTTCTATCTCTTTATCTATACGCGCCTGCTCGGCCATCAGCCGGTCGATGCGGCGAAACTTGTCGTTGTCGGTATCCTCGGCCAGCTTCACCAGTGCCTGGATCACCAGAGCCAGTCGGCTCTCCGTTGCCGCCGAGTGCGGTTGCTCCATGCCTGACACAAAACGGATCGCTTCGACCGCCGCCGTGGAAAGTTCGTACTCTTCTTCCGTGGCACCAGTAAGGAAGCGCCTCTCCAGAAAACCATCCGCCAGCCAATTGGCGATGTAAGCTTGGGCTGTCTGAGGGAAGTGTTCACCTTGCGCCCGAAGCGTCTCCAAGTCACGCCCGATACGCTCGTGCAGGATCGACGCGGGCAGACTCCGTTCGCTCTCGTAAAGATGAGCTTGCAGCAAGCCAATGACCGTGGGGCCACTGTCAGAGGCCAGCAGGCGCCACAGCGGTTGGGTCCGCAGGCGGCGATAGGTCGCTATAGCCTTATGAGCTTTCATTCCATTGCTCCAGTCTCAATGCAATCATCTCGCGGTTGTCGAATGCCAACCTGTCCAAGTGCTTGACCGAAAACGTCATGATGGTTGAACTGGCACCCAAATACTTGATACTAGGCAAGGGCGTCATTGGCGGCAAGTGTTGATTACCGACCACTAAGCCAGGTACTTCACCGGCGAACTCATTTGTCAGGGTTGTGGTGGCGATGTTGATAGTATCTTCCAATTGCTGTTTTGCGCCGCCGTTGATTTTTGACTACCCCCATGCCTCGCCCAAAACCCGGCTAGAGTGATTATGGGATGGTGTCCACCAGCGCTAGCAGGTCCCTGTCGTTGGCAACCAGGGCTTGGTGCAGTTGGTGAGCTGAGAAACTTGGCCGGGCGCCGAGAGAATTGGCCGGATATGTGCTTTTTACGAGAAGAATAGCCGCACTTGGGTGCCTTATCTGTCGATAAAACTAAAAATAATCAACATATTGCAAGAATGTGCCGATATTATCGATCCATAAACATAATATGTCGAAAAATATTGATTTTATCGACATATATATGCGAGCATGGTACCTTCATAAAACCCTCCTGGTGATACCACAGGACAATAATAGGATAGGGTGCCAATCTGCCCATGCCAGAGTTCAACCCTAACAGGCCCTACAACGACCTGCCTCCCCTACCGCCCCCGGTGGAGTTGGAAACCCGCGCCTGCCTCAAGGCTTGCATCGAGGCTCGCAGTGCCCTGGCCGAACTCAAGCAGGCCTGCGAGTTGATCCCCAATCAGGCTATGCTGATCAACACCATCCCCTTGCTGGAAGCCAAGGGCAGCTCGGAAATCGAAAATATCGTCACCACCATCGACAAACTCTTCGAGTATGCCCAGGCAGACGAACTGCGCGCTGACCTGTCTACCCAGGAGGCATTGCGCTACCGCACCGCCTTGTGGCAGGGCTATCAGTCCCTGGCCGAGCGGCCCCTGTCCACCAACACGGCTGTGGCCATCTGCTCCACCCTCAAGGGCGTGGCCATGGATATTCGCCGGGTGCCCGGCACCAGCCTCGGCAACCTAGCTACCGGAGAAACCGTCTACACTCCACCAGAAGGTGAGGCCCTGCTGCGCGCCAAACTGGCTAACTGGGAGCAATTTATCCACGGTGCCGATCATATCGACCCGCTAATCCGTATGGCCGTGGCTCACTACCAGTTTGAAGCCATCCACCCCTTTACCGATGGCAATGGCCGCACCGGGCGTGTTATCAACCTGTTCTACCTGCTACAACAGCAACTGCTCAGCATTCCGGTGCTGTATCTCAGCCGCTACATCATCCAGCACAAGGCGGATTACTACCGGCTGCTGCAAGGCGTCACTGAACATGGCGCCTGGGAACCCTGGGCGCTATACATGCTGGAAGCCGTGCGCAGTACCGCCCATTGGACGCGCAACAAGATCATGGCCATCCGCCAATTGCAGGAACACACCGCCGACTATGTGCGCGAGCGTCTGCCCGCAATCTACAGCCGCGAACTGGTGGAGCTGATCTTTGCCCAACCCTGTTGCCGCATCGCTAATCTGGTAGAGGTGGGTATCGCCAAGCGGCAAACCGCTTCGGTTTACCTGAAGGAACTGCAAGCTATTGGTGTGTTATGTGAACAAAAAGCCGGGCGTGATAAGCTGTTTCTGCACACCAGGTTGTTGCAATTGCTGGGTAATGACGACAATGAATTTCGGCGCCTATGAGCAGGGTACGCCAAGCTGACACGGGAATGGATAGGCAGCCTTGCAGGGCATCACAGCGGCTTGGCGGCCCAGATGAGCGGTAAATAAAAGCCGAGCCGCATAAAAAGAAAGGTCTATATGGAATCCACCAATTTTGAATTTCTTCGCCCCGAAAACGAGGTGCTGGCCAACTTGGGCGGATTGGCAGAAGCCGTGTTGCACATCGACCCAGGCAGCGCCCTGACGCGCCTGCGCGGCTTTGCCGAAGAACTCACCAAAGCCATCTACAAGGAAGAGCTGCTACCCAGGCTGCCGCAATCCAGCTTTTACGAACTGGTCAAAAGCCCGGTATTTGAACACTGCGTCAGCAAACCCCTGATCCACCAGATCAACTTTTTGCGCATTCAAGGCAACGACACCGCCCACGGCGGTGAAGGCTACCTGCGCAACGCACAGCAGGCGCTGGCGGTTGCCCACCAACTGGCCATGTACATGGCCGTCAAATACTACGGCAAAAAGAAAGAGGCCATCCCCGCCTTCAAGGATGTGCCAGACCCTACAGCCAGGCTGCAACATCTGCAAAAATCCGTCTCCACCTATGAAAAGGAACTGCAAAAGCAACAGGACGAGCTGCAACAGGCCATAGAGCAACTGGAGCACGAACGCACCCGGAATATCGAAAAACTCGGGCCGCCCGCCGGGCCGGATCAGCAAAAACGCCAGCGGCAAAGCCAGCAAGTGGCCGACAGCCTGCAATGGAACGAAGCGAAAACCCGCGATTTGCTGATCGACGCCCTGCTGCTGCAAGCCGGATGGGATGTAAAAAATCCGGAATCCGTCGGCCAGGAAGTGGCAGTAGACTTCCCCAACAACCCCACCGGCAAGGGCTATGTGGATTACGTGCTCTGGGGCGATAACGGCCAGCCCCTGGCCGTGGTGGAAGCCAAAAAATCCGGCAATACCAATTTGCAGGCGGGCCGGGAGCAGGCGCGGCTCTACGCCGATGCAATGGAAAACATGGACTACCAGCGTCCGGTTATTTTTTACACCAATGGCTATGAAACCTTTATCTGGGATGACCGGCAATACAACAGCTATCGTCCGGTTTACGGTTTTTACAGCAAAGACAGCCTGGAATACCTGCATTACCAGCGCCACTACCGCCAACCCAACCCGGAGCAACACAACCCGGACCTGAGCATCGCCGACCGCCCTTACCAGATCGAGGCGATCAAAACCCTTGCTGCCCACTTTCAAAGCCAGCGCCGCAAGGCGCTGATCATTCAGGCCACCGGCACTGGCAAAACCCGTGTGGCCATTGCCCTGGCCGAATTGTTACTGCGCACCGGCTGGGCCAAGCGGGTCTTGTTTTTATGCGACCGCAAGGAACTGCGTATACAAGCCGACGATGCCTTCAAACAAAACCTGCCGTCCGAACCCCGCTGCGTGATCGGTGAAACCAGCCGCATTGACCAAACGGCACGCATTTATATTGCCACCTACCCCGGCATGATGAACCGCTTCGCGCAACTGGATGTGGGCTTTTTTGACCTGATCATCGCCGACGAAAGCCACCGCAGCATCTACAACAAATACCGCGACCTGTTCGATTACTTCGATGCGCTGCAAGTGGGCCTGACTGCCACACCGGTCAAATTCATCAGCCGCAACACCTTCGATATGTTCGACTGCGAAACCACCGACCCCACTTTCGAATTTGGCCTGGATGCCGCCATCAACAATGAGCCACCTTACCTGGCGCCTTTCCGGGTAAAAGACCTGACCACCGATTTTCTGCGCGATGGCATTCACTACAATCAACTCTCCGATGAACAAAAACGTCAACTGGAAGAAGACCTGGGCGAAGCAGAAGCCAAACACACCACTATTGCCGGTAAAGACATTGGCCGCAAAATTTTCAGCGAAACCACTGACCGGATCATCCTCGAAAACCTGATCAACAACGGCATCAAAGACGAAACCGGCTCACTGGTAGGCAAAACCATCATCTTTGCCCAACGGCAGGATCACGCCGAACACCTGGAAAAACTCTTCTGCAAACTCTACCCCCAATACGGCACCAAGGTGTGCAAGGTCATCCACAATGCTATTCCCCATGTGGACAGCCTGATCAAGGAATTCAAAAAGGCCGACAATGCATTCCGCATCGCCCTATCCGTGGATATGCTCGACACCGGTATCGACGTGCCGGAAGTGGTCAACCTGGTATTTGCCAGGCCGGTAAAATCCTGGGTGAAGTTCTGGCAGATGATTGGCCGGGGCACGCGCCTGCGCCCCAACCTGTTTGGCCCCGGCAAACACAAAACCGAATTTTTGATCTTCGACCACTACGGTAATTTTGAATTTTTTGAGCAGGCATACCAGGAGCCGGACGATACCGGTGGCAAATCCCTGCTGCAAACCACCTTTGAAGCACGCCTGGCACTGGCGCAAGCCGCACTGCAACACAACAACGCCGTCGCTTTTGATACCGCCATTGACGTGCTCCGCGCCGACATCAACGACCTGCCTGACACCAGCATCGCGGTCAAGCGGGAGCTGCGCACCGTACACCAGTTGCAACAAACCGAGCTGCTCAAAACCCTGGACGCCAAAACCCAACACCTGTTGGCCAACACCCTGGCACCGCTCATGTCAGCACGGGTACTGCGCGACAAACATGCCACCCAGTTGGACAAACTGATCGCAGAGATTCAGCGCTGCCTGGTGGAGCAGGCCAGTTGCTTTGACGATGGCCGCGACCAACTGCTGGCCGAACTGGATAAACTGGCCATCAATATTCAAGCCGTGCGGCAAAAAGACGCCATCATCGCCGAGGTGCGCAGTGCCGACTTCTGGCAAAACCCCGGCATCGACAAGCTGGAAAAAGCCCGCAAGGAGCTGCGCGGCATTATGAAATACCGCCAGTCCGGCCATGGCCTCGGCTACGCCACTGACACCACCCGCACCGGCGACACCGGTATCGAGGAAACCGAGCGCCCGGTGGTGATTAACGGCACCAACGAGGCCATGCTCTACCGTCGCCGCCTGAAAGACATTCTGGACAAGATGATCAGCACCAACCCGGCGCTGCAAAAAATCCACCAGGGCCAGCCCGTCACCGATGATGAACTCAAAACCCTCACCTCCAGCATACTCACCGACCACCCCGGCGTTCGGCTGGACGTGCTCAACCAGTTCTATGGCCGCACCGCCGAACAACTGCACATCACCCTGCGCGAAATCATCGGCATGAACCCGCAAGCGGTGGAAGAGCACTTCAAACAGTTTTTGCACCAGCACCCCAGCCTGACCGCCCAGCAGGTGCGTTTTATGAACCTGCTGAAAAACCACATCGCCCAACACGGTTCCATTGTGGTGGAGCAGCTGTACGACGCGCCCTTTACCGCCGTCTCTCACGAGGGGATAGACGGGGTATTCACCCCGGATGACGTCACCGAACTGGTGGCGGTACTGAAACCCTTTTTAAAGCAGGATGCGCAGTCAGGTGAATCATCCTAATGGTTGCCCTGCAAAAATGTGTGCTAACATGTCTGGAAATAATGCTATTTTTCCGGACAAAAAAATCCGAAAAAAATAAATGAAAAGCACTGAAAATCAAATACTTAGTAAAATTTACGGCATGGGTAGGGGTTGGTCATTTTCCAGAAAAGACTTCAGCCTGCTGGCCAGTGCCGAACTGATTGATAAAAGCCTCTCCCGCCTGGCCGGAAAGGGCACTATTCGCCGCTTGGCGCGCGGGCTTTACGACTACCCGCGCTACAGCCGCTGGTTACAGCAAACCTTGGGGCCGGATATGGATCAGGTCGCCCATGCGCTGGCCCGTAAATTTGGTTGGAACATCCAGGTAACAGGTAATGCGGCACTCAATATCATGGGCATATCCACCCAGGTGCCTGCCCGCTACCTCTACCTCAGTGATGGCCCCAGCAAAACCTATCAACTGGATGGGGTGGAATTAAGCTTCAAAAAAGCCCGCTATACCCATCTCAACCTGAAACTGCACCAAAGCGCCTTGTTGGTCCAAGCTATGGATGCCCTGGGGTTTGAAGGCGTGCAAGCGGAACAACTGGAGGTTATGGCCCGTTATTTAACCAGCCAAGGGCCGCTGTCCGACAAGCTGAAAAAAGCCATTGCCAAGGACACACAATATGTAACCAGTTGGATACAGGGGGCAATTACCAAGATATTGCAGTTGGCAGTAAGAAAGGATGATGCCACCCTTTTTAAAACAGGAAAAAACGCATGAGCACTAATCCCACTGTTCCTGATAATCTGTATTCCGCCATTGCAGCAGTCATCCAGCAGGCTCGCCAGCAGGTAAAGCAAGCGGTCAACCAACAGATGGTGCAAGCCTATTGGCACATAGGCCGGTTGATTGTCGAAAAGGAACAACAAGGTCAGGAGCGAGCTGAATACGGCAAACAGCAACTGGAACAGCTATCCAGGCAATTGGGGAAGCAGTTCGGGAAGGGGTTCGATGCTCGAAATTTGCGCAATATGCGCGCGTTTTACCTACAGTATCCAATTTGGAACGCAGTGCGTCCCGAATTGAGCTGGACGCATTACCGAATACTCCAGCGTATTGAAAAGCCAGCCGCCAGGGATTGGTATGCTCAGGAAGCCATCCAGCAAAGCTGGAGCGCCCGCGCCCTGGAACGCCAAATCGGCGTACTCTATTACGAGCGGCTGCTCGCCAGTAAAGACAAGTCGCCCGTTGAGCAAGAAGCCCAGGAAAAGGTCGATGAACTGGCGGAAAGGCCGGAAGATTACCTGCGTGACCCCTACATACTCGATTTTCTAAACCTGCAAGATAAAACTTACCAGGAGAGCGATCTGGAGCAGGCAATTATCAGCAACCTGCAAGAATTTTTGCTCGAACTGGGCAAAGGCTTTGCCTTTGTAGAACGCCAGCAGCGCATTCGCACCGATGACGGGGATTACTTTATTGACCTGGTATTCTACAATTTTCACCTCAAATGCTTTTTGCTGATCGATCTGAAAATGCACAAGCTCACCCATCAGGACGTGGGTCAGATGGATATGTATGTGCGCATGTATGAAGAACAGAAACGCCGCCCCGACGACAACCCGACCATTGGTCTCATTTTATGCAGCGAACGCAATAACACTGTCGCCCGCTACTCGGTGCTGAATGAGAGCAAGCAGCTATTCGCCTCCAAATACCTCACCGAACTGCCCAGCGAAGAAGAGCTGCAACACGAACTGGAACGCGAGCGCGAAAAAGTGCTGCGTATTCAGGAAGCGGCAGCCCACTACAAAACACACCCAACACAATAGAGAAGTAGAGATACCCATGCTAACCGGCCAGCTCCGCAACGATATCGACAAGCTCTGGGAAAAATTCTGGACAGGCGGCATCACCAACCCCTTAACCGTGATCGAGCAGATCAGCTACCTGATGTTTGCCCGTATGCTCGACATGCAGGAAGACGTCACCGAGCGCAAGGCGGCGCGCAGCAAAAAAGAAGTTGATCGCATTTTCCCCAACACCGCCAAAGGCCAGTTGCTGCGCTGGAAAAACTTTAAAAACCTGAGTGGCAAAGAGCTGCACAAGCACCTGAAACACAACGTATACCCCTACTTTGCCAGCCTGGGCACAACCAGTGCAGCAAGCCGCTTTGGGCACATCGGCGAATACATGCAGGATGCTGACCTGGAAATCAAAAACGAATCCGTGCTGGTCTCCGCCGTGGAAATGGTAGACAACCTGCCACTCACCCAGAGCGACGTTAAAGGCGATATCTACGAATACCTGCTCAGCAAACTCACCACCGCTGGCATTAACGGCCAGTTCCGCACGCCGCGCCATATTATCGACGCCATGGTGGAGCTGATCGACCCGCAACCGACGGAAACCGTCTGCGACCCCGCCTGCGGCACGGCGGGCTTTCTGGCCCGCACCATGGAATACTTAAACCGCGTACACTCCAGCGCGGCGGGCACCTTCGAAGACGAGGACGGCAACAAACACTACACTGGCGACCGGCTGGAGCCTTACCGCAAACACATCAACCAACACATGTTCTGGGGCTTCGACTTCGACACCACCATGCTGCGGGTTTCCAGCATGAACATGCTGCTGCACGGCGTGAGCGGCGCCAATATCCTGTACCAGGACAGCCTCAACAAATCCATCAAGGACAACTTCCCCCGGCAGGGAGAAAACTTTTTCGATGTCGTCCTCGCCAACCCGCCGTTTAAAGGCAGCCTGGATGAAGCCAACACCAACCCGGATGTGCTCGGCATCGTCAAAACCAAAAAAACCGAACTGCTGTTTGTAGCCCACATACTGCGCGCCCTAAAACTCGGTGGCCGCGCCGCCGTGATCGTGCCCGACGGCGTACTCTTCGGCTCCAGCAAAGCCCACCAGCAACTGCGTAAAGAACTGATCGACAACAACCAACTGGAAGGTATCGTCAGCCTGCCCAGCGGCGTATTCAAGCCCTATGCTGGGGTTAGCACTGCCATCCTTATCTTCACTAAAGGCGGCACCACCGAGCGCGTCTGGTTCTACGACCTGCAAGCCGACGGCTACTCGTTGGACGATAAACGCACACCGCTGAAAGGCGAGGGTAGCAACGACCTGCCAGACGCTATCGCCCAATGGAAGCAATACCGCAAGCTGGTGGAAGCCAATGCCACTGCCGCCAAAATTGCAAAAGCCTTCGGTGATAAAACCCAAAAAGCCTTTGTGGTGAATGCACAGGATATTGCCAGCAATAAATACGACCTCTCCGTAAACCGCTATAAAGAAGTGGTGTACCAGCAGGAAGAATACGAAAACCCCAAAGTGATCCTGAAACGGCTGGTCAAACTGGAGAATGAAATTCTGGCGGATTTGAAAGAACTGGAGGGGATGTTGTGAGTTGGCCGTTGGTGAAATTATCTGAGGTTACGGAAGTCAATCCAAGATTGCCCAAAAACATTGATGAAAATCAGAAAGTTTCTTTCGTTGGTATGGCTTCTGCCTCTGAAGATGGGTTTTTATTGCATGAAGATGTTCGTATTTTGTCCGAAACAAAAAAAGGATTTACATATTTTGATAAAAGCGATGTTCTGCTGGCCAAAATAACTCCGTGCTTTGAAAATGGTAAGTGCTTACGACCCAACCAAATAACCAACAAAATTGGTTTTGGCTCAACTGAATTTCATGTTTTAAGAGCAATTCCAGAAAAAATTGATAGCACTTATCTATTCTATATGGTTTGGAATAATCAATTTCGTTGGCTAGGTGAAGCCTCTATGTCTGGAGCAGCAGGGCAAAAGCGTGTAAGTACCGACTTCTTAAAGGGTTTTGAAATCCCTCTCCCACCCCTAGCCGAACAAAAACGCATTACTGCCATCCTCGACAAAGCCGATGCCATCCGCCGCAAACGCCAGCAAGCCATAAAACTCGCCGACGACTTTCTCCGCGCCGTGTTTATGGATATGTTTGGTGATCCGGTTACTAACCCGAAGGGATGGAAAGTTAAAAAACTAGGGGATGTTGCAGAGCTTATTAATGGTGACCGCTCAAGCAACTACCCAAGTGGCGATGATTTAAAAAAAAGTGGAATTCTATTTTTAAATACGAAAAATATAACTAATGGTGTCATTGAATTGATTGATCCAGTATTCATCACTGGAGAGAAATTCAATGCATTGTCGAGAGGTAAGTTGCAACGAAATGATTTAGTAATAACTCTTCGAGGTACTCTCGGTAGTTGTGCAATTTTCAATACTGAGTATGAGGCGGGGTTCATTAATGCACAGCTTATGATTATTAGACCAAAGATGAACATGACTTCTGATTTTCTTCATGCATTTTTAACTAGCAATCAAATACAAGACATATTTCAGTCTTTAGGGCGAGGTGCGGCAGTTCCACAATTAACTGGGTCTCAAATGAAAGATTTTGATATATACATTCCGGACGCGGATATGCTTTGTAAATTTACAAAAATTAAAGCAGCAAATAATGAGGTTAAAGTTCGCAGTAACGCGGCAGATAAAGCTAAGCTAATTGAGTCTATTTCTCAAAAATTATTTTCTGGCCAACTGTAGGTGGGGGATGTCCATGAGCCTAATCACCAATTTGCGTGGTTATCAAGAACCCCCCAAATTCTTTTACAGCTATAGCACCTTCAGATACCAGCACTTTCTGCACCCTATCCTGTGTAAGAAAAAGCTGATGCTGATAAACATAAACCACTAAAAAAAATAGGCATCGTCGCCCAATGGAACACGCTCATCTGTCAAGAACACTGAGATATAAAAATCAAGCAGAGGAAAGAGATATCCTTCAGGAAGACTTGCATTTACACGCAGAGCCACTGGTGATTCTTGGTGAGGCAGGCATGGGTAAAACCAGTCTTTTATCTTGGCTTGCAGAGACACATGGATACGCTCACTGTACCGCCAATAACCTGCTCAACCGGCATAACCCCAAAACCTTGCTCAATGATTCAAAGGTGCTGGTCATTGATGCGCTGGACGAAGTATCCTCGCATGGTGCTGGCGATGCTATTGATCGCATACTGCAAAAATTAGGTGAGTTGGATTACCCACGGTTTATTCTTTCTTGCAGGGTTGCTGACTGGCGCAGCGCAACTGGTACACAAGCTATCAGTGAGCAATATGATCAACCGCCGTTACAACTACACCTGAATCCTCTCACCAATGATGATGTACAGGCTTTTTTGGGGAGGCGACTTACTTCTGCGCGAGCAGAGAGTACTATTGAACATTTTGAACAACTCGGCTTCAGCGACTGGCTGGGAAACCCTCAAACATTAGACCTGATTATCACAGCTATTTCTGGCGGCTCCCTTCCGCAAACACGTTCAGAGCTATTTGAGTTGGCCGTCCGCCAATTGGCACATGAACACAACGACGCCAGGGCCGATAGACAGTTACCACAAGCAACTGCGCTTTCTGCTGCGGGTGCAGTCTGTGCAACGCTCATTCTAAGTGGCTGTGAAACCATTACACGTAAAGCGCAAGCCAATATCAGCAGCGATGAACTTTCACTGACAGAACTACAACGCCTACCCGATGGACAATATATTGAGCAGGTACTGGGTGCGCGTATCTTCAAAGCCACCAGTCCAGACTCATTTGGGTATATGCACCGCAGTATTGGTGAATATCTGGGCGCAAAATGGTTGGCACAGCAGGCAAATACGCCTCGCAAACGCAGGCGACTACTTGCACTATTTCATAGGCAGGAAATAGTGCCTGCCAGCCTGCGTGGTTTGCACGGTTGGTTAGCACAAGACCCAATGCTGGCTGATGAAGTCATCAAAATCGACCCAATGAGTTTGGTTGAGTATGGTGATACGAGTCAGTTTACGCTTGAGCAGGCCCGTATTTTTCTTCAGGCAATTAAACATTTATCCGAGAATAATCCAAAGTTTCGTGACTGGCGAACATTAACAGCGCGGGGCATCATACAGCCTGATCTACTGGGAGAGCTATGGTGTATTATTAATCAAGCAGATAATCCCTATGGGCTGCGATTACTGATGCTGGAATCATTTAAGGGTGCCAAAGCCACAACAGCTTTAAAGCAGAAATTGGCGGATTTTATCTGCGATTCACAGAATTTTTATGGCCTAAGAAGTGAGGCAGTCAATGCACTACTAGACATTCTTAAGGTTCAGGAATGGAAAGATATTATCACACATTTGGAATTACATAATTTTGAAGATTCCAATCGCCTTGCGTTAAATATCATTAATTTGGTTGGTTATCCTAGCTTCGACAATGAAATGATGGCGCGGATTGTTTGTGCTTATTCAGCTCAGGATGAACGTATGGTAGGCAAGTTTAATTCCCTGGAACGGAATCTACCTATCACACAGATAGCCAATTTTTTAGATAAACTGATCCAAGCTGCACAATCTAACGAGTTTGAAAGTCATTCAGATGGTAAAAACGATCTTGCAGATCTTTCTTATCATTTAATTTCGCGCTACATAGATACTGAGCAGCTGGATGCCCAGCAACTATGGCGATGGTTAGAGCCGTTCCATAACCAACATTTTTACCATAATAGGGGGCGAGAGACGCTACACAATCACTTGGTAAACAACAACGCACTTCGACAATCTGTTCAAAAACTCGTATTGATAGACGAAAATAACGATTGGAATCTGTGGCAACGATACCAACGTCTTCAATACTGCTCCGCTGGTTTTACCTGTTCAGAAACTGATGTTATAGCACTGCTAAATACGTTTAATCCACATAATCTTGATGATAATCTCTGGCGTGACATTGTCCAGTTAGTGCCCCATGACAATGAAAAAGGCTCCGCAGTTCGTACCACCGCACGAAGTTTTTTTGAAGATTACCCTGATCAACTGCAATGGATTGATCAGCTTACACAGCCAAGGCCACCTCAACAATGGGAGATTGAGCAAGCAGAATGGGAGCGAAAAAATACCGAAGAACAAGAAAAAGAGTTAACTACTGCTCGCCAGTGGTACGCAGAAAATATAGAACAGTTGCGTCAGGGTGAGTTCAGTGTAATTATTAATCCTGCTAAAGCCTACCTTGGATTTGTCAGAAGCTCTGACAGAGAAATTCCTGCACATGAGCGCATTGAAAAATGGTTAGGTCCCGACTTTGTTCAGCCTGCACATGAAGGATTTGAAGCTTATTTGCTACAAACCCCGCCGAATTCATCAGCCATTAAAATTGCTGAAAATTATGCAGAAAATAAGTGCTATACCGATGAGGAAGTTATTGTGGCCGCAATGGCAGAGCGTTACCGAAATGGAGTTGGTCTTAGCGATTTGTCGGATGACCGTGTAATGGCTGCTTTTTTTATTTTTCGCTGCACAACATATGGCGAATGCGTAAATATTCAGGAAATCAGACAATGGGTTGAAACAGAAATTAAAGAGCGAGGGACTTTTGCGCACGCTATTCGTCAATTCCATGAACCACAGTTGCGCGAAAATTGCGAATACATTAATGCATTACATGATTTAATGTGCAACAAGGAGCATGAAGATTTAGCGGTAGAACTGGCAAGCGACTGGTTGCAAGAGTTTCCAGCGTTACGCTTTGAATCAGAGTCGCTACTCACAGGCCGATTGTTGCAATCGGGCCATTACTCTACATTAAAAAATCTGATAAAAAGTCGAATGGAGCTAACAGATAATAATCGTCGCCTCAGCTGGGATGCCATCGGGCTAATTGTAGATTTTGAAAAAACTGTTGCCAGGCTTGAATCTAAACCTATTGAAAAAGATCTCCTTTGGTACATACGCGACCGTCGTCTTGATGAGTATTGCACAGCCGATACACCATATTTTGTATCTCAATTGGAGTGGATTATCCGAAAATTTCGAGGTCTATGGCCAGTGGTTGGCTTTTCCTCCGATGTATCTATGGGTGACAGAAACGCCAGGGACGCATGCGAGTATCTGGGTAAACTCATTAATTTGTTGGGCGGTAGCATAATTCCAGAAGCAATCACCACACTAGGCAATCTTTGTGGAGCGTCACCTGATAGCTATACAGGACAGCTACTTGCTGTAAAAGCCGAACAAAAACGTATCCGTTTTGAAACTGCATATACTCCACCATCGCTGGGTGAAATCATCGCCATCACACATGATCAGGCTCCTGTCTGCTTGGTAGATTTGCAGACTTGGGTATTGGAGGAACTGAGTATCGTTCAGGGTAAAATTGATCACGACGATGTAGATTCCTGGCGAGGGTTCTACGATGATTGTGGCGTTCCCTACGCCGAGGAGCGATGCCGTGACAGCCTATTAAGCCTGCTGCGTCAAGGCAATTCAGGTGTCACATATGAACCTGAAGCACATGTCGCAAATGATAAGGAAGTTGATATCACCTGTGCTGTGGGCACTTTGCGATTACCCATCGAGGTTAAGGGGCAGTGGCATAAAGAGGTTTGGGCCGCTGCTGATCAACAACTCGACCAACTGTACGCATCTGATTGGCGAGCAGAAGGATATGGCATCTACTTGGTGCTATGGTTTGGCGAGCAAACCAGTTCCAATAAAGCCATCGCAAGCCCTGGTCGTGGTATTGAGCGTCCTGTCTCACCAGAACAAATGAAGGAAATGCTGATTGAAGGTAGCCAGGCCGCACAAGAGGGGCGAATTGCCATAGTGGTTTTGGATTTGGATCGTTCTAAATTCGACACCTAAACCCGGAGTTCAGCCTTGCTGAGGTGGCGGCTAATGTATTCCGGCTCAAAAAAGGCAGGACGATGGCAAGTATTATCAATGGTAAGTTGAGGCGCTGTTTATGGTGAAACCCCCTACCTCTGTCAAAGTCCTCGAAGAACTGGGTCGCGTACAGCTTTCCATGTCTTTTTTTATGCGGGACTTTCTCTATTCGGAAATTTCGCAAATCGAGCGGATTCCCAATATCCCTGATGACCCTGACTTGGCCATTGCAGCGGGTCGTATGCTGTGCGAGCAGGTGCTGGAGCCTATTCAGGATGCGCTTGGGCGCATTGCTATTCGCTCGGCTTATCGCTCATGTGCCGTAAACGCCAAGGGGGCGGAAAATAAAAACCAATATAACTGTTCACGCAATGAGGCTAACTATGCCGGCCATATTTGGGACAAGCGCGATGCCAAGGGCTGTATGGGTGCAACAGCCTGCATTGTGGTAACGTCATTTTTGCCTTATTACGAGCAAACCAGGCACTGGCAAGCCTTAGCCTGGTGGATACACGATCATATTCCCGGCTATTCATCCATGTACTTTTTTCCCAAACTTGCCGCCTTTAATATCAATTGGCATGAGCGGCCAGAAAAACGCATCGACAGTTACATTGCGCCAAAAGGCTGCCTGACCAAACCTGGTATGGCGAATTTTGAAGGCTCACATGCCGAGGAATATAGGGATTTTATTCAGCGACTACGGTGGTAAGCCTACGCGGGTTTCAACAATAACGGGGATTGAGTGTTTACCCCACTCCCACCCCCCACCGCCGCCCAACCCCCGTCAACCCCACCAACAACGCCGTGGTAGTCAAAATCGCCACCAGACTCATCGCCATGCCCACCCCCGGCGACCCTTGCTCGAACTGCCCGAACACAAACGTGGACACCGTCTGCATCCCCGCCGGGGTGACCATCAGCGAGGCCACCAGTTCGCGGGAGGCGATGGCGAAGACCATGAGCATGGCCACCAGCAGGCCGGGGGCGAGCAGGGGCAGAAGGATGTGGATAAAGCTGCGGGTAAAGCCGGCGCCGGAGACGCGGGCGGCGGCTTCCAGGTTTTCGCCGAGTTGGCGCAGGCTGGCGCTGGTGTAGCGCACCGGGTAGGGGAGCAACAGGCAGCAGTAGGCGAGCAGCAGCATCAGGCCGGTGTTGTAGATGTTGACCGGCCAGAAGGGCTGGTTCCAGGCGAGTATCAGGCCCACGGCGATAACCATGGCGGGCAATGTGTTGGGCAGTAGCGAGAGGAAATCGAGCCAGCTTTTGCCCCTGACGCTGGAGCGCACCACCAGGTAGGCGATGAGTGCGCCCAGAACGCCGGTGAGCAGGGCGGTGCCCGTGGCCAGGCTGAGGCTGGTGGCCAGTGCGGCGAGGGCGCCGTCCTGGTCGGCGAACAGGGCGCGGAAGTGGCGCAGCGAGAGGTTGTCCGGCCGCAGGCCGCCGGAGAGGGTATCGGTGCCGGCGGTGGCGAGCACGGCCAGCAGGGGCACGCCCACGGCGAGCAGGCAGACCAGCGTGAACAGCGCCAGCACCGGCCAGCGCCAGGGGCCGAGTTCGGCCTTGTCGAAGGGTGCCGGTTTGCCGGTCTGGCTGACGTAGCTGCGGCGGTTGATCAGCCAGTGTTGCAGCCGGAAGGCGAGCAGCGCCAGCAGCACCAGGATCAGGCTGAGCACGGCGGCGCCGGGC
>CAYWCW010000004.1:0-234960 GCA_964456865.1 uncultured Cellvibrionaceae bacterium
AAAGCCCGCCTCTCCCCCAGAGGCGCGGGCTTTTTTTCAGCTTGCGCGATTATTCGTCGAGGAAGCTGCGCAGGTGGTCGGAGCGGCTGGGGTGGCGCAGTTTGCGCAACGCCTTGGCTTCGATCTGGCGGATACGCTCGCGCGTCACGTCGAATTGCTTGCCGACTTCTTCCAACGTGTGGTCGGTGTTCATGTCGATGCCGAAACGCATGCGCAGCACTTTTGCTTCGCGGGCGGTGAGGCCGGCAAGGACTTCGCGGGTGGCTTCGGTCAGGCCTTCGATGGTCGCGGACTCCACCGGAGAAATAATGGTGGTGTCTTCGATGAAGTCGCCCAGATGTGAATCTTCGTCATCGCCGATGGGCGTCTCCATGGAGATGGGCTCTTTGGCGATCTTGAGCACCTTGCGCACCTTGTCTTCCGGCATGTCCATGCGGATACCCAGCTCTTCGGGCGTGGGTTCGCGGCCCATTTCCTGCAACATCTGGCGCGATACGCGATTGAGCTTGTTGATGGTCTCGATCATGTGCACCGGGATGCGAATGGTGCGCGCCTGGTCGGCGATGGAGCGGGTAATCGCCTGGCGAATCCACCAGGTGGCGTAGGTGGAGAATTTGAAGCCGCGGCGGAATTCGAATTTGTCCACGGCTTTCATCAGGCCGATATTGCCTTCCTGGATCAGGTCGAGGAATTGCAAGCCGCGGTTAGTGTATTTTTTGGCGATGGAGATCACCAGGCGCAGGTTGGCTTCCACCATTTCTTTTTTGGCGCGGCGCGCGCGCGCTTCGCCAATGGACATGCGTCGGTTGATGTCCTTGATGCTGGCCAGGGATAGGCTGGTTTCTTTTTCAATATCGATCAGCGCATTTTGCGCACGCAGGATATGTTCTTCCACGGTCCTGAGCTGATCGGAATAGTCGCGTTTTTTCTTGATGACATCGGGAATCCAGGAGACGTTGGTTTCGTTGCCGGGAAATTCCTTGATGAATGTCTTGCGCGGCATTTGTGCCTTGCGAACGCAAAGCTCCATGATGCTCCGCTCCTCTTTACGCACACGGTCGAGGACTTCCCGGGCCTGGTTGTACACCGGGTCGAACTGGCGGGGAGGCAACTTGAAAAATTTGAACAGGTCGCCGAGCGCGGACAATTCTTTCTCGGCCTGTTTGCTGTGGCGGCCGTGTTTGGCCAGGGCTTTGTCAGCCTTGTCACACTGTTTCTTGAGCGCTTCAAAACGTGACCGGGCTTCTTCCGGGTCTACGCCAGAGTCAGTTTCTTCATCATCATCGCTGCCGGAGGATTCTTCCTCTTCCTCATCATCACTGGCGGCTTCCGCCTTGCTGCTGGCGACGGGCAAGGCGGCCTCGTCGCTGGTCTCCGCGGGAATGTCTTCCGCCGGGTCCAGCCAGCCGATGATCACATCGGCCAGGCGGCGTTCTTCCTTGGCGACCAGCGCGTACTCATCCAGCACCTGGCGCACGGCGCCGGGCCAGTAGGCGAGGGCGTGCATCAGTTCGCGCACGCCTTCTTCGATACGCTTGGCGATGACGATCTCGCCTTCGCGGGTGAGCAGCTCCACGGTACCCATTTCGCGCATGTACATGCGCACCGGGTCTGTCGTGCGGCCGGCCTCGGTTTCCACGGCGGCCAGGGCGGCGGCGGCCTCGGCGGCGGCTATCTCGTCGGCCGCGGCATCGCCATCAGTCATCAGCAGGGTATCGGCATCGGGCGCGGTCTCGTACACCCGGATACCCATGTCGTTGATCATCTGGATGATGTCTTCGACCTGATCCGGGTCCGAGATGTCTTCCGGCAGGTGGTCATTGACCTCGGCATAGGTAAGGTAGCCCTGTTCTTTACCTCGGGCGATCAATTCTTTGATTCGAGACTGTTGCTGTTGAGCATCGTCGGACATTCGGGACCCTGTCAAAACTGGAGGTGGAAACGGAAAAGCGCGGGATTATATCCCATATGAGGCGCGGTGTTCTAGAAATCAATGGCTCAACCGGGGGGCTAGGCCTGGGGATTGATCTTATTGGCCAGCGCCTGGCGTACCAGCTGCTCGCGCTCGTCTTTGCTCAGTTGAGTAAAGTCCGCCTGCTTGAGTTTTGCCAATGAAAGGCCGCTTTTTTTTGTATCGATTTGTCGGCGCAACCCGTTCAGGCAATCGCGGAAAGCGGCCTCGGAGTCGTAGTCAGCCTTTGGTAGCTTGTCCTGGCGGGCCTGGGTGAGGGCGGCGGTGGCTTGCAGCAGGTCGTGACCCGCGATCCGGGCCAGCCGCTCGGCATCCTCGGCGCCGTAACTGGCTCGCCAATAGCCGATGATGTGGGGCAGTTGGTAGTGGGGGCGCTCATGGAGCAGCTTGAGCAGGCGGCCCAGCATCTGCCAGTCGGGCAGGTCGCTGTCCAGCCAGGCCTGGCAGTCGGTTTCCAGGGCTGCCAGGACCGGAAAGCGAAGCAGGAGCGCCACGGCCTTTTGTGCCGGCGGCATCAGGTAGTGGCTGTTGCGCCGGGTGTCCAACGGCGGTTGCGGTAGGCGTTCGCGGTGATCGTCGTAGTATTCGCCGTAGTCTGGTGGGGGTGGCTCCTGGCTGACCCACTCGGGTTCCATGTTGAAGGCAGGCTCGGGCGCCGGGCGGTGATGCCGGGGTGGCGGGCTAGCCGGCGCGGGGGCTGGAATCTCGGGTTCGCTTTCGGCACCCAGCTCCTGCAGCCGTTGGCGGCTGAGGCCGGTGCGGCTGGCCAGGCTTTCAAACATGAGCTCGCGGAAGACGCCCTTGGGCAGCCGCTCCAGCAGGGGCGCGGCCCGGCGGCTGAAGCTGGCGCGGCCTTCCATGGTGCGGATATCCAGGCCTTCGGCCACCGCATCGAACAGGTAGTCCTCGAGCGGGACGGCCAGATTGATCATATGTTCGAATTTTTCCGGGCCTATCTGGCGGACCAGGGTATCCGGATCCTCCCCCTCGGGCAGGAACAGGAACTTCACCCGCCGGCCATCGCCCATGCTGCCGAGCGAGGCGTCGAGGGCGCGCTTGGCGGCGGTGCGCCCGGCCTGGTCCCCGTCGAAGCAGAACACCACTTCGGCCGTGTATTTGAAGGCCCGTTCCAGGTGTTCCTCGCCACAGGCGGTACCCAGGGTGGCGACGGCGTAGCGGATGCCGAACTGGGCCAGGCTGACGACATCCATGTAGCCTTCCACCACCAGCAGGCGCGGCAGTTCGCGATAGGCCTGGCGCGCTTCGTAGAGCCCGTAAAGCTCCTGGCTTTTATGGAAGACCGGTGTTTCGGGGGAGTTGAGGTACTTGGGCTTGTCGTTGCCCAGGACCCGGCCGCCAAAACCGATGACGCGCCCGCGCAGGTCGCGGATCGGAAACATGATGCGATGGCGGAAGCGATCATAGACCCGCTTTTCCTGGTAGATGAGCATGCCGCCTTCGATGAGCAAATGCTTGTCATCGTCGGTCTGGGCCAGGGCCTTGAGCAGGTTGTCCCAGCCGGGGGGCGCAAAGCCGATGCCGTAGTCCCGGGCGGTCTTGCCATCCAGGCCGCGGCCCTTGAGGTAGTTCACGGCCATGTGCTTGCTGGGGTGCTGGCGTAGCTGGAACTGGTAAAAGTCGTCGGCCTTTTGCAGCAGGGTATAGATGCTGCGTTTTTCTTCCTCGCGTTTGGCCTGGGCTTCGGTCTGGACCTCGCGGGGAACGTCCATGCCCTGGGTACGCGCCAGCTGTTCCACTGCCTCGGGAAAGCTGAGCCGCTCGTAATCCATGACGAAACCCAGGGCGTTGCCACTGGCGCCACAGCCAAAGCAGTAAAAGAACTGTTTGTCGGGGCTGACGGTGAATGACGGGGTCTTTTCTTCGTGGAAGGGGCAGCAGGCACTGTAGTTTTTGCCGGCGCGTTTCAGCTTGACGCGCGAATCCACCACATCGACGATATCGACGCGGTCGAGCAGATCATCGATAAAGCTTTGCGGGATGAGGCCGGACATAAACCCTGGAAGCGGTGTTTTTCAGGCGGTTAGTATCCCGTGTCGGGGGGGAAGTTGCCAGTCCCGATGCACGCTGGCGTTGGGGCGGATGCACAAATAACAAAACCGCGAGGCTGGCGGCATCGCGGTTTTGGCGGTCTGTCTGTTGCCGGCGGCTTCCTGGGAAGCGTGGGGGCAGATCAATACAGACGGGTAAACTTCTTGGATTCGCGCTGGACTTTCTTGGCGTGGCGCTTGACGGCGGCCGCAGCCTGGCGCTTACGGACAGTCGTGGGCTTCTCGTAGCACTCACGGGCGCGAACGTCGGCCAGGATGCCGGCTTTTTCGCAAGCGCGCTTGAAGCGGCGCAGGGCTACGTCAAAAGGTTCGTTTTCTTTGAGTTTTACTGAAGGCATGTCGTTACCTGTGCTGTCTTGAGTTAACCCCCAGGTGCCAGCGGCGCATTCAAGGGTTCCGAGGGGCGCAGATTCTATACATTAATCATTGCCTCCGCAACCTCGCCCTCTTGCCGGGTATTTTGACTGGCTCCCGGTGGCGGCCGGCTTTATCATAGCGGCCCTTTGATTCCGGACTTGGTGGGTGGTTATGCGCGTTTTGGGGCTGGAAACCTCCTGCGATGAGACCGGCGTGGCCGTTTACGACAGTGAGCGGGGCCTGCTGGCCCATACGCTATACAGCCAGATCGGGCTGCATGCCGACTATGGCGGCGTGGTTCCCGAGCTGGCGTCCCGCGACCATGTGCGCAAGCTGCTGCCGCTGATCCAGCAGGTGATGGACGAGAGTGGCTCCACGGCCGCCGATATCCAGGGTGTGGCCTACACCGCTGGCCCGGGCCTGATCGGCGCGTTGATGGTGGGGGCCGCGGTGGGGCGTTCCCTGGCCTATGCCTGGAACGTGCCCGCGCTCGGAGTGCACCATATGGAAGGCCATCTGCTGGCGCCCATGCTCGAAGCCAATCCGCCCGTATTCCCGTTCGTGGCCCTGCTGGTTTCCGGGGGGCATACCCAACTGGTTCGCGTGGATGCCATTGGTGATTACGAATTGCTGGGGGAATCCCTGGACGATGCCGCCGGTGAAGCCTTCGACAAGGCAGCCAAGATGATGGACCTGGATTATCCGGGCGGCCCCCGGATAGCGCGTCTGGCGGAGTCGGGCACGCCTGGCCGCTTTACCTTTCCCCGCCCGATGATCGACAGGCCCGGCCTGGCGTTTAGCTTTTCCGGGCTCAAGACTCATGTGCTCAATACCATTGCCCATCACGCCCAGGCCGATGGCCTGCCCGATGAACAGACCTGCGCCGATATCGCCTGGGCCTTTGAGGACGCCGTTGTGAGTACTCTGGTGATCAAGTGCCGCCGCGCGCTGGAACAGACCGGTTTATCGACACTGGTGATTGCCGGTGGCGTATCCGCCAATAAAAAGCTGCGTGCGGAGCTGGAAGCGGCACTGGTCAGGATAGGTGCCCGGGTGTTTTACGCCCGCCACGAATTCTGCACCGACAACGGCGCCATGATTGCCTACGCCGGTTGCCAGCGGCTGCTGGCTGGCGAGGCGGAACCCCTGGCCATGACGGTCCGGGCGCGTTGGTCGCTGGAAAACCTCCAGCCGTTGGCAGCGGGAGCCTGACCATGGATATCGTCTACATCCGCGATCTGCGCATTGACACGATCATCGGTATCTACGAGTGGGAGCGGGAAGTGCGCCAGACCGTGAGCATCGACTTGGAAATGGCCACTGACATCCGCCAGGCGGCCGCCACCGATGACATCGCCCACGCGCTCAATTACAAGGCCGTCGCCAAGCGCATCATCGCCTATGTCGAAAACCGCAATGCGCTGCTGGTCGAATCCCTGGCGGAAGAAATAGCGGCGATAATCCAGAAAGAATTCCAGGTGTCCTGGCTGCGCCTGCGCCTGAGCAAGCCGGGCGCTGTGCGCGGTGCCCGCGATGTGGGTTTGGTCATCGAGCGCGGGAGTCAGCCACAGTGACACAGGTTTTTCTCAGTCTGGGCAGCAATATCCGCCGTCATGAACACATCGCGGCGGGACTGGACGCCCTGTACGTCCGCTTTGGCAGCTTGCGGGTTTCCTCTGTCTACGAAAGCAAATCCGTCGGTTTTGATGGCAGCAATTTTTTCAATCTGGTGGTGGGTATAGATACGGACCTGGGCATTGCCGCCTTGTCGGAGTCGCTCAAAAAGATCGAGGACGATAACGGGCGCTGCCGCCAGGGGCCCAAGTTCAGTCCCCGGACGCTGGATATCGACATCCTCGTCTATGGCGATTTTGTGGGGGTGGAAGCCGGCATCAACCTGCCCCGTGCTGAAATCACACAGAATGCGTTTGTGCTGTTACCCTTGGCCGAGATCGCCGGCGATCAGCGTCACCCGTCGCTTCGGCAGAGTTACGCCAGCCTCTGGCAGGCCTACGACAAACAATCCCAATCGCTCTGGCCGGTGGATTTTGTGTGGCAGGGCCGGCAAATATCCCGCGCCTGACCCCGCTATTGCAGCCATTTCTTGTAGGCCACCAGGCCAAAGACCACGGCGATCAACGACATGAATCCCAGCGTATAAAAATAGCCGTAGTGCCAGGAGAGTTCCGGCATGTAGTGGAAGTTCATCCCGTAGATGCCGACCACGAAGGTCAAGGGTGCAAAGATGGCCGTGATCACGGTCAGTACGCGCATGGCGCTGTTGAGGTTATGCGAGCTGATGGAGACATAGCCCTGGATCAGGTCGCCGCAGATTTCGTAGTACATGTTGCACAGGCTGTTCAGCCGTTCACAGCGCTCGTAGAGATCCTGGATCGCGTGATTGATATCGCCATCATCGTTGGCCCAATCGGGGGGAGTGTTCTTCAGCAGGTTGGTGGCCAGCCGCTCGTGGTAGCTGAAAATCCGTTTGAGTTTGCGCAGGCGCGATTTGTAGGCGATCAGGTCGCGCATGGTGTCGTCGTTGGGGCGCTCCTGCATGGCGTCTTCCAGTTCGTTGAGGTGAGGCTCGAACTCGAGGATGGCATCCAGGCAGCGGCCCATGGAAAAAAGCATGATCTTGGAGGCGAGTATGCCCGTGCTTTTGAGCAATCCCTGGGGATGCGCTTTTTCCCACCAGTAGTCGATGGCCACCGAAGGGCGCGGGTGGCAGCTGATCAGGTAGCGCTCGCCGGTGAAGAGTGCGACCGACATTTGCTCAATGGTCAGATCGGGATTGAACTGGGTAATCCCGCGGTAGAGCAGCAGGGTATGGTCGTCAAAGGATTCGGTTTTGGGTGGATGACGAAAACGCTGCACATCTTCGATCGCCAGCGGGTGACAATCGAAGGACAGCAGCAATCTGCCTTCATCGGCGGGTGATTCGTTTTCCAGATCTATCCAGATAAATGTTTCCGGCATCTGCCGCCAGAGGGCTATCTGCTCGATACCGCCCAGGGAAAGCTCGCCATTGGCATGCAGAAGTTGGGTTTTTATCACGTTGTTTCCCTCCGCAATTACTGATTGAGGCTGCGCCCTCCGTCCACCGCCAGGACCTGGCCGGTGACATAGGGAGCGCTGGCCAGGTAGAGAAGCGCCTGGGCAATATCCGCCGGTGTGCCGCAGCGGCGCAGTGGAATGAGCGGCAGCACGGATTCGCTGGCCGCTGGCGATTGTTCCGGCCACAGGATCGCGCCGGGCGCGATGGCATTGACCCGCACCTCGGGTGCCAGCTCCAGGGCCAGTGACCGGGTCAGCATCAGGTTGCCGGCCTTGGCCGCGCAATAAACACTGTGATCCTTCAGCGGCCGCAGCGCATGGATATCCACCAGGTTGATGATGCAGCCACGGCTGTCCTTCAGCGCCGGTGCCAAGGCCTGGCTGAGAAACAGGGGCGCGCTGAGGTTGCTGGCCATGAGGTCTGACCAGGCTGCCGGTGTGATCTGCCCCAGGGGCGTGGGGTAAAACGCCGATGCGTTGTTGACCAGCAGGTCCAGGCGGTTCCAGAGGGCCAGCGCCTGGTCTGCCAAACCTTGCAGGGCTCCGGTATCAGACAGGTCGGCCTGGATCGCGCGGGCGGAATCCGGGTGCTGGTGATTGAGCTGGCCGCACAGTGACCGGGCCTCATCACACGAGTGGCGGTGATGGACGATGATCCGGTATCCCGCCCTGTGCAACTGGCGGGCGATCTCGGCACCTATGCGGCGGGCGCCGCCAGTGACCAGGGCGACGGGCACAAGGGAATCAGGCATGGTAATCGGCCTTGAGTTGAGTGAGCGCCTGCAGGCGCTGACGGTCCAGTTCTTCGCCAAATGCCGGACCGCTGAAACCGCGTGCGGCAATGGCGCTCATATCCAGCGCCTGGCAGCGCTGCAATGCCAGGCGCAGATACCCGGCCTGCGGGTAATCCCGTTCTTCAAAGCCCGTGCGGCCCCGGGCATCCGCCTCGCAACTGAGGATGAAATCCTCCCAGCGCTGCGGACGGCGGAAAGCGTCCAGTGACTTGAGCAGGCTCAACAGCGTGGTGGGCCGGAGTTCCAGCGTGCGATGCGCGTGGGTGTGAAACTCCGCAACGCTCAGCGCAAGTTCCCGATAGCCGCGCGGCACGCCAAGGCGTTCGCAGGCGGCGTCGACCAGGGGCAGACTGCGGACCTCGTGGCCGATATGGCGTGGCCACTCCGCCTTGGGGGTGAGTCCTTTGCCCAGGTCGTGCATCAGCGTGGCGAATCGCACCAGGGGCTTGGGGCTGAGGCGCGCGGCCGCCGCGAGGCTCATGAGCGTATGCACCCCGGTATCCACTTCCGGGTGATGCTGGGGTGTCTGGGGAACGCCAAAGAGACGGTCCACTTCCGGCAACAGCCGCGCCAGGGCGCCGCAGTCGCGCAACAGGGTAATGAATGCCTGGGGCGCGGCTTCGCCCAGGGCGCGTTCGGTTTCTTTCCAGATGCGTTCCTTGACCAGGTGATCGACTTCGCCGGCATCCACCATGCTGCGCATCAGTACCAGGGTTTCGGGGGCGACACGAAAACCCAGGTGATGGTAGCGGGCCGCAAAGCGGGCGATGCGCAGGATGCGCACCGGGTCTTCCGCGAAGGCCGGAGACACGTGGCGCAAGAGCCGGGCTTCGATATCCGCCTGACCGCCATAAGGATCGATGATCTGGCCCTCCGCGTCTTCGGCCATGGCGTTGATGGTCAGGTCGCGCCGGCGCAGGTCCTCCTCCAGAGTGACCTCTTCACCGCAATAAAAGGTGAAACCGCCATAGCCCCGCCCGGTCTTGCGTTCGGTGCGCGCCAGGGCGTATTCCTCCCCGGTGTCGGGGTGGAGAAAAACGGGAAAATCCTTGCCCACAGGTTTATAGCCCAGGGCTTCGAGCCGGGCAGGACTGGCGCCAACCACCACCCAATCGTTTTCATGGGTGGGATAGCCGAGTAGTTTGTCGCGCACCGCGCCACCAACACGATAGATCTGCATGTGAGTCAGGCATGTGAGCCAGGAAAGACGGAAGATAAAGCCACACTCTACTGGATGTGATGTGCCATAACCAGTCCGGCCTGCTCCCGGTACCTTGGCTGGCGGCTCGTCCCTGGCCTGTGGATTAATCGGATATATTTTTGCCCGTTGATATATTTTGAAAGATTTTTCAAAAAATCATTGAGGCTTTTTTAAAAACCCGATAGAGTCGAGGGACTTTTTACTGTTGATGATTTTTTTCATGACCTGCATCCATTTCGCCAAACGATCCATGTATCGCCTGCCACAGAATATTGTGGGATGGCGCTGTGCTCGTTTGCGGGTTTTGGTAGGGGATTGCATCATTAGTCAGTAGATTCCCAAGATTATACAAAGGCCGCAGTGTGATTCACCTGCGGCCTTTTTTGTTTTTGGTGTTGGCTCAGGTTAATCAGGATTCGCTGCGAAATTCGGTCGGGCGCTGCACAGCAGGCTCACAGAGGGAGCGTTATCGTGGCGATCGTGGTTGCGTATTTATTGGTGGTGCTGATCTGGGCCACTACACCGCTGGCTATCCAATGGAGCGGTGACAATGTCAGTGTCATGGCAGCGGTCGTGCTGCGCATGATGCTGGCACTGGCGTTGGGGTTGCTCATCAAGTTGATGACCTGGCGCTCACTCTTTGTCGTGCCCCAATCATGGAAGGTGTATGCCGTTGCCTCCATCGGTATCTTTCCCAACATGCCGCTGGTGTATTGGTCCGCGCAGTGGATTCCCTCGGGGTTGCTGGCTGTCATCTTTGCGGTCTCGCCTTTTGTCACCGGACTCCTGTCTGTTTTTTTATTGCGGGTGAATCCATTCTCCCGTCGTCGCGTGCTGGCGTTGCTGGTGGCCATGGGAGGATTGCTGCTGATTTTCCATGATCAGTGGCAACTCGAACCCAAGGCCGCGTTTGGCGTGGCGGGCATTTTGCTGTCGAGTTTTTTGTTCGGTCTCAGCAGCGTGTGGTTGAAACGTCTGGATACGCGGGTGCACGCCTTCGACCAGGCGGTGGGATCGCTGTTGTTTGCCATGCCCGGCCTGCTGCTGATGTGGTGGCTGGTGGATGGCGACCTGGCTGTCGAACCGTCACTGCGCAGTTGGACATGCATTACCTATCTGGCGGTATTCGGTTCGCTGCTGGGCTTCACGTTGTTTTTCTATGTCTTGAAAAAACTGTCGCCCAGTGCGGTATCGCTGATTACCTTGATCACTCCGGTGATGGCCATGGTGCTCGGTGCCCTGGCTGCGGGAGAGCACCTGTCATCGTCAGCCCTGCTGGGAGCGTTCCTAGTGTTGTTCGCGCTGGTGTTTTACGTGAGCTGGTCCTGGGGCCGCTGGTTCGAGCGCGGGTTGGCGCGCAGGGCCGATCCTTCATTGTCATTGGGCGAGTTCAAGGATGAATTCATTCGCCACAAATGATGCCTGCCGGGCATCGTGATCGATCGCATCATCTTGGTGCCCGGCGGGGTCAATCGCCCCAAAAACGCGCACCAAGTTGGTGCCTTTGACTTGGGCGCCACGCGTATTCACGCTTGTATTTTCTTATTATCTTCATGATTTTCATGAGAAAAATAAAGTTGGCTTGGGAACTGCAATACACCGGACAGCTAAGATAATTTATCCGTTAGCTGGCTCAAACCAAGTACTAATTCCCAAAACTAGAGGATGAACTCATGAAGAAATTGAAGCAAAAATTACTCGCTACTTCAGTTGCTGCATCGGCCTTGGCGATGAGCGCTTACGCACCTCTGGCGGCTGCCGAGGTAGAGCTGGACGCGTCCGTTGCCGTTGCCAACATGTACTACTGGAGGGGTCTGGATCTGGGCGCTGGCGATCCCGCGCTGATCGGCGATATCAACGTGAGTGCATCCGGTTTCTATGCAGGTTTCTGGGCATCCTCAGGTGATGTTGCGCTGGGGACCGAGTGGGATTTCTACGCCGGGTATGGTTTTGAAGTGGGCGGCTTCAGTGTGGATCTGAACTACACCACCTATATGTATCCTTCCGCCCCTTACGTTTTTGATGAGGATGGCGAAGTCCTCGGCGGCGGGCCCCTGGGTTTCAACGATATCGCTGACGTGGCCATCACCCTGGGTTATGCGCCTTCAGAAGATTTGTCCTTCTCGATCATGCACCGCGTGGGTATCAGTGACCTGGGCGATGACGATTACACCTACAGCACTATCAGCGCCGGTTTTGGCAGCTTTGGCGTGCTGGTCGGCGCCCACTCCGATAAGAGCGGTGCGACCGATGGCCTGACTCACCTCGACCTGAGCTATGCCTTCAATGACAACCTGAGCTTCACTTTCGGCAAGGTGATCGATCAGGGTGAGGCCGATCATCCCGATGAGCTGCTGTTTGTGGTCAAGTTGTCCCTGCCCATCAGCTTCTGAGTCGCTGCTCCACGGGGTTACCTCCTTGAACTGAAGACGGGACGGGCGCAAGCCTGTCCCGTTTTTTTTGCTGCCTTGCCAATTGGTGATAAACCTTGGGAATAATTTTCTGTGGACCGCTATGATAGCGGCTTGCAGGGGACAGCCCTTTTGTTAACTCACCAGGACACAGGAAGCATTCAAAATGGTCAATCCAGCCGGGCCGCAAGGCCCTGACATTCTGGTTACCGGCGGTGCCGGTTTTATCGGGAGCCATGTGTGTGTCGAACTCATCCAGGCCGGCTACCGGCCGGTGGTGGTCGATAATCTCTGCAACAGCAAACCCGAGGCCCTCAAGCGCATCGCCCGCATCACTGGCACCGAGCCGCGGTTTTACCCCCTGGATGTGACGAACAAAGCCGGGTTGCGCCAGGTATTCCGCGACCATCCGATCGCCGCTGTGATGCACTTTGCCGGGCTCAAGGCCGTGGGCGAATCAAACCAGCTGCCTTTGCAGTATTACCAGAACAATGTGGCGGGTACCCTGGACCTGGCGGAGGTCATGGCCGAATTTGGTGTGTGGAAGCTGATCTTCAGTTCCTCCGCGACCGTCTATGGCGATCCGGTGTCCGTTCCCATCGATGAATCCTTCGCGACCTCGGCCACCAATCCTTATGGCCGCAGCAAGCTCATGGTGGAAGACATCCTGCGCGATCTGGCCGCCGCGCCGGGCAACGCCTGGAATATCAGCCTGCTGCGCTACTTCAATCCGATCGGTGCCCATGAATCCGGCCTGATCGGCGAGGACCCCGCCGGCATTCCCAACAACCTCCTGCCTTTTGTGGCGCAGGTGGCCATTGGCAAGCTGCCGCAATTGCGTGTCTTTGGCGACGACTACAACACGGTGGATGGAACGGGTGTGCGCGATTACATCCATGTGGTGGACCTGGCCCGCGGCCACCTTGCCGCCCTGCGGGGATTGGAAAAGTCGGCGTCCGGCTGCCGCTCCTACAACCTCGGGACCGGCTGCGGCTATTCTGTGCTCCAGGTGGTCGCCGCCTTTGAGGTCGCGTCGGGACGGAAGGTGCCTTACGAGATCGTGGCGCGCCGCCCTGGCGACATAGCGGCGTGTTTCGCCAACGCGGACAGGGCGCGCAGGGAATTGGGCTGGGAAGCGCAGTTTGATTTGCAGCGTATGGTTGAGGATGCCTGGCGCTGGCAGTCGCAGAATCCCAATGGTTATGACTGATGAACCGGGTTTGCCTATAGCGGGTTTGCCAGCGGCAGACTGATATCAAAGGCCGCGCCGCCCAGGTTGCTGTTGCTGATTTGCAGGGTGCCGTCATAGCTGCTGATGATATCCATGACCACGGCCAGGCCTATGCCCTGGCCCGGCATGTTGGTGTCGAGCCGCTGGCCGCGTTGCAGGATTTGCTGCCGCGCAATCTCCGGCACCCCCGCGCCATCATCGCTGATGCGGATGTCCAGGGATTGCGCCTGGTGCCGTGCTTCCACGCGCACGTGATGCCGGGAATACTTGAAGGCGTTGTCGAGCAGGTTGCCGAGCAGCTCCATCAGATCCTGTTCATCCCCCGCGAACAGGGTGCCGGGCGCCACCTGGATAGCGACGGTGATGGCCTTGTCGCGATACACCTTTTGCAGGGCGGCAACCAGGCGCTCCACCACCTGCCTGACCCGAGTGCGTTGTGTCAGCCCCCGTTGCTGGTCTGAAACCGCGCGTTGCAGCTGATAGGTGACAACCTGGTTCATCCGCGTCAGTTGTTCATTGAGTGTTTCCTCGAATTCCACCGCCGTCGTATTGCCATCCAGTTTGCCTTGCAGCACCGCCAGCGGTGTTTTCAGGCTGTGGGCGAGATCGGCCAGGCTGTTGCGGTAGCGTTGGCGCAGGGATTTCTCGCGTGCCAGCACTTGGTTGAGGTTGTCGACGATTTTCTGCAACTCGCGCGGGTGTTCTCCGGCGATATTCTGGGTTTCACCACTTTGCATGGCTTTGAGCGCCGCTGCCAGGCGGCCGAGGGGCCGCAGGCCCCAATGGAGGATTGCCGCCTGGGCCACCAGCAGCAGCACCGCCAACGCGCCCAGCCAGCGCCAGAGCTGGGTGCGGTAGGCGCGAAGTTCCGCATTGAAATTGCTGCGCTCGTGAGTGACGGCAAAACGGTAGGGATGTCCGTTGCCGAGAGAATCCTCCCACACCACATCATAGTGGGCGCTGAACAGGGGTTTGTTGAGCAACAGTGTCTGGGTGATGAGCCGGCCGGTGGCCTGGTGCCCCGCAAAATCCTCATTGGCGGGTGGCTGAATGAGTACCGAGGAGTTGGAGCGCCACACCAGATGGCCCTCCCGGTCATAGATGTAAGCGTAAAGGCCGGAGTTCAACCGCTCAAAGTCCGGCTCGAACAGGCTTGCCGGCATCTGCATGCGGGGCTCGCCGTTTTCCGTGAGTTCGGCAACACTGAACAGCAGATAGATGTGGCCGCGCAGGCGGGCGTTTTCCGCCTCTTTCAGGCTGTTTTCAAAAGCCTTCAGCAGAAAGAATCCGCTGACGCCGAGAAACAACGGCAACATCAGGGCGGACGCGAGCAACAGGCGGGTGCTGATGGCATTGATCTTCAAGCTGAAGCTCCCGGAAGCTTGCCTGTCATGGATGCGGATTGAATCGGTAGCCCAGCCCGCGCTGGGTCGTGATCAGGTTCAATGTTCCATCCGGGTCCAGCTTCTTGCGCAGCCGTCCGATGAAAACCTCGATCACATTGCTGTCACGATCGTAATCCTGAGCATAGAGGTGTTCGGTGAGTTCGGTTTTGGATATCGCCTTGCCGGGGTTCAGGGCGAGATACACCAGGGTGTTGTATTCGAAGCTGGTGAGTTCGACTTCCTGGTTGTTGAGCAGCACCCGCCGCCCGCTGGTGTCGATACTGAGCGGGCCGTAGCTGAGCAGTGGGCTGGCGTGCCCGCTGGCGCGGCGGAGCAGGGCATTGATGCGCGCGCGCAATTCCTCGGGGTGAAAAGGTTTTGTCAGGTAATCATCGGCGCCAGCTTCCAGTCCCTCGACTTTATCCTGCCAGGCGCCCCGGGCGGTGAGGATCAGGATGGGAAAATGGCGCTGTTTGGCGCGCAGTTGGCGGATGAGCTCGGTACCGTCCAGCAGGGGCAATCCCAGATCGATGATCGCCAGGTCGTAGTCATATTCCTCGCCGAGATACAAACCCTCGCGGCCGTCGGCGGCGGTGTCGCAGACAAATTTTTCCGCGCTGACCAGTTTGCTGATTTGTTCGCGCAGCTCTTTTTCGTCTTCAACAATCAGTATGCGCATGCAATGGCTCTCAGTTGAGTATGGCGCCGGTCTGGCCGTCGACGTTGACAGTGCGCATGTGACCGGAACTTTGCAGGATCTTGACGCTGTATACGACGCCGTTGCGCCCCTGGCGCGTTTGCACACCCATCACCTTGCCGCCGTAACGCTGTTCCACGATGTTCGCTGCCTGGGCGGCCGAAATCCTTGCCCGCTGCTCATCGCGCCGCTCCGGACTGGTAAATTCCCGGTCGCGGTTGGCCTGGGTCATTCCGCTGGCCAGCAGCAGGCTCAGCAACAGGACCAGCCTGATCACAGGCCGGTCGGTCAGATGTTGCAGGAATGGGCGCGAGCGTGACATAGGCTTACCTGTCATAAACGGCTGTTCGGTCGATACATAAAGGGCTCACTATCGCGCCTGGGTGGATAAAGGTCAACGCTGTCTGTAGGCATGGACCGGACGGACCTGCACATCCACCGGGATGCGGCTACCCGGGTGCTGCTGGGTGTGAGTCTGGTACAGGCGGCCCTGGTAGCGATAGGTCACGTCATAGCCGAGCAGTTGTTCGCGATACTCGGTGTGGTAACGGGTATGGCAGACCTGCTGATCGCGGTAACGGACGGTTGATCCGCTGTTGCGGCTCAGGTCGCGGCCAATGGAAGCGCCCAGCAGGCCACCCGCCACCGCGCCCACATCTTTGTTGCGTTTGCTGTGACCCAATTCATGGCCCAGGGCGGCGCCGATCAGTCCTCCCACGATGGTGCCCGTATGGGAGTCACGACGGGAATCCCGGTAGGTCACGGTTTCGATATGACAGTATTCGCTGGGCACCTGGTGGGCTACCCGTTGATAGACAGGGCGGGCATCGACCACCTGGGCATAAGTGACATGATGCCTGTTGCTGGCGAGGGCAGAGCAGCTCAGCCCGAGTGCTATGCCGGCGATGATGAGCTTGCCAAATACACCTGATGTTTTCATGGTTTCTGCTCCTGTTCGGACCCGTTATCACATCTACGGGGCCAGAATACGGCCGGCTTGCTGAACAGGAACTGAAAGCATTGCAAAATCCGCTGAAAAGTCCCTTCACCTGAAAGGGTTATTCCCTGCGCAGCTGAAATCACGTGCCATTGGTGCGGTTTTTTTGTGAATTCTTGAAGCCGTCCGCGCCCCCGGACTGGCAGAATCGGGTGATAGCGTATATTGTTGACTTGCATGCCGAATTCGCCCAATGGATGCTCAGGCGCAAGCAGGTACAGCAAGTAGGTACAGGTAGGTGCAAGCAGATAGGTGCAAGATGGACTTTTTGCTATGACTTTAACAACGACTGCCAATGAGACGTCTGTGCGACTTATCCAGATTACCGACTGTCACCTGGGTCCTTTGACCGGCGACTCACTCCTGGGCCTGAATACGGACCAGAGCCTGGATGACGTTCTGCAACTCATCGCCCGCGAACAACCCGACTTTGATTATCTGGTCTGCACCGGCGATATCGCCAGTGCCGGCCATGAAGCCTGTTACCAGCGTTTTATCGCCGCCCTGCGGCATTATTTTTCCGTGCCGCTGGCCTGGCTGCCCGGCAATCACGACTCCGCTGAAATCATGGCCGGTGTCGACCATGCCCAACTGCCGGAGGCGCGGCAATTCAGCTTGGGGCGCTGGCTGATCGTGCTGCTGGATTCGGCGGTGCCCGACCAGGTTTACGGGCACCTGGCGGATGCCGAGTTGGCGTACCTGGAGCGTGTGCTTGCCGATAATCCCGACAAGTACGTGATGGTGATGCTGCACCACCAGCCGGTGCCCGTGGGCAGTGCCTGGATCGATCATTACGTCCTGCGCAATGCCGATGCTTTTTTTGCCATCGTCGATGCCAATCCCCAGGTCAAGGCCGTGGTCTGGGGCCATGTGCACCAGGATTTCCTCAGCCTGCACAAGGGTGTGCAGCTGATTGCCACCCCCTCGACCTGCGTGCAGTTCAAACCCGCCTGTGACCAGTTCACCGTGGATACCCAGATGCCCGGCTACCGCTGGTTCGACCTCTACCCGGATGGCCGCCTGGAAACGGGGGTTTCCCGGGTGACCGGAAAGCAATACGCCATCGATTACCAGTCCGTCGGCTACTGACCGGCGCTGTATCCGTGTCTGCTGTCATCTATGTCCATGGCTTCCTCAGCTCGCCCTTATCCTTCAAGGCGCGCCAGACTGCCGACTGGCTGGCTGCCAACCGGCCGGATATCTGCTTTTTCTGTCCCCAACTCACCCCGTATCCGTTTGAAACCCGCGATGCGCTGCGCACCCTGGTGGAATCCTTGCAGCATGAACCCCTGGGGGTGATCGGCAGCTCCCTGGGCGGTTTCTGGGCCAGCTGGCTGGCGGAAACCTATGACCTGCGGGCCCTGGTGGTCAATCCCGCCGTCAGGCCCTGGCGTTTCATGCCCGATTACCTGGAGGTTGACCTCAAGTCCTGGCATACGGATGATAGCTACCGCTTGCAGGCCCGCCATGTGGACGAGATCCGTGCCTGTGACCTGCCCATCCGCCGTCATGCCAACCATTGGTTGCTGGCGCAGACCGGCGATGAAACCCTCGATTTCACCCAGGCGCTGGCGCACTATCGCGGCTGCCTGCGGACCCTGGAAATGGGTGGCGACCACAGTTTCCAGGGGTTTGAACGATACCTGCCCGGGGCGATGGATTTTCTGTTCGCACCGTGCGCCTGACCCATACCGCTGAGACCTCATCACACAGATTGATTTATGGCTAATTATTCCGCAGAAGATATTGAAGTCCTCACCGGCCTCGACCCGGTAAAAAAACGTCCGGGCATGTATACGGAAACGACCCGCCCCAACCACCTGGCCCAGGAAATCATCGACAACAGCGTCGATGAGGCGCTGGCCGGCCACGCCAGGCGCATCGACGTAATACTGCACCGCGATCAGTCGCTGACGGTGACCGACGATGGGCGCGGCATGCCTGTGGACATGCACCCCGAGCAGGGCAAACCCGGCGTGGAAGTGATCCTGTGCACCCTGCACGCGGGCGGTAAATTCTCCAACAAGAATTACCAGTTCTCGGGTGGTCTCCACGGTGTGGGGGTGTCGGTGGTCAATGCCCTGTCGCAACGGCTGGATGTCACCATCAAGCGCGATGGCAATGTCTACCGCATGGGCTTTGCCAACGGCGACAAGGCGTCGGAGCTCGAGGTCATCGACACCTGCCCCAAGCGCCAGACGGGCACCAGTGTGCGCTTCCTGCCCAACCCGGTGTACTTCGATTCTCCCAAATTTTCGGTCAGCCGCCTGCGCCATGTGCTGCGCGCCAAGGCGGTGCTCTGTCCGGGCCTGATCGTCACCTTTCTCGATGAGCAGACCGGTGAAAAAGACGAATGGTATTACGAGGATGGCCTGCGCGATTACCTGACGGGCGCGACCCAGGGGTGGGAGCGTTTGCCGGACATTCCTTTCGTCGGCGATTTCAGTGGCAAGACCGAAGCGGCCAACTGGGCCGTGCAATGGTTGCCGGAAGGCGGTGAACTGGTGCAGGAAAGCTACGTCAACCTGATTCCCACCGCCCAGGGCGGCACCCATGTGAACGGTTTGCGCACCGGGTTGCTGGATGCCATGCGCGAATACTGCGAATTCCGCAACCTCGTGCCGCGCGGCGTGAAACTGGCGCCGGAAGATATCTGGAGCAATGTCTGTTTCGTGCTCTCTTTCAAGCTGGCCGATCCGCAATTTTCCGGCCAGACCAAGGAGCGGCTGACATCCCGCGAGGCGGCCGCCTTTGTCTCCGGCGTCGCCAAGGACGCCTTCGCGCTCTGGCTGAACCAGCACACGGAAGAGGGCGATAAACTCGCGGATTACTGCATCAATAACGCGCAGAAGCGCGTGCGTTCGAGCAAAAAAGTCGCACGCAAAAAAGTCACCCAGGGTCCCGCCTTGCCCGGCAAGCTGGCGGATTGCTCCAGCGGCGATCCGGCGCGCGGTGAACTCTTCCTGGTGGAAGGGGATTCGGCGGGCGGTTCCGCCAAGCAGGCCCGTGACCGCGAATTCCAGGCCATCATGCCGCTGCGCGGCAAGATACTGAACACCTGGGAAGTCAATTCCGAGGAAATCCTCGCCAGCCAGGAGGTGCACGATATCTCCGTCGCCATCGGCCTGGACCCAGGCGCCGAGGATTTGAGCGAACTGCGCTACCACAAGATATGCATCCTCGCCGATGCCGACTCCGATGGCTTGCATATTGCAACACTCTTGTGCGCGCTCTTTGTCAGGCATTTTCCGGCGCTGGTGCGCAACGGCCATGTGTTTGTCGCCATGCCGCCGCTGTATCGCATCGACATCGGCAAGGAGGTTTACTACGCGCTGGATGAGGGCGAGAAAAAAGGCATCCTCGACCGCCTGGCCGCGGAAAACAAAAAAGGCAAGGTGAATGTGCAGCGCTTCAAGGGCCTGGGTGAAATGAATCCGCTGCAACTGCGTGAAACCACCATGGCGGTGGATACCCGCCGCCTGGTGCAACTGACCATCGACGATGAAGAGGGCACCGCCCAGGTGATGGATATGATGCTGGCCAAGAAGCGCGCCGCCGACCGTAAAAACTGGTTGGAGGAAAAGGGCAATCTGGCGGACATTGCCGTCTAGGATATTGTTGAGATGACGCCACGCAACTACCTGTACCTTCTCAACAAGTACGAAGAGTACCGCACCCAGATCGACCGGTTGCTGGAGTCGATCGTCACCACCATGGCACCCAACCGGGTGGCATCCTCCCCGGATGAGCTCAAGTCGGTCGTCAGCCGCCTGCATGCCTCCTATCCTTTCGTGGAGCTGATTTTCTGCCTGAGTGACAAAGGCATACAGATCAGTGATTCGGCGGACGCGCCGGGCATATCGGATTCCAAGCGGCTGGAAGCCGGATTGGGTTCCGACCGCAGCAACCGGACCTATTACCGCGACGCGCGCGACAACAGCGCGCCCATCACCGTGACCTCGCCATATCTTTCCAGCGCGACCCATCAGCTGGCGCTGTCGGCGGTGCAGCGGTTCATCAACAGGGAGGGGCAAACCTGCTACCTGGTGGTGAATTTCAACCTGGAAAAACTCATCACCTTTTTGAATGGCGATGCCCTGCGCCGCCGTGTGCATCCGTTATTCCAGGTGGTTTACGGTGTAATCGGCGTGATGCTGGTGCTGGTGGCGGGTTTCCTGCTGGTCACCGCGGGGGTGCAGTTTGTGGATGTACTCTACGAACACACCAATACCGCAACCCAGGCGTTCGGTATCGTGATTCTGATTACCCTGGGATTGGCGATCTTTGATTTGGGTAAAACCATTTTGGAAGAAGAAGTCCTGATGCATAAGGATGTCCATCACCAGGGCTCCACGCGGCGCACCATCAGTCGCTTCATGTCCGCGATCGTCATTGCGGTATCCATCGAATCCTTGCTGTTGATGTTCAAATCCCTGCTGGGGGATGCCACGCACCTGAACAGCGCGGTATTCATGTTGTTTGCCGCCGTGGCCTTGCTGGTTGGCCTGGGGGCCTACCTGCGGCTGACCAGCGATAAGAAATAAGGATTCCCGGCGCAGGCTTTTGATTGGAGAAAAATGGTGGCCGTTAAAAATAAAACCGCCTACGTGTGCAATGACTGTGGTGCCGAGTTCAGCAAATGGCAGGGGCAGTGCAGTGAATGCGGCGCCTGGAATACCCTGTCGGAAGTGCGCCTGGGGCCAACCCCTGCCAATCGTTCCGCCAAGTTCCAGGGCTATGCCGGCGCGGCCACCGGCGTTGCGCAGGTGCAGACCCTGGCGCAGATCAGCCTCGAAGACCTGCCCCGGTTTGGCAGCGGCGCCGGTGAATTTGACCGGGTGCTCGGCGGCGGCTTTGTGCCCGGTTCCGTTGTGCTGATCGGTGGCAATCCGGGCGCAGGCAAATCCACGCTGTTGTTGCAGACTTTGTGCAACCTCGCGCGCACCATGCCCGCGCTTTACATTACCGGCGAGGAATCCCTGCAACAGGTGGCCATGCGCGCCCAGCGCCTCGGCTTGCCGATGGATCGCTTGCAGTTGTTGAGCGAAACCAGTGTGGAAAGCATCTGCGCCACCGCTCAGCAACTGGCACCCAAGGTGATGGTGATCGATTCCATCCAGGTCATGCACCTGGAGGACATTACTTCCGCACCCGGCTCGGTGTCGCAGGTGCGGGAAAGCGCCGCCTATCTCACCCGTTTCGCCAAGCAGACGGGAACGGTATTGATCCTGGTGGGGCATGTCACCAAAGACGGCACTCTGGCAGGACCCAAGGTCCTGGAGCATATGATCGACTGTTCCATCCTGCTGGAAGGCGACAACGATTCACGCTTCCGCACCCTGCGCGGACACAAGAACCGCTTCGGTCCTGTCAACGAACTGGGAGTGTTCGCCATGACCGAGCAGGGCATGCGCGAGGTGAACAATCCGTCCGCCATTTTTTTGCAGCGCGCCGACGAGGTTTCCTCCGGTTCCGTGGTGATGGTGATGTGGGAAGGCACGCGGCCGCTGTTGATAGAAATCCAGGCACTGGTCGACGACAGCCACCTGGGCAATCCGCGGCGGGTCGCGGTGGGGATGGACCAGAACCGCCTGTCCATGCTGTTGGCCGTCCTGCATCGCCATGGCGGCATCATGGTGGGCGATCAGGATGTGTTCGTGAATGTGGTCGGTGGCGTGAGGGTGATGGAAACCAGTGCCGACCTCGCCGTGCTGCTGGCGATCGTGTCCAGTTTCCGCGACCGGCCTTTGCCACAGGATCTGATGGTATTTGGCGAGGTGGGACTGGCGGGAGAGATCCGTCCCGTTCCCAGCGGCCAGGAGCGCTTGCGCGAGGCCATCAAGCACGGCTTCAAAAAGGCGATCCTTCCCCATGCCAACGCACCGCGGGAAAATCATCCTGGCATCCAGGTGATCGCTGTCAAAAGCCTCCAGGAAGCCCTGGCGGCGCTGGACTGATTTTTTATTCCGTCGCCTGCAACTCGATCACTCGCCGTTGTCCGTGATGAATCTCATCCCAGGCCCGTTGATGGCCCGGGATGCTGAAGAAAAGCTCATCAAAGCTGCCGTCTTCCAGCGCCATGTTCAAACCCGTCTCTATGCGTTTTGCGAGCGCTTCGTTTTTGGGATGCACAAAAAAATAGATGGGTAGCGGGTACCGCAACAGGATGCCGGGTACCTGGGTCAGGTTCAGGTCCGCATGCAGGTCCAATTCGCTCCAGATTTCATTGGCTCCGCGCGACATGTAGTCAAAGCGCCTGGCGGCGAGCATGCGGAACATGGGCGTGTAATTCCATGAGGTGACATACGGCAGGTTGTTGGCCTTGAGCACGGCAGTGTCCTGCCAGTAGCTGCCGGTGCCGGCGCGGAAGTGGCGCAAATCATCCAGCGTCTGGATACCGGCAAAGCGATCCTCTTCGCCGGCGCGGATCATCAGCAGCCGGTATTCGTTGATTCCCTTGAACAGGTTGATGCGGATTGCGCGCAGTTCGCTCTCCCGCTCGCGGTTGGTGCTGCTCCAGATGACATCCACCCCCTTGTCGGCCTTGAGCGCCGCGCGCAGGCGTTCCTTGCCGGTCAGTTCGGTGTTGTGGATCAGCTGAAATGCCTCATGCGGGCCAGCGGATTTCCCGAGTGCCAGTGACAGCAATTTTTCGAAGTAATCGTTGTGCTTGTCGGGTGCGCTTTCTTCCGGTGCCGGAATGGTCAGCGGGTAAACCTGCGCAACCTTCTGAGGTGGGGATTGTGTTTCAGCCAGGGTGACAGCTGGCGATGACAGACCGAACAGCAGGCAGAGCAGGAACAACTTGATCATGATGAGTGCCGGGTTTGAAAGCGTTGTCGTTATTTATTATTCGGGTTGGGACAGCAGCAGGTTGAGCAGTTGACGGTCCACATCGGCCACTGCCTGGTATTCCACGCCCAGCACATGCTCGCGCAGGTGAACGAGGCGGCCGCGCAGATGCAGGGTATGCGGGCTGCCTTTGGCAGGGTCTTCCACCGGTACTTGCAGGTTGATGTCATCGCCCGGCCGCAACAGGTGCTCGCCCAGCAACGCCAGGCGCGCGCCGGTCATGGACATGTCCAGCAGGTGCGCTTCCCAGGTGTGGTTGCCATGGCTCAGTGAGGCATAGGCGCGCAACCGGAAGCGCGGATACTGCCGGCGTTCTTCAGAGGGTGTGTCGTGCATACGGGGCCCTCACCCGGACGTCGTGCCGATCAGTTCGTGCAGTTCCCGCTCGGCCGCCGCCGGGTCGCCGAGGTTTAGTTCGATCAGGCGGCGCAAATGGCTCATGCTCTCGATATCGATCAGATCGCAGGTCAGGCCCAATTGTTCACCGGCGTGATGGACGATGCTGGCGTTCATGGTAATGGGCAGGTCCGCGGCCAGGTAAACGCTTGCCTGCAAGGGTTGCCCCGGGTCGAGCGGCGTATCCGCCGGTATCCGCAGCAGCAGCCCCTTGAGCGAGATGTCGATGAGCTCGGCCGCGCAGGTGAGCGAACCCTGGGTCAGTGCCACCTGCGCAGTGAAATCCACGCGGCTGAATCGTCGGCGCTCGGGTTTGTTCATGCCGGGTTCCGTCTATCGGTTGTTGATCTGTTTCAAGTGTAGACCGCTATTCGCACTTGGCCATACGGGCTCGGCAAACCCCGGCGCAGGTGACTATAATCCCGGCTTTTGCTGACAGGGGTCGGATGGATGGCGGATTTGCGCATAGGCATTGATCTGGGCGGGACCAAAACCGAGGTGATTCTGCTGGACGGCGCCAGCCATGAGCGTTTCCGCACCCGCATTCCCACGGTCCGCGGTGACTATGCGGCTACCCTGGATGCGATTGCCGGGCTCGTTGCCGCGGCCGAAGCCGAGGCCGGCCAGGACGGGTTACCTGTTGGCGTGGGAATTCCCGGCACCATTTCACGCAAGACCGGTTGTGTGAAAAACGCCAACTCCACCTGGATCAACGGCCATCCCTTGCAAGCGGATTTATCGCGCCGCCTGGCGCGTGACGTGCAGGTCACCAACGATGCCAATTGCCTGGCGGTGTCCGAGGCAACCGATGGCGCCGGACGCGGCTATGCGCTGGTATTTGCCGGCATTCTGGGCACTGGCTGCGGCGCCGGCCTGGTGTATCAGGGGCGCCCCCTGGTGGGCCCCAATGGTGTGGCGGGAGAGTGGGGCCATAACCCGCTGCCCTGGACGCCCGAGGCGGACTTGCAGGCGCGTCCCTGTTATTGCGGCCGCGCGGGCTGCCAGGAGACTTTTTTGTCCGGAACGGGATTGTGCCTGACCTATAGCCGCCTCGCGGGCAAAAATCTGTCCGGCGATGCCATCGCGGCACAGGCTGCCGGGGGTGAGCCCCGCGCGCGCCAGGCGCTGGACACCTATCTCGACCAGTTGGCGCGAGGGTTGGCGGGGGTGATCAATCTGGTGGACCCGGACGTCATCGTCCTGGGTGGCGGGGCCTCCAATATTCCCGATATCTACACGCGGGTTCCGGCACTCCTGCCCCGTTACGTGTTTGGCGGCGAATGCGATACGCCGGTTGTCGCCGCGGTGCATGGCGACTCCAGCGGCGTGCGCGGTGCCGCCTGGCTGAATCCCCTCTGATGCGTTTTTTCCTGTGCGTCTGCCTGCTTTTGGCGCTTCCGCTCCAGGCAGCGCCCCAGCGCGTTGCCTCGCTCAACATGTGCCTGGACCCGTTTCTGTTTTTACTTCTGCCGCGGGAGCGCATCGTCTCGCTGACCTATCTGTCGGCCCAGCCGCAGTTGTCGTCCATCAGCGGTGAGCTGGACGGGCTGCACCTCAACCATGGCTTGGCCGAGGAACTGGTGCCGCTGGAACCGGAGTTGATCCTGGCGGGGGAGTTCGGCGCGGGGCAGGCGGTTGTGTTGTTGCGGCGGCTGGGGTACCGCGTGGAAACCCTGAACCAGCCACGGGATGTGTCGGAGATCGCTGCGCATATCCGCGCGCTGGGGCAACTCCTGGGGGAGGACGTGCGTGCGGAAGCATTGGCGCACGCGCTGGAATCCAGGCTGGCTGAACTGGATCACCGTTCGCTGGACCTGTCCCGCAAACCCCGCGCACTCTGGTATACGCCCAATGGCATAGTCGCCGGGGCCCACACCTTGGAGGATGAACTGCTGCAGCGTGCCGGTTATCGCAACCTGGCGGCGGAGCGGGGGCTGCAAGGCTTTGTCCACCTGGATATCGAGAACCTGCTGGTGATGGCCCCCGAGGTGTTGGTCATGGAAGCCGGTTATCTGGATGCCTTTTCGCTGGCGCGGGAATATTTGCGCCATCCAGTGCTGGACAAGAACACGCGCCGCGTCGAGCTGCCGGCAGCCTTGTCGGTTTGTGTGGCACCCCAGGTGGCTGAAGCCCTGGCGCAATTGATCGCGGCGCGGGAGACGGGTCCACGGGAGGAGGAAATACCATGAACCGGCGTGAATCCCTGAGCCTTCTTGGATTGTGCCTGGCGATACTGGCGTCGTTGGCGCTCTACCTGAATGTGGGCGCCTCGGGCACCGGTCTATCCCAGGCGCTGGCGGAACTCTGGAGCGGTGAGCGGGGGCTGGCCGGCATGGTCGTCTGGGAAATCCGCCTGCCGCGCGCGCTCCTGGCGCTGCTGGTCGGCGCCAGCCTGGGGATGGCGGGTGCCGTGATGCAGGGCCTGCTGCGCAACCCACTGGCGGAACCGGGTGTGCTGGGCGTGTCCAGTGGTGCGGCCCTGGGTGCGGTGGTGGTGTTGTATTTCGGGCTGGCGGCCAGCCTCAGCTGGTTGCTGCCGGTGGCGGCAATGCTGGGGGCGCTGCTGGCGCTGGTCCTGGTTTACCTCCTGGCGGGCCTTGGTAACAGTACGCTGGGATTGATACTGGCCGGCGTGGCCGTCAATGCCATGGCTGGCGCACTGATCGCCCTTGCGCTGAATTTCGCGCCCAGCCTCTTTGCCTTTCAGGAGATCGTCTTCTGGCTCATGGGGTCCCTGGCCAATCGCAATCTCGACCACCTGCTACTGGCCGCGCCTTTCGTGATGGTGGGATGGGTGATGATGTTCAGCCGCCGCGCTTATCTCGATGTATTGAGCCTGGGGGAAGACACGGCGCGTACCCTGGGCTTCCGCGCCGGGCGGGAACGCAGCCTGCTCCTGCTGGGAGTGGCGCTTGCCGTGGGCGCGTCGGTGGCGGTGAGCGGCAGCATCGGTTTCGTGGGATTGGTGGTGCCGCACCTGCTGCGCCCCCTGGTGGGCCATCGCCCCGGACGCCTGCTGCTGGCCAGCGCCCTGGGTGGTGCCTTGCTGGTACTGCTGGCCGATCTGCTGGTGCGGCAACTGGATGTGGCCCGCGAACTCAAACTGGGGGTGGTGACGTCGCTGCTGGGTGGCCCCTTCTTCCTGTACCTGATCCTGCAAAGCCGTAAGCGGTGGATGTGATGCTCAGCGCCGAATCGATTTGTCTGCAATTGGATGGCCAACCGGTGCTGCGGGGCATCGATCTCGATCTCCGGGCTGGTGAATTCGTCGGATTGATAGGGCCCAACGGGGCGGGTAAAAGCAGTCTGCTGCGGGTATTGGCGGGCCTGCACCGGGCGGATTCCGGGCAGGTGATCGCCCGGCCGGACGGGGAGCGGCAGGGTGAACAAAAGCCCCTGCTGGCGCTCGATCCGCGGGAGCGGGGACGCTGGCTGGCCTACCTGCCGCAGCAGGACAAACCCGCCTGGCCCCTGGCCGTGGAGCACCTGGTTGCCCTGGGACGCACACCCTGGCAGGGAACCGCGGACACGGCGGCAGACAAGGCGGCGGTCGAGCGAGCGCTGGCATTGACCGACCTCGCCGGCCTGCGCGGCCGGCCGCTGACCCATCTCTCGGGCGGGGAATTGCAGCGCGCGCTGCTGGCCAGGGTATTTGCCGGTGAGCCCAGGGTGATTCTCGCGGATGAACCCATTGCCGCCCTGGACCCTTACCATCAGCTTCATGTGATGGAATTGCTGCGCAGCCAGGCCGATCACGGCGGGCTGGTGGTGGCGGCCCTCCACGACCTGAGCCTGGCCGCCCGTTACTGCCACCGCCTGCTGTTGCTGCACGGCGGGCAACTGCTGGCGGAGGGAGAGCCGGTGAAGGTACTGACGCCTGACAACCTGGCAACGGCATATGGCATCAGCGCCTATGTGGATTGCCGCGAAGACGGGGTGGTGGTGATTCCCCGGTCCCGCCAGGGTGCCTCACCGGACCCGCTCCCACCGGTGCATTGATGCCGTGCGCCCGGCGCGCCGGGCCCGTATAATCCTTGCCCTTTCGGGGAATGTCCCCTGTGATGGATTCCTGCTGTGCCTATGTTGACCCATGTTTCCCGTGCGCTGCTCGCGCCCCGCTACTGGCCATCCTGGCTGGGCTTTTTGCTGTGGTACCTGATCAGCCAGCTGCCCTACCGGGTGCAGTACCTGATGGCCAAGGCAATTGCCCCGCTGCTGAAATATAACCGGCAGCGCATGCACTGGGCGCGGGTGAATATCGATCTTTGTTTCCCCGAATTGTCTGAGGCCGAGCGGCAGGCCATCCTGGACGAAAGCCGTTTTTCCACCGCCATGGCCATCTTCGAAACCGGCATCGCCTGGTTCTGGCCCAAGTGGCGCCTGCGCCGGCTGTACCGCATCCATGGCGAGGAGCATCTGCGCGATGCCCGGGCCGCTGGGCAGGGCGCCCTGTTGCTCAGCATGCACTTCACACACCTGGATATCGGCAGCGCCATGCTCGGCCAGCACACGGATTACGACGGCATGTACAGCCCGCACAAAAATCCGGTGTATGACGCCGTGCAAAAGTCCCGCCGCGAAGCCTACTGCCCCGGCATCACCATTCCCCGCGATAATGTCCGCCTGATGATCAGCCGCCTGCGCCAGGGACGCATGATCTGGTACGCGCCTGACCGTGACCTGGGTCCCAAGGTGAGTATTTTCGTTCCTTTCTTTGGTGTTCCGGCCGCCACGGTAACCGCCACGGGAAAATTCGCGCAGATGGGGCGCGCCCGTGTGATCCCCTTTACGCAGTATCGCCTGCCCGGCGGCAAGGGATATGACGTCACCATACATCCACCGTTTGAAAACTACCCGACCGGTGACGAATTCCAGGATGCCCTGCGCGTGAACCAATTCATCGAGTCACAGATCCGCCAGCACCCGGGCCAATACCTCTGGGCGCAACCGCGTTTCAAGACACGGCCGGAAGGAGAGGCGAAGGTGTACAAGAGAAGGCACGAATTCAAATAAAATCTGTGTTTTATTTTTCTGAAATCTATTTCTGCTGCTGTAGCGATGCAACTCCCGGTATCACGCTTCCGCGATAGCGCCTTTGTGTAATCCCTCGTAAGCCTTGACGCGAATCGTCATGTCCGGGTTTTCCAGCCGGCTGCGGTGCGCGATGTGGTGGGCGAGAAATTCCACGGTGCTGTCGGTGTCGATCAGGTAGCAGCAGCGTTGTGGCAGTGTCAGTTCAAACGGGCCTTGCGCGGAAATGTAGGCAAAACGGTAGTACGCCTGGCCATGATGCTGCGGCTGTGCGGTGATGTCTTCCCGGGTGCCGATGTAGATATCCCGCCACCGTTCCGCCCACAGGTTTTCCAGTACCGGGCACTTGCCCTCGTTTGCCCAGATATCGATGCGTGAGCGGTGTCCATGGGCAATGCGCTGGCAGTTGCCGCCATGCTTTTTCAGTCCATGGCTGTAGTGATAAAAAGCACCGTCGATCTTCTCCGCCACAAAACCCAGCTCCAGCCGCGCGACACTGTTTGGAAAAAGCGGTTTGAGTTGATCGATGCACCAGGCGGCGACCGTTTCGGGTGTCAGCACCTCGGCCTCGACCAGCGCAATGGCCGAGCGAGGGGAGCGGGTGTGCAGGAATTCCTGCTGATCGCCAAAGCGCCAATGGATATCCAGGTGGTCGCCATCCTCATCGATACGGATGTGTGGTGAGTTGACGGGTACCGCCAGGCGGTGATCCAGCTCTTCGTCCAGCCAGCGGCGTATCTGCTTTTTGACCGTGCCGAAATCACACACCATGCCCTGCTCATCCAGTTCACCATGCAGAACCACGTTGGCCAGCCAGGTTTCGCCCAGCAGTCCGCGCCGGGGGTCCAGGAAGCTGAAATCGACGTTGGTGAGGTGGTCTACAAACAACTGCATACGGGCTTGCCTGGCGTGGGAAGAATGGCCGGTGATCATATCATTCCTTGGTGTTATTGATTAACCATCCCCGGTGCCTGCCCCTCTGTATACCCGTGTCTGATTTACTCGCCAGGTTGGCTTCAATGGACTGATGGTTGAACCATCGTTCGCAATATCACCCTGACCCGGCCATTTCCGCGATATGCGGCGTGCAGGTCACGTCATAGGGCGGTGTGGTGGCAAATGGGAGTGTCGACATCACCCGGGCCAGTGATGCGACTCCTATCGACCAGGTCAGCCTGGCGATATTTTTGCGATGGTTCCTTGAGTAAAATTTATGATTTTCTGGTTTATGTTGAGAAAAATTTGATTTGTGGGTGGTCGCTGGTTAGGCTTGCGGTATTCCGGCGTCCCGGCCCGAGGCATGTATGATCGACATCCGCCATCTTAGAACCCTTGCCGCCCTGCGGGAAACCGGCAGCCTGGTCGAAGCGGCCGAGCGCCTGTTTCTGACGCAATCTGCACTGTCCCATCAGCTCAAGGAATTGGAAGGGCGGTTGGAGGCTGAGCTGTTTATCCGAAAAAGCCGTCCCCTGCGTTTTACCGCGGTTGGCAAACGCCTGCTGCAACTGGCCGATGACGTCCTGGCGAAGGTGGGCGAGGCCGAGCGGGATATCCAGAAGTTGCTGCACGGTGACGCGGGCCGGCTGTATATGGCCATTGAATGTCACAGCTGCTTCAACTGGCTGATGCCCACCGTGGATGTCTTCCGCAACCAATGGCCCGCCATCGAACTGGATTTTTCCGGCGGATTCACGTTCGAACCCTTGCCGGCGCTGGCCCAGGGTGATGTGGACCTGGTGATCACGTCTGATCCCCGGTCGCTCAAGGGCGTGGAGTATGTTCCCCTGTTTGGTTATGAGATGCAGATTGCCATCGCCAACCAGCATCCCTTGCTCAAAAAGCCCTTCCTGTCACCGCAAGACCTGGCGGACCAAACCCTCATCACCTATCCGGTCGAGCGTTCACGCCTGGATATTTTCAATTATTTCCTCGAACCCGCTGGCGTATCACCGGCAGGTGTGCGCACCTCGGAGCTGACATTGATGATGGTTCAGCTGGTCGCCAGTGGCCGGGGTGTTTGCGCACTGCCTAACTGGGTACTTGCGGAATATGTCGACAAGTCACTGATCAGTGTGCGTTCGGCGGGAGAAAAAGGTATCTGGCCAACACTGTATGCGGCTGTCCGTGAGGAGCAGTTGCCGGTTCCCTATGTGCAGGATTTCCTGAAACTGGCCAGGGCGCACTGCCTGAAGCATTTGCAGGGCGTAAGGACGGTCCAGGGAGTTTGATTTGTTGCTTGCCGGCAGGTTATACGCAATATATATTAGGTTGCGTATAACTCTTGGGTGATAGTTCCATGCATGCCAACGCTTTATCGTTAACGGCCCAAACGCTTTACGCCGAACTGCAGGAGTTGGCCTTGGCCATGAGCGCCACTGAAAACATAGGCCAAATGCCTGGCAGTGTGGTGCGTAAAACTATCAAGGGGCTGGATTATCTCTACTATCAATACCGCGATCTGGATGGCCGTACGCGCCAGGCCTATTTGGGTGCTGACGATGAAGCCACCGGCGGATTGATCAAAACACTGAATCAGCGTGCATCCATGCGTGACGCAGACCTTACTCGCCTCAACGAGCTGGGGAGCGCATTTATCGCCGCCGGTGGCCATGCCATGAATCATGCCGCTTTCCGCGTATTGAAGGCGTTTGTTGATGCGGGCACCCTGCGACCGGGGCAGGGATGTGCTGTACTGATTGGCACCCATGCATTCAGTGCGTTGGGTAATCTCCTGGGTGTGCGGTGGGCCAGCCATATGCAGACTCAGGATATAGATCTTGCCGGAGAAGCAGGGATCGCTTTGGCGATCAATCCACCTGCGGTTTCCGTTCCCGATACCCTGGAACGCTTGGGGATGGGGTTTATTCCTGTGCCCGCTCTCGATCCCCGTTCTCCCTCAACGTCGTTTCGTGTTCGTGGCAAGGAATTGCGGCTAGACCTTCTGACACCTGAGACAGGCAAGAGCAAGGGGGGGGCGATCTTCGTTCCCGCACTCAACAGCATGGCTCAGCCTTTGCGATTTCTGGATTATCTCCTGGCTGACGTCATCCCGGTGGTCATTCCCGGACGGCGGGAGCAGCTTCTGGTCAACCTTCCCCGTCCGGAACGTTTTGCACTTCATAAATTACTGGTTTCGGAGTCCCGCCAATCCACTTTTGCGACAAAAGCGTTGAAGGACCGGTTACAAGCCATGCAGATGCTGGAAGTATTGCTTGAGAACCATCCTGACGGGATAGGTGAGGCTAAAGAGGATCTCGTGTCGCGGGGCCGGGGATGGACGGATAAGTTTGCCAGGGCGCTGAAAAAATGCGCAGGTGATTACCCGGATGTGGTCAATCACATTGTCAATATGATGTAAGGATTCATCCCATGTATTGTTTATTCAATGGAGGTCATCGATGAAAAGCTGGTTGTTCCTGGCGGTTGCCATTCTCGGAGAAGTCGTTGCCACGTCCGCACTCAAGTCCAGTGAAGGTTTTACCAAGACAATACCATCCACTGTCGTGATCATTGGTTATGGCCTCGCGTTTTATTTTCTGTCGCTTGCGTTGAAGACCATTCCGGTCGGGATAGCTTATGCAGTGTGGGCCGGGCTTGGTATCGTCCTGGTGGCCATTATCGCGTGGATACTCTATGGGCAGAAACTGGATGCCTGGGCTCTGGTCGGCATGGGGCTGATCGTCAGTGGTGTCCTCGTGCTCAACCTGCTGTCGAAAACCAGCGCGCATTGATGCATGGATGGCAGACCCAAAAAAACGCCGGGAATTTCCCGGCGTTTCTTTACAGCAGTGAGCAGCAGTGAGGTAAAGGCATCAATTACGTCAGGGCTTTCAAGGCTGCATCATAATTCGGCTCATGGGCCACTTCACTGACCAGTTCGGTGTGCAGTACCTTGCCATCGGTGCCCACAACCACCACTGCGCGCGCGGTCAGCCCGGCCAATGGGCCGTCGACCAGCTTGACGCCGTAGTCGCTGGCAAAACTGGAGCGGAAGGCGGAGGCGGGAATCACCTTGTCCAGGCCTTCGGCGCCGCAGAAGCGCGCCAGGGCGAAGGGCAGGTCGTGGGAAATACAAAGCACCAGCGTATTGTTCAGCTTGCTGGCTTCGGCATTGAAGGTGCGTACCGACGTGGCGCAGGTCGGGGTATCCACGCTGGGGAAAATGTTCAGCACCAGGCGCTTGCCTTTGAACTCGTCCGAGGTGATTTCCGACAGATCGGTCTTGACCAGCTTGAAAGCGGGTATCTGGCTGCCAACCGAGGGCAGTTTACCGTTGGTGTTGAAGGGGTTTCCTTTAAGGGTGACAGTTGCCATGAGGACAAACTCCTGTTGCGGGATAAAGGGTTGATCCGGGACGAGTCGTTGGATCGGGGTTGACGCTCAAGCCTAGAGGATTGCGGGCCAAAAAGGAATTGTGTCCCCGCGTAAATCGGCGCTGGCTGGCGGAAATTGGCACGGCTTTACAGATTCCATCCCCGTCATCCGCCAGAAGGTGGGCGCCGGGAGCCGCCTTGCATTGCCGGGACAAACTGCGGATAATGCGCGCCTCCTGCGCTTGGGCCGTCCGGCTTGTTGTTGGCGCGGGCCGCAATGGTGGCCTTTCCGGTCCCTTCGCAATGATCAGCTGTAAACCCCGCCAGGCCCGGAAGGGAGCAACGGTAGCAGTCAGTCATGTGCCGGGGTGTGGCTGGTCAGGTCACCACCCTTTTTCCTCCCCCTCATCTCCATTGATCGTTATAATCCTGCCTCTTTCTCCCCCGGTTGAGATCCTTGGCATGAGTTATCAGGTTCTGGCACGCAAGTGGCGCCCGCGCATCTTTCGCGAGATGGTGGGGCAGGAACATGTGCTGCAGGCGCTGATCAACGCCCTGGACCACAATCGCCTGCACCATGCCTACCTGTTTACCGGCACCCGCGGGGTGGGCAAGACCACCATTGCGCGGATTCTCGCCAAGTGCCTCAACTGTGAAACCGGCGTCAGCTCCGAGCCCTGCGGCCAGTGCGCCGCCTGCCGCGAGATTGCCGAGGGACGCTTCGTGGACCTGATCGAGGTGGATGCCGCCTCGCGCACCAAGGTGGAAGATACCCGCGAATTGCTGGAAAACGTGCAGTATGCGCCGACCCGGGGACGCTACAAGGTGTACCTGATCGACGAGGTGCACATGTTGTCCAGCCACAGTTTCAATGCGCTGCTCAAGACGCTGGAGGAACCGCCACCCCACGTCAAATTCCTGCTGGCCACCACCGATCCGCAAAAGCTGCCGGTGACCATCCTCTCCCGTTGCCTGCAGTTCAATCTCAAAAATATGAACCCGGAGCGCATCGTCCAGCACCTGAAGTTCGTGCTGGAACAGGAACTGGTCCCCTTCGAGGAATCCGCCCTCTGGCAGCTTGGCCGGTCCGCCGATGGCAGCATGCGCGATGCCATGAGCCTCACCGACCAGGCCATCGCCTATGGTTCCGGCAAGATCACCGAGGCCGAGGTGCGCGCCATGCTCGGCACCCTGGACCAGGGGGCGGTCTATGATCTGGTGACGGCGCTGGCCAGCTATGATGGCCGGGCCTTGCTGGGGGTCGTGGAGGCGATGTCCGAGCAGGCGCCCGACTACGCGGGTGCCCTGGCCGAACTCCTGTCGGTGCTGCACCGTATCGCCATCGCCCAGGCGCTGCCTGAAGCCGTGGATAACAGTCACGGCGACCGCGAGCGGATTCTGCACCTGGCGCAGCAGTTTCCGGCCGAGGACGTGCAACTTTTTTATCAGACAGCCTTGCTCGGCCGCCGCGACCTGCCCTTGTCCCCCGATGCCCGTACCGGTTTTGAAATGGTGCTTCTGCGCATGCTGGCCTTCAAGCCCCAGGGTGTGCCCGAGGTTCCCAGCCAGCCGTTGCCCGGTGGATCGGGTGGCGTATCCCGGCCAGCGGCTCAGGCCGCACCCGCCAGTGCCACGCCTGTAGCATCCCCGGCCGCGAGGCAATCCCCGGAACCCCAGGCGGTTGCCGCTTCTGCGCCCCCGGCATCGCCGGCGGTCGCGCCTGTGGTCAAGCAGGCGGAACCTGTACGTCAGCCTGAGCCGGTTCCGGCTCTGCCAGTTGCTGGCCAATCTGTTTCCCAGGTAGCTCCTTCCCCTGCGGCCGCCCCGCCGGAAGCCCGCATAGAGGAACCGCCACCTTTCGATGGTCCCTACGACAACCTGCCATCGGACAGCGATTACGATTACGGCGAGCCTCCGGCCTATTTGCAGATACCGGACGGGCCGGAGGCCCCCGCGCCAAAAAAGCCTGAAGCGGCCCCGGTGCCGCCGCCCGAGCCAGCCCCTCTGCTCGCGCCCGCCGACCTGCCCAGAATTGCGCTGGATGCCGCTGCACCCGACAACTGGTTGCAGATATATCTGGGCCTGAATCTGGGCGGCATCATGCAAAGCACCGCGTCTCACTGCCAGCTGGTGGGGCGCCAGGGCAACCGCCTGCATTTTGTGCTGGATGAGCGCAACAGCACGCTGTATGACGAGAGCCATCAAAAGCGGCTGGCGGATTTGTTGAGTGATTATTTTATCGAGCCTGTGCAGGTGGTGATCCAGCCGGGCCCGGTAACCGCGGAAACACCAGCGGCCACGGCTGCCCGTTTGCGTGCCGAGCGCCAGGCGGATGCGGAGGTGGCCATTCGGCAGGATCCGATCGTGTTGGCGTTGGTCGAGCATTTTGGTGCAGTGATCAAAGAGGGGTCTGTGGGGCCTTTGTAGGGAGATCGCCTTGCGCGGGTGGTGGCTTAGCGGTGAGGCACGCCGTGGACCCATCCGTGGGGGCTGGCCACCAGCATCCATGCTGGTGACGGTCTCACCGTTAAGCCACCACCCGCGCAGGGCTCAGTGCTGATTTTTGCCGTTTTTGTTTTAGGGGTAATTGACTATGAAAGGCCTTGAAGACCTGATGAAGCAGGCGCAGGACATGCAAGCCAGGATGCAGAAGATGCAGGAAGACCTCGCCAACGCCGAGGTCAGGGGCGAGGCTGGCGCAGGGCTGGTTTCCGTTGTCATGACGGGCCGCCACGACGTCAAGCGCGTCAGCATCGACGACAGCCTGCTCAGTGAAGACAAGGAAATGCTCGAAGACCTGCTCGCCGCCGCCGTCAATGACGCGGTGCGTAAAATCGAGGCGCACAACCGCGACCAGATGCAGAAAATGACCGCAGGCATGGGCATCCCGCCCGGTTTCAAGATGCCGTTTTAACGGGGTATTGCCTGACCATGTTCAGTCCACTGATCGATGAGCTAATGTCCGCCTTGCGTTGCCTGCCCGGCGTCGGTCCCAAATCCGCCCAGCGCATGGCCCTGCATCTGCTGGAGCGCGACCGGCCCGGCGCCGAGCGCCTGGCCCAGGGCCTGCTCAGGGCGGTGGAGGGTGTGGGGCGCTGCCAGCGTTGCCGTACACTGACCGAGCAGCCCGTGTGCGGCATCTGTGCCAACCCGCGCCGCGACGACAGCCTGCTGTGCGTGGTGGAAACCCCGGCCGATGTGCTGGCGATCGAGCAGGCGGGCAGCTACCAGGGCAAGTATTTCGTGTTGCTGGGGCACCTGTCGCCCATCGATGGCATAGGGCCGGAAGATATCGGCGTCGATCAGCTGATGCAGCGTTTGCAGTCCGAATCCATCCAGGAAGTGATTCTGGCCACCAATCCCACTGTCGAGGGAGAGGCCACGGCCTATTACATCAGCGAACGGGCCAAGCAATTGGGTGTGCCCGTGTCGCGCATCGCCCATGGCGTCCCGCTGGGCGGTGAGCTGGAATTTGTCGATGGGGGCACCCTGGCCCATGCCTTTTCCAGCCGCAGAAGTCTTTGATCCATGTTGATGTTGCTTTCATGTTGATACCTACGGAACCCATCTGGGTCGATCAGGATGCGCAATTGGCCGAACTCTGCCAGCGCTGGCGCCAGCAGGCGGCGGTGGCGGTGGATACCGAGTTCATGCGCACGGATACCTTTTATCCCATCGCCGGGCTGATCCAGGTGGGTGATGGGCAGGGCTGCTACCTGATTGATCCCCTCGCCATCCACGATTTCACGCCGTTGCGCGACTTGTTGCTGGACCCGGCCGTCACCAAGGTACTGCATGCCTGCTCCGAAGACCTGGAGGTTTTCCAGCGCTTGCTGGATCTGGTGCCCGAACCGGTTTTTGATACGCAGCTGGCGGCGGCCTTTGCCGGCTATGGTTTTTCCCTGGGGTATGCCGGGCTGGTCAAGGCGGCATTGGCGACCGAGATTCCCAAGGAGGAGACCCGTTCCGACTGGCTGGCCCGGCCCTTGAGTCAGGCCCAGCTCAAGTACGCGGCCCTGGATGTGGCCCACATGCTGGTGGTGTACGGCAAATTGCTGCAAGTGCTCAAGGCCAGCGACCGCCTGGCGTGGGTCCGCTCCGATTGTGCCGAACTGGTTGCCCAGGCAAAACAACCTGACGATTTTTCACGGGCCTACCTCAAGATCGGCCAGGCCTGGCGCCTGCGTCCCCAGGAGCTGCTGGTGTTGCAGGAGCTGTGCATCTGGCGCGAAACCCGGGCCCGGGCTTTGAATGTCCCGCGCAACCGCCTCGCGCGGGAAACGGCCCTGTGGGACATGGCCCGCCGCCAGCCCCGGGATCTCGCGCAGTTGGAACGGACACCCGATCTCCCCGGCCGCGGCCTGCGCGACCACGGCCAGGAACTGCTCGCGCTGATCGCGGCTTGCCTTACCCGCCCGGAGGCTGATTGGCCTCCACGGTTGCCGCCGCCCCTGGCGGCCAGTGAAGGGCCGCTGCTGAAGCAACTCAAGCAACGGGTCCGCGATATTGCCCAGGCGCTGGATGTGCCGACAGAGGTATTGATCCGCAAGAAGGATTATGAAGCCCTTATCCGTTCCGGACATCGAGGTGCCTACCAATTGCCTGAGCGGTTGACAGGTTGGCGGCGGCCCCTGGTCGGGGAACCATTATTGGCGGTGTTGCAGACCTATGTATCCGCCCCGGGAGATGAACTGTGAAAGTAATCACCGAGATTTTCCGCAGCCCCAGGGAAGAGGGCATGTATCTCTATGTGAAAAAGGACGAGGGGCTGAGCCGTGTGCCGGAAGCCCTGCTGCAACGATTTGGCAAGCCCCAATCCGCGATGGTGCTGGTGCTTACCCCGGACAAGGCACTGGCGCGGGCGTCTGCCGACAAAGTGCTCGAGAGCCTGGAATCCCAGGGATATTACCTGCAACTGCCGCCACTGGGCGACATGGACGATGCCATGCGCCAGGTCCGTGCCCACAACAGCAAAATGCAGGCGGGTTGATGGCGGTTCAGGTCTACTGGTATGCCAAGCGCTTGGAGGAGATGACCCCGGCGGAATGGGATTCCCTCTGCGACGGCTGCGGCAAGTGCTGTCTCCATAAGCTGGAGGATGAAGACAGCGGCGAGGTGTTTTACACCCGCATAGCCTGCCGTCATCTGGGCCATGACGATTGCCGCTGCCAGGTGTACACGGCGCGCAGTGTTCATGTGCCGGGTTGCGTGACCCTGACCCCGGCCAACCTGCGGGCGCACACCTGGCTCCCGGACACCTGCGCCTACCGGCTGCTGGATATGGGCTTGCCGCTGTTCGACTGGCACCCCTTGCTGACGGGCGATCCCGGCAGCGTGCACAAGGCGGGCATGTCGGTGGCGGGACGGGTCCTGGCCGAGTCGGCGGTCGCCGAGGTGGATTACGAAGATTACATTATTCGCTGGGTATGACCCGGGAGATGCTATGACGGCTTATCAATTGGTCTGGGTGCTTTATGTGATCGGGGGGCTGGGCTGCGGCCTTGCCGCCTGGCTGCTGTTCCGCCGGCTGGGGCGTGAATGGGGGCTTTTTTTCATGCTTACCCTCTGGGTGCTGCTGTTGACGCCCTATGCGCTGGACAAGGAATCCATGACCCTGGCCCCGGCTATTTTCATCCTGGTGATGGATGGCCTGACCCACGGCTTCGAGTCGGTGAAACCCATTGGATTCCTGTTGGCGGCCATCTGGTTCGTAGCCCTGATACTGTCCCTGGCCTACCTGCTGCTGACTCGCTCCAGGAACAAGGTTCACCCGGCTGCACCCACCGGGAATAAGAAGGCGGCCCGGCAGCAGGTGTTGACCCATGAGGAACAGCAGGCGCGTGATGAATTGCTTGATGGTGAAATACCGATTCGCGCCGAGCGCTGACCCGCGTTCATTGCGTGGCGGGGGATAACTGCTATAACTAAAGAGCCCCGGGGGAGTTTTGGCGATAAGCGCATCGCAGCGCCGATAGGGAAATTCTGGTGTTGCCAGATTACCCGGCGTTATGTTTTGGCTCCCTGACTACTCATTCAATGTTGTCCGTCTCTGGTGGCGTGACGGTCATTCAGCGTGCGGACGCCTGTCATGCGATTCTCTGCCTTGCTTCTTTGCGGCCTGTTGGGGCTGTTTTCCCCGCCTCCTTATGCCCAGACCCCGGACCAGGCGATGCCCGCGCTGCAACCGTCGGATGTCCGCCTGTTGATCGATGTTTCCGGCAGTATGAAAAACACCGATCCGAAGAATCTGCGCAAACCTGCCTACGAGCTGCTGGTGCGTCTCCTGCCCAACGACAGCAGGGCGGGTGTCTGGACTTTTGGCATCCGCGTCCAGCAGATGATGCACCACCAGCCGGTCGATAGTGGCTGGCGCAGCCAGGCGCTGACGCAAGGCGACCGCATCGTTTCCACGGATTTGTACACCTACATCGGCGCGGCATTGGAGCGGGCGGCATTCGATCTGGAAGCCGGCGTGTCACACAAGCGCAGCATTATCCTGCTGACGGATGGCGTGGTGGATATCGGCAAGGATGCGGATGAGAATGCGCGTGAACGCGAGCGCATTTTGCAGGACCTGTTGCCGCGCCTGCAATCGGCGGGCTACACGCTGCATACCATCGCGCTGTCCGAACAAGCGGACCACGATCTGATGGAAAGGCTGGCCAAGGCCACCGATGGCGTTTACGCCAGCGTGATGAGCGCGGATGAACTCATGGGCGTATTCCTGCGGATTTTTGACCAGGCGGTGCCGCAGGAACGCCTGCCGCTGGAAAAAAACCGTTTCCTCGTGGATGAGAGCATCGAGGAATTCACGGTGCTGGTGTTTCGCAAGCCGGGGTCATCGGCAACCGCGTTGAAATCCCCCGCGGGAGACATCTACACCCACAGCCTGCCCGCCCATGGCGTGAGCTGGCATTCCAGTGCCCACTATGACCTCATCACCGTGACGGGCCCGCGCCCCGGTGAGTGGTCGCTGGAAGCGGAGCTGGACCCGGATAACCGTGTCACCCTGGTCAGCAACCTGCGCCTTGTCGTGACACCGCCGAAAAATAATATCGAAGTCAGCCAGACGCTCGACCTGCATTTTTTATTGCAGGAAGATGAAAAACCGCTGGTGGACCCGCAATTCCTGCAGATACTGAATATCGATGTGATCGTCACACGCGACAGCGATGGTCGCCAGTGGCAGTTGCCCATCGCCAATACCGTGCCGCCCATCGACGGTGTGTATGCCCAGCCACTGGAACTCTTCCGCGAAACCGGACACTACCGCGTTCAATTGCGGATAGATGGAAAAACCTTCAAGCGCGAATACCAGCATCAGGTCACGGTGGGATCACCGTTCAAGGTGACCATGGAGCGGGTTCTGCACCAGAACCGTGTGGCCTACCGCCTGGAAATCCATGCGGATGACGCGCGGGTGGATGTGGAGAAAACGGCGGTGGTTGCCACCTTGCGGGATTCCCTGGGTGGCAGCGCCTTGCGTCAATTCGACTTCATACCCGACAAGGCGTACTGGCAACTTGTGATCGTGCCCGAGGTGGCGGCGCGCTACAGCGTGGGTTTGCAGGTCAGCGGCCATCGCACCGATGCCACGCCCATCCGCGAAACCCTGGCTTCGCGCTACTTCGTCTATCCGGATAAGGATGATCCCCTGCCTGATCATCCTGTTAACGATGGACAGGCCGCATCATCCGACACACCTCCACCCGTAGAATCCACGGACGGGACGCTGGACGAACCGGTTCCGGAAGAGGCTGCGGCAGCCGCCACGTCATCATCCGGCTTCAAAAAAATCATGCTTTACGCGAGCATCGGGCTGGCCAACCTGATTGTCCTGGTTCTGGCGTTTTTTGCGTATCGACTGATCATGGGCAAGAAGGCGCGGGAAGAATCCGCTGCCATCGAGGAGACGCTCAACGAGGATATACGGCAAAGCGCCGATCCCCGCAAGCCTGCAATGCCCATGCAGGACCTGAACGACGCAGGCAAGCCCGCATCGCCGTCGACCGCGGTCGATGTGGCGGATGATCATGCCGCTGAAAAAATCTCCCTGGGTTCTGCCGGATCGAATGATGAGATGTCGTCGTCGGCGCCCGACGAGGAATTATCGGAGCTGGATGCATTTTTATCAGACGCTGATTTCGATGAGAAAGACGATACGGAAAAACGCTGATTGCGCGGATGCCATTGGTGCAGGCTATGGCAGCCATAGCACCGATGTGATCAATAATGCGGGCCGCGCGGTTGAATTTTTTCGATCAGACCTCATAGACTACCCATGTGCGTCATTGGATTAACCTCAACGGGGAGAACAGCACCATGAAAATCGATATCGGGATTGATAAATCGGACCGTGAAGCCATTGCGACCGGGCTTTCCAAGCTGCTGGCGGATTCTTACACCCTCTATCTGAAAACCCATAATTTTCACTGGAATGTGACCGGCCCCATGTTCCAGACACTGCATCTGATGTTCGAAACCCAATACAACGAACTGGCGCTGGCGGTGGATGTCATTGCCGAACGTATCCGTTCCCTGGGGCTTCCGGCGCCGGGAACCTACAAACAATACGTCGCCCTCAGCAGCATCAAGGAGGAAGACGGCGTGCCCGCAGCCAAGGACATGATCCGCCTGCTGGTGGAGGGCCAGGAAGCCGTGGTCAGGACCGCCCGCTCGCTGTTCCCGGTCGTGGAAAAGGCCAGCGACGAAGCCACGGCCGACCTGCTGACCCAGCGCATCCAGCTCCATGAAAAAACCGCCTGGATGCTGCGCAGCCTCCTGGAATAACCTGCTGATCAGCTGGCACGGCGAGCCAGTTGATTGTACGGATAAACATTATTGTTCAAACAACGACCAACCAGGCACCTGTCGATGCCTGGTTGGTCGTTGGCTATTTGCAAGGGTAAAAATAGTTATGCGTGGCCTTACCATAAAAACCGAAGACCTGGTGTTCAGGCGATGCCATGTACTGCTGGTGCTGTTCGTGTTGTGCCTGGCTGGATGCGGCCCCGCGACAACCCGGACGGTCAGTCCACCGCAAGCTGGTGTGGCGGTTGCGCCGGACAAGCCGATCTGGTTGTCGGGCATCCAGTCTCCGGATAACACGGGTTTCAAAAAGTCCTATCCCGCCCCCCAGGCCAGTGAATTCATGAGTGTCGTCAACGCCGGTATATGGCTGGCAAACAGCGACGGTGAAGCGTCACAGCTGCGCTATGAATTTACCGTCGATGTCAGGAACCTGCCCATTGATATAGCCTATACGCGTGCCACGCTGGAAAATCCTGAAGCACCGGATGCACCGATTGTCTACGAGCACTATATAACCCGCCATGAAAAATCCTCCAGGGTCACCCATGGCCCCCTGCATGGTGTTGTATCGGGTAGGGAATATCGCGTGACCATGGAATTGTTTCACGATCGTGAAAGAACCCGGCTCATGGATAGGGTTGAACAACGCTTGTTGTCAGGTGCCGGCAATGCCGGGGGTTGCGTCACCTTGGATGATGAATATAAAGCGGCCATCTTCGGAAACCTGCCGAGCCCCCGGGGAGAGTCCATAGCGCTCGATAAGGTCGCGGTTTACTGTGAAAAATAAACCCGCCGCAGCGTGTCTGCATGTCCCGGTAATGATTGCATGATCGTCGATTGGCCTGCGTTGCATCAGTCTCTGCATGACACCATGGGGTGTGATACCCACCGTCTGCGCCGCCGTCTGCGGGAGCTGGAAAAATCCGCTGCATCAGGAAAGGATACGCAGCATGGACTGGAAAAATGGCAAGCACAGAGGGATGCATCCTGCGCGCGATCGTCGGCCCGCAGGGCAAGCCTGCCTGAAACGATCGAATTCCCCGCGCTGCCCGTCAGTGAAAAGCGCGAAGAGATTTCGGCACTGATTGCCGAACATCAGGTGGTGGTGATCGCTGGCGAGACAGGGTCGGGAAAGACCACGCAGATTCCCAAGATATGCCTGTCCCTGGGGCGGGGAGTGCGCGGCATGATCGGGCATACACAGCCCCGGCGTATCGCCGCGCACACGGTGGCCGCACGGGTGGCCGAAGAACTCGGTACGGCCCTGGGCGGCACCGTGGGTTGCCAGGTGCGCTTCACGGACCAGACAAGCGAAGACACCCTGATCAAATTGATGACCGATGGAATATTGCTGGCGGAAATCCAGCAGGACCCCTTCCTCAGCCGCTACGACACCCTGATCATCGACGAGGCGCACGAGCGCAGCCTCAATATCGATTTCCTGCTGGGTTATCTCAAGCACTTGCTGCCCCGCCGTCCGGACCTCAAGGTCATCATTACGTCGGCCACCATCGACCTGGAAAAATTCTCCGCGCATTTTGCTGGCGCGCCGGTAATCGAAGTATCCGGCCGTACCTATCCCGTGGAGGTCTGGTACCGGCCCCTGCTGGACCTACGCGATGCCGACAGTGAGGTGGAGCCGGATATCAATACGGCCATTGTCGAAGCCGTGCGCGACATCGATACCTACGAAAAATCCGGCCAGGGGCAACGGGGTGGCGATATCCTGGTGTTCTTGAGTGGTGAGCGGGAAATTCGCGAGGCAGCCGATGCCCTGCGCAAAGCACAGTTGTCACACCTTGACGTGCTGCCGTTCTACGCGCGCCTGAGTCTCGCGGAGCAGCAAAAAGTGTTTTCCCCGCACCGGGGCCGCCGCATCGTCCTGGCGACCAACGTGGCGGAAACCTCCATCACCGTGCCCGGCATCCGTTATGTGATAGATCCGGGGCTTGCGCGCATCAGCCGTTACAGTTACCGCACCAAGGTTCAGCGCCTGCCGGTGGAGCCCATCTCCCAGGCGAGCGCCAACCAGCGCAAGGGACGCTGCGGCCGGGTGAGCGATGGCATCTGCATCCGTTTGTACAGCGAAGAGGATTTCAACACTCGACCACTCTACACCGATGCGGAAATCCTGCGCACCAACCTGGCGGCGGTGATTCTGCGGATGTTGCAGCTGCGCATTGGTGACATTCACAAATTCCCTTTTATCGACAGTCCCGACCACCGCCTGATCAACGACGGTTTCAAGTTGCTGGAGGAATTGCAGGCTGTCGATAAGCAACAACGGCTGACGCCGGTGGGCCGGGAATTGCACAACCTGGCCGTGGACCCGCGCCTCGCCCGCATGCTGCTGGCCGCAGGCAAGCAGGCCTGCCTGCGGGAAGTGCTGATTATCGTCAGTGCGCTCTCGGTGCAGGACCCGCGCGAAAGGCCACTGGAAAAGCAGCAGGCGGCGGATCAGCAGCACCGCCGCTTCTGGGCGGAGGATTCGGATTTCATCGCCCTGGTCAAGTTGTGGGATTACCTGGAAGAGCAACGCCAGGCACTATCGCAGAACCAATTGCGCAAGCTGTGCAAGAAAGAATTCATTTCCTACCTGCGCTGGCGTGAGTGGCGGGACATCCACCACCAGTTGCGCCTGGCGCTCAAGCAGCTGTCGTTGCGCGAGAACACCGACCCGGCAGGCTACGAGGCGATTCACCGCGCCTTGTTGACGGGGCTCCTGGGTAATCTCGGTTTCAATGTCGAGGCGCGGGAATATCTGGGTGCACGCAATCGGCGTTTCACGATTTTTCCCGGTTCCTCACTCGCCAAAAAAACACCCAAGTGGATCATGGCCGCCGAATTGCTGGAAACCTCAAAGCTTTATGCCCACACCGTTGCGCGCATCGAGCCGGATTGGGCGCTGGCCGCTGCGGAACACCTGGTAAAGCGCCAGGTATTCGAGCCCCATTACGACAGCCGCAGCGGCCAGGTGATGGCCTATGAAAAGGTGACACTCTATGGCCTGACGCTGATTGAGAAACAGCGCGTCAGCTACAGCCACATCAATCCCGCCGAGTGCCGTGAAATTTTCATTCGCGCCGCGCTGGTCGAGGGGCAATACGCCAACCAGCCGCGCCGCCGCCATGACGCGGATGCGCAAACGGATTTCTTCGCCCACCAGCAGGCGCTGCTGGCGGCGTTGGATGAGCTGGAATCCAAGGCGCGCCGCCGCGATCTCCTGGTTGATGAGCAGGTGCTGTTTGATTTCTACGACGAGCGCATCCCCCCGCAGGTCATCAATCTGGCGGGGTTTGAAGCCTGGCGTAAAAAAGCGGAACAGGCCCAGCCGCGGTTGCTGTTTATCGAGCGTGAGCGCCTGATGCGCCATGCCGCCAGCGACGTCACCGCAGCGCAGTTCCCGAATGAACTGGTATGGCGCGACCTGGCGTTTCCACTCAGCTACCATTTTGAACCAGGCCATGCTGCCGATGGGTTGAGCATCCATGTTCCCCTCAGTCTCCTGCACCAGGTGCCCGAGCATAGACTCGAATGGCTGGTGCCCGGCATGCTGCGCGATAAATGCATCGGCCTGATCAAGAACCTCCCCAAAAGCCTGCGCAAGCATTTTGTGCCCGTGCCGGATGTGGTTGACCGGGTGCTCGCGCAGATGGTACCGGATAATGTTCCCCTGACCGAAAGCCTGGCTCATCAGCTCAAACGTCTGAGCGGCATCACCATCGAGCCCGCCGACTGGCAGCCGGAACTATTGGATGATTTTTACCGGATCAACATCCGCTTGCTGGATGACCAGGGCAAGCTGGTGACCCAGGAACGTAATCTCGCACGCCTGCGCGAGCGCTACCGCGAACAGGTGCAGGCCCGTATCCAGTCGGCGGCAAGCAGTATCGAGCGGGACGATATCACGCAATGGGATTTCGGCACCCTGGAGTCCAGCATCAGCTTGCAGCGCGGCGCCGTATCGATCCGCGCTTATCCGGCGCTGGTGGACAAGGGGAAGTACCTGGCGTTGCAGGTACTGGACAATCCCCTGCAGGCCAGCCAGCTGACCCGGCGTGGGCTGGCGCGCCTGCTGACCCTGGAATCGCCCGCGCTCGTGAAATATCTGCACAAAGAGCTTTTCAAGGGGCAGGAGCTGGCGCTCTCGGTGGCGGGGCTCGGCAATCGCGAGCAGGTCGTCGACGATGTGATCCTCGCCAGCTGGCGGCAATTATGCCTGGGCGCGGATCAGCCTTTTCCGCGGGAGCGCGGCGATTTTGATCGCCTGCTGGAACAGGGCAACCGCCAACTGGTTTCCACGGCGCAGGCGTTGGCGACCGATCTGGGCAACAGCTTCACATTACTGGTGGATGTCCGCAAACAGATGAAGCAGCAGCGCAATGCCTTGGTGCTGGCCTATTGCCTCAGCGATATTCAGGCACAGTTGCAGGCCTTGTTCTTTCCCGGATTCGCCTACCAGACGCCAGTATTCTGGCTCGGCCAATACCCGCGCTATCTGCGTGCGCTGCAATTGCGCCTGGAAAAGGCCCTGCTCAATCCGCAGAAGGATCGCCTGCAATTGCAGGAGGTGCAGGCTCATTGGCAGCGGTTGCAGGATTATCTGCAACAGGCCGGCGACTACCAGCTGGACGTCAACCCGGCCCTGAGCGACTACCGGTGGTGGCTGGAGGAACTGCGCGTATCCCTGTTTGCCCAGACGCTCAAGACCCAGGTGAGCGTGTCCGGCAAGCGCCTGGACAAGCAGTGGCAGCTGGCGATGGACGCGAAAGTGTAAAGCATTGTCCAGTCGTGTAACCAAACGTCATTTTATCCCCGCCAGGTGAACCAGCCACTCGAAGACGCTGCGGGCATGTGGTAGCGTGTGTGGGCAGTTTTTGCTGTTCTTTCACCATCATTCTGTTAAGGAGATACACCATGAATAAGAAACCTCTTTCTCCCCTGGCTGCCGGTTTGAGCGCCGCGATGTTGACCTCCCTGGCTTTGTCACCCGCCGCCCTGGCGGATTCCTTCAACGCGCAGCCCCTGCCTGCCGGGTACCAGCTGGCGGCAGCGGATACCGAGGGCAAATGCGGCGAAGGAAAATGCGGTGAGGGTAAGTGTGGCGGCGATAAAAACCGTGAAGGCAAAAGCAGTGAAGGCAAATGTGGCGAAGGAAAGTGTGGTGAAGGCAAATGCGGCGGCCATAAAAAAGCGGATGGCGAAGGCAAGCATGGCGGCGATAAAAAGGAGAGCGGTGACAAAAAGGCCGAGGGTGAAGGCAAATGTGGCGAGGGCAAGTGCGGTCACTGATGGCCACGACTGCCTTGTATGATGTGTTGGGCGGCGCGGGCCTCGGCCTGCGCCGCAGCCTGCTTGGAGTCCTGTCCGACACCACCCGCGACCAGATAGCCTTCATGGAAGTCGCGCCGGAAAACTGGATTGGTGTGGGTGGCCGCCTGGGGCGCCAGCTGCGTGCCTATACGGAACGTTTCCCGTTTGTGTGCCATGGCTTGTCCCTGTCCATAGGTTCACCCGCGCCGCTCGATACGGAACTCTTGCAGGCGGTCAAAACATTTCTGGCCACACACGGCATCCATTGTTACAGCGAACACCTCACCTACACCGGTGATGAGGGACAGCTCTACGATTTGCTGCCCATTCCCTTCACCGCCGAGGCGGTCGGCCATGTGGCCGCCCGGATTCGTCAGGCCCAGGATATCCTCGGCCAACGCATCGCCCTGGAAAACGCCTCCTATTACTGCGCGCCGGGCCAGGAGATGTCAGAGAGCGAATTCATCCGCGCGGTACTTGCCGAGGCGGACTGCGATCTGTTGCTGGACGTGAACAACGTGTACGTGAACAGTATCAACCACGGCTACGATGCGCGGGACTTTATTGATCAGATGCCTGGCGAACGCATTGCTTACCTGCACATGGCCGGCCATTACGAAGAGGCGGAAGACCTGCGTATCGATACCCATGGCAGTGCCGTCATCGAACCTGTCTGGTCGTTGCTGGACTATACCTACGCGCGCCACGGTTTGAGGCCGACGCTGCTGGAGCGGGATTTCAATATACCCCCGGTTACCGAGTTGCTGGACGAATTGCAGACCATTCGCCGCTTGCAGGCATCCGCGGCAACAGCCGGGTCGCGGGAGGTGTGTTGCTGATGAAACCATTCCAGCGGATACAGGCCGATTTTATTCGCCACCTCCGCAACCCCGGACAGCACCCACCGCTGGATGACGTGGATGATCGCCGCCAGGGTATTTACCGCGACCTTGTGTTCAACAATATCGCCGGATTCATTGCCGGTGCGTTTCCGGTGCTGAAGTCCGTGTATGCCGACGGCGACTGGCAGCAACTGGTGCGCGATTTCATTGCCGATCATCGGGCGCAGACACCTTGCTTCCTGCGGATCAGCGAGGAGTTCCTGGATTATCTCCAGACGGTTCGCGGGTGCCGCCCTGGCGATCCGCCATTTTTACTGGAACTGGCCCACTATGAATGGGTGGAACTCGCACTGGATGTGATGGATTGCGAACTGCCCGCCGCATCCATGCCCTTGACCGCTGACGCAGGGTTACAGGTATCGCCTCTGGCCTGGTGCCTGGCATATACCTATCCGGTGCATCAGTTGAGCCGGGACTTTCAACCGCAACAGCCAGGAGAATCTCCCAGCCTGCTGGTGGTTTACCGCAACCGTGCCGATGCCGTGAAGTTCATGACCTTGAATGCCTTGAGCTTTGGCGTCCTGCAATATCTGGATATGAATCCGGGCCTGACCGCCATGGCGCTGCTCGAGGGGTATGGACAGCATCTGCGGGAGAGTGGCGCGGAGCAGCTGCCGCCAGACTGGTCGGCTGATGGCCAGGCATTACTCCGGATGCTGGTGGATCATGACATTGTGCTGATCAATGCGTAGTGGCGCTCAAGGATCAGGCGTAGCGCCGTTTTTTTTTAACCAGTGATCACTGATCTGTAGCAGCAGGTCGGCAAAGGCATTGAAATCCACAGGCTTTTGCAGATAGGAATTCACCCCGAGGTTATAACCGTCAAGAATATCCGAGGTCTCGTCAGAGGTGGTGAGTATCACGACGGGAATCTGCTGGGTGGGTTGAGCCCTGCGCAACTCCTTGAGGACTGTCAGACCGCTGATGCCGGGCAGCTTCAGGTCGAGCAGTATCAGGTCCGGTGAAGCCGAGGCGTCACGGTGCCCATATCTGCCGCGGTTGAAGAGATAATCCAGGGCTTCCTCGCCGGTACCCACCACATCGATACGGTAATTCCTCCGGCCACTTTTATCATCCTGGGCATTTTTGGCGAAGCCGAGCAGAGCCAGTTCCGCGTCGTCGGGGTTGTCCTCAACCAGGAGAATGGTTTCCGTCACCATTGACATTATTCCTTGACCATAAAGTGAAATAAAAACAGGCTCCCTCACCTGGTACGGATTCTGCCCAGATGCGCCCGCCGTGACGGGCCACAATCCGTTGTACCGTGGCCAGGCCGATGCCCATACCCTCGAATTCCTCTGCGCGATGCAACCGGTTGAATGGACTGAACAACCGGTTCGCGTAGGCCATGTCAAATCCTACGCCATTGTCTGTCACATGATACACCCATTCCCCGGCCTTCAACACCCGGCCAAAAGTGATTTTAGCGTGAGGTGAGTTGCGCGAATATTTCCAGGCATTTTCCAACAGGTTGTTGAGCAGCACTTCAAAAAATCGCCGGTCGATATCGTCTTCCATATTCGGCTGGATGAGGATGTCCAGGGAGCGGTCCGGGTCCCTTTCCCGCAAGCGGGCCGCTATCTCCCGTCCCAGTTGCGACAGATCCTGTCGCTGTACATCCATCTCTCCCTGGGTCGCGCGTGAGAGCCTCAGGAAACTGTCGATCATGTCGGCCATTTCGCGTGTTCCCGCCTCGATGCGATTCAGGTAATGCTGTCCGGTTTCATCGATATGCGCGAGGTAGTTTTCCTTGAGCAGACGGCGAAAGCCTTCAATGCGCCTGAGGGGCGCCCGCAGATCGTGGGATACGGAATAACAAAAGGTTCCCAGCTCCTTGTTGGCCGCTTCCAGTTCGGCGGTCCGTTGATGGACACGCTGTTCCAGGTGCATGTTGAGGCGCACCACTTCGGTCTCCGCCGCGATACGGGCGGCAATATCTTCCTGGAGCTGCTCGTTGGTCGTGCGCAATTGCGCGTAGGTCTGAACGAGTTTATCAGCCATGTTGTTGAATGCGGAAACGACATGGTGAAGTTCGTCGTTTCTCTCGTGTCTTCCCCGGTCCAGGTGCAGCCGTTCATCCGGATTGCGCATATCCCAGCGTTGCAGGAATTGCGATATCTGGCTCAGGTGCCTGGTTACTAGAAAGTAAACGATATAAAGAATGAACAAAGAGACCAAAAAGGTTTTAACGCCCTGGCTGAGAAAGATGACGATGGCTTTGTCCCACAGACGTTGATAGACGGCAGTCAGGGATACCTGAACCCGCAAGCTGCCTATCTGGCGTTCGCTGTCAGGTAATTGATGGATGATCGGATAGTCGCGCATCAGCACACGTTGTTGCAGCGGGGTGCCACGGGTGAGGTGCAGTGGCGCGAGCATGGGCTCCCCCAGTTCAATCACCTCGACCAGCTGCATGTCCGGCAATCGCATGATGCCATCCATCTGCAATTCCAGCTGTTTTATATCCAGGTTCCACAGGCTGGCGCCGATGCTCGCCAGGTAACTGCTTTCGATTTCATTCAGCCGGGTATCGATGACATCTATATCCCGGCGGTAGTCCAGATACAGTTGCAGGCTGGTGGCCAGCAAGGTCGCGCCTGAACTGCACAGGATGATGTAAAGCAATAGCCGCTGGGCAATGCTGTCAGGGCGGAAGGCGGAGAAGGCATGGCGGCTGTGGCGCAGTAGACTCATGGCTATCCCGTCTGTCCCGCTGGCATATCAGAAGTAGTATTGCGAGCGGATTCTTTCCAGGGTTCCATCCGTTTTTATGGATTCCAGGGCCTGGTTGATCTGGGGCATCAGTGCCAGCTGGTTGGAGTTTTTGGCGCATTGGAAAATCAGCGGCACTTCCAGGACGGTAAAGGCTTCACCCAGATGGGAGTCCAGACCTTCTTGCTCGGCCAGGTATTGCAAGGTGGGAATGGCGCCGACGATGGCATCCAGTCGCGCGCGGGCTACCTTGCGCAGACCGATCAGATAATCCGTGTCGAATTCCTTGTAGAGATCCGGATCCTCATCGAATTCCGGTGTGAGGGTGCCACCGCGAATCACCGACAGCCTCAGCGGCTTGATGTCTTCGTAGCGATTGATGCTGACGCCCTTGCGGGGAATGAAACCGATGGGATGGTAGGAGACGACGATGCCCTTGACCACCAGGTCGTCGGGACGGGGAATCAGGATGGTGCAGTCGTGGTCGCCCGACGCCAGCTCCCGGTCTATCCGGGCAAAGGGCGTAATCGTGATGTTGATTTTCCGGTCCAGGCGTTTTTCCAACGCGCGGATGATTTCGATAAACGCACCTTCCTGTTCACCGGTATCGCTGCGCGTGGACGCCCAGGGCGCGGCTTCGATGGTGATGAAAGACAATTGACGATCCGATGTCCCGGCGTGAGCTGTGGACAGTCCAAAGCCGACAATAATCGACAGCAGCAGTGAAAGGGATTTCATGGTCTTCCTCAAAAAGTGATTTTATGCGCTATTTATGGTGATTGTGGCGCAAGTTTCTTCATGAATGCCAGCGCGTCGTAAAAAGCCCCCAAGTTTCCTAGGCATTGATTGACCGAGTCAGTATAAATCTAGCTGTTATCCCTGGGAATTGCTCGATAAATTCACAGGGCAGGACAGGGATTTTCCGAAGGAGGCGCCGGCGCAAAGGCCTGGCAGCTTCTCCCAGGTCGTGAGCCGAGCCGGATATTCATTTTTTTCATTTATTTATTGAGGTAATGATTATGAATACTCGTATTTTGCTCGTTGTTGGCGACAAGTTTTCCGCTTATGTACAGGGGAAAGATGCCATTACGTTATCACAGTTGCGCGGCCTGCTCAGCCTGCCCATTCTCTTGCTGCCCGGACAGGGACGGACTGTACTGGTTCCGGGGCAGGGGCTGAGCGATATTGCAGTGAAACAGCTGTTGCAGGAAGCCGCAGGGTCTCCAAACATTGCGCAGTTCGATTTTAGCTTGTGGCACAACCTGCCTGAGCGGGCTTCCGGCCAGCTGACACACAAGCACAAACCCGCCAATGTCCTGGTATCCACCCCCCGTCAGGTTTCCGCGGATGTCTTCGAGTCCCAGTTGATGATCGATGAGGATTGTGAGTTGATGCATGATCATCTCAGCGGTCAGCATGTCCAGGGCATGATTCTGATCGAGGCCATCCGCCAGGCGTTGCTGGCGGTGGCTGAAGCCTATTTGATGCCTAAGAACGACATAAACTACGCGTTTGTCTTCAACGGCCTGTCCGTCAATTACACCCATTACACCTTTCCGGTTGCGGCAACCATCCGCAGTGTCATGACGGAAATTTCAGTGGACAATCCCCGCCGCTTGAGCTTTGCGGCCGAGGTGTCCGTGGAGCAGTGCGGCCAGGAGGTGTCGACGTTCACTGCCTCATTCGGTGCGATGGAGAAATTGCGCATCACCAAACGCGAAGGCATGCAGGCCGCCAAAATCCAGTCTGATTACCTGGCACAGGTGGTGGCGAATCTGGACAGTTATCAGGAGACCCTCGCCCATGTCGAAAATCTTTGAGATGCAGCAACGCAGGAGGCTATGCGTATGAGAGCTACTATCGTCAATACCGGGTTGTCCTTGAGCTACGCCTTTTTTGATGTGGACGACACGCTGATTTCGGTCAAGAGCATGCTCAGTTTCCAGGATTTCTGGTTTGCATGTTTCTCCGATCCGGATGCCAGGGCCGCCTACCAGGCTGACTTGCAGCTGTTGATGACCGGGCAGTCTTCCTGGGAGGAGCTCAACCGCCGTTATTACCAGCATTTCGCCGGTCGGCGTGTTGCCCAGGTGAAGGCTTGCGGTGAAGCCTGGTTTCTGGAGCAGAGTCAGCGGCAGGGGTTTTATTACCCGGCTGTACTGGCGGAACTGCGCCGTCACCAGCAACAGGGCAGGGAGGTGGTCTTTGTATCCGGCTCCTTCCCGGCATTGTTGCGGCCTATTGCACGTCAACTACAGGTCACACATATCCTGGCGACCAGTATGGAGATCCGTGGCAATTGCTACACCGGGCGCATCATCGAACCCCAGACCATTGGTGAAGGCAAGGCCGTTGCCATGCGCCAGTTTTTGGCCGCTGTGGGTGGTAACGCCGATGATTGCTATGCCTATGGTGACGATATCACCGATGTCCCCATGCTGCGCGCGGTGGGCAATCCACGAGTCATCAGTGGTGGCCGCCGCCTGGAAGACATGGCAATGGCCGCTGGTTGGCAGGTGATGTCACCTTACTAAAGACAATCGGAACCGGGGGGCTGGTGCGAATAAATTGTCAAATGATACGAAGTCATTCCTCAATATCCCGCCGCTGGCGGGTTTTTTTTGCGTGCCTTGTGACAGTGCGTGTCAGGAGGGTTGCGTGTGGCGGGACGCCGACAGCAGGGCGCAGAGTTTGCTGAACGACAAGGGATGACTGAAATAAAACCCCTGGGCATGATCACAGCCCTGGTTGAGCAGTTGTTGCGCCTGATGTTCAGTCTCTATCCCTTCAGCGACCACTTCCATGTCCAGCCCGTGGGCCATGGTGATGATGGTATCCACCAGGCGCTGGGTGTGGCGGTTGGCATGGATCTGACTGACAAAGCTGCGGTCGATCTTGAGTGTGTTGAAGGGGTATTTTTGCAGGTAGGCGAGGGAGGAATAACCGGTACCGAAGTCGTCGATGGCAAGGCGTATGCCCAGATTGCAGAGCGCATTGAGGTTGACCTGCGTCTGCGGGTCGCTCTGCATGATCACCCGCTCGGTGATTTCCAGTTCCAGTTGTCCGGGCCCAAGCCGGTTGGCGTGGAGCTGCTGCGCGACAAAATCGGCGTAATTGTCGATCTGCAATTGCCGGGGCGACACGTTCAGAGCCAGGCGCAGCGGGTGGTGCGAGAGCCGCGCCAACTCCTGCATATCGCGGCACGCGGTGGCCATGACCCATTTGTCGATTTCCTGGATCAGGCCGATATCCTCCGCGACCGGAATGAAATAACCCGGCATCATCAGGCTGCCGTCCGCTTGGCGCCAGCGCACCAGCGCCTCTATGCCGATGATATCCCTGGTGTTCAATTCGTAGATCGGTTGATAGTGCAGTTCCAGCTGCTCCCAGAGACTGGGTTTGCGCAGGCGGTTTTCAAGTTCCATGCGCTCCATCAACTGGGCGTTGATGTCTTCCGTGTAAAAGTGCAACCGGTTGCGCCCCAGCTCCTTGGCTTTGTACATGGCCAGGTCGGCGTTGCGTTGCAGGCTGGTGGCCGTTTCGCCGTCCTGCGGATAGATGGCAATGCCGATACTGGCGGTGACCAGGTAATCCTTGTCCTTGTGGATGAACGGCGGGTTGAAGGTGTTGAGAATCTTCTGTGCGAGCTTTTCGCTTTCCAGGGGGTTTTCAATGCGTGAAAGAATGATGACGAACTCGTCGCCCCCCATGCGCGCCAGCAGGTCGCCGTGGCGCACACAGCTGCTGAGCCGCTGGGCGGCTTCCTTCAGCACATCGTCGCCACAGGCGTGACCCAGGCTGTCGTTGACCTGCTTGAACCTGTCGAGGTCGATGCACAGGAGGGCCGCCTGGTGGTGATGGCGCCGCGCGGACTCCAGGGTCGCGTTGAGCCGCTCGATCATCTGCACGCGGTTGGCGAGTCCGGTCAGGTCATCGAAGTGCGCCTGGCGGCGGAGCCGTTCCTCGTAGCTGCGGCGCACACTGATGTCTTCCTTGATGATGACGAAATGGGAAATTTTTCCCTGTTCATCGCGCAGGGGGGAAATGCTGACGTATTCCCACAACAATTGTCCGTCGCGCCTCACACTGCAGAATTCGCCGCGCCACTCGGTGCCGTCGTTGATGCGCGCCCGCAAGGTGGCCATGGCTTCAGGTCCGCCCTGGTCGAGCAGGGTGAACCCCAGGTCGCGCCCAACCGCTTCACCGGCGCTGTAGCCGGTGATCTGTTCAAACTTGGGATTGACGTATTCGATCCGTCCCATGGGATCGGTGATGAGAACAGCCACGGGACTCTGTTGCACGGCACTGGACAGGATACGAACCTTATCTTCGGCCAGGCGGCGCTGGCGGCGCTCTTCCGCTTCGCGCAGTTCGCGTTCGATGGCCGGCACCAGGCGGGCGAGCGATTCCTTGTTCATGAAATCGTGCGCGCCCTGCTTGAGCAGGTTGACGGTGTCTTCCGCCTCGACGACACCTGAGGTAATGATGAAGGGAATATCGCGGCCGCTTTCGCGCAGCGTGGTCAGGGCCGCTTCGGCGCTGAATCCGGGCAGCCGGAAGTCGCACAGGATCAGATCCCAATTGCACTTGCGCAGTGCATCCACCATGGCGTGACGGTCTTCCACCCGTTCGGTGTAAGGCAAAAAGCCGCCGCGCACCAACTCGTGAGTAGTCAGCTCGGCGTCTTCAGCAGAATCTTCGATGAAGAGAACATTCAGGGGTTTGCCCATGAATCCATCCGTTTGTGCTGCAAATTCGGGTCCTGCTATTTGCCAACGCAATCCCGGTGTTTGGGTGACGATGCACTGCGAAATCCTGTGGAACACAGTGTAGCAGCAGTTGTCAGGGAGGAAGAAAGACTTTACTGCCACCACCGGCAAAAATCCAGCGCCCGCCAGTCCCGGCGAAAATACCCCATCCACCGGCCCGGCGGGTGGTTGATGCCACCCTGTCAGTGGTGTGGCGGTTGTTCCGGGATGGGGCATTGGGTAAAGTGCTCCCATGATCCCGCCTGTTTGAGATACCCAATCTATGAAGAACAATTCCCTGTGGTCGATGCCGATGGTGCTTGTACTGGGTGTGCTGGTGCTCGCCAGTCCGCTCAGAGCCGATGATTTTGCTGACGATGAGTTTTATGACGCGGAGTTCGCGCCGGTGTCAGCGGCGGACATCGACCCCTGGGAGGGTTTCAACCGCGCCATGTATTCATTCAATACCACGGTGGACCGCTATACCCTGCGCCCCCTGGCCAAGGGCTACACCTATGTCACGCCGCGTTTTTTCCGCCGTGGTGTCAGCAATGTCTTCAGCAACATCCGCGAAGTGCCCAATGCCCTCAACAGCCTCCTGCAGGGGCGTCCGGGGCGGGCGAGCAAGGATGTGGGCCGGTTTCTGATCAATTCCACCCTGGGGCTGGTGGGGCTGTTCGATGTGGCGCAGCAAATGGGCCTGCCCGCCAGTGACGGTGAAGACTTCGGCCAGACACTGGCTGCCTGGGGCGTGGGCGATGGTCCCTATGTCGTTCTGCCGTTTCTGGGGCCGAGTACCTTGCGGGATGGATTCGCCCTGCCGGTGGACTGGTATTCAGATCCGCGTTTCCATATCGACCATGTCCGCACGGAGAACGTCACACTGGGCCTCACCTTGCTGGACAGGCGCGCCAATGTTCTGGATCTCGAGCGGCACCTGACCGGCGACCACTACACCTTCGTGCGCGATGCCTATCTGCAACGGCGCCAGTTCCTGATCAGCAATGGCCAGGTGGAGGATGACTTCGGCATGGATGACGACTTCGGGGATGATGACTATTGATTCACCACTGGATGTTTCCTGCCTGTCGGGTTCAGGAGAGCAGTGTCAGGGTTTCCAGTCCCAGCTCATAGCGTCCGTCGTCCTGGGGCACTGACCTGACGACCCGCATCGCCGCCCTGAATGTCGGGTTATGGCCGTGGTCGGACGTCACTTCGGCCTCCAGTTCCGTGCCCAGGGGCAGGTTCTCCCGGGTGATGACCAGCATGCCGCCGCCGCTCAGGTTGCGGCACTCGCCTTCGATCACTCCCTTGTCGCCGGCCAGCCTGGCGTTGAGTGGAACACTGATGGTCATGCGAATGAAATCGCGCTTTTCACTGTAATTTTTATCGGAAAAGCTCATGGTCGACTCCTCGTTATCCTGTTGTGGGACCTGGGCTATCGGCGTGGCCGTATCGCAGTGCTCCGATGTCTGGCCACGGGTGTCACCTGAGTGTAGCACAGGGGTTGCTGACGGCCCGGGCGCCGCGCCGCGAGCCGGTAACTTGCACACCCGTAATTAAGAGAGTAGTGTTACCCGCCTCTTGAGTAAGCACATTGAGAATCCGGCTGTGAAGGGCTAGGGATGTCAGACAGACATAGAAGACTGCTCATTATTGACGACGACGCCCTGGTCCGCCAAAGCATAGCCACCTACTTGCAGGACAGCGGCTACGAGGTCCTGGAAGCCGCCAGTGGCGCCAGCGGCCTGGTCATCATCCAGGAACAATCCCCCGAACTCATCATCACCGACCTGCGCATGCCGGATATGGATGGCTTGCAGGTATTGCAGCAACTGCATGACCAGATGCCCGACCTGCCGGTCATCGTCATTTCAGGGGCCGGGGTGATGAATGATGTGGTCACCGCCCTGCGCCTGGGAGCCAGGGACTATCTCATCAAGCCGATCCTCGATATGGAGATGCTGGTCCATTCGGTCCGCAAGGTCCTGGAAAGCAAGGATCTGTTGTTGCAGAACCAGCGCTACCGCGAAAAGCTGGAGCATGCCAACCGGGGCCTGCGCGAAAACCTGCGTGTGCTGGAGCGGGACCAGCTCGCGGGCCGCCAGGTACAGCAGCGGCTCATGCCCGGTGGGCTCCAGACGCCGCAGGGCTACAAGGTTGCCCATCGCATCGTGCCTTCCCTCTACCTGAGTGGCGACTTCGTCGATTACGCCCACATCCGCAAGCGTTACCTGGCGTTTTACCTGGCGGATGTATCCGGCCACGGTGCGTCCTCCGCCTTCGTCACCATCTGGTTGAAACACCTGGTCACGCGCATGGTCCGTGAAGAAGGCCTCTTCGGCGATGAGGAAACCTTCGAGACAGGCGCCAACCTGATGCTGCAAACGATCAACCGCGAATTGTGCGAAACCCGTCTCAACCATCACCTTACTTTTTTCGTGGGCGTGATAGACACCGAGCGCCACAGCATGCGCTATGTGGTGGCGGGCCATCTGCCGATGCCGATTCTGGTGACTTCCCGGGGCGCGGAGTTCCTGGCCGGGAAGGGCAAGCCGGTCGGCATCTTCAAGCAGGCGAGCTGGGAGGTATACAGCCGCGACCTGCCCGACACCTTTTCATTGATTGGCTTCTCCGACGGCGTTTTGGAAATACTGCCGCCAGAGGACTTGCGGGACAAGGAGGCCCATCTACTATCATTAGTGGCGGGGCACTCCGACGACCTGGACAGCGTGAGTACCGCCCTGGCGATTGAATCGGTCAAGGAAACCCCGGATGACATTGCCATATTGACCATTACCCGAGGTAAGTAGCATGCGTCCCGGCCAGATACTGGTTGCCGACCACCATGGCGTCTATGTGATCAAAATGGTGGGTGATGTGCGATTGACCCTGTGTATTTCCTTTGACCAGTTCATCGATACCATGCTGGGTCGCGATGATTTTGCGGGCGTGCTCTTCGATCTCTCCGACGCGGAGGCCATCGACAGCACCACCCTGGGCCTGATGGCCAAGATTTCCATCCAGGGGCAGGAGCGTCATGGCGTTGAGCCTGTTTTACTCTCCACCAATCCCAGTATCAACCGCGTGCTGGAAACCATGGGTTTCCATGACATCTTCACGATGGTGGGTGAACTGGATTCACCGGTGACGCCCATAGAGCCGCTTCCGGCCATTACCGACAATGAAGCCGCCGTCAAGGAAAAGGTACTGGAAGCCCACCGTGTCCTCATGGACATGAACCAGCAAAACCGCGAGACCTTCCGCAACCTGGTCAAGATGCTGGAAAGCCCCTGACGGGCCGGATCAGGCGCCCGGTGCCATGGATTGCCGCGCTGCCTGCCTGGCGCGCACGAAATCCGCGTTGGTCAGATACAGCAGATCAGCTACCTTGCGAATGACATATTCCTCATACTTGTCCAACTGGCCATCGGCATAGGCCAACTCCCACATGGCAATCAGCAGCGACAGCTTCTCGCCACGATCACAATGCGCGTTCACCAGTTGCGTGAACTGATGCAGGGATGTGGCGTCTGCCGCGTGATTGCTCGCCAATTCCAGCAGCGCAGTCTGCTCGTCGGCCGGTAGGGCGAATTTACGCTCCAGCAGGTTCAGCAGATGGGTGACTTCGACGTCAGAGAAGTGATGGTCCGCACGGGCAACCTCGACCAGCAATGCAGCCATGGCCAATTGTTTCTGGGCGGGTGTGAAGGGGGCGGGAGTGGTATCGCCACCTGAGCCCAGGTGGCGGTCCAGCCATTGTGACAGCTTATTGAGCACGTGCTTTGAGCAGGTTTTCCAGATTGATCTGGTCTTTCACAAAACCGCGAATGCCTTCGGCCAGCTTGTCGTTGGCCATGGCATCCTGGTTGAGGGCGAAGCGGAAGCTGGCTTCGGTATCCCGTACCTTGGCGATTGCCTCGCCCAGGTTGTCGGGCGACAGGCGGCGCTCGAGCTTGCTGGTGTCGGCATCCAGTTCTTGCAGCAGCTGCGGGCTGATGGTCAGGCGGTCACAGCCGGCCAGGGCCTCGATCTCGCCGATATTGCGGAAGCTGGCACCCATGACCACGGTTTTGTAGCCGTGCTGCTTGTAATAGTTGTAGATGCGGCGCACGGACACCACGCCCGGATCTTCATCGGGTGTGTATTCCTTCTTGTCGGTGTTGGCCTTGTACCAGTCGAGGATGCGGCCCACAAAGGGCGAAATCAGGAAGACACCGGCATCGGCACAGGCGTTCGCCTGGTTGAAGCCGAACAGCAGGGTCAGGTTGCAGTTGATGCCTTCCTTTTCCAGGATTTCAGCGGCGCGGATGCCTTCCCAGGTGGAAGCCAGCTTGATCAGTACACGCTCCTTGCCGATACCGCCCTGTTCGTAGAGGCTGATCAGGTGGCGGGCTTTGGCGATGCTGGCCTCGGTGTCATAGGAGAGGCGGGCGTCCACTTCGGTGGAAATGCGTCCGGGGACGATCTTGAGGATTTCCAGGCCAATGGCCACGGCCAGGTGGTCGCAGGCGGCGGCAATCTGCCCGGCGCTGCCGGATACGCTTCTGGCGGCCTCGAGGGAGCGTGTCAGCAGGTCCTGGTACTGGGGCATTTGCGCTGCCTTGAAGAGCAGCGAGGGATTGGTGGTCGCATCCAGCGGCTTGTAAAGGCGGATGGCCTCGATATCGCCGGTATCGGCGACAACGTCGGTAAATTGCTTGAGCTGTTCAAGTTTACTGGTCACTGTCATGGTCCTGTTGCGGAATGGATGTGTTCTGGGTGTTATGAGCCGGCATTGTAATACTTAAGGAGAAGGGCTGCATCTCAGGCGGCGGTTTCCCGCAAAGCCGCCAGGGCTTCATCGAGCACCTCGAGCCCGGCTCCGGACCGTGGCGCTTTTTCACTCAGGACCCGCCGGAAGCTACGGGCGCCGGGCAATCCCTGGTAGAGCCCGAGGATATGGCGGGTCATGTGGCTGAGTTTGACCCCATCCGCCAGTTGCCGGGCACAGTAGGCGCGAAAGGATGCCATGGCGGCGTCCCGGCTGATGGGTGGGCGGTCATCGTCAAACAGCTGCCGGTCCACTTCGGCCAGCAGGTAGGGATTGCTATACACCTCCCGCCCCAGCATCACGCCATCGACCCCGGCCAGCAGCTGCCGGCAGGCTTCCAGTGTCGTGATGCCACCGTTGATGATGATCTCCAGGTCGGGAAATTCGGCCTTGAGCCGGAATACCCGCTCGTACTGCAAGGGGGGGATTTCGCGGTTTTCCCTGGGGCTCAGGCCCTTGAGCCAGGCTTTGCGCGCGTGGACGATAAAGGTGCGGCAGCCGGCCTCCGCCAGGGGGCGGACAAAGTCCACCAGGCCCGCGTAGTCATCCATGTCGTCGATACCGATGCGGTGCTTGACCGTGACCGGAATTCCCACGGCCTGTTGCATGGCGGTGAGACAGCGCGCCACCAGGGCGGGCTCGGCCATCAAGCAGGCACCGATCATGCCGTTTTGCACCCGGTCCGAGGGGCAGCCGCAATTGAGATTGACCTCGTCATATCCCCAGTCCTCTGCCATGCGGGCACACTCGGCCAGGGCGGCGGGATCGCTGCCGCCCAGTTGCAGCGCCAGGGGATGCTCGGTCTGGTCATAATCAAGAAAGCGCGCGCGATCGCCATGGATCAGGGCACCGGTCGTCACCATTTCGGAATACAGCAGGGCATTGCGGCTGAGCAGCCGCCAGAAGACCCGGCAGTGGGTATCGGACCAGTCCATCATGGGCGCGATGCAAAAACGGCGGCTGGGACCGGCGGGGGACATTGATGACATGGACGAAAAACCTGAAAAACGGCCGCTGATTCTATCACGGGGGACATTTGTGCCAATCTGGACCTGTGTCCTGTACAAGCCCGCGTATTTTATTGTGTAATCCTCCCGTCTGGCGAAAAATACCGGTTTCCGGAATTTTTTGCTTCCACCCACAGGCGCGACCCCATCAGGGGCTCACCCGATATTGATTCCTAAGGATGTTGTTATGAAATCCCGTTATCTGCTGGCCATCCCGGCCCTGACCTGCGCACTTGGCGTACAAGCCGAAACCACCAAACCCTGGAGCGTCGCTGCCGAGCTTGGCGTCATCGCCACCTCCGGCAACACGGAAACAACCAGCGTGCAGGCCAAGCTGGATGTCAAACAGCTGACAGAACGCTGGCACAATCATTATGTGTTCAGCGCGCTGTTCAAGGAGGACCAGATCAAGCAGGAGGACGATACCAAGCTGAAGGAAAAAACGGCTGAAAAATATTTCGGGTCGGTCAAAAGTGCCTACCAGCTCGACAACGAAAACTCCAATCTCTTTGTCTACGGTTCGCACACCGAGGATAAATTTGGCGCCTATCGCAGCTACTCCACGCTGGCCATGGGTTATGGCACCCGCCTTTATGAAACCGACACCATGAAGCTGGATGTGGAAGTCGGTCCGGGTTATTTCTGGGGAGAAAAGGTCCTGCCGGATGATGTCATCGAACGGGAGCGCGGCGCCCTCCTGCGCGGCGCGGCGGCGTTCCTCTGGCAAATGACGGAAACCGCCGAGTTCAACCAGACACTGAGCGTGGAGTCCGCCAAAGAAAACACCCGTTCCATCGCCGAGTCGTCCGTGACGACCCGGATCAATGGTGCCCTGCAACTGAAAGTGGGCCTGAATGTGGCCCATAACAGCGATGTGGCGCCAGACAAGAAAAAAACCGATACAACCACCTACGTCAACCTGGTCTACAAATTCTAGGCGGCGCCTGCATGAGCTTTTCGCATCTGGATGATCAGGGAAAGGCCGCCATGGTGGATATTTCCGGGAAGGATGTCAGCCTGCGCGAGGCCCAGGCCTTCGCGCGGGTGCGCATGCAACCGCAGACCCTTGCCCTGGTGCGTGACAACAGTGTGAAGAAAGGCGATGTGCTGTCCGTCGCGCAGATCGCTGGTATCCAGGCGGCAAAGAAATGCGCGGACCTGATACCCCTGTGCCATCCCCTGATGCTCACCAGGGTATCCCTCGACTTCGTGCTGAACGAATCCGAATCCAGTGTGGACATTACCAGCTACTGCAAGGTCAGCGGCCAGACCGGTGTGGAAATGGAAGCCCTGACCGCCGCCAGCGTCGCCGCGCTGACGGTGTACGACATGTGCAAGGCGGTGGACATGGCCATGGTGATTGACCAGGTGTGCCTGCTTGAAAAGCGCGGGGGCCGGCGCGGCCACTACAAGCGCGAAGAATCCGCCGAGGAGTGAGCGTGATCCAGGTGCTGTTTTTTGCCCGGTTGCGTGAACAGCTTGGATGTGATCGCGTGACCCTGGCCACTGTCCCCGACACGGATCAACTGCGCGGCCAGCTCCTGGCGGATCATCCCCAGTGGCAGGCGTTCCTGACCCAGCCTTCCTTGCTGGTTGCCGTGAACCACACCCTGGTCAAGGGCGCGCATCCTTTGCAGGATGGTGATGAGGTTGCTTTCTTTCCGCCAGTCACCGGGGGCTGAGTTGTGATTTCCATCCAGACACAGGACTTTGATGTGGGGGCCGAATACTCGTCCCTGGTGGCGGAGGATAGCGCCGCTGGTGCGGTAGTGGTGTTTGTCGGACGTGTGCGCGACATCAACCTCGACCGCAAGGTCGAAGGCATGATGCTGGAACACTACCCCGGTATGACTGAAAAAATATTACAGGCCATTGCCGATGAGGCTTGTACCCGATGGCGGTTGCTGCGCTGGCGTATCATCCACCGTGTGGGAAAACTCCGGCCAGCGGACCAGATCGTGCTGGTGGCGGTCAGCAGCACCCACCGTGAGGATGCCTTTGCCGCTGCGCAATTTTTGCTGGATTACCTAAAAACCCGCGCACCCTTCTGGAAAAAGGAAGTTACTCCCGATGGCGCTGTCTGGGTTGAAGCGCAGGACAAGGACCAGCAGGCCGCGGCGCGCTGGGAGTCTTAAAAAAAGATGTTACAAACAACAAGGGCGCCATAGGGCGCCCTTGTTGTTTGAACTCCAAAACGTGTTGTATCAGCCCAAGTGACCGGGTTCTGCTTTCGGCATGCCTTTGTACATGTTCGCGTACTTGATGCCGAAGAACAAAATAAACAGGTAGCAGGCTGCCGGCAGCAGGAAGGAAACCTGCAGGTTGAAAACGTCCGCCAGGAAGCCCTGGCCCAGGGGTATCAGGGCGCCGCCCACAATGGCCATACACAGGATGCCGGAACCCTGGCTGGTGAACTTGCCGAGCCTGAACAGCGCCATGCTGAAAATCGTGGGGAACATAATGGAGTTGCACAGGCCCACCGCGATGATGGCCCACATGGCCACCTTGCCTTCGCCGAATACCGCGATCAGGATCAGCACCACGGAGGCCGTCGCATTGAAGGCCAGGGTCTTACCGGGACTGATATAGCGCATGACGGCAAACCCGATGAACCGGCCCACCATCGCGCCGCCCCAGTAATAAACCAGGTAGGGCGCCGCCTCCGCTTCGCGCAGGTTGGCAATGTGGCTCTCGCCCAGGAAATTGACCAGCAGGCTGCCGATACTCACTTCCGCGCCGACATACACAAAAATACCAATGGCGCCCAGCACCAGATGCGGGTGTGACAGGGCGGAGGGTTTGTTGGAGGCGATATCCGGTGACAGCACCTCTTCAGTGTGGGTAATCTTCGGCAGTCTCGCCAGGGCGAAAAAGATGGCCAATGACAAGAGCGCTGCCGCCAAGGCCAGGTAGGGCATCTGTACCGATGCCGCTTCCTTGGCGCGGTACTCGGCCAGTTCAGCTGCGGAAAGCAGTTCCATTTCCGAGACGGTCAGCACGGCCGTGGACAAGATCAGGATACCGCCGATCCAGGGTGCGATTGTCGTACCCAGGGAGTTGAACGCCTGGGTGAGTGTAAGTCGGCTGGAGGCGGTGCGGGCCGGGCCGAGCACGGTGACGTAGGGGTTGGCCGCCACCTGCAACACCGTAATGCCCGATGCCATGACAAACAGGGCGAACAGAAACATCGAATAGCCGCTGGTCGATGCCGGATAAAAAAGTGCGCAACCGGCCGCGGCGATGATCAGGCCGGTGACGGCACCGCTCTGGTAGCCGATTTTCTTGATGAGATAGCCCGCCGGGATGGACACAACGAAATAGGCACCAAAAAAGCAGAACTGCACCAGCATTGCCTGCACGTAGGTCAGGGTGTAGATCGCTTTCAGATGGGGAATCAGGATATCGTTGAGCGAGGTCAGACTGCCCCAGAGAAAAAACAGAATCGTCACAATAATAAGCGGAATCCGGTAATCGGCATTCTCATCGATGGCATGGGATTGAACCGGACTGGTGCCTTGCGGAGCGCTGGCCATATAACACCTCGTGATAGGATAATTGTTATTTACGAAAGATACGTTCTAGAGGCAGCGTGAATTGTCAGGATTATGGGTGTTTTATTCAGGCTGAACGGCAGGCACTATAATGGATGCTGACAGCGCTGTCACATGCTTTGTGCCTGTTGGATGACAGCTATCCTATTGATCCATATAGTCATTTACACTTTTTGGCGCGAGTGCGATGATGTTGCCCCTTGGGTGCGGTATGCGGATACTTGCGCCAAAGACTGAGACCGGTGAGAGAAAAACCTTGAAAGCAACCATTGATGATGTGGCCGAACTGGCGGGAGTGTCGATCAAGACCGTTTCACGGGTGGTCAACAAGGAACCCAATGTTCGCCAGTCCACCCGCGACCGGGTGATGGCCGCCATTATCCAGCTCGATTACCGGCCCAACAGCTCGGCGCGCAGCCTCGCGAGCAACCGCTCCTATGTGATCGGGCTGCTGTACGGCAATCCGAGCGCCACCTATGTGCTGGAGGTGCAGGATGGTGTGTTATTGACCTGCCGCCCCCAGGGTTACGACCTGTTGATCCACCCCTGCAATTACCGGGACCCGGAGCTCACCAAGGAAATCATCGACCTCACCCACCAGAAGCGCATCGACGGTTTGCTGTTGACACCGCCACTCACCGACCACCTGGAATTGCTCGCGGCCCTCAAGCGCATGGATATGCCCTTTGTGCGCATCGCGCCCACGCTCAACAAGGACATTTCGCCCTACGTGGAAACCAACGACCAGGAAGCCGCCTACGAGATGACCTGCCAGCTGATCGCCATGGGCCACAAGGATATCGGGTTCATCTGTGGCCACCCCGACCACCGCGCGGTGTCCTACCGGTACGAGGGCTACAAGGCTGCCCTGTCGGACAATGCCATCGAGTTGAATGCCGCGTGGGTGGAGCAGGGGATGAATTCCTTTGATTCCGGCGAGTCCTGCGCCCGCCACCTGTTGCAGAAGAAACCCCGGCCAACCGCCATATTCGCTGCCAACGACGACATGGCGGCGGGTGTGATCATGGTGGCTCACCAGATGGGCATTCGCATGCCCGATGAGCTTTCCGTGGCCGGTTTTGACGATACACCCGTCGCCCACCAGATATGGCCTTCCCTCACCACCGTGCGCCAGCCGGTGCAGCAGATGGCGAGAAAAGCCACGGAACTCTTGCTCAAGCAATTGCGCGGCAAGGATTTCCAGCCGGCGGGCGTGCTGGGGTCCAGCCTGATCATGCGCGACTCCACCGGACCTATCGGCGGACGCCACTGACGACGGTCACTCGCGCCGCGGTTTTGTCGGCGGCTGTTCCAGTTTGTCCGCCAGCCGTGCCAGTTCGGCACGCAGCGCGCGCACCTCGGCAACCAGGGGTTCTTCACTTTCAGCCACCGCCTTGCTCACCGAGGCCTGGCGATCGGCGTCGATTTCCGATTGCATGGCGGACACCACCACACCGATGAACAAATTGAGCGCGGTAAAGGTGGTGATGAGGATAAACGGCACGAAGAACAGCCAGGCGTAGGGGTAGACCTTCATGATCGGGCGCAGGATTCCCGAGGACCAGCTGTCCAGCGTCATGATCTGGAACAGGGTATAGACCGAGCCGGTAAGGGTGCCGAACAGCTCGGGAAAGGCATCGCCGAACAGCTTGGTGGCCATGACCGCGCCCACGTAAAAAATCAGCAGCAGCAACATGACGATGGAGCTCATGCCGGGAATCGCGCCCAGCAGGGCGCCGACGACCCGTTTGAGCGATGGCACCACGGTGATCAAACGCAGCACCCGCAGGATGCGCAGGGCGCGCAGCACGGTCAGCGGACCCGACGCGGGGATCAGCGCGATGGCGACGACCACGAAATCAAAAATATTCCAGGCGTCGCGAAAAAAATGCAGTCTTTTTACATAGAGCTTGGCGACGAGTTCTATGCAGAAGATCGTCAGGGCGGCAATGTCCAGCCAGTAGAGCAGGGGACCGAAGCGCGCCACGACCTCCTTGTTGGTTTCCAGCCCCAGCGTCACCGCGTTGATCAGGATGATGGCGAGGATGAACCGCTCGGTGCGCGGGTGGTTTAATACGGACTCCAGCAGGGCTCTCATCAGTCACTCCCGAAATCGACGAACTAATCCTGGTAGTTTTCAATGCTGGGGCAGGAGCACACCAGGTTGCGGTCGCCGTAGACGTTGTCGATCCGGTTCACGGCGGGCCATACCTTATGATGCTTCAACCAGGCTGCCGGACGGCTCGCCACCTCGCGTGAATAGGCGCGGTTCCAGTGCTCATCCAGCACGTCGTCCTGTGTGTGCGGCGCATTGTGCAGTGCGCTGGCTTCCGCCGTGATTTCACCGCTGGCAACCTGGGCGATTTCCCTGCGGATGGTGAGCATGGCGTCGATGAATTTATCCAACTCCACCTTTGATTCGGATTCGGTGGGCTCGATCATCAAGGTGCCCGCCACCGGGAATGACATGGTGGGCGCATGGAAACCAAAGTCCATCAGCCGCTTGGCGATGTCTTCTTCACTGATACCGCTGGCCTCTTTCAAGGGACGCAGATCCAGCAGGCATTCATGGGCGACAAATCCCTTGGTTCCCTTGTAGAGAATCGGGTAGTGATCGCCGAGTTTTTTCGCCACATAGTTGGCGTTGAGGATGGCGTATTCCGTTGCCTTGCGCATACCGCTCCTGCCCATCATTTTGATGTACATCCAACTGATGGGCAGGATGCTGGCCGAACCCCAGGGCGCGGCGGAGATGGTGCCATTGGCATTGTCGGTACCGGGAATCTCCTGAACCGGGTGCGAGGCCAGGAAGGGTTCCAGGTGCTTGCCGACCCCGATGGGCCCCACGCCGGGCCCGCCACCACCGTGGGGGATACAGAAGGTTTTGTGCAGGTTGAGGTGCGACACGTCGCCGCCGAATTTGCCCGGTGCGGCCAATCCCACCAGGGCATTCATGTTGGCGCCGTCGATATATACCTGGCCGCCAACGGCATGCACCATGTCGCAAAGTCGGGTGATGCCCTCTTCAAAGACACCGTGGGTGGATGGATAGGTCACCATGATGCAGGCAATACGGTTGCCGTAGGTGTTGATCTTGTCTTGCAGGTCGGCAAGGTCCACGTTGCCCTTGCTGTCACAAGCGACCACCACGACCTTGAAACTCACCATCTGCGCCGAGGCCGGATTGGTGCCGTGGGCCGATGCCGGGATCAGGCAGATATCGCGTTCCGTTTCACCTTTGCTGGCGAAATATTTTTTGATGGCGACCAGCCCCGCGTATTCCCCTTGCGAGCCGGCGTTGGGTTGCAGGCTGATGGCGTCATAGCCGGTGCAGGCTTTGAGCATCTCCTGCAATTCCTCGAACAACTGGCGGTAGCCCTGCGCCTGGTCCATGGGCGCAAACGGATGGATCTTGCCGAACTCGGGCCAGGTGACCGGAATCATTTCGGCAGTGGCGTTGAGCTTCATGGTGCAGGAACCCAGCGGAATCATGGACTGGTTCAGGGCGATATCGCGGGACTCCAGGCGCTTGAGGTAGCGCAGCATGTCGGTTTCGCTGTGGTAACTGTTGAAGACGGGATGTGTCAGCACGGCATCGCCGCGCAGCAGCTCCGCCGGCAGCGCTTTGGCCGCGGTGAGATTCTTGCCGTCGATGATCTGGCGGTCCAATGCTCGCAAGTCCACACCGGTGACGCCGAACACTTTCAACAAGGCTTCGAGGTCGGCGAGTGTGGTGGTTTCATTCAGGCTGATGCCCAGGGCGTTTTTGCCGATCAGGCGCAAATTGATCTCGGCATCGAGCGCCGCCTGGTAAATCGCTTTTTGGTTGTCGCCGGCCTGTACGGTGAGCGTATCGACAAAGTGTTGGTTGGCCAGGTTGAAACCCTTTGCCTGCAAGGCCGCCGCGGCGATGCTGGCGAGCCGGTGAATGCGATTGGCGATGCGCTTGAGTCCTTCGGGGCCGTGATAGATCGCGTAAAAAGCACTCATCACCGCCAGCAGGACCTGCGACGTACAGATGTTGGAGTTGGCTTTTTCGCGGCGGATGTGCTGTTCGCGGGTCTGCATGGCCATCCGCAGCGCCTGCTTGCCGCGGGTGTCAATCGACACACCGATGATGCGTCCCGGCGCCGACCGTTTGTAGGCGTCGCGGAAGGCAAAGAACCCGGCATGGGGACCGCCGAATCCCATGGGAATACCAAATCGCTGGTTGGTGCCGACAACTACATCGGCACCCATGCTGCCGGGCGATTTCAACAGCAGCAACGCCATGAGATCGCTGGCTACGGTGACCAGGGTATGTTGCTGGTGGGCGGCCTCGATCAACGCGGTCAGGTCGCGCACTTCGCCACTGGAGCCGGGGTAGGACAGCAGCGCGCCAAAATAGTCGCCGCCGGTGAGTTCATCCGCTTTGGCGACCACGACCTCGAAACCAAAATGCTCGGCACGGGTTTTGATCACGGCGATGGTCTGCGGATGCGTATCCGCGTCCACAAAAAAAGTATCGGAATGACTTTTCTTGTTCTGGCGTTTGCACATGGCCATGGCTTCCGCCGCCGCCGTGCCTTCATCGAGCATGGAGGCGTTGGCCATCTCCATGCCGGTCAGGTCGATGATCATCTGCTGGTAGTTCAGCAGTGCTTCCAGCCGGCCCTGGGCGATCTCCGGTTGATAAGGCGTGTAGGCGGTGTACCAGCCGGGATTTTCCAGCACGTTGCGCAGGATCACATGGGGCGTGTGGGTGTCGTGGTAGCCCATGCCGATATAGCTTTTGAAAATGCGGTTGCGCGCGGCGATGGCTTTTAATTGCGACAATGCGTCTGCTTCGTTCACCGCATCGTCCAGCGCAAGGTCACCCGTGAGCCGGATGCCGGCCGGTACCGTGTCCGCGATCAGCGCTTCCATCGATTGCAGGCCCAGCGCGTCGAGCATGGCTTGGGTCTGCGCCTTGTCCGGGCCGATGTGGCGCCCCACAAATTCGTCGTGATGGGCCAACAGGGACAGGGAGGCTGAGCGAAAATCAACGGACATAGGATTTCTCTTGGTTCACGGGTGGGGCAAGGGAGAATGGGCGCGGCTGGCCTGTTCAAAAAGGCGGCAATCTTAGCAATTTGCCCCTTTTTCAGCAATTCGGACAGGGTTTGATACAGGTCGGGCTAGGGCCATACCAAACCTGCTACTCTTGCTACCCCATGATAGTTGCGCAATGGCGTGTCACGATTTCGCGTTAACCACTGATTAAGGATCTCCAATGGCCAAACAGCACAAGATCACCTTTCACGGCGCCGCCCAGGAAGTCACGGGCTCCTGCCACCTGCTGGAAACCGGTGGACACCGGTACCTGATGGACTGTGGTATCCGGCAGGGCGAACAGAGTGAAAGCCAGGATTTTGCCTTCGATCCCGCCAGCATCACCGCCGTCATCCTCTCCCACGCCCACCTGGACCACAGCGGCATGCTTCCCCGCCTGGTGCGTGGCGGTTTTTCCGGCCCCATCCATTGCACGCCGGGTACGCAGAGGTTGTTGCGCATCCTGCTGGAGGACGCCGTCAACCTTTACCTGCGCGACCTGGAATATGACAACCTGCGCCGGGAGCGGGCGGGCAAGGAACCCCTGTTGCCGCTCTACGGGCGCGACGATGTGGAAAAAACCCTGGAGCTGGTGGAAACCCTGGATTACGGCCAGTCCAAATCCCTGGCCGCCGGTGTGGTCCTGCGGTACCACGATGCCGGGCACATCCTGGGGTCGGCGATTGTGGAGCTGCACCTGGGTGAGGGTGACGCGCGCAAGACCCTGGTTTTTTCCGGCGACCTGGGCAATCCCGATACCTCCCTGATGCCGGACCCGACACCTCTCAAGCAGGCGGATATCGTCCTGATGGAAGGCACCTATGGCGACCGCGATCACCGTTCCTTCCAGGACACCATCCAGCAGTTTGAAGGCATATTGACCGACGCACTGGCGAGCGGTGGCAATGTGCTGATTCCCGCGTTTGCGGTGGGGCGGACCCAGGAGTTGCTGTTCCAATTGGGCGTGCTTTACCACGAAGGCAAGCTGCACGGGTGGCAGGTGTTTCTCGACAGTCCGATGGGGGGCGCCGTCACTGACGTGTATGACCAGATGCGCGGTCATTGGCACGCCAAGGACCGCGAGCTGATGCAGAAATACCGGAGCCGCAGCCTGCGTGAATTCCTGCCCAGCCTGACGATCACCAGCAGCGTGGAAGAGTCGATGCTGCTCAACAAGATCAAGAGCGGCGCCATCATCATCGCCGGCAGCGGCATGTGCACCGGCGGGCGCATCCGCCATCACTTCAAGCACCGCCTGTGGCAAAAAAATACCCATGTGCTGTTTGTCGGCTACCAGGCCGAGGGCACCCTGGGACGCATCCTAGTCAACGGAGTGAAAAAGCTGAAACTCTTTGGCCAGGAAATCCTGGTGCGCGCCCGTATCCACACGCTGGGCGGGTTCTCGGCCCATGCGGGCCAGCGCCAGCTGCTCGACTGGGCCGCGGCGTTTGAAACCGGTCCGCGTTTTTACCTGGTGCACGGCGAGACGGATGCCCTGACGGTACTGGCCGAAACCCTCTGGCGTGAATACCAGATCGAAGCCACGGTGGCGGTGCGCGGAACCGGGGTGCCTTTTTAGAAGGCTGTCCGCTTAGGGCAATGTCCGCTGTAGATGTCTTGCCAGTCGGCAAGGTGAACCTGCTATATTGCGCAGACGCTGGCGGGCGCTCACTTGGGCGCCAGTACGCCGCAAAACATAACAAGGGGCTGGCGGTTGCCCTGATTTCGATCCAAGGCATGGCGCACATCAATGCAGGTTGATATTCCTGGTTATCGCATTATCCGAACCCTGGGCCGCGGTGGCATGGCCCGGGTTTACCTCGCCATTCAGGAGAGCTTCGAGCGGGAGGTGGCGCTCAAGGTTCTCGACCCGCAGCTGTCCGAGGATCCCGCGTTTGGCGAGCGTTTTCTGCGCGAGGCCCGCATCGTCAGCCGCCTGGTGCATCCCAATATCGTCACGGTGTACGACGTGGGCGTCCACCAGGGCTGCTATTTCCTGTCGATGGAGTACATTCCCGGCCAGGAGCTGGCCTTCCGCCGTGTGGACCTGACCCTGGAGCAGGGCCTGGGGGTGATCCGCGATGTCGCCCGCGCCCTGGATTTCGCCGGCAAGAAAGGCTATGTGCACCGGGATGTCAAACCCGAGAACATCATGCTCCACGACGAGGATGGCCGTGCCGTCCTCATGGATTTCGGCATCGCCCGTCCTTCGGACATGGCATCGGGCATGACCCGCACGGGTACCGCCATAGGTACGCCCCATTACATGAGCCCCGAGCAGGCCAAGGGGCTGCCGGTGGATTCGCGGGCGGACATCTATGGCCTGGGTGTCGTGCTCTTCCTGCTGCTGACCGGGCGGGTGCCTTACCACGCGGATTCCGCGGTGGTGGTGGGCATCATGCATATCTCCGAAGAGATTCCCCGTCTGCCGGGCCAGTTGCAGATATTCCAGCCCATTATCGACCGGGCGCTCGCCAAGCGGCCGGAAGACCGTTACCAGACGGCGGCGGAGCTGATTGCCGATCTAGATGCCCTCGCGCCGGAATCCCTCGAGCAGGCCGAAGCGACCCGCCAGCAGTTGCTGGCCGAAGAGGCCGCCGCCAATGAGGCGGAGCTGGCCGCGTGGGCCACGACCCAGGAAATCCTCGCCAACCGGGAACCCACCCCCGGCTTCGATGCCGCGCCGGGCGATGCCACCCTGGTGGTGCCGAGCCTGGAGGAAACCCGTGTCATACACCCCCCGGGTGGCCTGGTGCTGGGCGCCGAAGACCGGGTGATCCACTACAGCCCACCGCCCGCCAGGCGATCGGGGATAGCCTGGCTGGTTGCCCTGCTCCTGGCCGCGGGTATCAGTGGTGCCGTGTACCTGTTCCGGGCAGACATCCAGGCCTACCTCACGCCGGTGTCTCCGGTAGCCCATGCGCCTCTGGATGCGGATGAGCAGGGGCTGGAGCAACTGGTCGATATACGTCCCCGCTCGTCTGCCGCGGCATTGTCGTCATCCGCGATGTCGGATACTGCCGGGTCTCCGGCGGAGAGTGAGACACTGCCAGAGGTGTCCGGTCCGGTGTTACCGGATGGCGCGCCTTCGGATGGCGCTCCTGGAGATGACACCCCTGGTGATGAATCAGGAGAAAGTCCGCCGCTCGATACGGCGGCAGCGACAGATACGACGGAAGCCGAGCCCGTTGCCGGGCAGGAAACACCCCCGGACGCGGAGGCCCCTTCCGTTCTGGAGACACGCCTGGCCGAGGCCGAAGCCTATCTCGCGCGGGATGCCCTGGGGTCTCCTCCCGGCGCCAATGCCCTGGAAATCTATCGGGCCATTCTCCAGGAAGACCCCGGCCAGCCCCAGGCACTGGATGGGTTGCAGCGTATCGCCGGCCGTTATGCCGAACTGGCACAGGCCCGTGAGCAGCAGGGGCAGCCGGAGCAGGCGCTGGAACTGGTCAGGCGCGGCCTGTCGGTTGCAAACGATCACCCCGCGCTGTTCCAGCTCAACACCCGCCTGGAAACGGCGGTGGAATCCAGGCGGCGGCATGCGGCACGGGAGGCCGCCCTGATCCAGGAAATCCAGGCCAGCATGGCGCTGGAGGACATCAGGACGGCCACCAGCCTGCTGGCCAGCGCCCAGGTGGAATTTCCCGAAAGCCAGGCGCTGCAAAAACTCGCGCTCGATCTGGAGAAGGCTGCCGAAGAAGCCAGACCCAGGGTGATTCGCCTGCGGGTCGGCGCCCAGGATATGTCGCAGCTGCCGGAAGAACAGCCGTCCACCATCGCGGCGGACCGGGTGATCTATCTGGGCTTTGACTACCGCAATTTTGCCAGTGACGCTTCCGTCATTCAGGCTATCCTCTATGATGGTTCCCGCAGCATGCAGATCGTGCAGGTGCCTGTGGTGGTATCTGGGGCCGAGGGGGTCAGGTTCTTTCGCATGGAACAGCCGGTCAGTGGCTTCGCCGAGGGCGGTTACAGTATCGACCTGCTGCTGGATCACCAGACGTTGATCAGCGAGCGTTTCAATGTCAAGCGTTGACCTGACGTTATTGAAGTATCCGTAGACATACAGTTATCCAATACATTACATCTCATTGAGGGACTCGTTCATGAATCCAGGTCGTCCAGGTCGTGGTTTAGCGGTAATCGGTGTGGCGCTGCTCCTGGGCGCCTGCCAGACGCAACCCAATATCAAACAAATGCAAGACCAGAACCAGCAGCTCAGGACGGAGCTGGATCGCGCCAACCAGCAGATTGGCCAATTGCAACAGCAGGAAACCGAATTGCGCGAGGAGCTGGCGGAGCGTGAGCGCGTCATCGGGGTGTTGGGAACGGAGAAGTCGTCGCGCATCCAGGAGTCGTCGGAACTGCGCGGCCAGGTCCGCCGTTTTGTGCAGTACCAGATCGATGCCTACCGCGATTTCCTGGTGCAGGGTGGTCTGCTGGATTATGTGGGTGGCGAATTGGTGGAGCGTTCCCTGCGAGAGGAAAAGGCCTTGCAACTGATCGACCTGGCCAACCCCATTCCGCGGCCAGGCACACTCACCGGTGTCGGCGGTTTCTTTCTCAAGCCGGGCAGTTTCAGCGTAAAAGTGTTGCGCCAGGTTGACCAGCACCTGGTTGTGATCTGGGACAGCAAGCCGTTGCGGGTTCACCAGCCCGGTCTCAATCGCATCAACTTTGCGGTGAGCGTCGGTGTGGAAGAAGGCGATGTGATCGCCTATCACCTGCACGAGGGTGTGGTGGTGGGTTTTGACGAGGGCACCGGTGACACCCGGTTCCAGAATGAAGAGCTCAAGCCCGGCGCGCTGGTGCGCCTCAGTTCACTCCAGGGCGACAAGCGCAAGCGCGCCTACTCACTGGGTGTTTTCGGCCTGCTCAATTGATGGCGCGGGTGTGCCGGATCATTCCACCCGGCACACCCGGTCCAGTGCACCGGATTCGAAGTGGGTGATGTTGGCAAGCGTGATCTCGCCGATGGCCGTCAGCGCCTCGCGGGTGAAAAAGGCCTGATGGCCGGTGATCACGACATTGGGAAAGGTCAGCAGCCGCGCAAATACATCGTCCTGCAACAACTGGTTGGAATAGTCTTCAAAAAACAAATCCCCTTCTTCTTCATACACGTCCAGTCCCAGGTAACCAATTTTGCGGGCCTTGAGCCCGGTGATCACCGCGCGCGTGTCGATCAGGCCGCCGCGTCCGGTATTGATCAGCATGACTCCCATCTTCATGCGGTTGATGGCGTCGAGGTTCACCAGATGATGGGTCTGGCTGTTGAGCGGACAATGCAGCGAAACGATATCGGCCTGGGGCCAGAGGTCATCGAGGCTCACGTACACCACACCGCGGCTGATCAATTCGGCGCTGGGTTGGGGATCATGGGCGATGACCCGGCAGCCTATGCCCAGCATGATCTGCGCAAACACCTGGCCTATCTTGCCCGTGCCTATGACCGCCACGGTTTTCCCGACGAGATCGAAGCCCAGCAGTCCATTCAGTGAGTAATCATTTTCCCGCACGCGGTGGTGGGCGCGATGGAGATGACGATTGAGCATCAGAATCAGGCCGAGGGCGTGTTCCGCCACCGCATGGGGAGAATACTCCGGCACCCGCGCGACGGTGATGCCCAGGTTGCGGGCGGCCGCGAGGTCCACCTGATTGAATCCCGCGCAGCGCAGCACCACCAGTTTTATGCCCAACTCATGCAAGGCGCCCAGGCAATCCGCATCCAGGTGATCGTTGACGAAGCAGCACACGGCATCGGCATCCTGCGCGAGCCGCACGGTCTGCGTGTTGAGCGGCGCCTCGATGAAATCCAATTGATGGCGGCCGGCATTGGCGGCCGCCAGATAGTCGCGATCATAGGCTTTGGTACTGAAGACGGCGACTTTCATACATGGCCTCCTCGAATATCCGGACAGCGTTGCCGGCAGGTCGATGATTGGTTTGAGGGGAGTCTACCGCGAAAGCTTCTGGCACGCGCTTGACGCAGAACAAGTTTCCGGCGATTGTCGCGCTTCACGGGTCTGGAGGCGGGGCATTCATGTATCGCAGTGCGTTGATGCTGGGATTGGCCCAGTTTCTGTTGATGGCCTCTGTCGCCGTGGGACTGTCTTTCTCCGGCCTGGTGGGTGCCGGCATGGCGCCAGTGCCTGCGTTGGCAACGCTTCCCTTTTTGTGTGGCACCTTGAGCACGGCACTCTTGAGCCTGGTGTTGCCGCGCTGGTTCAACCGCTGGGGATACCGCCGCGGTTTCATGGCGGGCGCCTGCTGCGGACTGGTGGGTGGACTGGTTTGCAGCTGGGGGCTCTGGCGTGAATCATTTGCCCTGTTCTGCCTGGGATGCGTGCTGGCCGGTGCCTACCAGGCATCGGCACTCTACTATCGCTTTGCCGCTGCCGAAGGCCTGGCCGATGCGCGCAAAAGCCAGGCGATTGCCTGGGTGCTCAGCGGTGGCATCCTTGCCGCGTTTTTCGGGCCCATGCTCGGCACCCTGGGGCTCACACTCACGCCGGGAACCTACCTGGGGGCCTATCTGCTGGCGGCCTTGCTCATACTCCCGGCGTTACTGCTTTTCTCCCGGCTACGCTTCCCGCCGCGCCAGGCCGGCAGCGTCACATCGGTGGTGCGGCTGTCATTGCGCCAGTTGCTGGTCCATCCCGTTTGGCAGCCCGCCGTACTGCTGTGTGCCGGTGGTTATGCCGTGATGATGTTTGTGATGCTGGCCAGTCCCCTGGCCATGAACCACTGCGGTTATTCGGCGGGACAGACGGCCAGTGTCATCCAGTGGCACCTGCTGGGGATGTTTGCGCCGTCCCTGGCAACCGGCAAGGCCATCGCGCGCTATGGTGCCCGCCCCCTGGCCCTGATGGGGTGCGGCATCCTGGCCGCCGGTTGCGCGCTCGCGCTCGCTGGTGAGGCTTTATGGATGTTCCATGTCGCGCTCTTGCTGGTGGGGCTGGGGTGGAATTTCATGTACATGGGAGGCAGTACCCTGTTGGCACAGGTTCCCGATGCAGGGGTGCGCAGCCGTTTACAGGCCGCCAATGAATTTACCACCTATGCCGTCATGACCTTCACCGCCGGTGGCACGGGCTGGTTTTTCCACCATGTCGGTTGGCCCTGGGTCCTGGGGCTGAGTCTGGTGATCCTGCTGCTGGTCGCTCTCCTGGTGGTCCGGTCCGCAAAGTGTCCCGCGGTGGCTGATCTGGCATGAGCGCTGGTGCATGAGTGTATCCCGGCTGCCTGATATCCCCGGCTATACCCTGGTGGTGGCGCTCAGCCAAAGCGACAGGGCGGCGGTCTATCTCGCGTTGCCAACGGCTGGCGGTGGGGAAAAAGTCATCAAGCTGACCACGCCGGCCTGCCAGGGCGAGGTGTTGCGGCATGAGCTGGCTGTGTTGCAGTCACTGTCACATCCATTGCTGAGTGCGCCTGTGGGTGCCGGGATTCTCGGCAGCCAGGCCTACATGGTCATGGATTATTGGCCCGGACACAGTCTGGATCATCGCCGCTTCGAGATGGATCTGGTATCCCTGCTGGCGGTATTGCAGCGCCTGGCTCCCGCGTTGGATGACATGGCTGATCGAGGTTACTTCACGGCGAACCTCGCGCCTGAGCACATCCTGCTTGGCGGCGTGGACACATCGCCACGGCTGATCGGTTTCCGGCCCGGCCAGCAGATTCCTCCGGAGTCCTGGCTGCCATCAGAGATGCCCTTTTGGGCGCCGGAACGGTTGCGGGGCATGCCACTGGATGGGCGGGCCTATGTCTATAGCCTGGGCATGCTGCTTTACCTGCTGGTCGCCGGAAGGCTGCCTGATGGCATGGGCCAGACCAGCACCGCGTTGATGGCCTGGCAGGACGAAGAACGTCCACCACGGCTGCCGGATCATCTCGCCGCTTTTCAACCCCTGATCGACAAAAGCCTGTGCAGGGAACCGGCAGAGCGCTATGCACGGGCAACTTGTCTGGCGGAGGCGCTGGCCGGCCTTGATCCCGGTGTCCTTGCCAACGCTGAGCAGGGTAGCGAGCGGTCGCTGTTGATACAGGGGCGGAGCCTTACTGTCCAGACACTGCCTGAGGCCATGAACGCGCTCTCCAGCGAGCCGCCCTTACCGGAAACACCCTTCACGCCCGAACACCTCTACGATGTGCCAAGGGACCACCATGCGGTGGTACCCCGTCCCCTGGTTTGGGGAGTCGCCGTGGCCGTGGTCTTGCTGGCCATGTATTGGCTGGCTAGAGGACCATCACCCCCAAGGATGGCGAGCAACTTGACAGCCCCGCCGCTGGAGAAAGCGGCTTTCGAGACTTTTCAGAGCAAGACTTTTCAGCGCGAGACTTTTCAGAGCGAGACCTTTCAGAGTCTCGAACAACAAGCCATGCCCTTGCGGATCGCGGTGGAAAAGGACATGGCCCTGGCGGAAGACCTGGTGGTGATTTATCGCGCGGCCTTGCGCGGTGAAGACCCTGCCGAACAATCATTCGGCCGCCGGGGCCTCCAGGATTTGCAGGAGATCTTTGTGAGGCAGTTCGATGAGCGGCGGGCAGAGGGGGATGACGCGGGTGTAATCCGGCTGCACGGGCAATTGGAGCAGCTGTTTGATGAGGGGGAGCTCCTGCCGGAGCTCCGTCAGCGGTTGCTGGACATGCCTGAACAGGGTGTTCAGGAGCCCATTTTGCTCTGGAGGTAATTTTGCAACCCAACGGTGTTGATCAACTCCAATTGGGTTTCCAGCCAGTCCACGTGTTCCTCCTCGGACTGGAGGATATCTTCCAGGAGCTCGCGGCTGCCAAAATCGCGTACGGATTCACACAGCACTATGGCTTCCCGCAGATCGGGGATGGCCTTGAGTTCCACCGACAGGTCTGACTTGAGCATTTCCAGGGTGTCTTCACCGATGTGCAGCTTGCCCAGGTCTTGCAGGTTGGGCACGCCCTCCAGGAACAATATCCGCTCCACGAGCCTGTCGGCGTGTTTCATCTCGTCGATGGATTCATGGTATTCGTGGCCGGCCAGCTCCTTGAGCCCCCAGTTTTTATACATGCGGGCGTGAAGGAAATACTGGTTGATGGCTACCAGTTCGTTGCCGAGGATTTTGTTGAGGGCTGCGATGATCTTGGGGTCGCCTTTCATGATGACTTTCTCCTGCAAGTGCCGGGCGATGCGCCAGGGTATCGGAAAGTCTGGCCCCCAAAATCGGGCCTGTCAAGGCTAAGTATTTGATGTGTAAGTAAAAATAAAGGAGATAACGAGTGATTCTGATTGTCGTTTGCGCTTGTTCGATGCGTCAGGCGACAGCGTAGTAATTGTTGAATTGCGCACTTTCACCGGTGGATGGTGAATGCTGTTCCAGGATTTCACGGGCGGTGATGCCGCATTTGCCGCACTGGCTCGCCACGCCCAGGCACCGGCGCAATTGACCCAGGGAATTGGCACCCTCGTCTATGGCGGATTTGATCTGGCGGTCGGTGACGGCTTTGCAAAGGCAGACGTACATGTGGCGGTATTCCGGATACTGATGAAATCAGCCGGGATGGTATTGCTAATGAGAATTTGTGTCAATGATGCCTGAGAATAATTTGCATCTGATGATGGGTTTAGCCGGCCTTATATCCATAGTTATCGTTTGGGGTAAACCATATAAAAAATTAATGTGACACCTGGATATGCCTGTGTATGATAGTCAGCTGCTATCAATAGCTTAGCTTTTAATTAGGAAAGCACTGAATATCCTTGACGATCAGGGAATCTGGCAGTTATTTCCGGCCCTGGATTTTCCGCGGGCCGGGGACTGCGGTCCCTGACCAGCTTTGATCAACCCCTTAACTGAATCAGGAGATTTGACATGGGCGTATTAGTAGGTAAAAAAGCACCGGATTTCACCGCCTCGGCTGTTCTGGCCAATGGCGAAATCGTTGACAGCTATACTCTTTCTTCCGCGATCAAAGGCAAAAAAGCCGTGATCTTCTTCTATCCCCTGGACTTTACCTTTGTGTGCCCGTCAGAGTTGCTGGCGTTCGACCACCGTGTGGAAGAGTTCAAGAAGCGCAATGTGGAAGTGATCGGTGTATCCATCGACTCCCAGTTCACCCACAACGCCTGGCGCAACACTCCGGTCAACGAAGGTGGTATCGGCCCGGTCAAGTACACCCTGGTTGCTGACGTGAAGCACGAAATCGCCAAGGCTTACGATGTCGAGTCCGAAGGCGGTGTTGCTTTCCGCGGCACCTTCATCATCGACGAAGACGGCGTGGTGCGTTCACAGATCGTCAACGACCTGCCCATCGGCCGCAACGTCGATGAAACCATCCGCACCGTCGACGCGCTGATTTTCCACCAGGAGCACGGCGAAGTGTGCCCGGCTGGCTGGAAAGAAGGTGACGCGGGTATGGATGCGTCTCCGGCCGGCGTTGCCAAGTACCTGAGCCAGCACGGCGACAAGCTCTAGGTTTTACATTCTCTGACTCATCAGGTAAAAAGCCCGGTAACCATTACCGGGCTTTTTGTTTTTATGACACAGGAAAAACGTAAAATCGACCTTCACCCCTCCTGGCTCGCTCACCTGGAGCCTGAATTCGAATTGCCTTACATGCAGCAACTGCGCAGCTTTTTGTTGCAGCAGAAGCAGCAGGGCAGGGTGATTTACCCCGCCTCCAGCAATATCTTCAACGCTTTCAATTCCACGCCGCTGGACCAGGTCAAGGTCGTGATCCTGGGGCAGGACCCCTATCACGGGCCGGGACAGGCCCATGGCCTGTGTTTTTCCGTGCAGCCGGGCGTGCCCGCACCTCCTTCACTGCAAAACATGTTTCAGGAATTGAAGCGCGACCTGGGGCTTCCCGTCCCCTCCCACGGTTGCCTGCAAGCCTGGGCCAACCAGGGCGTGCTCCTGCTCAATGCCACCCTGACGGTGGAGCAGGCGCGTGCCGGCTCCCATCAGGGGCAGGGATGGGAGACCTTTACCGACAGGGCGATTCAGCTGGTGAACGAGCAGCGCGAGGGTGTGGTGTTCATGCTGTGGGGCAGCTATGCGCAGAAGAAGGGCCAGTGGATCGACGGGCGGCGGCATCTGGTGCTCAAGTCCCCCCATCCGTCGCCGCTGTCGGCCCATCGCGGCTTTATCGGCAACGGCCACTTTTCCCAAGCCAATAATTATCTGCAATCCCGGGGTGTGACCCCCATCGACTGGCGCCTCTGAACAGGCGCCGGCCAGCCGGTGGTCAGGCCAGCAGCGCCATGGCTGCTTCCATTTCGTCGGTCAGGTCTTCGGATTCCGCGTAGTGCATGTCCGAATCCAGGCCCAGGCGTTCAAAGGCAGTAACCTTCGTGTAGTCCACGCGCGCCATGGCGTGGTCGGAACCCATGTAGCTTTGCAGCATGGCGACGGTCACTATGTCGGCGTAGTCGGCTTTGGGCAGGTTGCGGCTGAAATCCATGTGCTGCGAGGGGATATGGGCCAGCTCTTCAGGGAATCCCCAGGTCTTCAGGATCAGGTCGCCCAGGGGTGCGTGAAGCTGTTCAATCACGTGATCCAGCACAAGACTGTTGCTCAACAGCGTCGGATGTTCTTCGGCAAAGGTCAGTATCGGCAGCACGCCGATCTTGTGCACCAGGCCCGCCAGTGTGGCCTGGTCCGGCCGCAGGCGGGTGTAGTGTTTGCAGAGCACGTGACTGATGCCGGCGATCTCGCTGGAGCGTGACCAGACTTCGCGCAGGCGGATATCCACCATATCGGAGGTGGCCTGAAACATCTGCTCCATGGCCAGGCCAGTGGCGATGTTGCTGGTGTATGCCATGCCCAGGCGCATCACCGCGGATTTCAGGTCTTCAATCGGGCGGCTGCCGCGCAGCAGGGGGCTGTTGGCGACGCGCACGATACGGGCGCTCAGGGCGGCGTCGTTGCCGATGACCGATGTCAGTTTTTCCATGTCCGCGTCCGGGTCGTTGGTGACTTCGCGCACGCGCAGGGCCACCTCCGGCAGTGTGGGCAATATCAGGCGATCGTTCTTGAGGGCGGTGATGATTTCCTGTCGGACTTTTTCAGAAATTTGACTCATGGATGATCCTGTACGGGGCTTCTCGCCGATCTCGCTTGCTGGTTTTTCTCGTTGAGTTGGGGATGCACGTCCTGGCGGGCAAATATCAGGTGTCGTTTGCTGTAGGTATAGCATAGGGCAGTGGCAGGGGCTCGAGTTTTTTGGGCGTCGAGCCGGGCAGCCAGCTGTCTTCCAACTGGTTATCGCCGGTATTGGCCAGCAGTTCCACGCATCCCGGCCCGGCCCAGGCCGCTATCACCACCTCGCCCTGGGGCTGGCCCGCGGCGTTGATCAGACGGCTGCCCGGCTCGGGCAGCGGAACATCATCGGACAACGTACCGGCGAATCGGTACATGTGGCGCTTGAGCTGACCGCGGTAGTGAAGGCGGGCCACGATTTCCTGTCCGGTGTAGCAGCCCTTGCGAAAGTTGATGCCGTTGACGAACTGGAAATTGATGGCCTGCGGGGTAAACAATTCCCGGGTTGCCTGGCGCACCTGTCCCAGTCCTTCCCGGATGTCTGCCAGGGTCCAGGCATTTTCATCCAGGGCCTCGGTGGCTGCCCTGAGCGCGATCAGCCGGGGATCGTCCACTGCGGAAAAACCACATTCGAAACGGGCCTCATGGCGCCGCAGAATCCAGAAGTCGCCGCCTTCGAGCCAATCCCCGTCCGCCACCGGCAACTCTCCCAACTGGTTGCGCAGAACCTGCGCGGCCCCGGGGCCGATGACGCCCAGGCTGGTGTAAGCAGCGCTCAGGTCCACCAGTTTGGCTTTGGAAAAAACGATGTACTTGCCCAGTGCCGCGCGGGTGTCCTCGACCTGTTCGCGCGGCATGAGCAGCCAGAGTTCTTCGGGGCTGCGTTGCAGGGCGCGGAAGCTGGCGAGCATGCGTCCCTTGGGGGTGCAGTGGGCGCCCAGGCGTGTATGCCGGTCCGCCAGTTCCCGCAGGTCGCAGGTGACTTGCCCCTGCAGGAATTTGATGGCATCGGGCCCCTGCACCGCCAGCAGGCCGGTTCCCAGCGACACATGGCAGGTTTGTGCCGCATCCGTGGGAAACCGGGGAAGTCGGGAAATGCTTGTGTTCATGAGGTTGCTCCAGTCGCTCGCCGGGTGGCCATGATAGAGGCACTTGCGCCGACAACAAAGCGGGCAGGTATACTGGGCGCCGATTTTGACTCGCAGGTACTATGTGTGGATACCAATCGTCTCATCTGGGCCAGTCGGCGCGGCATGCTGGAGCTGGATCTGATCCTGCTTCCCTTCATCGACAATATCTACCCGACCCTGTCGGAAGACGACCAGCTGGCTTACCAGGCCCTGCTGGCTTGCGAGGACCAGGATATCTATGCCTGGTGCATGAACCGCGAGGAACCCGCGGACCCGCAACTGCAACGGATTGTCAGCCTTGTCCGCGCCAACACCGGCCTCCAACCCTCTCGCGGCTGAGAGCAGCCTGCGGTTGACCCTGCGCCCGTCCCGCTGGTTGTGGCACTACCAATGGGTGCTGCACGTGCTGGTGGCAGTGCTGGTCGGCTGGGCATTGTGGCCCTGGGGCTGGGGCGCGCGATTCGGTGCCCTGGCCGTGTGTGTCCTGCTGTTATGGCATCTGCGTTATCGCTACCGCGGCCGGGCGTGCGAAGCCGGTGAGCTGGCGTTCGACCGCGGATTGTGGACCTGGCACAGCAAGGGTGAGATCAGGTCTCTGGCGCTGGCGGGTGAGCTGTTGGTCTGGCCCTGGTTGATCATCCTGCCGTTCCGCGAGACGACCGGTCCGCGCCGTTGGCATCTGGTCCTCTTGCCGGACAGCGCCGACGCGGATGACCTGCGCCGCCTGCGGGTACTCCTGTTCAGCCGCGCCTGGCGCCGCCCGGCCTCATGATCCCGTCAGATCTGGCAGCTCCATGGACCGCTAGTCCTTGCTGACCACGATATCCTGCCCGGCAAAGTTGGTGGGCACCAGGATGGTGTCGCGGGCGATGGAGGATTTGTGCGGGTAATCCAGTGAGAAATGCAGGCCGCGGCTCTCCTTGCGTTCAATCGCCGAGCGGATGATCAGCTCGGCCACCGTGGCCAGGTTGCGCAGCTCGATCAAATCGCCGCTCACCTTGTAATTGCTGTAGTACTCGGCGATTTCCTTTTGCAGCAGCTTGATGCGGTGGGTGGCGCGCTCCAGCCGCTTGTGGGTGCGCACAATGCCCACGTAGTCCCACATGAAGCGGCGCAGTTCATCCCAGTTGTGGGAAATCACCACATCCTCATCGGAGTCCGTCACCCGTGATTCGTCCCAGGCCGGAGAGGTATCCGGCTCGGGGATTTGTGTCAGGAGATCGAGGATGTCTTCTGCCGCGGACTGGGCATAGACGATACATTCGAGCAGGGAATTGCTCGCCATGCGATTGGCGCCGTGCAGCCCCGTGAATGAGGTTTCGCCGATGGCATAGAGGTGTTTGAGGTCGGTGCGTCCGCGGTAATCCACCACCACGCCGCCACAGGTGTAGTGTGCGGCGGGCACGACGGGAATGGGTTCGCGGGTGATGTCGATGCCGAACTCCAGGCAGCGGGCCTTGACCGTCGGAAAATGCTCACTGATGAATTCCGGCGATTTATGGCTGATGTCCAGGTAGACGCAATCGCAGCCCAGGCGTTTTATTTCGTGGTCGATGGCCCGCGCGACGATATCGCGGGGTGCCAGTTCGGCCCGCTCGTCAAAGCGCGGCATGAAGCGTTCACCGCTGGGCAGGCGCAGGTAGGCACCTTCGCCGCGCAGGGCCTCGGTGATCAAAAAGCTTTTGGCTTTGGAGTGGTAGAGACAGGTGGGGTGGAACTGGTTGAATTCCATGTTGGCCACCCGGCAGCCGGCGCGCCAGGCCATGGCGATGCCATCGCCGCTGGCACTGTCCGGGTTGCTGGAATAGAGATACACCTTGCTGGCGCCGCCGGTGGCCAATACCACGACCTTGGCCTGGAAGACATGGACATCGTCATCCTCGTGGTTCAGCGCATAGGCGCCGGTGCAGCGCAGCTTGCGCGACCCCGCATCGGCCTGGGTGATCAGGTTGACCGCCAGGTGATGTTCGAAGATGTCGATGTTGGCTTCCTGGCGCGCCCGGTCGATCAGGCTGGAATGCACCGCCTGGCCCGTGGCATCGGCGCTGTGGATGATGCGCCGGTGGCTGTGGCCGCCTTCCTGGGTCAGGTGGTAGTCGTCGCTGCCGGACTCCTTGGTGAAGCTCACACCCTGACGGATCAGCCATTCGATGGCGCCCTTGCTGCGTTCCACGGTGAAACGCACTGCATCCTCATGGCACAGTCCCGCGCCCGCGACCAGCGTATCGGCCACGTGCGCGTCGATGGAGTCCAGGTCATCCAGCACGGCGGCGATCCCGCCCTGGGCGAACCAGGTCGAGCCCACATTGGCGGCGCTTTTGCTCAATACCGCCACCCGGGCATGCCGGGCCAGGTGCAAGGCCAGCGTCAGGCCGGCGGCGCCGGAACCGATCACCAGGATATCGTGTTGGAAGTGTTTGCTCATCGGGGGGCTCCCATGGAACAGCCGCTTGGGAATGGCCGCTGTGGTGGACAGGCACGCAGTATATACAAGGCGCCGTACCCGCCACTATAGCGCGCCCGGCATCGGACTGGTCGTCCCTCACGTAAGTGCGGCGTAAAGACGTATAATGCCCCGGAACTTTTGCGATCTGCCCCGAGTCTATCGGGCGGTCAATAACTTTGCAGTTCGGCGCCAGGCGCGGAACCGATAATCAGGCTATAAATACGCATGGGCCCAGTAGTAAAACATAAGCCAATCAGCAAAACTGATGCCGGCTCAGCCAGCGTCCTTGGGGGTTTTACCGGAATGACAGCGCAATTGGCGCAAGAAGACGCCGATCAACAATTGGTCGAGCGGGTACAAAAAGGCGACAAACGCGCTTTTGACTTGTTGGTTATCAAGTATCAGCACAAGATTCTGGCGATCATCAGCCGTTTCATCCGCGATCATGCCGAGGTGCAGGACGTGGCCCAGGATGCCTTCATCAAGGCCTATCGCGCCCTGCCCAATTTCCGTGGCGACAGCGCCTTTTATACCTGGATGTACCGCATCGCCATCAATACTGCCAAAAACCACCTGGTTGCCCGCAACCGCCGCCCGCCCGCGAGTGACGTGGATGTGGATGATGCGGAGTTCTACAGCGGCAACGAGGCGATGAAGGAATACAACACGCCGGAACACAACCTGTTGCGGGACGAGTTGCAGGTGACCATCGACCAGGCCATCGCCGACCTGCCCGAGGACCTGCGCACGGCGGTCACCCTGCGGGAGATGGAAGGGCTCAGCTACGAGGATATCGCCAGCATCATGGACTGCCCCGTGGGTACGGTGCGCTCGCGCATCTTCCGTGCGCGGGAGGCGATCGATAAGCGCATCCAGCCGCTGGTCGAGGGTTTTTAACGTTTTTTAACGAAATCTGGCGCAGCGTTGAACCTTTGATGGGCGCGCCGGTCTTCATGGTCAGGCTCTTTCGCCACGGCGTCAGGGGTGTGGACCAACAGATGATGGCAGTATTGATGACTGCCCCGGATTCATGTCGATACAAAGGTTATTTTCAGTATGACAGAGCAGACATATCACAACCTGGCGGAGTCGATCTCGGCGTTGATGGACAATGAGGCTTCTGAACTGGAGCTGCAGCGGATTCTCAAGGCCAGCCAGAGTGATGCCGGGGTCAAGGCGACCTGGGCGCGCTACCAGTTGGCGAGCGCGGTGATGCGCCGTGACATGCCTGCTGTCGAGGTTTCCGATTTCTCTGCCCGTGTCAGTGCCGCCCTGGATGCGGAGCCTGTACCGGTGGAAGAGAACACGCCTGTTTTCGCGGAGGCTCCCCGCCGCCACTGGTGGCAGAACATGGCCAGGGTGGCTGTCGCTGCCTCGGTTGCCGGTGGAGTGATTTTCTTTGCGCAGAATCCCATGGATGCCGGCCAGCCGGGAGCGCTCATGGCGGCCGCGCCCGCTGCGGAGCCAGCGCCTGCGGTTTCCCTTCCCTCCGGCTACCACGGCCAGGCATTATCCCTGCGCACAGTCGGCATGCAGCAGGGTTACGAGGCCCGCCAGCAGGACCCCCGCCAAGTCATGTTTGTTCCGCGTCAATCCCTCAACTCGGCATCGGCTGCCAGGCCAGCCAGCGAATCCCCTGAAGAAGTCCGCGACTACCTGATCCAGCTGATTGAGGCACATGCGGATAACGCCGCGCTCAACAGCAGTCAGGGAATGCTGCCTTTTGCCCGGGTGATTTTTATTGAAGAAGAGTGATATGCCCAGTGTCTCGTGGCGCCGCGGTGTGGGCGCCTTCATGATGTTGCTTATGGCCTCGGCCACGCAAGCCGAGACCACCGAAGTACAAAGTGTCCAATCCTTGTTTGCCAACATGTCGCGGGTCGCCCACGAGCTGAATTATCGCGGTTCCTTCACCTACGAATACCTGAACAACCCCAGCCTCCAGAGTTTTCGTATTTCCCATTGGGTCGTCGATGGTGTTGAACATGAACGGCTGCAATACCTCAACGGTCCGGAGCGGGAGATTGTCCGCCGCGGGCACCAACTCGATTGCTTTTCTCCCGGTGACCAGCTGCTGCAAGGCCGTTTGCAGCAGGTAGGCACACGCCTTGCCGGACTCGATGAGCTTTACCAGTTCCAGGCGCACTACAATGAGCGCGTCGCCGGACGCTTGGCAACGGTGTTGCAGGTGCTTCCCCGTGATGCCTACCGCCATGGCTACATCCTGAGCGTGGACCAGGAGACCGGCCTTATTCTCAAATCCCTGATGGTGGACAGTGGCGGCCGGGTTCTGGAGCGTTACCAGTTCATCGAATTGGAACTCAACCCCGCTATCCAGGAACTGGAGGCCGATCCCGCGCGCCGCCAGCGCCACGCCCAGAATATGCCAGCCGACTGCAACCAGACCCAGGCCGGCCAGCCCGAGCGCTGGCAACTGCGCTGGGTGCCGGCTGGATTTGCCTTCGCCGGGCAGCGGGACGTGGACAGCGGGCGCGACATGCTGATGTACACCGATGGCCTCACGACCTTTTCCGTGTTCATTGAGCCGGCCAGCCAGCAGCCGCCGGAAGGACTGGGGCAGCGTGGCGCGACCCTGGCGTTCATGAGCAAGGTCAATCGCGGTGATCAGCTGTACCGGGTAACGGTTGTCGGTGAGATTCCCGCTGCCGCGGCTGAACAGATCGCCGCAGGCATAGCGCCGCTCAATCCCTGAGTTTTTCTCCTGCTTCCCCCGTCGCTATCCAGTCTTTCTTTCCGGCGCTAGACTGTCGGCTTCGATACACAGCAGGGCGATAGCATGATTCTCGAGACTGGCCGCGTGGTGGCGATTGAAGCGGAGGGGCTTTGGGTGGAAACCATCCAGAAGTCCACCTGCAACAGTTGCCGCGCCGAACCCGGGTGCGGCCAGGCTATGCTGACCCGCCTGGGCGGTCAGCCCACATCCTATCTCTGGGTATTGTTGCAGGGGCGCGAGCCGTCGAATTACCACCTGGGTGATGAAGTACAGATAGGGGTGCCCGAGGAGGTCATCGCCAAGGGGTCGTTGTTTGTTTATATGCTGCCGCTGCTGGGGCTTCTGTCGGGCGCTGGTCTGGCTCACCACCTCTGGTCACACGAGGCGGTCACCTTTGTGGGGGCGATCCTGGGGCTGCTGCTGGGAGGCGTCCTGGTGCGCTGGCGTGCGCATCAGACCCGATTCGATCCCCGTCTCCAGCCGGTGCTGGTGGATGACTACAAGGCACTGCACATCACGCAATGATCATCCTGCTGCAATCAAACCCCGGCAAGGTGCCGCAGGGGTTGTTGATCGGCTCCGTCTCCTTCCTGCCAAAGCGCCTCATGCAATTGTGTGAAGTTTTCGCCACCACTGTCTTGCAGCCAGCGAACCAGGGCGCGTGCCACATCGGGAAATACCATGGGTTGCGGTGGGGGCAGGGGCAACCAGGCGCCTATGGCTTCCACCGTCAACTGTTTGGCAACGCTTCCCGCGCCTAATTTCTCAAGCGCCAGGGCGTTGGATACTTGTTCCATCTGTCCCGCCACCGGATTGACCAGCAGTTTCTTACCCAGATGCAATGCCTCGCTCGGCAGCTCGAAACCTGCGCTGCAAATGACGCCTTCACAGCGGTGGAGATCCTGCTGGAATCCTTCGCGCGAGTAGGGCTTTACCTGGATATGTCCTTCATCGATGGGGGCGGGTACCGGTTGGTAAACATAAAACCGATAGTCCGGGAATTGGCGCAGCTGCGGCATGATGTCCGGTAGGCCGGCAAACGGCAGATACACCAGATAGTGTCCCGGTGTGTTGTGGTTCGGATAGTTAGACATCTCCACCATGGGTGGGAGAATCGGTTGGCCGAAGTGGTGCCAGTGCAGACCGACCGGCAGGGTCACGGGCGCGAATTTGCGCATGAACATATCGACAAAGCGATTGTTGCCGGCCTTGGGAATATCGTAGAGAAACGCATTCTGGTGCGAGATGCCGATGACTTTTTTCCCGGCCCGCCGCGCGGCCCAGGCCGAGACGGGCTCAAAGTCATTGATGATGACATCATAGCCGTCGACATCGATTGCACGGATGTCACACCACAATTGCAGCAGGTTGGCGTTCATGGCTGTCCGGCCATAGAGGACCCGGCCACTGCGCGTCACAAACGTCAGGCCGCGGTAGACCTGGTAATCGCCAAAAGCCTCCATATCGAAAAAATCCTTCCGCGCCCTGCCGGAAAATACCCAGTCCACCCTGGCGCCCACCTCGGCGAGTGCCTTGGCCATGATGCGCGCGCGCGTGATATGGCCGTTGCCGGTCCCCTGGACACCGTAAAGTATTTTCATGACAACCCCAGTAGAACGTAGAGATGATGTGCGCCCCAGACACTGGTGCAACCGAGCACGGCGCCGGCGGCTATGTCGCTGGGGTAGTGCACACCGAGCAGCACCCGGCTGGCACCCACCAGGCCCGCCCAGAGAAACAGGGGCGCCGCGAACAAGGGATAGAACTCCCACACCAGGCAGGCAAAGACAAAGGCCGCCGCCGTATGGCCGGAGGGAAAACTGAAACGGTCCGAGGGCGTGATCCAGGCCTGGTAAAAATCCAGTTTCATGGCCGGACGCTCCCGCTTGATCAGGTTCTTGAGAAGCAGGTACAGGCTGACATCCACAGCATAGGCCAGCAGCCCGGTGACCAGGAACACAGTGCCGTAAACCGGCTCCAGCCACCAGAGCAGTAATGCGATAAACAGGTACAGCGGACCATCACCCGTGCGGGAAATCCAGCGTGCCCAACGGCGATAGCCAATGCCCTTGGTGACATGGAGCCACACGAAGGCCAGGGTGTCCAGGTGATGGACGCGTTGCAGCAAAGTATTCATGATGTCCGCCTGTCAGATGACGGGTTTGTTACGACACAATCAGAGATACCATCGGCGTGTGAAATTTATGTGACATCGTGGGTATTCCATGCAATGCGATGGCGCATACATTACCCTTCGCGGGTTTTTCATCCTCACAGGAGGCGTGTTTCCATGTCAAAACCCGGCAAAACCGGTATCACCCGCATCATCGATGCCTTTGGCTATTCCATGAAAGGCCTGGCGGCCGCCTGGCGGTTCGAGGCGGCCTTCCGGCAAGAGGTCACCCTGGCCCTGGTGCTGGTCCCGCTGGCCTTCTGGCTGGCGCAGACCCATATCGAGCTGATCCTGCTGATCTCCAGTGTTTTCTGGGTATTGATGGCTGAATTGGCCAACTCCTCGGTGGAGGCGGTGGTGGACCGCACGGGTTCCGAGCGGCATGAGCTGTCAGGCCGGGCCAAGGACATAGGTTCGGCGCTGGTCTTCATCAGCCTGCTGCTGCTGGCGATCATCTGGGGACTGGTGGCCTGGCACAGATTTGTCGGCTGATGCCGATCCCAAATTTGTGAAAGTTGGGGCGTTTGGATGAGTTTTGCGCCAAGCATGCTAGTATTTGCCGAGGTTTCCATACAGGTACATCCGGGGATGACCTAGACAACATGATCACCGTCAAAGACTTGATGACACCTGTCAGATCCCAGGCTGCCCCCGATACGCCTGTGGACGAGGTGGTATCCACCATGCGCCGCAACAATAACTCCTGTGTGGTCGTCACGCGGGAGGGGGCTGTGCTGGGCATAGTGACGGAACGGGACCTGGTGGGCCTCCTCGCCCGCCCCGCCGGGGATCACCAGTCGCTGCCGGTGTCGGCGGTCATGAGCCCCGGCCCCGTCTGTGTCGCACATACCTCGACATTGCTGGATGCGCTCAAGCTGGCACGCGCCAACCGGGTGCGCCATTTGCCGGTCATCGATGATCGGGGTCTTCTGGTGGGCATGGTGACCCATACGGACATGATCAATGTCTATGTGGATATCCTCGAAGCCCAGGCGGAATTGATAGACACCAATATCCAGTTGCGGGCCCAGTCCCGCGAAGATCCGCTGTTGCAGATCGGCAACCGCCGGGCCATGGAAGGAGACCTGGTGAAGGTGGCGGCCACTGCCGGGCGCGCCAGCCAGCCGTTTGCCATCGTCCTGTTCGATATCGATTTTTTCAAGCCTTTCAATGATTTTTACGGCCATCTCGAGGGCGATCGCTGCCTGCGCACGGTGGTGCAGGCCATCAAGGGAACCATGCGCCATGGCGACAGCCTCTACCGCTACGGTGGAGAAGAGCTGTTGCTGCTGATGTCCGCTGCCGATACCGAGGGTGCCTTGCTCGCGGCAGAGCGTGCCCGCCGCGCGGTGGAAAACCTGAATGTGCGCCATGTCCAGAGCCCCTATGGCCGGCTGACCATCAGCGGCGGCCTGGCCAGCGACCTGCGTCTTGGCCTGGATGAACTGATCACCACGGCCGACAAGGCCCTCTACCTGGCCAAAACCCGTGGACGTAATCGCATCGCGCAGCTTGAGTCCTCGCTGGAAACCGCCGAAGATGATAAACGTGACAGCCTGTCCTGAGGCTTCGCTTGCACTACTGACCTGGGGTCAGGCAGGCACGCTTGTTCAACAAGGATAAAACCACCGCAATCCATGGGGTATGAGCCGCGTGTCCTTCGAGATATTTCAATATCCCCGCGATGACAGCCTGCTGCTGGTGGGCGTCTACGATATGCACCTGGTGGCGGTCTCGGTGCTGCTGGCGATATTCGCGTCCATCATGGTGCTTCATCTGGTGGGGCAGTTGCAGCGCAGTGACCACAGACCCACCCGTATACTCATGCAACTGGCCGGCAGCCTCGCCTTTGGTGGGGGAGTCTGGGCCATGCATTTTGTGGGGATGCTCGCGTTCGAATTATGCTCGTCCGTCGACTACGATCCCTGGCTGACACTCTACTCGCTGCTGCCTGCCCTGCTGGCGGCATTGATCGGCATCCATCTGCTCAGCCGTCCCAGGGTCAGCCATTGGCAAATACTTGGCGGTGGCAGCCTCATGGGCGTGGGCATTGGGGCCATGCATTACACCGGCATGGCCGCCATGGAGATGGCGCCTCTGCTGCGCTATGACGCCGGGCTTTTTGTGTTGTCGCTGCTGGTGGCCGTGGTACTGGCCTGCCTGGCGGTCTGGCTGCGCTTCTGGCTGCAACGGCGGGAGTTCCTGGGCGATGTCGGCTCCCTGGTGCTGGGCGGTTCGGTGATGGGACTGGCCATCACGGCCATGCACTACACCGGCATGGCCGCTGCGCGCTTCGTGGGGTTTCCCGAACTCGAGGGCGACAACATCACACTGGATGTGAATTTCCTGGCATTGATCATCGCCGCGATCGTGGTGATCTTCACCCTGGGGGTGTTGCTGGCGGGCGGCTATCTCAGTTATCGCACCATGGTGCAGCGGCTGGTGGACAGCGAGCAGAAATTCCGCTCGCTGGTGGGTAATATTCCCGGCATCGCCTATCGCTGCCTGCCCGATAAAGACTGGACCATGTTGTATATCAGCGATGCGGTGGAATCCTATACCGGCTATCCCGCCAGCACCTTTCTGACACCTGGGCAGAAAAGTTTCAATGACATCATTCACCCGGATGACCGCGAGCGTGTGGGCCAGAATATGCTCATGACGCAGAAGACTTTCGAGGTGGAATATCGCATCATCGACCGCGATGGCCAGATCCGGCAGGTGTGGGAAAACGGCTGTCTGGTGCGCAACGATCAGGGTGAAGTCCAGTGGCTGGACGGTGTGATCCTCGATATCACCCAGCGCCATGACATGGAGCAGGCGTTGCGGTGGGAAAAGGCCCGGGCCGAGGAAGCCGCCGCGGCCAAGACGGCTTTCCTGGCGAATGTCAGCCATGAAATCCGCACACCCATGAATGCCATCACCGGTTTCACCGAGGTGTTGCTCAGCTCGACTATCAATGCCGAGCAACGTCATCATCTGGAGACCATTCGTATTGCCACGGATTCGTTGTTGCACCTGCTCAACGACATCCTCGATGCGGCCAAACTGGAAAAGGGCCTGGTGGAATTGGTGGCGATCGATTTCTCGCTGTCGGAAACCCTGCGCCAGGTGGTGGCGACGCTGCGGGCCGATGCCGAGAAAAAAGGACTCTCCCTGACGCTGGACTACGATCCGGCACTGGGAGAGTTTTTTCGTGGCGACGAACAGCGATTGCGCCAGGTGCTGCTGAATATCCTCGGCAATGCTGTCAAGTTCACGCAGGAGGGCGGGGTTGCCGTCAGTGCGATCCGTGAGTCGGGACAGGTTTGCCTGCGTATCATCGACACCGGCATAGGCATAGCGCCGGATCGGCTCGAGAATATTTTTGAACCCTTCACGCAAGGGGATGCTTCCATGGCGCGCCGGTTTGGCGGTACCGGGTTGGGTACAACTATCAGCAAGCAATTGGTGGAATTGATGGGTGGAACTATTGAGGTTGCAAGTGAACCGGGGCAGGGCAGCGAATTTACCTTGCGCATTCCCCTGCCGCCTGGCGATGCGGTGCAGGCACCCGCGAACCGGCAGGAGGTCGACCTGCCGCCACTGCGTATCCTGGTCGTGGATGATGTGCTGCCGAACCTGCAATTGCTGGAGCTGCTCCTGTGCAAATCCGGCCATCACGTTGTCAGTGCGCCCGATGGCCAGCAAGCGCTGGATATTTTCAGGCGGCAGCGCTTCGATATCGTGTTGATGGATGTGCAGATGCCCGTGATGGATGGGCTCGAAGCCAGCCGCCAGATTCGCGCCCATGAGCGCGAACAGCAATTACCCGCCACACCGATCATCGCCCTCACGGCCAGTGTGCTGGAAGAAGACCGGCAGGCCGCGTTTAGCGCGGGCATGGATGGGTTCACGACCAAGCCGGTCAATCTGGTCCTGCTGCAACATGAGATGGCCCGTCTGTTAGGAATACAGTTGCGCAGCCGCTCCGGTGATTCAGCACCCGATGGGGAAGGAGCCGCATCTGTGCTGGCAGCCCAGGTGGGATTGAGCACCTGGCTGGACGAACAAACCTACGCGCAGGCCCTGTTGCGTTTTGCCCGCGACCAGGCCGGGTTGCTGACGCAACTGGATGCGATTGTTGCGGCGGGTGATCAGGAGGAGTTCTATCAATGCCTGCATCGTGTGAAAGGTGCGGCGCTCAATCTTGCCCTGTTGGCCTTGTCGGATCATGTCGGCGAATACCTGGCCCGGCCGTTGCCGGTTGACACCGACTGGCAGCGCCAGCGGCCGCAATTCGACACCGTATTGACAGCGAGCTGGCGAGCCATCGACAACTGGTGCGCGCCCTTTGCGCCACGGGGCACCGGTGATGATCAATCCATCGACAGGCGGGAATTGCAGGTTGCCCTGACAACCCTGCGCCAGTCGTTGCAGCGCCATGAGTTTGATGAAGCGGCGCTGGCAATCGTCCGTGCAGGTTTCGGTTCCCGGACGCTGGTACATCGGCTCGAGCAGGCGTTGGAGGATTTCGAGTTTGAGCAGGCGTTGGTTCTGCTTGAACGGCTGGCGAGTCAGCTGGCCTCTCAAGAGGATATGGATTCATGAATACCCGCACCGGACACACGCTGTTGATCGTCGATGATGAGGCCACCAACCTCAACGTGATGAAGCAGATACTGCAACAGCATTACCGTCTGGTGTTTGCCAAGAACGGGCACAAGGCCCTGGAACTCGCCCGCGAGGAACACCCGGATCTCATCCTGCTGGATGTGATGATGCCCGACACCACGGGCTACGATGTTTGCGAGCAACTGAAAGCCGTACCGGAAACCAGCAGAATTCCCGTAATTTTTGTCACGGCGCTGACCGATACCGCGGACGAGGCGCGCGGTTTTGCCGTGGGTGGAGTGGATTACATCACCAAGCCGGTCAGCGCATCCATCGTGCGCGCGCGGGTGGCCACCCATCTATCCCTGGTCAGGGCCGACGAACTGCGCCAGAGCCGCCTGGAAATCGTTCAGTGCCTGGGGCTCGCCGCGGAGTACAAGGACAACGAAACCGGTTTGCATGTCATTCGCATGAGTTACTACGCGGTCATCATTGCCCGCGCTATCGGATTAGATGAAGAACAGGTCGAGGACCTGCTGCATGCCTCGCCGATGCACGATATCGGCAAGATAGGGATTCCTGATCACATATTGCAGAAACCTGGCCGGCTCGATCCGGAAGAATGGGCGGTGATGCGCGAACACCCGGTGATAGGCGCGCGGATCATTGGTCAACATGCGAAGGGACTGTTACGCATGGCCTATGACATCGCCTTGACCCATCATGAAAAATGGGATGGCAGCGGTTATCCCCGGGGCCTGGCGGGCGAGGACATTCCCCTCGTCGGGCGCATAGTGGCGATTGCCGATGTCTTTGACGCCTTGACCGCCGAGCGTCCCTACAAAAAGGCCTGGCCGCTCAATGAAGCCCTGGCCTACATCCGCGAACAATCGGGCAAGCATTTTGATCCGCACCTGGTGGAGGTTTTTCTCAACCAGTTGCCCTCTATCCTGGAAGTCAAGGAACGCTGGGCTGAAAAGCCATTGAAAACCGGGTGAGCGGTGCGCCTGTTTCCATCGTGCAAAAAAATGTTAATGCCGCATCGCGGGAGGTTGAACCCACCGAAAAAACTGGTAGCGTGCACAGGCTTGTGAACCGGCATGTCTGCATGGCGGTTCATACGGCATGACATAAATGACATATAAGATAAATAACAACAGGAGGTCAGGCTATGTACGGCGCTCTATTCGGCAATGCTCGGTGTTTTGGTCAGTATCTGATAATCAGTGTTTTCCTGCTGGGCCTGGTGGCTTGCGGTGGTGGATCATCGGGCGCTTCACGATCCCCGGTCAGCAGCAGTTCGCAGGCTTCTTCCGTATCATCTGTGGTGTCATCTTCGGCACAATTCTCTTCAACAGAGTCCTCGTCAACAGAATCCTCTTCCTCGAGCAGTGTTTCATCGAGCAATGTCACCGCGGTGGTTCCCATCACGGTGAGTGGCAACCAGCTGCTGTTTGGTGGTGAGCCGGGCAGTATTGCCGGACCGAGCCTCTTCTGGAGTAACAATGGCTGGGGCGGCGAAAGGTACTACAACGGCGATGTCGTCGCCTGGGTCAAGCAGGATTGGAAAGCCATGCTGATCCGCGCGTCCATGGGTGTTGAAGACAGTGGCGGTTATATCGGTTTTCCCGCGCAAAACAAGGCCAAGGTCATTGCCGTGGTCGATGCCGCCATCGCCAACGACATGTACGTGATCATCGATTGGCACAGCCACCGCGCCGAGAATTACCAGCAGCAGGCCATCGATTTCTTTACCGAGATGGCGTTGCGCTATGGCGAGCATCCCCATGTGATCTACGAGATCTACAACGAACCCCTGAACCCGCAGCAGACCGGTAAACCGACCAGTGCCGCTGTCTGGAATGAGATGATCAAGCCCTACGCCGAAGCGGTGATTGCCGCCATCCGCGCCGTGGACCCGGACAACCTGATCATCGTGGGTACACCGACCTGGTCCCAGGATGTGGATGTCGCGGCGCAGAATCCCATTACGGGCTACGACAACATCGCCTATGCGCTTCATTTCTACGCGGCGACCCACCGGCAGTTCCTTCGCGACAAGGCCGCGACCGCCCTGGACAGGGGCATCGCCCTGTTCGTGACCGAGTGGGGAGCGGTCAGCGCCAGTGGTGACGGGGCGGTGGATACGGCGGAGACGCTCTTGTGGATGGATTTCATCCGCCTGCACGGCCTCAGTCACGCCAACTGGGCGCTCAATGACAAGCAGGAGGGGGCGTCGGCCCTGAGGCCCGGTGCCAGCACCACCGGCAACTGGACTGACGATGACCTCACTCCGTCCGGTCTCCTGGTGAAAGGGATTATCGAGACCTGGTAACACCGGCATGCCGCGGACGGCTTTTCGGTCCGCGGCGTTGAACCGGGCGTCGTTTTGCGGGTCCGAGTCAGACGATGTCCTGCCAACTGAATAAGAAGAGGTGGATTCACTATGCAAGAGCCCTCACTATTCCAAACCGTCGATCTGGAAAACCGCCTGGGTCAGCTTGTACAGTTGGACGTGGCTCTGGTGCCTGCCGAGGCTCGCGACTATGTGTTCATCTCGGCACCCGCCCATCAGGCGGCAGGTTTCATCGGCAAGAATGCCGAGCATTTTGCCTTCCAGTTATGCCAGCGGTTGCAGCTGGACCCCCGCCGCTTCGAACTGGTGGAATTCCGCACGGGCGGCGAGTCGCCCTGTCTCTGGCGCTGGCGTTTTGAATGGGTTGGCTACTCTCCCCTGGCCGGGCGGTCCGAGGCGGTGACATCCGCTTCGCAGCAGCAATTGCTGTTTCGCCTGCTCGCGTTGGATTCAGCAGATCTTGGCTCCGGTGTTGAGGCGAAGGCGGCGAGTGTGCGCTAAACTCTGCGCACCATGAAGCCAAACCTGTTTCCCAAAATGACCGCCATGCAAGTCGTCGACCGCGAGGGCAGCAGCCAGGTCCTCGACGTCAAGCTCTTGTGCCATGCCGAGGTGATCGGCGTTTTCATGGCCGACAGAACGCCTGGCCTGCTGGCCCGCAATGCGGCCACCTACATTCCGCAGCTGCTCGACCGGTTGCAGCTCCAGCCACAAACTACCCGTTTTTATCGTCACGTCTATTTGCCGCAGCAGGGCAGCCTCTTCGGGCGCTTTGATATCGTCTGGCGGGATCGCGACTTGTTGAGCTACCACTTTTCAATGTTGAACAACCTGGATGAGGGATCGCGCCTGTGGGAATGGATCAACGGCGCCTCGTCCGTGGCCATCTCCTATGCGCAGACGCGCAATCTGCAACCGGTGGGTAATTAGGCGCCCAGTTCGTGCAGGCGGGCATAGAGGGCGTCGTGTTCCTGAGTAAGACCGGCTTCCAGGGATTCCCAATAATCCAGGCTGGCGTCCAGCTGTCCCCGGTTTCGTGGGCCCAGGATGAGTCCGCCCAGGTGTGGGTTGACGAAGCCGAGCAGCAGCGCCAGGTGATTGAAGTCCCGTGGTGCCGGTGTTATGCCGTGTTCCCCGCCCAGGAAGGCGTCCAGCCGCTCGGCCAGGTCCTGCTGCAGGCGCAGGCCGCGCAGGGCCAGTGAGCTGGTTGTGCCGGATGCTTGTGAGGTGCTGGATTTCAGTCCGCCCAGGTTGATGCCATAGGCCAGGTAGCGGGCCTTGGGGAAATGGGGTTGGTAGGCGTGGAAGGCGTGCCGGGTTTGCAGGTTTTCCTTGACCTGTATCCACCAGTGATCCGCCAGTTGCGGGGCCAGTGCCCGGTAGCATTCGGGATGGCGGACACCCGAAAAGCCGATGACCAGGCCCTGGGCGTGAAAGCGGGACATGACCTCCAGTGTCTCGGCGATGGCGGCCTCATCGCCGGGGTTTCCGCCCCGGTTGTCCCAGTGGATGGCCAGGGCGCCCAGCGCCTCGCCAAAGCGGCGCCGGTAGGATGCGGCCAGAGCCTCCAGGTTATCCGGGCTCAAGTCCGTTTCCGGGTTGCCGCCATTGTCCTTTGCGCCCAGCTTGATCAGCACTTTCAAGGGGCTGTCGGGGTGTTTCTCACTCCAGTCGGCTAACCATTCGCAGGCCAGCCCCCTATCCTCGGGGTGTTTGTTGATCGGGTAGTTCACGGCAGTGTCCACCCAAATGCCTCCCCGTGCCAGAAAGCCTTCCAGCATGTCCCTTGCCTGGTTCCGGTCGGTACCCCAGCCCCAGAGCGCCGTGCCCAGCAACAGGGTTTTGCGGGTTGGCGAGGCCATCATGATTGCGCCCGGCGCGGCGGCAGCCGTCTGCGCAGCGCCTGCATGGCGCACAGGTATTCCAGCGAGAGCTTGACGATCCTGACCTTGGAATTGGGATCATCAGTCCAGGTGACGGGCAGGTCCAGCAGCCGGTAGCCCAGGTAATCGGCGGTGATCAGCAATTCCGTGGCAAAGAACCAGCCATCGCTGTTGGCGCCAGCGGCCTGCAGCGCTTCCAGGTGTTTGCGTTGCAGGAACTTGAAGCCGCACATGCCGTCGCTGAACCGGGTGCGAAACAGCGTTTTGACAATGGTGTTGAACGCGCGGCTGGTGACATTGCGCAGCGGTGAACGGCCTATCACTCTCGCACCCCGTGCCAGGCGCGAGCCTGTCACGACATCCACCTCGTCGTTCAGCAGCGGGAGCAGGGCTTCGCGCAGGTGGCGCAGGTCGGTGGCCAGGTCCAGGTCCATGTAACCCACGATATCAGCCCGGGATTGCCCCCAGGACGCCTTGAGCGCCCGCCCCACACCGCGTTCATTCAGGCGCAGGTACTGCACGTTCGGAAATTCCCGCGCGAGGTCTTCGCCGATCGCCTGGGTGCGGTCGGTGGAGCCATTGTCGGCCAGGACCAGGTTGATGACCGGCAGGTCGGCCAGCTCGCGCGCAAGATAGTCGAGCGTCTTGCGGACCTGCGCATCCAGGCTGGCTTCTTCGTTGAGGATGGGAATGGTGATGTCGATGACCTGGCTCATGCGGATGGGTTACCTGGATGCTGTCCGGAAAACCTGTTGATCCAGTTTTTCCAGAATGTCGTAGATATTATCGATCTTGCCACCGAGGACGGAATAGCAGCCGGGGAGTGTGGGGTGTTGTTCAAACAGGATCGGCCGGCCGTCATCGGCTTCGTTCTTGACCAGCAGGGTCTTCACTTCAAACAGCGAATCGCGGTAGCGCGCATCCCGGATGGCCGGCAGGTAGCGCGCGACGTCGCGCTGCATGCGATCGAAGCGGCTGTCCCGCGGATAGTGGCGCAAGCGCTCCGCCGGGTCCACGCCCTTTTCATCGAACCAGTGCAGGTGCGGGGTATAGCGCACATGGGACAGGGTATGCAGCCCTCGCGCCGGGAAAGGCATCATCGAGAAGAAGGGCCCGTCCATGACGGTGATGCCGATGTCCGCGAGTGCCTGCGGCATTTCCACCAGCGCCATTTCGGTGATTTCATGCTTGAGCCCCAGGCGCAGGTTGCCGAAATCCCCTTCGAACTGGTTGAGGTTGGCATAGGTGCAGTTGAACAGATAGCGGCATGTCAGGCTGCGTGGCTCTGTGCCCTGCATGACATCCAGTTGCAATCGATCGCCCGCCTGCGACACACGGGTGGCGCGCGTATCGAACATCAATTCCACCCGGTGCTCCCGCAGTTCTTCCGCGGCCCAGGCGGCGAGGCGGGTGGTGTCGAACGCATACTCCTCGACGCGGAACACCGCTTCGATCAGATGGTGGTCGAACAACTGGCTGAGGTTGGATTCGGCGGGTGAGATGCTCGCGCCTATGTCCTGGCAAAAGCGCTGGAATTGCCGTGCCGTCACCTTGGAATTGCGCCGGGCAATGGCGTAGAGCTTGGTAAAGTCACGCTTCACCACATCCGGCCAATCGCGCACAAAGCGCGGCAGGTTGATGCGGCTGCGGTAAGCGGTGGTGAAACTGCGCGGATAGTGGTAGCCGTTATGAACGCGCGCCTGGTTGTTGTAAGACGCGCGCTGCATCAGCGCGGATTCCCGCTCCAGCAGTACCACCCGCTCGAGCCCCTGATGCTTCACCAGATGAATGGCGATGGCGGCACCGTAAAATCCCCCACCGATGACCAGCGCATCCGCGGTTTGCAGCGAGCCTGTCATGGGGTTATCCGGCCCGCCCGGTATTGGCGTCTTCGATATTGAGTTTTTCGCGGCGCGTCATGCGCGCGCTGGTGAATTCCTGGGCGACGTGGTAGGCCGGACCCTCGCTGGACAGGCTGGCCATGTTGAGTATGTATTCCCCCAGCACCAGCAGCACCAGTGAAATCAAAAAGAACATGCCGGATTGTTGCAGGGAGAGGCTGACCCAGCCGGGTGCGATGTCGTCCCGGAACAGCCCGACGGCCAACACATAGATCGAATAAACCACATTGGCCGCCGCCCCGAAGAGTGCGAGGCCACTGACGATGCGCATGGGCGCACGGGTCGTCGACATCAGCAGGCGCATGCCGCGGTCCAGGCTGTCGCCCAGTTGCTTGGGCTGCGGTGCCAGCGGCGCGCTGCGGTATTCCAGGCGCGCCCGGGTAAAGCCGCCGGTGGCCGGAAGGTGACGGTAGGTGATGGCGGGGTGGGGATGCTGGAGCACAAAGTTGATCACTTTCTTGCTCATCAGCCGGTACTGGGGCGCTTCGCGCGCGAGATCGAGTCCGGTGAGCTTGCGGTAGAGAAAATTGACGGTGCCATAGATGCTGCGGAACACCAGGCTCTGGCGCGCCTTCTGCTGGTTGTGGGCAAAGACCACATCGGCGCCGGCCACGGCCCGCTCCAGCATGTCCGGCAATATCGCCAGATCATCGACCATGGGGTCGAGCACGGCGACGAAATCGCCGAGGGCGTTTTCCAGTCCCACCCAGGAGGCGGTATCGATATCCACGGCTTTGGTCAGCGCATAGATTTGCAGGTTGGGCAGGCCCGCCTCACTGGTGAGTTGCCGGTAGCGCGCCAGGCTGTCATCGCCCGATGCGTTGTCGATCAGGATGAGCTCGTAGTCGCTGACCAGGTTTTGCAACAATGCCGAAGCCTGTTCGAGTACTCCCTGTAGCTGGGCTTCCTGGTTGCGCAGCACCAGGGCGACGGACAAGAAAACGGGGTAGGTGGGCATCTCTGTCTCCGGGTTTTATCGTTGTGTCTCAGCAGGTTTCTCCGGCGGGCGATTCTAGCGCTATTTCACCGGTTGCGGGTCATATATCCGCGACTCAAGGCCAGGATCAACACACTGAGAATGACCAGCGGCCAGGCGCCCCAATACATGAACGGCGTGCTGCCGCTGGCGGGTCGAACGTCGCCGCGCAGTGTCTCCGCCACAAAGGCGCCGCTTCGCGCGTATACCCGGCCGCGTGAGTCGATCAGTGCGCTTGGGCCGTTGTTGGTGCTGTAGATCAGGGGGCGGCCCGTTTCCAGCGCGCGCATCTGCCCCATCTGCAAAAACTGCGGCGGTCCCAGGGAATCGCCGAACCAGCCCAGGTTGCTGACATTGAGCAGCACCTGGGTATTCCGCGCGCTGCGCGCCATGAGTTCCGGGTAGGCGAGTTCGTAGCAGATGGCGGGGGCGATACTGATCCCGCCAACCTGCAATCCCCCTTGCTCCCAGGGTCCCTGGCTGATGATTGACGTGGGCAGGTCGAAAAAGTGGATCAGGCCGCGCAGCCAGTCTTCCAGCGGGACATATTCACCGAAGGGCACCAGGCGGCGCTTGTGGTAAATCCCCAGTGCCTGGCCGAAGCCCGCCAGGGAATTGTAATAACGGCGCTGTCCCGGATCGTCGTAGATGATCCCGGTGATCAGCCCGGTCCGGGTGTCGTCCGCCCGCTGGTTGATCCGGTTGAGGAACGGCAGCGCTTCATGGTAGGTCAGGGGTACCGCCGCCTCGGGCCAGATGATCCAGTCGTGTGACCACAGGTCTTCGCTCATGTCGGTCAGCAGCTTGAGGGTCGGCTGCACGTAGAAGCCCTGCCATTTGACGTCCTGGTCGATATCGGGCTGTACCAGGGCGACGCTGACGGACTCCGGGCCTTCCTGGGTCCAGCTGAGCTGTTTGAGTCCGGCACCCCCCAGCCAGAGCAGGAGTACGCCGAGGCTGGCCATCCAGAGCCGGGAGACCGGGTAGCCAGGGGTGTTGCCCGGGTGCAGCAGCCATTGCGCGAGCAGCCCGGCTGTGATGGCGAGGATCATGCCCGGTCCATAGACGCCGGTGACGGGCGCCCAGCCGGCCAGCCAGGTATCCAGGTGCCCGTAACCCAGGAAGAGCCAGGGGAAGCCTGTCAGCAGCCAGGTGCGTATCCATTCCCCCAGCAGCCACACCGCGGGGACGGCCAGCAGCGGCGACCAGTGAAAATACCTGAACCAGCGGCCAAGGCCGTAAAACGGAACACTGAAGACGAGGGCGAGAAAGCCTACAAATATCAGGGTTAATAGCGCTGCCAGCGCTGCCGAGGCTCCGCCGTGATAGTGAATGCTTACAAATACCCAGGAGGCTCCCAGGCCGAAAAACCCCAGCCCGAACCCAAGCGCCCGTAAAAACGCCTGGCGTCCCGCTTGTCCGTGCAGCAACAGGGCCAGCAGCGTGAGGCTGAGCAATCCCAGGGGCCAGATGTCGAAAGGCGCCAGGCTCAGGGGAGCCAGGGCGCCTGATGCCAGCGCCAGCAGCCACGCCTGCCAGGCGGGCAGGTGCAGAAGCCGGGAGGTGAAGGCAGCGGTCTTCATGGATGGGTGGGTCCAGGTATGAAAAACCCGCCGGGGGCGGGCTTGGTCTTATTGGCTTGGCGTGACCGTCAGCCGCAGCAGGTGGATCTGCCGGTTGTCCGCATAAAGAACTCGGAACACGAAATCGTCGATGGTCACGACCTCATTGCGTTTGGGCAGATGGCCGAACGCCTGCATGAGTATGCCGCCGATAGTATCAAATTCGTCTTCGCTGAGCGCGGCATTGAAGTGTTCGTTGAAGTCCTCGATCGGGGTCAGCGCCTTGACGATGTAGTCGGTGTCGCTGACTTTTTTGATGAACTCGTCATTCACGTCCTCATCGGTCTCGTCCTCGATATCGCCGACGATTTCCTCGAGGATATCTTCGATGGTCAAGAGCCCGGAAATACCGCCGTATTCATCGATCACCAGCGCCATGTGGTAGCGCTTTTCGCGGAACTCGCGCAGCAGCACGTTGACGCGCTTGCTTTCGGGAATGATGTTGGCCGGGCGCAGGACCTGTTCCAGCAGGAAGGGCTGGTCCTTGTCCAGGGTCAGCCGCAGCAGGTCCTTGGCCAGCAGGATACCCTTGATGTCGTCGAGTGATTCGCCGATCACCGGAAAACGGGAGTGGCCCGATTCCACCACCTTGGCGAGCAGTTCCTCGGGTGAGTCGTTGATCTGGACGGCCACTATCTGGGAGCGGGGGATCATGATCTCCCGGGCTTGCAGTGAGGACACATCAAGGGCGCCCTCGATGATATTCAGGGCTTCCTGGTCCAGCAGTTTGTTATTGGCGGCATCTTTGATGATGTCCAGCAGTTCGTCGCGGGATTTAGGTTCAGCGCTGAAGGCATGGAGCAGTTTGTCGAGCCATGATCGCTCCTGCTTGTCGCCATTGCGCTGAACGCTGCTACTCGTGTCATCCGACATGGTGGGTCTGGTCCTGTGAATCCGTAATGGGGTCATAAGGGGCGGCAAAGCCCAACTGAGTGATGATGCGGGTTTCGAGGGATTCCATTGCCTCGGCTTCCGCATCGTCCAGATGGTCGTAACCTAGCAAATGCAAGGTGCCGTGTACAAGCATGTGCGCCCAATGGGCGTCGCGGGTCTTACCCTGCTCCCCGGCTTCCCGCGTCACCACCGGGGCACAGACCACCAGGTCGCCCAGCAGGGGAAGCCCCAGCTCGGGCGGCAGGTCGGCGGGGAAGGACAGCACATTGGTGGGGTTGTTCTTGTGTCGGTATTGGTGGTTGAGGCTCTGGCTCTCGGCCTCATCCACCACGCAGAGACTGATCTCCGCATCGGGCTTGGCCTTGGCGGCATCCAGGGCCGCGCTCACCCAGGCCTGCATCTGGGCCGGGGAGGGCAGCTCTGCGCCGTCGCAGGCGATCTCGATATCCAGCTGGTAGGCCATGGCATCAATCCCGCGAACCGGGCTCGGGCTGCTCGAAGGCGTCGTAGGCCTCGACGATGCGCTGCACCAGGGGGTGGCGCACCACGTCCTTGGCGGTGAAGTGGGTGAAGCTGATGCCCTGCACCTTCTCCAGCACTTCCACGGCGTGGCGCAGCCCGGAAGCCATGCCCCTGGGCAGGTCTATCTGGGTCGGGTCGCCGGTGATGACTGCCGTGGTGCCAAAGCCGATACGCGTGAGGAACATCTTCATCTGCTCGCGGGTGGTGTTCTGGCTTTCGTCCAGGATCACAAAGGCATTGTTGAGCGTCCTCCCGCGCATGAAGGCCAGGGGAGCCACCTCGATGATGCCGCGCTCTATCAGCTTGCCCACGTTCTCGAAGCCCAGCATCTCAAAGAGCGCGTCGTAGAGCGGTCGCAGGTAGGGATCGACTTTCTGGGCCAGGTCGCCGGGCAGGAAGCCGAGTTTCTCTCCCGCCTCCACCGCCGGGCGGACCAGCAGGATGCGTTCGATCTCGTCTTTCAGCAGCGCTTCAACGGCGCAGGCCACCGCCAGGTAGGTTTTACCCGTGCCAGCCGGGCCGATGCCGAAATTGATGTCGTTGGCGCGCACGGCCCGGACATAGTGCTGCTGGTTGAGGCCCCGGGGTTTGATCGTGAGTTTCTTGGTGCGGATGATCACGCCGGATTCAGCAGCATCCGAATCCTGGTCGTTCACCGCCTGGCCGGCCAGAGGTTCATTGGTGTTCGTGGCTTGGTCCATGAGTGCCTCCATACCGGAGCTTTGCAGCGCGAGGTGGATTTCATCGGGCGTCAGTTCGGTGTTGCCGGTTTCCCGGTACAGGTGACGCAAGAGTTCTGTGGCAGCGCGCGTAGATTGGGTGGCGCCGGTCAGGGAAAAATGATTTCCCCGGTGATGGATTTCCACATTCAGGCGTTGCTCGATCTGGCGCAGGTGTTGGCCGAACTGGCCGCAGAGGTTGGCAAGGCGACGGCTGTCATCGGGCTCGAGGGTGAAAGCGTGGGTGACGGTGTCGGAGTTGGTAATCGCGTGGCTATTCAAGGGGTTATCAACACTCTTCTGGCGAAACATGATGACAGCCTAAACCATTCACTGCGAGGGTAAAAGCCTCAAATGCTTCTTTGAATCCGGCCGCGGGTGAACCAGTGGTTATAGCGGGAATGGGTGCCTCCGGGGAAATTTCCCTGGAATCAGCAGCTTGACGGTGGCTTGCTAAGTAGGTTGGCAAGAGCATGGGGGTGTAAAGAACTGCTTAGTCACCCGGCGATCGCCGGCTTCCCGGATTCAGGCGCCGCAGCCACTGCGAGTGCTCGAAAAACAGCACGACCACCAGGGATATGGCCAGGGGAATCAGCAGGTAGAACAGGCGGAAGACCAGCAGCGCCGCGATCACATCGGCCGGATTGACATCGGGCAGCGCCAGCAGGAAAACCACCTCCAGCACGCCCAGGCCGCCGGGGGCGTGGGATACCAGCGCCGCGGAAAAGGAAGCGAGGAAAATGCCCAGTACCAGCAGGAATCCGGGGTTGCTGGCTTCCGGGAGCGCAAAATAAATGATCGCGGCGGCGCCGATCAGTTCCAGGGGCGCGATGATCAGTTGGCGCCACACGATGGGCAGGCGGGGGTATTGCAGCCTGACCCGGCGGAAACGCAGGGATTTGAATTTCAGGCTGCTGCCCAGCACGTACAGTCCCACCAGCGACAGCATCAGCACCCCGCCGAGGATGGGCACCCAGAGGGGCGTGTCTTCAAAAAAGCGGTTGATCATCCGCGGCTCGAGCAGCAGCACGACGCCGCCCAGCAGAATCGAACCCAGGGCAAACGTGAATGAACAGAAGGCTACCAGTACGCCGACCTCGGTGGCACTGAGCCCTTTCGAACTGTAGGCGCGGTAGCGCACCACGGCACCGGAAAACACCGATGCGCCAATGTTGTGGCCGATGGCGTAGGCGGTAAAGGAAGCGGCGGTGATGAAACTCCAGGGGATTCGTTTGCGCAGGTGCATCAGGGCCAGGCGATCATAGCCCGCCAGGGCCGCATAGGCGAAGAGCGTTGCCAGGCCCGCTAGGGCCCAGCCACTCAGGGGAATGGCGTTCAGACTATCCAGGATGTCGTCGAGGGAGATTCCCCGTAACTGGTGATACAGCAACCATGCGGAGAATGCTACTGCGGCTAAACCAATGAACGGCCACAGGTAGTCCTTCAACTTCATCATGCGATGTCCTTGTTCAACTTCATCATGCGAGTCGTTGTCAGGCTGTTAACAAAAAGATCAGAGCCAATCCTCATCCAGCTCCGAAGCGATCAGGGTGCCGCGCAGGGAATTGGGCAGGGCCTCTTCGATAAGCACATCGGCAAATTTACCTATCAGGACCGGATTGTCACTGCGAAAGTTCACCACCCGGTTGTTTTCCGTGCGCCCGCAGAGCTGGCCGGGGTCCTTTTTCGAATAGCCGCTGACCAGGATGCGCTCCACATTGCCCACCATGCGCCGGCTGATGGCCATGGCTTGCTGGATAATCCTGTCCTGGAGAATTTGCAGGCGCTGCTTTTTGACGGCTTCCGGCGTGTCATCGGGCAGATCGGCGGCGGGAGTGCCAGGACGGGGACTGTAAATAAAACTGAATGACGTGTCGAATTCCATATCGTGGATCAGCTTCATGGTCGCTTCGAAGTCCGCCTCGGTTTCCCCGGGGAATCCTACGATAAAATCCGATGAAAAACTGATATTGGGGCGGATTTTTTTCAGGCGGCGCAGCTTGGATTTGTATTCCAGGGCGGTGTGCCCGCGCTTCATGGCCATGAGGATGCGATCGGAACCGCTCTGCACCGGCAGGTGAAGGTGGCTCACCAGTTCCGGCACATCGTCATAGGCATCGATCAGGGCATCACTGAACTCCACCGGATGGGATGTCGTGAAGCGGATGCGGTCGATGCCATCTATGGCGGCCACATAGGTGATGAGTTCAGCCAGATCCACCACCTCGCCCCCGGGACCGGTGCCGCGGTAGGCATTCACATTCTGGCCGAGCAGGTTGACCTCGCGCACGCCCTGGCCGGCCAGGTGGACGATCTCCGCCATCACGTCCGCCAGGGGACGGCTCACCTCTTCGCCGCGGGTGTAGGGGACCACGCAGAAAGTGCAGTACTTGGAGCAGCCCTCCATGATGGACACAAAGGCGCTCACGCCATCGGCGTCTGGCTGGGGCAGGTGATCGAACTTCTCGATTTCCGGGAAACTGACATCCACGACGACCACGCCACTGTCGCGCTTGGTTTCGATCATCTCCGGCAGCCGGTGCAGGGTTTGCGGTCCGAAGATCAGGTCCACGAACGGCGCCCGTTCGGCGATGGCCGCGCCTTCCTGACTGGCCACACAGCCGCCCACACCGATCACCAGATCCGGATTTTTCTTCTTCAGCTGCTTCCAGCGGCCCAGCTCATGGAACAGCTTCTCCTGGGCTTTTTCGCGGATCGAGCAGGTATTGATCAGGATCACGTCGGCTTCTTCGGGGTTCTCCGTTGCCACCATATGATGGGATTCGCCCAGCAGATCACGCATGCGCGATGAGTCGTACTCATTCATCTGGCAGCCGTGGGTCTTGATATAGAGCTTCTTGCTGGGCGTCTCTGTGGCGGTCATGCGCGGGATACCTGGCCAAAAATCGTGCAAAAACTGAGGGGGCGCATTATAGCGGGGTGGCGGGGTAAAGCCTATACGAATCGCGGGAGTGCTGCCGTCTGACAGCACTCCTGTATCAAACAAAGGGACGGGAAAGTTATTCGATGGAAACGACCATGACGGCTTTCGGCGGCAACTGTAACCTGAGCTGTCCGTCACTGGCTGTGGCGGTATAGGCTTCGGGCTTCACTGTATCGGGCGCGCCGAAAGTATTGTGCGCATCCATGGCGGGCGCGGTCAGTACGCGGCCCTGGGCATGTCTCAGGGTTTTTCCCTTGATGGTGACATTCAATTCCTGGGATTGGCCGGGGTTGGTGTTCACCAATGCCAACCAGGTCTTCCCATCCTTGCCAATGGCTGCCGACGCGCTGATGCCCGGTACAGAAACATCACCCAATGTGTATTCCGGCACCTTGCTGAGGCTGACGGGCAGGTAGGTTGCGTCCTGGAAGGGACGGTAGAGATGGAATGCGTGGTAGGTCGGGGTCAACAGCATCTTTTCCTTATCCGTCAGGATCATGGCCTGCAGCACGTTCACCATCTGGGCAATGATGCTCATGTGCACACGGTCGGCGTGATCGTGGAAGATATTGAAGTTGAGCGCGGCCACCACGGCGTCGCGCAGACTGTTCTGCTGGAATAAAAAGCCCGGGTTGGTGCCTTCTTCCACGTCATACCAGGTACCCCATTCGTCCACATAGAAACCGACTTTTTTCTCCGGGTCATTTTTGTCCATGACCACTTTGTTGTTGACGATAAAGTCTTCCATGCGAAGGGTTTGCGCCAGGGTGGCTATCCAGTCGGCTTCGTTGAAACCGAGAGCGGCGCCTTTCTTGCCCCAATCGCCGGTCGGCAGGGTGTAGTAGTGGAAGCTGACAGCGTCCATGCGCAGGCTCCAGTTGGGTTTGACATTGCGGGTGAGCACATCGGCCCAGTCGATATCTTCGGTATGGCCGCCGCTGGCGATCATGATCGGGGTGTTGTCCGGAGGTGTCTTGATAAAGGTGGCGTAGTGGTTGTAGAGGTCGGCATAGTATTCCGGACGCATGTTGCCGCCACAGCCCCATGCCTCGTTGCCGATGGCGAAATAGTGCAGCCGCCAGGGCTTGTCGCGGCCGTTTTTGCGGCGCAGCTCCGCCATCTCGGATTTGCTGTCGGACGTGATGTATTCGACCCACTCGGCCATCTCGCGCGGGGTGCCGGTGCCCAGGTTGCCGTTCACGTAGGCTTCCGCTCCCAGTATTTCCACCAGCTCAAAAAACTCGTGGGTGCCGAAGGCGTTATCCTCAATTACGCCGCCCCAGTGGGTATTGACGCGCTTGGGGCGCTTATTGCGCGGGCCTATGCCGTCGCGCCAGTTGTATTCATCGGCGAAGCAGCCGCCGGGCCAGCGAATCATGGGCACCTGCAGGTCTTTCAGGGCCGCGATCACATCATTGCGAAAGCCGCGGGTGTTGGGGATCTTGGATTTTGACCCAACCCAGACACCTTCATAGATGCCTCGCCCCAGGTGCTCCGCGAACTGGCCATAGATATTCTTGTTGATCACCGGGCCGGGCTGGTCGGCCTGGATCACCAGATCCAGAGGGTCGGCATGGCTTCCCAGACTGGCCAGGGTGAGCCCCCCCAGCAATCCCAGCGCCTGGAGGCCATGGCGTAAATGTCGTGTAAATCGATTCATAAAATCCTCGCAGCTTATTGTTATGGCAGAAATCAGGGCATTATCGTCCCTATTTATATATTATTGTAAGACAAATTAACATTTGTTTACTTTGGGGATGGTATTACAGCCGCAGATTGACGGCTGTCCAACACACTCCTATGGCCCGACAGGCTGCTGTATCGATCTGGCTCAATCGACATATCCATGTAACCGATTACTTGCTGTGCGCTGGGATTACGTAGGGTTTTTTATGCCTCACGCTAGCCTCAATACGCTCGGTCTGGCGTAAAAAGTCACAAGGGGGTACGTGGCATTTTTCACATCACCGGGGTAGACTTGTACCCCAGCTGCAAGATAGCAGTGCCATGCTTGGTTTGCGGTTTCTCTGGCAAGGGGTCGAGCATAGGTCAACAAGGTACCGGGCAGAACACCGGGCCGATAATAATTAAATCAACCATGGAACCAGGCCTTTATCGCACCACGCGGTCTCTCGCTGAGGGGCGATCCTGGCATTGTTCCCAAAAAAATTTATACACGTGATTTCCCGGTTTGATGGCGTCGCCATGTCTCGGGCGTGCGGGTATATTGTGAGGAATTGTGAGAATGAGTTTTATCCACGACGACTTCCTGCTGGATACCGAGCAGGCTCGTGTTCTTTATCACGAGTACGCCAAAGACCTACCCATCATTGACTACCACTGCCACCTGCCGCCCGAGCAGGTTGGAACCAACAAGCAGTTCAGGAACCTCTACGAAGTCTGGCTCGCCGGTGACCACTACAAGTGGCGTGCCATGCGTTCCAACGGTATCGACGAGCGCTACTGCACTGGTGATGCCAGCGACTGGGAGAAATTCCAGAAATGGTGCGAGACGGTTCCCTACACCCTGCGCAACCCGCTCTATCACTGGACACACCTGGAACTGCGCAAGCCGTTCGGTATTACGGACCGACTGCTGGATGCGTCTACGGCCAAGCGTACCTGGGATGAGTGTAATGAAATGCTCGCCTCCCCCGAGTTCAGCGCGCGTGGCCTGATGGCCCAGGCCAAGGTCAAGATGGTCTGTACCACCGATGACCCCATACACGATCTTGAGCACCACAAGGTGGTTGCGGCGGATTCCAGCTTCAAATCCGCCATGCTGCCCACCTGGCGCCCTGACCGCGCCATGGCGGTAGATAGTGCAGCGGATTACAACACTTATCTGGATCGCCTTGCCGAGGTCAGCGATACCGAGATCAGCAGCTTTGATCACCTCATCGCAGCGCTCAACAAGCGCCACGATTATTTCCATTCCGTGGGCTGTCGGTTGTCGGATCACGGCCTGGAAACCGTGTATGCCGCTGATTATACCGAGGCGGAAATCAAAGCCATTTTTGCCAGAATACGCGCTGGCAATGAGCTTGGCCCCGAAGAGATCGAAAAATTCCAATCCGCCATGATGGTGGAGTTTGCTTTACAGGACCATGCCAAGGGTTGGGTGCAGCAGTTCCACATCGGTGCGATTCGCAACAACAATCCGCGCCTCTATCGCACCATCGGTCCCGACACGGGCTTTGATTCCATCGGCGATCACAACTACGCCAAGCCACTGGCTAAGTTCCTCGGCCGCCTGGACAACGAAAACCGTTTGGCCAAGACCATCCTCTACAACCTGAACCCGCGCGACAACGAAGTGATCGGCACCATGATCGGCAACTTCCAGGACGGCTCCGTCGCCGGCAAGATCCAGTTCGGCAGCGGCTGGTGGTTCCTGGACCAGATGGATGGCATGACCCGCCAGATCGAGGCATTGAGCCAGTTGGGCCTCTTGAGCCGTTTTGTTGGCATGCTGACCGACAGCCGCAGCTTCCTGAGCTATTCCCGCCACGAATATTTCCGCCGGATCCTGTGCGGCATCCTGGGCCGTGATATCGTCAAGGGCCTGGTGCCGAATGACACCAGGATGGTGGGCAAGATGATTGCCGATATCAGCTTCCACAACGCCAAGCAATATTTCCCGTTTGTCGTTCCTGAATAACCGAATCGCAATATGCCCCCCACAAAACCCGGCACTTGCCGGGTTTTGTTTTTCTGTGCGCTAAACTGGACGGTGTAGATGAGGTGCAGGAGAAGAGAATGTACAAGAGACCATCGCCCGCATGGATGCGGGCGCTGAGCCTCCAGGGATGGATCCACGGCGCGTCTCATGTACATATCCCGCCGCCGGCACCGGGGCTTTTTTGAAGCGACCACTCAACCTGAGTCACAAGGCAATGGAAACCACAGGATTCCTCTCCATGTTGTCTTTCGCCTTTTCCGTCACGGCACCTATTTTTGTGATGGTGCTGCTGGGGGTGGCACTTAAACGCGGGCGAGTGATTGACGATACGTTTATCGATACCGGCTCACGCCTTGTCTATGGCTATGGCTTGCCAACCTTACTGTTTATCAGCAGCGCCACCAGCGATTTTGGCGCGCTGGCGGATATGCGTGTGTTGATTGCCATGGGTGTCATGACCTTGCTGGTATTCGTCATCACACAACTCACCGCGCCCTGGACCGTGGCTGAGCCCAGGGACAGGGGCGTGTTTGTGCAGGGAGCCTTTCGCGGCAACCTCGTGATTACCGGTCTGGCCTTTTGTGCCAATGCCTATGGCGACAAAGGGCTGGCTATTGCAGCCCTGCCGGTAGCCATGACGGTCATCCTGTACAACCTGTTATCGGTTTATACGCTGCATCGCAGCCTGGCTGACAAAACGCTGGGATCGGCCAGGCAACTTTGGTTGGGTATAGTGCGCAACCCGCTGATCATCGCCATTCTGGCGGGCTTGATGGTGAATGGTTTGGATATCAATCTGCCCAGGTTGCTGCGCGACAGCGCCAGCTATCTGGGACAGATGGTTCTGCCGCTGGCATTGATATGCATTGGCGGCGCCCTGGACCTCAAGCGTCTGCGCCGTTTTGACAAGGTGGTGTTTACCGCGAGTTGCTGGAAGCTGCTGCTGTCGCCGCTGATCGCTTGCATCATTGCCTGGAGCCTGGGAGTGCGCGGCGAAGCCATGGCGGTGTTGTTCCTGCTTGCCGCGTCGCCCACGGCAACCGCCAGTTTTGTGATGGTGCAGGCATTGGGTGGCAACGGGCATCTGGCGGCCAATATCATTGTGCAAACCACATTGGCGTCGCTGGCAACCGTTACTCTGGGGTTGTGGTTATTGCAAGTCGGTCAGCTGGTGTAATCGGCCGAAGGACCCGGCAGGGGTTGCCGAGCGCGACCACCCCGGGCGGAACATCGCGGGTGACCACACTGCCAGCACCAATCACGGTGGCCTTGCCGATACGGACGCCGGGCATGACCAGTACGCCACCGCCCAGCCAGCAATCATCTTCAATCGTGATGGGGGCGATCATTTCCAGCCCGCTCGCGCGCTCTTCGGCATCCAGCAGATGCGTGGTGGCATAAAGCTGAACGCCCGGCCCCAGGGATACCCGGTCGCCAATATGAATCTCCGCCGCATCCAGCATGACGCAGTTGTGATTCGCGTAGAAGTCAGCGCCGAGGTAAATATTGCTGCCGTAATCGCAGAAAAAATGCGGCTCTATGTAAGGCTTGATGGCGCGGCCGAACAGCGCTTGGTAGATAGGCTCCCGCGCCTTGCGTTGGTCTGCGCGCAGTACATTGAGCTGTTGGCAAAGCTGCTTGGCTTTTTTGCGCGCTGCGATCAATGGTGGCTCAAAGGGATTGACGGTGGTAAATTCGTGCACCTGCCTGCTCCTTAAGTGAATACTATGTCTTTCAATGCCGCGCCTGCCTCAGATACTGATATCCAGCAAGCTGTGGATACCTGGTTGCGTCAGGTGGTTATCGGTCTCAACCTCTGCCCTTTTGCCGCAAAACCGGCCAGCGAAGGCAGGGTAAGATTTCAGGTCAGCCACGCCGTAGATGAAGCCAGCCTCCTGACAGACCTGGAGGCCGAATTGCAGCGCCTCGACGTCACACCGCCCGGCGAGCTGGAAACAATCTTGGTGATTGTGCCAGATTATCTACAGGATTTTTTTGATTATTGCCAGTTTTTAAACTGGACGGACACTTGGCTCAAGCGCAACAACTGGCGGGGTATATACCAGATTGCCAGCTTTCATCCCAATTACTGCTTTGCGGGTGCTGAGCCGGAAGACCCGGAAAATCTCACGAATCGTTCCCCCTATCCCATACTGCATTTGATCCGCGAGGAAAGCCTATCCCGTGCTCTGGCGTTTTTTCCGGATATTGATAATGTACCTGAGCGTAATCGCCAGCGAATATCAATTTTGAGTTCAGATGAGAGGCGACGGCTATTTCCTTATTTGCCTTGGAATTTGAAGTCTTAAATTCCGGATGCTTAGTGATTGGATAATGATAATCTCTCATCCCTCTGCGAAAAACTGCCAAATCCACATGCCTAGGAGTATCATCGTATAGAACCAAGTCAATACCAATGAAACCATGCCGACATTGAATACGATATATCTTTTTTGTGAGAAAAACTCTGTTTTTATAAAATCCAGTATTTCCTCGTCATATCCCGACTTGATAATTTTATTTTTTAACAACTGCAGGGTTGGAGAAAATGTTGGTGAACATGCATCTCCAATAATAAAAATCATATAGATAGCAGTGGTCGATGCTATAGCAGCCAAGTATTCAGGGATAGATAGGCAAGCCAAGGCGAAAGTGAATGCTAAAATGCCGAGAATGCTGTTACAGAAGGCCCACCATGCTTCCAGTTCATTTTCTATTTTCGTAAGCTCTTTCATGAGTTTTCTCATTTTTCCGGATTTAAATTTTTTAATATTGCTTTAACTTTCAATAGTCTATCAAAGGCTCTTGAGTTGGCATCCAGATACCCACCTCCATGGTAGGTTGCAGGAGTACTATACCTTGGATGAGGTATCAGGCTTTTCCGCAAACCTGTCTATCATCACCATCACCCCAAGCGCTTCTTCCAGGCTGCAAGGATTATTGCCGCCTTCCAGAAAATACCGATTCACCGCCTCGATCATCGGCTGTTGGATATGCGGTGGATTGGGCAGGCGGAATTCCTGCATTTCGCCATCGCGGTATAGACGGATAACCTGTTCGCCAAAAAAGTTGATGGTCACTCTCCCGAGGGTACCGATGATTTCGCATTCGTCCCGCGCTTCATGCGCAGGGACGGCAAAATGCCAGCGGCCCTGGAATTCAACACCCGATGCGAAGCGCGCCCAGCCCAGGACGCAATCGTCGGCGGGATAGAGCCCCGCCTGGTTGGTGGCGAAACCGCTGGCATGGGTCATGGGTCCGAACCAGTTGAGAATCAGGTCGAGTTGGTGGGGCGATAAATCGTGAAACAGGCCACCACCGGATAGCGCGGGATCGACTCGCCAGTTTTCCTCGGTTTGCGCGATGAGTTTGGACGCGGCCGGTTGCAGCATGTCCAGGCGCGCCAGCAGGGGTTTGCCGATGGCGCCCTGGTGGATCAGCTCGGCCATTTTGATGAAACAGGGCAGAAAACGGCGGTAGTGGGCCACGCATACTTTCTGCTGGCATTTGTCGCGTGCCGCAATGATTGCGGTGCACTCGGCGGCGTTCAGGGTGACGGGCTTTTCGATATACACATGCTTGCCGGCTTCGAGCGCGGCTATGGCGTAGTCCTTGTGCTGTGCTGGCGGAGTGGCGATATAGATGGCATCAATGTCGGGATTGTTGAGTAGTGCCTGGGCGTCGTCATACCAGTGGGAAACCTGATGGCGTCTGGCAAAATCACGCGCTTTGTCGGCGTTGCGGCGCATGACAGCCAACAGGCGTGAGCCGGGGGCTTTATAGAATCCAGGGCCGCTTTTGACTTCGGCCACATCACCGGCACCGATAATGCCCCAGTTGATGATTTTTTCAGGGTGCATCATCGCTGCCTCCGTCAGGCTTTGAGTGCGATCTTGGGTTTTTTGCGATTGGGGTAGCAGGTGCGGCAGATATCGCAACGCGTTCCATCGCAACCGCGCGCGCTACAGTGTTCGCGGCCGTAATAGATGATTTGCAGGTGCAGGGCGTTCCAGTATTCCCGTGGAAAGAGGCGTTTCAAATCTTTTTCTGTCTGGGTGACATTTTTGCCATTGGTGAGCCCCCAGCGCTGGGCAAGGCGATGGATATGGGTGTCCACGGGAAACGCCGGGTGACCGAACGCCTGGCTCATCACCACACTGGCCGTTTTATGGCCGACGCCAGGCAGGCGCTCGAGCGCGTCCCAGTCCTCGGGCACCTGGCCATCGTGTTCGTCCACCAGGATTTGCGACAACCTGGATATGGCTTTGGATTTTTGCGGGGACAGGCCGCAGGGACGGATCACGCCCTGGATGTTTTCCACCGGCACTCTTGCCATGTCATAGGGATTGTCTGCCAGTTGCCAGAGGTGCGGCGTGACCTGGTTGACCCGCTCATCGGTGCACTGCGCGGATAACAGCACCGCAACCAGCAGTGTGTAGGGATCCTGGTGTTGCAACGGAATGGGCGGCGCGGGGTAAAGCTCCTGCAATCTGCGCAGGATGAATTCTACCCGTTCCTGTTTGTTGAGGTTTTTAGCTTCGCTCATTGGGATGCCAGAAAAGTTTTGATACGTTCGGCGGCGTCGATGCATTCATCCAGAGAGGCTACCAGTGCCATGCGCACCCGGTTGGCTCCCGGGTTGACACCCTGGCTGGCACGGGCAAGAAAACTGCCGGGCAGGACGGTAACGTTCTGTTGGGCAAAGAGCTGCCGGGTGAAGGTCTCATCGCCCATGGGTATATGGGGCCAGAGATAGAAACCGGCATCGGGCCGGCTGACGTCGATCACACCGTCGAGAATATCCAGAACAGCGGTGAACTTCCGGCGATAGAGGCCCCGGTTGTCAATCACATGGGCTTCATCCTGCCAGGCAGCCATGCTGGCCAGCTGGACAGGTACCGACATGGCGCAGCCATGGTAAGTGCGATACAGCAGGAACTTCCGCAGCAGGCGTGCGTCGCCCGCGACAAAGCCTGAGCGCAGGCCTGGCAGGTTCGAGCGCTTGGACAGGCTATGGAAAACCACACAGCGCGCGAAGTCGTGACGGCCAAGTTCCGCGCAGGCTTGCAGCAATCCCGCCGGTGGTTTGGCTTCGTCGAAATAGAGTTCGGAGTAACACTCATCCGAGGCGATGACGAAGTCGTACTCATCGGCGAGCGCGATCAACGTCTTCAACTGTTCGCTGTCCATCACCGCGCCGGTGGGATTGCCCGGTGAACAGACAAACAGCAACTGGCAACGCCGCCAGATGTCCGCTGGAACGCTGGCAAAATCCGGAATGAATCCGGTGTCGGCCGTGCAGTTGAGGTAATGGGGTTGAGCGCCGGCCAGCAGCGCGGCGCCTTCATAGATTTGATAAAAGGGGTTCGGGCTGATGACGAGCGGTGATGGCAGATCGGGGTTGATGATGGCCTGCGCAAAGGCAAAGAGCGCTTCCCGTGTACCGTTGACCGGCAGGATGTTCGTTTCCGCATCGAGGCTGCCGGATGTCAATTTGAAGCGCCTGCCCGCCCAGTCGGCAATGGCCTGGCGAAGCGGGGCCAGGCCAAGGGTGCTTGGATATTGCGATAGCTTGTCCAGGTTATCGCTCAGGCATTGCAGGACAAAGGCGGGTGGTTCGTGTTTGGGCTCGCCGATGGAGAGCGCGATGTGTGCGAGCGACGCCGGCGGCTGGATGCCGGCCTTGAGTGCCGCCAGTTTTTCAAAAGGGTAAGGATGCAGTTGGTCGAGTTTGGGGTTCATAACCGTTTCAGAATTCAGTTGCCGCTAGTTGGGGGCAGTGACCCGCCTGTCCAGTTGTTCGCGGATTTCGCGTTGTAAATCCGCGCACAGCTGCGGGTCACTCAAGGCTTGCCCATGGTTGTCGGTGATAAAGAAAATATCCTCCACCCGTTCGCCCAGGGTTGCAATCTTGGCGTTTTGCAGCTGGATATCAAATTGCAAAAAAATCCGTCCGATGCTCGCCAGCAGACCGGGGCGGTCGGGGCTGATGACTTCCAGTATGGTATAGCCGCTGGTAACGTCGTTGCTCAGCGACGTGCGTGTCGGCATGGCGAAGTATTTCAGGCGGCGCGGCGTGCGGCGGGTGATCACTTCGGAGTAGTTGTCGGCCAGTCGCAATTCATCCAGCAGGGCCTGGTGGATCTGTTTGAGCAGCGTCGGGTTATTGCCCAGGGGTTCGCCATCCTGGTTGAGCACAAAAAACGTATCTATGGTGTAGCCGGAGTTGGAGTTGTAGATCCGCGCGTCCTGGATGCTGAGATTCAGTTGGTCCAGGGCTATGGCGACGGCGACAAAGACGTTCTTGCGTTCTTTGCTGCGCACGAATATCTGCGTGGCGCCCGCCAGTTCCTTGCTGGTGGTCTTTTTGATCAAGACCAGCGGCGCATCGTCCTGCTGATCGGCCACCGCCTGGGTATGCCAGGCAATATCCTGGACGCTTTCGCGCAGGAAATATTCTTCGCCCATGTCGCCCCAGATCTGCTCGGCGCGCTCGGCATCGATACCCTTGCGTTCCAGTTTGCGGATGGCGGCTTGCTGGGTTTCGTCAATCAGGTCCTGCTTGTCGACGGTGTTTTCCAGTCCGCGGCGCAGGGCACGGCGGGTATCCAGGTACAGCTGGCGCAACAGGCTGGCGCGCCAGGTGTTCCACAGTTCTTTGTTGGTGCCGTTGATGTCGGCCACGGTCAGGCAGTATAGATAATCCAGGTGCATCTGGTCGCCAACCTTGAGCGCGAACTTGTGGATGACCTCGGGATCGGAAATATCCTGTTTCTGGGCCACGGCCGACATCAGCAGGTGCTGTTCCACCAGCCAGCAGATTAGGCGGGTCTCGCGCAACGAAATACCGTGGCGCTGGCAGAATTCCTCGGCGTCCACCGCGCCCAGCGTGGAGTGATCGCCACCGCGCCCTTTGGCGATATCGTGGTACAGGCCGGCGATGTACAGCAGCTCCACTTTGGGCAGGCGGTTGATGACATGGGCGGCGACCGGGAAATCCTCCTTGGCCGAAGGCAGCAGAAAATCGCACATGTTCTGCACCACTTTCAGTGTGTGGGCATCGACCGTGTAGATATGGAAAAGATCGTGCTGCATCTGACCGGTGACCCGCCCGAACTCTGGCAGGTAAAGCCCGAGAATGCCGTAGCGCGTCATGCGTTTCAGCTGCTCCACCAGGCGGCTGCTTTGTTGCAACAGCTTCATGAAGAGCTGGGTATTTTTGGGGTCGCGGCGGTAGTTGTCGTCGATCAACTCGCGGTCGGCGCGCAGCAGGCGTATGGTGGATGCATGCACGCCTTCGATATCCGGACGCTGTGCCATGAGCACAAAGATTTCCAGCAGGGCCGAGGGCCGTTCTTCAAACACGCGGTTGTGGATGGCTTCGATGTAGCCATCGCGCAGCTGGAAGCGCTCATTGATGGGGCGGATATCCTCGGGCACGTTTTTGCGCAGTATCACTTGTTGCAGGTATTGCAGGAGCACATCATTCAGCTCCCGCAGAGCCAGCACCGTGCGGTAGTACTTGTGCATGAACTGCTCGACGGCCAGGTTTTCGCTGTTGTCGCTGTAACCGAATAGCGTTGCCAGTTCCCGTTGGTGGTCAAACAGCAGCCGCTCCTCTGCGCGCTTGGCCACCATGTGCAGGCCGTACCGCACCCGCCAGAGAAACTCCTCGCCGCTGTAGAGCATGGAGAATTCTTCTTCGGTAAAAAAACTCTTGCCGTGCAGTTGCCTGATGGTGCGCACCTGATAGTAGCGCTTGGCCACCCAGCAGATCACCTGGATATCGCGCAGGCCGCCGGGAGCATTCTTGATATTGGGCTCGAGGTTGTATTCAGTGTCGTTGTATTTTTGATGGCGCAGTATCTGCTCGTCCCATTTGGCCCGAAAGAATTCGTCGGCAGGCCAGAGATGTTCCGGCGACGTGAGCTGTTGCAGCTCCACGCGCAGGGATTCGTCGCCCACCAGCGTGCGCGACTCCATGATATTGGTGGCTACGGTGATATCGGTGCGGGCGATGTCCACGCATTGTTTGACGGTGCGCACACTGTGGCCGATTTCCAGGCCTATATCCCACAGCAGGGTCAGAAAGCGCTCGATATTGTCGCGGCAGGAGCGCAGCACGTCGGGCTGGTGCAAAATCAACAGGTCGATATCGGAAAAGGGATGCAACTCGCCCCGGCCATAGCCGCCCACCGCTTCGAGGCTGATGCCCTGCGGCCAGTCGAACTGATACCAGGCGTAGTGGAGGATGCAATCGATGAACAGGGCGCGCTCGTACACCAGGGAGCGGATATCCTCGCCCTCGCGAAAGCGCAGGTTGAACTGGCCGTTGGCCGCCGCCAGGGCATCCTTGAAGACGGCAATGACAGGTTGTTCGCCCAGGGCCCGGCGGAAGCGGCTTTGATCGAAGAAGAAAAGCGGTCTTTCAAAGTAGGGCGTGGAGGGATTGAGCATGATTCAGATGCTTTCTCCCTGCCGCAACGTCAGTATCTCAACGCCATCTCCGGTCACTGCCATGGTGTGTTCCCATTGGGCGGAGAGGCGGCCGTCTTTGGTCTCGACTGTCCAGCCGTCGCTCTTGAGTTTGGTATGCGGCTTGCCGGCGTTGATCATCGGCTCGATGGTGAAGGTCATGCCTTCCTCCAGCACCATGCCGGTGCCTGGCCGGCCATAGTGCAGGATCTGCGGTTCCTCATGGAACACCCGGCCTATGCCATGGCCGCAGTATTCGCGCACGACCGAGTAGTAGTTGGCCTCGGCGTGCTGCTGTATGACGTGGCCGATATCGCCCAGAGTACAGCCGGGCTTGACCAGGTGGATGGCCTTGTACAGGCATTCCTGGGTCACTTGCACCAGGCGCTCGGCGTGGGACGCGGGCGTGCCGACGAAGTACATCGCACTGGTGTCACCGTGGTAACCCTCGTAAATCACCGTGACATCGATGTTGACGATATCGCCATTCCTGAGGACTTTTTTGTCCGAGGGAATGCCGTGGCAGACGACCTGGTTGACAGAGGTGCAGATGGATTTGGGAAAGCCGCGGTAGCCCAGGCAGGCGGGTATGGCTTTTTGCACATTGACGATGTGTTCATGGCAGAGCCGGTCGAGTTCGGCGGTGGTAACGCCCGGTTGGACGTGAGGGCCAATCATGTCGAGTACTTCGGCGGCCATCCGGCCGGCAACACGCATCCTGGCGATTTCTTCAGGGGTTTTGATGATAACGGTCATGGCCAGTCAGCAGTTCTCAAATGACGCAAAGGGCCGCCATTCTAAACGATTAGCCGGGGTTTCTACAGGTTTTGGCTGATTTTCATGGGGTTGTTGGTGCGAGGCGTCATGGGCACCCAGGCTCCTGAGCCCCCGCTTCAGGGGCGGCACAAGGGGGCCACCCGGAGGTATCCTACATTTCCAGAAACTCGGCCACCCCTGGTCCTTGGGGATGGGTCTTGAGAGGTGGGGCGGGAATCACTTTCAGAGTGGGTCCTCTCCTTAATTCGCTAGTACATAAAGTTGTAAAGCAATTGCTCAACTCGGGAAGTTGAGTTATCAAATTCTCCCAGCCCTATCCGGTAGCGGTTTTCCTGAAGTTCATCGTAAAGCTGTACGGCCCTTTCATCGATATAGGTTTGTTCTTCCGGTGACAGTACCAACTCCTGGCCATCCGTGTAGAGGGTCATCAATGGGTATCGATCCTTTAAGGATTGTATTCTGGAAGCTGCACCTCGAATATCGCCGCGCATGGCCAGGGTCTTGAATATGGCAAGTCTTTCGATGGTGGCATGGCGATGGATGACTTTGCGATCTTCCAGCGTCTCACCCAACTCGTGATCCGGTTCGGCAAGGATTGACAAGGACACCAGAGCAGCCGTTGAACCCTGCACTGCCGCCAGATAATAGGTTTCCCTGGCACGGTTCCTTTCCCTTCTGTCAAGTAGCCTGTCTGCCATGACTGTGGTGGCCAGTATGTCATGTGTGTTGATCAGTTGTTGCAGGGTTTCATCTGAATAGCCCTGATAGGCAGCTGCTTCCTGTTCAGTGAAATTTCCCCTGTCTTTATGCCATTGCATATTTTCATAGGCATCTGCCTGGGACAGTCCATCCAGAGGCCATTTTTTTTCGGTCTGGTTGCTGGTTGTTACCGTGTCTGCCGGCTGGGTGTCGGGCAATTTTTCATTCGTTTCATTTGGCGTGCTCTGGCTTTCCAGGATAGACTTGGCGAAGCCGTCTTTGGGTTTTTGTATCAAAAGGAGTGCACTATAGGAAGCCGCCAACGTAATCAGGAGTGTGGCTAATAAGACAACCGCCACTCGCAGGAGAATCCTAACGGGGTTTTTGGCATTAAATGCCTGGTTAATGCAGCCCATTATTGGATTATCCCTACAAAATTCGAAGAGAGATTATCTTGGTAACATGCAACCCTTTTCTCATTGATTATCAATTTTTTCCCTAGTTGGCTGTGTTTCCAGCCATTCAAACAGTTTTTGGGCTTGGGATGGCACACTGTTATCGAATTCACCGAGCCCCATCTCAATGCGTTCTGCCAGTAGTTGGTTGTAGATATGTTCAGCTCCCTGACTGACTGTCCACTCATCATCAGCGGTCACCTTGATATTTTGGCGGTCTATCATTCCTCTGCCATAAACAAGGCTGGGCCAACGGTCACCGCGAATATCGGCAGCTCCTAGGTAAGCAAGTGCTTGCAGCTCGATCATGCGTCGTGTTTCGGTTGGCAATTCGTGGTTGCTAAGCTTTAATTCCTCGATAAAGGCCAGCTTTTCCAGGGCCATAGTGGAACCCTGTTGGGCAGCTTTCCAATAGAGCAGTTGTGCCTGTGTGTAAGAATCGGAGACTGTCAAAGCCAATTCAGAATCCAAGTACAGGTCGGCCAGTGTATGCATGGCGCGCATATCGCCTTGTGCGACTAGGGCTTCCAGAGTGTCTTTATCGTAGTTCTGATAAACCTCATTTTGAGGGCCATTGTGGCCTCGTGCTTCTCGCCAGTGATTAAAAATTTCTCTGTCTGCAATATCAACGAGAGGAACATCATGGATCTTGGGCGGGATTTGCTTTGCTGTCGACTGGCCTAATATAGGTGTGATAGCTGCTGAGGAAGCAAATGCAAATGTGTTTTCGCTTGATGAGTGGTCATCCTCGCGTTCAGTTATCACGGCTGGTTCCTTGAAAAGGATACTAATCAAAAGCCCTGTAAACACGGCTAATATTGATATAGAAGTCCATTGGCTTTTTTTTAACAACATGGTTCGTTCCAATATCTAGTTCAATAGCAATCGCTAGATATGCTGGTTAAAGCCTTCGATCGATCAAGCTCACATATAGCTATTGCTTCTTTCTCTATGGCAGTTGATCTGGCGATGCAGGTTGGCCCAGGGCTTATTGATACTGATATGGAGCCATTTACGATTTTACCATCTACACCTATCTGAATGGATAGGTCGGTTATTCTGGAACATGCGTCCACTCGTGATCTATGTTGTCCGATGGCGGTGGCCATACATTTGCTGTGATTCTGGTTAATCTGAGCGTTATTTTGTGAACACCATCTTGCTCGATTATCTGGTATTGATACTTGTGAGGACGGCATGGATGGTGGATTTACATTGGATGCAGGTGGGCTCATGTTAGGCACGAAAGTACAGTGCGTTGTGACATTGCAATGTCGTATGACGGTAGTGCCTGTTGGAATCAAGGCACATGATTGCAGCATCTTACAGGAATAGCCGCCTTGCGATTGTGCTTTGACCTCAAGGGTAAGGAGGCTTGATAGCAGGCAAATAAGAAATAAGAAGAAAAAACGTTGCGCAAGGGTGATACGGACGCTTGTTGTTGGCTTTATTTTCATGCCACAGATTTCCTTTGTTTGAATTAATTATGTAATCCGTTACGCACGTTATTTGTGGGGCAGCCTAGCTGTCAAAGTATTCATTCAATTGGCGTATTTTTAAACTTAAAAGTGTGATTCTGTTCTCAGAAAATAGAAAATACTAAGTTTTACTTCTGTATTTTTTGAGACTTTTCGCGCCAAAGGCTAGCGCGCCCGAATGGTTGACAGGGCATGGATCACGCCACGCAGCTCGGCCAGCCCCTTCATCCGTCCCGCAAACGAATAACCGGGATTGATGCCCGTCTTGCCGATTTCATCACCCATCAGGTGGCCGTGGTCGGGGCGCATGGCGATTTTGGGTAGATTTACCCCCGCCTTGTCCCGTCGCGCTTCTTCGTCCAGCAATGCCTCGATCAGACCCACCATATCGTTGTCGCCGTCCAGGTGATCCGATTCATAGAAGGAGCCGTCATTCTCGCGCTTGATGTTGCGCAGGTGCACAAAATAAATCCGTTCGCCGAACTCTTTCGCCATGGCCACCAGATCGTTGTCGCAGCGGGCGCCGTAGGAGCCTGCACAGAGTGTCAGGCCGTTGGCCGGGCTGGGGGCGGCATTCAGCAGGGCGCGGGCATCGTCAGCGGTGGAAACGACCCGCGGCAGGCCGAAGAGGGAAAAGGGCGGATCGTCCGGGTGGATGGCCAGTCGCGCGCCCACTTCCTCGGCCACAGGCACGACTTCCTGCAGGAAGGCAAAGAGGTTGGCGCGCATGCCTGCCTCGCCCAGCTGGATGAACTGGTCGATGGCGGCACGGATGCCTTCGCGGTTGTAGGAGCCTTCGCCACCGGGCAGGCCGGCGATGATGTTTTTCTCCAGCAGTGCCTTTTCCTCATCGCTCATGGCTTCCAGGCGGGTCCTGGCCTTGGTCAGGACATCCGGCTGGTAATCTTTCTCGGAGCCGGGGCGTTGCAGGATATAAACATCATAAGCGGCGAAATCGCTCATCTCGAAGCGCAGCGCCTGGCTCTTGTTGGGCAGGGTGTAGCTGAGGTTGGTGCGGGTCCAGTCCACCACCGGCATGAAGTTGTAGCAGATGTCGAAGACCCCGGCGGCGGCCACGTTGCGGATGGACTGCTGGTAGTTGGCAATATACTCCCGGTAGTTGCCGGTACGGGTCTTGATGTCGTTGTGCAGGGGGATGCTCTCGATCACCGCCCACTCCAGCCCGTGAGCCTCGATCAGTGCCTTGCGCTCCAGGATATCCGCCATGGGCCAGACGGCACCGCTGGGGATGTGGTGGAGGGAGGTCACAATCCCGGTCGCGCCAGCCTGGGCGATGTGTTGCAGGGAAACAGGGTCTTTGGGGCCAAACCAGCGCCAAGTCTCTTTCATGGGGGCTCTCGAGTAAGGTCGTGGAAAACAGGGTCGTGGGGTATATAAATGGTGATCATTAGACGGCATGGCAAACTGGTATGCAAGTCAAGAAGCGCAACGGCGGCCGGCCTGTATCGGTAAAAGTCGGTTTATCTGCGGCCGGAAGTGTGGTATAAAGCGCGCCTCCTTGAATCCGGCCAGCCGCCGGGACAGGGTGGCTCCGGCCATTACGGCCGGTGTTTTACGGGTGTTTTCGCGCCCACTATCAATATCCAACGTCACACATATACCGGCACATTGTTCCTGGGTGCCTGTGCCTCGCACGGGTTGGTCAATGGGGTATATGGAGGCTTAACCCATACAGGAAACTGCTATGCCACAAGTAAGCATGCGCGACATGTTGTCCGCCGGTGTCCATTTCGGCCACCAAACCCGTTACTGGAACCCCAAGATGGGCCGTTACATCTTCGGCGCCCGTAACAAGATCCATATCATCAACCTGGAGCACACCGTTCCGGCGTTCAACGAGGCCCTGGCGCTGATCCAGCAGATGGCTTCCCAGAAAAAGAAAATCCTGTTTGTTGGCACCAAGCGCGCTGCCCAGAAAACCATCAAAGAGCAGGCTGAGCGCGCTGGCCAGCCGTTCGTGAGCCATCGCTGGTTGGGCGGCATGCTGACCAACTACAAAACCATCCGCGCTTCCATCCGCCGCCTGCGCGAGCTGGAAACCCAGAGCCAGGATGGTACCTTTGCCAAACTGACCAAGAAAGAAGCCCTGATGCGCACCCGCGACATGGAGAAGCTCGAGCGCTCCATCGGTGGTATCAAGGACATGAGCGGTCTGCCGGATGCCATGTTCGTCATCGACGTGGATCACGAGCGTATTGCCATCCAGGAAGCCAACAAGCTGGGCATTCCGGTCATCGGCATCGTGGATACCAACAGCAACCCCGATGGTATCGACTATGTGATCCCCGGTAACGACGACGCCATCCGTGCCGTCAAGCTCTATGTGACCGCGATTGCCGATGCCTGCATCGAAGGTAACAAATCCGCATCTTCCGTGCCCAACAAAGACGAATACGTAGCCGCCGAAGAGGGCGCTGCCCAGTAAGTCGGTCACCGATATGCATGCGAAAGGGGGCTATGCCCCCTTTTTTCAAACTTGAATTTGCACTTTAACGAGGACAAGACCATGACTGCTATCTCCGCAACATTGGTAAAAGAGCTGCGCGACCGTACCGGTCTGGGCATGCTGGAATGTAAAAAAGCGCTGACCGAAGCCAATGGTGACGTCGATCTGGCGATTGAAAACCTGCGCAAGGTTTCCGGCCTGAAGGCCGCCAAGAAAGAAGGCCGTACCGCCGCTGACGGCGTCGTGGCTGTGAAAGTGGCCGCGGACAACAGCTATGGTGTGGCGGTGGAAGTGAACTCCGAGACTGACTTCGTTGCCCGCGACGCCGGCTTCCTGGCGTTCGTCAACACCGTGCTGGAAAAAGCCTTTACCAGCAAGCAAACCGATGTGGCCGCTTTGATGGCTGGCGAGCTGGAGGCCGCCCGTGAAGCCCTGGTGCAAAAAATCGGTGAAAAAATCAGCGTGCGCCGCATCAGCCTGGTGGAGGGCGGCCTTGTTGGTGGTTACCTTCACCTGAACAGCCGCATCGCGGTGCTGGTACAGCTGGAGGGCGGCAACGATGAAACGGCAAAAGACGTCGCCATGCATGTGGCCGCGGTCAACCCGCAGGTGGTGAGTTCCGATCAGATATCCGCCGAGGTTGTCGAGAAGGAAAAAGACATCATCCGCGCCCAGCCCGACATGGCCGGCAAGCCTGCCGAAATCGTCGAGAAAATGATCGGTGGCCGTATCAACAAATTCCTCAAGGAAGCCAGCCTGGTCGATCAGCCGTTTGTGAAAAACCCGGAGCAGACCGTTGCCCAGTTCGCCAAGGCGGCTGGCGCCACCGTGAAGAGCTTTGTACGCCTGGAAGTGGGCGAAGGCATCGAGAAAGAAGTGGTCGACTTCGCCGCTGAAGTAGCTGCCCAGGTTGCCGCATCCAAGTCTTGATTTGCCGCATGTGATCTGGATCGCAAAGCCCCGCACTGTACAGTGCGGGGCTTTTTTTTGGATGGTCGGCAGGGGTGGCGTAGCGGGGGGGGCCAGGTGGTCCTGATGCTGGTTGCCGCCAGGGAGGCGGGTGATTGGAAGATCGTCCAGCAGCAGATTTCAGATATCCGCGAACAGCGCTGACCCCGTCAAGGCACTGGCTTGCGCGGGGTCGCATTTATCCGGGGTCAGTGCCAACAGGCCGGATTTTTCTGGTAAACTGCGCCGATTTTGTTCTGCCCCCGATACGTCCGCCCACATGAAGGAGAGCGTCATGTCCAACCCCCGCGACAAGAAGTATAAGCGCATTCTGCTCAAGCTCAGCGGCGAGGAACTGATGGGCAGCGAGGGTTTTGGCATAGATCCCAAGGTGCTCGACAAAATGGCGCTGGAAATCGGCCAACTGGTCGGCATCGGTGTGCAGGTGGGGCTGGTCATCGGGGGTGGCAACCTGTTCCGGGGCGCGGCATTGAGCGCGGCTGGGCTGGATCGCGTCACGGGCGATCACATGGGTATGCTGGCCACGGTCATGAATGCCCTGGCCATGCGCGATGCCCTGGAGCGCAGCAATATCTCATCCCGGGTGATGTCGGCCATTCCCATGAGCGGTATCGTGGAGCATTACGACCGGCGCCGCGCGATCCGTTTTTTGTCCACGGGTGAAGTCGTCATCTTTTCTGCCGGGACCGGCAATCCTTTTTTTACGACCGATTCCGCTGCCTGCCTCAGGGGCATTGAAGTAAACGCCGATATCGTGCTCAAGGCGACCAAGGTGGATGGCGTCTATACCGCCGATCCCAAAAAGGACCCGTCCGCCACCAAGTACGATCGTCTTTCCTACGATGAAGTGCTGGATAAAAAGCTGGGGGTCATGGACCTGACCGCCATCTGTTTGTGCCGCGAGCATGACATGCCTGTGCGGGTATTTCGCATGAACAAAACCGGTGCCCTGCTCAACATTGTGGTGGGCGGCAACGAGGGCACCCTGATTGAAGAGGAAAAAAGCGCATGATCAATGATATTAAAAAAGATGCCGAAAGCCGCATGAAAAAAGCGGTCGAAGCGCTGGGCAACAACTTCAACAAAATCCGCACGGGCCGTGCGCACCCCAGCCTGTTGGATGGTGTTACCGTCAATTACTACGGCACGGAGACACCGCTTTCCCAGGTGGCCAACATCAACATCGAGGATGCGCGTACGCTCTCCATCAACCCGTGGGAACGCAATCTGGTGCCCGATATCGAAAAGGCCATCATGAAGTCGGATCTCGGGCTCAATCCATCCACCAACAACGGTGTCATCCGTATTCCCCTGCCGATGCTGACGGAAGAAACCCGCAAGAACTTCATCAAGCAGGCGCGTGCCGAGGCTGAGCATGGCCGCGTTGCAGTGCGCAACATACGCCGCGATGTGCTGGCCGATGTGAAGTCCCTCTTGAAGGACAAGGCCATCGGCGAGGACGATGACCGCCGCGCCCAGGATGACATCCAGAAAATCACCGACAAGTATATCGCCGAAGTGGATAAGGCCCTGGCCGCCAAAGAAGCGGACCTGATGGCCATATAATCTTGATCCCCGGCTGCGCAGTGTTGCCTGCGCAGTCTCATACCGCTTTTATCAGCCTCCCGGGAGTTGTGCGTGACCAACAGCAGCCTGCGCCATGTAGCGATCATAATGGACGGCAATAATCGCTGGGCCAAGCAGCGTGGCATGGCTGGCGTGTCTGGCCACAAGGTGGGTGTGGAACGTATCCGCGATGTCATGTCCGCCTGCCAGGAACTGGACATCCAGGTACTGACGGTTTTTGCGTTCAGCAGTGAAAACTGGAAGCGTCCGCCCAAAGAGGTGGAGGCCCTGATGTCCCTCTTCCTGCTCTACCTCAAACAGGAAGCCAAGGAACTGCGCAAGAAGCGTGTGCGCCTGCGTGTGATTGGCAACCGTTCCCGTTTCAGTCCCGCCATCCAGCAGGCCATCACAGACGCCGAGGCGCTGACCAGCGATGGCGATACCACCCTGGTGATCGCTGCCGATTATGGTGGCCGTTGGGATATCGCCCAGGCGGCACGCCAACTGGCTGAAGAAGTCGCACAGGGCCGCTTGCAGCCGGATGACATTGATGAAGACCGTCTGCATACACAGACTTGCCTGGCCGATCTGCCGCCGCTGGACTTGCTGATCCGCACGGGCGGCGAACTGCGGATCAGTAATTTTCTGTTGTGGCAGGCCGCCTACGCCGAGTTGTATTTCAGTGACAAGCTATGGCCGGATTTCGACGGGGCGGAATTGCACAAGGCGGCAGCCAGTTTCCACGAGCGCCAGCGGCGCTTCGGATTGACCGGTGACCAGTTGCTTGAAGGTAAGCAGCATGCTTAAGCAGCGGGTCATCACGGCGCTGGTGCTGGCAGCTATTTTCCTGGCGGCACTCTTTTATCTGCCTGTTACCGGATTCGCACTGTTCACGGCTGGCATCCTGCTGCTGGCGGCCTGGGAATGGGGAAACCTGTCCGGTTTTGTCCGCGTCTGGCAGCGTTTGCTTTATGTCTGCGTGAATGCGGGCCTGCTGCTGGCCTGCGCGGTATGGCTGGAGCTGCACGGCCAGGACCTGCTGGCCAACAAGGAGGCCTATCGCAGTCTCCTGCTGATCGGTTGTACCTGGTGGGCGGTGGCCTTGCTGCTGGTGCAGGGCTATCCCTCCAGCGCCATCTTGTGGGGGTCGCCCTGGGTTCGCGCCCTGATGGGGCTGCTGGTGCTGGTTCCCACCTGGGTTGCCTTCACCTTCGTCCGCGCCCAGGATAGCGGCGCCTGGTTATTGTTGTTGATCGTGGCGGTGGTGGCCTGTGCCGATATCGGTGGTTATTTTGCCGGGCGCGCCTGGGGCCGCAGGAAACTCAAGCCGGCGGTCAGCCCCGGTAAAACCTGGGAAGGCTTCGCGGGTGGCGTGTTTGCCAATCTGTTGCTGAGCCTTGTGATCTGGTGGGCAGTCGGGGGCAACTATTGGGGCTTCCTGGCGATTATCCTGCCCACCAGCCTGGTATCGGTCCTGGGGGATTTGCTGGAAAGCATGGTGAAGCGCCATCGCGGCATCAAGGACAGTGGTGTGATACTGCCAGGCCACGGTGGCCTGCTCGACCGCCTCGACAGCCTGACGGCTGCCGCGCCCGTGTTTGCCCTGGCGCTGCTTGCCAGCGGTTGGATGGGTTCCTGATTCATGCAAGCCGTTACCATTCTGGGGTCTACCGGTTCCATTGGTGTAAACACCCTGGATGTGTTGGCCCGCCATCGCCAGGACTACCGAGTATTTGCCCTGACCGCCGATCGCCAGTGGCAGAAGCTGGCGGAGCAATGTCTTGCTTACAAGCCCGATTACGCAGTCCTGCAAGACGCCGAAGCTGCCGAAGCTCTGCGGGCGTACCTGCGCGAGCAGGGAGCTGCCACACAGGTATTGGACGGCGTGGAAGCACTGACCCAGGTGGCATCGGCGCCCGACGTGCAGATAGTCATGGCGGCCATCGTCGGTGCCGCGGGTCTGGTCCCCACCCTGGCGGCGGTGCAAGCCGGGAAGAAAGTCCTGCTGGCCAATAAAGAGGCCCTGGTCATGGCGGGCAGCCTGTTTACCCGGGCGGTCGCCGAGCACGGCGCCTGCCTGCTGCCCATCGACAGCGAACACAATGCCATCTTCCAATGCCTGCCCAATCACCGGGCGGACTACCTCCAGCAAGGCTTGTCCAGCAGTGGTGTGCGCCGTATTTTGCTGACAGCGTCCGGAGGTCCCTTTAGGGAAACCCCGCTGGACGATCTGGCTTCCGTCACACCCGAGCAGGCCTGTGCCCATCCCAACTGGCGCATGGGGCAGAAGATTTCGGTGGATTCCGCCACCATGCTCAACAAGGGGCTGGAACTGATCGAAGCCTGCTGGCTGTTCAATACCCGGCCGCAGCAGATACAGGTGGTCATCCATCCGCAGAGTGTCATCCATTCCATGGTGGAATATGTGGATGGTTCGGTGCTGGCGCAACTGGGGAATCCGGATATGCGCACCCCTATCGCCCACGCCCTCGCCTGGCCCCGGCGGATGGATTCGGGAGTTGCCAGCCTCGATCTGATTGCGACCGCCCGCCTGGATTTTGCCGAGCCCGACTACCAGCGCTTTCCCTGTCTGCGCCTGGCGGAAGAGGCCGCGGCGGCTGGTGGTACGGCGCCCGCCTTGTTGAATGCCGCCAACGAAGTGGCCGTGGCGGCCTTTTTGCAGCGCCGTCTGGCGTTCACCGGTATTTACCGGGTGATTGCCGAGGTATTGCATCGCCTTCCGGTGGCTGAACCCCATAGTCTGGCGCTTGTCCAAGCCGCCGATGCTCAGGCCCGTGGGCTTGCCGAGCAGCTGATTCGCACTGATTCGAGGTAAATCGTGGGCCTTGCGCTGACAATATTGTGGTTTCTGGTCGCCCTGGTGATCCTGGTGGCGGTGCACGAGTTCGGGCATTTTTATATCGCCCGCCGTTGCGGTGTCCATGTCCTGCGTTTTTCCATCGGCTTTGGCCGGATCATCTGGCGCCGCCACGATCGCCACGGCACGGAATATGCCCTGGCGGCCATCCCCCTGGGGGGCTACGTCAAGATGCTCGATGAGCGCGAAGGCAATGTCCCCGAAGATCAGCTTCATCGAACCTTCAACCGTAAAAGCGTCTGGCAGCGCATGGCCATCGTGGCCGCGGGGCCCGCTGCCAACTTCCTGCTCGCCATACTGCTGTTCTGGGGGCTGCTGCTCGGTGGGGAACAACATCCGATACCGATCATCGGCAAGGTGGAACCCGGTTCCATTGCGGCCCAGGCCGGCCTGGACGAAGGGCAGGAAATACTGGCGGTCGATGGCAAACCCACGCCCACCCAGCAGGCGCTCTACCGCCAATTGGTGCACCGCCTGGGCGAGACCGGGGTCATGGAGTTCACACTGCGCTATCCCGAGTCCAGCCTGCAATACCAGTCCCAGGTCAGCCTGGACCGCTGGCTCCAGGGGGTCGAGGATCCGGACCCGCTGAATGGCCTGGGTGTCACCCTTTATATACCTGATTTCAAGCCGATCGCCGGTGAAATCCAAGCCAACAGCCCGGCGGCCCGGGCAGGTCTTCAGCCCGGTGATCTGATCCTGCGCGCGGGCGGCGTCCCCATGGCGACCGCCCAGGACTGGATCGACTATGTGAAGCAGCGTCCCGGCCAGCTGATCGCCATCGAGGTCGACCGGGCAGGGCAGACGCTTCATCTGCAGGTGACGCCGGAATCTATTGAAGATCAAGGTGTCAGTTATGGGCGTGTCGGTATGGGCTTTGCACCCCAGACCTGGCCCGAGGAGCTTCTGCGCACTTATCACTATTCCCTTGGCGGGGCGCTGGTGGCGGGTGTGCAGCGGACCTGGAACACGACAGAGTTTGTGTTCATTTCGATCAAAAAACTGCTGGCCAGAGAAATTTCGCCAAAAAACTTGAGTGGGCCTGTCGGCATTGCTAAGGTGGCGGGCGCTTCCGCCCGTAGCGGCTGGAAGACTTATGTGGCTTTTCTGGCTTTACTCAGCGTATTCCTGGGTGCCTTCAACCTCCTGCCCATCCCGGTGCTGGATGGAGGCCACCTGGTTTACTACCTGATCGAAGCGGTCAAGGGCAGCCCGGTTTCTGAACGGGTGCAACTGATCGGGTATCAGGTGGGGTTGTTTTTGATCGTCGGACTGAGTCTTGTGGCACTTTATTTCGACATTCTGCGGTTATAGTCGGCCCCGATCCGGTAACCCAATATCAATCATTCAGACACAGATAATATGAAGCAAGTTTTGATACGTTTTTTGTGCTGCCTCAGCCTCTTGTGCGCCTCCCTGAACATCCATGCCCAGAGCGACAGTTTCCGAGTCAGCGATATCCGCGTGGAAGGTTTGCAGCGGGTGTCCGCAGGTACCGTGTTCACGGTGTTGCCGATCCGGGTGGGAGACGTGGTCACCCAGGCCGACTTGCAAGAGGCCACTCGCGAGTTGTTCAAGGTGGGTTACTTTTCCGACGTGTCCATCGGCCGTGACCGCGACGTGCTGGTGCTGGTGATCAAGGAGCGGCCAGCCATCAGCGCCATCGAAATCAAAGGCAACAAGGTAATCAAGACCGACAGCCTGATGGACAGCCTCAAGAAAAACGACCTGGCCGAAGGCCAGATTTTCCAGCGCGCTACCCTCGAAGGCATCAGCCAGGCGCTGCAGCGGGAATACATCGGTCAGGGCCGCTACGGCGCCAGTGTCAAGGTGGATGTCGAAGACTTGCCACGCAATCAGGTGAAGGTTCTGATCAATATCACCGAGGGCACCGTAGCCCGCATCAAAAAAATCAATATCGTGGGCAATACCGCGTTCAATAACGAGGATATCGTCGACCTTTTCGAGCTCAAGTCATCGGGCTGGTTTTCGTGGTTGACCGGCAACGACAAATACTCCCGTGAAAAACTGCGTGGCGATCTGGAAAAACTCGAGTCTTATTATCTCGACCGGGGCTACCTCAATTTCAAGGTCAATTCCACGCAGGTATCCCTGAGCCCGGACAAATCCAAGATCTACATCACCATCAACGTCAATGAAGGTGATATCTACACCGTCAGCGAAGTGGACCTGGCGGGTGATCCGGCCATCGATGAGCGCCTGGTGCGCATGATGATCCTGATGCGTCCGGAGCAGACCTTTTCCCAGATTCTCATGACCACATCGGCCGAGTACATCACACAGCGCCTGGGTAATGAAGGCTACACCTTCGCCAAGGTCGAAGGCATTCCCGAGCGCAACGATGCCGACAAGACCGTGAAGGTCACGTTTTTCATCGAGCCCGGACAGCGCGCCTACGTCAACCGCATCAATTTCCGCGGCAACACCAAAACCGTCGATGAGGTGTTGCGCCGCGAAATGCGCCAGATGGAAGGTGGCTCCGCGTCCACCGCGCAAATAGAGCATTCCAAGGTCCGCCTGGAACGTCTTGGCTTCTTCAAGGAGGTCAAGGTGGACACGGTGGAGGTACCGGGCACGTCGGATCAGGTGGATGTGGATTTCACGGTGGAAGAGCAGCCTTCCGGCAGCATGGGATTGCAGATTGGTTATGCCCAGTATTCCGGCATGATCTTCTCCGCCAATATCCAGCAGAGCAACTGGTTTGGCACCGGCAAGCAGGTGGGTTTCAACCTCAGCCACAGCCGTTTCCAGGAAGCCTACAGCTTCAATTACAACGACCCTTATTTCACCATCGATGGCGTGAGCCGTGGTTTCAGCCTCTACTACCAGAAAACCAACTACACCTATGCCAATATCTCCGGATTCAGCACGGACTCCTACGGCGGCAAGCTGAATTTTGGCTATCCCATTTCCGATATCGAGCGGATCGGGTTTGATATCGGTATACGTAACCTGACGGTGAAGCCCAACTCTTCCGCTTCCCAGGAGATTCGCAGGTCACCGGTTATGAATACCGACGCCACTTATCTCACCCAGGAGCAGTGGATTGAGCTGGCAGACCGCAGAATTCAGGGACTGGATTATCCCCAGGGTTATTTCCAGGCGGATTACGTTACCGAGGATATGTTTGGTGATCCGGGCTTCCTCGATATCTACGGCAATCGCTATCACGACCTCCAGGCTTCCCTTTATTGGGGAAGATCAACCCTCAATCGCGGTATTTTGGCCAATCGCGGCGCTTCACAGCGTTTGGGACTGGATATCTCCTTGCCTGGGGGTGATCTGGAATACTACAAGATTGATTACAGTGCCCAGATGTTCAAACCCCTGACCAGGCACCTGACGCTTCGCCTCCACACCCGTCTTGGCTATGGTGATGGCTATGGGGATATGGAAAAGCTGCCATTTTTTGAGCACTTCTATGCGGGCGGTTTCGGCTCTGTACGCGGTTTCGAGCGCAATACCCTCGGACCACGTGTCACTCCTCCCGAGAGCGGTGCCGTGGAAATGACCATATGGGATGACCTTAATGGTGACGGGACTTACCAGCAGACGTCCGAAGCCAGCAACCCTGCTTATATCCTCTGCCAGGACCCGGCCATGAGATCGCCTGTCTACGGCAATTCCATCGTCACCTGTGATCCTGGCCAATTGATTACCTACCGGGAAGCCAATCCCTATTACGGCCGTACCCGCGGTGCTTTCGGCGGCAACGTCCTGATCCAGGGCGGCGCCGAAATCCTGTTCCCATTGCCATTTATCAAGGATCAGCGGATGCTGCAAACGACCTTCTTCGTGGATGCGGGCAATGTTTTTGATACCCGGTGTGGCGCTGGTCAGCGGAATTGCTATGATGTCGACCTGGCGCATCTCAATGTGTCCGCGGGCTTTGGTTTGACCTGGATTTCCGGTTTCGGCCCCATGACCTTCGCCATTGCCCGTCCGATCCGCAAGAACGAGTTCGACAGACCCAAGTTCTTTGAATTCTCGCTCGGACAGACATTCTGATCATTTTTGGGCCGGGCCGGAACCGCATTGCTAGATGCGGTTCCGGCCCGGTCTTTTAACCAACGCTGTTATTAACTGACTTCAAAATAAGAGGATAAGCTCGTGACCGTTATACAAAAAACCCTGGCTGCCGTGCTTTTGTGCCTTGTGTCCACAGCCAGTTTTGCCCAGGGCAAGGTAGTCATTCTGGATCTTCAGGCCGCCATTCTGAGTACTGAATTCGCCAAGCAGGAGATCGCAAAGCTCGAAAAGGCGCCGCAGTATGCCTCCATCAAAGCCAAACTCGATGGCCTGGTGGCGGATATGCGCAAACTCCAGGCTGAAGCTGAGAAGGATGGCCTGACCTGGTCCGCCGACAAGCAGGCCGAACACCGTAAAAAAGTGGACTATGTCCGCGCGGATTACGAACTTGAAGGTAAGAAGCTGCAAGCGGAGCAGCAGGCTGTGGTGCAACGCATCATGCAGGAAATGGGTCCCAAAACCCGTACTGTGCTCGAGCAGCTGGTGGCTGCCGACAAGATCGGCCTGATCCTCAATGCCCAGGCCGCCATCCATGCCGATGCGGCTCATGACATCACGCCAAAGCTGACCGACATGCTCAATAAAGCCAAGTAAGCGGGAGCGACACTTGTCGATCAAGGATTATCCCCTCTCCCGACTGGCAGATTATGTGGGAGCGGAACTGCTGGGTAACCCGGATCACGTCATTCGCGGGATCGCCAGCCTGCGGTCGGCGTCCGCTGATACGGTCAGCTTCGTCGCCGACCCGGCTTACCAGAAGTACCTTGCCGGATCGGGCGCGGGCGCGGTTATCCTGTCCCGGGAACTGGCGCCAGCGTTTCCGGGCAACAAGCTGGTGGTGGCCCAACCTTATCAGGCCTATGCGCGGATCACGCGCCTGTTTGCGCCGTTTCTGGATGCCGACCCCGGCATCCATCCGTCGGCCATCCTCGGTGACGGTGCCAGCCTGGGGGAGGGTGTGTATATAGGTCCCAGGGCCGTCATAGGGGCGCGAGCCGTATTGGGCGCGGGCGTCTTTGTGGGGCCTGGGGCAGTGGTTGGCGAGGGAGTGAGCATTGGCGCCCGTACCCGGCTGGAAGCCAATGCCACCCTTTATCATTCAGTGATCATTGGCGAGGACTGCCTGATCCACAGCGGCGCCGTGATCGGTGCCGATGGTTTTGGTTTTGCCCCCGATCCGGCTGGCTGGATCAAGATCCACCAACTGGGGCGGGTAGTGATCGGCAATCGCGTGGAGGTTGGCGCTAACGCGACCATCGACCGCGGTGCGATAGACGACACAGTGATTGCCGATGATGTCAAGATAGATAATCTGGTGCATATCGCCCACAATGTCACGATTGGCCGCAACACAGCCATGGCCGCGTTGACCGGCATAGCGGGCAGCACCCGCATCGGCGCCAACTGCACCTTTGGTGGCCAGGTGGGCATCGTCGGACACCTGGACGTGGCTGACGGGGTGCATGTAAGCGCGAAGAGTCTGGTACATGGTTCGATAACTGAGTCGGGCGCCTACAGCGCTGCGACACCGCTGGCTCCGATCAGGGAGTGGCGTAAAAACGCGGTGCGTTTCCGCCAATTGGATGATATGGCCACTCGCATCACAGCTTTGGAAAAAGCGCTCAAAAAAGACGCTTGATATTGATAACTCAGTAATCGCCATGCGGTTACTTTTGCAAGGGTCCAGGACCATGATGGATGTCAATGAAATCCGTGAATACTTACCTCATCGCTATCCATTCTTGTTGGTCGATCGAGTGGTGGAATTGATTGAGGGCGAATCCATAATCGCCTACAAGAACATTACCGGAAACGAGGACGTGTTCAACGGCCACTTTCCCCAGGCGCCGATTTTTCCGGGCGTGATGATCATCGAGGCCCTGGCTCAGGCGTCGGGTATCCTGGGCTTCAAAACCATGAACAAAAAGCCCCAGGATGGTTCCATCTACCTGTTTGCCGGCATCGATGATGTGCGCTTCAAGCGCCAGGTCATTCCCGGGGACCGCTTGCAGCTGGAGTCGCGCGTGGTGTCGGAAAAGCGCGGTATCTGGAAATTTGATTGCAAGGCGACGGTCGATGGTGCCTTGGCCGCATCGGCCATCATTATGTGCGCCGACCGCCGAGTGTAACAGTTTGCCGCGGGTGGGATTGGGTTGCCCGCGGCTACCCCGCGACGAGAGACGAGCGTGATTGATCCCCGTGCCATAGTTCATCCGGATGCCCGCATAGCCGAAGGTGTCAGCATAGGCCCCTGGAGCCTTGTCGGCCCGGAGGTCGAGATAGGCGAGGGCTGTGTGATCGCCTCCCATGTGGTGATCAAAGGGCCGACCCGCATCGGCCGCCATAATCGCATATACCAGTTTTCCACCCTGGGCGAAGATACCCCTGACCTCAAATACAAGGGTGAGCCCACCCGCCTGGTCATGGGCGACCACAATATCGTGCGCGAAGGCGTGACCATTCATCGCGGCACGGTGCAGGATCGCAGCGAAACCACCATCGGCGATCACAACCTGTTCATGGCCTATGTACACGTGGGGCATGACAGTGTGATCGGCAATCACTGCATCCTGGTCAACAATACGGCGCTGGCCGGCCATGTGCATGTGGGTGACTGGGCGATCCTCAGTGGGTTTACCCTGGTGCACCAGTATTGCAAGATAGGCCCCCACAGTTTCAGCGGCATGGGAACGGCTATCGGCAAGGATGTTCCCGCTTATGTCATGGTTAATGGCAATCCGGCCGAAGCCAAAAATATCAATGCCGAGGGTTTGCGTCGCCGGGGTTTTTCCAAAGATGATGTCGCTGTGCTGACCCGTGCCTACAAGATTGTCTATCGCCGTGGCCTGACACTGGATGAAGCCCTGGTGCAGCTGGAATCCATGCGCGCCGAATGTGCGGCATTGCAGCCCCTGATCGATTCCCTGCGCAGTTCAACCCGCGGCATTCTGCGCTGAGGCAGCGCCGGTGACTTCCCCCCAATCCTCCGCTCCTGTATCCATCGCTATAGTGGTGGGCGAAGCCTCGGGTGATATCCTCGGCGCAGCCCTGATGAAGGCGTTGCGCCGGCACTTTCCCGATGCCCACTTCTCCGGTATTGGCGGCCCGCGCATGCTGGCTGAAGGATTCGAGTCATTTTTCCCGCAGGAGCGCCTGGCGGTCATGGGGTTGATCGAGCCGCTCAGGCGCTTGTCCGAACTGCTGCGCATACGCCGCTTTTTACGCGATCACTTCATCGCCAATCCACCTGCGGTATTCATCGGTATCGATGCGCCGGATTTCAACCTTACCCTCGAAGGTTATTTGAAGGCGGCGGGAATACCCACGGTTCACTATGTCAGTCCGTCGGTATGGGCCTGGCGGCAGAAGCGGGTCAACAAGATCGCGCGCAACGTGGATTTGATGTTGTGCTTTCTGCCGTTCGAGGCCGAGTTCTACCAGCGCCACCAGGTGCCGGTGGAGTTTGTCGGGCATCACCTGGCCGATGCCATTCCCCTGCATCCGGACAAAGCCGCCGCCCGCAAAGCGCTGCACCTGGACCCGCAGGCGCGGGTGGTCGCGCTCATGCCCGGCAGCCGTGGCAGTGAAGTCGAAAAGCTCGGTGAGATATTTTTACAGGCCGCACTGTTTTGCCAGCGGCAGGACCCCGATATCCAGTTTGTCATTCCCGCCGCCAGCCCGGATCGTTACCGCCAATTGCATTTGCTGCTCAGCCGTTACACCGATGTCAATGTCCAGCTGATCAATGGCCAATCCCACCAGGTCATGGCTGCGGCGGATGTCGTGCTCATGGCCTCGGGCACCACAACGCTGGAAGCCATGCTGTTCAAGCGTCCCATGGTGATTGCTTACCGCATGGCATCGCTGTCCTGGGCGATCCTGTCGCGCCTGGTCAAAACCCCTTATGTCGGCCTGCCGAATATCATTGCCGGGCGTGAGCTGGTGCCCGAATTCCTGCAGGACCGCACGCAGCCGGAACTGCTGGCCGCAGCTGTCATGCGTTATTTTGATGAGCCGGAAATCGTGGCTGCCTTGCAGCAGACGTTTACCGAATTACACCAGCTGCTCAAGCGCGACGCCAGCACCCGGGCGGCCCAGGCGGTGGCGGAGTTGATCGAGGCACGCAGGACATGATGGATGTGTTTATTCCAAACTATTCGGGATATCTTCTGGCCGGCGTCGACGAGGTAGGGCGGGGACCATTGGCGGGCGATGTGGTCGCGGCGGCAGTGATCCTCGATCCTGACCAGCCGATCAAGGGGCTGGATGACTCCAAAAAACTGACGGAAAAGCGCCGTGAGCAGCTATTTGACGAGATAGTCGTAAAAGCCAGAAGCTGGTGCATTGCCCGGGCATCGGTCGCGGAGATCGATCAGCTGAATATCCTCCATGCCAGCCTGCTGGCGATGAAGCGCGCGGTCGAGGGCTTGTCGGTCCAGCCGGAGCATGTACTGGTTGACGGCAACAAGCTGCCGCGTTGGAACTATGTTTCCGAGGCCGTGGTCAAGGGTGACTCGCGGGTGGAGGCCATCAGTGCCGCCTCGATTCTCGCCAAGGTGACGCGCGACCGGGAAATGACATTGCTGGATAAGACCTATCCCGGTTATGGCTTCGCAGGTCACAAGGGCTACCCTACGTCTGTGCACCTGGCGGCGCTGGAGCGCCTGGGGGTAACACCCATACATCGTCGTTCCTATGCGCCGGTCAAGGCGCGGTTGGAACAGATAGTGTTGTTTTGATTTGTTTTTTACTTCCAGAAACCGGTAATCACATAAGTCATCCCTGCTTAGCTGCACCGAATAACTGAAAACGTAACCAATATCATGGCCACAGAATTTATCCACCTCCGCCTGCATACCGAGTTCTCGCTGGTCGATAGCCTGGTGCGGATCAAGCCGTTGGTCAAACGGGTGGCGGAGTTGCGCATGCCCGCCTGTGCCATTACTGACCACACAAATTTCTACGGTCTGATCAAATTCTACAAGGCTGCCCAAAGCGCGGGGATCAAACCCATCATCGGCAGCGATTTCTGGCTCGCCAGCAACGATACCGAAGGCAAGCCGACGCTGTTTACCCTGCTGGCCGCCGATGATACCGGCTACAAGAATATCATCGAGCTGATTTCCCGCGCCTGGCAGCAGGGGCAGCACCAGGGTGTTGCCTACGTCCAGCGTGAATGGGTCAGCGAGCTGAGCGAGGGTGTCATTGCCCTGTCCGGTGGCAAGTTCGGCGATGTCGGTATGTCATTGCTGGCCGGGCGCAGTGCCCAGGCTCACGAACTGCTACAGGGTTGGATGCGGGATTTTCCCCGGCGTTTCTATCTCGAAGTCCAGCGTACCGGTCGGGAGAATGATGAAGAGTACCTGCATCAGGCCGTAGCGCTTGCCGATGAAATGCAGTGTCCGGTCGTCGCCACGAATGACGTGCGTTTTCTGCACCTCGACGATTTCGAGGTTCACGAAGCGCGGGTCTGTATCAGTGAAGGCCGTACCTTGGACGATCCGCGCCGGGAACGCCGCTATAGCGATCAGCAGTACCTGCGTTCACCGGAAGAAATGGCTGAATTGTTCAGCGACTTGCCGGAAGCCCTGGCGAATACGGTGGAAATTGCCAAGCGCTGCAATGTCACCATCCAGATGGGCAAGTATTTTCTGCCCGAGTATCCCATCCCCGATGGCATGACGGAGGCGGACTTCTTCCGCAAAATCTCCCGCGAAGGTCTGGAAGAGCGGTTGCTGCGCATTCTGGATGCCACCGCGCCCGATTACGCGCAGCAGCGCAAAGTCTATGACGACCGGCTCAATTTTGAGCTGGATATCATCGTGCAGATGGGTTTTCCCGGTTACTTCCTGATCGTGATGGACTTTATCCAGTGGGCCAAGGACCACGGCATTCCCGTGGGGCCGGGACGCGGATCGGGTGCGGGTTCCCTGGTGGCCTATTCGCTGAAGATCACCGATCTCGATCCCCTGCAATACGATCTGCTGTTCGAACGTTTTCTCAACCCCGAACGGGTTTCCATGCCCGATTTTGATATCGACTTTTGCATGGACAACCGCGACAGGGTGATCGCCTATGTGGCCGACTACTATGGCCGTGATGCGGTAAGCCAGATCATCACCTTCGGTACCATGGCCGCCAAGGCGGTGGTGCGCGATGTGGCGCGGGTACAGGGCAAGTCCTACGGGTTGGCGGACAAACTGTCCAAGATGATTCCGCCCACGCCCGGCATGACGCTGGAGCAGGCGCTGGAGCAGGAAGCGGTGCTGCGCGAGTTCCTGGACGGCGATGGCGATGCCCAGGAGATCTGGGAAATGGCCATCCAGTTGGAAGGTTTGACGCGCAACGTGGGCAAGCACGCGGGTGGCGTGGTGATCGCGCCCACCAGGCTCACGGATTTTGCGCCCTTGTACTGTGATGAGTCGGGTTCCGGTCTGGTGACCCAGTTTGATAAAAACGATGTGGAAGAAGCCGGGCTGGTAAAGTTCGACTTCCTTGGCCTGCGCACGCTCACCATCATCGACTGGGCACGGGAGATGATCGACAAGCAGCGCGTGAAAAAAGGCGAGCCGCCGCTGGATATCAACGCGATCCCACTCGATGATCCAAAAACCTATGCATTGCTGAAGCGCGCCGAAACCACCGCGGTTTTCCAGTTGGAATCCCGCGGCATGAAAGACCTGATCAAACGCCTGCAACCCGACAACATCGAAGACCTGATCGCCCTGGTGGCGCTCTTCCGTCCCGGCCCCCTGGAGTCGGGCATGGTCGATGACTTCATCAACCGCAAGCACGGGCGCGCCCAGGTGGCCTATCCCGATGCGAAATTCCAGCATCCCTCCCTCAAGCCTGTACTCGAACCCACCTATGGCGTGATCGTCTATCAGGAGCAGGTCATGCAGATTGCCCAGGTGCTGGCCGGCTATACGCTCGGTGGCGCCGACATGCTGCGCCGCGCCATGGGCAAGAAGAAGCCGGAGGAAATGGCCAAGCAGCGGGCCGTGTTTGAGGAAGGTGCCAAAAAGCAGGGCGTGGACCCGGAGCTGGCCATCCGCATCTTCGATCTGGTGGAAAAATTTGCCGGTTATGGTTTCAACAAATCGCACTCGGCGGCTTACGCCATCGTGTCCTACCAGACCGCGTGGCTGAAAGCGCATTATCCCGCACACTTCATGGCGGCCACCATGTCCTCGGACATGGACAAGACCGACAAGGTGGTGACCTTCATCGAAGAATGCCGCCAGATGAAATTGAAGCTGCTTCCGCCGGATGTGAATTCCGGTGAGTTTCAATTCACCGTGGATGATGCGGGCAACATCATCTATGGCCTCGGCGCCATCAAGGGATTGGGTGAGGGACCGGTCGAAAGCATCATTGCCGCACGCACGGCGGGCGGGCCTTTTAAAAACCTGTTTGATTTCTGTGCCCGCGTCGACCCGCGCAAGGTCAACAAGCGCGCGCTGGAAGCCCTCATCCGTTCGGGGGCCGCGGATAACCTGGGGCCGGGTATCAACCTGGACCATGATCGCGCATTGCTGTTCGCCGCCATGAATGAAGCGGTGAAAACCGCTGAACAGTCGGCGGCCAACTCCAGCGCGGGCATGATGGATCTCTTTGGCGAGGTGGTTCCCGGTAACAGCAGTGATGAGGATGTGTATCGGGAGTTCCATCGCGTTCGCCCCTGGAGTATCAAGGAGCGTTTACAGGCGGAAAAGGAAACCCTGGGCCTCTATCTCACCGGCCACCCGATCGACGAATACGACAGCGAACTGAGCTACCTGGTATCTTCCCGGATCGCCGAGCTCAAACCGGACAAGGCCTCACAAACTGTGGCTGGCCTGGTGGTCGCCCACAGGGTCATGAAAACCCGGCGCGGCGACAGCATGGCCTTCATCTCGCTGGACGATCGCACCGGGCGTATAGAAGTGGCCATCTTTGCCGATACCTACAATCAGTCGCGGGAACTCCTGCTCAAGGACGGACTGCTGGTCATCAACGGCCAGGTGAGCTACGACGACTACAACGGCCAGCTCAAGATGCGTGCCGACAACATCAGCCTCCTGTCCGATCTGCGGCAGGAACGGGCGCGCGAACTGTGCCTGGCGCTGGAGTCCGGTCAGCTGCCTGCCCGTTTTACTGCCCAATTGGGGGAATTGCTTGAACCCTATCGCGAAGGCCGTTGTCCGGTGGTGATCGATTACCACCGCAGCGATGCCCGGGCCCTGGTGCGCCTGGGCGACGACTGGCGTGTGCGCCCGGAGGATGAGCTCCTCCAGCGGCTGCGCCACGAGTACGGTGCCGATAGGGTGAAACTGGTCTACTGACCGGGGGAGGGCGGTGTATTGCGCCCGGATACACTGCCGCCCCAGGTCAGTTTTTATCTCCCGGATCACGGCGGTTGGCGCTGGTCCGGAAGGCCCGGCAGCCGCCGACAGCCGGGAAATTCGCGTCCAAAGGGTGACTAAAAGGCCGCTTCCGCGTAAGCTAGCGACCTTTCTATGCCGTCTATAGTCATAGACAATTGACCGCTGCGGCACACCCCAAGTTGACCCAAGGCAGACTCTGCATCTGCTCAGACATTGAGCCATTAGATTCTATGAACCTGAATTACCTCGACTTTGAACAGCCCATTGCCGACCTGGAAGGCAAGATCGAAGAGCTGCAACTGGTGGGTAACGCCAGTGATGTCAACATCGCGGAAGAAATCGCCAAGCTGCGTGAAAAAAGCACCAAACTCACCGAAAGCATCTACGCCAAACTCACCCCCTGGGACGTGGTCAAGGTGGCCCGCCATCCCATGCGCCCCTACGCGTCCGACTATATCGCACGGATATTCACCGACTGGGATGAGCTGCACGGGGACCGCCATTTTGGCGATGACAAGGCGATCATCGGCGGCGTGGGACGCCTGGACGGCCGGCCTGTCATGGTGATTGGCGAGGAGAAGGGCCGCAGCGTGCACGAGAAAGTACAACGCAACTTCGGCATGCCCCGGCCGGAAGGCTACCGCAAGGCCCTGCGCCTGATGGAAATGGCCGAGCGCTTCAAGCTGCCGGTACTGACCCTGATCGATACCCCCGGTGCCTACCCCGGCATCGATTCCGAAGAGCGGGGCATTTCCGAGTCCATCGCCCGGAACCTGGCGGTCATGTCGCGCCTGCGCACACCCATCGTCTGTACGGTCATCGGCGAGGGTTCGTCTGGCGGCGCCCTGGCGATAGGCGTGGGTGACCACCTCAACATGTTGCAGTACGCCACCTACTTTGTGATTTCCCCGGAAGGCTGCGCCAATATCATCTGGAAAACCGTGGCCAAGGCCCCGGAGGCTGCCCAGGCCATGGGCGTCACTTCCAGCGTGCTTGAAGAATTGGGCATTGTCGACGAAACTATTCCCGAGCCACTGGGCGGCGCGCACCGCAATCCGGATGAGATGGCCGACAAGTTGCGCGAGCGCCTGATCGAACAGGTCGACCGGCTCAGTGCCGAGCCGTTGGACGCCCTGCTGGAACGCCGCTACCAGCGGCTCATGAGTTACGGTAACTCCTGACGCACGGACTGCCCTGTAAACGAGCGGGGCAATCTGGCGTTCATGCGTCAGTCATATGCAATTCCTATCATTGGCACATCGTCTTTTGTGAGTTAGTTGCCCATGCTGGTCAGATGTTTGATGTTGTTGCTGATTGTCACGGGGCTCGGCGCGTGCAGCACCCAATCCGTGCGGCAGGGCGACTGGCCCGAGACACTACCGCCACAAGGCTATTTTGAAAGCATCTATGCCGCCGATTCCAGCAACCAGGCGGTGCAGAGCCTCGACGAATACCTGGTCTGGATCAAACGCTACTATCTGGGCTGGGAGCTCTATCGCCGCGGCTGGCTGCGCATGACCAACGAACTGCTGGAAACCATCGACGATCCGGCCATGGCCGACCAGATCAGCATCAAGATGGCCGACCTGGGCCAGTCCATCGCCGGTGAATGGGCCAAAAAGAGCCGTTACCGCACCATCCATACCCGCCACGTTTCCGTCTGGGGCAACGCTCTGCTCGAAGCCATGGCACGGGGCGATGAATGGCAATTGATCAACCACATTCAACAGGATGTCGATCTGCTGCTGGCCCATCAGCTGGCAGCGGACGACGTTACCCTGGATCGTTATTACGCACGCGATGACAACGACCCTTTCCAATAACTGCTCCCCTGCATACTCCTGCGGTGCCGTCCGTGGGTGACGTCATCGCCTTCAAAAAACCCAGTCCTTTTGAAAAACACAAAGGCAAAAGCCTGTGCCGCAACGGCTTTCACAAATGGGTGATCTGGAAGGACAAACAATTCGATGTAAAACAGGGACGCCTGGTCACGGTGTATCGCTGTGAGCGTTGTGGCGAGCAGAAGGTGGAAGCAAAATAGTTTTTTGCTGATCGGAAATTTTTTGCGATCCAGAGGCTTCGATGGAGTACAGGTGGAGGGAATCTGCTGGTGAGACCGGCACCAGCAGGGATGCTGGTGCCGAGCCTACAGGGATGTATCCACGGCGTGTCTCACCAGCAGATTCCCTCCACCTGTGCGGTGGCCGGAGCGCCTGTCAGTGATGGTGGTGTCCACCCTCGCCATGCGCATGGCCATGCGCCAATTCATCAGCCGTGGCAGCCCGCACCTCGGTGATTTCAACATCAAAATTCAGATCCACGCCAGCGAGCGGATGATTGCCATCGATGGTGACCTTGTCATCCTCCACCGCCACAACGGTAACCACCTGGAGACCGTGTTCCGTTTCCGCATGAAACTCCATGCCAACCTCGATCTGATCCACACCACTGAACATCTGTGACGGCAACTGCTGGACCATCCCGCTATCGCGCTCGCCATAGGCATCTGCGGCAGCAACCGCCACATTCAGCTTGTCACCGACGACCTTGCCCACCAATGCGCGCTCCAGTCCGGGAATGATATTACCCGCACCGTGCAGGTAGGACAGCGGCTCATGGCCAGTGGATGAATCCAGCACCTTGCCTGTGCTGTCAGTAAGGGTGTAATGAAAACTGGCAACGCAGTTGTCGGCGATGTTCATAAGCTGAGCCTTTGTTATGTGAAAAAATCGGTTTGTGAAGAAGTTGGTTTATATAAAGACGGTTAAAGAATCTGTACCGGATCAGTCGAAACGCTTCAGCGGCTCGCCGTTGAGGGTTGCCTTGCTGATGTTGATATCGTAGGTCTTGCCTTTTTCCTCCTGCTGCATGCGCACCAGCAGGTAGTTGTATTTTTTGGCGAGCCAGGCGTAGGTGGCGCGCTCGTCGTTTTCGCGGCTGCGTTTGACCTTGACGGTTTCCACCTTGCCCAATGGCGTCGACAGGGTTTCCTCGCCGACCACTTCAAATCCGTAGGCTTTTAACCGGCCGCCATCGGCAATCTGGTAAACGAATTTCGTCTCGCCGTCGAGCAGGTCCTGTTGCAGCTGCAACTGGTAGCTGAGCTTGTCCTGCACTTTCTGCGCGATATCCATTTTCCAGCGGGTATTTTGCACCTTGTTGATGACGTTCTGGTTGTCCCAATCGAAATTGAGTTCCGCGTCGCGGTTGCGTCCCACACCGCGCCGTTTGTAGGTGTAGATGAGGGGAATCACCTGGGCGTTTTCCTCATCCCAGCGGAGGATGCTTGTCTCATGGATGCTGCCGAGCCAGGATTCCGCGCGGAAGTGCATGGCATAGGTGCCTTCTTCTTCCTGGGGCAACAGCTCGTGGGTGACGGTGATCCTGAAGCCCATCGCGCTGGAAACATATTGGTTGCTGAAGCTTTTGGGCAGCTCGTCAGCGGTGGCTGTCAGCCCCAGGCTACAGGTCAAGACGATGAACAGCACGCGGAGAGGTGTCAGCATGGGTAGGTCCTGTTTTTAATCGATAACATCGATTAGATGGCCTCGGGATGGCAAAGGTTCACCATCCAGCCGTGCGAGGCCGTCCTGCATGCGCAACCGGCCTTCGGCAAACCAGCGCACGGCCATTGGGTAAATGCGGTGTTCCTGCTGCTGTATGCGCCTGGCGAGGCTGGCCGCGTCATAATCGGCGGTGACGGCGATCCGCGCCTGTATGACCGGCGGTCCGCCATCCAGCTCGGCGGTGACGAAGTGCACCGTGACACCGTGGTGGCTCTCGCCCGCGTCCAGCACGCGCTGGTGCGTATGCAGGCCCTGGTAATCCGGCAGCAGCGACGGATGGATGTTGAGCATGCGCCCCAGGTAGTGTTGCGTGAAGCCCGGCGTCAATATCCGCATGAAACCGGCCAGCACCACCAGTTGCGGCCGCTGCTGGTCGATCAGCTCCATCAGCGCTTCATCGAAGGCTTCCCGGCTGGCGAAGGCCTTGTGGTCGAGGACCAAGGCCGGGATACCAGCGTCGTTGGCCCGTTCCAGGCCGAAAACACCGTGGCGGTTGCTGATCACGGCAACGATGTTGATCGGCAACTCGCCCGATTGCTGGCCATCGATCAGTGCCTGGAGATTGCTGCCGCTGCCGGAGATGAGGACCACCACCCGCAGCGGCGCTTGAGAGCTGCCGGTCATCAATCAGAGACCCTGCAACTCGACCTGGTGTTCGTCGCCATCGGCTTTTGCGATGTGGCCGATTTCAAAGGCTTTTTCGCCCAGGCCGGCGAGCAGCGCCAGCGCCTGGTCTTTGGCGGCGGCAGGTACCGCGACGACCATGCCCACGCCGCAATTGAAGGTGCGGTACATTTCGCGCAACTGCACATTGCCGGCCTGTTGCAGCCACTGGAATACTGGTGGAAAGGTCCAGCTGCGCGTGTCGATCACCGCCTTGCAGTTTTCCGGAATCACGCGCGGGATATTCTCGGTAAGCCCACCGCCGGTGATGTGGGCGAGGGCATTCACCTGGCCTTGCTCGATCAGTTTGAGCACGGTTTTGACGTAGATGCGGGTGGGCTCCATGAGTGCGTCGGCCAGCGGACGGCCGCCGCAATCCTGGTTCAGGTCCGCCTTGCTGACCTCGATGATCTTGCGGATCAGGGAGTAGCCGTTGGAGTGGGGGCCGCTGGAGGGGATGGCGATCAGCACGTCGCCTTCCTTCACTTTACTGCCGTCGATGATTTCGGATTTTTCCACCACGCCGACACAGAAGCCGGCCAGGTCGTAGTCTTCGCCTTCATACATGCCGGGCATTTCGGCGGTTTCACCGCCCACCAACGCGCAGCCCGCCTGTTCACAGCCGTCGCCGATACCGGCTACTACAGCGGCCGCCACGTCCACATTCAACTTGCCGGTGGCGTAGTAGTCGAGGAAAAACAACGGCTCTGCGCCGGTGACCACCAGATCGTTCACGCACATGGCCACCAGGTCGATACCGATGGTGTCGTGCTTTTGCAGGTTCATGGCCAGGCGCAGCTTGGTGCCCACACCGTCGGTGCCCGATACCAGCACCGGCTGGCGGTAACCCTCCGGAATTTCGCAGAGCGCGGCGAAGCCACCCAGGCCTGCCATCACTTCCGGGCGGCGGGTGCGCCTGGCCACGCTTTTGATGCGCTCGACCAGGGCATCGCCCGCGTCGATATCAACGCCGGCATCTTTGTAACTGAGTGATGGGGTGGAGGTTGTCTGTTCGCTCATGGATGGGATTTCGCTCGCGAGGGGTGGTCCGGGATATGCCGACAAGGGGCGCTTGAAAAAGGCGGCCATTCTACCAGCTTCTGGCGCGGCGTGCAGAGCCGGGGCATCCGCGACTCGTGATGGGGCGCCGCAGCCTGCTACAATGCCCGGCTTGAGACTCGTTCCGGCGCTGCCGGACCATCTGTGAGGGAGATAACCTTGAGACCCCTGATCGCTGTTCTGCGGCCGCTTTTTCTTGGCTTGTGCCTGTGGTGTGGCAGCCTGTTCGCCGCCCAGGAGCTGGATTTGTATCGTGCCGAGGTGCTGGTGGCATCCCAGAGCGACGCCGAGCGGGTGGCCGCTGCCCGCACAGCCTTGGGAGAGCTGCTGATCCGGGTTTCCGGCGATACGGGGGCCCCGGGTTATCCCGGTCTGGCCGCCGCCCTGCGCCGCGCGCCGGATTACCTGCACGAATTCCGCTACGCCAATACCGACCAGCGCCTGGAGCGCGATGGCGACTCCGTACCCGCCAGCCTGCTGATACTGCGTTTTGCTCCCCAGGCCATAGGGCAACTGTTGCGTGAGGCGGGAGTGCCATTCTGGCCCGCCAGCCGCCCGCGGGTCCTGGTCTGGAACGTGACCCGGGATGCGGCGGGCGGTTACCAGCGGGTTCCCGAGGAGGCTGTGATGACCGCGCTCGAGCGCCGTGCCGGCTTGCGCGGCCTGCCGCTGTTGCTGCCCAACCAGGATTTCGAAGACCGCATTGCCCTGACGGATGATGGCTTGTGGAATCTGGATGTCCAGGAACTGCGCCAGGCATCGGAGCGCTACCAGGCGGATGCCATGCTCGCCGGACGCTATACCCGGGAGGGCGAAGGGCCGTGGAAGGCCGAATGGGTGTTGTCGCATTCATCCGGCGAACAGCGCTTCCGGGATCAGGCGGATACTCCCGACCTCCTGTTTACCCGGGCGCTGGATTCCGTCGCGGATTATTTCGCCCGGCTGTATGCCCTGGTGCCTGGCGGTGAGGGTGGCGACACCCTTGTCATGCGTGTCACCGGGGTGAATGATTTTGCCGCTCACAAGCAATTGCAGCGGTACCTCGAAGGGCTGGCCATGGTCAAGCACCTGGAGCTGCTGCAAGTCGAGGGCAATACCCAGTTGCTGCGCCTGACCCTGGAGGGGGATCAAACCCTGTTGCGCACCACGCTGGAGCTGGGACGCCGCCTGATCTTCCTGGCGGACAGCGGGCCGCAATATCCGGATCGCGGTTTTGATAACGTGCTCGAGCAGGGCCTGCCGCCACCCGTGGCCCTTGGCCAGGAGACAGGCGGTACCGGCAGCACCCTGAGCTACCGCTGGCAACCCTAGGCCGTCCGGACGCACCCGTCTCATGTCTTCCCCCCAACAGCTTTCGCTTGGCATCGGCTTGAGTGACTATGCGACCTTTGCCAACTTCCACGCGCCAGCCGGCTCTCCCCAGGCCCAGGCCCTGGGCGCGCTGAGCGCCCAGCTTCAGGGCGGGGAGGCTTTCGTCTATCTGTGGGGCGCCGGGGGCGTGGGCCTGACGCACCTGTTGCAGGCCGCCTGCCATCAGGCGCAGGCGCAGGGATGGCGCATCGCTTACCTGCCCCTGGCGGAGCTGCTGGATTGCGACCCGGCGGCCGTACTGACCGGACTGGAATCCCTCGACTACCTGGCCCTGGATGATGTGCAGGTCGTTGCGGGGCGTGCCGACTGGGAACTGGCGCTGTTCAACCTTTATAACCTGCTGCGCGACAATGACCGCCGGCTGCTGGTGGCGGCCCGCACGAGTCCACGGGAACTGCCGCTGCAACTGGAGGATCTGCGCTCCCGGTTGCAGTGGGGACTGACAATTCAGCTGCCGCCCCTCGGCGACGGTGACAAGCGTCTTGCACTGCAATCCCGCGCCCGCGCCCGGGGATTGGAACTCAACGATGAGGTGGCCAACTACCTCCTGCAACGCCTGCCCCGCACGACCCACGAGCTCTTCAGTCAACTGCACCGCCTGGATGCCGCTTCCCTGGCCGAGCAACGGCGGCTCACCATTCCCTTCGTCAAGCGTGTGCTGGGCCTCTGAGCGCGCCCAGCGTAAATAAGGGTTAAACACCTACCCCTCACCGCGCCTGCTTCCTACCCTGTGCGGTGTCGATTCGGTCCGACCCGTCATATCCGCTGTGAACAGATAACAGAGGCCAAGCCTCGCAAGCTGGAGTTTCCCACAATGCATACCTCCCTGTTTATCCCCGTGCCTCGCCGCTTGCTGGCGGTGGGCATCCTGTCGTCCATGGCGCTGCTGGCCGCTTGCCAGAGCCGGAATGTCCCGGTGGACGCGCGCACCGACACGCCCGTGGTGGCCGATCAGACGTCCGGGCTGATCAAGCTCAACCAGCTGGGTTTTTTGACGGCGGGACAAAAGCTGGCCGTGGTTCCCGCCGTGGGCGTGGAGGATTTCAGCCTGGTGATCGCGGGAACGGATGATGTCGTCTTTACCGGACGTTTGACGGCGGCGGGCTTCTGGTCTCCGGCGCAGGAGTCGGTCAGGCTCGCTGACTTTTCCGGGTTTTCCACGCCGGGCGATTACCAGCTCCGCGTCGATACGCTATCGGATTCAGCGCCTTTCCGGATTGGTGATGACACCTACGAGGCACTCAACGCCGCCGCCATCAAGGCGTTTTATTTCAACCGTGCCGGCATTCCGCTGGAGCCCGAATATGCGGGCGTCTATGCACGTCCCGAGGGCCATCCGGATACGCGCGTGTTCGTTCACGCCTCGGCAGCCGATGCCCGGCGTCCCGAGGGTACGGTGATTTCCAGTCCCAAGGGTTGGTATGACGCGGGTGATTACAACAAGTACATCGTCAACTCCGGCATATCCACCTACAGCCTGCTGGCGGCCTATGAGCACTTTCCCGAGTACTACCGCAGCCAGACGCTCGGCATTCCCGAGAGTGGCAATGATGTACCCGACCTGCTGGATGAAACCTATTGGAACCTCGCCTGGATGCTCACCATGCAGGACCCCAACGACGGCGGTGTCTACCACAAGCTGACCAACAAGAATTTCGATGGGGTGATCATGCCCCACGAGGCGACCACGCCCCGTTATGTCGTGCAGAAAGGCACGGGTGCCGCGCTCAATTTCGCGGCTGTCATGGCCGCGGCCAGCCGGGTTTATGCTGGTTATGAACGTGAATATCCCGGACTTTCCGCTCGCATGCTCCAGGCTGCCGAGTCGGCGTGGGGGTGGGCACGGGAAAATCCCGAGGTCCGTTATCAACAGCCGGAGGATATTCGCACGGGTGCCTACGGCAATACGGATTTCAGTGATGAATTTGCCTGGGCCGCGGCGGAGCTGTATATCACCACCCGCAAGGATCACTACTACGCGGCGATGAATCTACCCGGGGCGGCCATCGGTGTACCCAGCTGGGGCCATGTGAATGGCCTGCCCTGGATTTCCCTTGCGCATCATCTCGACAGCTTGACACCGGTGGCGGATACCCGCCTCATCCGTCAGCGGCTCGATGCCCTGGCGCAACAGCTTCACCGGCAGACGCTGGAATCGGCCTACCGGGTGCCGATGCTGGAGAAGGATTTTATCTGGGGCAGCAATTCAGTGGCCCTCAACCAGGCGATGATGCTGATCCAGGCTTACCGCCTCGATGGCAGGCGTGATTACCTCGATGCGGCGCAATCGCTGCTGGATTACAACCTGGGACGCAACCCCACCGATTTTTCCTTTGTGACGGGTCATGGCTACAAGACACCCATGCACATCCATCATCGCCCTTCCGAGGCCGATGGCATCGTGGAACCGATTCCCGGCTTCCTGGCCGGTGGCCCGCAGCCTGGCCAGCAGGATCGCAATGACTGCCCGGTGCCATATCCATCCTCGGTGCCGGCCAGGTCTTTCCTGGATCACTGGTGCAGCTACGCGAGCAACGAAATCGCGATCAACTGGAATGCGCCGCTGGTGTACGTGTCGGGGGCGATACAGGTGTTGACCCGGAAGTAGCCGTCCAGGGCGCACAGGGATGTGCATGAGGGCCTGCGACTTTACCGCTAAAGCTGGCACAATAGCGCCTGCCCGGGCAGGTGCGGACTGACCCGGTTTACACCAGGATCGTTCAATACCGGTATCTGTCCATGGGAATCGCCATCTTAGCCCTCTTTGTCTGCTGCGCCATTTACGTCCAGCGCCGGGGAGCTGTGCAACATAAACTGCTCAGCCGGAAAATCACGGATCATGCCAATTTCCTCGCGCCGATCAATTGCCTGTTCTATGCCTTTTCCAAACCTGCAAACACGCCGTTCCTGACGCTCAGGGATTTTCCCGAATTGGATATCCTGCAACAGAACTGGCAGGTGATCCGCGATGAGGCGCTCAACCTCAACCAGGCGGCGCAGATCAAGGCGTCCGAGGAACTGGATGACCTGAGTTTCAATTCTTTTTTCCGCACCGGCTGGAAGCGTTTTTACCTCAAATGGTACGGCGCCAACCTGACATCCGCCGAGCAGTTGTGTCCCCAAACCCTCGCACTCTTGAACCAGTTGCCCACGGTCAAAGGTGCCATGTTCGCTATGCTGCCGCCGGGCGCGCGCCTGGTACGCCACCGCGATCCCTATGCGGGTTCCCTGCGTTATCACCTGGGGCTGGTCACGCCCAATTCCGAGGAGTGTTTTATTTCCGTGGATGGCCAGACCTATTTCTGGCGCGATGGCGAGGCGGTGATGTTTGACGAGACTTTTATCCATTACGCGGATAACAAGACGGACCAGAACCGCATCATCCTGTTCATGGATGTGAAGCGCCCGGTGACCTTCTTTCTGGTGGACTGGTTCAACGAGGCGTTTTCACGTCTCGTGATGTCCGCGTCCGCCACCAAAAACCTGCCGGGCGACAAGGTGGGTTGGCTCAACCGGGTTTTTGCGGGGTTCTACCAGATTCGTATCCTGGGCAAAAAAATCAAGCTGTGGAATCGCACGGTGTATTACATATTGCAGTATTCGCTTTATGCGGCCCTGATCTATTGGGTTTTCTTTTAGAGGGATGGCAGCAAGCCCATGAATCAGGTACCCACCTCTACAACTCCCGAGATTTCCACGCCGGAAACCGACCGTTTTCAGTTGGGCGAATGGACATTGTGTACGCGCAGCAACCGCCTGATCCGGGGAAATGAGGTCATCGACCTGGAACACCGGCTGGTGGTGCTGTTGCAGTTTTTTATCGCACATCCGGACCAGTTGCTGAGCAAGGAATCATTGCTTGCCAATATCTGGTCGGGCAGGGTAGTCAACGATGACAGCCTGGCCGTGGCCGTCAGTCACCTGCGCAAGGCCCTGGGTGATGATGCGCGCGCGCCACGTTTCATCAAAACCATTCCCGGCCGGGGTTATGTGTGGATCGGTGGTGCGGCAGCGGCTGGTAACCAGCAAGCGGCATCCACTGCATGGCCCCGGTGGATTTACGTTGTACCTGTCCTGCTGGGTGTGGCGGGATTGGTGATCTGGTACGCCTTGTCGCCGCCTCGGGAGCAGGCGCCATTGCCTGTATCAGGTGAGGTGCTGGCGCAGGCTGAGGCGCGGCTGACCAACACCGATCCCGAGCAATGGCGCCTGGCGATCCGCGAGCTGCGCCACTGGCTGGTGCAGCATCCCGACACTGCCGAGGCCTATGGACTGATTGTGCGGGCCAAACTGCGCCTGCTGGAAGGCCAGGGCCTGGACTCCAGCTGCGATGAGCTGCTGGGCCTGATCGAGCGCAGCCTGCAATTGCAGCCGGACCAGCCGCTTGTACTGATGGAGCAGGGCAACCTGCTGTTCTGGTGCCGGCACGGCCAGGAGGGCGCGGAGGCCAGTTACCGCCGGGCCATGTCCCTGGCGCCGGAGGATGCCCGCATTCCCATGCAGTATGCGCAATTGCTGCTGGCCCAGGGGCGCTTCGAGGAATCCCTGGCGCAGATGGAATTGTCCCGCCGTCTGAACCCCCTCAATTACTCCATGCCACTGGTGGTGTGGATACTGCAAATGCAACGGCGCGATGAGCAGGCGCTGGCGGAGTGGGAGCGCATCACCCGCGCCGAGCCGGACGATGTTTATTACCACATTTCCGCCCAGCGAATCTTTGCCCGCCTGGGCCGCGAGTCCGAGTCATTTGAGCATTGGTTGTGGTTGATGCGCCATGCGGCATTCGACCAGGCGCAGCTGCAAGCGGTAGCCGATCTGTTTGCCGGTGGCGGACTCACGGCGGTCAACCGCTGGCTGTTGGAACAGCGGGTTGCCGCCGACCTGGGACACTACACGCCTCCCCTGGCCTGGGCGCGCTACGCCTTGGCGGCCGGCGATCCGGAGGCGGCGATGAGCCATCTCGAAGCCGCTGCCGCTGTTCCCCAGTTGCCGCTCCTGTGGGCCGGTGTTGATCCGGCTTATGACGCCCTGCGTGATCATCCCCGGTTCCAGGCATTGATAGCCGGATTGGGCGTTGCATCGATCCCGGTTCAGACTCCTTAAGACCAGTTCAGACTCCTTAAGAAGAGTTAACTGGTCCCCGGAATCCCGGAGCGCCTAGCCTTGGCGCTTTCAGGGGCTTTTTCCGGGAGTGTTGGTCCATGTCTCTTTTCCATACCTCATCGTTCAAGCCCATGGCTTTTCCATCATGGGTGTTCTGGTTGCTGCTGTTCCTGGCATCCCTGCCGGTGCATGGCGGTGGCGACAGCAGGATCCAGGGATTTGCGCTGGATTGGGAGCTGCCACTGCACAGCCAGGTATCAGCGTCGCCGGTGGTGGCCGATGGCCATCTGCTGGTGGCGGCGGAAAACGGCAATCTCTATGTCTTCGATCTCGCCTCCCGCCAGCTGCGCTGGCTCTATCACACCCAGGGCGTCATTGCCGCCACACCCGCGGTGGCTGAAGGCCGGGTCTACCTGTTCAGCCGCGACGGTTTCCTGCATGCCCTGGAGTTGAGCAGTGGCCGGTTGCTGTGGCGGTTTGCAACCGGTGGTGAACGGGTGTTTGCGGCCCTGGGCGGTTACGGGCAGCCCCTGGCCCTGGGTTTGATTCCCGATCCCTGGGATTTCTTCGCCTCATCGCCGCTGGTGGTGGATGACCGGGTTTATATCGGCAGCAGTGATGGTCAGGTGTACGCGCTGGAGGCCCGCACCGGTGAACTCCTTTGGGTCCGGGCCGTCGAGGACCCGGTCCATGCGTCGCCGGTCCATGCCGGTGGCGTTGTTTATATCGGCACCTGGGGCACCCGGCTCTATGCGCTCGATGCTGCCAGGGGCGAGGTGCTATGGCATTTCCAGGGCGGCGCCGACCGGGAAAACAGCGTGATGCTGGGGATCACGGCAGCCGCTCGGGTCGATGATGAGCGGATTTATGTCGGCGCGCGCGATGGTTTTTTCTACGCGCTCGACCGCGCGTCGGGCAAGCCGGCATGGCGCTATGACGCCAGCAGTTCCTGGATATTGACGCGCCCCTGGCTGGATGGGGAACGGGTTTATTTCGGTACCTCGGATACCGGCCTGATGCTGGCATTGAACAGGCAGACTGGCGAAGAAGTGTTTCGCGTGGACACCCGCGTCTGGACCTACGCCTCGCCGGTCGGTATCGGCGATGGTCAGGTGATGGCAGCCAACATGACCGGTGAACTCATGCTCATCGACAGCAGTACCGGCCAGGTGGATTGGTATTACCAGACGCCCAGCGCGCGCAGCGACTGGCTCGACATCATCGATGACCAGTCAGGCAAATTCCGTGGTGAGAAACTGTTTGGACCGGGGATACAGCTTCAGGCCAGCGTGGAAAAAGTCCGCTCCCTGGGTGGCTTCCTTGCCACACCGCTCTGGACAGGCAATGCCCTGGTGACGGTGGATACCCTTGGCGTGATCCGGCTCTTCAGTCCCGTCCATGCGCCGCTTGCCAGTGAGGGACACGAAAACTAGGGAATCTCTGAAAAATGTTGGCGAGGCAGCAGGCGTGGACAAGGCGTTCAGTCTGCCGGTGGTGTGAGGCGGATAACGCAATGGCCACCGGTTACTCAGGAGCGCAAGATTCGGGTCGGCAGGACCATCCGGCCTGGGTTATGCTTCCGGCGTTTCCGATCATTCCATTGCTGCGATGAGTGATAAGCCATGTCCGATTACGAGCGAATAGAAAAAGCCATCACCTACCTGGCCGATCATGCGGCGGAGCAACCGGATCTGGATGAGGTGGCCGCGCATGTGCACCTCAGTCCGTTTCATTTCCAGCGATTGTTCACTCGCTGGGCGGGGACCACGCCAAAGCGTTTCTTGCAGGTGCTGACGGTCGAGCGCGGCAAATACCTGCTGGAGGATTCGCGCTCGTTGCTCGAGGCATCACACCATCTGGGATTGAGCGGCAGCTCGCGCCTGCATGACCACTTCGTCACGCTGGAAGCCGTGACGCCCGGCGAATACCGCAGCAAGGGCAAGGATGTGCGTATCGATTACGGCGTTCACGATACGCGTTTCGGTCCGCTGTTCGTCGCTGCCACAGCACGCGGCATCTGCCGCGCCGGTTTTGTGGATTTTGTGCCGGTGGATGAGCAGATCGCCGAACTGCGCAAGGTCTGGCCGCTGGCCGACCTGAACCCCGATCAGCGCCGTACGGCCCCCGTCGCCCGCATGATCGATGGCGGAAGCAACGATGACACGGCGACGGATCAGCCACAGGGCCCCTTGTCATTGCATGTGGCGGGCACCAATTTTCAGGTGGCGGTGTGGCGTGCGCTGTTGAAGATTCCTGAAGGCACCCTGGCGAGCTATTCGCAACTCGCGGCTGCGGTCGACCGGCCGGGCGCATCACGCGCGGTCGGCAATGCGGTCGGTGCCAATCCCATCGCCTTTTTGATTCCCTGCCACCGGGTCATCCAGCAGAGCGGAGCCCTGGGCGGTTATCGCTGGGGACCGGTAAAAAAACAGGCCATGCAGCTCTGGGAGCAACTGCGATCCCAGCCGGACATGTTGGAGTCCTGAATCCGTGGAAGACAAGACACCCTGGGATCAGCAGGCCGGCCTGGATTTTCTGTGCCGCAGGGACAAGCGCCTGGCTCGCGTGATCCGGCGCGTCGGCGCGTGCACCTGGAAGGTCCAAACGCACAGGAACCTGCTGGCGACCCTGGCGGAGGCTATCATCAGCCAGCAGCTTTCCAGCAAGGCAGCCGCAACCATCTACGCCCGTTTTTGTACCTTGTTCCCTACTGCGCGCGGAAAACCGGGCCTCCCGAAAGCCGAACAGATCCTGCAACTGGATGACCAGCAATTGCGGGCTGTTGGACTGTCGCATGCCAAGATACTGGCGGTAAAAGATCTGGCCACCAAGGTCTTGCAGCAACAGGTGCCGCGCTTTCATGCATTGTCGCGGCTCGACGATGAAGCCGTGATCCAGCATCTCATCCAGGTGCGCGGCATTGGCCGCTGGACCGCCGAGATGTTTCTGATATTCCACCTCGGGCGTCCGGATGTCCTGCCGCTCGACGATCTGGGGGTGCGCAAGGGATTCATGGTCACCTACCAACTGGATGCGCTGCCGGATCGCCAGCAACTGGTGGAGCAGGGTGAACTATGGCGTCCTTACCGCAGCCTCGCCAGCTGGTACTTGTGGCGTGCCACCGAGCTGTCGTGAAAACCCTGGTATCCATGGGCATCACACAGATTGCACACCGTTGCCACCAGGCATCAGGACGTGAAGTAAGGAAGCGAGTGTTGCAGGCGCCCCGGGGTGAGCGGGGCGCTTCAGGGATTGCGCGATGGATCAGGGGGCGAGGCACACCAGGCACAGCGCATAAACGGCCCGTGGATCGCTCATCTGTTGCAGGTCGCGCAATGGTTTTATCAAGGGGCCGACTTCCTGTATGACCGATGCCGGTACCAGCGTATTGAGCCATTGGCGCGGCGTCAGGGCCGATGCCTGTTCACCCAGCAGTTTCCTGAACAGGACTTCCTGGGGTGAGAGGGGCTGCTGCACCAGTTCGACGGAATAATCCGTCAGTCCCACCTGTTCGGCAGCTGCCGCGATCACATCGTTCAGGTAGCCCAGTTCATCGACCAGCCCCAGTTCTTTTGCAGTTTGCCCTGTCCAGATACGGCCCTGGGCAACCCTGTCGATATCCTCGGGATGGCTGTTGCGCGCCTCGGCCACCAGCCGGAGGAAGCGTTCATAGATGTGATCGACGCTCAGTTGAATCAGCGCCTGGGCCTTGGGCGATAGCGGCCTGTCGCTGCGCAGTGCGCCCGCCAGGTCGGTGGTGCCCACGCCATCGGTGTGTATCCCGAGTTTTCCCAGGGTATCCTCCAGGGTTGGAAAGGCGCCAAAGACGCCGATGGAGCCGGTGATCGTGGCGGGCGTGGCCCAGATTTTGTCGGCGCCCGCCGCCATCCAGTAACCGCCGGATGCGGCCACGCTGCCCATGGACACCAGCACGGGTTTGCCGCTGTTGCGCAATGCCTGGATTTCGGCGCGGATCACTTCCGAGGCGAAGGCACTGCCGCCGCCGCTGTCGATACGCAGCACCAGCGCTTTGATATTGTCGTTGTCGCGCGCCTGGCGCAGCATATCCACAAAGGTATCGCTGCCGATGCTGCCATCCGGCTGTGGGCCATCCAGGATGGTGCCCGAGGCTACCAGTAAACCGATTCGGGCATCGCTGGCTTTCTGGCGCTGGCGGATATCGGCCAGGTAGCTGCGGATGCCGACGCCGCGATAATGATTCTCCTCATCGCTTTGCCCGAATCTGTCGATCAACCCCTGGTCCATCAATTGACGGCTGGTGACCTGATCCACCAGCCCCAGTTCGGCAGCCAGCCAGGCGGCGTCACCCCTCGCCCTGGCAAGGGTGGTCTCCAGGTTGGCGATGTAACCGTCGATGCTGCCGGAGGGAAGTTCGCGCCGCGCTTCAACCGCCTGGGTATAGGTCTGCCATAACTCGGTGATCAGGCGCAGGTTGTGTTCCCTGGATTCCTCCGACATGTCATCGCGCAATAGAGGTTCCACCGCATCCTTGTATTCCCCGGTACGGAACACATGGAAATTGATCGCCAGCTTGTCCAGCGCGCTTTTGAAATAGGTGCCGTAGCGGCCATAGCCGGTGAGCAGCACGCTGCCCATGTCGTGCAGGTAGATATCGTCGGCATAGCTGGCGAGGAAATACTGGTCCTGGGTGTAGTTTTCGCCCACGGCGATCACCGGTTTGCCACTGCCGCGGAAACGCTCCAGCGCGGTGCCGACTTCCTGCATTTTGCTGAGCCCGCCGCCCAGCAGGCCATCCAGTTCCAGCACCAGTCCGGTGACCCGCGGATCGCGCGCGGCTTCGTCCAGGGCCAGCACCAGGTCGCGCACGACCGTTTCGTTGTCCTCGGGATTCTGGCCGCCCAGCAGCAGGCTGGCGGGGTCCACATAACTGCGCTGGTCGACCAGCAGTCCGGTGGGCGCCAGGCGCAGGGCAAAGCTGTCGGGCAGTGGCCGCTGCGCCCCGCTCAGGATGGCGCCCACCACAATGAGCAGGATGACCAGGAACACCAGGTTGACGAGGATGATCCGGATCCAGCTGATCAGCGTCCAGAATCCGGCGAACATCTGCATCAGGGCGCCACGGGGCTTGGCTGGGGTTGACGGCATGACAGGCTATTCCTATTCGGTAACAGATGAGTGATCAATGGCGGAGGGATGGGCAGCGGTGTCCGCCGCCTCGCGCTCAGCTTTTTGGTACTGGTAAAGGCCGTAATATTGCAGCCAGCGGCTGGTCATCATGGCGCTGATGAACAGGCTGACGCAAAGGGCGACGATCACCGGGTCGGACCAGTGTGCATGGGATGACATGGCGTTGGTGACCGACCAGGTGAAGTAGATGAGTATGGCAAAGCAGATCCAGCTGTAGGTACGGAAATAACCCTTGATCAGCCCCGGGATGAAAATGGCCAGCGGCAGCGTCTGCACCAGCCAGAGTGCCCAGCTGCCGCTGTCGCGCCAGATATTGAGCCCGGTAAACAGTACCAGCAGGCCCAGGTAGCTGAGGAAGAACACGCGGTTGCCCCAGCGTAATTTACACAGCAGTTGCCGGCCCTGGGCATCGCTCAGTTGTGGTGGGGGCTTCATGCGGGGGACTCCAGTTTGCGGGCTGTTTCAGCCAGGCGCCGGCCCAGGGCTTGGCAGAGCCGCGCTTCTTCATCGGTGAGGCGGGCGGGCTCGTCGCCAGCCGCCAGGTGGGAGGCGCCATAGGGCGTGCCGCCGCTGCGGGTGGTGTTGAGGTCGGCCTCGCTGTAGGGAATGCCCAGGATCATCATGCCCTGGTGCAGCAGCGGCAGCATCATCGACAGCAGGGTGGTTTCCTGGCCACCATGGATACTGGCGGTGGAAGTGAAGACCGCGGCGGGTTTGTCGATCAGGGCTCCGCTCAGCCAAAGGCTCGAGGTGCCATCGAGGAAGTATTTGAGCGGTGCGGCCATGTTGCCGAACCGGGTCGGGCTGCCCAGCGCGAGACCCGCGCACTGGCGCAGGTCATCCTCGCTGCAATAGATGGCTCCCGCCTCCGGTACCGCCGGGGCGCTGGCGTCGGTATCGGGGGATACCGACGGCACGGTACGCAGCCGGGCCTCGAGCCCCGCCTGTTCCACGCCGCGCGCGATCTGCTGGGCCATGTTCAGCGTGGCGCCGTAGCGGCTGTAGTAAAGAATGAGAATGTAGGACGACATGGAAACTCCTTTGCCTTCACAGCAGGGTTAGTACCTTTTCCGGCGGGCGCCCGATCACGGCTTTGCCGGCGCGGATGGCGATGGGTCGCTCGATCAGCCGGGGATGGGCGACCATGGCTTTGATCAGCGCCGTGTCGCTCAGTTTCATATCCTTGAGGTCGAGGGTCTTGTACTCCTCCTCACCCGTCCGCAACAACTGCCGCGGGCTCAGGTCCAATTGCTGCAACAGGCGCTTGAGCTCAGTAGCGGTGGGCGGTTGTTCCAGGTAGAGGCGCACCTCGGGTTCCAGGCCCCGTTCGCGCAGCAGTGCCAGCGCCTCCCGCGATTTTGAACAACGGGGGTTGTGGTAGAGTGTGACCATCGTCTTTCCTCATTGCAAAGAGCGCGATTATAACCAGCGCAGACCTCATCAGGGAGAATCGCCTTGTCCAACGCATCCATGCGCCGCTACCTCACCATGGCCAGGGAATTTATCCGCCTGATCATCGATCAGTTCCAGGAAAAGGCCCTGCAAAAGAGTGCCGCCTCCCTGACCTATGTGACGCTTTTTTCCATAGTGCCGCTGATGACGGTGACCTACTCCATGTTCTCCATCATCCCGGCGTTCCAGGGATTGGGGGAGCAACTGCAAATGCTCATTTTCGCCCATGTCCTGCCGGAGACGGGGCAGGATCTGATCGACTACCTGCGCGACTTCTCCAACCAGGCGCGCAAGCTCACGCTCGTGGGGGTGATTTTCCTGGTGGGTTCCGCCTATGTGATGCTCACCAACATCGAAAAGAACTTCAATGCCATCTGGGGCGTGCTCCACGGCCGCCGCGGCGTGGCCAACTTCCTGCTCTATTGGGCCGTGCTCAGCCTGGGCCCCCTGCTGCTGGGCGTGGGACTGGCCATGAGCACCTACCTGGTGTCACTGCGCCTGTTCATGGACGCCTACGACAGCCTGGGGCTGATCGCCTGGGTCTTCAAGATCACGCCCTGGCTGCTGACGATTGCGGCCTTCACCCTGCTGTTTGTGACCGTGCCCAATTGTAAGGTGCCTTTTACCCATGCGCTGGTGGGCGGCGTAGTGACGACCATTGCGTTTGAAACGCTCAAGACCATCTTCGGCCTGATCGTGACCCACTCGTCGCTGACCCTGATCTACGGGGCATTTGCCATAGTGCCGCTGTTCCTGCTGTGGGTGAACCTGATCTGGATGGTGATCCTGGGGGGCGCGGTGCTGGTACGGACCATCGGCACCTACCAGACGCGGCTGCGCGACCGGGGTTATTCCGACCTGCTGGCGGCGCTGCTGGTGCTCTGGCGCTTTTACCAGGCAGCCATCCGCGGGGATGCGCTGAGTGACAGGCACCTGATCGGCACGGGACTGTCGTCGGAACAGTGGCAACGTGTCCGCCGCGCCCTCGAGAGCGCCCAGGTGATCACGACGACCGGCCAGGGCGATCTCGTGCTCAGCCGCGACCTGCACCATTTCACCCTGAATGAGCTTGCGGAATTGCTTGTCCAGCCGCGCCAGCTGCCGCGGGATACCGCCAGCCTGGAGGAACTGCCCTGGTTCGGGAACCTGCAAACCCACCTGGGCGCCATCGACAGCTTCAACCAGAAGCATATGTCCATGAGCGTGGCGCAGCTGTTCGAGAGCGAAAAAGGGGATGAGATAGCAAGCGCCGCCCATTAACAAAAGTTTTCAGCGCCAGCCGGAGCGGGCTGACTATACTTGAGCGACAGCCCGCGCTGACATTAAAAAACGCGCAGGTACTAAAAAAACAGTCCCCGAAATCGACCCTATGACCATACCCCTCTTGATCTGCGATGATTCCATGATGGCGCGCAAGCAGGTCGCGCGTTCATTGCCCCAGGGGTGGGATGTCAGCATCACTTATGCCACCACGGGCGTCGAAGCGCTGGAGGCCATTCGCACGGGGCAGGGCGAGATGATGTTTCTCGACCTGACCATGCCGGATATGGACGGTTACCAGGTGCTGGAAGCCATCCAGGCCGAAGGGCTCAATGTGGTGGTGATTGTGATTTCCGGCGATATCCAGCCCGCGGCACGGGCACGGGTGCTGCAACTGGGTGCCCTCGACTTTATCCAGAAGCCCGTCAATCCGGAAAAGCTGTCGGACGTCCTGCGCCGCTACGGCCTGTTTTAGCAGGCTGCTATCATGCCCCCCTGCCGGTGGCAGGCTTCTCCCCAATCATGCGATCTTCAGCTATGCAATTTTCAGCGTTCGGGCAAAAACTCACCTGCGAGGCGGGCATCGTTTCCCTGATGGATGACCTGGGCGAGGCCCTGCGGGTCAATCCTGACATGATCTTCATGGGGGGCGGCAATCCGGCGCGCATCGAGGCCATGGAACGCGCCTTCGAGCAGGCGTTGAGGGCCTGCCTGTCGGACCCGGTTGAAACCCACCAGTTATTCGGCATCTACCAGCCGCCACAGGGCGATGCCCGCCTGCTGGACGAGTTGGCCGCAATGTTCCGCCGCCACTGCGGCTGGCCGGTGACCCGCGAGCACATCGCACTTGCCAACGGCAGCCAGTCGGCGTTTTTCGTGCTGTTCAATCTCCTGGCCGGTGATTATGCCGATGGCAGCCGCCGCCGGATCCAGCTTCCGCTGACACCGGAATACCTGGGCTACAGCGATCTGGGCATCGCGCAAGACCTGTTTGTCAGCCAGCGTCCCGCCATCGAGACCTTGCCCGATGGATTGTTCAAGTACCATGTGGATGTCGACCATTTCCAGGTTGGCGACGACGCCGCTGCCCTGTGCCTGTCCCGCCCCACCAATCCTACCGGCAATGTTATCAGCGATGATGAGCTGGACCAGTTGGATACCCTCGCCAGGGCCCGCCAGGTTCCCCTGATCGTCGATGGCGCTTATGGAACGCCTTTCCCCAACATCCTGTTCGCCGATGCCAGCCCGCGGTGGAATGACAACACGATCCTGGTGCTCAGCCTGTCGAAGCTGGGCCTCCCGGGAGCCAGGACAGGTATCGTGCTGGCTCGGCCCGAGCTGATTGCGGCGTTTGCCAAGGCCAACACCATCCTCAGCCTGGCGAGCGGCAACATCGGCCCGGCCTTGTTGCATCACTTGCTGGCGGACGATGCCCTGCTGCGCTTGTCCCGTGAGCAGGTTGAACCTTTTTACCGGGCGCGCATGGAAGACGCCCTGGTCCTGTTTCGACGTGAACTGGCGGGATTGCCAGTGCATATCCATAAGCCGGAGGGGGCAATTTTTCTCTGGCTTTGGTGCGAGGGCTTGCCTATCACCAGTGAGGCACTTTATCAGCGGTTAAAGGCCAGGGGTGTTCTGGTGGTTTCGGGGCACCACTTCTTCCCCGGCTTGCAAGGCAATTGGAAGCATACTCAGGAGTGCATCCGCGTGACCTATTGCGAAGACCCTGCGCGGGTTGCGCAGGGGGCCGCCATCATTGCCGGGGAGCTGCGCGAGATTTATGGTTAAAAAACTCAGTCGTAGTTGGCAAGCAGCAGTGCGCACAGGATCGCCAGGGGAATCAGCAGTTTGAGGCGACTGCGGGTTTTGAAATGGTTGCTCAATCCGCCGGACAACAATACCAGTCGGCGAACATCCCGCCCCAGCCAGGGCGACACAGGGCTGACCAGCCAGGCTAACGGTGAAATCACACGGTTGATCCGGCGCAAATAAGTCTCGATCTGTGGATTGGGGTTGATCAGCCGATAGTGCAGCAACAACTGCTCCACCAAGGCGATGTCCCATTCACGGCTGCGACCGTAGCGGGCGATGCACGAACCCAGGAATAACAACAGGTCGTAGGTCTGCAGAATCTGAAGCGGCAGGTTTCCCGCCAGATCCTCTTCAAAATCGATGCGATAATACCGTCCCTGCCAGAGCGTGAGATTGCGCAATTGGCTGGCACCGTGCCACAGCCCCCGGTTGTGGAAGCGGGCCAGGTCGCGCACCAGGTCGCACAGCAACAGCGACTGCTCATTGAGATTCAGCTGTGGCATGTGGGCGTGGACGGTCTCGCCGACATAGCTGATGGCAAGCCATTGATCGTCCAGTGCCAATACCTCGGGCACCGCGACACCAGCGGCCTTGAGGTCCCTCAGGCGACCGGCTTCATGCTGAATCTGCTGACGATCCCCTGCCAGGCGCAGGGCTGCCATCGAGGGTTTGCGTCCGCTGATCAAACGCGAGAACCAGCCGGCTATGAGGTTCAACAGGCGGCCCCTAGCGTGGGGAGCGGCGCGTTTGACGATAACGGGACCGGCAGGCGTGTCAAGGTGGAACACCCGCTCCGGATGCTTCGGCAGGGCCTGCGCAATATGAGTAACAAGCTCTTCAGATGCGGTTGACTGCTCCATGGATAGAATCCTTGACCCAACAAGCGGCGAGACAACAGGAAATATCTCAGGGTGACTATAGCGACAGGCACAAGACGCGGCGAGCGCTTTTCACCTCAGACCTGAAAATTTGGCGCGATTGATGTCATGTCTGACGCCAAAAGCGCCATTGACGTGGAGCTTGCGTCAGCTCATCCAGCTGCTGGCGTTTGTGATCCTCGCTGGTGAACCAGAAAAAATCCTGCTGAATGCGCGGCTTGAACCAGCCGCCTATCTGATTGATATATTCAATGACGAGCCGTGGCATGCCCAGCTTGCGGTCAGCATTAAAACTGTGATTCCAGTGCACGAGAATATCCCGCTTGACCTGTGCGACGGCGAGCTCTTCCGACTCCGCCTGAATCAGCCGGCAGGCAATAAAGCCGACAACCGGTTCGACACCATTGGCGTTTTCGAAAAAAATCTCGTCTCCCGAGACAACAACTTTGTAATACATGGTGCTACTCAAACATTAATCCCATTCGGCATCGGTTTTTCCCGCATAGAGGGGGTCAGTGGCCGGCAACGTCATGAACAGCTTGCTGAAATGCTGCTGAACACGGGTCAGGTTCATGACCGACATGCTGCTGGAAAAACCAAACCATACATACAGTCCATTCAAATCGCGGAACATCGGAGGCAGGTACCGGGGTCCGGCGATCACTCCCTCCAGGTAGCGCTCGTAAAGCGGCGGCAGATCATCCAGGCTTACCTTGCCCACAAACAGCATGGGAATGATCTCCGGCACTCCGGATTGTATCGCGCTGCGGATAAAGTTCACATTTTCCACGAAGCCTTTGACGTAGGAAATATCCTTGGTGAATACCGAGCCCCCGCTCAAGGTGCCGCCGCGGAAGACCCGCTGGGTAACCCGGTAGCTGTCGTGCTCGCTGATGCCACGCTCGATGAAATAACGGTAAACCTCGCAAAAATCCGCCCCCTGTTCCGCCAGGTCCACCGCCACCACCCGGTCGCTGATACGCCGGGCGCGCTGGGGAAAGCTGCTGAAGGTCAGGGTTTCCATCAAGACGGCCATGCCCTCCTGGATGGCGGTGATGCGCGGTGAGCCCACGCTCAGCCAGGTGGCCCAGGGCTGGGCGCGGCCATTGAGGGTGGTGCCGATGTGGACCCAGCCCTCATGGACCTCCAGGACTTGCAGGTCCAGCTCGGAAAAGCGCGCCCGGCGGTTGATCTTGATGCAGTCGCCGCCGGCGGCGGCATCCGAAACGATATTGTCGCTGATCTGCACCCGCACCGCGCCTGGCGTGAAATACCGGTTCATCCGCTCGCGCAGCAGCTCGACCGCCTGTTCGGCGTCGATATTGCTGGCATAGGGGCGGTTGAGGTGTTCCACCGCCGGCAGGGAAAAGATATGGCACAACCGCTCGCCCAACTGGCGCAGCGTCTTGCGGTCGCCGCGAATCCGGTCGCGCGCCGAGCCGTAAAGCAGGCGGCTGAAATGGCCAAATTGCGGCGTTCCCCGGTGGCGCAGCAGCTCTATGACGATCTGGTACTGGTCGATGGTGGCCTGGAGTATCCGACCCAGATCGTCACCGCGGCCCAGGTGGCGGCGCACATCGCCTTTCAGTTCCTGCAATGACTGGTAAATGCTGTCGGGTTCAAAGGAGAGGTGCTGGCGTTGGTAAAAATCGCGGTCCACCTTGGGCAGGTGCCGCCCGCCGCCGCTCCGGAATTTGATTTCCAGTTCAGCCGGCCATTTGATGGCATCGAGGATGCGGATGGGTTTTTGCAGGGCCACCAGCCGCGTTGACAGGTTTTGCAGGCGTTCCAGGTAGGCTTGGTTGTTGATCATGGCGGTTGCGGGCATAACCTGGCATCAAAGCATGAGTCGCTAGTGTAACGCCGGCCCCCCAAAAATGCCGCCACCCCCACAAAAAATTTCCGGGAGAAATTTTTGACGCCGCGCCAGCGGCGGCCCCGCAGGGGTGGCGGCCATGGATGGCAAGCCACAATAAGTTTCCGGGAGAAATTTTTGACGCCGCCTCAACGGCTGCCCAACATGAAAATCCTGCTAGGCGCCCCGGCGCCGGCTGTGGCAGACTTCGGCTTCCCGTTGCCGCCGCCGAGAAAGACATGGCCTACGTACCGCTGGAAAAGCTCCACGCCCTGGAAGATGGCTATCGTCGCCGTCTGCTGCTGCGTGGACGAGAATTGCTGCTGTTGCAGGAGGAAGGGCGCTGTTATCTGCTGCACAACCGCTGTCCCCACGCTCAGGCTCCATTGGACCGCGCGAGTGTCGACCGGGGGGTGCTGCGTTGCCCGGCACACGGTATGGAGTTTGATCTGCGTACCGGTCATCCATTGCGTGGTGTTTGTGCGCCGCTGAGTTTCGTTCCCCTGATTTACGAAGGCAACACGCTCGGTGTGGAATTGCCTGATTAACTTGACGGGGACTCGATCTCGCATAAGGAGTTTTGATTGGTCAAGGTGGTTGTCAAATCGTTGATGGTGGTGGCAGTGGTTACAGGGTTGGTGTTTTATGCCCTGTATTTGAAAACCGGTCGTTTGCCCTGGGGGGACAGCCAATGGTCTGTTCCGAGCCTGCCCTCATTATCTACCCCCCGGTTGTCCCTGGAAGGCGTCAAGCCATCAAGCCGTGTCCAGGTGTATAAGTGGGTGGATGCGGACGGTGTCACCCACTACAGCCAGGAGTTGCCTTCCGGTGAACATCAGGTGCTGGAGCTTGATCCTCGCAGTCTGAATACCATCCCCGCCGTCACTGTTCCGCCACCCGGGGACAGGACCGCTCCGGCAGAGGAACCCGCGGGAGATTACCGTATGTCCGATGGCAATACGTCGCTGGAAAAGGCTCGTGAGGCCGCCGAGCTGCTCAAGGCCCGGGAACGCGAACAACGGAAGATACTCAATGATCTGTAAATAAAATCCTGCCGCCCGGATGATGCTGGCGGCCTTTCCGGTGCGACTTTCGGGTACCCATAACAATAACGAGGTAGTTAACCATGACGCTTCTGGCAATCGCCATAACCCTGCTGGTTCTGGTGCTTCTGATTTCCCGCTGGCAGGTCAATCCCTTCCTGGCATTTCTGGTGGCGGCCATCGTGGCCGGTGTGCTCCTGGGGGTGCCGCCCGCGGATATTCCCCGCTCGCTGGAAAAGGGCATCGGCGACATGCTCGGCTCCATCGTGGTGATCATTTGCCTGGGAGCCATGTTCGGCAAGCTGATCGCGGATTCCGGCGCGGCCCAATCCATTACTCAGCTGCTGATGAGATGCTTCGGTAAAAAATACCTGGTCTGGGCCACGATGCTCACCGGTTTCGTGGTGGGCATTCCGCTCTTTTACAACGTCGGGTTCGTGCTCCTGGTGCCGCTGGTGTTTTCACTGGCTTACCAGACCCGCCTGCCGGCGGTGTATCTGGGGATACCCCTGCTGGCGGCCCTGTCGGTGACTCATGGCTTTCTGCCGCCCAGCCCCGCGCCCACCGCCCTGGTGGCCCAGTTTGGAGCGGATATCGGCACCACCCTGATCTATGGATTGCTGGTCGCGCTGCCAGTCTGTGTGATTGCCGGTCCCTTGTTCGCGCCTTTCCTCAAGAACATCACCGCCCAGCCGCTGGCGACTTTCACGCCGCGCCTGATGGATGATGCCGAGCTGCCGGGCCGCTTCAACAGCTTGGTGACCTCGCTGCTGCCGGTGATCCTGATTGCCGCTGCGTCGCTCCTGCCGGAACAGAGCCTGCGCCAGTCCCAGGCCGGCCAGGTACTGCTGATGCTGGGCAATCCCCTGGTGGTGATGCTCCTGTCGCTGGCCATCGCCAGCTATACCCTGGGTGTGGGGCGGGGCGTGCGCATTGCCGCCCTGATGGAAACCTATGGTTCGGCTGTGCGGGATATCGCGCTGATCCTGCTGATCATCGCCGGCGCAGGCGCCTTGCGGCAGGTGTTTGTGGACAGTGGGGCCAGTGGCGAAATCGCCGCATCGCTCGAAGGCATAGCGCTCAACCCGCTGGTTCTGGGCTGGTTTGTCGCGCTGGTGATTCGTGTCTGCCTGGGTTCGGCGACGGTGGCAGGCCTTACGGCGGCGGGCATAGTGGCGCCGCTGGTGATCGCCAACCCGGATATAAACCCCAACCTCATGGTGCTGGCCATCGGCTCGGGCAGCCTCATGTGTTCCCATGTCAATGACTCGGGTTTCTGGATGTACAAGGAGTATTTCAACCTCAGCCTCAAGGATACCTTCAAGTCCTGGACACTGATGGAGACCATCGTGGGAATTGCCGGCCTTGCGGGCGTGCTCCTGCTGGACCTGGTGGTTTAGGCGGCCCCCTTTAAATTTTACGGCTCAGCCCTACATAGGCGGGGAATCCGCGCGGCGATGGCCGGGCGCGGTTCTCGCTGGCTGGCTCATGGGGTATAATCGCCCGCTTTTTCAGCCCCCCGACTGGCAGCGGATGTTTTACGGCTCCTGAGATCAATGACGAGGTGAAAGCCATGCCTATCTATGAATACCAGTGTCAATCCTGCCGCCACGAGTTGGAAGCCTTGCAACGGCTGAGTGACGACCCGCTGCGGGATTGCCCCGCCTGCGGCACGCCCGGCCTGCACAAGAAAATTTCCGCCGCCGGTTTTCGCCTGAAGGGTGGCGGCTGGTATGAAACCGATTTTAAATCCGGCAGCAAGAAGAACCTGGCCGGGGATTCTGGATCGACCGGCGGCGGTGACGCCAAGCCCGCCAGCACCAGTACCCCCGCGGCCTCGACTGCCACGGCAAGCTAATTTGAACCAACGGGAAAGACCTATGCGCAGCCAATATTGTGGCGAGCTGAAAGCCGCTCACATCAACCAGGAAGTCACCCTCTGCGGATGGGTGGAAAGTCGTCGCGATCACGGCGGTGTCATCTTCATCGACCTGCGCGACCGCGAAGGCGTGGTGCAAGTGGTGTTTGACCCGGACGCCAGGGAAAACTTTGCCCTGGCCGACAAGGTGCGCGGCGAGTATGTCCTGCAAGTGACCGGCAAGGTTCGCGCCCGCGCCGCGGCTACCGTCAATCCCAACATGGCCACGGGTGAGGTGGAGGTTTATGGCACAGCCCTGACCATCCTCAACGAAGCCAAGACCATTCCCTTTCCCCTGGATGCCTATACCACCGTGGGCGAGGAAACCCGGCTGAAATACCGCTTCCTGGACCTGCGCCGCACCGAAATGCAGAAAAACCTGCGTTTCCGCAGCAAGGTGACCAGCGCCATCCGTAACTACCTGGACCGCAACGGCTTCCTGGATGTGGAAACCCCGATCCTCACCCGTGCCACGCCCGAAGGCGCGCGCGATTACCTGGTACCTTCGCGCACCCACGATGGAAAATTCTTTGCGCTGCCGCAATCGCCCCAGCTGTTCAAGCAGCTGTTGATGGTGGCCGGTTACGACCGCTATTACCAGATCGCCAAGTGTTTCCGCGATGAAGACCTGCGCGCCGACCGCCAGCCGGAATTCACCCAGATCGATATCGAAACATCCTTCATGAGCCAGGAGCAGATCATGGCCGTGACCGAGGGCATGTTCCGCGAACTGTTCAAAGACCTGCTCGATGTAGAGTTTGCTGAAATCAAGCACATGCCGTTCAGCGAAGCCATCGCCAAGTACGGTTCGGACAAACCCGACATGCGCATTCCGCTGGAACTGGTGGACGTGAAAGATCTGGTGACCGACGTGGAATTCAAGGTCTTCGCCGGCCCCGCCAATGATCCGAAATCCCGCGTGACAGCGCTGAAAGTTCCCGGCGGCAACGAGAAACTCACCCGCAAGCAGATCGACGACTACACCAAGTTCGTTGGCATCTACGGTGCCAAGGGTCTGGCGTATATCAAGGTCAACGACAAGTCCGATCTGGAAGAGGGACTGCAATCACCGATCGTGAAAAACCTGCCGGTGCCGGTGCGCGCGGCGATCCTCGATCGCGTGGGCGCCGAAAACGGCGACCTGATCTTCTTCGGCGCCGACAAGCACAAGATCGTCACTGAATCCCTGGGCGCACTGCGCTGCAAGCTGGGCGCGGATCTCAATCTCTACACCACTGAGTGGGCCCCGCTGTGGGTAATTGACTTCCCGATGTTTGAAGAGGACGACAAAGGTGGCTGGACCTCCATTCACCATCCCTTCACCTCGCCCAGCTGCACCCCGGAAGAGCTGGTCGCCAATCCGGGTGCCGCCCTGTCGCGCGCTTACGACCTGGTGTTGAACGGGACTGAGCTGGGTGGTGGTTCAGTTCGTATCCATTCGCCGGAGATGCAGCAGGCGGTGTTCAAGATACTGGGCATATCACCGGAAGAGCAGCGCGAGAAATTTGGCTTCCTGCTGGACGCCCTCAGCTACGGCGCACCGCCGCACGGCGGCCTTGCCTTTGGCCTGGACCGTTTGATCATGTTGATGGTGGGCGCCAGTTCCATCCGCGATGTCATCGCCTTCCCAAAAACCCAGAGCGCTGCCTGCGTGATGACGGATGCGCCCGGTGCCGTGGATGAATTGCAACTGCGCGAGCTGCATATTCGTTTGCGCAATGCCAAGAAGGTGCAGGCCGAGGCGGAGAGTACGCCTGAGTATGGGATGTAAGGGATAGGTGCTTCGAATCCGTTTGGGGGTGAAGGTACATGTGTTAAAAAACGCATGGATACGTCCTGTAGCTCCCGCGCGTCTATCGGCAACTGCTCCTGCGTTGCTCTACCTTCCGCCATCCATGGCGGTCGTCCTTGACGCGAGGGTTTTTAACACATGTACCTTCACCCCCAAACTCACATCCTGCCAATCCCAACATTGGTTTTTTTAATTTTTTAAAAAGTTGCCCGATGACAACACATTATTCTGATATTCATCCCCCTCCGGACGTTTAGCACAATCGAGGTCTTGGGAGAGGGGTACCGGATTCAAAACCCTCGCGTCAAGGATGACGCGCGGGAGCTACAGGGAAGTATTCATGCGTTTTTGAATCCGGTACCCCTCTCCCAAGGCCGCGCTAGTGGCACCCACATCAAGCAGCACCAATCACACATAACCAAAAAACCAGTAGGCGACACCGTTCGGAGGTATCACATGGCCGGGCATTCCAAATGGGCTAACATGAGGCACCGCAAGGCGCGTCAGGACGCCAAGCGCACCAAAGTCTTCACCAAGATCATTCGTGAGCTCACCGTGGCCGCCAAAAACGGCCCCAACCCCGACGACAATCCCCGTCTTCGCGCGGCGGTGGAAAAAGCCTATCTCAACAACCTCAAAAAAGATGTCGTGGAACGGGCCATCGCCCGTGGCGCCGGTACGGCCGATAGCGAAGCCTATGAAGAGTTGACCTATGAAGGTTATGGTGTCAACGGCGTGGCCTTTATCGTGGAGTGCATGACCGACAACCGCAACCGCACGGTCGGCGATGTGCGCCATGCCTTCGATAAGCGTGGCGGCAACCTGGGAACCAACGGCTCAGTGTCCTACTTGTTCACCCGCAAAGGGCAAATCAGCTTCGCGCCGGGGGTCAATGAAGACGCCCTGATGGAAGCGGCGTTGGACGCGGGCGCGGATGATGTGGTGATCAACGATGACGGCTCCACCGATGTCATGACCGCCTTTGAGGATTTCTTTGCCGTCAAGGATGCGTTGACCACGGCCGGTTTTGCGCCTGTGGCGGCGGACTTTGCCTTGATTCCGTCCGTCACGGTGGCGCTCGACAAAGAAGGCGCCGAAAAAATCCTCGCGCTGGTGGACATGCTCGAAGACCTGGATGACGTGCAGAATGTCTACACCAACGCCGATATCCCGGATGAGGTGATGGAACAGCTCGGCTGAGCCGGCACCCCTTGCGCCCGCCCCTTGCCCATGTAACACTCTCGCCCGTGTAACTGTATAAAGATACAACTATGGCGCTCATCCTGGGCATAGACCCCGGCTCCCGCAGAACAGGCTTTGGCATCATCAACCTGCTGGGGGGCCGCACCGAATATGTCACCAGCGGCGTGATCCGCATGGCGGATACGGACGAGCTTTCCCTGCGTCTCAAAACCATCTTTGACTCCCTCTCCCAGATCATTCAGCAGTATTGCCCGCAGCAGATGGCGATAGAGCAGGTCTTCATGGCCCGCAATGCCGCCTCCGCCCTCAAGCTGGGGCAGGCGCGCGGGGCGGCCATCGTGGCGGCGGCGGCGCAGGAACTGGATGTGTTCGAATATGAAGCGCGCAAGGTCAAGCAGTCCGTGGTGGGCAATGGCGCGGCGGACAAGCTCCAGGTGCAGCACATGGTCAAAACCCTGTTGCGCCTGCCGGCAAGCCCCCAGGAAGATGCCGCCGACGCCCTGGCCGTGGCCCTGTGCCACGCCAACACCCAGCAGCATCTGCTGCGGCTGGCCGGTTCCGGATTCCGGCGCGGGCGATTGATTTGATGGCCTCAAGAGAAAACAGGCAATGATTGGACGTTTGCGTGGAATGTTGCTGGAAAGGCAGCCGCCCTACCTGCTGATCGAGGCAGGTGGCGTGGGCTATGAAGTCCAGGCCCCCATGACGACTTTTTACGCCCTGCCCGCACCGGGCAATGAAGTGGTGCTCTACACCCACCTTTCCATTACCGAAAACCTCCATCAGTTGTTCGGCTTCATCGCCGCGCGTGACCGGGCGCTGTTCCGTACCCTGATCAAGGTAAACGGCGTCGGCCCCAAGATGGCCATCGCCATTCTGTCGGGCATGGAATCCGATACCCTGGCCCGCTGCGTGCGCGACCACAATGTCACGGCGCTCACCAAGGTGCCGGGCATCGGCAAAAAAACCGCCGAACGGTTGGTGGTGGAGTTGCAGGATCGCCTGGCGAACTGGGATGCGCCCGGTGTGGAACTGCCCGAGGCGGGTGTTGTTTCCGTGCCGCCCAACCGTCAGGATGCCTATGCGGAAGCCGAGACAGCGCTTATCGCCCTGGGTTACAAACCGGCGGAAGCCAGCAAGATGATCGCGCAGGCCGGGCGCCAGCAGCCGGAAGCCGGTGCCGAGGTATTGATCCGCCTGGCGCTGCGCAGCATGGCCAGCCTGTGAGCCTCATGAGGAAATGTGCCCATGATAGAAACTGACCGTCTGGTCGCGCCCGCGGCCAGGGAGCGAGAAGACCACATCGACCGCGCCGTGCGCCCCAAAACCCTCAGCGATTATGTGGGGCAGCCAGTGGTGCGCGAACAGATGGACATTTTCATCGGGGCGGCCAAAAAACGTGGGGAAGCCCTGGACCATACCCTCGTCTTCGGTCCGCCCGGCCTGGGTAAAACCACGCTGGCCAATATCATTGCCAACGAAATGGGCGTGTCCTTGAAAAGCACCTCGGGACCGGTGTTGGAAAAAGCCGGCGACCTGGCGGCCATCATGACCAACCTGGAGCCGGGCGATGTGCTTTTTATCGATGAAATCCACCGCCTGAGTCCGGTGGTCGAGGAAATCCTCTATCCCGCGATGGAGGATTTTCAATTGGACATCATGATCGGCGAAGGCCCTGCTGCCCGCTCGATCAAGCTCGATCTGCCGCCGTTCACCCTGGTGGGTGCCACAACCCGCGCCGGCCTGCTGACATCGCCATTGCGTGATCGCTTCGGTATCGTGCAACGGCTGGAGTTCTACAATGTGGCGGACCTCACCCATATAGTGGCGCGCTCCGCAGCGCTCCTGGGCGTCAAAATGGAAACACGCGGCGCGGAGGAAGTGGCCAAGCGATCCCGCGGTACCCCCCGTATCGCCAACCGTCTTCTGCGCCGCGTCCGCGACTACGCCGAGATGAAAGGGGATGGCGTGGTGACAACAGCCATGGCCGACAATGCGCTCAACATGCTCAATGTGGACGAGCGTGGTTTCGATCACATGGATCGCCGCCTGCTCATGGCCATGATGCATAATTTTGATGGTGGTCCCGTTGGGGTGGAGAGCCTGGCGGCCGCCATCAGCGAAGACCGCGGGACCATCGAGGATGTCATCGAGCCCTACCTGATCCAGCAGGGATTCATGGCGCGGACGCCGCGGGGTCGCATACTCACCCAGAACGCCTACACCCATTTCGGCATTACCATGCCCAAGCGCCTGCTGGACGGCAATGACTGATCAATCCGGGAAAACGCCCATGCCTGTCTTTCACTTTCCCGTGCGTGTCTACATCGAGGATACGGATGCGGGCGGCATCGTCTATTACGTGAATTATTTGAAGTTCATGGAGCGCAGCCGTACAGAATTCCTGCGCAGCCTGGGGTATGATAAGCCCGCCATGCTGGACGGTGGATTGTTGCTGGTTGTCCATAGCGCCCAGGTGGACTACCGCCGCCCGGCGAGGCTGGACGACCTCTTGCAGGTGACCGCCTCAGTCGCCAAACTGGCGCGCAGTTATGTGGAGCTGCGGCAACAGGTATTTTGTGGGAACCAGTTGCTCTGCGAGGGTCTAATCCGCATTGTCTGCGTCACCGCCGATACCATGAAGCCGTGTGCCTTGCCCAGCGGACTTCATCAACAGATCAACGATTACGCCAACCCGGATGAGAGCTGAAAATCCCTATGTCGCAAGCTGAAAACACCCTGTCTATCTGGAGCCTGATTGCTGAAGCCAGTTTCCTGGTGCAATTGGTCATGTTCATTCTCTTGCTGGCCTCCGTGGTTTCCTGGGTCATGATTTTTCAGCGCGCGCTTTACTACCGCAAGGCGAGCGCGGCCTTTGTCAGTTTCGAGCGGCAGTTCTGGTCCGGAGTCGATCTCAACCAGCTGTTCCGCCAGGGCAACGGGCGCAATGATGGCGAGGGGATCGAAAACATCTTCCGCGCGGGGTTCAAGGAATTCACCCGCCTGCGCCAGCAGTCCGGCGCTGATCCCGATGCGGTGATGGAAGGCTCCCAACGCGCCATGCGGGTGGCCCTGGCGCGCGAGGAAGAAAAACTGGATGCGGCGCTGCCTTTCCTCGCCAGCGTGGCGTCGGTCAGCCCCTATATCGGTCTCTTCGGCACCGTTTGGGGCATCATGAATTCGTTTCGCAGCCTGGCCAATGTCCATCAAACGACCCTGGCCACCGTGGCGCCCGGCATTTCCGAGGCGCTGATTGCCACGGCCATGGGGCTGTTCGCCGCGATTCCGGCCGTGCTTGCCTACAACCGCTATTCCGCCCGCGCGGAAACCCTGCTCAGCAATTACCAGACATTTGCTGAGGAGTTTTCGGCGATCCTTCACCGCCAGGTTCACAGCAAATAAGCCCAGGTGACGTCCATGTCGGTCTTTGGTCCCAAAATCAAAAAGAAACCTATGGCGGAAATCAATGTCGTTCCCTATATCGACGTGATGCTGGTGTTATTGATCGTATTTATGGTGGCAGCGCCCATGTTGACCCAGGGCGTGAAGGTTGAGTTGCCCCAGGCGAATTCCGAGCCCATAGATACCCAGGAAGATGAGCCGATCATCGTGGCTATCAAGAACGACGGTTCCTATTTCATTACACTTGGCGGCGATCCGGAGCAGGCCCGTCCCCTGGCGGAAATCAAGGATATCGTCAGCAAGGTGCTGCGCCAGAGCCCTAAAACCCTGGTACTGGTCCAGGGAGATCACAGCGTCAACTATGGCGCCGTGGTTTCGCTGATGAGCGAGCTGCAGGGTGCGGGCGCGCCTTCCGTGGGCTTGGTTACCGAGCCGCCGCGTTAGGTTGAATATGCGACTTGATCAGAGTTTTCCCATATCCATTGCAGGTAGTCTGGCGATACACGTCGTGGCGATTGCATTGCTTATCGGCAACTGGGGCTCTGCACCAAAAGAGGAAACGGTTTACCAACCCCATATCGTGAATGCAACGCTGGTGGAACTGAAGCCCAAAGCTGTTGCCGCGCCACAGCAGCCCCGGCCCCAGGTGGTGGATACCCGCAGGCGCCAGGAGCAGGAGCGCCGCCAGCAACAGGAACGCGAGCGCCAGCAGGCGGAAAAGCGCGAACAGGAGCGTAGGGCCCAGGAGGCGAGAGCCAAGGCGGAGCAGGAGCGGCAAGCCCAGGTCAAAGCCGAACAGGCCCGTCAGCGGGCGGCTGAAGAGGACCGCAAGCGCAAGGCCGAGGAAGAGCGGCAGCGGCGTGAACAGCAGCAACGTGAGGCGCAGGCGCGAATGGATGCGGCCTTGCAGCAAGAGGAGCAGTTTCTCAGCGACCGCAGCGATGACGTGAGTGTCAAGAGTTACGAGTCATTGATCCAGGAACGGGTCATCGAGAGCTGGAGCCGTCCACCCTCGGCGCGCAACGGCATGCAGACGGTGCTGGAGATACAGATGGTACCCACGGGGCAGGTGGTCAACGTCCGCGTGATCCGTGGCAGTGGTGATACGGCGTTTGACCGGTCTGCCGAACAGGCGGTACGGCGAGTGGATCGCTTCACCGAGATTCAGGGGATGCCGAGCGATATCTTCGAGCGGCATTTCCGTGTTTTCAGACTTTTGTTTCAGCCGGAGGATCTACGTCAGTGAGAGTTTATCTGCTGTTAGTACTGCTGTTCGCTACCGCCACTGCCCAGGCCCAGTTAACCATCCAGATTTCGCGGGGAGCCGATAATCCCACCCGTATCGCCGTGGTGCCCATGGGGTCCCAGGGATTGCGGTTGTCCGAGGATATCAGCCAGATCGTTGCCGATGACCTGGAGTTCACCGGTCAGTTCGCCGCTATTCCCCGCCGTGACATGCTGTCCTTTCCCCAGACTGAAGCGGACGTCCACTTCCGCGACTGGACAGCCCTCAAGGCCGAATACCTGCTGATAGGCACGGTTGAGCAGCGCGATGGCCGCTACTATGCCAGCTACCAGTTGTTTGATGTCATCGGCCAGCGCAAGCCGCTGCCGCGCATTACCGTGGATGGCGCGGAGCATCAGTTGCGCGATGTCGCCCACCGGATTGCCGACAAGGTTTATGAAACCATCACCGGTATCCGCGGCATCTTTTCGACCAAGATCATTTATGTGGAAGCCAGCAAGCAGGGGAACCGTGATCGCTATCGCCTGATGCTGGCGGATTTCGACGGAGCCCGTCCGGTCATGCTGCGCGAATCCAACCAACCCATGCTGTCTCCTGTCTGGTCGCCTGATGGCAAGCGTGTTGCCTACGTGGCTTTCGATACGACCCGCCCGGCAATCTACATCCAGGAAATCGCGACCGGACGCCGCGAACAGATCACCAATTTCCGCGGGCTCAATGGCGCGCCCTCCTGGTCGCCCGATGGCCGCAAACTGGCGTTGACCTTGTCAAAAGACGGCAACCCCGAGATCTATGTGATGGATCTGGTTACACGCCAGCTCACCCGCCTGACGAATCACTTCATGATCGATCACGAGCCGGTATGGAGCACGGATGGGGGGAGTATCTTTTTCACATCGGATAGGGGCGGTCGCCCACAAATCTACAAAGTAAATGTTGCAAGCCTACAGGTTGAACGTGTAACCTTCGATGGCGAGTATAACGCTCGTCCGCGTGTGTCCCCGGACGGCAGAAGTCTGGTTACTGTGCATCGCAATGGAGGCAGTTACATGATCGCCGTTCTGGATCTGCAAACCGGCCGCACCCGTCCGCTGACTGAAGTTGATCACGATGAATCGCCAAGCGTAGCTCCTAACGGTGCTATGTTGATGTACGCGACACGCTCTGGTGGCAAGGGAATCTTGGGTGCCGTATCGCTAGATGCGCGTACCCGGGTTAGTTTGCCGTCAAAACTGGGTGATGTGCGGGAACCCGCGTGGTCACCCTTCTTCTAATGAGTTATTCCTGACTCTAAAACAACTCAACAACTTGATTGGAGTTACACACACATGATTACCAAGGCACTGAAACACGGTTTGACCCTTGCTGTTGTAACCGCTTTCCTGGTCGGCTGTTCCAGCAGCAGCACCAAGGAAGACCCGAATGCGGGCACCAGCACTGGCTATACCAGCCAGGAAACCACCACTCAAACCACTCAGCAACAGCTGGACACCGTTGTCTACTTCGACTTCGACCAGTCTACCCTGAAGCCCGAATCCCGTGCTCTGCTGCTGGCTCACGCCGAGCGCCTGAAAGGCACCAATACTTCAGTGCGTCTGGAAGGTCATGCTGACGAGCGTGGTTCACGCGAGTACAACATGGCTCTGGGTGAGCGCCGTGCCAACGCTGTACGCGACTTCCTGGTTGTTCAAGGTGTCAGCGCTTCCAATCTGGAAACCATCAGCTACGGTGAAGAGCGTCCGGTTGCTACAGGCTCCAACGAAGCTTCCTGGTCTCAGAACCGTCGCGTAGAAGTCAAATACTAAGAGTCAATCTCCATGTATAAGTACCTGCTGACTGCGGTGCTGTTTGCTGCAGTATCCTCTTCGCAGGCGCAGGTTAGGGTTGTTGAATCCTCCCCCCAGAGCACCCGCTCTGGGGTGGGGCATAACCTACCGCAAGCCGCCGCCCATCAAACCGATGTCTTTTCTGAAATCCAGGCCCTCAAGTACGAAATCGCAACACTCAGGGGAATGGTGGAAGAGCAGGCTCACGAAATAGCCCGCCTCAAACAGCAGCAAACGGAAAACTACCTGGATCTCGACCGGCGAATCTCGGGTGGTGGCAGCGCAGCCATAGCGCCATCAACCACGGTGCCTGCCGCGACCTCACCCTCGGCGACCACATCCCGGCCAGTGACAGCTGCCGCGAGTACCAATACCGCATCCACCAGCAACAACGATGCTGAAGTCTATGCCGCTGCCTACGATCTGCTGCGCCAGCGCCAATATGATCAGGCCATAGGGGCCTTCAAGGATTACCTGAACCGGTTTCCCCGGGGAGCCTATGCGGGTAACAGTTATTACTGGCTGGGTGAAATCTATCTGCTGAAGGATGACCTGGCACAGGCCAGGGATAATTTTGACAGACTGCTGACGGACTTCCCTCACGACCGCAAGGTATCCGATACCAAATTCAAGCTGGGTAAGGTGTATCACCTGCTGGGTGATAACAGCAGCGCCCAACGCCTGCTCAATGAGGCTGCCGCCGATTCCGGTGATGCGGCGCGCCTGGCCCGCCAATATCTGCAAGACAACTTTTAAACGTTTTCCCGTTGCCCAAAATGAGTGGGGCCAGGCATTCAGCCTGGCCCCATAGTATCTAGTCCCTGTCCGCCCTTGCCGGCGTTCCTGCCGATCCGGCCCATCCCTGGAGCCTGCGGTCACTCCGTGCCTGTCATCCCCTGGTGATCCTTCGGTCGGCACATCCCTATCATCCCTGTGTCACTCAGGCCTTGAAAGCAGCTCCTCGCCGCTTAAGCCACATCCCTGAGCGAAGTGAGATCCATGAGAGGTAGGGCGCATCCATTGACCTTACTTGGCCAACACACATCATTGTGTACTTCCTTGTTAGATGCCATTGTCGCTGAATCACCCTTGAGTAAATAGGCGAAAAAATCACCAATTCGTGTAGGAAATTGACTACAAGGGGCTGTCAGCAATGGCTGACAGCGATCCCGCAAGTGGCGCATTTTTCTCTTGTTAGCGGATGATTTTGTAACAGGGCTGATAGGCGCGGCCGGGCAGTTTCATGCGGTTTTGGGCGGCAAACGACTCCAGCAACTCATCGACGGGACGCATGATGCTGGTTTCGCCACGAAGCTCGAAGTGGCCGTGTTCCTCGATGGCGCGGATACCTTCTTCCTTGACGTTGCCCGCCACTATGCCCGAGAAGGCGCGCCGCAGGTTTGCGGCCAGGTGGTGGTTGTTCTGCCCCCGGTGCAATGCCAGATTGCGCATGTTGTCGTGGGTGGGGATAAAGGGACGCTGGAAATCCTCGGCGATTTTCAGCTGCCAATTGAAGTAATAGGCATCATCGGTGGACTTGCGGAATTCGCGGACCTGCTTGATGCCCGTGAGCATCTCCTGCGCAACCTTGGCGGGGTCGTCGATGATGATCTGATAGAGATTCTGCGCTTCCGCCCCCAAGGTCGCCCCGATAAAGTCATGGATACGATCGAAATAGGACGCGGCACTGGCAGGGCCGGTAAATACCAGCGGGAAGGGCAGGTCGCGGTTATCCGGGTGCAGGAGTATACCGAGGATATAGAGGATTTCCTCCGCCGTGCCCACGCCGCCAGGAAAGACCACAATCCCGTGGCCGACGCGGACAAACGCCTCCAGGCGCTTCTCGATGTCGGGCATGATGGTCAGCTGATTGACGATGGGATTGGGGGCTTCGGCAGCAATGATGCCCGGTTCGGTAATACCGATGTAACGGCCGTGGTGAATCCGTTGCTTGGCATGGCCGATGGTGGCGCCCTTCATCGGGCCTTTCATGGCGCCCGGGCCACAGCCGGTGCAGATATCGAGACCGCGCAGGCCCATCTGATAGCCGACTTCCTTGGTGTAATCATATTCGCCGCGGCTGATGGAATGGCCGCCCCAGCAGACCACCAGATTGGGGTCCAGTCCCGGCACCAGCAGGCCGGCATTGCGCATCATTAGAAACACGGCATCGGTGATGCCTTCGCTGGTGTCGAGCGAGAATTTGCTGTTGCCCCGCAATTCTTCACTGGCATAGATGACATCGCGCAGCACGGTGAACAGGTGTTCACTGATGCCCTTGATCATCTTGCCATCCACAAACGCACTGGCTGGCGCATTTTTCAGGGCCAGCTTGATGCCGCGCTCCTGTTGCAGGATGCTGACGGCAAAGTCGGGGTAGCGCTCCAGCAGTTCCTTACCGTCGTCCAGGTAATTGCCGCAGTTTAGTACGGCCAGTGAACAACTGCGGAACAGGTTGTAGAGACCGCTCTGACTGGCATCCAGCAGCTTGGCGACTTCAATCTTGGAGAGGATGTTCAAGGGGCCCTGGGGAGAAATGAGGCCATCCAGGGTAGCGTAGTTACCCACTTCCTGATGGGTGGAGATATAGGGATTGGACAAGCTGTGTTCCATAGTACTCTCTTGCTGATGTTATGCATTATGACAACTGGCCGCTGCCTGCCATGGTCGCCGGGCCTGGATTGCGCCTATCTGTTACCATGCGCGGCCCGAGTGCACCGGCAACCGGCAGCACCTGCGCGATGGTGCGCCACGCGATGGTGCATAGTTCCACAAAAGCCTGCCAATTGCCACCAACACCCTTGATCGGGACCGAAAGCGTCGATGGAGAATCCTGATGTCCTGCTTGCCTTGCGTTGAACTTGAACCCCCGGTGCCCGCCACGGCGGCAGTGATCTGGCTGCATGGGTTGGGAGCGGATGGCAATGATTTCGCCTCCCTGATTCCTGAGCTGGGCCTGCCCGCTGGACTGGCGGTGCGATTTGTATTTCCGCATGCGCCCGCCATGCCCGTTACCATCAATGGCGGTTACCGGATGCCCGCGTGGTACGACATTCTGGAGTTGAGTATCGAGCGTAAAGTCGATGCGGATCAGTTGCGGGCTTCAGCGGCTGAAGTGGGCAAATTGATCGCCCGGGAGGAAGCGCGGGGCGTAGCCAGCGATCAGATCATCCTCGCCGGTTTTTCCCAGGGAGGCGCCGTAGTGTATGAGGCAGCCCTGACGCATCCCCGCCGCCTGGGAGGACTGCTGGTTCTTTCCAGCTACCTGGCTACCTGGGAATCCATTCGGCCGGATCCGGCCAACCGCGACCTGCCAATCCTGATTCAGCACGGCAACCAGGACCCGATAGTGCCGGAGAGCCTGGGGCGTCACGCCTGCGATCAACTGCGCAACTGGGGATATGCTCCTGAATACCAGGTTTATCCCATGGAGCACAGCCTTTGCCTGCCGCAGATCCAGGCGATCAGCCAGTGGCTGCAAGCAAGGATCAGGGCTTGAGTGAACACATAATGTGAGGTCGGTACGCTTTAAAAGAGGCGATACGAAAAAAAAGAGGCGATACGATATACCTCGCCGCCAACGCGGCGAGGTAATTGCCCACACAGTATCGAAATGTTTCAGGGTGTGGAAGGCGGCGGGTTAACGCCTGTATCCGCCTGGGGGCCGGCAACAGGCGCGGCGGCCTGGGCGGGTTCGCCCTTGTTCATTGCGAAGCTCTTGGCCTTGCTGATCAGCTCGCGGAATTTGTCCGAGGTGTTGGCCAGTTTGGCATCCCATTCAGGGTTGGGAGTTTGTCCGTCGGTGACTTTGAAAAATACCTGGGCCATGGCAGTGATGGCCAGGGGTTCCAGCAAGGCTGCCTTGAAGCTCCAGGCGAGCAATACCGCACCGAGGAAAGTCCAGCCACCCGCGGAGGAGCCAGGGAACAAACTGATCAGCACGCCTGCGGGTGCCAGCATGACCAGAAAAATTAAAAAGGTGATCAGGTACATGAAGACCAGCAGAAAGACCGCATTCTTGACCATGTGCTTGTAGTTCTGCGCGTAGAGCACCAGCGCTTCGCGGCTGGACTGCCAGGGGTTTTCGCTGCGGGTACGGATGTTATGCGCAAGGATGATTTCATCGACGTAGGTGAGCGACGCATTGAGCACGGCATTGATGATGCTGACCACGCGCGCGAGTCCGGGGATGGGAATGAACGCCGCAATGGTCATCAGCATGCCGTTGATCAGCCGCAGTATCCCCTTGATCAACTGGTCGATGGCAAAGAGCAGCGAAGCCTCGGCAAAACGCTCCCTGACCACTTCCTGGCCATAGATCACCTGCCCCTTGCCTTCGGGCAGCGGGCGTCCATCCAGGGCTTCCACCAGCACGGCAATATGAGCCGCCTTGACCAGGTACAGAATATATTCGCGGGCCCAATAGAGCACACCGCTGACGGCGCCAATGCCTACAAAGGCCCCCCAGAGCGTCCCGTTGCCGGGGTTATCGCCAAAAGAGGTAACGCCATAGCCGACACCCGCGCCAATACCCGTGGCCAGTATATAAGCCAGCGTGATACCAAAATAAATCGCCATGCGAACCAGGATGAAAGGCGCGGTCTTGGCCATCAGCCTGAGCGCCTGGGATAGGTTGAAGTCCCACATCGTATCGACCCCTTGAAAAGTGATAATTGTTATTGGGCTGACCATTCTCGATGGCAGCAGGGCAACAATAGCAAAGCCCGAAATCACTGACCACCGTTGAGCCATGCGCCTTTCTTGCCGGGCAGTTTACAGATTTGGGCTCCAGTGCCCGGTTCATTGCGCCTGTTCCGGTTACGCTTTCATCTGGTTCCGCAAAGGGCTTTGCGTTTCAACCCTTGTTGCTGCGTGGAGCTGCCATGATGAAACTATCCGGTTGTCTGTTGCTGTTGACCCTGATGCTCACGGCCTGTGGCGGTGGTGGCTCTGGCGGAAGCGGGCCTGTCACGCAGCCTCCGCCTTCCAGTCAGGCTGCCAGCAGCCTAGTGTCCTCGAGCCAGTTATCTTCTAACCAGCTATCTTCCAGCCAATCGTCCTCCGACCAGGCGTCGAGCCTGAGCCAGGTATCATCGCTCAGCAGCACGATTTCACAGAGCTCCCTGGCGCCGGTGTCCAGCAGCAGTCAGGTTTCATCTGTCAGCTCGTCATCGTCGAGCAGAGCCAGCAGCCAGGCGTCCAGTTCCCTTGTCAGCGTACCTTCCTCCTCGTCTTCAAGCCGCAGCCAAAGCAGCCAGTCCAGCTCCGCCAATTCGTCGGTGAGTTCCAGCAGCCTGTCTTCATCCAGTGCCGCGCAGAGCAGCAGTTCCAGCAGTGCGACCTCGAGCAGCGTGTCGTCCAGCAGCCAGGTATCCAGTCTGGCTACACCCCAGGGTGTTCTGGTGTCCTACGGCAACCAGAGCCTGACGCTGACCTGGAACCCGGTCGCCAATGCCAGCGGCTATCACCTGTACTATTCCACCGATCCGAATTTCACCATTGCCAACTACGCGGCCTACGCCAATGGCACCTGGTTGCAGAATGTGACATCGCCGCGCGTCATCAGCGGACTGGTCAATGGACAGACGTATTACCTGGCGGTGACCGCGTTCAACGGCAGTATCGAAAGTGTGGCCAGTGCCAGGGTCAGCGCCACGCCAACCGCGCCGGTGGCGGCGACGCCGCCCTCGCCACAAGAAGTCCTGGCCCTGGAGCTGATCAATCGCGCGCGTTTCGATCCCGCGGCTGAGGCCCAGCGTTACAGTATCGGGCTCAATGATGGCGGCGTGAGTATTTCGCCGAACCGCAAGCCGCCCCTGGTGCACAACGCCATCCTGGTCAAGGCGGCCCGGGGGCACAGCCAGTGGATGATCGATAACGACATCTTTGATCACGTGGGTGAAAACGGGTCCTCACCGACGCAACGCATCACGGCGGCGGGGTACGTGCTGAGTGGCAGTTGGACCACAGGGGAGAATATTGTCTGGCGCGGCACGGGCGGCAGCACCATCAACCTGACGGACTCCATTCGCCAGCACCATGAGTTGCTGTTCAGATCCGCCGGCCACCGGGTCAACATGCTCAATGCCGGTTTCCGCGAGGCGGGGATGGGGCAGATACAGGGACATTTTCGCCATACCGATGGCATTAATTACCTGTCTTCCATGCTCACGCAAAAATTTGCGCGCTCAGGCAGCGCCTACTTCCTGACGGGTGTGGTTTACCAGGATGGCAACAGCAATAACTTCTATGATCCCGGCGAAGCCCTCGCCGGGGTTACGATCAATGTCAATGGCCAGAATCACTCACCCTATGCCAGCGGCGCCTATGCCATTCCACTCAGCAACGGCAACTATACGGTAAGCATTTCCGGCGGTGGCCTGGGTGTGGTGGACCCGGTGGCGATCCAGGTCAACAATGGCAATGTCAAACTGGATGTCATTCGCCAGGGAAGCAATGTCGAGGTGGTGACCTGGCAGTAAAGGCCGGGTTTCAGGGGGCGTTCGGCCTGACCGATACCGCGACAGATTTGAAGGCCGGTGTTTTGCTGCGCGGATCGCGTTGCGTGTCGATCAATACGTTGGCTTCCGGGTAGTAGGCCAGCAGATCGCCACGCGGCACATCAAACGCAAACACCTTGAGCGCCAGCATCCTGCCGGTGGCCGATGCCAGGTCCACATGATCGCCCGGCACCAGCCCCAACTCATCGATATCCTCCGCATTCATCAGGACCGACCAGCGGGTATTTGTGCCGCGATAGCTGTCGTCCTCCTCGTAGATCATGGAATTGAACTGGCCTTCGCTGCGGATACTGGCCAGTGTGAAGGGATAGGTATCGTCGGGTGCGTGTTGCGCAAAAGGTGTGATGGCAAAACGCGCCTTGCCGCTCGCGGTGGTAAACAGCGGTTTGTGGAGGATGCGTTGCGGAATGGTGAATTCCTCGCGCGTGTCATCCATGCGCGCCAGTGAATCCATGCCGGGCACCACCGCGGCAATGGCGCTGCGGATTTCGCGGTGCTGGCGAAGCCGCGCAAAATCCAGCGGACCGTCAGGCAGCAGGCGTTGTCCCAGTTCGCACAGGATGTCCACTTCGGAGCGCACATTGTCGAGGCGCACTATGCCGCCGTCGCTCATGCGGACAAAGTTGAACATGGATTCCTGGGTGGTTGACTGGGGTTCCTCATCCCGCGCGCAAACCGGCAACACCAGCGCCTCACTGGTTTCCATGCCGGTGACATGGCCGCGGTTGAGCGTGGTGGTCAGGTAGACTTTGAAACCGATGCGGTCCAGCGCGGCTCTCGCCCACTCGCTGTGTGGTGTCGCCGCATAGAGATTGCCGCCCATCACCAGGGCCGCATCGATATCACCGCGATGCGCAGCCTCCAGGCAGGCGAGGGTGTCCATGCCCGGTGTGCGTGGCAGCTGCACGGTGAAATGGTGTTCCAATGCCGCCAATACCTCATCCGCCAGCAGCGGCTTGACGCCCACCGTGCCTATTCCCTGCACATTGCTGTGGCCACGCAGGGGCAGCAATCCCGCGCCCGGTTTTCCCGGCATCCCGCGCAGCAGGGCAAGGTTGGCGATGGCCTCGACATTTTCCACACCGTGGCGATGGTGGGTAATGCCCATGCCCCAGGCGAAAACGGCATGTTCAGCGGCGGCGTAATACCTGGCCAGGGTGACGATATCATCGCGGCTGAGACCGCAGGCCCGGGTCAGGCTTTCCCAGTCGGATTGCGCAATGTCTTCGGCGAAGGCCGGAAAGTTTTCGGTATGCGCGGCGATGAAGCTTTTATCTTCCGCGCTCGATTCCAGAATGGCTTTTGCCATTGCCTTGAACAACGGCAGGTCGCTGCCGATTTTGGGTTGCACATAATGCGACGCAATCCAGGTGCCGCCGCTCAACAGGGACTTGGCGCTTTTGGGAACGGCAAAGCGCACCAACCCCGGCTCCTTTGCGGGGTTGATCACAATGACCTGACCGCCGCGTTCGCGGCAGTTTTTCAACTGATGGACGAAGCGTGGATGGTTGGAGGCAGGGTTGGCGCCGATGACGAACACGCAATCCGTCAGTGCCAGGTCTTCCAGCGTGATGGTCGCGGTTCCGGTGCCCAGGGTAGTGCCCAGCCCTACGCCGGTGGCCTGATGGCAATAGTAGGAACAGTTGTTCACGTTGTTGGTGCCGTACAGGCGCGCCAGCAGCTGCAACACAAACCCCGCCTCATTGGAGGAGCGGCCCGAGCTGTAGAAAAAACTCCGCGCCGCCGGTGTCGCGGCAAAGCGCTCGGCCATCAGGGCAAGGGCGTCGTCCCACGACAACGGATGGTAGCGGTCGCTGCCGGCGGCCTTGTACAAGGGGGTGTTCAACCGCCCCAGGTGCTCAAGTTCCCGCGCCGACAACTCGTGAAAATCCGCCAGCGGGTGATCGAAAATTTCCACCGGAACCGCCGGCTGGATATCCGTGGACTGAGCCTGGATGCTCTTGTTGCACACCGAGGGAAACTCGCCCAACTCGTTGGTCATGCCACCCTGCTGGCCGCCCATGCCCAGCCCGCAGGCCTTGCAGGTATTGCGGCTGTTCAGTGCCTTGGCCGACTGCCGCAGACCGATGCGACCCAGGGTTTTGAGGGTGTAGAGGATCTTCTTGGGCCCGCCGCCAACGATCTTCAGCGGTTCGGTGGGAACACGGTCGGACATGGTCTCAGTCCCTCACTGCTGACAGGGGATGTGAATGGAGTCAGGGTAGCGCCTGGGGGAGGCGGGGTAAATAGGTAAAACGACGGAGCAGGGCAGGCGGCTCCCGGGGATAGCAGTCGATACTTGCCTTTTGGGATATCCGCTTTATAGTCGGACCCTTTCCCTTGCGTGCATCAGGATACTACCCGCATCATGCCCATCACCCGCATCAACGCCGAAGACTGGACGGCCATTCTTGCCATCCAGGCCGAAGCCTATTCGGTAATAGAACCCGAATCCCTGTGTGTGCTGCAAAGCAAGTGGCACTGCTCGCCGGACACCTGTTTTGTTTTCCGCGATGCGGACCGGCAGCCCCTGGCTTATCTGCTGGCGCATCCGTGGGATGCCCCCAAGCCACCCAGTCTGGGTGTCGCCATTCCGGCAGGGATTCATGGCGATGGACTTTATCTGCACGATCTGGCCGTGTCCGCCCGCGCCAGAAAGACCGGCGCTGCCAGCCGCCTGGTGAAGCACCTGATCTGCAAGGCAAACAGGTTTGGCTACCGGCGGATTCATTTGATGTCCATCCAGTCATCCCAGGCATTCTGGAGCAAGCAAGGGTTTGTGTCGGATGTGGATGGGCAGGTGTGCGGGAGTTATGGGGATGGTGCGAGCTACATGACGTTGAGGCTCCAGCAAGGGTTGTAACCCTTGCTTTGCGCCTGGATTTTACGCTTATTTATTTTCCAATTCCCTTTTATCCAGTTCCTCTTTATCCAACTCTCCTTTATCCAGCTCTCCTTTGTCCAATTCCCCTGTCTCCAAAAACGGCGAGGCATCGATGTTCTCGGCGTTCATCATGCTGGCGATGCGCTGGAGGGCGCTGAGGATCAGTGACTGCTCCCAATCCGCCAGGGATTCGAAGTGATCGACAAACTGCTGTTGCAACGCCGTGGGCGCGCGGGCCAGCAGGGTCCTGCCCTCCGCCGTGAGGTGGATGTGCACCTTGCGTTTGTCTTCCAGCGAGCGCTGGCGGTAGACGAGGCCGCGTTTTTCCAGCCGGTCGAGGATACTGGTGACCGTGGCCTGGCTCAGGCTGACCTCCTGTGCCAGTTGGCTGATGATGGCATTGCCCTGGCGGTCTATGGCCTGCATCAGCAGCAGTTGGGGAGCGGTGAGCTGGGCGGTTTTGATCAACTGGCGCGAATGCAGGTCAGTGGCGCGGATGATGCGGCGCAGGGCGATAAGTACCTGGTCGGTGTGGCTCATGGGGCGTCCTGTCGTCGGTGTGGCGCGGTGCATTATAGGCATAAGGACTCGGTCGGCATGGAAAAAATATAATGATTAGTATACAATGCATTTTTTCCGCCTATTTCATGGTTTATTCATAAAACAGGCATGTTTATGCGGTTAATATACTTACATGACTAAGTAAATATGGGTGCCAGTGTCGGCGCCGGAAATACCAGGAGTCCATGATGCAGACCAGTTCGGAAGCCCCTGACATCTCACAGTCTTCATCCCGGGGGCTGGTCAGTTTCCGCAGGCCCACGGCGGAAGATGGCTACGTCCTGAACCGGCTGGTGGCGGCCAGTCCGCCGCTCGATCCCAATTCGGTTTACTGCAATCTGCTGCAATGCACCCATTTCCGCGATACCTCCCTGGTCGCCGAGCAGGCTGGCCGCCTGGTGGGATTCGTATCCGGCTATGTCCTGCCCGCACAACCGGACACCCTGTTCATCTGGCAGATAGTGTTGGATGAATCCGTGCGCGGCCAGGGACTCGCCAGGCGCATGCTGCATGCGCTCTTGTCCCGCCTGTCATCCCAGCCTGTGCGGTTCATCGAAACCACCATCACACCCGGCAACGAGTCTTCCTGGGGATTGTTTCGCCGTTTTGCCGAAGACTTGGCCTGCGATCTCAACACCCGCCTGCTGTTTGAGCGGGACAGGCATTTTGGTGGCGAACACCCGGATGAAGAACTGCTGCGCCTTGGCCCTTTGGCCAATTCCCTGGCGTCCGAACCCCGTAACTGATCAACAGCTTCTCCGCGGCGATCCTGTGATTGGCCGGTGTGTCGTCCATTGCTAACAACGAGGAAAGTCCCATGCATATTTTTTCTGAAATGGAATCCGCCGTTCAATGCTACGCCCGCGCATTTCCGGTGATGTTCGACCGGGCGCGCGGCAGTTATCTTTACGATGCCAACGGCAAGGCTTATCTGGATTTCCTCGCCGGAGCCGGTTCACTCAATTACGGCCACAACAATCCCCTGCTGAAAAAAGCCCTGCTGGATTACCTGGACAGCGACGGCATCACCCATGGACTGGACATGCATACCCGCGCCAAGGCGGATTTCATGCGCAAGTTCCGCGATTACATCCTGGCGCCGCGCAATCTGGATTATCGCATGCAGTTTACCGGACCCACCGGGGCCAATGCGGTGGAAGCCGCGCTCAAACTGGTGCGCAAGGTGACTGGCCGCAGCAATGTGATTGCCTTTACCAATGGTTTCCACGGTGTGACCCTGGGCGCTGTGGCGGCAACCGGCAATCGCCACCATCGCGGTGGTGCGGGGCAGCCCCTGGCGAATGTATCGCGCATGCCTTTTTGCGGCTATCACGGCCGCGATGCGGACACACTGAAAATGATGGATAAACTGTTGAGCGATCCTTCCAGTGGCGTGGACCAGCCGGCGGCTGTGATCGTGGAGGCCGTGCAAGGGGAAGGCGGCCTGAATGTTGCCGAAAAAACCTGGCTGCAAGGGCTGGAAAAACTTTGCCGCAAACACGGGATGCTGTTGATCGTGGATGACATCCAGGCGGGTTGCGGCCGCACCGGCACCTTCTTCAGTTTTGAGCAGGCCGTCATCCAGCCGGACATCATCACCCTGGCGAAATCCCTGAGCGGCTTTGGCCTGCCGTTGGCCGTGGTGCTGCTCAAGCCCGAATTGGACCAATGGCAACCGGGTGAACACAACGGTACTTTCCGCGGCAACAACCACGCCTTTGTCACCGCGGCGGCGGCGCTCGAACACTACTGGAAAACCGATCGCTTCACCCGCGAGATACAGGACAAGGCGCAACTGGTCAGCAAAAACTTCAAAGCCATCAGTGAGCGCTACGGTGTCACCGAGCTGCGCCCCAAAGGCCGCGGCCTGATGCAGGGGCTCGAATGCCGCAACGGCGACATCGCCGGGAATATCGCCCGTGCCGCCTTTGCGCGCGGCTTGATCATCGAAACCTCGGGCAATCACGGCCAGGTGGTCAAATGCTTCTGTCCGCTCACCATCGACCAGCAGGATCTGCAAAAAGGCCTGGATATCCTGGCCGCCGCCATCGATGACGTATTTGCCAACCAGAAACAGTCCATGAGCAAGGCAGGTTGACCCAGGATGATCGTACGACACCTCACCCAGGCCCGCGCCAGCGAGCGCTGCATCATTGCCGAAGGTTGGGAAAGCACCCGCCTGCTGTTGAAAAATGACAATATGGGATTTTCATTCCATATCACCACGATTTATCGCGGCGCGGAACTGCATCTGCATTACCAGAACCATCTTGAATCCGTCTATTGCATCAGCGGCTCCGGCGATATCGAAGACCTGGCCACAGGCCGCATCTACAGCATACTGCCGGGCACTATTTATATCCTGGACCAGCACGACAGGCACATCCTGCGCGCGCACGAAGAAATGCAGATGGCCTGCGTCTTCAATCCTCCCCTCCATGGAAAAGAAGTGCACAACACCGAGGGTTCTTACTCGTTAAACGCCGACCCCGTAACCGACTGATCACAACCAGTCTTGTCACGATGTGAGGTTTGTTCCGGGTCTTCAGGGTATGCAAGACCGTCGCCCGCAAGGATGCGGGCGCCGAGCGTCTAGGGAAGGATTCACCGCGTGTCTTGCATACCCTGAAGACCCGGAACAAACCGGGTTCCTATGCACTCAGTCAGCCAGCACCCGCTCGATAGCCGCCAATTCATCCGCCGAAAACGCCAGATTGCTCAAGGCCGCAACCGAATCCTCGATCTGCGCCACACGGCTGGCACCGATGATACAACTGGTGATGACAGGATTATTCAATACCCAGGCCAGCGCCAATTGCGCCAGGGATTGCCCCCGCGCCCGGGCCACATCGTTGAGCGCCTGGACCTTGGCGATTTTTGCCGGGGTGATGTCCTTGTTCCCCAGGTAAATCTGTTCGGTGCGCGCGGCCCGCGAACCCTCGGGAATCCCCTTGAGGTATTTATCCGTCAGCAATCCCTGGGCCAGGGGCGAAAAGGCAATGGCGCCCACGCCCTCTTCTTGTAACACCTGGGTCAGGCCGTCTTCGATCCAGCGGTCGAACAGGTTGTAGCGCGGCTGGTGGATCAGCAGCGGCGTACCCAGGGCTTTGAGGATGGCGGCGGCTTCGCGGGTTTTTTCCGGTGAGTAATTTGAAATCCCCACGTAGAGCGCGCGGCCTGAGCGGACGATGAAATCCAGCGCCTGCATGGTTTCCTCCAGCGGCGTCTCCGGGTCCATGCAATGGGAGTAGAAAATATCGAAGTATTCCAACCCCGTGCGCTTGAGGCTCTGGTCACAGCTGGACACCAGGTACTTGCGCGAGCCGCCGATGCCATAGGGACCCGGCCACATGTCATAACCCGCCTTGCTGGAAATGATCAGCTGGTCGCGGTAGGGCGTCAGGTGCTGTTTGAAAATTGCGCCAAACGTCACTTCGGCGGAACCGTAGTTGGGTCCGTAGTTGTTGGCCAGGTCCATGTGGGTGATGCCCAGGTCAAATGCCCGTAACACCATGGCGGTAGCATTGCTCAGGGTATCCACGGCACCGAAGTTTTGCCACAACCCCAGGGACAGGCGCGGCAGGCGCAGGCCGCCCCGCCCGCAGCGTTGGTATGGCATGCGTAGATAGCGTTCCGGGTGGGCGACGTAGAGGGGGTTTGGCTCGTGGGTGATCATGGGCATACCTGTGATATCGGGGCCGGGGAGGCGGCGGTTGACCGAAGGCGTCTGTATTTGCAGGCATCCGTCTTGCAGGTGCCTGTGCCGAGCCGCCTGTCTTATTTGAGCCGCCTATCTTAGCCGAACTCTGGCGGCAGGGGCGTCCGGCCAGTGTTTGGCAGTGTAAAGAAGGGGGAACCCGGGCATCGACAAAGCAGTCCCAGTACTGCATTATTTGCCCCACCCGCGACCGCCCTCCGGCCCCTTGCGCCGCTGCCCGGCCTGCGCCTTGCCGCTTACCGTCCAGTCCAGCTTCCATTGGAGACTCCATGAAATTCCGCTTTCCCATCGTCATCATCGATGAAGACTTCCGCTCAGAAAATACCTCGGGCCTGGGAATTCGAGCCCTGGCCGACGCCCTGACCAAGGAGGGTGTCGAGGTGCTGGGTGTCACCAGCTACGGCGACCTGTCCCAGTTCGCGCAGCAGCAATCGCGCGCATCGGCATTCATCCTGTCCATCGACGATGAGGAATTCGGCTCGGGCTCCCGGGAGGAGACGGATGCGGCGCTCAAGGCGCTGCGCGCTTTCGTGGAAGAAATCCGCTACAAGAATACGCACATCCCCATTTACCTGTATGGGGAAACCCGCACCTCGCGCCATATTCCCAACGACATACTGCGCGAACTGCACGGTTTTATTCATATGTTCGAAGACACGCCGGAATTCGTGGCGCGTCATATCATCCGCGAGGCGACCAATTACCTGGACCGCCTGGCGCCGCCGTTTTTCCGTGCGTTGATGCATTATGCGCAGGACGGTTCCTATTCCTGGCACTGCCCCGGGCACTCCGGTGGCGTGGCCTTTTTGAAATCACCCATCGGACAGATGTTTCACCAGTTCTTCGGCGAAAACATGCTGCGTGCCGATGTGTGCGACGCGGTGGAAGAGCTGGGCCAATTGCTGGATCACACCGGCCCGGTGGCCGCGTCCGAGCGCAATGCCGCGCGCATCTTCAACGCGGACCATTGTTATTTTGTGACCAACGGGACCTCCACCTCCAACAAGATGGTATGGCATTCCATCGTAGCCCCCGGCGATATCGTGGTGGTGGACCGCAATTGCCACAAATCCATCCTGCACTCCATCATCATGTGCGGTGCCATCCCCGTGTTCCTGATGCCGACGCGCAACCACCTGGGCATCATCGGCCCGATTCCGCTGGAAGAGTTCACACCAGAGAGCATCGCGCGCAAGATCGAGGCGAACCCCTTCGCCCGTGAAGCCGAGAACAAAAAGCCGCGCATCCTCACCATCACCCAGTCCACCTACGATGGTGTGGTCTATAACGTGGAAAAACTCAAGGAATTGCTGGACGGCAAGATAGACACGCTGCACTTCGATGAGGCCTGGTTGCCCCACGCGACCTTCCATCCCTTCTACAAGGACATGCACGCGATCGGTAAGAACCGTCCGCGCGCTAAGGAGTCATTGATCTTTTCAACCCAGTCCACGCACAAGCTGCTGGCGGGCTTGTCCCAGGCGTCGCAGATACTGGTGCGCGATTCCGAGAAGGTGCAGCTGGACCAGGACGCCTTCAATGAAGCCTACCTGATGCACACCTCCACCTCGCCCCAGTACGCGATCATCGCTTCCTGCGACGTGGCGGCCGCCATGATGGAGGCGCCGGGAGGCCATGCGCTGGTGGAGGAATCCATATTTGAAGCGCTCGATTTCCGCCGCGCCATGAAAAAAGTGGACGAGGAGTGGGGCCAGGATTGGTGGTTCCGCGTCTGGGGTCCGGAAAATTTCGCCGAGGAAGGTATCGGCGAGCGCGACGACTGGATGCTGCGCAGCGAAGACAACTGGCACGGCTTTGGCAAGCTGGCGCCGGGCTTCAACATGCTCGACCCCATCAAGGCCACCATCATCAATCCGGGCCTGTCCCTGGATGGCGAATTTTCCGAAACGGGCATCCCTGCGTCCATCGTGACCAAGTACCTGGCGGAGAACGGTGTGATCGTGGAGAAGTGCGGCCTTTATTCCTTCTTCATCATGTTTACCATCGGTATCACCAAAGGCCGTTGGAACACGCTGGTTGCTGCCTTGCAGCAGTTCAAGGACGATTATGACAAGAACCGTCCGCTGTGGCGCATTATGCCGGAATTTGCCCAGGCCAATCCGCGCTATGAGCGCATGGGGCTCCATGATCTCTGCCAGCAGATCCACGATTTCTATAAAGCCTACGACGTTGCGCGGCTGACCACCGAGATGTACCTGTCGGATATGCAGCCGGCCATGAAGCCGTCAGATGCGTTTGCCAAGATGGCGCACCGTGAAATCGAGCGGGTGCCGATCGATCAACTGGAGGGGCGCATCACCTCCATTTTGTTGACGCCATACCCACCGGGTATTCCGTTGTTGATTCCGGGTGAGCGTTTCAACAAGACCATTGTGGATTACCTGAAGTTTGCGCGTGATTTCAATGAAAAATTCCCGGGTTTCGAGACTGATGTTCACGGGTTGGTGAAACGTGAGGTGAATGGCAAGCGGGATTATTTTGTTGATTGCGTGAAGAATTGAGCGATTGCCAGAGCCTGGGTAGATAGTGCCTTGTGAGACACGCCGTGAACCGGGCCCCTACGCGCTCCCGGCGCTTCGGGACACTTCCCACATCCCTGTGGGTCGTCCATGGGGGCTAAGCACCGACATCCATGTCGGTGATTGTCTCACCTGTAACCATCAACCCCGGACTCGAACCCTGTGCCGCGTTAGAGTCCTGAAGCTGCGCTCTCAATATATATTCTCCAATGTGGCACTTAGTTTCGGGCATGGGATGAGGTAGCCGGGATGAAGACAATCACCAACATGGATGTTGGTGCTTAGCCTACAGGGACGTATTCACGGCGTGTCTTCATCCCGGCTACCTCATCCCATGCTACCCTCCAGTTATCGCCATAATTGCCAAGCCAAACCCCAGCCGCCATACTGCGCGCCTTTGTTTACTTGCCAATCAGGTCATAAATCATGCAAATCAGCCTCGATAAAGTTGTCAGTTTTCACTATCGTTTAGGTGAGCAGGATGGCGCGGCCATTGAAGATTCCTACAGCGGTGATCCAACGCTGTATCTCCATGGTCACGACAATCTTCTGTCCGCCATGGAGGCCGCGTTTGAAGGGCGTCAGGCGGGTGATACCTTTACCCTGGATCTGTCGCCGGAACAGGCTTATGGTGAGCGGCGTGAAGGCGCGGTGCAGCGGATACCGATCAAGCATCTGCTGGATTACGACAAGATCAAAAACAAGCTCAAGCCGGGTATGAAAGTCGCGGTGAACACGGCTCACGGCCCTTGGGAGGCGGAAGTGCTCAAGGTGGGTAAATTCAATGTGGATATCGACAGCAACCATCCGCTGGCGGGCAAGCATCTCCGTTTCGAGCTGGAAGTGGTTGCGGTGCGCGATGCGACGGACGAGGAGCTGGCTCACGGCCATGCCCACGGTGCCGGCGGACATCATCACGATCACTGACAAACGGTTGCCAAACCGGGGGAGGCGGTAATGATGCACAAGGGGATCAATTCGGTTGTCTGGGCGTTATTGCTGCTGTGTGCCAGCCTTGGCGCATCGGCGGCGGACGCGCCGTCCGTGTACAAGCTCCATTACACGGTCGTCCTGCAACCCGAAAAGGATCGCGCCAGGGTCACCATCGACATCAACCCCGGCGAATACTTGCGGCACATCCAGTTTCAGCTGCGCCCCAGCTATGACAACATCAAGACCAACGGCGGAAGCTACCAGGAAAAAAATGGCAGGGCCCACTGGGATCTGCCTGACGGCAAGGCGCGGCTCAGCCTCGATGTGCGCATCACCCGCGAGCGTGGCGATGCCGGCCGGTTCGATGCGCGCATGACCAGGGATTGGGCGATTTTCCGTGGCGACAATATCATTCCGCCGGTGTATACCGAAGAAAAGCCGGGCGCGTATGCCGAGGCTACGCTGGAATTCAAACTGCCGGATGGCTGGAGTATCGAAACCGGCTGGCCACGCATACGCGGCAACCGTTTCCGCATCGACAATCCCGAGCGCCTGTTCGACCGGCCGATCGGCTGGATGATAGCCGGCAAGCTGGGTACGCGCCGCACCCAGGTGGGTGAAACGCAGATCGTGGTCAGCGCCCCCCAGGGTGAACATGTCCGGCGCATGGATATCCTCACCTTCCTGACATTTGTCTGGCCGCAGATGCAAAAAGCCTTTGCGCATTCACCGCCAAAACTGCTGATCGTGGGCGCGGGCGATCCCATGTGGCGCGGTGGCTTGTCGGGTCCGAATTCGTTTTACCTGCACGCCGACCGCCCCCTGGTCAGCGAAAACGGTACCAGTCCCCTGGTGCACGAACTGGTGCACATGGTCACGCGCATCAGCGGTTATGAAGGAGACAAGATCAGCGATGACTGGTTTGCCGAGGGCATGGCGGAGTTCTATTCCTTCGAGCTGATTTACCGCGCGGGTGCCATGACCCGCGATCGGCGCCAGCAGATACTGGCGCGCCTGGACCGTTGGGGCGAGGACATCACCTGGCTGCGCCAGCCGCGCTCATCCGGTCCCGTGACGGCGCGCGCCGTCGTCCTGCTCGATGAGCTGGACCAGGAACTGCGTGCCGCCAGCAACAACAAGCGTACCCTGGATGACCTGGTGCGTTTGCTGATGCCCAAGCGCCGCGTATCCCTGGATGATATCCGTGAGGCCGCCGAAACCCTGCTGGGCCGTGAGTCCAGGGTGCTCAAGAGTCCCTTGCTCGTTTCGCAGCCCACCGGTTGATCAGTCAGTTGACGTCATAACGGAAACGGCCATCGATCACCTGTGGGCTTTCCTGCCTGTCGCCTGACGGCAATTCGGCCACGAAGATGCCGTCGAGGTAGTCGATCAAGCCATTGCCCAGGCGTTCAATCGTACTCAACTGAATCCGGCAGCGGCCACCCTGATCGCTGGTGAAATTGCCAGTGCCGGCAATATGCAAGTCAACGCTGATCGCGCCGTTGGCGGTCACCTGGCAGCTGTAGTCCCTGCCGGTTTCCAGCGCGGCATCTATGCGTATCTGCCAGCGATCCCCCACCTGGTTCTCGCCGATGAACAACAGGCCGCGTTCATCGCCATAGGATGTGCTGTCGTTATTGTGATAAAGCAAAAACAATTGTCCATCAAGGGTTCCGGCAATGCCGTTGCCAATGAGCGTGTTGGGATTTTGCAGCCAGGCGGGCAGAGGCTCTGCGGGTGTCAGGCCGATGCCCAGGACGAGCGCGCCTGCCTGCCGGTATTCCAGATCGCGCAGGGCATTGGCCACCAGATACCAGCGCAGGCTGTTGCCGTCATCCGCATCACCAATGATCAATTCGAGATAGCCCCGGGCTTCGCGCTCATCCACGAGGTTGCTGAAGTCACCGCTGGCAATGTGCAGCGGTTCCTGGCCATGGAGGATGATGCCCTGGTTGTTGATCTCGAGTTGATCCCACGCCGATGCCTCACCCTGGTATTGCCGTGTCAATGGATAGCTACCCTGGTAGCAATCGAGGAAATCACCGGGGTTGTCGATACCACAATCCTGGGACGAGGCGCTGCTCGATGTACTGCTGGAACTGCCCGGCAGGGATGAAGCACTGCTGCTCGCTTCGGATGACTGGCTGCTGGAGGAAGGCGCGATGCTCGATGATGACGCAAGGCTGCTGGTTGCGCTGCTTGTGGACAGGCTGGAGGCTTGGCCGCCACCGCCACCGCCACCGCCACCGCCACCGCCACCGCCACCGCCACAGGCGCTCAGTGTCAATAGCAACGAGATTGTCAGGGAAAGTGAAACAGTTTTCATGGTGTTTGCTCCGTGACGGATTCGACCGTCGCTTTCATCAGGGAAAGTTCAAAATGGGTGTCCAGGGTTTCCTGGTAGGCCGCCTGCAACAGATGCAGGGTTTGTTCATCCAGGCGATCCGCCTGTGCCAGCACTGATAAAAAGGTGCGCTCATAGTGCTCACGCGGTTTGACCCGCAAACGGATTTCCAACTGATCCTCGCGTGTGAATGACACGGGCAAGGTACCGTGCCAATGCCGTGATTCACCGGCGGGAATGCGTGAATCGAAACTTTCGTGTTCCAGTGAAATATCCACCTGCCAGCCGATGGTGTCTTGCAACAGCAGGTTTTCCTCTCCACCCTCATGGCTGATCAGCCAGAGTTCCACCTCGACTTTAGGCACCATGTAGGTCGGGAAATGATGACCCGCGCCACTGTTGGTCAAGGTCAATTGCAAGGCCGTTTCCCGCAGGCTCAGGGATGCACTCAGCGCCTGGCGAACCATGTCAGGCGAGTGGACGCCCTGCCATTGGTGTTTGCGGTCCGGCATATGGCAGGACTGGCAATGCTGCCCGGCGGCGGGCCAGTGGCTTGCCTGCCATTGGTTCAAGGTGTCTTCACGCAATTTTCCGGCAGTGCGCGGTCCCGTTTCCGGAAACTGATGGCAGGTTGCACAAAAACGGCTGTCGGAAAACGCCGGTGTCGCGGTGAATCCACCATGGGGCAGGGGAGTCCCTGTGGTTTCCTGCAAAGGTTCCGGCCCGAAACGTTCATGGCTGCGGACGTGGCAGGCGGCACAGACCAATCCACCATGACCCAATGCCGGGGGCACATAATCCGGCACAGGTGACGAAGGCGCATTGGGCCACTGGTGTTCCAGTGCGATCAGCGCTTTCTGCTCCGCCAGGGGCGCATGGCAGTTCATGCATTGATTGGCTTCGGCCGGTTGCATCAGCCGGAACTGCCACAGGATGCCCGGTCCCATGGTGTGGCTGTGCAGGCTCTGCTGCCAGTCGGCGTATTGCGCAGCGTGGCAGCTGCCACAGGCCCGCGGGTCCAGGGATGCCTCCAGGGCGGAAAAATCCGCGGGAGGCAAACCCTGGGGAGCAATCGCGTGATGCCAATGGCGCGCAAGAAAACTGTCGATATCGGGCTGTTGCGGTATCCCGGCCTGGTCCTTGCGCAGCAAAACGCCGGTAAGGCTCACGGCTGCAACACTTGCCAACATCAGCGACAGTAAAAACCAGCGCCGGGTTGTCATCAGTGGCGGCGAATTTTCCAGGTGAAGGTGCCACCCTGTTCCTGGCGGTCGAGCAGCGTATCGCCGTTGGCCGCGCACAGGTAACTGATGGACTCACCGGAAGACGGATTATCGAAGACGATAGTGAGCTCGTTGCCCGCATGGAGTTTTTTCAGGGCTTTCTCCGCGTAGATCTGCACATGGGGGCAGGCGTAGCCGGTGACATTCAGTAAAAACTGTCCATCGCCGGTTTGCTCGAATGTCAATGTTTCTTTCAAGGTGATGGCCATGAGTACCTCTGAACCGTTGAGTCACACCGATTAAAAACCAAAGTCGCTGCGCGACAGGCGCCAGTCGATCCAGGCTTTGATGGCCTTTACCGCGAAAAAACCGCCCAGTGTCATGCCGAGCAGAAAAATCCAGCCGCTGATATCACCGTTGGTGACGGTCGCAAAAAACGCACCGATATTGCAGCCCATGCCGATGCGCGAACCTATGCCCATGAGCGCACCGCCCACCAGCGCCAGGACGACCGTTTCCCGGTTGGGCCATTTCCATTTGAATTCGCCTGTGATGTTGGCGAGTATGGCCGCGCCCAGGATAATGCCGATGGACATCATGCCCGGCGCATTGAGCAGCGGATTGGGCAGGCCGTTTTCCAGGCCGAAGAACAGGTTGTCCATCAATGGGATGCCAAGCCGTTCCAATGCCCAGCCACCCCATTGGGCTTCCTGGGTGGTGATGTACCAGTAACCCGGATCGAAAACACTGTCCTGGATCGACAGGCCCTGGGTGAAACCCATCTGCGCCAGTAATTCACCAAAGTTGAAGATATCGTAGTAATCGCGCAGTTCACCCGTGGTCAGCATTTGCAGGCCGGCAAAGATACCCAGGCCGAGACCGGCGATGGCGGTGTTGCGCGATTGGGTGAACATGGACCAGATGCCACGCAGTTCGTAAACCAGTGACGTTTGTTCAGCGGGATGTTCGCGCACATATATCTTGCGGTAGTTGAAGGCATACAACAGCAACAGAATGATCAGGGCGGGCAGTATCGCCACCAGCAGCGCATTGGCGGTAAGATAGGTCCACAGGCTTGCGGGCCATCCCAGGAAATCCGCGGCGGTGGTTCCCTGCAATTCCCACAGGTAGCCGGCGGTGAACTGATCGAACCAGCCATCGGTGACGGAGAGTTCCTCGGGCATCTGCGCAGCGGCAGCCGCCGCTGTCCAGTGTTCGGGCACCAGCTTGTTCAGCCAGCCGCCAGCGCTGACCAACCAGGCCTGCGAAAAGGAAATTGAAAACAACACCAGCGTGCCGCCGAGGTTGCCTTCACCGGTTTTATACAGGGAGCTGGATGCGCAACCGCCGCTCAGCACCATGCCCAGGCCGAAAATCGTACCGCCGATCAACACATGCCACCCCAGCGGGTGAGCATGGAAACTGTTGAATCCGGCATGCTGGATGAAGGCCGAGATAATGGCGTAGAGCACAATGGCAATCAGCACGCCCACCGCCATGCGTGGCACGCCCACTGCGAACAGGTCGCGCACGGCGGAGGCCATGCAGAAACGGCCGTACTGCAACAGGACGCCGTAGACAACACCAAACCAGGTGTAGGTCAGCAGATAAATGAAACGCACATCGACCGAGAGATAGATCAGCGACAGCAACAACAGCAAGCCGGTAATGGCGCCGGCAATCCAGATACCGCGGCGGCGGTTGTTTTCAACCGCCGCCGGCGTAACAGCAACCTGACTAGGCATGACGATGACCCGACTTACAGAATGAATTGAAAGCCCAGCGTGGTCTGGTGGCTGTCACTCAACAGGGGACTGGATTCCACCGGATTGGCATAGTCGTAGCGGCGGTGTTCCAGCGTGATCTTCAGGCTTTGCCCGTTCAGGTAATAGTTTGCCCCCGCCGAATTGATACGCCGGTCGAGCAGGCCGCCGGGCAACTGGTATTCGGCACCATCGTGACGGACGAACAGTTGCAGGCGTCCCGGACCGATCGGGTTGGGAAAGAGATAACCGGCCTTGGCATAAATGCCTTCCACCTCGGTGTTGACGGGAAGGCGCGGGTCCGGTGCCTTGTTGATGGCATCGCCGACAGAATAATTGAAATAGGCGCCCGACAGGGTATAGGTGCCGCTGCGGAAGGGATACTCGAAAAACGCATCGGCGGTCCAGGCTTTGTAATCCTGGATGCCGGTTTTTTCCGCGTAGTTGTCGTAGGCCGCGTCCGCCTGGAAGTCATAGGCAACGCCCAGGGTGAATATCTTGCGGGTACCCAGGTAGGTGCCGCGGTAACCGTAATCGTATTCCGGGTCCAGTGCGCTCCAGTGCAGGCGGGTGGTGATGCGCGGCGATTTTTTGGGAACCACATCGCCCTCACGTCCATCGGCCACGAGCACGCGGTATTGCAGGGCAGCGTCGAAAAGGTTGCCCCAAAGCGCGATACCGGTATCGCGTGTTCCCGCGAACGGTGTGTAGGAAATATCCGCCCGGTCCAGCGTCAGGGGTTCGAGGCAGGCTTCCAGGTTTTCACGCGAGAAGGTGTTTTTGAAGCGCCCGATGATCACGCGGGCGGCATCGGTGTAGTCCAGGGTGATGTAGGCATCGCGGTAGTAGACTTCCCGATCGTCGTTGCCGGCCTTGCTGTCGTTGCCGGCTTCCAACTGGGCGTAAAAGCCGATGACGTCGTTGTACTGTCCGCTGAAGGTGATGCGGTTACGGCGCAGGTAGATATCCGTGCTGTCACCATCGTGGTTGGCCGAGGTGTAGCTGTTGTTTGTGGCCCAGACCTGCAGGGCATAGTTGATTTGCAGAAAACTTTCTTCGCCGAACTCGATGACAGGACCGGCTTGCGCCGTGGAGGCCAGCAGGCCCGTCGTGGCTGCCGCGGCAAGGGCGAATGGCCGGTAGCGATGGATGTGCAATGATCTGTTCACTTAATTACCTTTTTCAACGTGTTCGATTAATCGTGGATTCAACTGGCCATACACGGGTACCAGGGCTTTCACATCTTCGGCGTTGTGGCAGCTGCCGCAGGTTTTTTCAGGTATCGTCAACGGATTGACCACCAGATTGGTATGTGCGATCTCCTGCTTGAGAATACGCGGATTGCCCTGGTGGCAACCGGTGCAGGAATAATTCACGCTGCTGTGATGCTTGTGCCACAGGCCTTTTTCTTCCGTGACATCCGGTGCGGCGGCTCGTCTTCCGTTATGGCAACGAAAGCAGCTGGATGCACCCAGGCCACAGGCATTCGCCAGGGGAATGGGCGACAGTTGTCGGGCGTGATGACTGATGACATCCAGTGCTTCCGCGCCCCATCCCTGGGATGGTTCCGCCACCTCTTGCACCTCAGTCGGTGACTGATTCAACGAAGACTGATGCAGGGAAACCAGGGATGCCGTGCCCAACAGCAGCAGCCATACCCCGGTAGTAAAAGCGATGACGCGACCCATTTTTCGCAGGGCCTTGAATGGTCTAGGCATGAAGTCACTCACGGTTGTCTGTTTTTCGGTGCGATCTTTTCGAGTTTTTCCGCTGTCCGTCGCTGGCTTTGCTGGATGTCATTCTCCGTCAGGCCCGTGGCGCAGAGGCAGAGATGACCCGAGCGAAAGCGTAATCTTCCACTGCGTTTTTCATCGGTTTTTTCGGTTGTGGCCGCCTCATGCTGCAAGTCATGGGTAGCGGCGGTCTCTTCCGTGGCGGGTACGTTTGCAGCCTCGCCGTGGGCCGCTTGTTCAACGGCCATGGCCGGTGCGGCCAGCAGGCCGCAGAACAGGAAAGCCACAAGGGATGACCGGGTTGCTGATGTTGGGCACATAACACTCTCCCGTGATCGAAAGCGCGGATTGTCCGGGGACGCGAAATCGACAGACGCGAGCTGGACAATCCGGCGTTTTCACATCGGTTCGTCAGCCGCCGCAGGGGTTGGGCGGCAACAGGGGACCAGCGCTACTGCTGCTGCCACTGCTACTACTGCTGCTATTGCCTCCACCGGAACCGTTATCTGGTGTGGTCACTGGTGTGATATAGGCTTTGTCTTCCTGGATGATGGCATTGGTATGAGAGGCGTAGGCATCGAGAATACGCGGTGCCGCATTGGTGAATTCCACATCGCGCGGACTGATGGATTCCGGCTTGTTGGGAAACACCGGGTTTGACAGTTCATCGGTGCGCCAGGGCGAATCCAGCGCAAGCACCGGGTTGCCGTTCCTGTCCAATGCGCCGCCGGTCAGGGAGTTCCACTCGATCATGGCCGCGTCGTACAGGCGTGTGGGCAGGCCGAGAATGACGGCCGTGGCAATCTGGGTCACCGCGGCGCGCGCGGAGGTTTCGCACCAGAGGTAAACAAGGTCGCCTTCCTGGTAAGCGTTGCCCAGGCCCAGCTGTTGATAGGTGCCGTCCACGAATGCCTTGCCGAAACCATCGGCGCCGCCATCCAGGTAATTCCTCAGCTCGGCCTTGCTTTTGTAGAGACCGGTCGAGGTATCGATCAGGTTGGTCCAGTTGAGCTGCACGGAACCGCGTGGGTGGCCCTGGCGGGTGCCGCCGTTCTGGAAGGTGCCGTAACGCTGGTCCAATGTCAGTGTCTGGCCGGATTCAGTCGCTTCACCGGCACTGTACTGGTCGAGGCTGCGGCCATCCCACAGGAAGACACCATCGCGCAGATCGTTTTCATCGCGCAGAGGCAGCACGTTGATCACATCTTCCAGGGTGGCCTGCAGGATGGTGTTGTCCGTCTTCAGGTCGCGCACACTGCTGATCTGCTTGTTGATGATCGGACTCGGCTGGGTGGCAACTGCTGTTGAAAAAGGTTGCGCCGTGAAGTCACTGGCGGACCAGTCGCCACTCAGGTGATTGTTGCCGCCATTGAGGACAGCGAGGTTTTTCTGATCCACACCCCAGTAGCGGAAGGTGTACCAGCAGCGTCCCTGGTCCATGGCCGCGTTGCCGCCGGTGCCCTGGGCGCAGACGATCAGGTCGTTCTTGACATCGATGCCGTAACGGCGGATGAGCTTGTCGGTGGAGGGGCCGGAAATCACGATGCCGGAAATTTCCGTCACGCCGTTGGAGCGCGACTCACGCCAGCCGCGTTCGAGATAGGTGAAGACCTGCCGGTTGTCGGGCTTGATGAACTCAAAGCCCGCAGGGCCCTGGCTGACTTGCAGGATCACCAGCTTGCCGCTGATGCCTTCGGGTTTTTCCTGTTCCCAGTTGCTGATCCACCGCTTCAGGGTTTTACCGGTAATGAGCCCGTTGACGTTGTCATCGTAGTTTTCCGCGGATTCCTGCGCGATGTCCTGGGGTTTGTTGACGACAAACTCCGGCTTGGGTGTTTCAGCGGGAGGTGGCGTCTCCTGGGCGGGCGCTTTGCTGGTTTCTGCACCGCAGCCGGCGAGCACCATGGTCAGGGCCAGCGCCCATGACAGACGTGAGGGGCGGACCGTTGCGGAAAAACGGTTAAAGGTATTCATTGATAGTCGATGTCCTGTAAACAATGGATATGGATTCGAAAGTAATACCGCTAAAAACCCACTGATAGCGCCTCAGCGTGTGCGAATGGCCTTCAGTAGGGGGCGACGGTCTTGTGTTTGATGGAGTCTGCAATATCGGTGTGTATACACGCGGGTTCTAACCTTGAATGTTCCATCCCTGTTATTTTTCGGTAAGTGAACATTCCTGTTTACCGAGCAGTTGTATCCGCTATTTAGCAGATTTTGTGCCATTGACTTTATGCCTTGATTTCTGGCGTTTTTGGCTGATGATGGATGATTGATGTGTTTTTAATTCAACAGTTTCTGTTTGGTTTTAAACAGTCCGGTGTTGCAAATTGGCATTTGTGCGGAGGGATGGGCACAGGAAAGCCATCAGCCGGAATCTGTGGGATTTTGTGTTTCTGGGTTAAGATGAGCGCCGATTCAGCTCATGCAGTTGATAAACACCTGGTGATACGAGGCGAGACGTCATGCCGGATTCCTTACCGCTCCTGATAGCGCCAGCCAAACTGGCGGCGCAGCTACACCTTCCGCAACTTCGTATCATTGACGTTGGCAAGGAGGCTATCTACCGCCAGGCCCATGTACCGGGGGCGGTCCATCTGGATGCGCGGCTCCTGCAAAGCGGCGACCCCTCCCGTCCCGGCCTGTTGCCGGAAACGCAAGCCATTGCCCGCCTGTTCTCCGAACTGGGCCTGACACCCGATACCCATGTGGTCGCCTACGATGACGAAGGCGGTACCCGCGCTGCGCGTCTGTTATGGTTGCTGGACGCTGCCGGACACAAGCACTTCAGTTATCTGGACGGCGGCATCCATGCCTGGCTGGCGGACGACCTGCCCTATGAAACCGAACCGGCAAGCAGTGCGCCAACAAACTATCCCGCGGAACAGCTGTACATAAAACCGCAACTCGATATCGCGGATGTACTCGATCATTATCAGGACCCGGGTGTCGTGATCTGGGATGCGCGCTCACGCGATGAATTCCTGGGAATCCGCATCTCGGCAAAACGCGGCGGCCACATTCCCGGTGCAGCGAACTATGAGTGGCGCCTAGCGGTGGATGAAGACAAGGCATTCCGTGTGCGTCCGTTGGACACTATTCGTGCGGAACTGGCGGCATTGGGCATCACAGGCGACAAAACCATCATCACCCACTGCCAGACGCATCACCGGTCCAGTTTTACCTGGTTGTTGGGTAAACTCCTGGGTTTTCCGGATATCCGGGGCTATCCCGGCTCATGGTCGGAATGGGGTAATCGTGAAGACACGCCAGTGGCTACGGATGAGGCAGTGCCAGTTTGAGCGAGGTATCATATGGAGCAGAATAAAAGCAGGCGCTAGCGCGCGCCTGCCGCTTCCAGCGCAGCAGCATATTCCTCGCCGTTGCGATGGGTTTTGACCATTTGCAGGAATGTCTTGCCTTCCGGCCCGATAGCATTGATATCCCGGCCGGCTTCAACAAACAGCCTGATAAAGGTTTCAAAATTCTCACCACGCATCCCGCGATAGGCTTTTTCCAGCAGGTGAAAATCCGCATTGACACCGGCAGGAGCGGTATAAGTCAAAAAACTCCTGATCCGGTCTTCATCAAAAATCTCACCCAAAACCTTTTCTTTATCTTTACGCAAACTCATAAACTCTATTCCCATTAACGTGTGCGATGTTTCAGGGGTGGTGGGTATGCAGCAGAGCCCCATGGACGACCCACATGGATGTGGGAAGTGTCCCGAAGCGCCGGGAGCGCGTAGGGACCGGGTTCACGGCGTGTCGCACACCCGCATACCCACCACCCTTACGGCACTAACCATTCAATTTCTTGGCCAACAATTCATTCAGGGCTTGAGGATTTGCCTGGCCTTTAGAGGCCTTCATGACCTGCCCGACAAAGAAGCCCAGCATCTTGCCACGTTTGGCCTCATCAGCCGCGCGATAGCCTTCTACTTGTGCCGCGTTATTGGCCAGCACCTCGTCGATCAGTTTTTCCAGCGCGCCGGTATCGGAAACCTGCTTCAAACCTTTGGTGTCGATGATGGTATCCGCATCGCCTTCGCCGTTGGTGATGGCTTCGAAGACCTGCTTGGCGATCTTGCTCGACAGGGTACCGTCTTTCACTCTCACCACCAGGCCGGCCAGTAGCTCGGGTGTTACCGGTGACTGGTCGATGCGCTGTTCAGTGCGGTTCAGGTAGGCACCCAGGTCGGCCATGATCCAGTTGGCGGTGAGTTTCGGTTCGCCGCTGATGTTGGTGGAGGCTTCAAAGAAACTCGCGGTGAACTTGTCCGTGGTCAATTGGCCGGCATCGTAACTGCCGAGGCCATATTGCTCGACAAAGCGCGCGCGCTTGGCTTCGGGCAATTCCGGCATCTGCTGGCGAACCCGTTCGATATAGTCGTCATCCAGGATTACCGGCAAGAGGTCGGGGCAGGGGAAGTAGCGGTAATCGTTGCTGTCTTCCTTGCTGCGCATGGAGCGTGCTTTTTTGGTGTCGCCGTTGTAGAGACGGGTTTCCTGCACGATCTTGCCACCGTCTTCCAGCACGTCGATCTGGCGTTCTACTTCCAGCTCAATGGCTTCTTCCATGAATTTGAAAGAGTTGAGGTTCTTGGTTTCGGTGCGGGTGCCGAGTTTGTCGGAACCCTTGGGGCGCACGGAAATGTTCACGTCGAAACGCATGGAGCCCTGGGACATTTCGCCGTCGCAGATTTCCAGTGATGTGACGATGGAATGCAATTTTTTGGCAAAGGCCACGGCCTCTTCCGCGCTGCGCATGTCCGGCTCGGTCACCACTTCGATCAGTGGTGTGCCGGCGCGGTTGAGGTCGATGCCGCTCATCCCGGCAAAGTCTTCGTGCAGGGATTTGCCCGCATCCTCTTCCAGGTGCGCGTGGTGGATGCGAACACGCTTGGTGCGGCCACCATCCAGTTCCAGGTCCACATAGCCCGCGCCCACGATGGGTTCAGCCAGCTGTGTGGTCTGGTAGCCTTTGGGCAGGTCGGGATAGAAATAATTCTTGCGCTCGAACACCGAACGCTTGCCAATTTCGGCGTTCACGGCCAGGCCGAACATGGTGGCAAAGCGGAAGGCTTCGGCATTGGCGACCGGCAGCGTGCCCGGCATGGCCAGGTCAATGGCGCTGGCCTGGGTATTGGGCTCGGCACCGAAGGCGGTGCTGGAGCCCGAAAAGATTTTGCTCTTGGTGGCCAGTTGCACATGCACTTCCAGGCCGATAACAGTTTCCCATTGCATCTTGGTGCTCTCTCGTTCTTACGCGATACCCGGTGCGGTTTGCTGGTGGAAGTCGGTGGCCCGCTGGAACTGGTGCGCCACGTTGAGCAGTTGCGCCTCGGCGAAATAGTTGCCGATCAGTTGCAGGCCGACAGGTTTGTCATCGACCAGGCCGCAGGGAATGGACAGGCCGGGCAGTCCCGCCAGGTTGGTGGCGATGGTGTAGATATCTTCCAGGTACATGGCCACCGGGTCCTTGGTTTTGGAACCGAAGGCAAACGCGGGCGAGGGCGAGGTCGGGCCGAGAATCACATCCACCTGGGCGAAGGCATCGACGAAATCCTGCTTGATCAACCGGCGCACCTGTTGCGCCTTGTTGTAGTAGGCATCGTAGTAACCGGCGGAGAGCGCATAGCTGCCCACCAGGATACGGCGCTTGACCTCATCGCCAAACCCTTCAGCGCGGGAGCGCTTGTAGAGATCGGCCAGGTCTTTGGGATTGTCGCAGCGGTAGCCGTAGCGCACGCCGTCGAAGCGCGAGAGGTTGGCGGAGCATTCCGCAGGTGCGATCACATAGTAGGCGGGCACGGCCAGGTGGGTGTGGGGCAGGCTGACGCTGTGGACAGTCGCCCCCAGGCTTTCGTACACCTTGATGGCCGCTTCCACGCGGGCGGCGGTATCCGGGTTCAGGCCTTCGCCAAAATATTCCCTGGGCACACCGATCTTCAAGCCATTCAGCGGGGTGTTCAGGTCAGCGGTGTAATCCGGCACATCCCGCTCGACGCAGGTGGAGTCCCTGGGATCGAAACTGGCCAGGTCGTTCATCAGGATGGCGGCGTCTTCCGCGGTGCGCGTGAGCACGCCAGCCTGGTCGAGGCTCGAGGCGAAGGCGATCATGCCCCAGCGCGACACGCGGCCATAGGTGGGTTTGATGCCGGTCAGGCCGCAGAGGGCGGCGGGCTGGCGAATGGAGCCGCCGGTATCCGAGGCGGTGGCGCCGGGCGCCAGGTGCGCGGCCACGGCCGCCGCGGAACCGCCGGATGAACCACCGGGCACGCAGTCGGTGGCCCAGGGGTTTTTCACCGGGCCGTACCAGCTGGTTTCATTGGACGACCCCATGGCGAACTCGTCCATATTGGTCTTGCCCAGGGTGACCGCGCCCGCTGCCAGGTAGTTTTCCACGATGGTGGCGTTGTAGGGCGCGATGAAATTATCGAGCATTCTGGAGGCGCAGCTGGTGCGCACGCCGGTGGTGCAGAAGATATCCTTGTGGGCGATGGGCACGCCGCAGAGTGCCGGCGCGTTACCCGCGGCCAGGCGTTTGTCGGCGGTGGCGGCCTGTTCCAGCGCCAGTTCCGGGGTCACGGTAATGTAGCTGTTGTAGGTGGTATCCAGCCGCGCGATGCGGTCCAGGTAGTGCCGGGTCAGTTCCGTGCTGGAAAAATCCTTGCGGCGCAGGCCCTGGATCAGCTCGGCAATGGTGAAGTGGTGCATTGCAAAAGTTCCTGATGGTGGCGGGCCGGGAGCCCGCGGCAACGTGGTGGCTCAGTCGATGACCTGGGGAACCAGGTAAAGGCCATCCTGGGTGGCGGGTGCGATGGCCTGGAAGCGTTCGCGCTGGTTGGGCTCGGTCACCTCGTCGGGACGCAGCCGCTGGACCGCGTCCAGGGGGTGGGCCATGGGCAGCACGCCCCGGGTGTCCACCGCCTGCAACTGGTCCACCAGCGCCAGGACATCGGAGATGCTCCGGGCGGCTTCTTCGGCGGTATTGTCGGAGATGGCAATACGGGCCAGCTCGGCCAGTTTTGCGATATCGGAAGTGCTGACAGCCATTAAATCAACTCCAAAACGCCGGGCCTGTTGCGGCAATGCCGGAAACCCGCGCAAACTTGAACGAAACACCACCATGCGGCGACTCGTCATATATGAAAAGGGGCGCACAAGTTACCACATTTGCGCCTTGCTCTAAATCCCTTGCATTGATAGAGTGCCATCACCTGCGCGGCTGCCTGCTGCCTGCCTCCGGCGCTGCGCTCGCCCGTGAATTTATGCCCGTAAAACCGGTCATAACGTGTCCGACGGGCAGATACCCGAATTTCCTGCGGTTGCCGTTGTGCCTGGTGGTTCCACCGCGGTGCGGCATTCGCACATACACAGAACATAAGGTCACATCATCAAATGCTAAAACACCTGCGCGGAGTCTTTTCCAACGATCTCTCCATTGATCTCGGTACAGCCAACACCCTCATCTATGTCCGCGGCCGCGGCATCGTCCTCAACGAACCCTCGGTGGTGGCCATCCGCCATCACAACGGCCACAAGATCGTCGAGGCGGTGGGCACCGAGGCCAAGCGCATGCTGGGGCGGACTCCGGGCAATATCACCGCCATCCGCCCGCTGAAGGACGGGGTGATCGCCGACTTCCAGGTCACCGAGAAGATGCTCCAGCACTTTATCCGCAAGGTCCACGAAAACTCCTGGTTCAACCCCAGCCCCCGCGTCCTCATCAGTGTTCCCTGTCTCTCCACCGAAGTTGAAAAGCGCGCGATCCGCGAATCGGCCATGGGCGCCGGTGCGCGCGAGGTGCGCCTGATCGAGGAACCCATGGCGGCCGCCATCGGCGCCGGGCTGAAAGTAGCCGAGGCCAGCGGTTCCATGGTGGTGGATATCGGCGGCGGCACCACTGAAATCGCGGTCATCTCCCTCAATGGCGTGGTGTACTCCGATTCGGTGCGCATTGGCGGCGACCGTTTCGACGAGGCCATCGTCAACTATGTGCGCCGCAACTACGGCAGCGTGATCGGCGATGCGACGGCCGAGCGTATCAAGCAGGAAATCGGCTGCGCCTTCGCGGGCAGCGAGCTGCGCGAGATCGACGTGCGCGGCCGCAACCTGGCCGAAGGGGTGCCGCGCAGCTTCACCCTCAACAGCGATGAAATCCTTGAAGCCCTCCAGGACCCACTGGCGGGCATCGTCCAGGCGGTGAAAAGCGCACTGGAACAATCACCGCCCGAACTGGCGTCCGATATCGCCGAAAGCGGTGTGGTGCTGACCGGCGGCGGCGCCCTGCTGCGCGATATCGACCGGCTGTTGTCCAACGAAACCGGGCTGCCCTTCATCGTGGCGGACGACCCCCTGACCTGTGTGGCGCGGGGTGGCGGCATCGCCCTGGAGATGAGCGACAAGCGCAATATCGATCTGCTGTCGTCCTGATGAGTTTCGCCGGGGGCGGCCGATCCGCCGCTCCCGGTGGGCGGAACCGGCGTTCCGTCCGTGGCATGCACAGGAGAAATCGCCATTAAACCCCTGTTCAGCAAAGGCCCGGCCACCGCATCCCGAGCACTCTTTTTCATTCTGGTCATGATCGGCCTGGTGTTCATCGGCCTGTACACCGACCGGCTGGAGCCCCTGCGCCAGCAGATGAACGAGTGGGTCGCGCCCTTCTACAAGATCACCGACGTTCCCCGCCGCCTCGACAGCTGGCGGCAGGAGACCTTTGTCAGCCGCAGTGACCTGCTGGTTGAGAACGAGGCCCTGCGCACCGAACTGCTGATCCACCAGCGCAAATTGCAGCAGATGGCGGCCCTGGCCGCTGAAAACGTGCGGCTGCGCCAACTCATGAATGCGACGGATATCCTCCAGGACAAGGTGCTGGTGGCCGAGCTGATCGGCGTGTCGCCCAATCCGCTGACCCACATGATCTGGATCAACCGCGGGCGCCAGCAGGGCGTCTACCAGGGACAGCCGCTGCTGGATGCCTTCGGCCTCATGGGGCAGGTGATCGAGGTCAACGAAAACACGGCCAAGGTCCTGCTCATCTCCGATTCCACCCATGCGCTGCCGGTGCAGGTCAACCGCAACGGCGTGCGCGCCATTGCCGAGGGCACCGGCGACCTCAACCGCCTGCGGCTGCGCCATGTCTCCAACACCACGGATATCCGTGTGGGCGACCTGCTGGTCAGCTCGGGCCTGGATGGCCGCTTCCCGGTGGGGTATCCCGTGGGCGAGGTGGATACCATTGTGCGCGATCCGGGGCAGGCATTCGCCACCGTGGTACTGCGCCCCATGGCGCGCCTGGATCGCAGCCGTCATGTGCTGCTGGTGTTCGATTCCCGCGAGGCCGGCAACTGATGCCGGGTGCGGGCCTGCGCACCGGCGTGGTCATCCTGCTGAGTCTGCTGGTGGCCATGTTGCTCAATGTCTACCCCCTGCCGCTGGAATGGCGCTGGTGGCGACCGGACTTCGTGCTGATCGTGGTTATCTACTGGATGTATCTGTTGCCGCTCAACATCTCGCTGCTGGCCCTGTGTGTGCTGGGGCTGATCCTCGACGCCCTCGAAGGCGTGCCTTTCGGCCAGCACGGCCTGGCCCTGGTGATACTGGCCTATGTCTGCCTGCTGACTTACCAGCGTGTGCGTAACTATTCCATCTGGCAGCAGTCCTTCTGGGTGCTGATGCTGGTCGCCCTGGCGCAACTGGCCGATAATTGGGTGCAGGCCATGAGTGGCAGGCCGGTGCCCGGCCTGGAGTTCATCTTTCCTGCGTTTGCGAGCGCCTGCTTCTGGCCATTGTGCTGCCTTGGCCTCGAACGGATACGGCGCCGATACCGCATCGTTGGCTAGACTTTCTACTGCTTTCAATTTGGAGTTTCAGGCTGATGTCCGCTGTTTGGCTTCCCGATCTTTACCTGGCCTCGCAATCGCCACGCCGGCACGAGCTGCTCAACCAGATAGGCGTGCGCCACCTCACGGTGTCCGCCAGCGTACCCGAATCCCGCGATCCGGGCGAATCGCCCGCGGACTATGTGCAGCGGCTGGCGCGGGAAAAGTCCCTGGCCGGCCAGGAAACGGTACGGGCCCAGGGCCTGGCCGAGCGACCGGTGCTGGGAGCGGATACGCTGGTGGTCTGTGATGGCCAGGTGCTGGAAAAACCGGTTGATGCCGAGGATGGCGCCCGCATGCTGCGCCAGCTTTCCGGCCGCAGCCACGAGGTCATGACCGCGGTGGCGCTGGGCCTGGGCGACCGCCTGGAACTGGCCCAGGCGGTGACCGAGGTGCGTTTCCGCCCCCTGAGCGAGGAAGAAATCGCCGCCTACTGGGCCACGGGCGAGCCGGCGGACAAGGCGGGCGGCTACGCCATCCAGGGGTTGGGCGCCGTCTTTGTCAAAGCCATCGCCGGCAGCTATTCCAACGTGGTCGGCCTGCCTCTGGAGACCACCCTGTTGCTGCTGGATACCTTTGGCGTGCCCTGGTGGCGGATAACCGGGGCCGGTGCATGAGTGAAGAAATCCTGATCAACGTCTCCCCCGTGGAGACCCGCGTGGCCCTGGTGGAGAACGGCGTGCTCCAGGAGCTGTATATCGAGCGCAGCTACGGCAAGGGTTACGTGGGCAACATCTATAAGGGCAAGGTAGTGCGGGTACTGCCCGGCATGCAGGCCGCCTTTGTCGATATCGGCCTTGACCGCACCGGCTTCATCCATGTGGCGGACATGCTGCCCGAGCCGCCGGACGGTGAGCCGCGCCGCGCCGATCTGCCCGACATCCGCAGCCTGGTGCGCGACGGCCAGACCCTGCTGGTCCAGGTCGCCAAGGACCCCATCGGCAGCAAGGGCGCGCGCCTCACCACCCATCTCACCCTCTCGTCCCGCTATCTGGTGTACATGCCCAACGCCAGCCATATCGGCGTATCGGCGCGCATCGAGGATGAACAGGAACGCGAGCGCCTGCGCCAGGTGATGGAGCAGGCGGCCCGCGAACTGAGTGTCAAGGGTGGTTTTATCGTGCGCACCGTGGCCGAGGGCGTGAGCGCCGAGGAAATCGCCGCCGACATCCCCTTCCTGCAGAAACTTTGGGCTGACTTGAGTGCCAAAGTCCCCAATGTGCCCATCGCCTCCATCATCCACAAGGACATGCCCCTGTACCTGCGGGCCCTGCGCGATCTCGCCCGGGCGCCCATCGACAAGATCCGTGTCGATTCACGCCTCACCTGGAAGCAGATGCTGGATTTTGCCACCAGCTACTACCCGCAGCTGGTGGAACTGATCGACTGCTACAACGGTGAGCGGCCGCTGCTGGATCTTTACGGTGTGGAGGAGGAAATCCGCCGCGCGCTGGATACGCGGGTGCCGCTCAAGTCCAACGGCTACCTGATCATCGAACAGACCGAGGCCATGACCACGGTGGACGTCAACACCGGCGCCTTCGTGGGGCATCGCAACCTGGAAGAGACGATCTTCAAGACCAACCTGGAGGCGGCCACGGCCATCGCGCGCCAGTTGCGGTTGCGCAACCTGGGGGGGATCATCATCCTCGACTTCATCGACATGCAGGACCCGGAACACCAGCGCCAGGTGCTGCGCACCCTGGAAAAAGCCCTGGAAAAGGACCATGCCAAGACCCGGATCACCGGTGTGTCGGAGCTGGGGCTTGTGGAGATGGCGCGCAAGCGTACCCGCGAGTCCCTCGGGCAGATGCTGTGCGAACCCTGCCCGGTGTGCAAGGGACGCGGACAGGTCAAGTCCGCCGAAACCGTCTGCTACGAGATTTTTCGCGAGATACTGCGCGATGCGCGGACCTATAACAACGACAAGTTCCTGGTCCTGGCATCGACAGTGGTGGTGGATCGCCTGCTGGACGAAGAAGCAGCCTATGTGGCAGATCTGGAGGCCTTTATCGGCCGTACCATTGAGTTTCAGGTAGAAACGCTTTTTACCCAGGAACAGTACGACATAGTCTTGGTGTAATCGCTGATGAGCCGTGCCCTGCGTTACCTGCTGCGGAAGTTCTACTTCCTCATCGCCATCGCCCTGATCAGTCTGGCGGTGCTGGTGCAGTTGGGGCGCAGCCTGTCTCCCCTGGTCGCCGATTACCGCGAACCTCTGGTGGACTACCTCAGCACCGAATTCAACGCCGAGGTGCAGCTGGGCAGCCTGACGGCCGAATGGGACGGGCTCAAGCCGGTGCTGGACATCCGCGACCTGCGTATCAGCAGCCAGGCGGATGAGCCGATACTGCAACTGGGTGGCGGCCGGATGCGCCTGGACCTGCTGCGCAGCCTGTTCAACTGGCGCCCCGTCTGGCGCCACCTCAAGCTGGAAGGCATGGACCTGGTCTTTGCCCAGACCCGCGAAGGCTTCTGGCGCATCCCCGGCCTGCCGGATGACGGCGCCGTAACCCCCGAGGCGGTGCAGTTGGATACCCTGGTGGACATGCTGCTGCTGGCCAGCCGCATCGAATTCCAGTCCAGCCGGCTGACCTTCCGGTTTTACAGTGGCGAGGAAATCAGCCTCGAATCCCCCGAACTGCTGCTACAGAACCAGCGCGGATTCCATCGCCTCACCCTGGACATCGACGTCCAGGAAAGTAAGCAGGCGGCCTATCTGATCGTGGAAGGCTTCGGCGATCCCCGGGACCAGGCCGGTTTTCGCGCCAATGCCTACCTCCGGTTCCAGAACTTTCCCACCCGCGAGCCCCTGGCGGCCACCCTGGCGATCCTGCTGGGTGGCGTCACCGAGCCCTATATGCGCGGCGAAGGGCTGCTCAATGCGGAACTCTGGTTCAACACCCGCTCCCGGGGTAATGGCCTGGATATCGCGGGCAATCTCGAACTGCAAACCCTCTATGTCCCCCTGTGGGAGCAGGAATACCGGCTGGACCGCTTTGCCACCCGGGTGAAGGGACACTGGCTGCGCAACGGCCAGTGGCTGCTCACGCTGCCCGGCATCAGCGCCGACCTGGCGCATTCCCGGGTCGAAGAGGTCAACCTTTCTGTTTCGGCCGAGGGGCCCGGCGCCCCCCTGGAACTGCAACTGGACCGGCTCCAGCTGGCCAACTGGGTCGCGGTCATGGATCAGGCGGGTGCCCTGGGGCAAGGCGGGCTGCGTAATGTCGTCCGCACCCTCTCACCCCAGGGGCAGCTGCGTGACCTGCACATGACCCTGCCCCTGGACAAGCCCGGCGACTGGCAGATCAATGCCCTTGCCGAGCAGCTGAGCACCCAGGCATGGCGTGGCGTGCCGGCACTGACGGGCGTGGACGGCCATGTCCAGGTGGGGCAGCGGGGCGGCTTCATCAACCTGGATGCGCGCTCGGGCTTCAGCGCCCATTTCGATCCCACCTACGCGCAGCCCATGGCCTATGAACAGGCCAGCGGCCAGGTGGCCTGGCACCTGGAGCCGGAAAACAAACGCATCTATGTCAACAGCGGCGCGCTCGAGCTGCGGCGCGGGGACGAGGCGCTGCGCGGCTATCTCTGGCTGTCGCTGCCCTGGGGCATTCCGGGCGACGTCGACCTTTACCTGCATATCGGCGCCCGGCAACTGGCCGCCGCGCTTTATGCCAAGTATGTCCCCGCCACGCTGCCGGACCCGCTGCTCGACTGGCTGCACACCAGCCTGGGCGAACCCAGGAACGGCCAGGTCACCCAGGGTGGATTCATTTTCCGCGGCACCCTCAATACACCCAACAACATGGCCCGCAGCCACCAGTTGTACCTGGATGTCGAGGACGCGGACCTGGACTACCACCGCGACTGGCCCGACCTGCGCCAGGTATCCGGGCGCCTGCTGGTGGACGACAACCAGGTCAGGGCGCAGCTTACCGCTGGCCGCCTCTACGACAGCCAGCTCAAGGAGGCCAGGGTATTCGCCGCTCCCCATGCCGAGGGTGAAGGCATGCTGCTGGAAGTGGATGGGCAGCTGGCGGGCAAGGCCGGTGATGGCCTGCGCCTGCTGCGAGAGAGTCCGCTGCGCCGCACCGTTGGCGACGCCATGGACAGCTGGCGCCTCCAGGGTGACTACCAGGCCAGCCTGAACCTTGCCATTCCGCTGCGAGCGGACCAGACGGGCGGGCGTCACAGGGTGGTGGTGGACCTGGATGCTCCCGCCCTCGACATGGGCAATTTCCGCCTGACGCTGAACGATATCAAAGGGCGGATTCGCGTCGATGAAAGTAACGGCCTCTCCAGCGACAACCTCGAGGCCCGGTTGTTTGGCGAACCCATCCGCTTCAGCCTCGACAGCCTGCGCGAGCAACTGCCCGGCCAGCCGGACCAGACCTTTACCCGCATCGGCCTCAGCGGACAGACGCCCGTGGAATCCCTGGCGGCCTGGACGCGCAGTCCGGAGCTGTTGTTCCTGCAAGGCAAACTGGGGCATGAGACCACTATCGACCTGATCCCGCGCGCGGGGGCGGATGCCGGGGACGCCGCTGATCCACTCCTGGCCCGGGTCACCCTCACCAGCGATCTCCGCGATCTGGCCGTGCGCTTGCCCGAGCCCCTGGGCAAGCCAGCGGACGAGACCGGCAACCTGACCCTGCAACTGGATATTCACCAGCAGACGCGCCGGGTCGCCCTGGACTATGGTCCGCCGACATCCCCCCTGTTGCAGGCGCGTCTGCGACTCCAGGGCGAGGACGAACTGCTCAACGCCAATATCGCCCTGGGAGCCCGCGCCCGCCTTCCTGCCGAACCGCAGTTCTTGCTCAGCGGTTATCTGCCGTCACTGCAACTGGACGACTGGCGGCAGGTGCAGGCGCGTTACCTCCAATACCGCGAACGCCTGCAAGCGCCTGCCAATGCCAATGCCGAGGCCGGGGGAGACGTGCTCTACACCGGGCGTCTGGCGGGGCTGCCCCTGCGCCTGGACCTCACCCTGGGCAGCCATGTGCTCGGCCCCCTCAAACTGGAGGATCTCAGCCTCACCGCCTGGCACGAGGGCAGTTACTGGCACCTGAATTTTGCCAATCCCATGCTGGTCGGGCATCTCGAATGGCCGCTGGACACCCGCCAGCCCATGGCCATCACCCTGCAAGAACTCCACATCACCCGGCAACTGCTGGGCGATGAAAACGCCCCGCCACTCGCCAGTGAAACGGAGCTGAGCATCAGCCTGCTGGAGGAGCGGCCGCAGTTCCACCCCCGCGATCTGCCGCGGGCCGATATCAGCCTGGGGGCGCTCTATCTGGACGAACTCAACTATGGCAGCTGGTCCCTGGAGTTGCATCCCGACGAGCGCGGCGCGCTCTTCGACAACATCCGCGGCCAGGTGCGCGGGCTGCGGGTGCAGGGGCTCAAGTCCCATGACACGCCAGCCAACGGTCAGGCAGCGGCGCTGGAGACGGGCGCGAAGCTCTACTGGGTGGTGGACGGGCAGGGTGCCCGCACGCGCTTCATGGGATCGCTCACGGCGGACAACCTGGCGGATGTCATGGCTGCCTGGGACAAGCCCGACATGATCGACAGCAGCAGCGCCAGCTTCCAGGTGGACCTCACCTGGCCGGGCGCGCCGGGTGAATTCGCGCTGGTGAACCTCGAAGGACAGATGGACCTGCTGCTCACCGACGGCCGCTTCAAACGCGGCGCGGGTGCTGGCGAGGGCATACTGCGCCTGCTGTCCCTGGTGAACTTCGACACCCTGGCCCGCCGCTTGCGGCTCGATTTTTCCGACCTCTACAAAAGCGGCCTGGCCTATGACCAGGTGCGCGGGCGAATGGAATTCAGCGGCGGCATGCTCTACCTGGCGGAGCCCTTGCAAGTGCAGGGACCCAGCAGCCGCATGCAGATGGCCGGCACCATCAACCTGCGCGATGAAACCATCGACGCCCGCCTGATTGCGGCCCTGCCGGTGGCGGGTAACCTGACCTTCTGGGCAGCCATCGCCACGGGGCTGCCGGCCGCCGCGGGGATTTTTCTGGTCAGCAAGCTTTTCCGCAAGCAGGTGGATCAGGCCACCAGCGTCAGCTACCGCATCCAGGGCGATTGGGACAATCCCAGGATGCGGTTCGACCGCCTCTTCGAAAGCGAGGCGAGCCTGCGCAGCAGCGTCACCAACCGGCGTGAGGACGAGGCAGCGGAATAGTGACCGCTGCATCCAGCCTAACCAAAAACCCGGTTTTCCCATCCCTTATAGCGAAATGTACTCAAAAAAGGGTTGCGTTACCTTTTTGAGTTCGTTGAAAATTATGCAAGTGCAGCTTCGGGGGGAGCAACGAAACCAACAACAGTGTGTTTGACCGAGTGTGAAAGGATGTCGAATAGTGTGTTTTTCCCTTTGGGGATAATTAATAGAAATGTGTTTTTCGGTAAAAAAACTTTTTCGGTCCTGTGGCAGCATCCTTACGCCGGGAATGGAATTCGTCTAAGCATTTTTTTTATCGCCTGTATTTATTCCTCACTGGTTGCCGCGCAGCCCGGTGCGGTTGACCCTGCCGCCCAGGCGCAGCGCCAGCACGAACTCCGCCTGTTGCAGGAACAGCAGCGCCAGGCCCATGAGCGCCAGCTGCAGCAACCGCCCACGGATATTTTTCTCCAGCCCGATCAGCCACCGGAATCCGACGAGGAAGCCCTGGCCGCCGGCCGCTGCTTCGATGTCCACACCTTGATTATCGACGGTGTCACCCGGTGGCCGGATACCAGGCTTGATCCCATCCGTCAGGCGTACCTCGGCCGCTGCCTGAACCTGCAAGACATCAACCAACTGCTCAAGGACATCACCAGCCTCTATTACGACGAGGGGTTCATCACCAGCCGCGCCTTTGTGCAGCCGCAGAACCTCAGCCAGGGTGAACTCAATATCCTCGTCGTCGAAGGTCGGCTGGAATCCCTCGAGTCCGTCGAGGGTTCGCTCAGCAAGCGGCAGCTTTACGGCGCCTTCCCGGTTCGGGACCGGCAGCTGCTCAACCTGCGCGACCTGGAGCAGGGCCTGGAACAACTCAACCGCCTCCAGCAGAACCGCGCCGAAATGGACCTGGAACCGGGTGGTGAACCCGGCGATACCCGCGTGCTGGTGCGCAACCCGCAGACCGGCGCCTGGCACGGCGGGCTGGGTGTCAACAACTCGGGCAGCGAGGCCACCGGCGAATGGCTGGCCTCGGGTTATCTCTCCTGGGACAATCCGCTGTCGATCAACGACAACCTCTATCTATCGCTCAGCGATGCGCTCGACAGCCCGGATGGCGCCAGCTCGCGCAGCTACGCACTGTCCTATTCCGTTCCGCGCGGCTATTTCCTCTACAGTGTGTCGAGCAATTATTTTGAATACGCGCAGCGGGTGCGGGGTTCCGCGGTGGACTTCACCACCAGTGGCTCATCGCTCAACAGCAGCCTGGGGGTGGACTACACCCTGATGCGCGGCCAGCGCGACAAGGTCATGCTGGCATCCTCGCTCACGCGCAAGGAAAGCAAGAATTATCTGGAAGACGTGTTTCTCGAAACCTCGAGCCGTGTGCTTTACCTGTTCGATCTCGGTGGTACCTACACGCGCTTCCTGCCACAGGGCAGCCTGCGCACCACGGTCAAATGGACGCGCAGCGAAGACTGGTTCGATGCCACCACCCGGCTGGTCGCCGCGGAAACCCATTACCAGTTCGATAAATATTCACTGGATGCGAGTGTGAATACACGCGTGGATCTGTTCGGCGCGCCTTTCTTTTACGGCAGCAACCTGCATCTGTTCTATTCACCCAAGCCGATCATCGCGTCCGAGGCACTGTCCGTCGGCGGGCGCTACAGCGTCAGGGGTGTGGAGGGCGATAGTTTGTTCGGCTACAAGGGCGGCTACTGGCGCAATGAACTGACCTATACCCATTATTTTGCCCATCGCGGCAGGTTGGATGTGTTTGCGGGCCTGGACGCGGGCCTGTCCGACACACCGGAGCGGGACGACAGCAGCCGCGAACATCTGATCGGTTCCGCCGTGGGACTCAAATACCTGCTTGCCGGGTTATCCATTGATTTGACATATGCCAAGGCGCTTCGTGTTCCCGACTATTTGTCGGGAAAACAACATGGGTTTTACGCCGCGCTGAATTTTAGTTTTTAAGGGAAGATCGTCATGACATCTCAGATCGCCAGACGCTGCATTGCGATTGCGGTAAGCCTTTCACTGGTCATCAATCCATCGGTAACGGCACAGACACTGCCAGCGGAATTGCAGGCGCGCCATTATCAACAGCTGCGCTCGCTGCCCGCGGGTGCCCAGGCGGCTGCCAGTCAACGGGTTGTCATCGACCAGCAGGCCGCTGGGCAGATCGGGCTGAAGGAAGCCTCCAACGGCACCCAGGTGGTCGATATCGCCGCGCCAACCGCGGGTGGTGTGTCCCACAACCGCTACCGCGAGTTCAATGTCGATCAGCAGGGCCTGATCCTCAACAACAGCCTCGCGCCCGTGCTCACCCAATTGGGTGGCTGGACTGACGGCAACCGCCGTCTGGCGGGTGGTGAAGCCAGCATCATCCTCAACGAAGTGACCGGCCTGTCCCGGTCGAGCCTGCTCGGACATATCGAAATTGCCGGGCGCTCGGCGGAATTCGTACTGGCCAACCCCAATGGGATCACCTGCGCGGGTTGTGGCTTCATCAACACGCCACGTGTCACCCTGGTCACCGGCAAGCCAGAGCTGCACGGCGGTGCCTTGTCGGGGTTCAACGTCTCTGGTGGTGATGTCCTGGTGGATGGCAAGGGACTGGATGCGTCCGCCGTGGATCGCTTCGACATAGTGACGCGCGCGGCGCAGATCAATGCGGAACTCTATGCCCGTGACCTGCGCATCATCACCGGCGCCAATCATCTTGATTACGCCAGCGGCGATGTCAGCGCGCGCGAAGGCGATGGCAATCCCGGGTTCCAGTTCGCGCTGGATGCGTCCTCGCTGGGCGCCATGTACGTCAACAGCATTCAACTCATCGGCACGGAAAAAGGTCTTGGCGTCAACAGTGAAGGGCTGATCCATTCCGTCAATGACCTGGAAATCACCGCTGACGGCGACATCCGCCTGCGTCAGGTCCAGTCCAACGAACGCATCAGCCTCAGGTCGCAATCAGGTTCGCTGACAGTGGACGAGCGCGCCTATGGCAAGATGGTCGAATTGGAAGCCGCGGCCGGCATCACCAACCAGGGGCTGCTGGGCGCACAGGATGCGATTCGTCTCACGGCCGACAGCGTCGATCAGCAAGGGCAGGTATACGCCGGCCTGAATGCCCAGGGTGAGCTTACAAACAACGGCAGCCTCGATGCGCATGTGCAGCAGGATTTCCGCAACCGTGGTGAGATGTATGTCGGTGGGCAGCTGAGCTTGCAAGCCGGCACGCTCGACAACACCGAAGGCGGGATCAGCCTCGCCACGCAACAGCAACTGGATATCGACGGCGCTCTGGTCAACCAGCAGGGCACCATCGAGTTTGCCGCGGAGGATGCGCGCATATCCGCAAGGCAACTGGATAACACCCAGGGTCAGATCACCCACACCGGCGACGGACGACTCGCGCTGGCGATCGAAGAAACCCTGACCAATACAGAAGGCACCATCGCCACGCGCGCCCAGCTCCAGGTTGATGCGGTTGATCTGGAAAACAACGGTGGCCTGCTGCTGGCGGACACGGCGAATATTGCCGCGCAGCGACTCGACAACACCGAAGGCGTGATCGATGCGCAGCACCTCGCGGTAACGGCCACACGGATCACCAATCACGATGGCGAGATACTGGCCCGCGCCGATACGCAGCAGGCATTGCAAATCACCGTGTCTGAGCACCTCGACAACCAGGGTGGCCTGATCTACGCCCGGTCATCCGATCTCACCCTGCAACTGGATGAACTGCTCAACCGGGACGGGCGGATACTCACCGGTTCCGGTGTCCTCGATATCCTCGCCAATCGGGTGGACAACCAGGGCGGCACACTCAATGCCGCACGACTGGCTGTCGACGCCGCCGATCTGGATAACTCGCAGGGTTATCTGTTCGCGCAACAATTGCATCTGGACACCGGCAGCCTGACCAACCACGCGGGACACATCCAGGCGGACCGGATTGCCATCGATACCCGCGACTATCTCAGCGAGGGCGGTGTGCTGCTCGCGCTGGGCGGCACTGGCGAGAGCCTCAGCCTGAATGCGGAGCGTCTGGAAAACACCCAGGGCGCGATCATCGAAAGCCGCGGCGAGCAATTGAGCCTGATTGCCGGTTACCTGGACAACAGCGGCGGCAGTCTGCTGCTCAGCGGCCAGGGCCAGCTTGATCTCCTGCTCGGTCACTTCATCAATCGCGGCGGCAACCTCTATGCCGCGCAGGCATTGCGCCTGGATGCCAGCCAGACCGACAACCGGTCGGGCCGCATCGCGGCGGGGCAATCCCTGGTGTTGCGCACTCAGCATCTCGACAACCAGGATGGCAGACTGCTGACGGGCCAGCACATGGTCTTGCAGGCGCGGCAACTGGATAACACCCGGGGCTTGATCCAGGGGCGGCAGCTGGATCTGGCTCTCGATAGTTTCAACAACCAGTCGGGCCAGGTGATAGCGCTCGACGGCGGTACCCTGGCGCTGGATCTGCAAGGTGATCTCAACAATCGTAATGGCAGCATCGTCAGCCAGGGGCAACTGGTGCTGCGGGCCGGCAACATCGACAACAGTGCCGGCACCATCGATGGCGAGAACCTGCAACTCACCCTGAACCGCCTGACCAACGACCGCGGACTCATCCGGGGCGATGCGCTGACGCTGCATATTCCCGAACTCGACAACCGCGGCGGCACCATTGCCGCCGTCGCGCGCGACGGGCGCGGACTGGATTTGCAGGTCGCGGGACTGGTCGACAACACCGGTGGCCGGCTGATCAGCCAGGGCCGTTATTTTGTGCTCGATGCTGACGAGGTCCGCAACCGGGATGGCGAGTTGCTGGCGCAACAGCAGCTGCAACTCGACACCCGCGCACTCGACAACACCGATGGCCTCATCAGCGGCCGCGATCTGGTTTTGCGTGCCGATCAGATCGACAACCTGCAGGATGGCGTGATCGAAGGCGAACGGCTGGCGTTGCACGCGGATACCCTGAACAACGAAGGCCTGGTGCTCTCGACCGGCACAGAAGGCCAATCCCTCGGGCTCCACCTGCTGCACATCACCAATGCGGGCCGCATCGAAACCTACAGCGTCGATTTGCTGCTCGACAACATCGCCTTGCACAGCGACGGTGGTGAGATCATCCATCACGGCGCGGGCGTGCTGCGTGTCCAGGCGGACGGCACCTTCGATAACCGCGGCGGCGCGCTGGTCACACGCGGTCAACTGGAATTCCAGGCCGATGCGGTGGACAACCGCGGCGGTCAACTGATCGCCGCCGGTCATCTCGCCATCGACATCAACGCCATTCACAACCAGGGCGGGTTGATCCAGTCAGGTGACGGCTTGCAGCTGTCCCTGGTGGAATTCGACAACAGCGACGGCGGCAAGGTCATCGTCGGTGGCGACCGTCCCGCGCAAATCCATGTCGATGGACTCTTCAACAACCAGTCGGGTGCGGTGATCTACTGGGGTCAGGATGTGCTGACACTGATTGCCCACACCCTGGACAACTCCGCCCAGGGAACCCTGGGTGGTGACGGTACCCTGGCCGTGCAGGTGACCGGCGAGCTGGACAACACCGCGGGCAATATCATCGGCGGCTCGCAAGTCAGCCTGATTGCCAACAGTCTCATCAACCACGACGGCGGCATCATCGAAGCCGCCGATCTGGATATCAACGTCCAGCAACTGGACAACCGCGGCAGCCGCATCCAGGCGGATGTACTGGCCATCGACGCCGTGACCTTCGATAACCGTGATGACGCAGAGGTCATCGCGCTCGGACCGAACAGCGCCCGCATTCACGCACAGCAACTCACCAACCAGGACGCGCTCATTTACGCCCGCCAGGGTTTGTCGCTGGACGCGGACAGCCTGCATAACCAGGCAGGGTTGATCGAGGCAGCAGCGCTTGACATCAACGCCACACAGCTGACCAACAGCGGTGTCCTGTATGGCGGCAGCGTCACGCTCGACACACAAACGGTATTGAACGAAGCGACGGGTATTATCCAGGGTGGCACTCTGGATGTGCGCAGCGACAGCCTGGACAACCTGGGCCTGCTGGCTGCCTATGCCGTGGATCAATCGGGCCTCGCACTCTACACGCGGCTGCTCGACAACCAGGGCCAACTCGAAAACCAGGGCCAGCATTTGCAGGTGAGTGCGACAGAATCGCTGACCAACAGCGGCGACATGCTGCACCTGGGGCAGGGCGAACTGCAACTGACCACGCCACGACTCGATAACCGCCAGGGCGCCATACTGGCCACCCGCGCAAGCATCGACGCCGTGGCGCTGGACAATCAGCAAGGCGAGATATTCGCGCAGGAAAGCCTCGCCATCGCGTCGCAACACATCGACAATCGCGCTGGACTCCTCCAGTCCGCGCAGCACCTGTCGCTCACCGCGCAATCACTCGACAACCGCCAGGCAGGTCGCGTGATCGCCGATGAAACGGCGGCGCTCACGCTCGCCGGACTCGACAACCGCGAAGGCTTGCTGGCCGTCGGGGAATTGGCCTTGTCCGCCGATCAACTGGACAACCGCGAAGGGCAGATACTGGTTGACACACTGGACCTCCAGTTGCAACAACTGGATAACACCCTGGGCTACATCGCCGCCACCGGTGATATAAACATCACCGCCCAGGACATCATCAACCAGGGCGGCAGCCTGCTGGCGGCGGGTGAGTTGAGCGTGACCGCCGACAGTCTCATCAATGACCGGCTGGATGATCTGCCGGGCATCATCAGCGCCGACTGGCTGCGGCTGACGCTGGACCATTTCGACAACCGCGACGGTGGTCGGACCCAGGGCAACCAGGTTCTGCTCAGCGGCAACCAGGTGGATAACCGCGGCTTGATCGCCAGCCTGTCCGACGAGGGTGAATCCCTGCGCTTTGCGGTGAACCAGCTCGACAATCGCGGGCGCATCGAAAGCCAGGGGCAGGACCTGCGTTTCGAATCCCTGCAACTGCGCAATGATGGTGGTGAAATCCTGCACCGCGGCGATGGCAGCCTGGTCATGCGGCTCGATCAGCTGTCCAACCGGCAGGGATTGATCCAGGCGCAGGGGCAGGTATCGATCGAAGCCGATCAACTCGATAACACCGGAGGCGCGGTGGCCGCGTTGGGCGATGGCCCATTGACCATCGATGCCGGACAACTGGATAACACCCGTGGCCTGATCCAGGCGAATCAGGTGCAGATCACCGCCGATACGCTGGACAACACCCGTGGCGAACTGGGCGGTTCACACTTGACGATCACTGCGTGGCAACTGGACAACCGCGGCGGCTTTATCCTGGCGAACCAGCTGGCGATTACCGCCGGTGAATTGAACAACGAGTGGGATGGCGAGCAGCGCGCCTACATCAGCGCCGCCACGGCCTCCATCACCGCAGACGCACTCAACAACCGCAGTGTCATCCAGGCCGACGAGCTGCACCTCGATGGCGAGCGCCTCGATAACCAGGGCGGGCTCCTGCTCGGATTGGCGGCGGGTGAAAACCGCCTGACCCTCACCTTCAGCGACAGCATCAACAACGATGGCGGCACCATCGACAGCCGTGGCGATACACGCATCGACACGCAAACCCTGAGCAACCGCGATGGCATCATCAACACCGACAGCCGCCTGCACATCAGCGCCACCGATGCCGACAACACCGATGGCCTGATCCGCACCACGGCCACCACGGATGATGCGTTGCAACTGCACATGGTCAATCCCCTGGTCAATGCCGAGGGCGGCATCATCGAATCCCACGCGCGCAACCTGACACTGCACAACCTGAATGTCGATAACCGCGGTGGTGAAATCCTGCACCTGGGCACCGGGGTGCTGACCATCAGCGGTGACACCTACCGCAATGACGAGGGCAAACTCTATTCAGCCGGTGACCTGCACCTGACCTTGCTGGACAGCCTGATCAACCAGGGCATCCTTGCCGCCGCCGGATTGATCCGGATCGATACGGAGCATGTCGAAAACCGGGATGGAGCACTGATGGATGCCGGCAACCTGCTGATCACTGCCAACACCAGTATCAACCAGGGCCGCATACAGGCCAGTGATATCGCCATCAACGGTGTGAGCTTCGACAACCGGGGCGGCGGCCTGCTGGTCACCGGCGAGCATGAAAACGCCTTGCGTTTGCAGCTGGATGCCTTCGATAACCGCGATGGCGGCCGGCTTGAAATCCATGGCGGCAGCCTTGCGCTGGATGCGGCCATCGACAACCAGGGCGGATACATCCTGCACCTGGGTGAAGGCGTCCTGCGCTTGACCCAGGTGGATAACCGCAGCGGTGAAATCTATGCCGCTGGTGACCTGGATATCGAGCAGGATCAGCTGGACAACAGCCAGGGCTATCTCCATGCGGAGGGCCTGCTATCCCTGCAAGTGGATACCCTGATCAACCAGACGGGCACACTTTACGGGCAATTCCTGGACGTGGTGGCGCGCACCCTGGACAACAGTGACAACGGACAACTGCTGTCCACCCATGGCTTCCAGGTGATTGCGACGGAATCCCTCGACAACCGCGGCGGCACGCTGCTCAGCCTGGCGCAGGACATGCACATCGCCAGTGCCGGACTGGACAACCGCCTGGGCACCATTACCCATCGCGGCGATGGTGAAGTGCAACTGGCGGTCAACGATGTGCTGGACAACACCGCCGGGCAGATCATCACCGAAGGTTCCCTGTCGCTCACACTGGAGCATCTGATCAACCGCGGTGAAGCCGATACGTTCGCGGTGATCGCCGCGCGTGAACTCTCCGTGACGGCCACCAGCCTCGACAACCGCGGCGGTCAGTTGCAGGCCAGCGATTACCTGTCGCTCGACCTGCCTCACATCAACAACCAGGGTGGCCGCATAGTCTCACTGGGCACGGCGGACAACGCACTCGATCTGACAACGCAATCGATCGACAACCGCGACGGCGGCCGCCTGGAAGTCCACAGCCACAACCTGGACTTGAGTGGACTCCTGTTCGATAACAGCGATGGCTTCCTGTATCACCTGGGCGAAGGACGCCTGTCACTCATCGACAGCGAACAGGAACTGCTCAATGCCGGTGGCAGTATCCAATCCCTCGGCGATATCGACATTCAGCAGCGGGCCATCGACAACCGCGACGGATTGATCCAGGGCAATGTCGTGTCCATCCTGGCCGGGGAAACCATCGACAACAGTTTCGAAGGCGCATTGCTGGGCCAGCGTCTCCATGTGCAGGCCGTGCAATTGAACAATACCCAGGACGGCGTGCTGGCCGGACTTGGCAATCACGACGATTCCCTGACCTTCAATGTCGGTGTGCTGGATAACAGCGGCGGCACGCTGCGCAGTGGCGCGGACACCTGGTCATTGAACCTCGACAGCATCCTCAATGACGGGGGCTCTATCGTCCACACAGGTACCCAGCAGTTGTCGCTCAGCAGCGATCACCTGCTCAATACATCGGGAAATATCATTTCGCTGGCCGATATCGCGCTGACAGCCTACGGTATCCACAATGCCGGGAAGCTGGTTGCCGAGCGCAACCTCATCCTCACCAGCCACGACGACCTGACCAATACCGCCACGGGCGTGCTGCAAGCGGGCGGCGCGCTCTCATTCGACGTGGCCGGTGATGTCTACAACCTGGCGGGTGGCAATATCCTGGCTGCGCTGGGATTGGAACTGGATATCGATGGCCTGCTGAGCAACGCCGGTTCGCTGATCACCGATGCGAGCGATGCGCGCATCAACAGCCAGGGCATCACCAATACCGGCATACTGGCGCACAATGGCGACGGCAGCCTGCTGCTCAATATTGGCGGTAGTCTGACCAACAGTAACGGCGGGCAGCTCACGTCCACCAACAACCTGATACTCAACGCCGAAGGCATCACCAACAGCGCCACCATCAGCGCCTCCCGCCTCGAAGCCGCAGGTTTCAATCAATTGCAGAACATGAGCGGCGGCCTGCTCGAAACCGGCAGCCTCGACCTGCAAGGCAACAGCCTCATCAATCAAGGCAACCTGGTGGTGGCGAACAGCGGCAATTCGCTGGCGTGGAATCTGGCCACCGTCAACAACAGCGGCACCATGACCATTGGCAGCACCAACCTGTCATTCAGCGGCAACCTGACCAACGCCGGGACACTGACGCACGCGGGTACCGGTGTGCTGACGCTGGGCAACGGCGGCAGTGTTAACGTGCAGGGTGGGCGCATTGCCACAGCGGGTACCGCCAACCTGAGCGGCAGCATCTCCGGTGTGGGCGAACTCTTCGCGCGGCTCGGCATCCAGATCGGTGGCATGGGTACGTTCAATAACAACGGCAGCTCGCTCTATACCCAGGGCTATCTCACCATCAATTCAGCGGTCAACAACCAGGGTGGATCGATGATCGCCGATGGCACGCTGACAGTGAACACCAGTGGTACTGTGAACAATGCTGCTGGCCACCTGCAGGGCGGTAGCGTCCAGCTCAATGCCGGTACCATGACCAATACCAGCGGCGGCAGCATTGTCGCTACCGGTTCCGGCGCATCCAGCCTTGTCGCCAACCAGATCGACAATACCGGTGGTGCCATCAGGGCTGCCAGCAACCAGCTGACAGTCCGCGCGACCCAGGGCAGTGTCGATAACAGCGGCGGCACGATCTTTCATCAAGGCAGCGGCACCTTCACCCTGGCAGCTGCTGACGATGTGATCAACACGGCGGGTTCCACTATCACCTCGCTGGGTACCCTGGCATTGACGGCAACGGATGAGCTGTTGAACGAGGGGCTGTTGCAAGCCAATCGCCTCGATGTGTTGGCGGCGCGGATCAACAACGCAGGCGACCTGTTCGGTTTCGGTGAAGACAGCATCAGCACAGGCAACCTCACCAACACCGGCACCATCAAAGGCCATGGCAACAACCTGACGCTCACGGCGACCACACAACTGAACAATACCGGCGGCACCATTGAGCACGCTGGTGTGGGTACCTTATTGATTACCGCACCCAGCTTGCTGAATGCCTCGCAGCAAAGTGTGATCAAAGGCAACGGTACGCTTGACATCGTTACCCAGGGGCACTTTACCAACAGTGGTGAAATCAGCTCGGGTGTCCTCACACGCATTCACAACCTCAGTGCCCTGACCAACAATGCGATGATCACCAGTCGTGAAGGAGTGGTTGATATTCAGATGAGTGGCGCCCTCGCCAACTCGGGTACGATATCGGGTGCCGCACAAACCCGCATAGAGGCGTTCAATATCAATAATACCGGGTCGGTACAATCCGATGGCCTGGTGGAGTTGACCCTGGATGCCCTCGGTCAGATCGGCACTGTTTCCGCTGGCGATGAGTTGCGACTCAACCTCACGCAATCCGTCATCATCAGTGCCAACGACTCGCTGACCAGCAATGGCATACTCAGTGTGAACACCCAGGGTGATATCACCAACCACGGCACACTGTCTGCTGTCAATGCCATTCGCCTGTCGGGAAATAACCTCTACAACCACCATCATATTCTCGGTGGCGGTGACCCTGATGCCATGGATGGCAGTGGCAATAGCCGGTTGGATTTTGCAGGCAACATTAATAACAATGGCCTGATTCGCAGCAGCGGCAATCTCTCCGTCGCGGCAGGTAACCTGATCAACCGGGGCACCATGGCCGTGGGTGGCTCTCTATTCTTCTCGGTGACGGGTGATATTGAAAATCACAATGGCAATGTGATGTTTGCTGGCAATGACCTGGTGATGGGTGCAGGGGGGACCATCAGCAACGATCGGGGCACGATCTTCGCGATCAATAATTTGTGGATGCTTGGTGAAGATTTGAGTAATCCAGGCTCGCGCAGCCAGCAGGTCATCAACACCAATGGCCAGATAGAATCCCTGGGTCGATTGAGTATTTATACCAACCAGTTAAGCAATATCCGTAATGGTGTCAGTTATCAACAGCAGGTCACCACTGAACAATTGGTGGAAAGTCCCGAGTTGTGGGATCTCATTTACGCAAATGTAAACCCGGAGATTCCTGATGACCTATTCGACACTTATTATTTGTCTTGGGAAGAATCGATAATTCACGATGCATACATTCGTTCGACTATCTACAGGCCTGATGGTGGTGGCAGCAGAGATGCACGCATCGCCTCTGGCGGTGAGATGGTGCTGAATACGGGCAGCGGCGCGATACGGAATCACTATGGCTCTATCACCAGCGGCGCAGGGCTTCGCCTGGATGGTGGCAGTTTGGAAAATCTGGCCTTTGTGGAACAGCGGCACGAGGTGCTGGCTGTCAATGCCGAAAGGGTACTTTACCTGGAGTATCGGGATTGCCACCAGGCGGGCGTATGGTGTGAAGACAATTTAAGTCTCGATTATTCCTTCGTCAGGGAGAGTTCACAGCTTCTCGACAGTGCCATGGGTACCATCAGGGCTGTAGGCAGCATCAATGGCAACCTGGAAGGCAGCCTGTTTACACGTGTTGTTTCTCCGCTGGACAGCAGCCTGGGGGATCCGCTGCGACTTGAACTTGGCAACTATGTGGCCGACGTAAGGCAGGAAAATACCCCGGGGCCTGGTGGCCAGCCGAATAACACCGATCGTGGTGCAGACGCCTCCGGCAGTAACGATCCTTCCGGCTCACTCGGTGGCCAGGACGGCACAGTGCGTAATACCGGCGGACAGGGCCTTGGCCACAACGGACCGGTATCCGGTTCTGGTGAAGACATCGATGATCTCACCGATCCGGAATTGCGCGATATCAATCTCGCCGACCGTTACGCCGCCAATGGTCAGGTAAATCCCGATGACCTGCCCGATGCAAGCACCAGGAATGGTTATAGCCTGGGTCCGGGTGCATACCAGGGCGAAGGTGCTGCCGATGTCGATCAGGCTATTGTTGATCTCCTGGGTTCTGGTGCACTTGGTGATCTGACCGCTGACCGTATCGCAGCCCTGGCCGACGAGGAACGCCAACGCGCCCGTGATACCGGGGTGGACACACCCGATGGCAGTGATGCCCCGTCATCCAGCAATCCCGAAGCAGATTCACTGCGCGACGAACTCGATCGCCTCGCCCTGAACGACGGCGCGTTGGGCGATGGCAGCCAGCGCGCATCCGATGGCAACGGCAGGGTTGCCGGTGGCCAGGCCACTCAGCCCGTCGACACCAGCGCGCCCACATCAGCCGGTGCTTCGCAGGCCAACCAGGCATCACCGGACCCCTACGTGGTCAACCTGCTGCCTGGAAATCTCAACCCCGGCCAACTCAGCGGCCTGTTCGTGTACAACAACGCGCCCACCGGCAATTACCTGATCGAAACCCGTCCGGAATTTACCGACTTCACCAAATTCCTGGGTTCCGACTATCTGTTGCGCGCGCTGGGTTACGACCCCGACAAAACCCTCAAGCGCCTGGGTGATGCCTTCTATGAAAACCAACTGATCCGTGACGCCCTGCGCCGGGATGTGGGCACACAATTCCTGGCCGGCACCACCAATGACTACGACCAGATGAAGTTGTTGATGGACAACGCCCTGGCCGCCAGCCAGCCCCTGCAATTGCGGGTGGGCATTGCGCTGACCAGCGCG
>CAYWCW010000005.1:0-166749 GCA_964456865.1 uncultured Cellvibrionaceae bacterium
CTTGGCCTGAGAATACCACTCGTGCCTGTCATCAAAGATATCGCAGATATTGCTGGCATTGCCCGGTGGTGGCGTGGCGCATCCACCCAACAGGGCCAGGCAGCAAGCTGACAATAACCAGTGTCTCACGCGCCGACCCCATGTTCTTGCAACAGGGCCAGGAAAGCCGCCTCGTCCATCACCGCCACGCCCAGCGATTCGGCCTTTTGCAATTTCGAGCCGGCTCCCGGCCCGGCAACGACCCAATCCGTCTTCGCCGACACGCTGCCCGCGACCTTGGCACCCAGGGCCAGCAAATGCTCTTTGGCCTGGTCGCGGGACATGGACTCGAGGGTTCCTGTCAATACATAGGTCAGCCCGGTCAATGGCAGGGAGACCGCCTCGGCCGGCTCGCTCTCGTCCCAGTGCACACCGGCGGCACGCAACGCCGCCACCGCTTCGCGGTTGTGCAGCTGCTGGAAAAACTCGGCGACGAAGTGCGCACCCACCGGCCCCACATCGCGCACGGATTGCAAGGCCTCCTGGTCCGCGGCTGCCAGGGCATCCAGGCTGCCGAAATGGCGGGCCAGGTTGCGCGCTGTGGCTTCGCCCACTTCACGAATGCCCAGGGCAAAGATAAACCGGGCCAGCGTGGTTTTTTTGCTGCTTTCCAGGGCGGCCAGCAAATTGTCGGCCGACTTCTCTCCCATGCGTTCCAGACCGGCCAGCTGCTCGCGCGTCAGTGCGTAGAGGTCCGCCACCGCCTCGACATGGCCCTGGTCCACCAGCTGCTCGACCAGCTTGTCGCCCAGGCCCTCGATATCCATCGCCTTGCGCGAGGCATAGTGCTTGATGGCCTCCTTGCGCTGCGCGGCACAGACGAGTCCGCCACTGCAACGGGCAACAACCTCGTCCTCCAGTGTTTCCACCGGTGAATCGCATACGGGACAATGCTCGGGAAAGACGATCGGACGTGCATCCGCCGGACGCCGGTCTTCCACCACGGAAACGATCTGGGGAATCACATCCCCTGCCCTGCGCACGATCACCGTATCGCCGATCATCAAGCCCAGGCGCTCGATTTCGTCGCGGTTGTGCAGGGTCGCATTGGAGACCGTCACGCCGCCCACAAAAACCGGTTGCAGGCGCGCCACGGGTGTCACCGCACCTGTGCGTCCCACCTGAAACTCCACATCCAGCAGCTGCGTGATTTCTTCCTGGGCCGGAAATTTATAGGCGATAGCCCAGCGCGGTGCCCGGGACACGAATCCCAGGGATTCCTGCAAGGCACGGCTGTTCACCTTGAAAACGATCCCGTCGATATCATAGGCCAGGCTATCCCGGCGCGAGAGCACAGCCTGGTAGAACCCCATGCACTCGCTGATATTGGCCGCCACGCGGGTTTCGCGGTTGGTCAGAAATCCCCAGCGGCGCAAGGCCTCCAGTATGCCACTGTGGGTATCCGGCAACTGGCCATCCTGCACCAGGCCGACACTGTAGGCGCACATTTCCAGGGGGCGGGACGCCGTGATGCGTGAATCCAGTTGCCGCAACGCACCGGCAGCGGCGTTGCGCGGGTTGACGAAAAGTTTTTCACCCGCCGTGCGGGCACGCTCGTTGATGGCTTCAAAACCGGCTTTCGGCAGGTAGACTTCGCCGCGCACCTCCAGCACCTGTGGATAGTCATCGCCGTGCAGGCGCAGGGGCACTGACCTGATGGTACGCAGATTCTGCGTGATGTCCTCGCCTTTGCTGCCATCGCCACGCGTTGCGCCACGCACCAGCTGGCCGTTACGGTACAAGAGGCTCACCGCGAGGCCATCCAGCTTCACTTCGCAGGCATATTCGATCTCATCCTGCGTCTTCAGGCGTTCCTGGATACGGCGATTGAAGGCGATGAGTTCCTCATCGCTGAAGGCATTGTCCAGCGAGAGCATGGGAATTTCGTGTTCGACACTGGCAAAAACCGCCAGGGGCGCAGAGCCGACCCGCTGCGTGGGCGACTCCGCGGTAACCAGATCGGGAAAAGCTTCTTCGAGCTGACGCAGTTCCTGCATCAAGCGGTCGTATTCAGCATCGGGGATTTGTGGCGCATCCAGCGTGTAATAGGCGTAGTTGTGCCCATCGATCTGGGCACGCAGCGCCGCTACCCGGGCGGCGCTGTCAGCAGGTGTCGGGTGGAACATGGTGTCGCTCATGCAGGGTCTGGTCAGTGGGACAGGCGGCGGCGCCGTTCGAACTCGCGGATGCGCTCGCGGCAATGCTCGATGGTCTGCCGTGTCATCACACTGCGGTTTTCATCCTTGAGTTCGCCATTCAAGCCTTCAGCAATCCGGCGCGCCGCATCCAGCATCAACTCGAAGGATTGCAGGGAGTCGGCCTTGAGCGGCAGGGTCATGAAGAGACTCACACCGGGCGTGGAGAACTCATCCATGGTATCCAGATCGAACGTGCCCGGCTTGACGATGTTGGCGAGGCTGAAAAGCAATTCTCCGCCACCCTTGCCATCACTGTGGCGATGGAAAATGTTCATGTCGCCAAAGCGTAGGCCACAGGCCAGGAGAATATCCAGCAGCGCTTCGCCCTGGAAGAACTCATGACGGCTCATCACGTTGACGATCAGCACTTCCTCGGGCTCATGCCGCTGGCGCGCTGAAGGGGATGCCGCCGCCTGGGCAGCCGGTTGTGCTGGAGGCGCATAGGATTCCGGTTCATCATCGTCCGGGTCTTCGTAGCGCTCTTCCGCATCCTGGTGATAATCGTGCTCGGGGTAATCCTCTTCCTGATACTCGTCGTCCTCGCCATCGTCGTAATCATCTTCCTGATAATCATCAGGGTGATCATCGTCGTTATCGTCGTAGTCATCTTCGAGGGGTTGATCGCCATCACCGGTCGAATCATCCGCGTAGGCAGACTGGCCGTTGCGCCCTTCATCGACAGAGAGCGTGGGCTCTATGCGCTCCAGTTGCTCATCAGCCCGCAGGTCGAGCCCCGCCTGCAATTTGGAAAAGGACCGGTTGAGCGCCGATTGGATACCCGAACCCCCGGCAACTGCGCGGCGCGTGGATGATTCCTCGGGAACGGATTCCATCAGCATGGGTACGGATTCATCCAGGTTGAGGGAGGTCTGTTCCGGCTTGCGGCTGTCAGCGGGCTTTTTCTCCGCCGGTTTGTGTTCTGGGGGTTTGCGTGGGAAAGGCTTGTTGACGGGAACCGGTGTCGGCTCGCGATAGCCCACGATGCGCGCACCGCCGTTGGGCAATTCACTGGTGTAGTTGTCCTGTGACGGCTCTTCACGGCCGCTCTGCTTGTACACGTTGCGCGACATGCGGATCTTGTCGCGCCGGGCAAGCCGCATGCGCCTGATGCCATCAGCCAGGATGATGAGTATGAGCAGCACGATGATGACGGTCAGCGAGTCTTTCATAACAGTGTTATCCGTTGCTGATGGTGTTAAACGGCCGCCAATTCGGCCGCTTCGTCAACGTCCACCGTCACCAGTCGCGAGACACCGGGCTCGTGCATGGTGACGCCCATGAGTTGGTGTGCCATCTCCATGGCAATCTTGTTGTGCGTAATGTAGATGAACTGCACATGCTCTGACATTTCCTCCACCATGCGCGCGTAGCGGCCCACGTTGGCGTCATCCAGGGGTGCATCCACTTCGTCCAGCATACAAAACGGCGCCGGGTTCAGGCGGAAAATCGAGAACACCAGGGCGATGGCCGTGAGGGCCTTCTCTCCACCTGACAACAGATGGATGGTGCTGTTCCGCTTGCCCGGTGGCCGGGCCATGATGGCGATACCGGTTTCCAGCAGATCCTCTCCGGTGAGTTCGAGGTAGGCGTGTCCGCCGCCGAAGACTTTGGGGAAGAGCTCCTGCAAACTCTTGTTGACCTGATCGAAGGTTTCCTTGAAGCGGGTGCGGGTTTCCCGGTCGATCCGCTTGATGGCATTCTCGAGGGTTTCCAGGGCTTCGATCAGGTCCGCATTCTGCGCATCCAGGTATTCCTTGCGCTCGGATTCGGTTTTGTATTCGTCGATGGCCGCCAGGTTGATGGGACCCAGGCGGGCGATGCGCTCGGCCAGGGACTGAAGTTCGTCCTCGATGGGTTTGATCTCGGAGTTATCCGGCAGTTCAGCGAGGATGGCGTCCAGATCGAGCTCATCTTCTTCCAGTTGCTGCACGATGCCCGCGCGCTGTACTTCAAAGGACTGGGCTGCCAGGCGTTCCTGCTCCAGGTGGCTGCGCACGGCCTGCACTTCCTGCTCGGCGCGGTTGCGCGACTGCTCGGCGTTGCGCAGGTCCTGCTCGACGGTTTCCAGCGCCTTGCGCGCCTCCATCAGTGAGGATTCCACCGCCAGCCGCTTGGACAGGGCCGCTTCGAGTTCCAGCTTGTATTCTTCGACGGGATCGCGGTTTTCACTCAGCGCCAGCTGCAATTGGTCGCGGCGCTCCTGCAGGCGGGAGGTCTGTTCGCGCAGGCGGTTGATACCCAGGCGTATGGCATCCAGTTGCGTCTTGAGCGATTGGACGCGCATGGCCAGCTCATGGGCGCGGTCCTTGTCGTGGCGGGCGCGCTGGCGGGCCTGGTCCAGGCCGGCACGGATGCCGTCCCGCGCTTCCAGCAGGCGCTCCCGTTCATCGGTGTCCTGCTCCATCATGGCGATGGCTTCACTGAGGATCATGCGGGCTTCGGACAGGTGTTCGGCTTCCTGCTCCATCTGCTCGCGCGCTTCGCGGATTTCGTTGTCGGCGCGCTCGCGGCGCATCAGCAGCTGTTCCACCCGCACCTGACGGGCGCTCAGTTGGGCACGCAATTCTCCATGACGGCGGCCGAATTCTTCCAGTTCACGGCGCAGGGTTTCGCGCGATTGCTCCAACTGGCGTATGGCATCGTGCCCTTCATCCAGTTGACGACTGGCATCGGCCACCGATGCTTCCCGGGTGGCTATGCTGGCGGCCAGCGCTTCCAGTTCCTGGCGGCGGGCGATGACGCCGGAACTGGCATCGGTATCACGGGCCACGCGCAGCCAATGGCTCGACAACCAGATGCCGTCGCGGGTAATGACAGATTCACCGGCCTGCAAACGAGGCCGCAGGGACAGTGCCTGGGTGAGGTCTTCGGCGAGATGGATGCCGCTGATCAATCCGGCGACATCCCAGTCAGCGCTGACTTTGTCCGCCAGGCGAGACGCGCCGGTAGTCGAGGGGGCGGCGACGCGGGCGCGGGTATCCAGCAGTACCAGCTCGCCCTGGGTCAACTCCTGCAAGGCGTCCAGGCTGTCGAAGCCATCGACGCACACAGCTTGCAGATGGCTGCCGAGCACGGTTTCCAGGGCTTTATCCCAACCGTCGGATACGCGGAGGGACTCCGCCGCGCGGGGCTTGCCATCGAGTGATTGCCGCTCCAGCCATTGGCTGACGGCTTTGCTCTTTTCGCCCAGGGCCGCTTGCTGCAATGCGTCGAGCGACGCCTGGCGGCCGCGCATGCTTTGCAGCTGGCTGCGCAATTGATCCAGTTGATCGCCCAGTTGATGGTTGCGGCTGCGCTGCTGCTCGAGCTGCTCGCCGGAGCCGTCCAGTTGCTGGCGTTTTTCCGCGACGACCAGATCCAGTTCGGCCAGTTGCTCGTTGAGCTGGTCGATTTCCTCATCAGCGGAATCATCGTGAAGATTCGTCTTTTCTTCCTTGAGGCGCTCGATACGTTGCAAGAGCCGCTGTTGCACCTGCTCCAGGTGTTGGATGCGGCTCTGCTGCACTTCGGCTTTCTGCCGGGGCTCGGCGGCGCGCTGGTTGAAACTGTCCCATTCCTGCTGCCAGCGCTGCATGGATTCTTCCGAGGATTGCAGGGCCTCGCCAGAGGTTTCTTCCGCGGCGCGGGTCAGTTCCAGCTCCGGGGTCAATTCCAGCAGCTCGGCTTCCCAGGCTTCCGCCTTGAGGGCGTCGGTTTGCAGGTTTTCTTCCGCTTCGCGGCTGTCCCGCTGGGTCTGGTCCAGATCGGTTTGCAGCTGACGGGCGCGCTCCTGCGCGTGCTGGATGCTCTGCTCGAGACGGGCGATTTCCGCACCCGCCGCGTAGTAGCGGCCCTGCACCTCGTTGAATTTGTCGCCCAGCTCGGTGTACTGGCTGCGGTATTTTTCGATCTGGGTATCTTTGTTCACCTGGTCGGTGATGAAGGCTTCCATCCGCAACTCCAGGTCGCGGATGGCATCGCGCTTGATCTTTGCCTGTTGATCCAGATTGCGGTATTTCAGTGCCTGTAGCTGGGCACGCAGCAAGCGCTCTTCTTTTTTGAATTCGGCATATTTTTCCGCCGACTGCGCCTGGCGGTGCAAGCGTGACAATTGGCGCTCCAGTTCATCGCGGATATCCGTCAAGCGCTCCAGGTTTTCCTGGGTACGGCGCATGCGGCTTTCGGTGTCTTTGCGGCGCTCTTTGTATTTGGAAATGCCGGCCGCTTCCTCGATGTAAACCCGCAGGTCTTCCGGCTTGGCTTCGATCAGGCGGGAGATCATGCCCTGTTCGATGATCGCGTAACTGCGTGGCCCCAGGCCAGTACCCAGGAAGATGTCGGTGATATCACGGCGGCGGCATTTAGTGCCATTGAGGTAGTAGTGGTTCTGGCCGTCGCGGGTCACTTTGCGCTTGACGGAAATTTCGGTGAAAGCGGCGTACTCACCCACCAGAGTGCCATCGCTGTTGTCGAACACCAGCTCGATGGACGCCTGACCCACCGGCTTGCGCCCGCTGGAACCGTTGAAGATGACGTCGGTCATGTTTTCGCCGCGCAGGTTTTTGGCGGAGGACTCTCCCATTACCCAGCGCACGGCATCGATGATATTGGATTTACCGCAACCGTTCGGGCCGACCACGGCGCAGAGGTTGCTGGGGAAGCTGACCGTGGTCGGGTCAACAAACGATTTGAAACCAGCCAGCTTGATGCACTTTAGCCGCATAAACCCTTAACACTCTTATATCAGGAAGTTTCACCCCGGCAAACGCAGACCCCGTGCAAGGGTGCGGAATGAAAACAAGGAATAAAATTGCATAAAAGGCAGGATTCTACACGCTTGCATCGGCCTTTACACCCGCCAATAGCGGGCTTTGAGCAACAAAGCAGGCAAACGCGGCACGACCCGGCCACCAAGGGCGGCCAGATCAAAAAAACTGAGGAAATTCAAGCGGTTATTCGGTCAATAATTGATCAATGCGCAGATGGAGATCAGCCGCTGGCGCGCGCGGGTCGACCGGGCCGAGACTACCCTGCCAGTCACCGGCCTGGGCTATCGCGGAACCGTTCACCGCTACCCGTGCGACCACCTCCACTCGAGTGGCCTGGGCCAGGCTGGCCGCTTCGGACATGGCCATGGCCTGGGTCAAGGTGACGTCAGCGGGCAGATCGCCCAGTGTCAGGCGCGCAATGGCCAATGGCATGCGCGGCCCCTGCCAGGCACGGGCGTAGACGAAAACGGGGAGTTCTGGCGACAGATCGAGAGGCTCGGCCAAACTGACCCTGACACGGATGACAGGTCCTTCGGGCTCAGCCTGCTGCGATACGTCAATTTGTCCCGCGCTGGCCGCCTCGCTCCTGGCCCTGGCGAGGCCCGCCTGCAACGCCGCACCACCGGCACTGCCGGGACCAAGCAGATCCAATGCCCGCTGCCAGTGATTAATCGCCGCCGCGTAGTCTTTGCGCTGGAAGGCATCTATCCCCAGCAGGCCCAAAGCCGTGGTGTTTTGCGGGTCCAGCGCCACTGCCCTGCCCGCCAATTCGACCACGGGTGGCGTGATGCGGTTGTCATCGCGCAAAAACAACGCCTGGGCCAGTTCCCCCATGACCAGGCTCGATTGGGCATCCAATGTCAGGACTTGCTGGTAGGCGGCCACCGCGGCGTCTATTTGCCCCAGCTCCATGCGGGTACGCGCCAGCAAAAACCAGTATTGACTATGGTCCGGACGGGCACGCAACCTGGCTTCGAGCGCTTCCGCAAGCGTCCTGGCCAATTGCGGGTCCGCGTGACGGCCCTGCATGAAGGCCTGTTGATCCTCCTGTTGCTTGGCTGCCAGGAGTGCCTGGATGGCCAGATCGGTCCTGTTGCCTTGCTGGTAATACATGAAGCCCGCCAGCAGGAGAACACCCAGGGCGGAGCCCACCAACAACCAGCGCCCCCAGGCCGTGCGGGTAAAACGCAGATACTCCCGGCTCGACTCGTCTTCCAGCAAATGGCGTTCCTGTTCCAGTTTCAATTGCTCAAACTGCGCCTGGTCGATACGACCTTCGACAAGGGCCGCCTGCAATTCCTGCATGTGCTCGTGAAACAATTGGACATGGGTTTGCAAACGCGCCTGGTGGGCGGCCGCCTGGGCGGATTCCTGGCGTTCGCGGCGCAGGAGGGGCCAGAGGACGAATAAAACACCCAGAAGCGCCAGGCCTGTGAAAACCAGATAGGTCATCAGGATTTATCTCCGGTAGAAGAGGATTCAGTCGCTGGTGATGTCGAATCACCCTGGCTGCCCTGATTGGCAGCCTCGAGCAACTGAGCCAGGTGTGCTTGCTCGGCGCGGGTCAAACCCCTGGTTTCCTGGTTCCGGTTCAACTGGCGGCGGCGGTGCAGGATGGCCAGCAACACAATGATGCCCGTGATCAGCAGCACGACCGGGCCAAACCAAAGGACGTAGGTAGCGGCGGAAATACGCGGGCGGTAAAGAATGTATTCGCCGTAGCGCTCCACCATGAAATCGACGATCTCTTTATCCGATCGCCCATCCTGGATCATCAGGTAAAGTTCACGGCGCAGGTCCACGGCAATGGGTGCGTCGGAGCCGGACAGATTTTGGTTTTGGCATTTGGGGCAGCGCATCTCATCGATGAAACTCTGATAGCGCATCCGCTGCACGTCACTGTCAAACTCATGGACGTCTATAGCAGCCCACGCCCCTGACGAGGCCAGCAAGATCAAGAGCCAGACGAGTCGCATATCCAGTATCTCCGCCAAAATTGCGCGATAGTATAACAGCCTGCCTTTATGAAGGGCGAAATTCCCGGTAAAGCCTGGATATCAGCGCAACAAATGCCTGGGGAGATTGCTTGCTGTTTTTTTCAACAGCCCTGATTTTTATGAAAAAAGATGTAAAAAAACGATTGACCTCAAGCCGCTTATCGCTAGAATACGCACCACCCAATAGGGCGGTTAGCTCAGTTGGTAGAGCAATGCCCTTACAAGGCATGGGTCACAAGTTCGAGTCTTGTACCGCCCACCACTTTTTCTCACAAGGCAAAAGTGTTTCTCTGCGGACCGGTAGTTCAGTCGGTTAGAATGCCGGCCTGTCACGCCGGAGGTCGCGGGTTCGAGTCCCGTCCGGTCCGCCACTATTCGCGGTAATGCCGCACCCAAAGGCCCCTATCGGGGCCTTTTTCGTTATGCCCCACGACACATCATCAAGACGTCACTGACGATCGCGCGTTTCAGGCTGCCTGCTTTGGGCATGGTCCGCCTTGAGCATATCCTGACGAATATGCTTGACCACATACCGCCACAGATAAGCCAGGAATACACAGGTCAGCACCACGATCACCAGACCATAGGCCACAACGCCGTCCATATACATAACCGTCACCTCGCTGGACATAAGTTTCTGATACCAGTCTAGTGAGATGAGTAAAGCGGGATTTGATGCGTATCAATAAAAGGGAGATTCAGGCAGGCGGGCAACTCACCCCGGTACCACCGAGGCCGCAGTAGCCACCGGGATTTTTGGCGAGATACTGCTGATGATAATCCTCCGCGTAGTAGAAAGGCCCGGCGGGCAGGATTTCTGTCGTGATCTGTCCCAGGGAAGCAGCATCGAGTGCGAACTGATACTGTCTGGCACTCGCTTCCGCCTCGGCCTGTTGCTCTCGAGAAAATGTATAAATACCGGAACGGTACTGTGTGCCGCGATCATTGCCCTGCCGCATGCCCTGGGTCGGATTGTGAGACTCCCAGAATACTTGCAGCAGCCTGGCAAACGTGACACGGGCGGGATCGTAAACCACCAGCACCACTTCATTGTGTCCCGTCAGGCCTGAACAGACCTCCTCGTAGGTGGGATTGGGCGTGAATCCTCCCGAATAACCCACCGCCGTGGTGTAGACCTCGGGTATCTGCCAGAAACGGCGCTCCGCGCCCCAGAAACATCCCATGCCGAAGAGCACCTGGTGCATCTGTTCGGGAAAAGGCCCCTGCAAGGGGGCATTCTTGACCAGGTGCCGCTCGCTGACCGGCATGGCCCGGTCGCGTCCCGGCAGTGCCTTTTCCGGTGTGGGCATCACATCTTTGGCATGGAAAAACATGATTTACCTCTTCGTTCGCAGAGTCAGAACATCATTGGCAGAGTCAGAGCATCGCGCCAGGGAATCGCGCTGATCAGAACCAGCGGCTGTTCTGCAATCGCTCCCACCAGGTCATCAACAAGCGATCCACGGCATTCTGCGTCGCCATGCCGAGACGCTCAGGCAGGGATTTCTTGAGCGTGTAGGACACTTCATAAATATCCGCGCTCTCGACCTGCGACAGAAGATATTCATCGCTGGTCTGCAAGGCATCCACCAGATTGACGTCCTGCGCACGGCTGCCGAACCAGACCTCACCGGTTGCCACCTTGGCGATATCCACCTGGGGGCGATGCTCGCTGACAAATGCCTTGAACAATTGATGGGTATCTTCCAGGTCTTCCATGAATTTTTCACGGCCTTTGGGCGTGTTTTCACCAAACATGGTCACCGTGCGTTTGTATTCACCGGCGGTGAACATTTCATAATCGATGTCGTTTTTCTTGAGCAGCTTGTGAAAATTGGGGAACTGGGCAACGACGCCAATCGAGCCCAGTACCGCGAAGGGCGCGGCAACGATCTTGTCGGCCACGCAGGCCATCATGTAACCGCCACTGGCGGCAACCTTGTCGACGCACACGGTCAACGGAACCTGCTTGCTGGTGATGCGAGCCAATTGGCTGGAGGCGAGGCCGTAGCTGTGGACCATGCCACCGCCACTTTCGAGCTTCACAACCACCTCATCGCGGGGGCTCGCCTGGCTGAGTACCACGCTGATTTCCTCGCGCAGGTTATCGCAGGCAGACGCCTTGATATCGCCGTAGAAATCCAGGACAAAGATGCGCTTCCGGGTTTCCTCATCGGGCGTATCTGCCGTCTCGGTATCCTGATTTGGTGTTGTGTTGGCCTTGCGTTTGGCGGCACGTTTTTTTTCGGCGGCCTCGGCCTTCTTGCGTTTCTTTTCCGCCTTTTCGTATTGTTTGAATGCTTCCGGATCGAGCATCGAATTACGCAACAGGCTGCGCATGTCTTCATAGCGCTCATTCAAATGCGTGACTTCTATTTGTCCTTTTTCCGTGCGGCGGCGGCTTCCCACCGAGACGATGAGTGTGACCACCACAGCGATGGCAACGACAAGGGTAATGGTTTTGGCAAGAAACAAACCGTATTCAGCTAAAAATTCCAAAATATGACCTCGAGATTTATCGCGGGAAACGGCGGCGCGATGCCGCCAGGCACAACAGGATACTATTTCCAGGCGCTGACGGCCTCTTCCGCTTCGCGGTTGAGCGGCCGTGCCAGCAAACCGCTGTGGGACAGGCTGACTTCATAGAGGGCGCGGTCGGCCATGGGCAAAAAGGTCGCGCTGCCATAGACCGCATCCACCACGGGCATCCAGCGGGGATATTGGTTGACCCAACGCCAGACATCGACGCCATAGAGGCTCTCGTTCAAGGCGTATACCGTCCGCTGGGAATGGTGCTCCTGATCCAGATCGTAGTAGCGGCCACTCAAGCGATCGAGACGGTAACCGGGCCGCAAGCCGAAAGTGGACAGGTAGCCTTTCATCTTCATGACCCTGGCATCCAGCTGCCATTGGTCACCGCGCAGCGTATAACGTGCTTCATTGCCCTTGGCATCGACCAGTATGGCGTTGTAGTGCTGATCGCCGACCTTTTCAAGGCTGATGGTGGCGACGACCTGCTCGTACAGAACCTGTTTGTAACGGTAGATATCAAAGGCCATGAGCGCGATCAGCAACCCCACGCCCAGCAGGAAGAGGCCGAACATGCCGCGCAGCCAGCCCGCCACCCAGGAACCACGCAAGAGGATACGCAGGGCCCGGTAGGCGATGAATGCGCCCAGCGACAAAACCAGTATGGCAATCAAGGTATATAGCATGATGTCCTTCTACCCACGGTTGGGAGCCAGGGATGGCGTCGGGTCCGCTGCTTATCGGGGTTGGTGGCGGGACCCCTGTGCTTGTTGTTCGACAAAACGGGCAATCAATTGCCCGGATAGAGTAGCGATTGGCGGAATCACAGGCAACTGATCGTAGGTGTACCAGGCGGCGTCCAGGATTTCGTGGCCATCAATACGGATATCGCCTCCGGCGTAGTCCGCAAAAAATCCCAGCATCAGCTGCCCCGGGAAAGGCCAGGGCTGGCTGGCAAAATATCGCAGGTCGCCCAGGTGTATGCCCACTTCCTCGAACACCTCGCGCCGCAGGGTATCCTCGGGGCGCTCACCCACCTCCACAAATCCCGCCAGGCAGGTATAAACCGGTTGGCGGGATCGCGCATGCCTGGCCAGCAAACAGTGCTGCCCGCGGGTCACCAGGGTAATCACACAGGGTGACAAGCGCGGATAAAAACGCAGGTCACAGCGGGCACAGTATTTGACACGCTCCTGCTCGATGACCTGGGTGGGCGCGCCACAACGCCCGCAGAATCGGTGATCCCTGTGCCATTGGCTCCATTGCAGCGCCTGACCCGCCAGTTGGAACTGCACCTCTGGAATCACGCCAAGCTGGGAACGCAGACCTTGCCAGACATAACCCTGGCCGAGCCTGTCTTCCAGGCCATCGCCAGGATTGAATGCCTGGGCGGCTTCCAGCAGGCGAATGCTGCATCCCTGATGGCCCGGCAGCGACAATTCGCTGGCAACCGGTATGGCCAGGCTCGCGGCATCAGCCGCCGCCAGGGGTTGCCAGCGTCCTTGCGCATCACACAACAGCAGGTTGCCGCTCAGGAAAATCACCAGCTCGGCATGGGATGCTGCCATCAGGCTACCTTGTACCCGAGTGCTTCGAGGCTCTCCTCGGCAATCTGCAACACACTGGTATCGGCGTGCTTATCGAGCTTGATGCTGTCCAGGTAGTATTCGAGGCTGATCACCGCATCGGCAAAGGTTTCCAGCATGTGCTGGATGGCGGCCTGCTGCTCGCCTTGCAGCAACATCTCATTGATAAAGGCGAGGCTGGCGGCGACCACCTTGGCCGCCCGCGGCAAGCCCAATACCAGCATGCCGCCGCGCACCGTATCCAGGGTGCCGACGATATTGCGGATATGGCCTTTATCGTAATTAGATTCCACGAATGCGCTCAGGGCGCGCTTGACCAGCGCGAGGCCGGACTCGGCTTCTTCGATAACCAGCGCCTCGGCTTCGGCAATCTGGTTGTTCGCCATGACATCATCGCGTGAAAGCGCGTTGATCCGGGCGAGCTTTTCATCCGAGAGATTCATCTTGCTCAGACCTGCCACGGCGCTTTCCACATACAGCAGCGTATCCGCCACGCCGAGCAGAGCCTCGGGTGTCAGCTCCGTATTGTCCACCTGCCAGGAATGAATGCGGGCGATCTCCTGCTTGAGGCTGTTGCTGGGCGACACCAAGCCGACAACGGCGAGAATTTCCGCCACTTTCTTCAGGGTATCCAACAGCTCGGGGGTTTCGTGCAGCAGCTCCGCCCCACCCTGCGATGCCCGTTCCAGGATATTTTTGGTGCTGCGCAGTTCGTCGCTGAGCACGCTGGCCATGGAGGCCATGGTATTGGCGCTTGGTCCCTTGAGGAATTCCATTTCGCGCTGCAAGTCCGCCTCGGAATACCCCAGCGGCGCCACGCCGAAAGCCACCAGCACCGCCTGGGCCTTGTCACTGCGGGTGCGGGACAGCGCGAGCAGGTACAGGAGCTCCTTAACCAAGTTGTTATCCAGCGGCTGAGCGGATACGGCGGAGCCCTGGATCTGGAGGCGCTTGATCTCGCGGTCCAGCCCGCTGAACAGTAACTTGCGGCTTTTGGTCAATGCCATGTCCTGCTCCGCGATGGATGCCAGGCTCGCGCTGGCCAGCCACCAGAACCCGGACAGCTGGCCGGGTCCCGATACCGCTTCCAGCCGGTCCAGCGCACGGCACATCATGCCAAGCGAGGGGCGCACCTGCGCGCCCTGCAACACCTTGAGCAGCCCGGTCTGGTACATATGGCGCAGGCGCCGCACCAGGGCCGGCAGGTTTTCATCGGGAGACGGGCCAGCCGCGGCGGGCTGGTGGTGGTAAGCAACCGGCTCGAACGCCGCGTAGTAACTCTCCGGCAAAGGCGGAACACGGCGGGCCAGGCGCAGCTCGTTGATATGGGGAATCAGCAGCATGGCCATGCTGCGCGAACTTTGTGTGCAGTATTCGAGGTACCGCGGCAGGATGAAAAACGCGGTGCTCAGCAGTTCCAGCTTGCGGTCATTCTTCGGTGCCGCATCCAGGGTGATATCGGTGACGTGCTCCACCAGTTCATCGGCCAGGAGATCGACGCCTTTCAACTGGATCAGGTTCAGGATGCCGCGAATCTGCTTGATGCCGTCAATACAGTTTTGCAGCAACTCGCCGTTGGCGCGATCGTTGGTGAACTGCTCAAGACGCATGGCCGACTCTTCGATGGTGGCTACCAGCTCGTCCTGAACCATTTTCAGGGATGCAATATTCAGCGTGTCGTTGTTACTCACAGAAACTTCCTGGTGATACGGGTGGTGGAGTATGGCGTGGCCGCCGGGCAGCCCCAGGGAATGAGCTTAGCCCATAGCCCGGCACCCTGCCCGCTTGAACAAGTGTAATACGACTTTTAAGACATTATTTAACAAGTTTTCCTAAGTCATTGTGATTATTGCCAAATATCTCTCAAAACCATAAAAATCAACCGGGCTCCTGCTGCCAGAGGCATTGGCCGCCGCTGGCTTTGGCTATGGTGGCCAGCTTGTCGGTATGGGCGGTCAGTTCCACCGCATTGGCCGCTATCACGGGCAAGGGGCGGCGGTTCGCGGGCAACCGGCGTATTTCACTGGCGGCCTGTGTGCCGCCCTCTGACTTGGCCTGGTTGCCGCCGAGCGACAGGCTGGTCTGGCCACCGGTCATGGCCAGATAGACGTCCGCCAGTATCTCGGCGTCCAGCAAGGCGCCGTGGAGCTCGCGCTGGGAATTGTCCACGCCGTAGCGTTTACACAGGGCATCCAGGTTGTTTTTCTGGCCGGGGTGCTTGGTGCGCGCCATCACCAGGGTATCCACCACCGAACAACGCTGGGTAATGGAGCCCAGGGAGGAGCCGAACAGCCGCAGCTCATGATCGATAAAGCCGATATCGAAGGGCGCGTTATGGATGATCAGCTCGGCGTCGCCAACAAAGGCCAGGAATTCCTCGGCGATACGTGCAAACACCGGCTCCCCGGCCACCCGCTCGTTGGTGATGCCGTGGACTTCCATGGCGCCCTGGTCGATATCCCGCTCGGGATTGATGTATTGGTGGTAGTGGCGTCCGGTCAGGCGGCGATTTATGAGCTCGACACAGCCGATCTCGATGATGCGGTGCCCCTGGGCAGGGTCAAGGCCCGTGGTTTCGGTATCCAGTACGATCTGGCGCATGTTCAGTTCCCCGTGAGTTCGTCGATGCCGCGATTGGCGAGACGGTCAGCAATCTCGTTTTCCCGGTGGCCGCTGTGCCCTTTGACCCAGCGCCAGTCGACCTGGTGGTATTGGTTGAGCTGGTCGAGCCGCTGCCAGAGGTCCGCATTTTTTACCGGCGCCTTGCTGGCGGTGCGCCACCCGTTGCGTTTCCAACCCGCCAGCCACTCGGTGATGCCCTTGCGTACATACTGGGAATCGGTGGTGATGATGACCTGGCAGGGTTCCCTGAGTGCGGCCAGCGCTTCAATCGCTGCCAGCAGTTCCATGCGGTTATTGGTTGTCAGTGGTTCGCCACCGTGGAGGGATTTTTCAAGTTCGCCATAGCGCAACAGGGCTCCCCATCCTCCGGGTCCCGGATTACCGCGGCAGGCACCGTCCGTAAAAATGTAAACCTGTTTCAAAAGCTGTTCCTGTGATGAGGTCAATGCCGGGTAAGCCGGGTTCGCAGCAGCGGTTGATCCAACCCGCGGCGGCGGATGATACGGGTCACACTCAAGCCGGCGCCCGGCACTTTGCGCAGATCCTGCCAGGCCGGTTTGACGGGAATCATCGCCGGCCGGTCCTTGCGCGCCAGGATCAGGTAATAGCCGCCCCAGGGGAGGCGCAGCTTTTTACCCCAGCTCTCCAGCCAACGCAAATGTTTCAGGCTGAAAGGATGTTGCAGCGGAGGACGGTAAAAGCCCTGGTGAACCTCCACCAGCTCGAAATCCAGCAGGGTAAGCCAATCGATCACCCGTCCCAGCCGCAGCGATTGATGGCGCCACCAGGCCTTGCGGCTGAAAAAGCGCGCAAACCAGCGCCCCACCCCGAACAGGCTCCAGGGGTTGAAACCCACAATCAGCAGGTGCCCCCGGGGAATCAGCGCCCGCGCGGACTCGCGCAGCAACTGGTGCGGTGTCTGGCTGAAATCCAGGGTGTGATGAAGGATCACCAGATCGACACTATCCTCGGCGAGGGGCAAATGATGGAATTCGGCCAGGCCGGTCAGGCGCGGATTGGCCGCCGCCTGGGGATGCAAGGCAAAACGGTGGGATATGCGGCTCTGCGTACCCAGATCGAGCCGTGGGCTGATGCTCAACTGTAACAGGTGGTAACCGAACAGGCACTGCAACCGCTCGTCCAGGGCCTGTTGCTCATCGGCCAGCAACGCCTGCCCCAAAGGGGACTCGAGCCAATCGCTCACTTCGGGCACGGCGCGCGACAGGGGCACCAGCCCCAGGTGTTTGCGCCAAAACACACGCAGCCTGCCGATCGGTCGGTTGGACATAAGCCCGTATCTCCCATGCCATGGTGGCTATTGTGGCAAAATTGCCTGCCATATCGCCCGCGCCATGCCGTGAACGTATATCGGGCACTTGCAGCACCCAACTTTCAACAGCTACTTCCAACACCCAATGGAGCGGTATCGTGACTGTTTACCCCATACCTGCCCTGGACAGCAATTACTTCTGGTTGTTACAACCCCGGCCGGACCATTCCCGGGCGTATATCCTGGACCCCGGTGATGAGGTGCCCGTGCTGCGAGCACTGGAATCCGGAGGATTGCAGCTGGAGGCCATCGTCGTCACCCACAAGCATCATGACCATGTGGATGGCATAGCCCCTTTGCTGGCGGTCTATCCCGGCTTGCCGGTTTACGGTCCCGAATCCCCAGCCATTCCCTGGGTGAACCGGGTTCTGCGGGGCGGCGACACCCTCACCTTGCCGGATCTGACTCTCGAGGTCCTGGCCCTGCCCGGCCACACACCCGAGCATCTAGGCTACATCCATCGCCCCGCGACAGGCCCGATCAAGCTGTTTTGCGGGGATACCCTGTTTGGCGCGGGCTGCGGCCGCCTCCTGGGCGGCACAGCGGCAGACCTGTATGCCAGCTTGCAATCCCTGGCGAGGCTTCCGCCGGACACAATGGTGTACTGCAGCCACGAATACACCGAGGCCAACCTGGCCTTCGCCCTGGCTGTGGAACCCGGCAACCCCGACCTGTCATCGAGGCAGGATCGCGTGAAACAACGCCGGGCTGAAGGGCTTCCCAGTGTACCTCTCCTGCTCGCCGAGGAACTGGCGACCAATCCGTTTTTACGCTGCGACCATCCCGCCATCCGGGCCAGTGCCGAGCGCTGGGCGGGAAAACCGCTGAGGGAACCTGTCGATGTTTTTACCGTCTTGAGGCTCTGGAAAGACCGCTTTTGAGTGGACTCTTACGACATTTTGCGTTGACCCCTCACAATCAAGCCCCTATCATCCGGCATCGGTTGCGAGATTTCTCAACAGAAAAATCCAACATAATTAATTAAAAATCAAATACATGCATGCTTAAATTAACGTTATTTATAGCATTTGGCCTGCCCCTTGTTTTTCTTGGTGGCTGTGCACAACTCAACCCATCAGCCCCACCATCGGCTGTCCCGGACCTCATCGCCAACCCCGATGACCTCCACAAGCGGGCACCCTCGGCGCGCAGCCTGGAAGAAAGCCTCGATGAGCACCTGGCCCAGGAAGCGGAACACGAGGATATCTGGAGCCGTATACGCAGTGGCTATGGACTGCCTGACGTGGATCGCAACCGGATCGACAACCACCTCCGCTGGTACGCCAACAACCAGCAACACCTCGACAACGTCACCCTTCGCAGCGAACCCTACATCCATTACATCGTGTCAGAGTTGGAAGCGAGGGACATGCCACTCGAGCTAGCCTTGCTCCCGGTCATCGAAAGTTCCTACAACCCCTTTGCCCACTCCCCGAGCCGCGCTGCCGGCATCTGGCAATTCATGCCCCAGACCGGGCGTAATTTCGGCCTGAAACAGGACAACTGGTATGACGGGCGGCGCGACCTCATCGCGTCCACCGATGCGGCCCTACGCTACCTGCAACGGCTCCACCAGATGTTTGATGGCGATTGGCTGCTGGCCATAGCGGCTTATAACGCCGGCGAGGGACGCCTGATGCGCGCCATCCGGCAAAACCGGGCGCAGGGCAAGCCGACGGACTTCTGGTCCCTTCCGCTGCCGGAACAAACCCGCGCCTATGTTCCCCGGCTATTGGCGCTGTCGCGGATCATTGCCGATCCGGACAATTACGAACTCACGCTCAACGACGTTCCCAATGAACCCTACTTCACCCTGATCGAGGTGGATGGGCAGATCAACCTGGCTCAGGCCGCCGAGCTGGCCGATATCGATCCCGAAGACCTGCAACGGTTGAACGCCGGCTACAGCCGCTGGCTGACGACCCACCACAACAATCACCAGGTCCTGGTTCCGCTGGCGGACGCGGAAAACTTCAGCGAGCAACTGGGCAAGCTGCCACGTGTACCTGAAACCCGCGAGTACAAGGTCGTCAAGGGCGACACGCTCGGCGCCATCGCGAAGCGATTCAATACCAGTGTCGCGCAGATCAAAAGCCAGAACCGGCTCACGTCCGACCGGCTGAGCATTGGACAGTCCCTGATCGTCGCCGGCACCCCGCCCCACCTCCTGACCACCGATCTGCCTACCGCTGAAGAACGCATGCAGAATTACGGTACAAACCGGCGCACCGCCAACCGGTACAGCGTTCGCCCCGGTGACAGCCTATGGAAGATTGCCCGCCAGCACGACACCAGCGTGGCGGAATTGCGCCGCCTGAACAATCTCGGCAACAACACCAGGCTCAAGCCCGGACAGCAATTGCTTGTCAACAGCACCTCACGGAAGACCCTGCGTCCCACCGAGGACCCCAACAAGGTGCTTTACGAGATCCAGCATGGCGACACCCTGCACCGCATTGCGCAACGCTTCAAAGTCACGCCCGGGGATATCCTGCAATGGAACAGTATCAAGGATGCAACCTACATCCATCCCGGACAGACCTTGACGCTGATCATCAAAAATTGATTGGAAGCCTTCTCAAACATCATACGGCGGCCTGATACGGCGCTGGATGATGTTTGGTGAGGTCTACAGATGCTCCCGGCTTTCAGCCGAGGCTGTGTTTTCAGGCAATACAGGAATGGCTGCCAGGAGCGTGCGCGTATATTCATGCCTGGGTGCGGTAAATACGCTTTCTGTTTCGCCCTGCTCCAGAATCCGCCCCCCCTGCATTACCACAATCCGGTCGCACAGATAACGCACGACTGACATATCGTGGGAGATGAACACCATGGTCAGGCGGTACTTGCGCGTGAGTGTGAGCAGCAGGTCGAGAATCTGTGCGCGAATGGTGACATCGAGTGCTGACACCGGCTCATCGGCGATGACCAATTGCGGTTGCAGTGCCAGGGCGCGGGCAATGGCGATGCGCTGACGCTGGCCACCGGAAAATTCATGGGGATATTTGCGGATGAAACGCCGCTCGAGCCCGACATCATCCAGCAATTGATTGACCTGCTCCAGCACGGTTTTGCGGGTTGCCAGCCCGTGCGTGAGCAAGGGCTCGGCCAGGGTATCGAAGACCGTCATGCGCGGATTGAGCGAGGCATAGGGGTCCTGGAAAATCATCTGGAATTGCCGGCGGGCATGCCGGAGTTCACGCGGCGACAACTGGCACAGGTCGCGGCCACCGAAAACGATTCGTCCGGAATCAACGTCCAGCAATTGCATGATGCTGCGGCCCAGCGTGGATTTTCCTGAGCCGGATTCACCCACCAGCCCCAGGATTTCCCCCTGCCTGGCCTCCAGGCTCACGTCCTGCAAGACAGACACCCGCTTGCGGGAGCGGAATAAGCCGGCACCAGGCGCGGGAAAACTGACCCTCACCTGCTCCACCTGCAACAACGGTGTTTCTGCCTCTGCGAAATCCGTTGCCACCGGCTTGCCGCCTGTGAGTACGGCGCTCAGGAGTTTTTGGGTGTAGCTGTGTTGCGGCTGGCGAATGATATCCACGGCATTGCCCTGCTCCACCACATGCCCGCCCTGCATCACCAGTAATTGATCAGCCATTTGCGCGGCCACGCCGAGATCGTGGGTGATGAAGATAACCGCCAGCTGGCGCGACGCCTGGAGGGATTTGATCAACGCCAGTATCTGCGCTTGCACCGTCACATCCAGGGCCGTTGTCGGCTCATCGGCAATCAGCAGCTCCGGCTCGGCGATCAGCGCCATGGCGATCATCACCCGCTGACGCATGCCGCCGGAAAACTGATGGGGATAATCGTCGATACGCTGCACGGCATCGCGGATGCCCACTTCTTCCAGGGCGGCCACGGCGCGGGCGCGGGCGGTTTTTTTGTCGAGGTTGAAATGCAGGCGCAATGGCTCTGTCAATTGATCGCCAACGCGCATAAAGGGATTGAGCGAGGTCATGGGGTCCTGGAAGATCATCCCGATCCGCCTGCCGCGCACCCGGCGCAAATCGGCCTCGCTCATGCGCAGCAGATCCTGGCCGGCAAAATGCGCGGAACCCGATTCGATCTTTCCGGGCGGGCTGGGCACCAGTCCCAACAGGCTATAGCAGGTCACGGATTTGCCCGAACCTGATTCGCCGACGATACCGAGCACCTGTCCTGCCTGCACATCAAAACTCACACCATCCACCGCGAGGGAAGAACCTTCGCGCGTATGAAACGCTAAGCGCAGATCACGAACAGACAATAACGGCTGGGTCATGGCTTAATCCCTGGATGTCCGTGGATCGAGAGCATCGCGCAGGCCGTCGCCAAGAAAATTCAGCGAAAACAGCGTAACCGACAACACCAGGGCCGGGAACAGCAGCAGCCAGGGATATTCCTCCATGGTATCCACGCCCGTGGAAATCAATGAACCCCAGGAGCTCTGTGGTGGCTGGATGCCAAGCCCCAGGAAACTGAGAAAAGATTCCAACAGGATCACGCTGGGAATGGTCAGTGTGGTGTAAACGACAATGGGACCCAGCACATTGGGAATCAGGTGGCGGCGGATGATCTGCCAACGCGACAGCCCCATGGAAATGGCCGCCTCGACAAATTCCTGACGTTTGATGCTCAGTACCTGGCCGCGCACGATGCGCGCCATGGTCAGCCACTCCACAGCGCCGATGGCGAGGAACAACAGCAGCATGCTGCTGCCGAAAATAACGGTGAGCAGGATAATGAAAATCGTAAAGGGCAAGGCGTAGAGCACATCCACGATACGCATCATGACCGCATCCACCCTGCCCCCGAAGAATCCGGCGATTGCGCCCCACAGCACACCGATCAACAAGGCCACCGCGGTGGCCACGAACCCGACCATCAGGGAGATGCGGCTGCCGTACATGATGCGCGTAAGCTGATCGCGTCCGAGGACATCCGTGCCCAGCCAGTGATCCGCCGAGGGCGGTGACGCGCCTAGCGCGAGGTTCTGCTGCTGATAGGTGTAGGGCGCGATCCAGGGCGTGAGCAGTGCCACTATCACCAGGAAGACCAGGAAAAACGCGCCCAGCATGGCGAGTTTGTTCTTACGCAGGCGCAGCAAGGCATCGCGCCCCAGGGAAGTACCCTTTTCTACGGTCGGTGAAGGATTCACCGATGCACTCTGCATGCTCATCCCTCCATCTGCGCCTGGGTGCGCAGACGCGGATTCATCCATACCAGAAGAATATCCGCGATCAGGTTGCAGAGGATGATCAGCACGGCAAAGAACACCGTGCAGCCGAGGATCATGGTGTAGTCGCGGTTGAACGCCGCCTCCACATAAAAACGGCCCAGGCCGGGAATCTGGAAGACGGTTTCGACCACAAACGACCCTGCCAGTAAACCGGCGATAGCGGGCCCCATGAAGGACACCACAGGATTGAGCGCTCCGCGCAAGGCATGGACGACAACGATCCGCCCCGGCGACAGGCCTTTGGCGCGCGCGGTGCGGATGTAATCCTGCGATAAGACCTCCAGCATGCTGCCGCGGCTGATGCGTGCGATATAAGCGGCGTAGGTGGAACCCAGGGTCAACGCGGGCAGTATCTTGTCACCCGGTGTGGCTCCCCAGCCCGAAACCGGAACCCACCCGAGCCAGATGCCAAAACAGAGAATCAGCAAGGGCCCCAGGACAAAGTTGGGCAGGCAAATGCCGGCCATCGCGGCCGACATGGGAATATAGTCCTGCAGGGTATTCGCGCGCAGCGAGGCCAGAATACCCGAGAACAATCCAACCACCAGCGCCACGAGGATGGCGTAGAGCGATAGCTCCAGCGTCACAGGGAAGCCGGCGGCGATGATTTCATTCACCGAGCGATTGGCAAACCGGAAGGACGGCCCGAAATCACCGCGCAGCAGGTTGCCGAGATAATCCGTGTACTGCTGCCATAAAGGCGCGTCCAGGTTGTAGCGCGCGTTGAGGCTCTGCATGACTTCCGGTGGCACGCTGCGCTCTTCATCAAAGGGGCCGCCAGGCGCGGCGCGCACCATGAAGAACGTGGCCGTCACCACCACCAGGATGACCGGGATGGACTGGAGGATACGGCGAAGGATGTAGCCCAGCATGGATCAGGGATTCCCGTCTACAGGTTCCAGGCGCACATGCTTGTAAAAAGTATCATCCAGAATATTGGTGTGCCAGTTTTTGACTGATGGATGAATCAGGCGGTTCCGCACATAGGTATAGATGGGAATAATCGGTACTTCGTCGACCAGGATGGCTTCCGCTTCCTGGAAATACGCGAAGCGTTGGGTTTGATCGGCTGTTTGTGCCGCCAGGCGGATCAATTCGTCATAACGCGGATTGGACCAGCCGGTTTTGTTGTGGCCACCATCGGTCACATGGATATCGAGAAACGTATTGGGATCCACATAATCGCCGCCCCAGCCGGCGCGGGCGATTTCATAGTTCATGATGCGCATGTTATCGAGATAAACCTTCCAGTCCTCGTTGCGCAGGTTGACATCGATGCCCAGGGCTTCCTTCCACATCTGCTGGATCACGACGGCAATGGTCTGGTGCTGCTCCAGGGTGTTGAAGACGATGGTCACCCGTGGAAAACCCTTGCCATCGGGGAAACCGGCCTCGGCCAACAGCTGGCGCGCCAGTTCCACGTCATAAACCATTTTGGCTTCGGGGGTATAACCCAACTCGTTGGGAGGCGTGAAATTGAAAGCGGGCAGTTGTCCGCCTTTCATGACCCTGTCGGCGATCAGCGCGCGATCGATGGAATAGGCCAGCGCCTTGCGCACCCTGACATCATCCAGCGGCGGCCTGGTGGTATTCAGGTGATAGTAATAGGTCGAGAAGAGTGAGAACTCGCGGTAGGCAGGATGGTTTGAACTCTTGTAGGCCTCGACCTTGTCAACCGGCAGGGCATTGATGATGTGAAGCTGGCCTGCGCGGAACATGCGCTCTTCCGTATTGGCGCTTTGAATGGGGTAGAAAAGGACTTCATTCAAATACACATGCTCGCTATCCCAATAGTGGGGATTCTTTTTTACCGACAGCACCTGGTTTGGCACCCAATCCTTGATGACAAATGGACCGTTGCCGACAAAGTTTTCCGGCCGCGTCCAGGGGGTGCCCCGCTGGCCTACCGCATCGAATTTTTCCAGGGTGGCCCTGTGAACCGGGTAGAGGCTCTTGAAGGCCAGCAACTGGAGAAAGTAAGGTGTCGGCCCCGCCAGTTCCACCTGCAGGCGATGATCATCCAGCGCACGGATACCCACCTCGGTAAAATCGGTTATCTCGCCCTTGTTATAGGCCTCGGCATTTTTCATGACGAAGTACATGTAGGCGTACTGATTGCCCAGGGAAGGATTGAGTGCCCGTTGCCAGGACCAGACGAAGTCGTGGGCGGTAAGAGGATCGCCATTGGACCAGCGCGCATTTTTGCGCAGCTGGAAGGTAAAAGTGAGCCGGTCTTCGGAAATCTCCCAGGACTCCGCCACGCCGGGAATCACGTCCAGTGTTTTGGAGTTGAGACTCACCAGGCCTTCGAACAGGGACCGCTGGATGTGGTTCTCAGGTAACCCGGTAGTGGTGTGGGGGTCCACGTCCGAGGGTTCGCCCCCATTGCCGATATGCAGTATCTGCTGCTCGATACCCAACTGCACAGGTGTTTTACGCTCACTGCTGCAAGCCTGCAATAGTGAGAAGGAGACACAAACAACCAGAATGGAGTGCAAAATAGTTTTCATGATTTTTTCTTCTTGCATCGTCGCGCGTTATTGGTTCAGGTCTTTGGCAAAAGCGTCAAAGCTGTAGGGGCGGCCGAGGAAATCCGCCACCAGGTCCGCTGCGTCTTTGGACCCGCCGGGTGCCAGCACATACCGGCGATAGCGATCAGCGATCTGCGGGTTACGCAGACCGTGCCGCTGGAATTCGCTGAACATATCCGCCGAGATCACCTGCGACCACATGTAGGTGTAGTAGATCGCCGAGTAACCATTCAGGTGGCCAAAGCTCGCGTAAAAATAGGTATCGTCCACGTAACCGAAGGGCGAGTATTTTGCCTGGATGTCCGCCGTCAACTCGTCCAGGTCGAGCCCTGCCGGGTCCTGGTTGTAAACGGCCAGTGACAAGGCCGCGTAGAACAACTGGTGCTGGGTCCACATGCCACGGCCGAAATGGCGGCCTTCGTTCATTTTTTCCACCAGCGCCGTGGGAATCACCTCCCCCTGCTGGTTGCGTGCAAAGGTAGCCAGGGTATCCATATCCCACACCCAGTCCTGCAACATCTGTGAAGGCGCCTCGACGAAATCCCACTCTGTGCGAATGCCCGAGAAGCTCAACCAGGGCTGATCACCCGCAAAGATACCGTGCAGCAGATGACCGAATTCATGCAGGAAGGTTTCCACATCGGAATGCAGCATCAAACCCTCGCTGCCATCGCCGCCGGGAAAGTTGCATACCAGCGCATAGATGGGCAGCTGACGTCCCTGGACGCCATCCTGGATGCTGAAGGCCGCGGCGTGCTTGTACTTGCCTTCGCGCGGGTGCATGTCCAGGTAGAAACGGCCGATCACTTCACCCTTGTCCCAGATTTCGTAGGCTTCCACAGACGGGTGCCATACCTCGGTGTTCCAGGGACGGTATTCCACACCAAACAAGGTCTGCGTCAAATCAAAAATGCCCTGCCGCACCCTGTCGTAGGCAAAGTACTGGCGAATCTGCTGGGAATCTATGTCGTAGTGTTCCTTTTTGACGCGCTCTTCCAGGAAGGTTTTCTGCCAGTCGTTGACCCGAGTCTCCGCGGGATTGTCCTGTTGCAGGCGTTTGAGCAGCACCTGGTATTCGGATTGCGCCTTGGGTGTGGCCAACGCATGTACCCGGTCGATGAACGCCTGGGCATTGGCCGGGCTCTTGATCATCTTGTCTTCGGTCACGTATTCGGCCCAGTTGCGGTAGCCGAGCAGCTGCGCCAGTTCGTGACGCTTGGTGAGCAGGTCCATCAGCACCGGCTTGTTGGCGGGATAGGCGCGTTGGCGGAAGACCTTGTACATTTCCAGGCGCAGGTCATCATTCTCCGCGTACTGCATCAAGGGCATGTAGTCCGGATAGTCCGTGGTGATCACCAGCTGGCCTTTATCGTTGCGCTGGCGTTTCTCGATGTAATCCTGAGGAAGTCCCGCGAGCTGCTCCACGGAATCCGCCAGGATTTCGCGCCGGTCTTCCAGGATGTTCTTGCCAAATACCTGGCCTATCTGATTGGTTTCCTCGATCAGTTCCCTGATCCGGGCGCGCGTTGCATCGTCCTTGTCGACGCCCGAACGGCGGAAGTCGCGCAGCATCTTGTTGAGATAACGCTGATCCAGCGCGGAAAGTCCCGCTTGGTCCACCGCGTTCAAATGATTGAACAGGGGGCGGGACAGGCTGATTTCACCCAGCAGGGCGACGAACCGCTGCTGGCAGGTCTGGGCGGCATCGCGCACTGCCGCGACCGGGTGCACGTTGGTGTAGAGGCTGGTCAAACTCAGGGCGCCATCGAGGATGATATCCAGGTCGTTGATGGCGTTGAGCAATGTGGAAGCTTCGCTGAACCCGGGATTGGATTCCAGGGCAGCGAATGCCTGGGAGGCCCGCTCGAAGTCGCGCCGGCACTCACTGAAATAGGCCGCCGCCTGGGGATCTTCCGGAACAGCCCACTGGCTATCGGAAGCCGCATTGTCCTTTGGCTGATGGCTGCATCCACCCGCGAGTCCAATTCCCAGGGCAAGGATACCCAGGAAACGGGCTATCCGGATTTTCCTCTCCTTATGCAGGTTGTGCGGGCCTGTCATAGTGCATTCTCCACATGGCAATGATAGTAGTTGGGTCTAACCTTAACAGAGTCAATAACTTAGAGGCTAGCCCTTCATCCGGGCGGGAAATTGTGTTGAAACAGGCGAAAAGGCGCACACACAGGGTGGCGGATAACTGCTAAGCTTTGAAAGGTATTACACGACATCTGTCAAGCCCGGCCCGGGCCTGGGTATCACCGGGTCCAGCTGGCGTCGATCGCCGGGTTCATAACAACTAGATACAAGGTCATGACCACAAGCCTTTTAACGGAAGATCAGCGGGACTGCCTTCAGGAAATCACCAATGTCGCCATGGGCCAGGCGGGTGACCGGCTGGCCCGCTTGCTGGACGTCTTTGTTGTCCTGTCCATCCCCCACGTCAGCGTGCTCAAACCCACGGATATCGCCATGGCTCTGCTGTCGCTCAACGGTGAGAGCGGCGAACCGATCTTCGGCGTGTGCCAGGGATTCATCGGCGGCGGCATTGCGGGCGAAGCCATGCTGATCTTCAACAACACCGATTACGACGACCTGGCCCGGCTCCTCAAATACCAGCCCAGCACCGACGACCAGGCCCGCAACGAGCTCCTGATGGACACCGCCAACGTCCTGAACGGCGCCTGCCTCAAGGGGTTGGCGGAGCAGCTGGACACCCATTTCAGCCTGGGCCCGCCCATGTTGCTGGGCCAGCACTGCAATATTGCCGACCTGCTCAAAAGCGGCCATATGCGGTGGGAGGAAGCGCTGGTGGTGGAAATCAATTACGCCATCGAAAACCATCGCATCAACTGCGACCTGCTGCTGGTCATCACCGAACACTCTGTCGCGGGACTGGCGGAGAAACTCAACTATCTCCTGGACTGATAGGTACCCGAAGACCAATGACCATGAAAGAAGACCTCAGCGCCTTTTTCAAAGATGTCCACTGGTTGATGGACATCCTGCAGAATATCGACGCTGGCCTGGTGGTCATGAACCGCAGCTATGAGATAGAGTTGTGGAACAATTTCATGCAGAACCACAGCGGCCGTGCGCCGGAGGACATACTGGGCAAATCGATCTTCGAGGTCTTTCCCGAATTGTCCAGGGCGTGGTTCCAGCACAAGGCCGAATCCGTCTTCGTGTTGCATAACGCGACCTTCACCACCTGGGAACAGCGCCCTTACCTTTTTCGTTTTCCCCATTACCGTCCCATCACCGGCACCGCCGAGCACATGTACCAGAACAGCACCATCATCCCGCTGATGGATGCGAGGGGCCGGGTGGATCACATCTGCCTCATCGTCTACGACGTCACCGACACCGCCGTCAACAAAATGGCCCAGCAACTGGCCAACCAGCAGTTGCGGGACCTCAGCCGTATCGATCACCTGACCGGCCTCTACAACCGCGGCTACTGGGAAAGCCGGTTGATCCAGGAGTTCAAACGTTTCGACCGCTACGAACTGTCTTGCAGCCTGATCATGTTTGATATCGATCATTTCAAGGCCGTCAACGACACCTACGGCCATACTGTGGGTGACGATGTCATCAGGGAAGTGAGCCGCACACTGCGCATCCAGCTGCGGGATCTGGATATCGCCGGACGCTATGGGGGCGAGGAATTCGGCGTGATTCTGACAGGCACCACTGTCGAAGGCGCCACGGTATTTGCCGAACGGCTGCGCGCCAGCATCGAGCAGATGGTGGTCTACTCCGAGGGCCAGCAGGTTCGCTTCACCATCAGTCTGGGCATCAACCAGCTCAGGGCCGCCACGGCTGATCACCGCGCCTGGATCGAATTGGCGGATCAGGCGCTTTATCAGTCCAAGGAAGGCGGCCGGAATCGTTACACGGTGGTGTGATGAACCCACCAAGGGTCAAGAAAGGGGATGAGCCTGATCGGGGTGAACACGGGAGTGGTGCCCGGAGCCGGACTTGAACCGGCACGACCTTGCGGTCGACAGATTTTAAATCTGTTGTGTCTACCGATTTCACCACCCGGGCTTGATGCATCAACCTGTATCGGCTCACAGGCGCGAGGGAAGATGGAGGCGCGATCCGGAGTCGAACCGGACTAGCTGGATTTGCAATCCAGAGCATAACCGCTTTGCTATCGCGCCTGAAAAGAGGCCGGAATTCTAGCCGAAGCTTTTTAAAAAGCCTAGCGTTTTCTGAGACTTAAACAGGATATTTTGCCCCGGGTCACTTCTCGTTCGGCCCGGGCGCCAGGAACGGCCAGGCCGAACGCAGGTAGATCATCATGGACCAGAGCGTCAGTATGGCCGCGCCGCCCAGGGCGATGTAGCCAGGTATCAACAACAGGGGAATATCCGCCAGCAGGATGATGATGGCGGTCATTTGCAGGGTCGTTTTGACCTTGCCGATATAGGATACGGCCACACTGGCGCGCTGCCCCAGTTCAGCCATCCATTCCCGCAACGCCGAAATCACGATCTCCCGCCCCACGATCACCGCCGCCGCCGCTGCAAACCAGGCCGAATGATGGTGCAACCCCACCAGCAACAGCAGGGCGATAGCCACCATCAGCTTGTCGGCTACCGGATCAAGAAACGCGCCGAAGGGCGTGCTCTGGTTGTATTTGCGCGCGACATAGCCATCGAGCCAATCGGTGATGGCCGCGATGCTGAACACCATGGCAGAGGCGAAATGCGCCCATTTGAAGGGGAGATAAAACACCACCACAAAGAGTGGAATCAACAAAATACGCAGAAGCGTCAACTGGTTAGCCAGGGTCATGGAAAATACAAGCGTCCCAACGGAATGGCCCGGCTGGGCCGATGATCTTTTCAGGTGCGGAAGGGATAATACTACAGGCGCTAGGCATTATGGAAAAAAGCGTGAATATCTTCGGCCAGCGTCTGGCTGATGCCCTTGACCCGCGCCAGGTCCGCAACACTGGCCCTGGCTATCTCCTGGATGCCGCCAAAGTGCCGCAGCAGTTCCCGCCGCCTGGTGGCTCCGATGCCGGGCAGGTCCTCCAGGGTGGAAGTGCGCCGCCGCTTATCGCGCCGTTGCTTATGGCCGGTAATCGCAAAGCGGTGCGCCTCATCGCGGATATGCTGGATCAGGTGCAGCGCGGGAGAGTCGCCGGGCAACACCAGCTCAGCATCCATATCCGCATCGTAAAGGGTCTCGAATCCGGCCTTGCGGGTGGTTCCCTTGGCAACGCCGATCAGTTTGACCCCGCAGACACCCAGTTCCGACAGAACCTCCGCCACCTTGCCCACCTGCCCTTTACCACCATCGATCAGCAGTATATCGGGCAGCTTGCCTTCCCCTTTCTGCAAGCGCGTGTAGCGCCGTTCCAAGGCCTGTGCCATGGCCGCGTAGTCATCACCGGGCGTGATGCCCTCGATGTTGAAGCGGCGGTAGTCCGATTTGAGCGGACCATTCGCATCAAAGACGACACAGGAGGCCACGGTCAATTCGCCGCTGCTGTGGCTGATGTCGAAGCATTCCAGGCGCTGCGGCAGTTCATCCAGGTTCAACACTTCCTGCAACGCCTGGAGCCGTGTGCGCACATCCTGGCGGCTGGCCATCCGCGCCTTGAGATTCTGGCGCGCCGCGGTTTCCGCCATCTGCAACCATTGCGCCCGGTGCCCGCGCACCTGGTGGACCAGTGACACCTGGCGTCCCCTGGCGGTTTGCAGCGCCTGGCAAAGCAGCTCTCCTTCGTCGAGGGGATGGTTGGTGATGATAGCCCGGGGAATTTCCCGGCTCTCATTCAGGTAAAACTGCGGCAGGAAAGCGGTCAAGGCTTCAGCTTCTGTCTCCACCAGCGACGCCTGGGGAAAATAACTGCGGCTGCCGAGAATCCTGCCCTGGCGTATGTAGAGCAGGTGCACGCACAAGGCCCCCTGATCCATCACGGCGGCGACGACATCGAGGTCCCCTGTCCCCTCTTCCACCACCTGCTGCGACTGGATGGCTCTCAGGGCCGCTATCTGGTCGCGCAGGGTGGCTGCTTTTTCAAATGCCAGTTCACGCGCGGCGGTCTCCATCTGATCCGCCAGCTCCTGCATCAGTTCGTCACTCTGGCCTGTCAGAAACATGCGGGTGTGGCGCACGTCCTGGCCATAGTCTTCCCGCGATACCAGATCCACACAGGGTGCCGTGCAGCGTTTTATCTGGTACTGCAAACACGGGCGTGACCGGTTGTTGAACACGCTGTCTTCGCATTGGCGGACGCGAAAGGTTTTTTGCAGGAAATTGAGGCTGTCGCGCAGGGCACTGACATTGGGAAAAGGCCCGAAATATTCACCGCGCTTTTTCTTGGCGCCACGGTGAAAGCTGATGCGTGGAAAATCCTCGCCGCTGGACATGAAAATATAGGGATAGGATTTGTCGTCGCGCAGCAGGATGTTATAGGGCGGACGGTTGGCCTTGATCAGATTCTGCTCGAGAATCAAGGCTTCCGTTTCACTGGCGGTGACGGTCACTTCAATGTGCGCGATACGCGCTACCAGGGCCGCCGTCTTCGGGGCGATGCCGCTTTTGCGGAAGTAGCTCGCCAGGCGCGCCTTGAGGTTTCTGGCCTTGCCCACATACAGAATGTCGCCGTTGGCGGCGAACATCTGGTAAATGCCCGGCTGCTGGGTCGTCGTGGCGAGAAAACGGACCGGATCGAAGTGTTCAGTGGCGCGGTGGTCGGTCATAGACGGCAAATATCAGAAACGGACAATAGGCTTATTGTGCCGTCGAAATGCCGTTTACACCACCGCTTCGGGATCGAGGAAGTTATGCTTGACGGCCAGCAGGGTCAGCTCCACATCACTGTTGATATTGAGCTTTTCGAATATCCGGTAGCGATAGCTGTTGACCGTTTTCGGGCTGACGCTGAAGGCGGCGGCAATATCGTTGACCTTCTGACCATTGGCGATCAGCATGGCGGTCTGCAATTCCCGCTGGGATAGTCTTTCGAAAGGGGATTCCTGAGCCGGATTGCCACCAAAGCTTTTGAGCGCCAGTTGCTGAGCAATGCTCGCGCTCATGTACAGGTCACCGCGCATTACCTTGTTGATCGCGTCGGTAATCTCGGCGAAGTCGGCGCCTTTGGTCACATACCCCACAGCGCCAGCCTGCATCAGGCGAGTGGGGTGCAGATCATCGTCACACGCCGTCACGGCGACAACCTTCAGCGTCGGATGCGAAGCCATGAGTTTACGGGTAGCTTCGAGTCCACCCATGCCCGGCATCTTGACATCCATGAGTACCACATCGGGCTTGAGGGCACGCGCCTTGGTCAGGGCCTCTTCACCACTTTTGGCTTCGCCGACTACTTGATACCCATTCACATCGCCGAGCATACGTGTAATACCCATGCGCACCAGGTCATGATCATCGACAACAAGTATCTTTATCAAACCGACCCCCAATCCGAACACCGGACGCTAACTCTTTGTTATAAGGCCGTTAAATACGGCTGATGCGTCCGTAAATTGTAGTGAGACCACCTGGAAACTACCACTACAGCATATTACAGCGCCACCCCGGTCCGGCTCAGCCGACCAGTCCATAAATCCGAGGTTCAGGTTCCAGATTTATACCAAAATGATCTGCTACTGACGCTTGAATCCGCCGAGCGAGCGCCAGGATCCGATCGCCGGCGCAACGCCCGGGGTTGATCAGCACCAGCGCCTGGTCGGCATGGACGCCGACGCCCTCCGCACTGTAGCCGCGCCAACCCGCCCGGTCTATGAGCCAGGCGGCTGCCAGCTTCATCTGTCCATTACCTGCGTCGAAGGCTACGAGATCCGGCCAATCGAGCCGCAGGGCGTCATAGTGGGCCCGGGTCACCAGGGGATTCTTGAAAAAGCTGCCAGCATTTGGCAGTTGTGCCGGGTCGGGCAATTTGCTGCGCCGCAACTGGCAGACGGCATCCGCGACCCGCCGCGGGTCGAGTTCTCCTTCCGGCGTCATGGCAAGCGCCTGACGCAAAGCGGGATAGTCGACCACCAGCCGGGGTTCTTTGAGAAGGCGCAGGGTAATCGACGTAATCACATAGGCATCCTTGCAGCGGCCTTTGAAAACACTGTCGCGGTAGCCGAAGGCACAGGCGTCACGATCAAAGGTGACGCTCAATCCCGACGCTATCTCAACAGCCTGGAGTTCAGCAAAGCGGTCACACAATTCGACGCCATAGGCGCCGATATTCTGGATGGGGGCCGCTCCCACGGTACCGGGAATCAGCGACAGGTTTTCCAGCCCCCAGTAGTGATGATCCAGAGTATAGTCCACCAAACCGGGCCAGTCCTCACCTGCGGCCACTTCTAGCCAGATATGCGTGTCGTCCTCGGCCACCACCGATTTTCCCCGGCTGCACATATGGATGACCAGACCGGGAAAATCATCCGCCAGCAGCAGATTGCTGCCGCCCCCCAGAATCAACAGAGGCAGGCCGCCTTCACGGGCAAACGCCAGGGCTTCGCGCAATTCGTCATCATGGCTGACACTGACATAAAAAGCCGCCCGCGCCGGTACCGCAAGCGTGTTGTGCGCGCTCAGGTCAAAGGCTGGAAGGAATAGCAGCGCCATGGCAGTCAAGGATCAACGATGAGTTTGCTGGATGTGAGTCAGCAGCCCGTCACAGGCGGCTTCCACCAGATCCAGTACCTGTTCAAAACCCTGGTGGCCACCGTAGTAAGGATCGGGCACTTCGCGCAATCCCAGGTGCGGGGCAAAATCCAGAAACAAGCCTACATGCCCTGCGTAATGCGCCGGTGCCAGACGCCGCAGATGGCTCAGGTTGGATTTGTCCATAGCCAGGACGTAATGGAATTCCGCAAAGTCCTTGTCGGCGACCTGGCGTGCACGCAGGCCGGAAAGGTCATAGCCGCGCTTTGCCGCCGCCGCCAAGGCGCGCGAGTCCGGAGCCCTGCCAACATGCCAATCGCCCGTGCCGGCGGAATCCACCCCTATCTGCTGCTGTAAACCCGCCGCCTGCACCCGCTGGCGGAAAACCCCATCGGCTGTGGGTGAACGACAGATATTACCCAAACACACAAACAAGACATTGACTGTCATCGCCATAAAACACCCGGTCTTTTTACGTCACACATCCACTACAACAACAGATTTCTTACGCGCTCGAGATCCGCTTCGGTATCGACGCCACCCGGCACCGGAGCGCAGGCTTCGGCCACGTGAATACCCTTGCCTTGCCAGAGCACACGCAGTTGTTCCAATGACTCGAGTGCCTCGAGAGGCGCCTGGGGCCAGGTGACAAACTGGCGCAACAGGGCTACCCGATAGGCGTAGATACCGATATGGCGGCGAGGCGCCAGGCCAGGCGGAAGATCATCGCCCTCGAGAGATCCGCTGAAAGCATCCCTGGGCCAGGGAATGGGAGCGCGGCTGAAGTACAACGCGCGCCCTTCGCTATCGGCGACCAGCTTGACGATATTCGGATTGCGAAAATCCGCGAGGCTATGAATGGGTTCATAGAGCGTGGCCACACTGGCGTCCGGCGAAGCAGCCAGGACACCAGCCACCTGATCGATGACCGCGGGCGGAATCAAGGGCTCATCACCCTGCACGTTCACCAGTATCTCGTCATCATCCAGCGCGAGCTGCCTGGCAACTTCCTCCAGCCGGTCTGTGCCGGAATTGTGCGCAGGTGACGTCATGCAGACACGCCCCCCAAATCCTTGCACGGCTTCCTCGATGCGAGCGTCATCCGTCGCCACGATGACGTCCCGCGCACCACTGGCGCAGGCGCGCTCATAGACATGCTGGATCATGGGCTTGCCAGCGATCTCCCTGAGCGGCTTGGCTGGCAGGCGGGTGGAGGCATAACGCGCGGGAATAACAACGTAAAAGCTCATGAGCTTTTCCTGAACACTAACACGAAAAAATTAACGCCATTGCGCCAGCTGCTGATCGAAGGCGGACCAGAAATCGGGTCCCGGCTGCGCCTCCACCACCAGGGAAAAAGTGTTTTCGCGGGCAAAAACGCGGCATTTCACCGCGTCCTTGGCAGTCATGACCACTGGCAATGGCTCGTCAAAAGCCAGATCCCGGGCATCATAAGCGTGATGATCGGGAAAGTCATGCTCGACGGGGTCGAGTCGCAGTTCCCGCAAGGTTTGATAGAAACGCTGCGGGTTACCAATGCCTGCCACCGCGTGGACGCGTGTTCCCGGTGGCAGGCTTGCCAGGGGTAAAACACCATCATCAGACAGGCGCTGCCAATGACGCGGAACCAGGATGAAGTGGAAAGGCGGGCGCGGCAGGGATACCGGCAGGGATACCGTGCCGTTGACGGCAATGATATCCACAGTGTCCAGGCGGCTGAGCGGTTCCCGCAAGGGTCCCACGGGCAGGCACTGGCCGTTGCCAAACGCGCGGGCGGCATCCACCACGGCAATCTCCATATCCCGGCCCAGGCGGTAATGCTGCAAACCGTCATCGCTCAGGATGATGTCGCAGCCCATGTCCACCAACAGGCGGGCACAGGCGGGCCGATCGGGACCCACGCTGACCGGGCAGCCACTTTGCTGCCATATCAGCCAGGGCTCGTCACCGGTCTGCTCCACAGGGGTGTGCGCATTGACCAGCAATGGGTAGGTGTCCGCCCTGCCCCCATAACCCCGGCTGACGACACCGGGTTTGAACCCTGCCGCCTGGCAGCGAGCGAGCAGCGCCAGCAGCAGGGGTGTCTTGCCTGTGCCGCCTACCGCGATGTTGCCAACCACAATGACCGGCACAGGCAAACGCTGCTGTGTAACACCTGTGAGCCAAACACGGCGGAGGGCGCTGAACACGCGGAAGAGCCACATCAGGGGCAATAACAACCACGTCCAGCGGCGTCCGCCGTACCAGGCCTGTAGCCAGGGATTGTCAGAAGATAAAGCCATGCGGGTATCCCTATTCAGCACTCGCCTCGGGCTTGCGGGTCGTCAGGCTCAGCTTTTCAAATCCCAGTTGACCGGCGGCGTCCATGGCGGTCACCACCGACTGGTGGGGAGTTTTGGCATCCGCCGTGATGGATAATGGCAGGTCGGTATCGCCATTCGACAGCTTCTGCAACGCGGACCTCAGGGTTTCCGGTTTGTTGTTGACCAGTGCCTGGCCATTGACGCTGTAGGCGCCGTCGGCACTGATGACGATATCCAATCCATCCTTTACCTCCGGCTGCAACTCACCGACCGCTTCGGGAATATCGATACCCAGGTGGGAATTCTTGGTGAAGGTGGTGGACACCACAAAAAAAATCAGCAGCAGAAACACCACATCGATCAAGGGTGTGAGATTGATGGTGTCATCTTCGCGTTTCTGGCGGCGGAATTGCACGTAAGGTTCCTCGTGCTCAAGCCGACTTGACGTCGACGCGGCGATCACTGTGCAGGGCATCGACCAGCTTGATGGCTTCTTCTTCCATGGTGACCACGATGGTGTCTATGCGCCGTTGGAAAAAGCGGTGAAAGATCATCGCCGGAATGGCCACACACAATCCGGCAGCCGTGGTGATCAGGGCCATGGAAATACCGCCTGCCAGCACACCGGTGTTGCCGCTGCCCTCGAGCATGATGGCCGCAAAGACTTCGATCATGCCAAACACCGTACCCAGCAAGCCGAGCAAGGGCGCTACGGCGGCGATGGTGCCGAGCGCGCCGACATAACGCTCCAGGTCGTGGATGACCTGGGAAGCCGCTTCCTGGATGCTGTCCTTCATCACCTCGCGGCCGTGTTTGGAGTTGCTCAGGCCAGCCGCCAGGATACGGCCCAGCGGTGAGGATTGTTTGAGTTCGCGCAGTTTGGCCGCGTCGATCTGGTTGTTCTTGATCCAGCTCCACACCTGCGCCAGCAGCGTGCGTGGAGCGATCTTGGCGGGATTCAATGTCCAGTAGCGTTCAACGGTGATGGCAATGACCGCCACGGAGCAGGCCAGGATCGGCACCATCAGCCATCCACCGGCAACAATAATCTCGAACACAGGCAACTCCTCTTAAACCGGCTGTGCTGTACATCTCTTATTTGAGGCCCTGTGCGGGCGCCGCTACATTATCACAAGCCGGACAGAAAACCATGTGGTGCCGGTCAACAAACTCAATACCAGTAACGCCGCCGCAGCTGGCGGTACTCGCGCACCTCGGGCTCGGTTCCGGACATCCAGATAAACTCCACCGCGCCGGAGTCGGCTGTATTCAACGCCTGGCTGCCCACCTGCTGATAGCGCTCCACGACATCCGGATGCGGATGGCCGTGAGGGCTGCGATACGCCGCGCTGTACAGGACCCATCGCGGCGACAGGTAGCCGACAACATCCCGTGCGGATGAGCTGCGGCTGCCATGGTGTGGCGCCACCACCAGAGTGACCGCACCAGGCAGCTGCCCGCTGCCCATCAAGCGCCATTCCTGCGAACGGGTGATATCCCCGGGCAATAGCAGCCGCACCGCTCCGTACTCGACCAGCAGGACACAGGATTGATCGTTGGGTTTGTAGCTGGCGATATCACCGGCGGACAAAAAACGAAAGTTCACACCGTCCCACTCCCAGGGCTCCCGGTGATGGCAGTCGGCCTGCGGTACAGCAGTCGCAACGGTCGGCCTGCGGCCCGCCTCGCCCCAAAGCACCAGATCAAGGGGCATGACGGCCAGAAAATCCGCAAAGCCGCCCAGATGATCGGCGTCGTTATGGCTGATGACCAGGATATCCGGGCGTGAAACGCCCTGGCTGCGCAGATAGGGCAGAACAATCCCCGTTGCGGCCGTAAACCGTTCGCTGTACGCCGGCCCCAAATCGTAAACCAGGGTATGGCGCCGGGTCTGGACGACTGCCGCCAGCCCCTGCCCCACATCCAGCAGGGTCAATTGCAACGCCGGACGCTGCTTGACCGGCAGTGCCAACGCCAGAACCAGTAAAGGCCAGGCAAGCCACCGCCCCGGCAACCCGGCGGGCAAAAGCAACAACAGGCTTGCCAGACCCGCCAGTAAAAGCGCCCGCGCGTTGAACACCAGGGCGGGACTTGCCAGATCGCCTGCCCATCCCGCCACCACATCCAATGCTGCCATCATGGCTGCCAGCGCCAACTCCGCCAGATAGAGTATCCCCTGACCCAGCCCCGGCGACCAGGACAGCGAGGCTGCCGATGCCAGGAGTGCCGGCACGATCAGCAGGGTGACCATGGGTATTGCAAACAGGTTTGTCAGGGGTGCCACCAGGGAACTCGACTGGATCAGGATCGACATGGGTAACAGCAAGCCGATGAAAATAACCCATTGGGCGCGCAGGGATTGCCTGCCCCAGCCGGGATTGCTGCCAGAGGGCCGCCGTCCGGTAAACGTCAGCAACAGGATGCCGACAGCGCCGAAAGACAGCCAGAACCCCATGTCGTAAGCGGCCAGGGGATCGCCCATCACCACGGCAAACAGGGATAGGCAATAGACATCCGCGGGACGAAAGCTCCGTTTCAGCATCAACGCCAGTTGAACTGTCAGCAACATGATGAAGGCGCGCTGTGTCGGCAGGCTGAAACCGGCCAGGGTGCTGTATACCAGGGCCGAGGTTGCCGCCAGGACAGCCGCGCTGCCCGCCAGGGGCCAGGATGGCCAGACCAGCTGCAACAAGCGTCCCAGGCCGGCGCCCAGCAACCATCCCAGAAAACCCACGAATCCGACATGCATGCCGGAAATCGCAATCAGGTGACTGGTGCCGGTCCGCTGCAACAGCTGATAGTCGGCATCGGCAATCTGCGACCGGTCGCCCAGCAGCAGGGCGAGGAGGATGCCACGGTAGGGACTGTCGCTGAGGCTCAGTATATTTTCGCGCAAGTGATAGCGCAGGCTGTCCACACTATGGCGAGATACATCCACACGCTGATTGGCCAGGCTGGTGCGCACGTAACCCTGTGCACCGATGCCACGGCGCATCAGCCAAACCTGATAATCAAATCCGGCAGGATTCGCAAAACCGCGCGGGCGCTTCAACCTTACCGTCAGCTGCCAGGTTTCACCACTCACTACCGGATGCGGCACTCCATACCAACCGAGTTGGATCCGGCGGGGAAAACTGGACAGGATTTCGCCATCTGGCAAACGGGCTTCATCAACAGCGAGCACATACGATTGCCGGCGGCTGTCTTCCCGGGGCAGGTCTACCACCCGCCCCTGCACACGCAGGTCCCTGCCCTCGAGTTCCAGCGGCAACTGCTGTGACAGCAGGAGGTGTCCATAAAGCACACCCCAGGCAGCGCCCATGAGAAAAACCCAGCACAGGCAGGCAAAGGCATGCCGCAACAAAAATACCGGGAACAATAAAAGCAGCGGGAGCAGGCACCATAATACCGAAGGCAAGACTGGCAGCCAGGACACAGAGAGGGTGCCGACGACGGCGGTGATCAAGGTAGCGCGAGGCCAGACACGCCATGGCCTTCCTGTCCTGGACAGCAATCTGGATGGCAGATAGTTGAACATGATTCCTTCCCTGGAATTCAATTGCCCGGCATTATGTGAAATCAGGCAACAGTGCGCAACACACTGTTTTAGATGAGCATGTTATTCGTAGCGCAGCGCTTCCGCCGGTTGAACGCGGCTGGCGCGCCAGGCGGGATACAAACTGGCCACGAGGCTGATAACCAACGCGGTCGCCGCAATCTGGACGACATCACCGGCCTGCAGGTCGGATGGCAGATAGCTGATGGGATAGACATCCGATTGCAAAAACTGCACGCCCAGCAACCGTTCGAGCCACAGCACCAGGTCTGTCACTGTCACCGACAGGAGGACACCCAACACCACACCCAACAAGGTTCCCACCAAACCAATCAGCCCACCCTGCACCATGAACACACCCAGTATTTCACCGGTTGACGCACCGAGGGTGCGCAGAATGGCGATATCACCCTGCTTGTCCACCACCACCATGATCAAGGTCGACACCAGATTGAAAGCGGCAATGCCGATGATCAAAAACAACAACAATTCCACCAGCCGCTTGGACATATGGATGGCTTCATACAGGTTGCCCTGCGTCCGCGTCCAGTTGCTGCCGTAGTAACCGGCTGGCAATTCGTTGATGACGCCACGCATCACCCAGGGAGCCGCGAAAAGATCATTCACCTGCAAACGCACACCGGTCACGCGTCCAGGATAAGGCGAAAGCCGGGAAGCCTGTTCCAGCCCCATCAATGCCATCTGCTGGTCAATCTCCGTGCTGGTGTCCAGCACGGCAATCACCGGCAGCATCGCCACCCGGGGAGTGGCGCTGGCGCTGCCTGCCACCGGAATGATCAGGGTCAGGCTCTCCCCTGGCGAGATGCGCAATTGATCAGCCACACCACGCCCGAGGATGATGCCTGGTCCACTGGCCAATGCCTGCAAGTGTTCAGCCGGTAAATAGTTGCGCAACGCGGCGGGCTGCAATTTCTCGTCATCAGAAATACCCAGCAGACTGACGGGATGCGTGCGTTTCTGATAGGTCACCAGGCCCTGCAACTGCACAAAAGGTTCGGCGGAGACGACCTGGGGAAACTGCCGGGCATGTAGCAACAGCGACTCATAATCGCCAATACCCTGGGTGTGATAGATGCTCACATGGGGCATCACGCCGAGAATCCGCTCGCGCAGTTCCCGATCAAAACCATTCATGATGGACAACACAAGAATCAGCAGCGCCACGCCGATGACCAGGCCAGCCGTCGACAGCGAGGAGATAAAGGAAACCAATTGGCTGTGGCGTCGGGAAAGTCCGTAACGGGAACCGATAAACCAGAGCAGACGCAACATGGATGGACCTTCACACAGGAGTGCCAGAGACCATTGCCCGGTTTATGATCTTCCGGGCAATGACCGACGAGAATTAAAACATATCCCTGTCGTCTTCAACGACTGTATTTTTTACCGCCAGTACCTTGTCGATACGCAATCCGTCCATGTCGACAATCTCCAGCGTCCAGTCACCCAGGACGATCTTGTCCGTGGTAACCGGTACCCTGCCGAGCAGGTACATGAACAATCCGTTCAGGGTCTCGTATTCGCGCGTGACCTCTCCCGGTAACTCTTCCAATCCCAGGCAATCACGCAGATCGTGAATGGACAGCAAACCGTCTAGCAGCAGGGAGCCATCCTCGCGGCGAATCAGGGTCAGATCATCGGACTCCGCCGGCCTGAATTCACCGGTCAGGGCTTCCAGCAAATCCTGCAAAGTCACGATCCCCTTGAGATGACCGTATTCATCGACCACAAACAGCATCTGGCTGTCGGTCTCGCGGAAGTGTTCCAGCAGCGCCATGCCGGAAAAGGTTTCGGCAATGAAATGGCAGGGCTGCGCCAGGGCTTTCAGGTCTATGGTTTCGCCGGCAATCAACTGCGCGAACAACTGCTTGGCATTGACGACACCGATGAGTTCTTCAATGTGGCGATGGCAAACCGGAAAGCGTGAATGGGGTGACTCCATGATGCGTTGCAGGTTCTGCTCGATAGACAAGGCCGTGTCGAGAAACACGACGTCGGTGCGCGGCACCATCATCGAGGATACGGGACGCTCATCGAGGCGGAAGACATTGCGAACCATGGCGTGCTCGCTCTGCTCGATCACACCGGACACCGATCCCTCGGTGAGGATTGCATGGATATCTTCCTCGGTGACACCCGCCTGCCCGGCTTCCTTGAAGCGCAGTATGCGCATCAACCAGCGGGTGGAGGCCGTGAGCAAATAAACAAAGGGTTTGGTGGCCACCGCCAGGAACGACATGGGCTGCGCAATCAGGCAGGCAATGCGCTCGGCGTGGATCTGCCCCATGCGCTTGGGCACCAGTTCGCCGACGACGATGGACAGATAGGTCACCACCACGACCACCAGCACGGTCGAGGTGATGCTGCTGGTTTTGGCCGGCATGCCCAGGGACTCGAGCCAGATGGCAAACGGATCCGCCAGCAGGGCCTCACCGAAAATACCGTTCATGATACCGATGGACGTGATGCCGATCTGAATGGTGGACAGGAATTGCGTGGGATCTTCAGCCAGTTGCAGCGCCACCCTGGCGGAGTGGCTGCCTTTGGCACTGAGTGCGGCCAGGCGGGACTTGCGTGCGGTGACTATCGCGATTTCCGACATTGCGAAAATGCCGTTCAACAGGATCAAACCGATGAGAATGAGAAACTCCATAAAACACATCATCTAGCCCGGGGAGCCGCCATCCTAGCAGCATTCCGGGCCTGGTGTAATCACGGGTTTACACCAGGCGCCCGTCGCTGAGCGTGAGCGTCCGGTCCATACGCGCCGCCAGTCGCGGATCATGGGTCACCACCACAAAGCTGGTGCCCAGCTGCTGGTTGAGCGCCAGCATCAGCGCCTGTATGGCCTCGGCCGCGACACCATCGAGGTTCCCGGTGGGCTCGTCCATCAGGACGCAGGCAGGTCCGGTGACCAGCGCCCGGGCAATGGCCACCCGCTGGCGCTCACCGCCGGACAGCTCCGAGGGCTTGTGTTCGAGGCGCTGACCCAACCCCACTTGCTCCAGCATGGCCGCAGCACGCGACCGGGCATCGGCCTTGTCCAGCCGCCCGATCAGGAGCGGCATGGCCACATTTTCCAGGGCGGTAAACTCCGGCAGCAGATGGTGGAATTGATAGACGAAACCCAGGCTGCGATTGCGCAGGCGGCCCCGGGCATCGGCACCCAATTGCGCCAGCGGCTGGCCATCAACCACCACCTCACCGCTGCTGGGCGTATCCAGGCCGCCGAGGATGTTCAGGAGCGTGGACTTGCCCGAACCTGAGGCCCCGACAATCGCGACCCGTTCACCGCGCTGGATGGCCATACCCACCCCCTTGAGTACAGTGACCGCCAGGGGACCCTGGCGGTACTCCTTGGTCACGCCCTGGCAACTGAGTACAACCTGGGTCCGGGGATCGTTCATCTGGGGCAACTCCGGTGGCAAATCATTCATAACGCAGCGCCTCGGCGGGCTGGATCTGCGCGGCGCGGTACGCGGGATAGAGGGTGGCCAGCAGGCTCAGCGCCAGGGCGGTCACACAGATCATCAAGACATCCTGCCACAGGAGCACGGATGGCAGATGGCTGATGAAGAAAACGTCGGGATCGAACACCCGCCAGCCAAACCAGCGTTCCAGCCCATCCACCAGCGGGTTGATACTGACCGCCAGCAGGCAGCCCAGCGCCGCGCCGATCAGGGTTCCGGCAAGCCCCACCGCACTGCCCTGCACCACAAAGATCGCCATCACCTGCCGGGCGGTCAGCCCCAGGGTGCGCAGGACCGCGATATCGCCGCGTTTGTCCGCCACCATGAGCACCAGGCTCGAGACGATATTGAAGGCGGCCACGGCAATGATGATGCTGAGCAGCGTGGCGATGACGACCTTTTCCATTTTCACCGCCTGGAAAAGACTGCCCTGGGTCTGGCTCCAGTCCAGTACGCGATAGTCATCCCCCAGTTCCCGCTTGAGCTCCGCCATGACCAGCCCGGCCTGGTAGATATCGCCGACCTTGACCCTGACGCCCTGGGCGCCTTGCAGGCGCATGAGGCGGCGGGCATCCTCGAGGTGGATCATCGCCAGGCTCTGGTCCAGCTGGGCGCCCACCTCGAACACGCCCACCAGGGTAAAACGGCGGGTACGGGGATACACTCCGGCAAGGGTGATGGTGATATCCGGCAGGGTCAGTGTCACCTGATCGCCCAGCGTCAATCCCAGGTGGCGGGCCAGGAGACTGCCCATCACAATGCCAAACTCACCCGGCTGCAACTGGAGGCTCGAACCGGCGATCATGTGGCGCTCCAGCACCGACACCTGCGTCTCCTGCTCGGGCACTATGCCTTGCAGGGCGATGCTCTCCACGCCCCGCTCATAGCTGACCATGGCAAAACCCGCGATATAGGGTGCCGTCGCCAGCACCTGTGGATGACGGGTCAGGCGGGCGTCCAGCGCGGCCCAATCAGCCAGATAGGGCTGCTGGTCCACGAAGCCGTGGGGGATCACACTGAGGATGCGCTGTTTCATTTCCCGGTCGAAACCATTCATCACGGACAACACCAGGATCAATGCCATCACGCCCAGGGCCATGCCCAGAAGCGAAAACCCACTGACAAAGGAGATGAACTGGTTGCGGCGTTTGGCGCGGGTATAGCGCAAACCTATATAGAGGGGGATGTTTATCGGCATGGAGCGCATTTAACCCCATGCCTCGGAACCGCACAAGCGAGCCCGGATAAAATCCTGCCCCGCCAGCGGGAGCCGCGCTTTGTGCTAAGGTATTAGGCAGTACGCCCGAGGCTCCCGAGAAACCGCCATGTCCGAACGCCGCAGCTCCTTTCGCATCGACGAAAACATCGCCCTGGAATACCGCGAGGTGGAAGAATCCCAGCTGCAATCCCGCGAGCCGGAAAGCTTTTTTGACAACTCCGGCGCTGTCGCCCTCTACGGCGAGATCAAACGGCTGGACAACGACAACGCCCAGCTGCTGTTCCAGATCAAAAATGGCAACCGCGCGCTGGGAGACTACCTGCACAACCTCAACCGCAAGATCGAGTTGCTGAGCCAGCAGCTCATGGCCGAGCACAAGCCGCCTGCCCTGACCAGCATCACGCGCCAGGTCAACCTCAGCGAAGGCGGCATTGCCTTCGGCTCGGCCAAGCCCATCCCCGCCAACAGCCATATCGCCTTGCGCATGACCTTCCTGCCCAGTTACGCGGGACTCATCGTCTTTGCCAAAATCATACGCTGTGAACTGTGCAAGGCCGGCGATTACCAGATTGCTGCAAAATTCCATCACCTGCGCGACGCCCAGCTGCACATCATCGGCCAGCAGATCATGCGCGCCCAGATGGCCGACCGCCGCTCTCAACAAGCCAGAAAGATGGGAGATTGACTATGCTTCGCCTTTGCCTGTTAACCGCCGGCCTGGGCCTGGTGGCACCCGCCAGCCTCGCCGAGGTAATCCAGATTCCCGTCGGACAGCAAGCGTCCGAACTTAAGTCCATCAAACGCCCCGCCACCGGTACGACCAAAAGCCGGGTCCGCGAGGAGTTCGGTGAGCCGCAGAAAGAAAACCCCGCGCGCGGCACGCCACCCATTTCCAGCTGGGAATACGCGGATTTCGTCGTGTATTTTGAACACGAGCATGTCATCCATTCGGTGCTGAAACACCGGCCCTATGTGGATTGATCTTTCCTGCAAAGACCTTGTTGTCCTGCGACGGGAATACCTGTATTCGACAGCGCGATCAATCCCGTTGAGCCTGCCGGATTCAGGTATTCACCTCCACCGATGCCATCGCTGCAAGACAGTGTCCTATAGAAAACACCTTGCTGCTATTTCAGCAACCTGACAGTCCGCATTATAAAAAACAGTTTTCACCATTCACCCTTCCAACTCGCGTCTCTCCTGCATCTTTGCTGCGTTTTTGATTGAATTTTTCAAATGGCATCATTCTTGCCCTGTCAGAGGCATTGCAAAGATACAAGGAAATCCCATGTCCCCCTTTTCGCTGAAAAAGCTGTTGTCAATCGTTCTATTAGTATTCAGTACATCGGTAGCGTTTCACGCAATCGCTCAATCGCCCAAACCTGATCCCAGCCAGGGGGATGGCCGCGTGTCCGAATTCTATACCTGGAAAAAAGCCATTCCCAAACAGCCGGGAAAACTCCTGCGGTCCGAGCGCCTGGATGCGGCCGCAGGTCTGGCCAATGCGGCCAAGCAGGAACGCATACTCTATTCATCCACCGATGGCTACACCGGCAACACGCCCATAGTGGTATCCGGTGCGGTTTTCATTCCCCACGGCAAGGCGCCGGCGGGTGGCTGGCCCGTTGTTGCCTGGGCGCACGGCACCGTCGGGCTGGCGGATATCTGTGCGCCTTCCTGGGCTGGCCGGTCGTGGCGCGATGTGCTCTACCTCAACCGCTGGCTGAGTGAAGGCTTTGCCATTGTCGCCACCGACTACCAGGGGCTCGGCGTTCCCGGCCCTCATCCGTTGATCAACATTCCGGCGATTTCCTATGGTGTCCTGGACAGCGCGCGTGCCGCCATTCAGCACTATCCCGAACTGGCCAACGAGGTCGTCATCGTCGGCCAGTCGCAGGGCGGCGCGGCCGCGTTTGGCGCAGCCGCCTATGCGCCGACCTATTCTCCGGAACTGGGCTTGAAAGGCGCGGTAGGCACGGGTGTGATCTATCGCCGGCCCAGCAATCAACCGCCCTTGCCATCGGCCAGCCTTCCCGCAAATCCCCATGTCGTGGACTCCGCGATTGCCTACAGCATCTATGGTTTTCTCATCGCTCAGCAGCACGACCCGTCGCTGCAACCTTCGGACCTGTTCACCGAGCAGGCAGCCGCCCTGGTCGACCAGGCCCGCAATACCTGCCTCACCGGCTTGATGAATGATGTGGTGACCGCCGGGCTTACCCGTGCCAATGCCTTTTTGGAAAAACCCTCTGAACGCTACCAGGCGTTCCAGGCCCGCGCCAATGAACGCGCGGACCGCTACAGCGTTTATCCGACACTGAAACTCGAGGTACCCATCTTCATCGGCACTGGCGCATCCGATGTCACGCCGGCAGCCGTCAATCAACTGGCGTTGATGCGCGACGCCTGTGCGGCGGGTTCCATCGTGGAGGGACATTTGTATGCGGGATTGGGACACAGCGCCACAGTGAACGCGTCACTGGTGGACTCCATACCCTTTGCCAAAAAAGTGATCGCGGGCCAGGCCATCGAGCCCGTCTGCGAGCCGATTCTGCAATAAGCAGAAAAACGAAACCCCTCTCTTCAGGCCACGGACGGCTATCTTTTTCAGACAACCAACGAAGCAATCAGAGAGGGGTCTTACAGGCAAATCAAATCAGAGCTTGCGGATATCCAGCGCCTGCCAGTGGGGGAAATGCTTGCGGATCAGCGCGTTGAGTTCCAGTTCGAATTCACTGAAATCACCGGTTGGCGCCAGCTGGTTTTCCAGGCGGCTGATGACCATGCCAGCACCCACGGTGATATTGGTCAGCCGGTCGATCACGATGAAGGCGCCAGTCGCCCGGTTGCGCGCATATTCGTCGACCACGACCGCCTGATTGAGCGACACATCCACCACCGCGATATCATTCAGCTGCAAGGCATCCGTCGCCGAATGCACCTGGGTGTTGACATCGACACGGTAGTCGATGGCTGCCAGCTTGCCGCTCACCAGCTTGCTGGCGAACTTGAAGAGATACTCATTGCCCGCGGCGGAGGGTTTCTCTGTCATCCATACCAGATGGGCCTTGAGGTGATTGGTGGTGGGCACCTGGTCCCTTGCCAGTACCAGCATGTCACCGCGGCTCACATCGATCTCGTCATTCAGGGTCAGCGTCACCGCCTGGCCGGCAAAACCCTCCTGCAAGTCGCCATCGTAGGTCACTATGGCTTTGACACTGCTGGTCTTGCCCGAGGGCAAGACCTTGATGGCATCACCGACACGCACGACACCCGAGGCGATATTGCCGCAAAAACCGCGGAAATCCAGGTTGGGGCGATTGACATACTGCACCGGAAAACGGAAATCATCAAAATTCCGGTCCGCAGCGACAGGGACGGATTCAAAAATCTCCATCAACGTCTGGCCCTGGTACCAGGACGATCGCTCGGAACGGTTGACCACATTGTCGCCATCCAATGCCGAGATGGGCACGAAATGAATCCCGCTCATACCCAGCTTGTCGGCAAAGGCGAGGTAATCCTGTCGAATCTTGTCAAAGGTATCTTCGCTGAAATTCAGCAAATCCATTTTGTTGATGGCCACCACGACATGCTTGATACCCAACAGCGAAGCGATATAGCTGTGGCGGCGTGTCTGGGTCACAACTCCGTGGCGTGCATCGATCAAAATAATCGCCAGGTCGCAGGTGGATGCGCCCGTGGCCATGTTGCGTGTGTACTGCTCGTGGCCGGGGGTATCGGCGATGATGAATTTGCGCTTGGCCGTGGAAAAATAGCGATAGGCAACATCGATGGTGATGCCCTGCTCGCGCTCGGCCTGAAGGCCGTCGACCAGCAATGCGAGGTCGATTTTTTCGCCGGTGGTGCCATGCTTGACGCTGTCGGAGCGAATGGCTTCCAACTGATCTTCATAGATCATCTTGGAGTCGTGCAGCAAGCGGCCGATCAGCGTGCTTTTTCCATCGTCCACACTGCCGCAGGTCAGGAACCGCAGCAGTTCTTTCTGTTCGTGTTGCGCCAGGTAGGCGTCTATGTCGGTGGCGATCAGTTCGGATTGATGGCTCATGTCAGAAGTAACCTTCCTGCTTTTTCTTTTCCATGGAACCGGCGCTGTCGTGGTCGATGACCCGGCCCTGGCGCTCCGAGGTGGTGGTCAGCAGCATTTCCTGGATGATTTCCGGCAAGGTGGTGGCTGTTGATTCCACAGCGCCGGTCAAGGGGTAACAACCCAGGGTACGGAAGCGCACCATGCGTTCTTCCACCTTATCGTTGGGACCGATGGGCATGCGATCGTCATCCACCATGATCAGGGTGCCGTCGCGCGCCACCACGGGCCGCCTGGCCGCGAAATACAAAGGCACGATGGGAATGTTTTCCAGGTGGATGTATTGCCAGATATCCAGTTCGGTCCAGTTGGAGAGTGGAAAAACACGGATGCTTTCACCCTTGTCCACGCGGCCGTTATAGATGTTCCACAATTCCGGACGCTGGTTTTTCGGGTCCCAGCGATGGTTCTTGTCGCGGAAGGAATAGACGCGCTCTTTCGCGCGGGATTTTTCCTCATCGCGGCGCGCACCGCCGAAAGCCGCATCAAAACCGTATTTGGTCAGCGCCTGCTTGAGCGACTGGGTTTTCATGATATCCGTGTGCTTGGCGCTGCCGTGGACGAACGGATTGATTCCCAGGTCCACACCTTCCTGGTTGATATGCACGATCAGGTCCCAACCCAGCTCCTTGACCCGGCGGTCGCGGAATTCGATCATTTCCTTGAACTTCCAGGTGGTGTCGACGTGCATCAGCGGAAACGGCGGCTTGCCAGGATAGAAGGCTTTCTGGGTGAGATGCATCATCACCGCCGAATCCTTGCCGATGGAATAGAGCATGACGGGCTTGTCAAACTCCGCAGCCACTTCACGGATGATATGGATACTTTCCGCTTCCAGCTGCTTCAAGTGTGTCAGTGTGTAGTTGGACATTAGGCTACCGAAAAATTGGATAAAACAGTGGGCCGTGTCAGTGATCGACAACGGCCAGATTGATACCTGTCTGCCTGGCCAGTTCGACAAAGGTCGGGAAGGACGTGGCCACATTGGTGCTGTCTTTTACATGGATCGGACCCGACGCGCGCAGGGCGGCGATGCTGAACGACATGGCGATGCGGTGATCATGATGGGTTTCCACCGCGCCGCTGCCGATCTGCCCGCCCTGGATAACGATGCCGTCCGGCGTGGGTTGGGCGTCGATGCCGAGAATCTGCAAACCGTCAGCCATGGACTGGATCCTATCGGATTCTTTCACACGCAACTCTTCCGCACCGGTGAGGATGGTCTCGCCCTCGGCACAGGCCGCGGCGATAAAGAGCGCGGGGAATTCATCGATGGCCAGGGGCACCTGATCCTCGGGGATGCGAATGCCTTTGAGCGGCGCGTAGCGCACGCGGATATCCGCCACCGGCTCGCCACCGACGATACGCTCATTGCTCAACGAGAGATCCGCGCCCATCAAGCGCAGGATATTGATCACGCCGATACGTGTCGGGTTGATGCCCACATGGGTCAAGGTCAGATCGGAGCCGGGCGCAATGCCTGCCGCCACCATGAAAAAAGTGGCGGACGAAATATCGGCGGGCACTTCAATTTTGGTCGCGGTCAACTTGCCGCCACCCGTCAGCTCGGCCACCGCGCCATTACGTTTTACGGGATAACCGAAACCGGCCAGCATACGCTCGGTATGGTCGCGCGTGGGTGCCGGTTCCGTTACCCGCGTTGTACCCTCGGCATAAAGACCCGCAAGCAGCACACAGGACTTGACCTGGGCGCTGGCCATGGGCATGACATAATCTATGCCCTTGAGCCGGGCACCGCCTTTGAGTTTGATGGGCGGGCGTCCACCCTCCCCTGTCTCGATAGTCGCACCCATGTCGCGCAGGGGATTGGCCACGCGATTCATCGGCCGCTTGGCCAGGGACTCGTCACCGCTCATTTCCACATCGAACTGCTGGCCGGCAAGCAAGCCGGACATCAGGCGGATGGTGGTGCCGGAATTGCCCATGTACAACGGCTTTTTCGGTGCCTTGAGGCCATGCAGCCCCACACCGTGAATTTTCACATATCCATCAACCGGTCCCTCGATCACCACACCCATATCGCGGAATGCCTGGAGCGTCGCCAAGGCATCCTCACCTTCCAGGAAGCCTTCCACTTCTGTGATGCCTTCGGCAAGTGAGCCCAGCATGATGGAGCGGTGGGAAATGGATTTGTCGCCCGGCACGCGAATGGTGCCTTTCACCTGGCCGCCGGGTTGAATCACATAATCAATCTTCTGTGTACTCATGGAATCGATGAACGCTCTCTTGGCTAGCATTTTTGTAAAGTGATCCCGCGCCACCTTGGCCCGGGTGAACACACCCAGGAGGTATTCGCTGTCTTCTGTCTCTATGCCCTTGCGCATCCGCATGAGGTTGTCGATGAACAGATCCAGGGCCTGAATCACAGGGGTTTTGTTGGCACGCATGATGTCGTGCCACATCACCGGATCACTGGAGGCGATCCGGGTAAAATCGCGGAAGCCGCCCGCGGCATAGCGAAAAATATTGGGATTGCCGATGTCCTGCGCCAGGGTATCCACCAGCGAGTAGGCAATGGCATGGGGCAGATGGCTGGTTGCGGCCAATACCTCATCATGCTCCGCCACCGACATGGTGAGCACCTCGGCGCCCACCTGCTGCCAGATGCGGGTCACCCGCTGTAAATGTTCAGCGCTGGTGGTGGCCACCGGCGTAAGGATGACACGGTGTTTTTCATACAGGTCCGGATTCGCGGCGCTCACGCCACTTTTTTCCGAGCCGGCGATGGGATGTCCCAGCACCAGCTGGGGCGGAACCTCACCGAATAACTGACGCGCCGCCTGCTCCACGCTGCCCTTCACACTGGCGCCGTCGGTAATGGTCACCTCTGGTGATACCAGGTCGCGGATATTCTTCAGCGCCTCGGCAACGGACAGGGTTGGCACGGCAATGAAGATCACATCGTCCCGCCCCAATTCTCCCGCAACCTCGCGCAGATCCGCGTAAGCACGATCCACCACACCAAGCTCCACCGCCTCACGGCAGGTCTGCGCACGGCGCGCGATGCCGATGGTCTCGCGGCAACCGCCGCGCGCTTTGAGGCCCGTGGCCAGACTGCCACCGATAAGGCCAATGCCGATAACCACCAGCTTGTCGATCAGGGGAGCATCGTGTGTCATGGATGAATCAGAGTACCGCTTTGGGATAAGAACCGAGCAGTTTCAGATCAGCCGCGCGCGAAGCAACTTCCTTGAGCACCTGGCTGATGACCGGGTCCTCGGCATGGCCGGCAAAATCAATGAAAAACACATAGGTCCAGGCGCCGGTGCGCGATGGACGGGTTTCCACCCGGGTCAAATCAATCGCATGGCGATGGAAAGGCTCCAGCAGGTTGTGCAACGCGCCCGGTTCATTGCGCATGGCAACGACGATCGAGGTTTTATCCACGCCACTGGGCGGCACGGACTTGGAACCGATAATCAAAAAACGGGTGGAGTTGTCCGGCTGGTCTTCGATTTTTTCGGCGAGGGTGGTCAACCCGTAAAGTTCGGCCGCCATGCTGCCGGCAATGGCCGCGGCATTCCACTCGCCTTTCAAACGCTTGGCCGCCTCGGCGTTGCTGTTGACCGCCACACGTTCCGCCTTGGGATAGTGGGCGTCCAGCCATTTGCGGCACTGCGCCAAGGATTGAGAGTGGGAATAGATGCGCGTGATGCTGTTGACATTGGTCACATCCGACACCAGCAGGTTGTGGTGAATGCGCAACTCCACTTCGCCGCAGATCTTCAGGTTGGAACCCATGAAATTATCCAGCGTGTGGTTAACCACACCTTCGGTGGAATTCTCCACCGGTACCACGCCGTAATTGACGGCACCCGCCTCCACTTCACGGAAGACTTCATCGATCGCTGAAAACGGCAGGGCCACCGCCGAATGGCCAAAATGCTTGAGCGCGGCCTGCTGCGTGAAGGTTCCTTCAGGCCCCAGGTAGGCAACCTTGATCGGATTTTCCAATGCCAGGCAGGCGGACATGATTTCACGGAACAAGCGCGCCATTTCTTCATTGCTGAGCGGACCGGTATTGCGTTCCATGGCACGGCGCAATACCTGGGCTTCACGCTCCGGGCGATAGAACAGGATTTCCGCCTGGGGTGGCAGACCGGCCTTCTTGACCTCGGCCACATCCTGGGCGCATTGCGCACGGGCGGAAATCAGACGGCCGATTTCGTCGTCAATCGCGTCGATGCGATTGCGCAAGGCAAGCAGCTTTTGCTCTTCCGTCAATTCATTGGACATAAGTCATTACTGAACATAGGCCGCTGCTCACAGGCAGCGGCCGGGTTAATGGTCTGCGTCGTCGTTCGGGGTATCGCTGCCACTTGCGGCATCATCGGGCAAAGGCTCGGCATCACCACCTTCGGCGAGGGCCAATTCGCGCTCGGCGCTTTCATCGGCACTTTCTTCGATACGCTCCAGGCCTTGCATGCGCTCGCCCTCCCTGAGCTTGATCAGCCGCACGCCCTGGGTGTTGCGGCTGAGCAGGGACACTTCATCCACACGTGTGCGCACCATGGTGCCCTGATCGGAAATCAGCATGATTTCCTCGCCATCGAAGACCTGGACGGCTCCAACCAGCCCACCATTGCGCTCGGTGGTCTGCATGCCGATCACGCCCTGTGAGCCGCGGCCCTTGGCCGGGAACTCATCCACACTGGTGCGCTTGCCATAACCGTTTTCGCTGACCGTCAGCACCTGGCCGCCGCTCAAGGGAATCACCATGCCGATGACACGCTGGCCTTGCGCCAGGCGGATACCGCGCACGCCACGGGAAGTACGCCCCATGGCGCGCACCTGGGCCTCGCGGAAACGCGCGGCCTTGCCGCCGCTGGAAAACAGAATCACGTCACAGGCGCCGTTGGTGATGGCGGTTCCCACCAGGGTATCGCCTTCATCCAGTTCGATTGCGCGCAATCCGACGCTGCGCGGACGCGAGAATTGTGTCAGCACGGTTTTCTTGACGGTGCCGTTGGCCGTGGCCATGAAAATGAAGTGATCGTCGTCGTAGGTTTTTACCGGCAGGATCGAGGTGATCCGTTCACCATCATCCAGTGGCAACAGATTGACCACCGGGCGTCCGCGCGACTGGCGGCCCGCCACGGGAATCATATACACCTTGAGCCAGTAAACCTTGCCCGCGTTGGTGAAACAGAGAATGGTATCGTGGGTGCTGGCCACCAGCAGGTGTTCAACGAAATCTTCATCCTTGACTGCGGTGGCGGACTTGCCCATGCCGCCGCGGCGCTGGGCCTGGTAGTCATCCAGCGGCTGGCTCTTGGCGTAGCCGCCATGGGAAATGGTGACCACCCGGTCCTCTTCATTGATCAGGTCCTCGGTGGTCAGGTCGAGTGTGGACGCAATGATCTCGGTGCGGCGGGCATCGCCATAATTGGTGATCACTTCCTGCAATTCTTCACGGATCACGGCCATCAGGCGCAGGGCGTTGCCGAGGATTTCCAGGTACTGGGCGATTTCCGCCAGCTTTTCTTCGTACTCGGCCAGCAGCTTGTCGTGCTCCATGCCCGTCAGGCGGTGCAGGCGCAGTTCGAGAATCGCCTGGGCCTGCGCGGCGGACAGATAGTATCTGCCATCGCGCACGCCGAATTCCGCACCCAGGTCTTCCGGACGGCAGGCATCCTCACCGGCGCGCTCGAGGAAAGGCGCCATCTCGCGCGCATCCCAGCCACGGGATACCAAGGCTTCCTTGGCATCGGCGGGTGTGGACGAACGCTTGATCAGCTCGATGACTTCATCGATGTTGGCAATGGCAACCGCCAGGCCTTCGAGGATATGGCCACGCTCGCGCGCCTTGCGCAGCAGATAAACGGTACGGCGGGTGACGACCTCGCGGCGGTGACGCACGAAGGCATCCAGCATCTCCTTGAGGTTGAGCAGGCGCGGCTGGCCATATTCCAGCGCCACCATGTTGATGCCGAAGACATTCTGCAGTTGGGTCTGGGCGTAGAGGTTGTTCAGCAACACCTCGGCGGACTCGTTGCGCTTGACCTCGATGACGATGCGCAGGCCGTCCTTATCCGACTCATCGCGCAGCTCGGAGATGCCCTCGATTTTCTTTTCCTTGACCAGTTCGGCGATGCGCTCGATCAGGCGCGCCTTGTTCAGCTGGTAGGGAATTTCCGTGACGATGATGGTTTCACGGCCGGTTTTCTCATCGGATTCGATATCGGCCTTGGCGCGCACATAAATGCGGCCGCGCCCGGTGCGGTATGCTTCGAGGATACCGGCACGGCCATTGATGATGGCGGCGGTGGGGAAATCCGGGCCGGGGATGTAGTCCATCAATTCATCGATGGTGATCTCCGGGTTGTCAATCAAGGCCAGGCAACCCTGGACCACTTCGCGCAGGTTGTGCGGCGGGATGTTGGTGGCCATGCCCACGGCGATGCCCGAGGAGCCATTGACCAGCAGGTTGGGCACCCGGGTGGGCAGCACATCGGGAATCTGTTCCTGCCCGTCATAGTTGGGCACGAAATCCACGGTTTCCTTATCGAGATCCGCCAGCAGATCGTGGGCGATCTTTGCCATGCGGATTTCGGTGTAGCGCATGGCCGCCGCGTTGTCGCCGTCGATGGAACCGAAGTTGCCCTGGCCGTCGATCAGCATGTAGCGCAGCGAGAAAGGCTGCGCCATGCGCACGATGGTGTCGTACACCGCGGAATCGCCGTGGGGGTGGTATTTACCGATGACATCACCCACCACACGGGCGGATTTTTTGTAGGGCTTGTTCCAGTCGTTATTGAGCTCGCTCATGGCGAAGAGCACACGGCGGTGCACCGGCTTGAGTCCATCGCGGACATCAGGCAGGGCACGGCCGACAATCACGCTCATGGCATAGTCGAGATAGGACTGCCGGAGTTCATCTTCGATATTGACGGGCGAGATTTCTTTAGCGAATTCAACCATGGAACAGGGTAATCCTTATTCTGGTAACAGCTGGACGGATCGAGGTTGCCGGGCGGGTGCCGAACCGGCGCCAGTGCAAAAAACCACCAGCCCAGGCCCGCACCGGCACCCCGTCTTAATGGGGACCGGGGCAACCGTGCAAAGCGGCGAATACTACCACAATTTCAACACCATAGGCACTGCCTGATCCCGGATCGCCAAGCGGGTCACCACGGGCAAAATGACTTTGCGTTATACTGCGCGCCCCAGGCTCAGGAGCCGCCCGACAGGAACGACCATGCCTCCACCCAGATCCATACGCTTGCTGATCAAGGCCCGCTGGATAATCCCTGTGGTACCCGCCGACCGGGTATTGGAAAACTGCGCCCTGGCCATCAACAACGGCCAGATAATCGCGCTCCTGCCCCAGGAAGAAGCCGAGCGCCAGTATGCCGCCGAGCAGACCATCAACCTGGGGAATCACCTGGTCATCCCCGGCCTGGTCAACGCCCATGGCCACCCGGCCATGAGCCTGCTGCGCGGCTATGCCGATGACCAGCCGCTGATGAACTGGCTGGAACAGCGCATCTGGCCCGCGGAAAGCCAATGGGTCAGTGAGGAGTTCGTGCGCGATGGCGCCAGCCTGGCCATCGCCGAAATGATCCGCAGCGGCACCACCTGCTTTTCGGATATGTACTTTTACCCGGAGCAGACGGTTCAGGCCGCCCAGCAGGCCCAGGTGCGCGCCCAGGTCTGCTTCCCGATTTTCGATTTCCCCTCCGCCTGGGGCCTGGGACCGGACGATTACTTTGCCAAGGGCCTGGCCCTGCATGATGATGTCCGTTCCAGCCAACTGATCCGTATCGGTTTCGGCCCCCACGCGCCCTATACCCTGAGCGATGATCCCCTGAAAAAGGTTGCGGTCCTGGCACAGGAACTGGACGCCCCCATACAGATTCACCTGCACGAAACCGCCGGTGAAGTGGAAAAAGCCCTGGCGGAAACGGGTAAGCGCCCCAGCCAGCGCCTGATGGACCTGGGGCTGCTCTCGCCCCTGACACAGTGCGTGCACATGACCCAGGTGGATGACAGCGACCTGGCCCTGTTGCAGCAGAGTGGCGCCCATGTCATTCACTGCCCCGAATCCAACCTCAAGCTGGCCAGCGGCTTCTGCCCGGTGCAGCGTTTGCTGGATGCCGGAATCAATGTGGCCCTGGGTACCGACAGCGCGGCGAGCAACAATGACCTGAACCTGCTCGGCGAGATGAAGACGGCAGCCCTGCTGGCCAAGGCCGTGGCGGGGAATGCGGGGGCGCTGGATGCCCACGCGGCTCTGCGCATGGCGACCCTGAATGGCGCCCGGGCTTTGGGCCTGGAGGACCAGATCGGGAGCCTGGAGGTGGGCAAGTCCGCCGACCTGGTGGCGGTGGATATGGGGGATCTGGAGGCGCAGCCTTTGTATAACCCGGTGTCCCAGCTCGTATATACGGATTGCGGACAGCGGGTGAGTCACGTCTGGGTGGCGGGCAAGGCGTTGATGCTGAGCCGGCAGTTGCAGACATTGAATGAACGGGAGTTGCTGGCCAAGGCTCGTTGGTGGCGGCAGCAAATTTCGGGGTAAAGGGGTGTGGGGTAGCCCTGCGCAGGACACGCCGTGAACCCGGCCCCTACGCGCTCCCGGCGCTTCGGGACACTTCCCACATCCCTGTGGGTCGTCCTTGGGGGCTCGGCTGCCGACGTCCTGTCGGCAGACGGTCCTGCGCAGGGCTACCCCACACCCCTTGCGAGATCCGAGTGAATTCGAGCAAGCCGTTGGCAGGATGTGAGTGAAGGTTGGGGGTATAGGTATGAATCAACAGAGGCAGGGATGCCGAGGATTCACAGTGATACTCCCGGCCTTCACGGCTAGAATGCACCACAAGATGACAAGCGAAGAGCAACTGACACATGAGCAATCTGGATACGGCGGAAATCGCCAAGTTTGAAGCCCTGGCCAGTCGCTGGTGGGACAGGAACAGCGAATTCAAGCCGCTCCACGACATCAATCCCCTGCGCGCCAATTACATCGATGAACGCTCGCCTGTGGCTGGCCGGCAGCTGCTGGATGTGGGTTGTGGTGGAGGAATTCTGGCGGAGGCCATGGCGCAGCGTGGCGCGCGGGTCACCGGCATCGACATGGGGGAAGCGCCGCTGGGTGTGGCGCGGCTTCATGCGCTGGAGTCGGGATTGGTGCTGGATTATCAAAAATCGACCGCTGAAGACATGGCGGCAGAAAAACCCGAAGCGTTTGATATCGTGACCTGCCTGGAGATGCTCGAGCATGTGCCCGATCCGGCATCGGTCGTGAAAGCATGTGCGCAATTGGTCAAGCCGGGCGGGCATGTGTATTTCAGCACGATCAATCGCAACCCCAAAGCCTATGCGTTTGCGATTGTGGGTGCGGAATATGTGCTGCGCCTGTTGCCGCGCGGAACGCACGATTACGCCAAATTCATACGCCCGTCCGAGCTGGCAGCTTTTCTGCGCGTGGCGGGACTGGAATTGCTGGACATCACCGGCATGACCTATAACCCGCTGACCAGACGCTACAGATTGAGCGCGACCGATGTGAGCGTCAATTATCTGGTGCATGCGCGCAAGCCGGCACAGTGAGACAATATCAGAACAAGGTAAACCGCTTGTGACTTCATCCGCGATTCGCGGGGTGATCTTCGATCTCGATGGCACCCTGCTCGATACCGCCCCGGATTTTGTGGTGGTGGTCAATCAGCTCCTGGCAGAGCACCAACGCCCTGCCCTGCCTGAAGCCCACATACGCGCCGTGGTATCCAACGGTGCCCGGGCACTGGTAAACCTGGCCTTTGGCATCGACATTCCGCATCCGGATTACGAGCCATTGCGGCAACGTTTGCTGGCCATGTACCTGAATCATATCGCGGTCCACACCCGCCCCTTCCCCGGCATAGAAACCCTGCTGAAACAATTGGCCACACATGGCATCGCCTGGGGCATTGCCACCAACAAACCAGCACTTTATACCCACGCCTTGCTGGCCAGCCTGCCCATGCAACCGGCACCGGCCAGCGTGATCTGCCCGGATGATGTCAGCCAGCGCAAGCCGCATCCCGAGTCATTGTTTTTGGCGAGCCGTCACTTGAACTGCCAGCCGGATCAACTGGTTTTCGTGGGCGACCACAAACGCGACATCGATTGCGGCCGGGCCGCGGGCAGCATCACCATCGCCGCGGCCTATGGCTACATTGAAGCAGAAGACGATATTGCAACCTGGGGTGCCGACTATCGTGTCGAGAGCGCCAGCGACATCTGGCCGCTGCTGGAAGCCCGCCTGACCATCAACGCCGCCGCGCAATGACTGCTGTGAGGAATACCGCTGTGAAAACCATTCCCCAAGACTACCGCCCGCAAGGTGACTGCCTGCAAGGCAAAATCATTCTGGTCACCGGCGCCGGCGACGGCATAGGCCGGGTAGCGGCAAAAACCTTTGCAACCTATGGCGCTACCGTGGTGCTCTGCGGACGCACCTTGCCCAAGCTCGAGCGGGTCTATGATGAAATAGAAGGCGCGGGGCATCCGCAGCCCGCGATTTTTCCACTCAACCTGGAAGCCGCGCAGGAAAACGATTACCTCGCCATGTGCAACGTGCTGGATGCGGAGTTCGGGCATCTGGACGGCCTGCTGCACAATGCCGGCGAACTGGGCCAGCGCACACCTGTCGCCAACTATGCGCCGGATGTCTGGCAGCGGGTGATGCAGGTGAATGTGACCGCGCCTTTCCTGCTGACCCGCGCCCTGCTGCCATTGCTCGAACGTTCGGCGGCGGGCTCCATCCTGTTCACCGGCTCCGGTGCCGGCTTCAAGGGCCGGGCGTTCTGGGGTGCTTATGGCGCCGCCAAGGCCGCGCAGGAAAACCTCATGCAAACCCTGGCGGAAGAGCTGGAAGGAACCACCCGCATTCGCGTCAACAGCATCAATCCGGGCGCTACCCGTACACGCATGCGGGCCGCGGCCTATCCGGCGGAAAACCCAGCCAGCATCAAACCACCGGAAGCCTTGATGCCCAGCTATCTTTATCTGATGGCGAATGATTCGATAGGTATTTCAGGCGAGCAGTTTGTCTACGCAAACGATTAGCACAGTGCGAAAGAGGCCTGCAAAAACGACAACAGAGACCGGCAAGGATCTCTGTTGCGTTACGTCAGGAATGTAAAGGATAACAATTACTTCAGCAAATCAGCCGGAATATTGCCGCCATTCTCGGCAAGCTTTTGCAAGACGGTTTTGTGCAGCCAGATATTCATCTGGGCGGAATCCCCCATCTTGTCAGCCGGACAACCCAGTTCGGTCGCCAGGCTTTTGCGCGCCGCCAGGCTGCTGTCGAGTCCCAGCAGTTTCAGCAGGTCGACAATCGATGTTTTCCAGTTGAGTTTTTCCGGATTCGCGCTCGCCATGGACTCCAGCTTCGCCACGACATCGACCTTGCTGATCGCCACCGGCGCCGCTTGCGCAGGCGCGGCGGCCGGAGCGCTTGCCTGTGGAGCCCCCGGAACCGGTGGAGCGGCATTCCCCTGATCAACCGCTTTCTTATCGCCGAATCCCAGCTTGGACAAAATGTTGTTAAAAATGCTCATGATTGATACTCCTTGGGTTGTGAGAACACATGGTTGACAGCACGATCAGGAAGATGCCTTGTGCATCATTTCCATCAGGGATGCCTCGGCGCGGGACAGGCCGCAGCGTTGCGCCACTTCTTCGCTGCTGATGCCCAGCTTGAACAATTGCGCGGCCTGGGCATAGGCTTTGAAATCATCGTCATCATCCTGCTGTGCCGGCGATGCTTCGACAGCAGATTCACGCAGGCGTTTTTCCATTGCCAGCAACCGCTGCCCCATGCCGACGGAACCGCTGTTAGCCAGCGCCAGCTGGCGCGCGATATCCTCTTGTAACCTGCGCGCGTCTTCCAGTTGCCGGCGCACGCGCGACAAGGCGACACCTGCCACCAGCAAGGCAACCAGACTCACCAGCAGGCTGAGCAGAAATCCCCATTCGCTAAACAGCTGCATCATGTCCGGATAACAAACCTGTAGGTTGGCAATCAGATATCATCGAGCTCTGACCATTCCTCGCTGGTCAGCAGCTTGTTGAGATCGATCAGGATCAACAATTCGTCGTTCTTATGGCATACGCCCTGGATGAATTTGGCGCTCTCTTCGTTGCCCACGTTGGGCGCCATCTCAATTTCTGACTGCCGCAGGTAAACCACTTCGGCCACACTGTCCACCAGGATGCCCACCACATGGCGTTCGGTTTCAATGATCACAATGCGGGTGTTGTCCGTGATATCCCCACTGTTGAGGTTGAAGCGGTGACGGGTATCTATCACGGTCACCACATTGCCGCGCAGGTTGATAATGCCCAGCACATAGGCAGGGGCACCGGGGACGGCAGCGATTTCGGTATAACGCAGCACTTCCTGCACCTGCATCACATTGATGCCGTAGGTTTCACCGTCCAGGCGAAAAGTGACCCACTGCAGAACGGGGTCTTCTCCGGTTTTATTGGTAACGGTGTTGGATGCCATGCTTAACGCCTCATGTCCTGCCGGGAATGTATGTGTTGAAGTGGTTGATCATTCTTCTGGCGGACGCAGGCGCCACGCCGGCTCGTCCGCACGCCATAACTATAGCCAAAGACCGGTTGAGTGCCAGATTCTACGCCATGCCGGGTGATCATGCGCGCCTTTTACCCGCGTTGCGGTCCGCGTCCAGCAGCAGCTGGCCGATGCGGGGAATGTCCAGCAACGCGCACATATGCTCCTTGACCGTGCCAGCCAGCCAGGGGCGCTTGCTGCGTTCACTGCGCCATTTCACATCGTCCGGCGCCAGATTGATCGGCTGGTTGACCGAATCCACCGCCAGCCCCCAGGGCACGCCGTTGATGGACACCACATAGCGCGCGCTTTTGACAAAGGACTCATCGTAACGCTCGGGCATCACGAATTTCGCAGTATTGACAGTGCGTATCTTGCCCGCGGGTGTGGGCTGCAAGCCCATGAACCAGTCGGCCTGGCCAAACAGGGGCGTGAGTTCGTCGGTCAGCGGCTGGATCTGTCCCAGGGAAATCAGGGGAACGGCCAGCGTCAGTCCCGACACCTTGAACAACAGCACGTCAAAGCGCGTCTGCGCCCAGGCGGGGCGGCCGTTGGGCAACCATTCCAACCCTTCCAGCTGCGATACCGGCGATGTGGCCGCTTCCAGCACGGGTTCTGGCTCCACGACAACCTTCCGGGATGGCGCAGCGGGTGCTTCCACGGCAGGAGCTTCCATGGCAGGAGCCTCTACGGCCGGCACCGGATCAGCGGCCGGTGGCACAGCGGGCTCGGTTGTCCGCAACAGGCGCTGGAGTTTTTGCTGGCGCGCAAGGTCGTCGGCGTAGGCGGTATCGGGCGCATCTGCCACCGGCTGGGGGGCCGGTTCTTCCCGCAGCAGTTCATCGAAGTAGAGCGCCAGGCTGTCATGCGGATGCGGGGAGCGGTTCATGGCGCAGCCCTCAACACCTGATCATCACGGGCAAACCGGCTCAGCAGGTACTTGAACAAGGAACCGTAAGCCTCCACGCCCCTGGATTGGGGATCAAAGGCATGCGGAGGAACACCCGCCTTGCTGGCGTCGCGAAAGCGGGTATCGATGGGAATATGACGCGGCCACACCTGTTCCGGGTAGGTGCTGCGCAACTGGCGCAGGCTGCTGACGGACGCCTGGGTGCGGCGGTCGAACATCACCGGCACAATGGTGTAGTCGAGCGACTGCTTGCGCGACTTGCCCAGCATCCTGAGGGTGTTGACCATCCGGTCCAGTCCCTTGAGCGCCAGGAATTCCGTCTGGACCGGAATCACCAGGTGCTGGCAGGCCGCCAGGGCATTGATCATGAGCACACCCAGCAGGGGCGGTGTGTCGATCATCACCCAATCATAGTCCGCCTGGATCTGGGCCAGGGCGCGGGAGAGGACCAGCCCCATGCCGTCCTGGCCGATGGATTGCCGCTCCAGGGTCGCCAGGGCCGTGGCCGAGGGCAACAGGTCCAGACCGGGGAAGTCGGTGGCCAGGATCAGCCGCTTCACACTGTCGCGGCTGAGCTGTTTGCGCTCCTGGAACAGGGTGTAGACGCTGAGTTCAAGTACGTCGGGATCTTGACGAAAATAGGTGCTGAGGGAGCCATGGGGGTCCAGGTCCACCAGCAATACACGCTGCCCCTGCTCAGCGGCCAAACCGCCCAGGGCAACGCTGGTGGTGGTTTTACCTACCCCACCCTTCTGATTGGCAATGGTCAGGATGCGCAAAAGGCTCAATCCTCGAGGCGTCAAGACGCCGTTAATCTCGTTGTTGCCCAGGCTGCCGAGCAAGTTCTGTGCCGCCGGGACACCCTGGGACAGACCTGTTGTCCGGACCTACTGGCGCCGGCGATCCGGGTCGCTGGTAAACAACAACCCGCCATCTTCCAACTCTACCGGCGTCAAGGCCGTGCCCGGCTGTGGCGGTTCTTCCACGGCGGAGGCCGCAGGGGATTGCTGGACGACTGGACTGTCCTCCACAGCGGTTTCTGGTTCAGGCTCCTGTACCAGGGTGGGAACCGTGGGCGGTGCCTCTGTGGACGTCGCTTCAGGCACGGGTATTTCCGCAGCATTTTCCGCTGCCGGAACGGCATTCAACTCGCTCCCCGCCTCTGCGGCCGTAACCGTGGGACGCGGCAGTGCCCGTTTGGCAATCATCAGCGTCACCCGCCGGTTCCTGGCCCTGCCCTCCGCTGTCGCATTATCCGCGATGGGCTGGAACTCGCCGAAGCCAACCGCTGACAGCCTGACTGGATCGACACCGCGGCTGGCAAGCCACTTGACGATGGCACTGGCACGCGCCGATGACAATTCCCAGTTGCTGGGGTAGCGCTGGCTGCGGATGGGCAGGTTGTCCGTATGGCCCTCCACCTGAACCGGGTTGGGATAGTCGCGCAATATCTGCGCGATCTCATCAAAAATCACCTGGGCCTGGGGACTGGGATCGGCGCTGCCCGATGTAAACAGGATGCTGTCCCTCAATTCGATTTGCAGCCAGAGCTCGTTGCTCGCCACCGTCACCAATTGATCCCGGATCAAATCGCCAAAGCGTTCGCTGAACAATTCGGAGAGCTCGGCAAACTCCTCGGCATGGGGGCGCGATTCGGACGGATCACCGATATGTTCGCTGCGCAGGTCGATGGCGGTGGTCGCGGTCGTGCGGGCGGGTTCGCCTACCTGGATGGGATTGAGGCTGGCATCGGGCGGCTCCTTGCCATCCTGCACCCATGGCAACTGGCCCGGCGCGTGGAACGCCTGCACGAAGGTTTCCGAGAGAACCCTGTACTTGGATTCATTGACCTGGGAGATGGAGTACATCACGACAAAAAACGCAAACAAGAGGGTGATGAAGTCGGCATAGGACACCAGCCAACGTTCCTGATTTACATGTATCTCGCTCCGTTTGCGGCGCAGCATAAGCGGCTCAATGCAGGTAGCCGTTGAGTTTCATTTCCAGCGAGCGGGGGTTTTCACCGTCGGCGATGCCGATGATGCCCTCGAGAATCAGTTCGCGGTACTGTGAGCGTTCGTTGACACACATGCGCAGCTTGTTGGCCACCGGCAGGAACAACAGGTTGGCGAGCGCAACGCCGTAGATGGTGGCCACGAACGCGATGGCAATGCCCGGCCCCAGATGTTCGGGATCGGCCAGGTTGCGCATGACATGGATCAGTCCCATCACCGCGCCGATGATGCCGATGGTCGGCGCGTAACCACCCATGCTTTCATAGAACTTGATGGCGTCGTGGTCGCGCTGCTCATCGATCTGCAGTTCGGTTTCCATGATGCGGCGAATGACCTCGGGCTCGTTACCGTCCACCAGCAGCTGCAAACCCTTGCGGGCAAATTTGTCCGGCTCGTTCTCGGCGATGTTTTCCAGTCCCAGCAATCCTTCCTTGCGCGCGGCCTGCGCCCAGCCAACGATTTGGGCAATACCTTCGCTGAAGGGGTTGTAGGGCGGCCTGAACACCCAGGTGACGATGCGCAGCGCGCGCTTGAGGCTGTGCTTGGGCGTCTGCAACATGGCCGCGCCCAGGGTGCCACCAATCACGATCAATGCCGCCGGCCCATTGATCAGCGAATAGATGGAACCGCCTTCAATGAAGTTGCCGCCCAGCAAGGCGGCAAAACCGATAATCACACCCAGTATGCTGAGAATATCCACCTAACTCACCTCGCGGGTTAAACGCTGGCCTATGTCTTTCAGACTGAGCACCTTGTCCGTGAGATTGGCCCTGGCCACGGCCATGGGCATACCGTAGATCACACAACTCGCCTCATCCTGTGACCAGATGGCCGAACCCGCGTCCTTGAGTAAACGCGCACCCTTGCAGCCATCGGACCCCATGCCTGTCAACACCACACCCAGAACCTTGTCGGCAAAGGCGTTGGCCGCCGAGCCAAAGGTAATGTCCAGCGAAGGCCGGTAGGTGATGCGGTCATCATCCGGGTGCACCCGCACACAGCCGTTGTTGCGTTTGTCGAGCAGCAGCTGCCGTCCACCGGGCGCCAGGAGCGCCAGGCCCGGCTGCAAGGCATCGCCATCCACGGCTTCACGCACCTGGATCCGGCATTGCTTGTTCAATCGCTCGGCAAACGCCTTGGTGAAGTTTTCCGGCATGTGCTGCACCAGGACGATCGGCAGCGGAAAACTCGCGGGCAAGGCCGTCAGCACTTCCGTCAAGGCCACGGGACCACCGGTCGATGCGCCTATGACAACCAGCCGGGGCTGTTTTTTCAACCGGTAGCTGTCCCTGTCCGCCACTGGCGCAGGCGCCTGACGCGATGCGGGCGCAGCCACCCGCGACGGCGCGCTTGCGGTGCCTTCACTTTTTGCTGCCGATGGCGGCGTCGACGGCGATGGACCCGGAGAGCGCGCATGGCCGGATCTGGCCAGCGTCAGCAGGCGTTCGTGCAGCCGCGCCTTGAGCCCCTCGGAGTTGCGCGAGACCTCGGCGAAATCCTTGGGAATGAAATCCATCGCACCGGCTGCCAGGGCGTCCAGGGTAATCCGCGCGCCTTCATAGGTCAGCGAGGAAAACATCAGAATCGGCACCGGCCGCTTGGCCATGATGTGCCTGATGGCTGTGACGCCATCCATCACCGGCATTTCAAAATCCATGGTGATGATATCGGGTTTCAGCTCATCGGCTTTACTGACCGCCTCGTGCCCGTTGCTGGCGATGCCGACGACTTGCAGATCGGGATGCTGGTTGATCATGTCCTTCAGGCGCACCTGAAAGAACTGTGAATCATCGACCACCAATACCCGTATCGGCATATTAATTGTGCCCCCGGGCGTAACGCCGCAGCAGGCTTGGGATATCGAGGATCAAGGCAATGGTGCCATCGCCGGTAATGGTCGCGCCGGCCATGCCCGGCGTGCCCTGGAGCATCTTGCCCAAAGGTTTGATCACCACCTCTTCCTGGCCGATCAACTGATCCACGACAAAACCCATCCGGCGGGTACCCACTGTGACGATCACCACATGGGCGAAATCGGCGGCTTCTTCGTTGTAGCCGCCCTTGACCAGCCAGTGCTTGAGATGGAACAGGGGAATGGCCTGGTCGCGGATGGCTATACATTCCTGGCCGTCCACCACATGGGCCTTGCGCAAATCCATATGGAAAATTTCGTTCACGCTGGCCAGCGGCAAGGCAAAGGTCTGCTGGCCGAGCATGATCATCAACGTCGGCATGATCGCCAGCGTCAGGGGCACCTTGATGATGATGCGCGTCCCCTCGCCCAGCACAGAATTGATTTCCACGGTGCCATTGAGCTGGTTGATCTTGGTTTTCACCACATCCATGCCAACGCCACGGCCCGAGACATCGGAAATTTCTTTCTTGGTGGAAAAGCCCGGCGCAAAAATCAGGTTGAAGGCTTCCACATCGGACAAGCGCGCCGCTGTGTCTTCATCGTACAGCCCCTTTTCCACCGCGATGCGGCGCAATTTGTTCGGGTCCATGCCCGCGCCGTCATCGCTGATGGACAGCAGGATATGATCGCCTTCCTGTTCGGCTGACAGCACCACCCTGCCCGTGCGCGGCTTGCCCTTGGCTTCGCGGTCATCCGGCAGTTCGATACCGTGATCCACGGAATTGCGCACCAGGTGCACCAGTGGATCGGCCAGCGCTTCCACCAGATTTTTATCCAGGTCGGTCTCTTCGCCCACCAGTTCGAGGTTGATATCTTTTTTCAAGCTGCGCGCCAGATCGCGCACCACCCGCGGAAAGCGCCCGAACACTTTCTTGATCGGCTGCATGCGGGTTTTCATCACGGAGGTCTGCAGGTCGGCGGTCACCACGTCCAGGTTGGCAACTGCCTTGACCAGGGCTTCGTTCTGCGAATTGGCACCCAGGCGCACCAGGCGGTTGCGCACCAGTACCAGCTCGCCCACCATGTTCATGATGTCATCGAGGCGCTGGGTATCCACACGCACCGTGGTTTCCACAGCGGCGGGTGGCTCTTTGTCGGCTGCGGGTGCCGTTATGGACGCAGGTGCGGCTTTGGCTGGTTCGGATTTAGGACTGGCCGGCTCAGATTTGGCGGCAGGCCTGGCCGGTTTTGCGGCGGGGGCTGCTGGAGCCGTCTGCGCAGCGCGGGCCGCTGTGACAGCCGGACTGGCCGCCGAGGGTGCCTTGCCCTTGCCGTGAAGCTGATCGAGCAGTGCCTCGAATTCATCCTCGGAAATCAGATCGCCATTACCGCCCGCGGCGACAGGCGCGGCGGGTGGTGACGCGGCGGGCGGCGTGGATTTTCCCGGTCCCTTGCCCTTGCCGTGCAGCTGATCTAACAACGCCTCAAATTCATCTTCACTGATCTCGTCCCCGTTGGTGACCGGGGCAATCACATCGGCGGACGAGGCCGGCGTTGCCAGCGGCGCGGTCGGCAGCGGTTTCCTGGCGGCTCCGGGGCCTTTGCCCGAGCCATGCAATTGATCCAGCAGCGCTTCAAACTCATCTTCGGTAATGTCATCACCAGCCGCGGCTGACGGCTGCGGGGATGACGGCCTGTCATCGCTCAAGGCATCGAGCAACTGCTCGAATTCCGCATCGGTGATATCGCCATCGGTTGCGGTGGACGCGTCAACCGGCGCAACCGCCTGCGATGGCGCTGCCGCCGCACCGGGCTCGAGGTCATCGCAGGACACCAGCCGTTCCAGGCTGGCAATCAGTGCCGGGTCCACCGGCGGCAACTCTTCACGCTGGGATACCAGCTCAAACTGCTGGTTGACCGCATCCAGGGCCTGGAGCACCACATCCATCAATTCGGGGGTCACACTGCGCTTGCCATTGCGCAGTATGTCAAAGAGATTCTCGGTGACGTGACAGCACTCCACCATGGGCGTCAATTGCAGGAAGCCCGCACCGCCCTTGACCGTGTGGAAACCACGGAAGATCGCATTCAACAGATTGGTATCTTCAGGACGCTGCTCCAGGTCGACCAGTTGCTGGGACAGGCGCTCGAGAATTTCGCCCGCCTCAACCAGGAAGTCCTGCAGAATGTCCTCATCATCGCCAAAACTCATGGAGGGTTCCTCGTCGGCAGCCGCTAGAAGCCGAGACTCGACAGCAGATCATCCACTTCATCCTGTCCGGACACGACATCGGATCGCGCGGCGGGACTGATCTGCGGCCCTTCGGCTTCTGTTCTGCGCTTTTCCCGGAGCGCTTCTTGTTCGTCTTTATCGGCGTCAGACTTCAAACCTGTAATTTCTTCCACCTGACCGGCGATACGCACCAGGCTGACCAGGTCCTGTTCCACTTCGTTTATCAGGCCGATCACGCGCTTGAGTACCTGCCCGGTCAGATCCTGAAACCCCTGCTCCAGGATGATTTCCTGCAGGTTGCGCCCCAGTTGTTCGGTGCCCGTGGCCATCTGCGCCAGAAAATCGTCCATGCGCGCATACAGCCCGCGGAATTCATCCGGACCCATCTCGCGGCGCTTGAGCCGCGCCCACTGGTCGCGCAGCACACTGGCTTCCTGCCCCAGGTTCATGGCGATGGGCGCGGCCTCATCCACCATGTCCATGGTTTTTTCCGCCGCCTTCTGGGTCAGCTCGATCACATAATTCAGCCGATTGGACGCATCGCGTATCTCGGAGGCCTCCACCTTGGGAGGCTCCTTGGACAGATCGGCATCCACATGGAAATTGACGATGGCGTTGTGCAGCCCCCGTGTCAGGCGGCCCACGGATTGGAAGATGTGACGGTCGCGGGCTTCAAAGAGCGCATGGATGACCATGGACGCTTCCTCGAGCTGGTCACCTTGGAGTTTCTCGGTCAACAGTTTGGCGCACTCTTTCAACTCGGCGATAAATTCCGCGTTTCTGTGCAGCTGGATTTCGGATGTCATTGCTTCGCCTTTGAAGTGTTACGCCTTTCCCGGGAAAACGCCCCCGGCCGTTATGGGACAAGCGCCCTGGCCTGCTGAAAACCGGATCGGCGCAGAGCAGGCATCAACCACTAACCGACACGCTCGAAGATCTTTTCGATTTTCTCCTTCAGTGCCTGGGCGGTAAACGGCTTGACCACGTAACCATTCATGCCGGCCTGGGCGGCTTCAATGATCTGATCGCGCTTGGCCTCGGCGGTCACCATGAGCACCGGCAGCGACGCCAGTTTTTCGTCGGCCCGCACGGCGCGCAGCAGATCGATGCCGGTCATGCCGGGCATGTTCCAGTCAGTCACCAGAAAATCGAAGTCGCCACTGCGCAGCATGGGCAGCGCGGTCACGCCGTCGTCTGCCTCATGGGTATTGGAGAACCCCAGATCGCGCAGCAGATTTTTAATAATCCGTCGCATCGTCGAAAAGTCGTCGACAATCAGGATTTTCATATTCTTATCCAATGCAACCTCCGTAACCCCCACAGCGGGATGTTCATATATTCATAGTCTAGCAGCCGCTTGACCGACCACCCCTTGCCGGAGCGGCAGCGGCGCCGCGCCAAAGTACTCACAAACGGCATCAGGGTCAATCACTCCGCCAGTCTGCCAGGCGCGTGCGCAGGCGCAGGGCCGCCTGGCTGTGGATCTGGCTGACCCGGGATTCACTCACGCCCAGTACCTGGCCGATTTCCTTGAGGTTGAGTTCTTCATCGTAGTAAAGCGCCAGTACCAGCCTTTCACGCTCCGGCAATTGCATGATGGCGCCGGCCAGCGCCTCCTTGAGGCCGCTGCGCTGCAAGCCCTCAAGTGGACTGGCAAAGGCGCTGCTGGATTCACTGGCGTCGATGTTGCTGTCGTCATCGCCGAAGGTTTCTTCGTAGCTGAACAGCCGGCTGGCATTGGCATCGTTCAGCATGGCGTGGTAGTCGTCGAGGGATATCTCCAGTTCCGCGGCGATCTCGGCGTCGTAGGCATCGCGCCCCAGGCGGGCCTCCACGCGGCGGATGGCCTGCGCCACCAGGCGGGCATTGCGGTGCACCGAGCGCGGCGCCCAGTCGCCCCGGCGCATTTCGTCCACGATGGCGCCGCGAATGCGGATACCGGCGTAGGTCTCAAAACTGGCACCGCGGGACGCATCGTACTTTTGCACGGCTTCCAGCAGGCCGATCATCCCGGCCTGGATCAAATCCTCGACCTGAACGCAGGCGGGCATGCGCAGCATCATGTGGTAGGCAATACGCTTGACGAGCGGAGCATAGTCCTCCACCCGTATGCCATTGGCGAACTGTTGCGTCTTATCGTACATGGCTAACCCGTCAACTGCGGCCATAGGTCATACTCGCACATCAATAGCGGGCATTGGCCGCATGCAGAAGTCGCTCGACAAAAAACTCCAGCCGTCCCGTGGGCGCGCTGGGCAAGGGCCACTGATCCACCACCTTGGCCAGCGATCGTATGGCTACCGCCGCCTTGGAAGCGGGGGCGAATTCCAGCAGGCATTTCTGCTTCTGCACCGCCTTGCGCACGTTTTCATCGAAGGGCACCTGCCCCAGGAACTGGAGGCTCACATCCAGAAAGCGTTCACAGACGGCATTGAGCTTATTGAACATCTGGCTGCCTTCCTGGGGTGTACGGGTCATATTGGCGACGACCCGGAAACGCTGCAAGCCATATTCTTTATTCAGCAGCTTGATCAGCGCGTAGGCATCGGTGATGGAAGAGGGTTCATCGCAGACCACCACGATCACCTCGTTGGCGGCGCGCACGAAGCTGACCACGGTATCCGAGATACCGGCGGCCGTGTCGATCACCAGCACATCCACCTGGTCGGACAGGTCATTGAAGGCATGTATCAGGCCCGCGTGTTCCGCCGGGCTGAGGCTGGCCATGCGCTGCACACCGGAAGACGCCGGCACGATCCGCAGGCCACCGGGGCCTGTCACCAGTACATCGCGCAAGGAATGGGTACCAGCCAGGACATCGGCCAGGGTGTGGGTGGCCTTGATGCCCAGCAGCACATCCACATTGGCCAGGCCCAGATCGGCGTCCAGCAGCACGACCCGGCGCTGCATTTCGGCCAGGGCCACACTGAGATTGACTGAAATATTGCTTTTACCTACCCCGCCCTTGCCGCCGGATACTGCGATAACTTGTACGGGTCGCGTTTGACTCATGGGGTAACTGACTCCTCGCCTGGCCGGGTCCGCGTCCTCTTTTTATCGGGGCGGCGGCTGATTGTGAACTGAGTATAGATAGCGATTGGATGGCCGACCGACAAATTTGCGCAAGTTTACGGCCTCGTCCGCTCCGCGCCTCAGGATGAGGCCGCGGCCGCGTTCGCGGTTTTGAGCAGGGCCAGCGCCTTGGAAACCAGCTGGTGTCCGCGGGCCACATCCAGGTGCTTGGGCACTTCCTGGCCGTCGGTGGTATAGGCGATCGGCAACTGCGCCTGGATGGCCAGTCCCAGGGCTTCGCCCATGCTGGCGGTTTCATCCAGTTTGGTCAGCACACATCCCTTGAGTCCGGCCGGGCCATAGGCGTGCACCGATGCCTTGAGCATCTGCGACTGGCTGTTGCAGGACAGCACCAGGTAGGTCTGTACCTCCGCGATCCGGGCCAGGGCCTGCAACTGCGCTTTCAGCTGCGGATCGCCATGGCGAAAACCGGCGGTGTCGATGAGCACCAGCTTGTATTGCTTGAGCCCCGCCAATACCTGGGCCAGGGACTGGCGGGCATCCACGACCTTGACCGGGACCTGGAGAATCCGCGCGAATGCACGCAATTGATCGTGGGCCGCGATGCGGAAGGTATCCGTTGTTACCAGCGCGACACCCTTGGCGCCGTGCTTCAGCACATAGCGCGCCGCCAGCTTGCCGATGGTGGTGGTCTTGCCCGACCCTGTGGGTCCGACAAAGGCAAAGACGCCGCCCTCGTCGACGATATCTTTTCCGCAAACGGGCAAGTGGTGGGCCAGTCGCGCCAGGGCATCCGGCCAGGTGGCCGCCAGGCTCTGCTGTTTTTTGCAGCGGCTGACGACCCGGTTGATCACATCGGCTGGCAGCCCGAGCCGCTCGAAACGGCGCACCACCTGCCCGGCAACGGATACCGGTGCCTGGGATGGTCCGGCCAGCCGGCTGAGCTGCTGTTCCAGCAGCAGGCGCATGTCGGCCAGCTCGGCCTGCAATTCATTGATGGCGTCGTGGGCAGGCGCCGCCGGCGCGGCGGCGGGCCGATGGCTATCGACAGGTTCATCCACCAAGGCGTAGCGTTCGGCGGCCGACTGGAAAGGACGGGGTGCGTCAGCCATGGGTTTTGGTTTGGCGGCCGGTGCCAGCAAATGCTCGCGCGCCGATTCCTCGGCCTTGCGCGCCGCCATCATCCGCTGGCGGGCCAGTTCAATTTCATGGGCCAGCTGCTGGCCGGTTTTACCGGATGCCGGACCGCGCCCGGTCTGGCGGGCGACAACGTCTGCCAGGTCGCGGGCGGCACGCTCGGCAATATCGGTTTCGGGATCGGCCCAGGCGCCATCGCTCAGCATGGGCGACGCGCTGGCCATGGCCGCGCGCCCCAGGGGTTGCTGCTGCATCTGCAAGGGCGAGCCATCAGCCAGGGTGGTGAGGAGTTCAACCCCTTCCTTCACGCGATTGCTGGAAAGAATAATCGCATCCGGCCCCAGTTCCTGACGCACCATTTCCAGCGCACGGCGCATGTCGGCGGCGACAAAACGTTTGACTTGCATGGCGATTCTCCTCTGCCCCGGGGGCTGGATCAGCTGTTGGCGCCAACGCTGGCGTCAATGGTTATCTGTTTGTTGTCGGGTATCTCGGTATAGGCCAGTACCCGCATGTCCGGGATGCTGTGGCGTACAAAGCGCGACAGCATCATGCGCAGGGGCGCGGCGACCAGCAGGACCAGTGGCTTGCCTGCGATTTCCTGTTTCTGCGCGGCCTTCACCAGGGATTGCTGCAAGCGTTCACCCAGGCTCGGCTCGATGAAGGCGCTGTCCTCGGCGCCGGCTTTTTGTGCCTGCTGGACCGTGTTCAGCAATAACTGTTCCAGCGCGGGGTCCAGGGTGATCACGGGTATGTTTTTCTCGGCGCCCACGATGTTTTGCACGATTTGCCGCGACAGCGCGACCCTGGCGAGCGCCGTCAGAGTGGCGGGATCTTGACTCTTGCCGCCACTCGCCGCCAAAGCTTCGGCGATGGAACGGATATCGCGGACAGGGACACGCTCCCGCAGCAGGTTCTGCAATACCTTGAGCAGCACGTTGAGGCTGACGGTGTTGGGCACCAGTTCTTCCACCAGCTTGGGTGAGGTCTTGGCCAGCATGTCCAGCAGTTTCTGCACGTCCTCGTGCCCCAGGAGTTCATGGGTGTGCTGCTGGAGAATCTGGTTCAGGTGGGTGGCCACCACGGTGCTGGCATCCACCACCGTGTAGCCCAGGGTCTGGGCCTGTTCTTTCTGGCTGGCGCTGATCCATACCGCCTCCAGGCCGAAGGCCGGGTCCCTGGTCTTGATGCCTTCCAGGGTGCCGAATACCTGGCCGGGATTGATGGCCATGTCGCGGTCCGGATACACCTCCGCCTCGGCAACGGCGACCCCCATCAGGCTGATGCGGTAACCGTTGGGCAGCAGGTCGAGGTTGTCGCGGATGTGCACGGTGGGAATCAGGAATCCCATTTCCTGGGACAGCTTCTTGCGCACGCCCTTGATACGGCCCAACAGCTCGCCACCCTGGTTTTTGTCCACCATGGGGATCAGGCGGTAGCCCACTTCGAGGCCGATGACATCAACGGGCTGCACATCATCCCAACTGATCTCCGTGACTTCCGGCACCGCCGGGGGCAGGGACGCCGCGGGACGTGGTTGCGCGGATGACAGGTTCTGCGGTCCGGGAGCCGCTGCCGGGATATCGCCGGCCAGGCGCGTTCCGGAAGGAATAAAGCCCGAGTCCTCGACCGGGGTGGGCTGCTGGGCTTTCCAGTAGATGAAGTAAGCCAATCCGGCGCAGAGCAGCCCCAGCCCCCAGAAAGCGATATGGGGCATGCCGGGCACCGAGCCCATCAGAAAGAGCACACAGGCCGCGATGCCAAGCGCCTTGGGCGAGGTGAACATCTGGCCGATCACCTGCTGGCGCATGTCCTCGGCGGTATTGACACGGGTCACGAGGATGGCGGCGGATACCGACAGCAGGAGCGCGGGGATCTGGGCCACCAGGCCATCGCCGACGGTCAGGAGCACATAGAATTCCATCGCCTGCGCAAAGCTCAGCTCATGCTGGATCATGCCGATGGCCAGGCCGCCGGTGATGGTGATGATCATGATCAGGATGCCCGCGACGGCATCGCCGCGCACAAACTTGCTGGCACCGTCCATGGCTCCATAGAAGTCAGCCTCGCTGGCGACTTCCTTGCGGCGCGCACGCGCTTCGTCCTGGTCGATCAGGCCGGCGTTCAGGTCGGCGTCGATGGCCATCTGTTTGCCGGGCATGGCATCCAGGGTAAACCGCGCGCTCACCTCTGAAATCCGTCCCGCACCCTTGGTGACCACCACGAAGTTGATGATGACCAGGATGATGAACACCACGATACCCACGGCGTAGTTTCCACCGATGACCACCTCGCCGAACGCCTGGATCACCTTGCCCGCCGCGTCGCTGCCTTCGTGGCCATGGAGCAGGATCACCCGGGTGGACGCCACGTTGAGCGCCAGGCGCAGAAGTGTCGCCACCAGCAGGATCGACGGAAACACGGCGAAATCCAGCGGCCGCATGGAATAGATGCCCACCATCAGCACCACGATGGACAGGGCGATATTGAAGGTGAAAAAGGTATCCAGCAGGAACGGCGGCAACGGCAGCACGATCATGGCCAGCAAAATCAGCAGCAACAGGGGTATGCCGATATTGCCGCGCCACAATCCCCTGGCGTTTTGCAACAAAACGCCCCTGTCGGTTTTGCCAAGCTGACTGAAAGAAGGTAGTGCCATGGTACGGATTCTTGACGGTTATTGGCCTTTGGAGGCCATATCGCAAAAAGCGTACCGGAATGCACCCGATCAATATTTTATCGGCGGGGCACCACCACCGGCGTCAGAGGCTGGGACAACCGGAAAAACACCAGGGCGTCGTAGCGCCGCGGCAGCACACTCGGCTCGTATTGGTTGGCATCATGGGCCGGACTGTAAACCACGCCCACCGCCCGGTGGCCGCGCGGTTCCAGGTACCAGGCATTCGACCGGTCAGATTCGTCAAACACCCAATAGAAATTGGCCACTTTCGCGCCAGCCAACCAGGCCTCGACGCTGCCGGGCCGGGCCGGCGGCAGGCGCATGGCCGCCAGGAAATCGCCCCAGGCCAGGGCCGCGATGGTCCGCCCTTCGTAGCTGGCAAAACCCACCAGCAATACGGCTTCATCGCCCCAGTGCTCCCGCGCCAGTTGGCCGATATTGCGATGACCGCTGTCGAGCATGGTGGTAAAACGGGCGTCACCCACATGGGAATTGTGCGCCCAGACGATCGCGCGCGATTGCTCGCCATAATGGGTCAGCAGATGCTCCAGCGTCTGCTGCATGAAATCTACGCGCGCATTCCAGGAATCGCGCTCTCCTTCACTCGCGTTCAGCGCAATACGGAAATAACGCTCGGCCCCCTGCACTACCCTGGCATTCTGTTGCAGGTAAAAACGTTCCGCCGCTGTCAGCTTGGCCAGCGACGGTTGCTCATCCTGCAACAGGGCCACCACCTGATCCACCGCGTTGGCGCAATTCACACTGCCCGCACGCACGGCGCGGGCATAGTCCCAGCTTTTATCGACGTAGGGCTTGAGGCAGTCATAATGCCTGGCCACACCGCGATGCAAACGCCGGTCCTGCTTCCTCAATGCCGTCAGCAAGCTGCGGTAGGCGCGCCACTCGTCATAGACATCCATGCCGTAAAAACCCACCCGGGCATGGGCCGGCTTGTCCGCGTTATAGCGGCGCAACCACTCCACCAGCGCCACCGTCTCTTCATTGCCCCACATCCATTGCGGCCAGCGATCCAGTTTTTCCAGCAGCTGCCGCGCCGATCGCGCTGCGCCGGGCTGGTGGCGGATATAACGGTTGACTTCATACAGGCTGGCGAAGTCACCTTCTACCAGGATCAGATTGAAACCTTGTTCATCCAGCAAACGGCGGCTGAGCAGATCGCGCCAGACATAGAACTCCTGGGTGCCGTGGGTGGATTCGCCCAGCATGACAATACGCTTGCCGGATGCCGCGGCAACCAGCGCATCGAAATCAGCGGGGGACACGAGAGGCTGTAAACGATCTTCCGGCAACGGCGGCAGGACACCGGCCTGGGTGATGAGTTCGATGGACTGCGTCCAGGCTGAGCTGGAAAACAACAGGCTCAGTCCGAATACGAGGGGCAGAAAGCGTTTCACAGACTTTCCTCCTGGTGAAGAACTGATGTTCAAGAGCGACTAGAGGCAAACCTTATGGATGATTGGGATCAAATTCAAGAGGTCAGGGTGATTTCGTCCGGCGGGCGCCTTCCAGCGCGCAGCATCTAACGGGAGGATGCCTGGAAAAGCCGGGCCGTGAAATATGCAGGGTTGAATAAGGCGGGAGGAGTTGACCTGTGTTGGCGCTGTAGCCCGTTGACACTCGCAGGTTTCTCAAATTGTGACAGATGACGCAGCCATCGACCTTGACAATGCCGGGCAAAGGAATTGCCTCCATGCGCGCAGTGACGCGTGCACCTTGCGTCACTGCGCAGTTGTCCATCCATGGTTCATCCCGCAGCCATCCCTGTGCACGATGATGAAAATACCACTGCCAATCCGAGAGCCGGGCTGCTACTCATCAGGCGTTGTAATATTGGCCTGTCTGGCATTTGATGTCAGTACGCAAACACACATAGGCGCAATAATTCCATATCAATACTTTGCAGCGGCAGATCACAACCGTCCTAGCAGTACCAACACAAGGACAATGATGATGATCAGGCCGAGGCCACCACTGGGGCCATAGCCCCAATTGCGACTATATGGCCAACGTGGAATAGCACCGACCAGTATCAGAATCAACACAATTAACAGAATTGTTCCCAGACTCATAAATGTCTCCATCGGAACTTGATGAACAGGGTATGTTGACCGATATCATATTCCGATCAACTACCCGGTGAGATGACAGCCAGGTCATTGAACCTTTGAGGTCAATTCAGTTGACTGGACGCTTTTTACACCCCGTATGTTTTGCGCAAGCTCAATGGCCAGGGCGCGCTCCACCCCGCTGTCGAGTTTGCCTTTGAGTGTGACTACACCACCGGTGGTGTTCACATCTATCGCAGAACCGGCGACATTTCTGGAATAAAGGAATGTCGATTTCACTTTGGTCGTGATCCAGCTATCGGAAATAAGGTTTCCAGCATCCTGGGTCGAGCTTCCAGCCGTGCTAGTGCCGGGGGTATTCCCAACCCGCAGGTTATTCGTAACGGATGCAACGCCATGTGTACCCTCCGCCAGGCGACCGGCAAGTTCCTTGGCCTCCGAGTTGACGGTGCCACTCAGGGTTACCTTGCCATCGTTGGTTTCGACATTGATGGACTGGCTGGCCGTAGGCTTGCTCCAGAGCAACTTCGATTTAATCGCAGCCGTAATAGAGGCATCACCTATAACGTCCCCATAACCGCGAGTCCTCGACGCTGGTTTGTAATCAGCCTCAACCTGAATCTGATTATCCACCTCCTTTACACCTTCAACACCCAGGGCAATTTGCTTGGCTAGGTCCTTATTGACATCTTCGTCCACCTTACCAGTTAGTGTCGCCTTGCCATTTTTTACTGAGACTTTAAGATCATTGGCTCGCAGATAAGGGCTGAGTGCATAGGTTGTCCATATCTGGGTTTCCTGGCGGGCGTCGACAACCTCCTGGGAGGCTGTGGCGGCCAGGCTTGCGTTGCAGATAGCAAGCATCGCCAAAGCGACGGCAGGCGTGAGTATCAATTGACGAAATAACGGGCGCATGGTTTTTCTCCAAGAGAAAATGGGTAAAAATTCCCGGAATCTCCCCTGGTAAACAGGGGAGCAACCTGGCATTGCGGCTTGCCCTGAACATCAGGCAGCTACTCGTGGTTCAACGTTTGCACTTGTCGAGAAAATTCTTGACCTGTTTCTCGGCCTCCTGTCGGTCAATGGCATAGCGCTCCGCGACCAAGCCACTCAACTTCTCAGCATTTCCTTCTGACTGACGTATTTCATCATCGGTCAGCTCCCCCCAAAATTCCTTGGCCGCGCCAACATGTTGCCGCCACTTTGCCTTAGCAATCTCCACCGTCGGTGATGACTGTTTCTGCTGTTGTTGTTTTTGCTGACTGATGGTCTGCTTTAGATTTTCATCGGCTTGCAAGGGATTTACAGGATCATCTTTTTTTGCAGAGACCGGGGAGAATGGTGGTTTGGCGGCATCTTTTGGCAAGCCTTGCTGAACATTCTGCCGAAAATCCGTTTTATAGGTTTCCTCATCATTTTTTGTTAAATCTTTAATTCCATTGTGCTTATCATAGCTTTTCATAATAACCTCCGAGTGGCCTCACTGATCCACGATATTGCGGAACAGCAAGATAGATTGATTCAGGGACACTAGCAGCGATTTCATATCATCTCGGTACGCTACCGCACTTACGGTACACAAACCGCCATATACCTTTCTTTCTCATGGGATTGCTCATAGGTATTTTATGCGTGTGATGGCGCACAGACATTCACTACTGAAACGCCTACTGTTGTGATTCCCCTTCCATTAAGGGTGCAAAGCCCGGGACGAATTCTCCCTATCATCAATCTGCAACAGGAGTCAGCCATGCAAACCTCATCGACCGATACAGAAACCTTCGCGAACGGACAGGTTGTCAACACCAGCCGCAGTTTATCTCGCGCAGCGCCGTCAGCCCTGGCACGCGAATTTCATAATTTTGTGGCCGATATTGAAGACCTTATCAAGGCCGCCACCCATCTCACGGGTGAAGACCTGGCGGAGGCAAAGGAAAAGCTGAATGAGCGTATCGCTACTGCGAAAAAATCGGTGGAAGAAGTTGGCGAAACCATCACCCACCGCGCACGCAAAACAGCGGAAATCACGAACAATTACGTGCATGATCAACCCTGGAATGCCATAGGTGCCAGTGCTGCTTTCGGATTCCTGATTGGTTACCTGCTCACGCGTCGCGCGTAAGCGATAATCACCGGATATCTGTCATGGACATGCGACACTCCAATGCTTCCGCGCAAGAAGACACTGATACCAGTGGCAACAATCCACTGGGCATTATTCGCCTCTTGCGCGCAACAGCCAATGCGCTTGTCACTCAACTGGAGCTGTATGGGCAATTGGCCAGAATCGAATGGGAACAGGAAAAGAACCGTATGATGCGGATGCTGGCAATAGCTCTTCTCGGCTTTGCCTGCCTGCTCTGCTTCCTGCTATTTATGGGAATTCTGGCAATCACTGTTACCTGGGCGACGGATTACCGAATTGCAACGATCATCGCATTCATGGCACTTTATGCATTGGGGTTCGCCAGTGCCTGGTATCAGGTTAAACGCCTGGCTGCGCGCGGCTCAGAAACCTTTGCCGCCACGCGAGAAGAAATGACAGCCGATTTGGCACTGATCAAGAGCAAACTATGATATCGCCAACAGAAGAATCCCTGATAAAACAACGCGATGAGATACAGCGGAAATTGCGCTCACAACGACAGAAAATTTCATCGCAATTCCTTTCTGCGCCAGCCACAGGAGATCATTATCCACGCAGCACAACGATGCGCTTTCTACGTGGACGCACAGGAATCATCTTGTTGACCCAGGTGGCCGCATGGCAACTGGGCTCCCGCTATCCACGCGCCTTGTCAGCCATCCATAGCCTATCCCGGATGTTCCTGCCAAAAAATCCCACGGCTGATTCCGGCTGATCCTGGTTGAAAAAACCTTTCAATAACCATCACTGCATCCAGGCCGTCAATCAAACTGCATATCTCTTGGCACCTTGATATTGCGCGGATAAGTCGGCCGTTCGCCCCTGCCCTTGCGGTAATTGCGCAGCTGGAATACGTAGGCGAGCACCTGGGCAACGGCGATATAAAGGCCGGCAGGGATTTCCTGGTCCGGTTCGGTGGTGTAGTAGACGGCCCGCGCCAATGCCGGGGCTTCGATGATTTCGATATTGTGGGCCTTGGCGATTTCACGGATTTTCAGGGCGATATTGTCACCGCCCTTGGCCAGCAGTATGGGTGTGGGCATGGTGTCCGGATCGTATCTCAGGGCCACGGAAAAGTGCGTTGGGTTGGTAATCACCACGTCTGCCTCGGGCACGGCGGCCATCATGCGGCGTTGCGCCATTTCGCGCTGCAACTGGCGGATACGCCCCTTGACCTCGGGCTTGCCTTCCGTGTCCTTGACTTCGTCCTTGAGTTCCTGCCTGGACATCTTAAGCTTTTTGTTGTGGTCCCATATCTGGAAAGGTACATCCACCACGGCGATCAATGCCGTGATCGCCGCCAGGACAATCGCCGCAAAACCGCTGAGCTGCATGGAGTGGACGATGGCGGCATTGACCTCCTCATCAGACAAACGAAACATGGGTTGCTGCAGGGCCAGCAGTAAAAAAACAGTCGCGCCCAGGATGACCAGCACCTTGGCCAACGCCTTGAGCAGTTCCACCAGCGCCTTGAGCGAGAACATGCGTTTCAGGCCGGCAACAGGGTCCATGCGGTTGAGCTTTGGCGCCATGGCCTTGGCGCTGAGCAGCCATCCGCCAAGCGCGATGGGTCCCACCACAGCCGCGAACAGCAGCATGCCGAAAAGCGGCATCATGCTCATGATGCCGTCATAAAACGAGCTGGCCAGATGAGCAATCATCGCCTCGGTGTCAAACACCGCGGCGCGATCCAATGAAAAATTATGGCGCGATATGGCAATCAGCTTGCCGGTCATGAATTCCGCAAAAATATAAAGCCCGACCGTGCCAGCCAGCAGGATGGCCGTGGTCGTCAGTTCGCGGGATCGGGGAATCTGGCCGTCTTCGCGCGCTTTTTCAAGTTTTCGCGGGGAGGCCTCTTCCGTTTTTTCCTGACTGCTGTCGTTGTCTTCTGCCATCAGTTCACTCCGGTGATCTCAGCGAAGTGGGCAAATCCTTCCACCAGCAGCAATTCGAACAACGGCAGGAAATTGGCCAGGCTGAACCACATCAGCAAGAGGCCAAAAATCAGTGTGATGGGAAATCCAACCGTAAACACGTTCATCTGCGGCGACGAACGGCTCATGACACCAAAGGACATGTTGACCACCAGTACCGAGGTGAACAACGGCAGGGTGACAACCAGCGCGGCACTGAACATCCAGGAACCCAGGGCGGCGATACCGTAAAAGCTGTCATTGCTCAGTCCTTCGCCCGACAGCGGCATGACCCGGTAACTTTCCACCAGCAACTCCAGCATGATGAGATGGCCGTTGATGCTGAGAAACAACAGGGTCGTCAACAACAGATAGAATTGCGACAGCACCGTGACGCTGATGCCGTTGGTGGGGTCGTTCATGGACGCAAAGCCCAGGCCCATTTTCATGGCGATCATCTGACCACTGAGCACAAAGACATGCAGGATGACCTGGAAGATGAAACCCAGGGCAAGGCCTGTCACCACTTCCTTGACGACCAGCAGTCCGCCCTCCAGCGACAACAAGGGGACATCCGGTGGTGGTGGCAGCATGGGCGCCAGCAACAGGGTAATGAGCCCGGCCAGCACTAAACGGACGCGGGCCGGTATGGTGCGCGCGCCCAGCACCGGAACCGCAAGGAGAAATGCCGAGAGGCGGATCAGGGGCCAGACATACTGCCCGATAAAGGCAAAGAGCTGGCTGTCGCTGATGATCAGATCGTTCACGTCAGGCTACCCGATCAAAAACGGAATATCGTTGGCGAGGCGCGTGAACAGATCCATGAAGCGGGTCAGCAGCCAGGGTCCGGCGATCATGATGGTCACCAGCGTTACGATCAGCCGCGGCAAAAAGCTGAGTGTCTGCTCGTTGATTTGTGTCGCCGCCTGAAACATGCTCACCACCAGGCCGACGATCAGGCTGGGGCCGACAATCACCAATACCATCAGCACACACAGGTAAAAGGCTTCGGCAAACAGGTCCATCACGACTTCGGGCGTCATGGCTATACTCCGAAACTGGCGGCCAGGGTACCCACGATCATGGCCCAGCCATCCACCAGTACAAACAGCATGATTTTAAAGGGCAGCGAAATGATGAGTGGTGACAGCATCATCATACCCATGGCCATGAGTACGCTGGACACGACGATATCAATCACCAGGAAGGGAATAAAAATGATGAACCCTATCTGGAACGCCGTCTTCAGTTCACTGATGATGAACGCGGGCACCAGTATCGTGAAGGGCGTTTCTTCCGGCGAGGCGATGGGTTCCATGCCCGCTATCCCGACAAACAACGCGATATCCGATTCGCGGGTCTGCGACAGCATGAATTCATGAAAAGGCCCCGCCGTATTCGCCAATGCCTGCTGGGCGCTGATCTGCTGGTTGATATAGGGTTGCAGAGCGTTCTGGTTCACCTGGGTAAACACCGGCTGCATGATGAAAAAAGTGAGGAACAGCGCGAGGCCGATCAACACCTGGTTCGACGGTGATTGCTGCAAGCCCAATGCCTGCCGCAGGATGGAAAAGACAATGATGATGCGGGTGAATGAGGTCATCATCATGAGGATGGCTGGCAAGAATGTCAGCATGGTCATGATGGCGAGGATTTGCAGGGTTACCGTGTACTCCTGACTGCCATCGGCGTTGGTGGTGACTGTGAAAGCCGGCAGGCCCGGAATGGCGGGCAAGGCACCGCCTACGGATGCGGTAGGCGTCAAGGTATCCGGGGGTGGTGTCTGTGCCCAGACGCTGAATGACAGGCAGAGTGAACACAAGAGCAAAAAACGCACAAGAACGGTCATGACATGCGGCTTCCTGATCAATGTCGGCTTTCGGTGGCTGCCGGGGATTTTTGCTGCATCAGGGCCAGCAGTTTTTTGCCGAATTCGGACTGGCCCTGGCTGTCATCCGGCACGATCACCGGCGCTTCGAAAGTATGCAGGGTGGTAATTTGCGTGGCGGTGATGCCCAGCAATAATTGCTGTCCACCCACCTCAACCACCACCAGGCGCTCGCGGGTTCCGAGCGGCATGGCCGCCAGCATTTTGATGTGCCTGTTGCCGAGCAAACCGCCCTGCCCCATGCGCCGGGCCAGCCAGCCCAAAGCCAGTATCAATATCACAATCAATGTCAGCCCCAGCATGAGGCTGAGCAACTTGGCGCTGCTGCCCGACGTCTGTGACGGCAAAGGCTGACGCGGCGAACGGGGTGTCGCTGCCTCCACGTCGGCGGTGGGTTCCGCAGGCTCAGCGCCTACGTCGGTGGATACTGTGACGGTATGTTGAGGCCCATCGACAACCTGGACCCTATCGGATTCCGCCAATGCCAGGTGACTGGCAAACAACAAGCCCAGCATCAGGCAGCGCAACACGGGCAGAATGCGAATCCCCGATGCGGACATCAGCGCAGCTTCTTGATACGTTCGGCGGGACTGATGACATCCGTCATGCGGATGCCAAATTTTTCATTGACCACCACCACCTCGCCGTGGGCAATCAAGGTGCCGTTGACCAGGACATCCAGGGGTTCGCCGGCCAGTCGGTCCAGTTCAATGACCGATCCCTGGTTCAACTGCAATAAATTGCGGATGGTGATCGAGGTGCGCCCGACCTCCATGGAAATGGAAACGGGAATATCCAGGATCACATCCAGATCAGGGTTGTTGAGGGGCCTGGCAGTTTCCTGCAGCTCGTTGAGCTCCACGGTACTGACGGATTCAGCATCCGCCTGCTCCTGCATGGCGGCCGCCCAGTCATCAGCCATGGAATCCTGCTCTATTTCATCGTTTGTGCTCACCTTGGGCTCCCTCGTTCATGGTTAGGTTGTAGGTATTGCTGCGATCGACAAAGTCCTGGATCTTGAGCGCGAGATTGCCACGGTGCTGGCCGAGCTTGGCGCGAAACATGGGAACACCATTGGCGGTCAACACATGCAGATCGGGAAATTCCACCGGAATCACATCACCGGCCTTGAGCGCCATGATGTCGCGCAACTGGATTTCCCGGCGCACCACATCACACTCCAGGTCCACCTTGGCCGACAACACATCCTCGCGCAGGGCCTTGACCCAGCGCTCATCCTGTTCGTCACTGTCACTTTGCAAGCCCGCGTCCAGGACTTCGCGGATGGGCTCGATCATGGAATACGGCATGGTGATATGGATTTCGCCACCACCGCCATCCAGCTCCACATGAAAGGTGCTGACCACAACCACTTCACTGGGACTGACGATGTTGGCCAGGGAGGGGTTGACCTCGGAGTTCATGTATTCGAAGTTGATGGGCATCACCGCCTTCCAGGCTTCACCCAGATCGACAAACGCCTGGTTGAGCACCATCTGCACCACACGCAGCTCGGTCGGCGTGAATTCGCGGCCTTCGATCTTGGCGTGACGGCCATCGCCGCCAAAAAAATTATCCACCAGTTTGAATACCAGGCGCGCGTCGAGGATGATCAGCGCCGTACCGCGCAAGGGGCGGAACTTGATCATGTTGAGGCTGGTGGGCACATACAATGTATGCACGTATTCGCCAAACTTCTGGATCTGGATACCGCCCACAGACACGTCGGCGGTGCGCCGCAGCAGGTTGAACATGCTGATGCGCGTGTAGCGGGCGAAGCGTTCGTTGATCATTTCCAGCGTGGGCATGCGCCCCCGCACGATGCGGTCCTGACTGGTCAGGTCATAGGGGCGCACCATACCGGGATCATCATCGGCCTCGGTACTGATATCGCCGTCGTCGACACCGTGGAGGAGCGCGTCGATTTCGTCTTGGGAAAGTAAGTCTTGCACCTGGGTCCACCCTTATTGCATGACAAAGTTGGTAAAGAGCACCTGTTCGATGCCTGGCTTACCAATTTCTCTTTGCAAGGTATCCTGCACGCTGAGGGTCGCCTCTTGCCGCAGGAGTTCCTTGCCTTCCGCGGTTTGCAGGTCCTCGTAAATCTGGCCGCTGAACAGCATGACCAGGTTGTTGCGTATGGCCGGCATATGCAGCTCGATGGCCGGAATCACATCCTGGTCGCGCAACATGAGATTGAGCTCCACCTGCATGAAACGCTGGCGGCCATTGGCATTGAAATTGACGACAAATACCGGTTGCAGCGGAAAGTAGATGGCCGGTTTTTTTGGTGGCTCGACGGCCGGGCTGCTGCTTGCTTCAGTGGAGGTCTGTTCGGTGGCGGTGGGCTCGCTGAAGAGTTTGACCAGAAACAGCGTGGTCCCGACCGATATCACCACCAGCACCAGCATCGATCCAGCCAGCAGAATGAGCTTTTTACGCCGGGTTTTTGCGGCAACGACGTCTTGCGCGACCTGTTCTTCGGCCTGGTCGTTGCTGTTTTCTGCTTTTGCCATGTCAAAAGTCCGTCATTTTTCGTGCTTATGGGAGGGTTGAGCAATACCCGTGCCATGGGGTTGCCAGGACAAGCGTAGCAAGTTTTTTGGGGGTTTGGGGTGGATGTACTTCGTAAGTGGGGAACGGCTGGGGGAGAGGTATGGGGGGCTGGAAACGCATGGATACTTCCTTGTAGCTCCCGCGCGTCATCCCTGACGCGAGGGTTCCAGCCCCCTGATACCTCTCCCCCAACCTCTGTGCTAACTGGATTGTGTAGAGCTTTGTGATGCTTTGTAATGCCGATAGGAGTTAGTAGGCATGAGTTAGATCGAGGCACTACTGATGATCCAGCCTATCAATCGAAGCAGGATTTTGTCGCTGGCACAGAGGCCGGGGTTAGGGATCAGCATCTGAAACCCTCGCGTCATGGGCGACCGCCAGGGATGGCGGAAGGTAGAGCAACGCAGGAGCAGTTGCCGATAGACGCGCGGGAGCCATATGGACATATCCATGCGTTTTCAGATGCTGATCCCTAACCCCGGCCGCTCCAGACTACGAAGCACCACAAGACAGCTCACGCATAATGATCAACCAACCGTACCTGCCCAACCGGTGTCTCAGCCAGCAGTTGTTCATCGTCATCGGCCTCGCCATCAGGTGAACGGCCCTGGCCCGAGGCTTCCTCATCCGCCTGGCGGCGGGAGAGGGTCTGGTCGGAGACGTCCATGTTCAGGTTCAATCCCTGTTCGTTGAACATCTCACGCAGGCGGGTTGCTCCCTGGTCCAGGGCCTCCCGTACACTCGCGTGGGGGCTGGTGAAGCTCACCTGTACCTGATCCTGCTGCACGCTGATCCTCACCTGCATCGGCCCCAGGTCGGGTGGATCGAGGCGCAGCTCGGCTGCTGCCAGGTTCTGGCTGGCAAGCCAGAGTACCCGGTCACCGACCGCCTGGCTCCATTGCGGCTGCCCTACCGGAACCTGAACCATGGGTTGGGGAATGAATGTCCGGGCAGCCTGTAGAGGTTCGACGAGGCGGGCTGCCTGGGCTGCTGCAATGGGTGTTTGCGTGGCCGTGTTGGTGGACGCCGCGGCTTCACGCGCGGCATGGGTGGAGGATTGGGCTTCCATCAAGCGCGCAAACCCGGATTTGCCGGGTAATTCCGGCATTAAATCCAATGAGGCATCAGCGTCAGCGGGGGTCGATTCCTGTGCGGATTGGAGGATGGCGGTAGGCGTTACAGGGCCCGCCGCTTTGGGAAGGGACTGCTCCCGCAGCAATACCTCATCACCCGTTTTGGTACCCTGGGCCGCAGGGACCTGGGCTGGTGCGATAACCGCGTTGGCGAACAGCGGATCGACGGCAGTATCTGTGTCCGTGGCAACGGGTACGAGCCCCTCAACCGGTGCTTCCTCAGGGATTTCAGCCTCGGCGTCTCCTGGCTGCGGCATGGCAATCAGGGGTTCGGTTGGTTCTGGATCGATTTCCAGTTCGCCAATGATTTCCGGTTTTACAGCGGCTTCAGGTTCGATGTCACCCTCAGCCATTGCTGGCAAGCCATCCTCTGCCAGCGTTACAGGGCTTGGCAGGGTTGGGATGTTTTCCACTGTTTCTGTGGTCAGTGTTGCCTGGTTCGGCAACGCGAAATCGGCCGGTGCATCACCATCAGCGGCGGTATCTTGCCGCCCGCTTGCCGGCTGGTCATTGCCAGCCGCTGCGACCGTATCGGGAGGTGAGTTGCGATTGGTCCCGGCCTGGACATCCTGTCGGGATGCCTGGGAAGGAGGTGTTTGGGGTGCCGGTTGGTCAGCCTGCAAGGGCCGCCGGGACGCGCCCGGCTGGGGACGGGTTTCAGCGGCTTTCAGCTCGCGCCCCACACCCGCCAGGGTATCCCCGAAGTGGCTTTTGGCAGTGTCTCTCGATTGTGCCGATTGTGCCGATTTGGCTGCTGGTACCTGGGGGGTGTTCAGTGCCAGCAACTGGCCGAGCCCGGATTGCTTGAGGGGGTGACTGCTCTGCATCAATAAAGCCTCTCTCCTGATATCCACCGGCGGCAAGGACTTGCCGCCCGCCATGGCCAATCATCGAATTCAACAGAGAGATTGCAAAGTCAGTGCCAGAGATCATCAGGAACGGATGGATTCGAGTCCGCGGCAGGCATCATCGAATTCGTGTTCGATGCGTTGCAGCTGGGCCGCCCAGGGCGAGGGATCACCGGTCAATGCCATCTGCTCCATGACCCTGCAGGCTTCAGCCAGGCGCACCGCGCCGATGTTGCTGCTACTGCCTTTAAAACTGTGCGCCCCCCGCCGCAGTCCGTCGCTGTCGCCCGCCTGGACACAGGCACCGAGCGATTGCAGGCGCTCACGGGAATCCCGCACAAAGGTATCGAGCAGCAATGGAAAATCATCGCCCATGACATCCCGCAGGGTTGAAAGAATATCGTTATCCAGTTGCGGTTCCACCGACATCTCGAGCCCTCCCCGTTAATGATCGTTAGTCCAGGAATAGACCGCTTCCACTTGATTACCCGAGCCCAGGACCCGTACAGAGTCGCACATCCTTTCCAGCAAGGCGAGCCCGCGGCCGGAATATCGCCGCGACTCGAGTTCTTTGACCGCGGACAGTGAAAATCCGTTGCCGCTGTCTTCCACCATGATCTTCAACCTGCCGCCTTCATCCCGCGTGCTGTGATCCAGATGGATGCGGATATAGCCCGTGTCGACGGATTTCAGGCGCTCGGTGCGCAGCGCATAGTACTCGCTGAAACCTTCGGCCGTCGCTTTCAGCGAGGAGTCCAGGCCCAGTACACCGTGTTCCAATGCATTGGAGTAAAGTTCGACCAGAATACTGTAGAGCGTGCCGCTGGAGTTGCGCAGGCCGGGCACTTCCATCAATAAATTCAACAACAGCGGCAGGGGATCAAAGACTTTGAAACTGCTGGGTTTGACCTCGAAGCTCATACCCCACTCAACCAGACCGGATGTCGAGCTTTGTGCGGCCTCATAGGCCTGTGGGCTGACGTTGTGCGGCTCCTGCATGACGAGTTCGAGCAGCGAGAGATCGTCATTTTTTTCACTCTCACCGACGAAGCGCTGCACGCGCCCCAGGATTTCGTCAAATAATTGTTCAGCGGGTAATCCTTCCTTGAACAATTGCATCAGGCGCTCCTCGCCGAACATGTCTCCCTGGAGATTGCGGGCTTCGTGAATGCCATCGGACCACATGAAAAACCGGTCGCCCACCGCCATCTCGAAATACTCGCAGTTGGTTTTGAAACTTTTATCCGCCAGCACACCCAGAGGCAGGTGAATCGAACGCACCGGCATGACCTCGCGGCTTTGGCTGCGATAGATGAAACATTCGGGCAGGCCGCCATTCCAGACCTTCATCCGGCCCTTTTTGAAATTCATGTCCACCATGGTCGCGCAGCAGAAAAAACCCACCGGCAGGATTTGTTTCAGTTTGCGATTGATTTCCCGCAGAATGTCGGCCATGGAAAAGCCTTTGTGCACCATCCCGTAAAACGTCGATGCCAGGGGCATGGCGCCGATGGCGGCAGGCAGGCCATGGCCGGTGAAGTCGCCCAGCAATACCATCATGCTGCCGGAAGGCCGCATCGCCGCGACCATCACATCGCCGTTGAAAATGGCCAGCGAGGACAGGTAATAGCGCACGTTGTTGGCACCCAGGCAGCCGCTGTGTGCCACGTTGTCGAAAATCTGCTTGGCCACTTCCTGCTCGCGCAGAAATTCCTCGTTGTGACGCGCGATCTGGTCGCGCTGGCTCAGCATGGTGGCATGCAGCTGGCGCATACGGTTGAAGGAGCGGATCTTGGCCTGGAGGATCACGGGGTTGTAGGGCTTGGAGAGGAAATCGTCCCCACCCGCATCCAGGCACTGCACCAGGGAATCGGTATCCGTCAGCGAGGTCAGGAAAATAATGGGGACCAGCGCCTCACCAGCCAGTTCCTTGATCTGCCGTGCAGCCTCGAAGCCGTCCAGGCGCGGCATGAGCGCATCCAGCAGCACGATATCGGGGCGCTCGGCGGCATAGGCACTGACGGCCTCCTGGCCGTCGCGCGCCACGATCACCCTGTGGCCCTGGTTGCGCACGATGGTTTCGAGAATCAGCCGGTCCGTTTCCGTATCATCGGCAACCAGTATGGTCAAGCCCGCGGTATCACTCATGGGAAGTGTTCATCCAGGGATGCTGGAATGACCTACTCAGTGGATAGTGAACAGCTGTTCGAAATTGGAGATCGTGAGAATTTTTTTGACGTCGCTGGAACAGTTGACGATTTCAATGTCCGCCTTGTCTCCTCCCGCATGATCACGCAGCAGCAACAGCATGCCCAATGCGGAACTGTCGAGATAGGATGTTTCCTGAAGGTCGACCCGGAAGTGCGCGGGTGCTTTGGGCAGTTTTTCGTAGGCCGCCCGGAATTCCTGGTGGGAACTGAAATCAAATCGGCCCTGGATATAAATGGTTACCTCATTGCCGTCCTGAGAGACTTTTGACGTAATCGCCATCTGTTACCTCTATGTATACATTGTCCCGATTGATGATGAGCTGATGGTGACGGTGTCGATCGGGCAATCCTTCACCAATATCAGTCTAATGGATTATTTATATAGTGCGATCGGCTATAAAATTACGGCGCCATTGCACGTTTATACCCCAAAAGTATCATTCTTGCCACTGGATGCGAAAAATCCCTGAGTGGCCAGCTCATCCAGTTCTTTTTGCAGGCGTTTTTCGGACAAGGCGTCCTCTTCCCGTTGCAGGCGCTCGATCATCCGGGCGATGGAACCGCATTTATGGTAGCTCTGTTGCCAGACTTGCAGGCTCTGCTGATAGTGGTGCGTCACCGCCTCCAGCTTGCGGGACTGCTCGGTTTTTGCCTCGCCGAGGCGCTGGAGAAAACTGCTGTAGGTCATCATGTCCTGGACACTCAGGTCCCGGCTCCGGTCGCCATAGGCTGCCAGATAGTAGGCCGAGTACTCTTCGAGTTGCGCCAGCTGCGCCTGCTCATTATTCATGCGGGTGCGCCACTCACCCATCTGGCGCGCAGCGACCTGCTCCCTCTGGCGTGCCAGGGTCAGAACAATCTGCATGCGTTGTGCGCGGGATTCAGGCACAGGCAGTACTCCAGTGGGTTTGCTGCAAAGTTCGCTACAAGCTTAGCAGCTATCACGGCTTGCGGTGCTGGGCCGCCAGCGGACTGACCGGACGGCCAGGCTCCGCGGCGGGCCCTGACTGCAACAGGGCTTTGAGATTGGCAATGGCTTCGGGCATGTGCACGGCCTGGGTCAGGCCCTGCTGGATGAAAGCCCGTAAATGGGGAAAGCGTTCGATGGCCAGATCCGTTTCCGGGTCCGAGCCGGGCGTGTAGGCACCGATGGCGATCAGGTCGCGGTTCTGCTGGTAACGCGAGAGCAGTTGCTTGAAGCGTTGCATCTGCTTGAGCTGTTCTTCAGGAACGATGTTCTGCATCGCCCGGCTGATGGACCCCTCGACATCGATCGCGGGATAGATGCCCTCTTCCGCCAGCTTGCGGGACAACACCACATGGCCATCCAGGATGGCGCGCGCGGCATCGGCAATCGGGTCCTGAAGATCATCACCTTCGGTCAACACTGTGTAAAACGCGGTAATGGAGCCCTCCCCTTCAGCCGCGTTGCCGGCCCTTTCGACCAATTGCGGGATGCGCGCAAATACCGAGGGCGGATAACCTTTGGTTGCCGGCGGCTCGCCGATCGCCAGGGCGATTTCGCGCTGGGCCTGGGCGAAACGGGTCAGGGAATCCATCAGCAGCAACACGTTGAGTCCCTGATCGCGGTAATACTCCGCAATGCGGCTGGCCAGCTGCGAGGCGCGCAGGCGCATCAGCGGCGCATCATCGGCTGGCGACGCCACCACCACGGCCCGGCGCAAACCTTCCTCACCGAGGATGTGGTCGATGAATTCCTTCACTTCCCGCCCGCGCTCACCCACCAGGCCGACCACCACGACATCCGCGGTGGTGAAGCGGGTCATCATACCCATGAGCACGCTCTTGCCCACGCCGCTGCCCGCGAAAAGCCCCAGGCGCTGGCCGCGTCCCACGGTGATCAGGGCATTGATGGCCCGGATGCCCACATCCAGCGGCTGGTGTATGGGGTGGCGCCGGAGGGGATTGATCTCATGCGGGGTAAAATCGAGGAATTCGTCGCCCGCCAGGGGGCCTTTGCTGTCCAGCGGCTGGCCTATGCCGTTGATGACGCGTCCCAGGAGCTGCGGACCGATCCGCATGCCCGCCTGGGTTGCCATGGGCCGTACCCGGGCGCCGGGTTGCAGGCCTTCCACACGTTTGATGGGCATCAGGAAAACACGGTCACCGGAGAAGCCGACGACTTCCGCTTCAATGGTGCGGTTCTCCGCCGTGATGACTTCGCATTGACGGCCCACGGAAACATTCAGCCCGACAGCCTCCAGGGTCATGCCCACCGAGCGGGTGATACGGCCCTCGGCCTGGGGTTGCAATTGCGGAGGTTGCTGAGGCGTGTAGGCCCTGAGCCGCTCGGTAAAATCGGGCCGGTCTTTCACAGGGGGGCTCCTTCATCCCCGGTGTCAACCTGATCGTCAGGGTCACCACCCGCCAGCTGCTTGTTGACGAAATCCTGCAATAACTGCTCGAGGCGCAGGGCCACGGAAAAATCCACGAGGCTCTCGCTGGTTTCGAGGCGGCAGCCGCCGGGAGCCAGGTCCGCGTCCACCACAAAGGCCCAATCCAGTTGCTGTTCTTCCGCGTAGGTTTCGACGGCTGCCAGGTCATCGGGATTCAGGTATACACGCAGGTTTCGGCTGCCCACCGGCAAGGCGGTTACCGCTTTCCTGACCAGGGCGACGATATCGCCCGAATCGGTCAGCAACTCCCGTTCCACCAAGGCGCGGGTCAATGTGCAGATGGTCTCGACCAGGAGGTTTTCGATGGCCGCATCCTGGTCCTGCACCGGCTGCAACAACGCCTGTGCGAGTTTCTGGAATCGCTGCTGCTCGGCCACCAGATGCTGGCGCATCTCCATCAGGCCCTGCTGCTGCCCGGCGGCAAAGCCCTCAGCCAGGCCTTTTTCATAACCCGCGTTGCGGCCCTGCTCAAAGCCGTCTTTTTCAGCCGCGTCAAAAATGGCCTGCATGTCCTGCGCGCTCATGCCATGCCTGGATTTGAGCGGGACATCGACGTCCTCGATGGATTCCTGGTTGCGGCGCCTGTCCGCCTGGCGTTTATCGCGGGCTTCTTTTTCCGCCGAGGGAATGACCCGTCCCTGATCGTCGATGACCGGCAGCTGCCAGGTTTTGCAATCGGACAATTCCTCGGCGGGAATCCGCTGCATTTGCTGAAAAGACGAGGATTGCACCATGACTGCCGGACCTTACACCATCTGCTCGCCGCTGCCACCCAGGATGATCTCGCCGGATTCGGCCATGCGCCGCGCGATGGTAAGAATTTCCTTCTGGGCTGCTTCCACTTCGGAGAGGCGCACAGGAGGCTTGGCTTCCAGGTCGTCGCGCAGGAGCTCGGCGGCGCGCTTGGACATGTTCTTGAAGATTTTTTCCTGCAAATCCGTGTCCGCCCCCTTGAGGGCGATGATGAGGACCTCCGAAGACACCTCGCGCAGCAGCGCCTGGATGCCGCGGTCGTCCACATCCTTGAGGTTTTCGAACACGAACATGAGATCCTGGATCTGGTTGCCCATGTCTTCGTCGATTTCCTTGATGGAATCCATGAGGTCGGCCTCGATGGAACCATCCAGGTGGTTCATGATCTCCGCCGCTACCTTGTAGCCGCCCATGGCCTTGGTCTGGGAAGCCGCGTTGCCGGAGAATTGTTTTTCAAGGATATCGTTGAGTTCCTGCAAGGCGCTGGGCTGCACCGTGTCGAGGGAGGCAACGCGCATCATGATGTCGAGACGGACCTTTTCCGGCAGGTACGAGAGGATTTCCGCGGATTGGTCCGCATCCAGATATGCAATCACAATGGCCTGGATCTGCGGGTGTTCGTTGCGGATGATATCGGCCACCGAGCGCGCCTCCATCCATTTGAGCGTATCCAAGCCGGTCGTGTTGCCACCCAGCAATATGCGGTCGATCAGGCCATTGGCCTTGTCTTCACCCAGGGCCGTCACCAGCATCTTGCGAATGTAGCTGTCAGCCCCCATGCCCAGACCCGTGAGCGTGCGCACCTCATCGAGGAAATTGGACATGACGATCTGCACATCCTGTTGCTGCACGTTGGACAACTGGGTCATGGCGGCGCCTATGCGCTGCACCTCCTTGGGTCCCATGTGCTTGAGGATTTCAGCGGCATCGCTCTCGCCCAATGACATCAGCAGTATGGCCGCCTGGTCCACATGGCGCAGCTTGGTTTTGGGTCTTTCGACAGATTTGTTCTCGGCCACGGCAGACTACTCGCGTTGACTATTCGTCTTTGTTGATCCAGCTTTTGACCACCTGGGCAACACGCCCCGGATCATCGGCAATCAGCCCCTTGATGGCATTGAGCTGCTGTTCATAGCCTTCTTCCGGCCCCGGCAGCATCAGGGAACTGCCACCCGTCAGGGTGACGGTTTCATCCGACAGCCCCTCATAGCCCAATCCGGCGGCTTCCAGGGCCGCCAGCTGGCGGGCCTCCTCTTCTTCGGCCACGCTGCCGCCACTGCGGGCCAGGGAGCGGGCCACCGGCAGGAGAAGGCCAAAAATGAGCGCCAGGATAATGATAGCCCCTGCGAGGTACTTCATGTTGGGAACCAGCCAGGTTTCCCACCAGGGGACGGCCCGTTCCTCGAAGAGCGCCTCGTCAGTGGTCATGAAAGGCGTGTTGAGCACATTCACACTGTCACCGCGCAGGGCTGAGTAGCCCACCGCATCGCGAACCAGTATGGCCAAACGTTCCAATTCGTTCTCCGACCACGGCTGGCGCGACTCGGTGCCATCATCGGCGCGTACCAGCTTGTCGTCGACGACCACGGCAACGGTCAGGCGTTTGAGCGTGCCCTGCTGGTGGCGGGTATAGCTGATGGTGCGGTCAAGCTCGAAATTGCGGGTCGCCTGCTCGCGCAGGTTGCGCGGCGGCGGCTGGCCGACGGGTTGGCCGGTTTGCGGATCTATCTGCTCCGGCACCTGGGTAGTGGTGCCGGGCGGTTGATTGGTCAAGGCGCCGGGGATGCCTCCCGCCAGATCGCCGCCGGTGCGCTGCTCGTTGACCACCTGCTCGCTGCGGATTGCCGGCAGGTCGGGGTTGAAGGTTTCGGCGGCCTGTTCGATGGCGGTGAAGTCGATATCCGCACTCACCTCGGCACGGAATTTCCCCATGCCCAGCACCGGTTCCAGAATGCCATTGACACGTTTGATCAGGGCATCTTCCACTGAGCGCGAATGGTCACGCTGCCTGGCGGCCAGGAGAAGGTCCTGGCTGTCTTCTCCCGTGGACAGCAGGTTGCCGCGCTGATCCACCACGGTGACGTCCGCCGGATTCAGGTCGGGAATACTGGAAGCCACGAGGTTGGCAATCGCCTTCACCTGGGCCGGTTCCACCGTGCGGCCGGCAAAGACTTCCACGAATACCGACGCGCTGGGCTTGCGCGCGTCGCGCACGAAGACCGAACGTTTGGGCAGCGCCAGGTGCACGCGTGCGTTGCGGATGCTGTTGATGTTGGTAATGGTGCGCGCCAGCTCGCCTTCGAGGCTGCGGTGATAGCGGGTGTTCTCCACGAACTGGCTGGTGCCGAGCGGCTGCTCCCGGTCCATGATCTCGAAGCCCTCGGCCGATTTGCCGGGAATGCCTGCTTCAGCGAGTTTGAGCCGCGCCATGTGCACATCGTCTGCGGCAACCAGGATGGTGCCGGTATTGGGGTCCAGGCGATATTTGATGCGCTGCTGGTCGAGCAGGTCCACGACCTGCGCGGCATCCAGGTTATCCATGCGCCCGTAGAGCGGACGATACTCATCACCCAGCGTCCAGAATGCCACGGCGACACCGATGGCGACGCTGGCGGCCAGCCCGAGCATCAAGCCCGCCTGGCGCAGCAGATTCAGGTTGCTGAAACCTTCGACCAGATCACCACCCAAGCCGCGTGATGCGCGTACGCGCGGTGCGGGAGTCTGAGCAATATCACTTGCGGCCATACCGATACCTGTTATCTAGAATTTTTTAGATGGGCATGTTCATGACATCGCGATAGGCTTCCACCAGCTTGTTGCGCACCTGCACCATCGCCTGGAAGGAAACCGACGCCTTTTGGGAAGCAATCATCACATCGGTAATGTCGACGCCCGCATCACCACGTTCGTAAGCAGTCGCCATGGCGGTGGAGGTCTTTTGCACCTCATTCACCTTGTTGACAGCCTGATTAAAGACTTCGCCAAAACCCGGTACTTTTTTGACACCTTCGGCAGACTGGGGACCCAGGCCGTGAATGCCGGCGGACTCGGCTGCGCCCAGGCCCTGGGGCCGTTGAAAGGCCTGGGTCTGCGATTTCAACGCACGCATTTCCACCAGCAGGCGATTGATATCGACGCGATCGGTCATGGCAGTGTTTCTCCTTGCAACGACAAGAATTTGGCAGTTTTACGCCGCATGGCTCTGTGTGAAGGGTAATTGCACAAAGCAGGCCAATGTTTGCCGCCGGCAAGGGCTTGCCTTCACGCAAGTGTCATTGTGGTTGATTAATATCCAGTCAGCCCACGGCCAGGTGATGTACTCATGCGATACACAGAAGATATTCAGCGTGAAGATACCCTTGATCGGCTGGTTGACGAGCAGGTCGCCCAGCAGTCACGGGGTCAGGCGATAAAAAACATCATGACGAGAAGACGCCAACTGGAACAGCGACTCGAAGCGCAGCAATTGGCGCGGGAAACCCAGGAATTCGAATTCGATTGGCTGAATGACTGACCGGACACGAGGTCCGGTCAAGGGTGGAACGGCGCTATTCCGTGATGGCAAAACCATCCTCGCGCAGGCGCGCGATCTTGTAGCGCAGGGTGCGTGCACTGATACCCAGTCGCTCGGCTGTATTCTTGCGGCTGCCGCGCTCCTGGCGCAGGGTGTTCATGATGATTTCGTATTCGCGCTGCTTGAGGTCGCTGCCCAGCTGCGCGATGCCGCCACTCACATATTGTGGATTGGCGATCATGATGTGATTGGGATCGTAGTTGTTGACCACCAGCTGTGAGCGCGATGGCCAATCGGGCATCGTCCTGTTCTCGGTCAACGAAGCTGATCCGGCATGCATCTGCCGCACCGCCTGCACGGGGTCCGGTCTTTGACTGTAGACACTGTCGGCCTCCAGTCCAAGGTCCCCTGCCTGGATTTCCTGTCCCGGTTGCAGGATCAACGCCCGCTGCATCACGTTGTCAAGCTCGCGGACATTGCCGGGCCATGGATAGGCCAACAGGGTCTGCTGGGCGCAGACTGCCAGATTCACGCCACGGCGGTTTTGCTTGCGCGCGTGCCTGTGCAGGATCTTTTGAGCCAGGGGAATGATATCTTCCAGCCGGTCACGCAAGGGCGACCATTGCAACGGCAGCACACTCAGGCGGTAGTACAGGTCCTCGCGGAATTTACCGGCGGCCACTTCGCTGCGCATGTCGCGGTTTGAGGTGGCGATCACGCGCACATCCAGCTTGATGGTCTTGCGCCCACCGAGCCGTTCGACTTCACGTTCCTGCAATACCCGCAGCAGCTTGGCCTGCAAGCCGATATCCATCTCGGAGATTTCATCCAGCAGAAGGGTACCGCCATTGGCCTGTTCGAATTTGCCCGGCGCACTGCTGTGGGCACCGGTGTAGGCACCCTTTTCATGACCGAAGAGCATGGCTTCCAGCATATTTTCGGGAATGGCCGCGCAGTTGATCGCAATAAAGGGCTGCTGGCTGCGCGCCGAATGGTTATGGATATAGCGCGCAAGCACTTCCTTGCCGGTGCCGGATTCACCCACGATCAACACGGTGGAATCCGATTGCGCCACGCGCTTCGCCAGTTGCAGCAGCTGGCGGCTGGATGCCGCTTCAGCCACAGGTTCATCATCGGCCAGCTGAGCGACACCCACATGCCGGCTGACGGTTTCTACCAGCGTCTGGGGCGCGAAGGGTTTGACGAGGTAATCCACCGCGCCCTGTTTCATGGCGTCCACGGATTCACTGATGCTGGCATAGGCCGTAATCAACAACATGGGAATCTGCGGATAGCGGGTTTTGACTTCGCGCAATAATTCATGACCGCTCATGCCACCCATGTTGACATCCGATACGATCATGCGCACATCAGCCTGCCGGGCAAGCAGCGACAGTGCCTCTTCCGCGCTGCTGGCTGTCAGTACACGATAATCCGCCAGTTGCAGGGTATCGCACAGCGCTTCGCGCAGGTTGTTGTCATCTTCCACCACCAGCACGCTGATGCCGTTATCAGTGACTTTCTGTTGAGCTGCAAGAGCCATAGAGCCTTTCTCCCGTCATCAAACGATTAACGCGCAAACTGCGCAAGCGGCAAAAACAGTGTCGCGCAGGTACCCTGCCCTTCCTGGGATTGCAGGAGGAACTGACCGCGATGGGCTCTCGCCACCGCTTGCACGACTGCCAGCCCCAAACCGGTGCCCTGGGGTTTGGTGGTGACAAAAAGATCGCCCACGGTGGCGAGCAGGGATTCGGCAATGCCGGGACCTGCATCGCAAACACGGATCAGCAGGCGCGCGTCTTCGGCTCCCGCTTCCTCGCAACGGATAAACTCGATGCGCAGCTGCGCTTTCTGCTCCACAGCCTGGATGGCATTGTTCACCAGGTTCAGCAGCGCGCCGATCAAAGCTTCGCGATTGCATTCGAGGTAGGCGTCACGCGCATTGTTTATCCACAGGCACTGGGAATCGGACGTCATCAGTGGCACTTCCATGGCTTCCGCCAGCGCCTCCTGCAACTGTGACACGCTGACCAGATCGTTGAGCGGCAACTCACCTTTGACGAACAGCAGCATGTCTTGCACCTGCCGTTCGATGTGGTTGAGGCGGTTGTAGATTTTTTCGGAGAACTGCTGGCGGCGAACATCATCCAACTGGCCGTTGCACAGGTGTCCGGCGTACAACATGGCGGCGGACAAGGGGGTACGTATCTGGTGCGCCAGCGCCGACATCATTTTGCCCAGCGCGGACAGGCGCTCGTAGCGGCTCAACTCGCTTTGCAGGCGCCGGGTTTCCGTCTGGTCGGTCAACAGGATGATCTGGCCATCTTCTCCCAGATTGCGCGTGGCGATGCTGATGCGGCGGCCATCGCGGAGGGAGACCTCATGGCCATCGTCCTGCCGCGGCGCAAAGGAACGCTGGATGACATCCCGCCAGATTTCACCTTGCAGGGGCTCGCCGAGCAATTCCACGGCCGCAGGATTGCATTCCGACACGCGACCGCTGGAATCCAGCACCACCACACCACCGGGAAGAAAGTTCAGCAGGCTTTCCAAACGGTGGGCCAGGCATTCTTTTTCCGCCAGCTCCTGCAGGCGTCTGGTGGCGACGCTATTCAGTTCCTGGTTGAGTTCCGCCACACGATTTTCCAGAGTGGCATAGGAATCGGCAAGCTGACGGGACATCTGGTTGAACAGCTCGAAGGCTTCGCGCAGATCCTGCCCCGAATCCGGCGCAACCCGCCCGGCATCCGCAAGCGGCTGGGCACCACGGCGGGATGCCTGGCCGGTGGCGACGCTGGCGAGCGGACTGCTGGGTAACATGGAATTCTCCTCGATCCTGGGTCCGCCAGACACGATGTCAATAAATCGAGGTTGGCGGCTGGTTTGAGGGGTATTTAGCAAAGCGGGTGCCAATTAAATAACTCTATTGTTTTCAAAGAGTTAAAAATGTGCGCAACCAGGAGCAGTCAAAAGTTTGGCGATTACACCCGGGAATTTGATACGGGGGTTTCCGAGTGACAGAACGCGTGCCACAAAAGTCTGTGGTGATTTGGACACCGGCCCTGTATAGTGCGCGAGCGAGATGCCTCTCGGTCATCATCTCCCCTTCCCTTTGTTCCCCGCACCCATTGCCGGGACCATCATCCGCTCCGCCTGACCGTGCCCGTTTATTCGGGTGGCCGGAGCCACAGGACATCACTTATTTATGAATTTCGATCAGCTCGGCCTGAGAGCCGACATTTTGCGCGCTATTGCCGATGAAGGTTACAGCACACCTACTCCCATTCAACAACAAGCCATACCCGCCGTATTGGCAGGCGGCGACATACTCGCTGCCGCGCAGACAGGCACCGGCAAGACCGCGGGCTTTACCCTGCCCCTGCTGGAAAAGCTCGCTGACGCCCAGCAACGTCCCGCGCAGGGCCGCCGCCCGGTACGCGCCCTGATCATCACGCCCACACGCGAGCTCGCCGCGCAGGTGTACGACAGCGTATGCACCTACGGCAAATACCTTCCCCTGCGCTCCACCGTGGTATTTGGCGGTGTCAGCATCAATCCCCAGATGATGAAATTGCGCGGCGGCGTGGACATCCTGGTGGCGACACCGGGCCGGCTGCTGGACCTGGTGCAACAGAACGCGGTTTCCCTGCGGGATGTGGAAGTGCTCGTACTGGACGAAGCCGATCGCATGCTGGATATGGGCTTCATCCATGACATCAAGAAAGTCCTGGCGTTGCTACCGGCAAAGCGCCAGAACCTGCTGTTTTCCGCAACCTTCTCTGACGATATCCGCGCGCTGGCGGACAGCCTGCTCAACCGCCCGGTACTGATCGAGGTCGCCCGGCGCAACACGGCATCCGAGCGTGTTGCGCAATGCGTCCTGCCGGTGGACCGCCAGCGCAAGCGGGAGCTACTGAGTCATCTCATCGGCAAGGGCAATTGGCAACAAGTCCTGATCTTTACCCGCACCAAGCACGGCGCCAACCGGCTGACTGAACAATTGCAACAGGATGGTATCTCCGCTGCGGCGCTCCACGGCAACAAAAGCCAGGGCGCCCGCACAAAAGCCCTGGCTGATTTCAAAAGCGGTGCCATACGCACGCTCGTGGCCACGGATATCGCCGCCCGGGGTATCGATATCGAACAGTTGCCCCATGTGGTGAACTATGAAATACCCAATGTGCCGGAAGACTATGTTCACCGTATCGGCCGCACCGGCCGCGCCGAGCACGAAGGTGAAGCCATCTCACTGGTCTGCGTGGATGAGCACAAGTTTTTGCGCGATATCGAAAAGCTGATCGGCCGGCCCATTGAAAAACGTGTGATTCCCGGTTTCGAACCCGACCCCAGCATCAAGCCGGAACCCATCGTTCTGGGCCGCAATACCGTCCTGGGACAAGGCGGCAAGCATCGCGGCAACGCACACAACAAAAACAGGGCAGCCGGTGGCCAGGCGAAGCCGGGATCGGCAAACCGATCCACGGCAAAACCGGCATCAGGCAGCAATGCGGGACGGAAACCTGCGGGTAATAAATCCGGTGGAAACGGTGGTGACAACAGAGCGCGGGCCAACGCGTGGAAAGGCAGATGAGTCAAGGATCTAGCCGTTGAAGCCCCGTAACCAGTGCAGCCCTGGACAGCGGCTTCGATGACCGCTGTTCAGACGCACAACCACTAAGGAACCTCTGAAAAATTACCTGCGTTGCCAGGATTTTTCAGAGGTTCCCTTTTTTGAGGGGTTCCCTAACGTTGCATATCGTATTTACGCATTTTTTCGACGAGCGTGGTGCGCCTGACCTGTAGTTTGTCGGCGGCGCGGGCCACGACACCGCCGCAATCATTCAGCGCCTGCTGGATCAGGCTCATTTCAAGATTATTGATATATTCCCGCAGATCTATGCCCTGCTCGGGCAATAACGGTGTATCACCCAGGCTGACATAGGTGGCACTGCCGTTGCGCGCCGGGACAGCGGGCATGAATTCCTCATCACTGGCATCCACATGGCGATACTTCGCCGGCAGGTCCTGCACGCCGATGACGCCGTAGGGATGCATGATCGCCATACGCTCCACCAGATTCGCCAGCTCCCGCACATTGCCCGACCACTCATGCTGGCACAACGACATGATGGCCGCCGAATTGAAACGTATGGAACCACGCTGCTCGCTTTCCATGCGCGATACCAGCTCGTTGATCAGCAGCGGAATATCCTCGGCGCGGTCTTTGAGCGATGGAAGTTCTATGGGAAACACATTGAGGCGGTAAAACAGATCCTCGCGAAAGCTGCCACCCACGATCATCGCTTCAAGGTTGCGATGGGTTGCGGCAATGATGCGCACGTCCACGGGCTGGGTTTTGTTGCTGCCCACCCGCTCAAAACACCGTTCCTGCAATACGCGCAGGATCTTCACCTGCATGTTCAAGGGCATATCGCCGATTTCATCGAGAAAGAGCGTACCGCCCTCCGCCATCTCGAAGCGGCCCGCGCGGCAGCTTATCGCACCGGTGAACGCCCCCTTCTCGTGGCCAAACAATTCGCTTTCCAGCAGTTCGGCGGGAATGGCGCCACAGTTGACCGGCACAAAAGGCTTGTCACGGCGCGGCGAATTGTAATGCAGGTTGCGGGCAACCACTTCCTTGCCCGTGCCTGATTCGCCTGTGATCAGCACGGACACGTCCTTGTCCGCCACCTGGGACATCATCTCGCGCACCTGCTGGATTTCCCGGCTGGTGCCCACCAGGCTGCGGAACAGATGAACCGGGCGGCGCACCGGCTGGCGCCTGCTGACGGACTGTGCCTCGCGGTAAAGGCGGGCCCGGTGCAGGGTGTCCAGCAGCTTGGTATAGGTCGGCGGAAAAGCCAGTGTGGCAATGACCATCAAGCGGTAACTGTCCTCCAGGGACTCTTCGATACCAGGCTGGTCGCTGATCAATATGACGGGCAGCTCATCATTCCAGGCGCGGATGCCTTTGAGCAGGGCATTGAGCCCCTGGTTGGAGGCGGCAAAATCACCGATAAATACCGCGAGCAACCCCTCCCCTGCCTGTTCTTCGGCCACGGCAGCCTGCCAATGATCCGAGGTGGTGAGAAGCGCGGTTTCGTCCAGGAAATCAAACAGGATTTTCAAATGCCGTTGACGCTCGGGGTTGTCATCGATGACCAGGACCTTATTTGTGCGCCACATACTGCTGAAACCTTATCTTATTGGTTGGATCCATCCCGCAGACACTGGCCCGAAAGGGCTATATCAACGGGACGTTTACCGGGCATCGCCTGTTTTTTCGTCAAAGGAATGACTGGCGTGAGTTAGTAATAGACCAGAAAAAACCACCAGTCAAATTTATGACACTCGCCACAGATGAACTGGCATGGACATGATGACGCCCGATGCTATCGGGCCGGCGGAATTTTGGCAGCCTCACGCCGGGGGGGCAATCTCATCCCAGCCGGATTTGAGGGTTTTGAGCAGATCGGAGACTTCTGTGAGGAGTTTTGGATCATTTTTAGCCGATGCCTCCAGCAGGCGCCGCTCCATATAATCGTAGAGCTGATCCAGATTGGCGGGTAAATCGCCCGGTACATTCAAATCCAGGCTGGCACGAAGGCCGGAGACTATACCGATGGCCTTGCCCAATTGTTCCCCCTTGAGCGCCACATCGCCACGGTCCATGGCTCCCTGGGCAATGGCAATGCGATCGAGCGCACCGGTAAAGAGAAGCTGTATCAAACGATGGGGAGACGCGCTGGCGACCTCTGCCTCGAGCCCGAGTTGGCGATACTGCTTGAGCGCTTCGTGAGGATTGTAGTTTGGCAAGATGGAGACTCCCCTGCTGGTTGATCAGGGGCCAAGAGTAACAGCAATTCAAACCGCCAGGGAAGCCGCCTGTGTATGGCAGTCGCGCAGCAGGTGCGCGTAGAGGTGTTTCAGGCGGGTCAGGGCTTGCAGGAGCGCCAGCGCGTAATCCTGGCGATTGGCGTCGACAACCCGGTCGACCAGCTGACCGGCAATACGGTCAAGGTGCTGCAGGGTTTGCCAATCCTGCAATGCAAAGGCTTCCAGCATCGCCTCCTGGAGGTATTGCAGCTGCAACAATCCTTCAGGGCCGCCGTATTCAGGCTCGGGTACCAATTGCAGGCTCATGGCGTCACACCTGAGTGGCAATGGCGTCCCAGCCGGATTTCAGCTCGCTCAACAGGCGGCCGCATTCATCCAGCATGGCCACATCGTTTTCAAAATTGGCCTGGGTCAGACGGCGGATGATGTAGTCGTACAGGCTATCGAGATTGCGGGCGAGATCGCCGCCCTCCTTATCATTGAGGCTGCCCTGCAAACCACCCACGATATTCACAGCCTTGCCGATGAGTTCGCCCTTGCGCGCAATCTGGTTCTGCAACATGGCGCCCTTCGCCTGCACGATGCGTTCGAGCGCGCCTTCGAACAACATCTGGATCAGGCGATGCGGAGAGGCATCCTCTACCACGGAATGTACTTTCAGCGATGAATAATTTTGCGCGGCTTTGTAGGCATTCATATCCGTACCTGCGAATCTGGAAGGGGATCGGGTCATCGATACTCAGCTTAGCGGCATATGCGCAGGTATCTTTAATCCGTCCCGCTGATATTTTTTCAATGCAGCATCAATTATTTTTGGAGGTAAACGGCAGGCGGTCGAGAATGCCATCGAGAAAACTGCCGGTGGATTTGAGGCTACGCACAATGGATTCCATGGCCAGGAACTGTGCTTGCAGGCGCGCGCGATAGGCTTCCGTACGGCGATCGAGCGTTACCGTATCATCCTTGACACGTGAAATATCCTTGTTGATGTTGGTTTCACGCTCTTTGATCAAACCGGACGATTTGACGTAATCGTTGATCAACGAATCCAACTGGCCAGCCAGGCCACGAGAGAAGGTGATGGTGCCACCGGTAGCACCCGGTGCGATCGTCATGCTCAGTCCTTCCGCGTTGCTGCCCAATGCCGGCAAAAGCACGTTGCCGTAACCGAATGCCGCCTGGCCATTCACGGTACCTGCGACGTCGGTTCCGGAGATGCCACCGCCCGCAGTGATACCCAGCTCCGCCATATCCTCACCCAGATCGCTGAATACCACCCGGCTGCTGCTGCCATAAGAGCCGGAGGTGAATTCCAGTGAATTGGTATCGGTATTGAAGGACACCTTTACCGTGGCGCGGACTTCGCGCAGGTTGGCATCCATATTGATCAGGGATTCCAGTTCAGCGGCCAGCTCGGCTCCGCTGGCGTAGACTTTGTCGGCGGGCAAGGTGATGGCATTGGACGAAATGCCGTCGATAGCAATGGTGAAGCCGTAGTCTTTACCTGTCGTGTCCAGTGAGGCCAGCTCATCGGCAAGGTACCGCCCCTTGGATGCCTGTTGGGTAATGACCACATCGTAACTGCCCGGGACACTGCGGCCGGTGAAATTGGTCACCTCGATAAGCGCGTTGGATGACCCTATCTTGGGCGCGAAGAGATCGGCAACCTTGTCGTAATTGTTGTTCATGGCGGCACGGAAATCGGTGCTGGTGTTGTCCTCGACAATCCTCAGTGATCCATCCAGCTCGGTACGTATACCCAAGGCGGACAGGGATTCAAAACCATTGGACAGTCCCGCCACTGAGCCCGTCAGGGTCGAGCGCACGGATTGAATCAGGTTTTTTGCCAGGGGATCGCGCTGCAAGCTGCCGAATTCACCCTTCTCAGTGTTGAAACCGACCAGCTTTTCCACCTCTTTCAGAAAGGTGTTATAGGCGGCGACAAAATCACGGATGGCTGTTTCCGCCACGCTGCGGTCGGCAGTGATATTGATGGCGATGGTTTCCGTGGTTGACGCCCCGAAGAGGTCGAACTCCAGACCATTGATGACATCGGTAATGCGGTTTGACTCACGCGCCACCAACAGGCCATTGATGCGAACCAGCGCATCCTTGCCTTCCTGTTGCTGGGTCAATGCACGAGTGCTTTCATTGAAATTGAATGCAGCAAGCCCCGGATCATCCGGATCTTCGGCAACGGTGATTTCCAGCTCATTGGCAGCACCGGATGGCGCGGTCATCAACAGTTTGAAGTTGCCGCTGCCATCACTCACGATGCTGGCCTGGACGCCGATATTGGCCTTGTTGATGGCATCGCGCAGCCCCGTCAGGGTGTTGTTGCTGTCGTCGATGGTGATAGTGGCGCCGGTTTTGCCGTCGTTGACGGCAAAAGCGTCCAGGTCCTCATTCCAGTCCCCCAGGCGAATGGTCAGGGTACCCTTGCCGATCTGCTGGGTCGCCGATGTGAAGTTTCCGGAGCTCAGTGACTGGGCCTGGGCGATCTGCTCCACCTTCAGGCTATAGTCGCCCGCCGCGGCCTTGGCATCCAGCTTGGTGATGGACAGCAGGGAGGTGTTGGGAATGGCCAGCGCTTTGGCGTCGAAGGTATCGCGGCTGGACAAGGCAAAAGCGGCGGACTGCAAGGTCGACAGCGAACTGCGCAGCAGCCCGAAGTCGGAGATCTGGGTTTCGAGCTTGGTCTGCCTGGCTTCCAGCCGCTGTGCGTCGGGAGCCCGGTAAATGCTGGTCAGCCGGTCGACCAGTTCAGCGCTGTTGATCCCTGAGCCACTGCCCAGTTGGCTAACGATGCTGGAACCGGCATTCGCCAATGAATTGGTACTGGTGACCATGATTTACACCTGTGCACTGGTTGAGACGTCCGGGCCTCCAGGCCCCATACCCTGTGTAGCGGCAAAGACTGCTTAAACTTTAGCCCAGTTTCAGGCCAAAAGGCGAGATTCGCGGTTATATCAACCCCGTCAAATAGAACAGAGGGATTACTCCCCCTGCCCCATTGTCACGACCAGCCTTACCTCAATAACTGGAGCACCTGCTCGGGCCGGGCGTTGGATTGGGCCAGCATGGCCGTGGCTGCCTGTTGCAGGACCTGGGCGCGGCTCAGTGCCGCCGTTTCGGCCGCGAAGTCCGCATCCACGATCCGCGAACGGGCTGCGGACGTCTTCTCCGATACGTTGGCCAGGTTGGTGATGGTGAAGTCCAGGCGGTTGTTGATGGCACCCAACTGCGACCGGGCATCGTTGATGGTGGCCAGGGCATTGTCGATCACTTTCAGGGATCGTTGTGCGCCAGCCGCCGTGTCGATCTTGATGGAGGCGATGGCGGTTCCGAAGGCGCCCTCGGCAGTGACGTTCGATTCCAGCAGACCCAGCGTATTTGGATCGGCGTTCGGACCGAGACGGATGCTGATGGGTGAACCATTGGCGCTGGCCAGCTTGATGCCACCGTTCACGGTGCTGGTATTGGTGACAGCCGCATCGGGAACGCCGGGCTGCGACACCGAGAGTACGGCAACGTTGGTGCCATCACCCAGCCCCGTTGCCACCGCACCACCGCCTGTACCGTCGCGGAAGGTGATCGAGGATACGTTGCCTTCGAGTACCACACGTGTACCCAGCAGACTGGCTGTGACACCGGTGCTGTTGGTCAGGCCATTGAGCACGTTGACGATGTCGGCCGCGGACGTTATGCCTGATGTCAGATCAACCAGCACACCGTTCATTTCAAACGTTGTTGAAATGGCGGTCACGTCCACGCCGGCGAAATCCAGCGTAGCCGAAGCAAAGGTCTGTGCCGTCACACCGGTTTCCGGCTGGGCGGCGTTGATGGCATTGACCTTACCCGCCAGGCTGTCGGTATCCCGGTTGCTGATCACGACGCCATTGATCGTCAGGTCGCCCACCCCCCAGGCTACCGCCGGTGTGGCAATACCGGCACCTTCAATTTCTCCCGGGTTGGTATTCTCGCGGAATCCCAGTTGCGCCAGCTGCGCCAGGGTGCCGGTCGAACCGCGGGTGATGGTGATGGGATCATCGTGCTCGGACTCCAGCACCAGGCGGCCGTTATAGGTAACGCCCGGCGTCGCCGCGCCAATGCCACCACCGGCGTTGGCGGGATCGATGATGGTCAGGGACTGTACATTCAGTCCAGCGATGCTCAACCGGCTGTTTTCACCGACCACGGCATTCAGCAGGCCGCCGCTTTCAGCGTTCAGTTTTTCAGCCAGTTCTTCCAGGGATTGCGTGTTGGCGATCTGGATGGTGCTCGACGTACCGTCCAGCTTGGCAATGGTGACCTCGAAGATTTCACCGGTGTTCAGCACGCCGGTTCCGGCGCCGGTTGCCGTTGCCTGGGCGTAGGTGGATGCGTTGACACCCAGCACATTCTTGTTGATGTAACCCACCAGGTCTTCCCAGTTGTCGGTTGCGCCGTCAAAGGACTCCAGCGCACGGACAATCGACTGGCCATTGATGAGGATATCGTTTTCATTGAGCACCAGGGGTGGCGGACCTGCCAAATCCATTTCATCGCCCAGCATATCCACACCCACGAAGCCCATACCCAGGGTCTTGGCGTCCATGGCGGGGATTTTCATGGTGATGGTCTGGTGAGCATCCGCACCCACTTGCAGGTCCACTTTGCCCAATGAACCGTCAAGCAGTTTCTGTCCATTGAACGAGGTGGAGGTCGCGATGCGGTTGAGTTCCTCGATCAGCTGCTGGACCTCGGCATTGAGGGTTGCACGGTCCGCGTCGGAATAAATACCGTTGGCGGACTGGATGGCCAGCTCGCGCATGCGTTGCAGGATGTTGGTGGTTTCCTGCAAGGCGCCTTCAGCGGTTTGAATCAATGAAATACCGTCGTTGGCGTTGCGAACGGCCTGATCCAGACCGCGGATCTGTGATGTCATACGGTTGGAAATGGCGAGGCCGGCAGCATCATCCTTGGCGGAATTGATGCGTTGTCCAGACGACAACCGCTCGGTGGCGCGATCAAGTGCGTTGCCCGAATTCATCAGTTGACGCTGGGAGTTCAGCGAAGCGACATTCGTGTTAATGACTAGAGGCATGATAACTCTCCTAATGGTGTTTCCTGTTCACAGACGTCACTGTGACAAGTCGGTAAATGAAGTCTGTAAACAGCGGCATAGGACTTCGTGGCAACACTTGTATGAAACCTGAACAACAATGAGACGTTATTTCACTACTTCATTGCCTGAAGGGGGTTTTGCACAGACTGTGCCAAAAAGTGATCAACCATGTTGAGGGAAACGGGGAAAAGCGGGGAAAACCGACAGCGGGGATTGCCAGGGACTGCTCCTCATGCGGCAACATCAGGTCAAAAAAAAGGGCACCCGAAGGTGCCCAGAGAAGGTTCCATATGCGCTTACACGCGAGCGCTGAACAGCTGTATGGGTTGGTTGGTATCCAGTGTTTCCGCCAGTTTCAGGAAGATTTCATCGGGAATCTGACGAATCACCTCCTGTGTCGAGCGGTCCAGCACTTTCACAACGGTTTGCCCGGAATCCGGGTCGTAACTGAACTGCAGATCGCGCTGGGTGGACTGGATGTACTCGTTCATCTGGGCCACGGCTGCCTGGATACTGGCTTGACTTTTTTCAGCCAGCGCCTGGACATCCGCGGATGGAGCAACGACGGAGGGCTCTTTGGGCGGCAAGGCTTTGCCGCCCTGAGGCACACTTGCGCCGCCGCTGACCGCCGAAACCGGCTGGGATTTTGCCGGTATCAGTGGCGCATTGGTTGGTCTTGACACTTCGCTCATGACTTAACCCTCACGCGAAATCCCGCCGGGACCCGGGGTCACCGGCGGGAATCCTCTGCTTAACGCAACAGTGACAGCACTTGCTGCGGCCGTGCGTTGGACTGGGCCAGCATCGCGGTAGCTGCCTGTTGCAGTACTTGCGAACGGCTGAGGTTGGCAGTTTCTGCCGCGAAGTCGGCATCGGTGATCCGTGAACGGGCCGCTGAAGTCTTCTCGGAGATGTTTGCCAGGTTGGAAACGGTAAAGTCGAGGCGGTTGTTGATCGCACCCAGCTGTGACCGCACATCGTTGATGGTGGTCAGGGCATTGTCGATCACACCGATGGCTTTCTGCGCATTGGCCTGGGTGTCGATGCTGATGGAAGCAATCGCTGTACCGAAGGCACCGCCACCGCCAACGTTTGAATCCAGCAGGCCGGTTTTGGTTTGCGCGGCAAGATCCTTGTGCTCGACACTGATGGGATTGCCGTTGTTGCTGGTCAGCCTGATGCCACCAGCAGCAGCCGAGCCATTGGCGATATCAGCGGCAGACACGGTACCGGAAGAGAACTGTACAGTGTTGGAAGCATCGGCCAGTGCGGCATCAACGTCACCACCACCGGAATGTGCACCAAACGAAATCTGGGAGACGTTGCCTTCCAGGATGATGCGTGTGCCGGATACGGTGGCAGTGATGCCGGTTTGGTTGGTGTAGGAGTTCAGCTCAGTCGCCACCGCGGACAGTGAAGTAGGCGCGGCAGTGATGGTAACGTCGACACCGTTGATGGAGAAATCGCCACCGACCAGATCCGCCAGGGAAACTGCGCTGAAATCGAGTACGGCAGAGGTGAAGGCTGTCGCGGTTACGCCAGTTTGCTCGGACACCGCATTGATCGCCGCCAGCTTGTCTGTCAGGCCACCGGTTGTGCTGGAGCCGACATCCACACCGTTGATCTTGAGGTCGCCTGCCGCCAGGGCAACAGCGCCAACGGCAAAGCCTTCGATGGTGCCGGCATTGTCGTTTTCACGGAAACCGAGCTGGTTCAATTGCGCCAGGGTACCGGTTGAGCCGCGGGTAACAGTGATGGGATCACCATGGTCGGCCCTGAGGACGAGACGGGCTTCGGCAGCTGTGGTGATGCCCGCACCCAGAGCGCCGGCAGCATCAGTGACAGTAACGGAAGCAACGTTTTCAGCGGAGATGGAAACCTTGCCATCTTCGTTGATGGACGCCGAGAATTTGCCACCAGACTGCTCATTCAGCTTGTCGACCAGCTCTCTCAGGTTGTTGGTGCTGCCACCGACTTCGACAGCGGTAGTGGTGCCATCGAGGTTTTCCAGGGTAACAGTGACTGACTGGCTGCTGGAGAGGATACCAGTACCCGCCGCCGTTGCCGATGCGACAGCGTAGGTAGAGGCGGTAACACCATTGACGTTGGCGTTGATATAGCCAATCAGGTCCTCGACATTGTCGGTGGCTTCTGACCAGCTTTCAGTACCGCGAACAATGGACTGGCCGTTGATCAGGATGTTGCCATCGGTCAATGTCAGGCCTGTCAGGCTGGATGCACCGCCCATCAGGTCCACGCTGGTGGAGCCCATACCCAATGTCTTGGCATCCATCGCCTGGACTTTGAAATCAATGGTCTGGTTGGCGTTGGAACCCACTTGCAGGCTGATGTTGCCCAGTGAGCCATCGAGCAGGTTCTGGCCGTTGAAAGAGGTGGTTTTAGCGATACGATCCAGCTCGGATACCAGCTGCTTCACCTCGGCATTGAGTGTGGCGCGGTCGCTGGTGGTGTAGATGCCGTTAGCAGACTGTACAGCCAGCTCACGCATACGTTGCAGGATGTTGGTGGTTTCGGACAAGGCGCCTTCAGCGGTCTGGATCAGGGACACACCGTCGTTGGCGTTACGGATGGCCTGGTCGAGACCGCGAACCTGGGAAGTCATGCGGTTGGCGATCGCCAGACCAGCGGCGTCATCTTTTGCTGAGTTGATGCGCTGACCGGAAGACAAACGCTCGGTGGCGCGATCAAGGGCGCTGCCTGAATTCATCAACTGACGCTGAGCATTCAGAGAAGCAACGTTGGTATTGATAACTAGGGACATGATGAATCTCCTAAAAGTTGATTCCTGTGCACAGTCTTCATTTGCTGCCACAAGTCGGTTAATGAAGTCTGAAGACAACGGGCTTATCAGCACTTCTGACAAGGTTATCGTCAGGCCCGGCGGAAGCTTTAGGGGATTTATCCAAATGACTATAAAATATTTTTTTCCTTTAAATTCAATTAATTAATAGATAATTTTAATGTTAAATATATGGTAATCGCCCGCAAACAGACCAAAAATTCAAAAAAATGACGGGAAAATGCGCCAGTAATCCGGCGCGAAACCTGGGCTGGGATGGCAAAATCTCAAGGCGAGGGGTATGGGAAAGGCAGGTTTTGTTCAGCCCTTATAGGCATCGATGGCCTTTTCGGCCTGGAACGCCTGGCGCAGCTGGTCGGCCAGATCGGCGCGCGAGGTCTCGGCTATCTGTGCAAGCAGGTCGTTGGCGGCCTGGATACTGAGGATCGTGCTGCGCAGCTCCTCTGCCCTGCCCGTCCTGGTGGCTTCGATAAGACGCTGGTTGTCTCCCAACGGCGCCATACCCTGCTGACGCTCCGCCAGCAGGGCTTCAAACGCGGTCCAATCCCCGGCCTCGGCCAATGCGATCAGTTCGAGCGTTTGCTCATGGAAGCGATGGTAGGGTTGCAGCAGGCTGTCTTCGGTCATGGGTCACTCTCCCCGTTGTGTCTCAACCACACTTTTACCACGACCGACGGCATAGTAGTCAAATCCTCTTTCGAGCATCCGCCGGGGATCATACAGATTGCGGCCATCAAAGATGACGGGCGATTTCAACGCCTTCTTCATCAGCTCAAAATCCGGTGCGCGGAAGTTTTTCCATTCGGTGCAGATCACCAGCGCATCCGCCTTCTCCAGGGCCATCTCCTTGGTTCCCATGAGTTTGAGGTCATCGCGCATGCCGTAGATGCGCTGGGCTTCGTCCATGGCCACCGGATCATAGGCCTGGATAGTCACTCCCTGGCTCCACAAGGCTTCCATGAGTGTGCGGCTGGGAGCTTCGCGCATGTCATCGGTATTGGGTTTGAAGGCAAGTCCCCAGAACGCAAACGTCTTACCGGCAAGCTGTCCGCCAAAATGATGCTGGATATGCGTCAACAACCGGCTCTTCTGGTTGTGATTGACCTGGTCCACGGCCTGCATCAGGACTGCCGGATAATCCAGGCTCTGGGCAATGCTGATCAGGGCTTTGACATCCTTGGGAAAGCAGGAGCCCCCATAACCACAACCGGGATAGATGAAGTGATAACCGATGCGAGGATCCGCCCCTATGCCATTGCGGACCTGTTCAATATCCGCGCCAAGACGTTCAGCCAGGTTGGCCATCTCATTGATGAAGCTGATCTTGGTGGCCAGCATGGCGTTGGCGGCGTACTTGGTCAATTCGGCGGAGCGCACGTCCATGAAAATCATACGGTCGTGGTTGCGGTTGAAGGGTGCATAAAGTTCACGCAACAGTATTTCCGCTTCCTGGCTGTCCGTGCCAACCACGATGCGATCCGGCTTCATGAAGTCATCAATTGCTGCGCCTTCTTTAAGAAATTCCGGATTCGAAACCACATCAAACGGTATTTGCAGGCCACGTGACACCAGCTCGGTGTTCAGTTGGCTCGCCACCTTCTCGGCGGTACCCACGGGAACAGTGGATTTGTTGATGACGACCTTATAGTCCGTCATCCGCTGGCCGATGGTGCTGGCGACCGCGAGGACATACTGCAAGTCGGCGGAGCCATCCTCGCCCGACGGTGTTCCAACAGCGATCACCTGGAGCTGGCCATGGCCCACCGCCAGGTCCATGTCCGTGGTGAACCGTAAATGACCGTTTTTATCCGCCTGCCTGATCAGTTGATCGAGGCCGGGCTCATAAAAAGGAACGATACCGGCATGCAGGTTTTCAATTTTCCTGTGGTCGATATCAGCGCAGAGAACATCGTGTCCCATATCGGCCAGGCAGGCGCCGGTAACCAGGCCGACATACCCCGTTCCAAAAACTGTCACCTTCATATACGACTCTCATACCACGCAGAGGGGTGCACCGTTATCAGGACCTGCCGTAACTGTCCTCATAGCGAATCACATCGTCCTCTTTCAAATAGGGGCCGGACTGCACTTCGATGATTTCCAGGGGAATCTTGCCCGGATTGGACAGCCGGTGACGGGTGCCCACCGGTATATAAGTAGACTCATTTTCTGACAATAACATGACATCGTCGTTTTTTTGCACGAGCGCGGTTCCCTTGACCACGATCCAGTGCTCGGCGCGATGGTGATGGATCTGCAACGACAGGCTGCCGCCCGGTTTAACGCGAATCCGGTTTACCTGGTAACGGTCCCCGGTATCGATAGCGTCATAACAGCCCCAGGGGCGGTAGACTTCCCGGTGCTGCATATGCTCGCTGCGCTGCTGCTGCTCTATCTGGCTGATCACCGCCTTCACCTGCTGCGCATACTCCTTGTTGGCCACCAGCACGGCATCCGGTGTATTGACGATCATCAGGTTATCCACGCCGATGGTGGTAACCAGTTTATCGCGGGAAAACACCAGGGTATTGGCTGACTCTATGTCTATCACGTCGCCGATGAAGCTGTTGCCCTTGGCATCTTTTTCGGTGAGCTCGGCAAATGACTTCCAATCGCCCACATCACTCCAGCCGGCATCGAGCGGCACACAGACCACATTGCGGCTCTTTTCCATGAGGGCGTAGTCGATGGAAATATTGGGGGCCTTGGCAAACGCATCGCGATTGACACGGATGAAATCGAGATCCTGCTGCGCACGCTGCTGGGCTTCTGTGGCCGCGGCCACGACCGCCGGCGACTGCTCGGCCAGTTCGCGCAGGAAGGTATCGACAGAAAACACGAACATGCCGCTGTTCCAGTAGTAACAGCCCGCAGCCAGGTAGGATTCGGCTGTTGCAAGATCGGGCTTTTCAACAAATTCCAGGACAGACACATAATCCTGCGAGGTTGCGGGTTGGGTCTTTATGTAGCCATACCCGGTTTCCGGACGCACCGGGTGCACACCAAAGGTCACCAGGTGACCCGCCTTGGCGGCGGCCACCGCCTTGATGACCACGCGCTGAAACTCCGCCACATCGCGGATCATATGGTCGGCGGACAACACCAAAAGAATGGCATCCTCGGCAAGGCTGCGAGCCTGGAGTGCCGCCAGGGCCAGTGCGGGTGCCGTATTGCGTGCAACGGGCTCCAGCATGATCTGCACCTGGCCCTGGCCGATCTCATGCAGCTGTTCGGCCACCATGAAGCGATGCTCTTCGTTGCACACCACAATAGGCGTGGCGAGGTCGGGCAGCCCATCCAACCGCTGCAATGTCTGTTGCAGCATGGTCCTGTCGCCAAATAACTTGAGCAGCTGCTTGGGGTAGTGTTGACGTGACAGTGGCCAGAGGCGCGACCCCGAGCCACCGGCAAGTATGACGGGAATGATCACGGCACAACTCCTGAAAATCCTGAAAAAAATAAGTCCGGCATGTAATTATGGTTTGGCCAGCGCGTCACAGGCTGGCGCTTGAGCGAATGAATGCCGCAAAATCCTTGCCGATATCTGGATGCCTCAGGGCATAGGCCACGTTCGCCATCATGTAGCCCAGTTTGGTTCCGCAATCATGGCTGCGGCCGATGAGGCGGTAGGCTTCGACGGATTCCCGCTCGACGAGCGCATCCAGGGCGTCCGTCAGCTGGATTTCGCCGCCCGCCCCGGGCAGCGTCCTGGTAAGTAATTCCCAGGTGCTCCTGGAGAGCACGTAACGCCCCACAATCGCCATGTTGGAAGGCGCCTCTTCAACCGCGGGCTTTTCCACCATGGCCCGGATGACGGCACAGTCACCTGGTGCGGGCTGCGCGCCTGAGCAATCCACGACACCGTATTTGTCCACCTGGTCCAGGGGTACCTCTTCCACCAGGATCTGGCTGCTGCCCGTGGCTTCGAAACGCCGGGTCATGCCGGCCAGATTATCCTGTTTGAGATTGCAGGCGGCATTGTCCACCAGCACATCCGGCAGCAACACCGCAAAGGGCTCGTCACCGACGACAGGACGCGCGGCCAGAATCGCATGCCCCAGGCCCTTGGCCTCCGCCTGGCGAACGGATATCACTGTCAGGCCCGGCGGTGTGATGGAGCGCACTTCCGCCAGAAGTGAACGCTTGAGACGCGCTTCCAGTTGCGCTTCCAATTCGAAGCTGGTGTCAAAATGGTTCTCGATGGCATTTTTACTGGCGTGGGTGACCAGCACGATTTCCTTGATGCCGGCTGCCGCGGCCTCTTCGATGACATATTGGATCAGCGGCTTATCCACCACCGGCAGCATTTCCTTTGGAATGGCTTTGGTTGCAGGCAGCATGCGCGTCCCCAAACCCGCCACCGGTATCACGGCTTTTTTGATTTTCATAATACAGCCCTTATAGTACAGCCCTTGTTGATGGGACATCTCGTTTCAGTGCGTGGCAGCACTGATTGCTCTCACTTATTGATTTAATAACGCCAGGACTTCGCGGGTCTTTTCGTCGACAAGGGCCCGGTCACCGCGACTCTCGAGATTCAGGCGAACGACAGGCTCGGTATTGGACATGCGCAGGTTGAAACGCCAATCGTCGAACTCGAGGCTGATGCCATCGGTGCGGTCGATCTGTTTGGCATCGGGGCCGAAATGCGCAAGCACCCGTTCGATGGCTGTCTTGGGATCGGATACATGGCTGTTGATTTCACCGGGCGAGGGAAAACGTGCGATACAGTCTTCCAGCAAGGCCGACAGGCTCTGCTGCTTACGGCTCAGCAATTCAACCACCAACAGCCAGGGAATCATGCCGCTGTCGCAATAAAAGAAATCACGGAAATAATGGTGGGCGCTCATCTCTCCGCCGTAGACCGCATCAACCTCGCGCATTTTTTCCTTGATGAAGGAATGGCCGGTCTTGGATTGAATCGCTGTGCCACCATTGCGCTGGCAGATATCCTGAGTATTCCACAGCAGGCGTGGATCGTGAATGATTTTCGCACCGGGATTCTTGGCCAGGAAAGCTTCGGCCAGGAGACCGACGATGTAGTAACCCTCCGTAAACTGGCCTTTTTCATCGAACAGAAAACAACGGTCGAAATCCCCGTCCCAGGCAACCCCCATATCAGCCTTGTGCGCCAACACGGCCTCGCTGGTCACCGGCCGGTTTTCCACCAGCAGAGGATTGGGAATCCCGTTGGGGAAATGACCATCGGCCTCATGATGAACCTTGATGAATTCAAAGGGCAGGTATTTTTCCAGCGCATCAATGACATGGCCCGCAGCGCCATTGCCGGCATTGACCACCAGCTTGAGTGGTTTGAGTTGACTGACGTCGACATAGGTCAGCAAATGCTGGACATAGGCATCCAGCGTGGACGCCTGCCGGTAAGTACCGCGTTTTGCCGGATCGGCGGGAACAAATGCATTGGCCTCGGCCAGCCGCTGGATATCGTTCAGCCCGGTATCGCCGCTGATGGGCCGGGAACCGGCGCGCACCATCTTCATGCCGTTGTAATCCTTGGGGTTGTGGCTGGCCGTGATGACGATGCCGCCATCGGTCTTGAGATGGCTGGTGGCGAAATAGATTTCCTCCGTGCCACACATGCCGATGTCAATGACATCCACACCCTCGTCCCTCAGCCCATTGCTGACGGCCTGCTTGAGTGATTCACTGGTCAGGCGCATATCGCCCCCCACGACCACTGATTGCGGCTTGAGGAACTGCGCATAGGCGCGGCCTATGCGGTAAACGATATCTTCGTTTAATTCCTCGCCCAGTTTTCCACGGATGTCATAGGCTTTGAAGCAGGTCAGTGTCATGGTGTTAAAGTCCTGAAAGCTCGGGGTGAATTCCACTAGATTCTTTTATGCGGGTACTCTTATGCGGGCACTCTGGGTCCGAAGGGCACCTTAGTCCAGCATTCTTACCTTTTGTTGACACCAGGTCAAACCTGGCGCGCCCTGGTTACCAGGCCCAGAATGGTGTCCAGAACTTCCGCAATGGTCATCTGCGTCGAGTCGATGGTGACCGCATCCTCCGCCGGCCTGAGGGGCGATAGAGCACGTTCGCTGTCACGCGCGTCACGTGCCCGGATATCGGCCACCAGGGCCGCCATATCCACAGATTCGCCCTTGGCGACGAGCTGCCGGTAACGCCGCTCGGCCCTGGCTTCGGGGCTGGCCGTCAGGAACACTTTAACCTGCGCATCCGGAAAAATACTGGTACCCATATCACGTCCATCGGCTACCAGTCCCGGAGGCCGCCTGAAGTTGCGCTGACGATCCACGAGCGCTTCACGCACACCGGGATAGGCCGCGACCTGGGAAGCCCCCATACTGACCCGCTCCACCCTTATGGCCGAGGTGGCATCTTCACCAGCAAGATAGATGGCTACCGAATCGCCCCTTGCATCGAAACGCACGTCCAGCCGGCGCGCGCAATCGGCCATGGCGTCAGGATCGGACAGATCCAGCCCCTGGTTGAGAGCGGACAGGGCTACCAGCCGGTAGAGGGCGCCGCTGTCCAGCAGATAAAAATCCAGGTGCTGCGCCAGCAGCTGACTGAGAGTGCCCTTGCCTGCCCCGCTGGGACCGTCAATGGCGACGACAAAAACTGAATCAGAGATGCTCAAGCGTGGCTCCATGGATTCACGTGTTATACGGATGATTCAAGCGTTGTACATATCCTGAATACTGGCATGGATGGCCCGGCAGGCGGCGGCCGGGTCCTGCGCAGCGGTTATTGGACGCCCTATGACCAGGTAACTGCTGCCGGACTCGAGTGCTTCACGGGGCGTCAGGGTGCGGCGCTGGTCATCGGGGGGACTGTCTGCCAGGCGGATACCGGGGGTGACAAGGCAAAAATCCTGCCCTAGGTGGTTGCGCAGGCCCGGCGCCTCGCGCGCCGAGCAGACAATACCATCCAGGCCACAATCGCGGGTCAAGCCAGCCAACGACAGTACCTGCTCTTCCAGCGGCCGGGTCACCCCGACGGCAGCCAGGTCAGCGGCGTCCATGCTGGTGAGTACAGTGACGCCAATCAAGAGTGGGCGCGGTCCGCGGGATGTCTCCACCGCCTCGCGCGCCGCGCGCAGCATGCGCTCGCCGCCACTGGCGTGCACATTCACCATCCATACGCCCAGGGCCGCTGCCGCTTTGACGGCCTTGGCTGTGGTATTGGGAATATCGTGAAATTTCAAGTCGAGAAAAATATCGAAACCCAGGCCCATGAGTTCTTCCACCATGGCCGGGCCGCAACGGGTGAACAATTCCTTGCCGACTTTCAGACGGCAGATCTCCGGTGACAACTGCCGGGCAAGCCGCCGGCAGGTCTCAGCCTCGTCAAAATCCATGGCCACCAGGATACGCGGTGCACTGAAATTGGTCATGATATGTCTCCATAAAAAAGCCCGGGCATAAGCCCGGGCCTCCATTAAAGCAAACTTCAGACTGACGTGCAGCCTTTGTTCATGACCTGTCGATTGATCAGATACTGAGACGATCGCGGTTGGCCGCCAGGATGGCCTCTCCGATCCCCTTCACTTCCAGCAGCTGCTCCACAGAGACAAACCGACCATTAGCCTCGCGCCAGGCCACGATGGCTTCCGCTTTTTTGACACCCACACCCTTGAGCTGGGCCAAGGTCTGCACATCGGAGGTATTGATGTTGATGCCATGTGCGACCTGCGCTTCCGCCTGGAGCGACGCCGGGGTTTTTTCAGCGGCAGCGGCGGGAATGGCAGACAGGGAAAGTACAGCAGCGACAAAAACAAACAGGAAGGTTTTCATAGATTAAGTCCTTTTACATGGAGTTGAACACTTGATTACCACACGCAACACCCTGTTGCGTGTGGTCAAGATTAAATAGCCCGCCAATCAGCGTCCAGCAGACATCAGCGATAATTTTTGTAAGAAATTTCCTACAAAAATCCGCTTATACCGACAGGCTAGTTTACCCGCCAGACCGCTAGCGGCGATTGATCCGGTTGAAACCGTCCAGGGCTGCGATGCGGTAGGCTTCCGCCATGGTAGGATAATTGAAGGTGGTGCTCAGGAAATAACGAATGCTGTTGCCGCCATCTTTCTGGTGCATGATTGCCTGGCCGATATGCACAATCTCCGCGGCCTGGGCACCAAAACAGTGAACGCCGAGGATTTCCAGCGTATCCACGTGGAACAACAACTTGAGCATGCCGACATCTTCGCCACTGATCTGGCCCCGCGCCGTATTCTTGAAAAGCGCGCGCCCGACTTCGTAAGGTACCTTGGCGGCCGTCAGTTCCGTTTCGGTTTTACCGACCGAGCTGATTTCCGGCAGCGTGTAAATGCCCGTGGGGACATTCTCGACAGTGTGGCTTTCGATACCCAACAGGCTTGCCAGGGCCGTGCGGCCCTGGCCGAAAGAAGCACTTGCCAGGCTCGGCCAGCCGATGACATCGCCCGCTGCGTAAATGTTGTCGACCGACGTGCGGTAATCCTGGTCCACCGCAATGTTTCCACGATGATCGGCCTCCAGACCGATTGCGGAAAGCTTCAGGGTATCGGTATTACCGCTGCGCCCATTGCACCAGAGAATGGCGTCCGCTTTCAGGCGCTTGCCTGACTTGAGGTGCAGCGTGACGCTGCCGTCTGTCGCCTCCACAGCCGAGTATTCCTCGCTATGGCGCACGGTCACACCGCTATCGCGCAAGTGGTAGCTCAGCGCATCGGAAATCTCATCATCGAGGAAGGACAGCAGGCGATCCCGGTTGTTGATCAGATCGACCCGGACACCCAATCCTGAAAAAATAGAGGCGTATTCACAGCCAATGACACCGGCACCATAGATAATCAGATGGCGCGGCGTGTGCTGCATGCTCAGGATGGTATCGCTGTCGTAAACACGAGGGTGGTCAAAATCGACATCCGCCGGACGATAGGGCCGTGAACCTGTGGCGATGACGATATGCTCCGCGCGAATCGTCTCGCGAGCTCCCTCGAGCAGGGCCACACTCACATGGTTGCAGTCGATGAACGAGGCTTCACCCAGATGCAGGCTGATACGGTTGCGCACCAGGTAATTGGTATGCAGCTCGACCTGTTTGGGAATGACCTGATTCGCGGATTCCAGCACACGCGGGAAGGTCAGGCGGCGGCTGTCGCCCAGCTCACGGAACAGATTGCTCGCCTTATAACGGATGATCTGCTTGACCACATGGCGGAGTGATTTGGAGGGTATGGTGCCTTTGAGCGCACAACTGCCGCCCACCACCGGCCGGTTTTCGATCACGCCGACCCGCTTGCCTGCCTTGGCGGCAGAGATGGCCGCGCTTTCACCGGCCGGCCCGGAACCTATAACCAGAATATCGTAGCGGTGATCCGCCTTTATCTGTGCCTTGGCCATCATGCCTCGCTACTTTTGCTGCTGCGGTTGTCGTTGCCGGCGGACGATGATGTCACTTCATAGGCGAGAGTCGCATCAGTGGCTGATTTACCCTCCCGCTCGGCCTGGCATTTGGCCTCATCGCCACCACAGATATCACACACATAATCCTGTTGGCCAAGGGCAGCACCCACGCCACCACAGGAACCGGCCAGGGGTTTACGGCCAAAGATCACACCCACTGCCAAGGCTGAAACAACCAGCAGCATGATCAAGAGTGTTACCAGAAACGTGCCCATGATCCACCTCCGTCATTCATGCTTGTAGGATTCAAATGCTGTGGAGTAAGCATCCACAAAACCATCGTCCACTTTGATGATCATATACGCTGCGAGCCCTTCCTGCTCTGCGAGCGCCATACCGGCCTCAGGCCCCAACACGCTGAGCGCCGTGGCCCAGGCATCCGCTTCGGCGCTGGTCGGCGCTATGACGGTAACCGACGCCAGGCGATGGCTGATCGGATAGCCCGTCGCCGGGTCCAGGGTATGCGAATAGCGCTTGCCATCCTGCTCGATGTAGTTGCGGTAATCACCCGACGTGGCCATACCCGCGTCGGTCAGGCTGACGACACGGCGCACCGAGGCCTGCAGGATTTCCGGTTGTTCGATCGCGATGCGCCAGGGACCGCCACGGGGACTTTCGCCCAGAAGACGCAACTCCCCGCCGATCTCGATCATGAAGTGGCGGAAGCCACGCTCCTGCAAATAGCTGGCAATCCAGTCAACACCATAACCCTTGGCCACGGCAGACAGATCCAGCCAGATATCCGCCTTTTTGCGGACCTGGTGCCCTACCAGCTCCAACTGCTGATAACCGACACGAGACTTGACGGCAGCTATTTCCTCCGGCGAAGGTAGGGAATCCCGCTTTTGCGGTCCAAACCCCCACAAATTGACCAGGGGACCAACCGTGATATCAAAAGCGCCACCGGATTTACGGCTAATCTTCTCGCTGATGGCCAGCACTTCCCGTAAGGGTTCAGACACATAATGCCACTCATCGTTCGCTGCCGTATTCAGCAGCATCAGCTCGGAATCGGCAATGTAGGTCGACATGTGCTGGTTGATCAGTACCAGTTGGGCATCTATGTCCGCTTGCAGCGCCACGGAATCTTCACCCAAGGGTTTCCCAGGTTCTGCCACTATCGTGATGTGGTAGCTGGTGCCCATGGTCTGGCCTTCGAGCCGGAGCGTCTCCGGCTCCCCCGACCCACGGGTACAACCCGCCAACACCAGCCCAAAAAACAAAAACGAGGCCAGCAGAGCCGACCTCGTTTTGTGGGGATTACCATGCAGAAGCTTCACAACTGTGTTAACCACCAAAATCATCCAGCAAGATATTCTCGTCTTCAACACCTAGGCTCTTCAGGAGCTTGATGACAGCGGCGTTCATCATGGGCGGACCACACATATAGTACTCGCAATCTTCCGGCGCCGGATGGTCTTTGAGGTAGTTTTCATACAGCACGTTATGAATAAAACCGGTAAGCCCTGTCCAGTTGTCTTCAGGTTGCGGGTCCGACAGCGCGACAAACCATTTGAAGTTGTCATTCTCCTCCTGCAGTTCGTCGTACTCTTCTTTGTAGAAGAGTTCACGCAGTGAACGCGCACCGTACCAGAAGGTCATCTTACGCTTGGTTTTGATGCGGCGCAGCTGATCAAAAATGTGTGAGCGCATGGGAGCCATACCCGCGCCACCACCGATGAATACCATCTCGGCATCGGTGTCCTTGGCGAAAAACTCACCGAAGGGACCGTAGACTCTGATCTTGTCGCCCGGCTTCAGACTGAACACGTAAGAAGACATGATACCCGGTGGAATACCCTGGGACTTGGGCGGTGGTGTGGCGATACGGATATTGAATTTGACGATGCCCTTCTCTTCCGGGTAGTTGGCCATGGAGTAGGCGCGAATGACCGGCTCGGTGGTTTTGGATTCCAGATTGAAAAAACCAAAACGCTCCCAGTCACCCCGGAACTGCGGCTCGATATCGAAATCCGCATACTTGACATGGTGCGGCGGGCATTCAAGTTGCACATAGCCGCCCGCCCGGAAGTCCACGTTCTCACCATCCGGCAGACGCAAGGTCAACTCTTTGATGAAGGTGGCCATGTTGGGATTGGACTCGACAGTGCATTCCCACTGCTTTACACCGAAGACATCTTCAGGAACCTGAATGGACAGGTTCTGCTTGACCGGCGTCTGGCAGGACAAACGCCAACCCTGGCTGGCCTCGCGCTTGGTGAAATGACTCTCTTCCGTCGGCAGCATGGAACCACCGCCGGACAGGACTATGCATTTGCACTGGGCGCAGGTACCACCACCACCGCAGGCGGACGCCAGGAAAACGCCATTGTTCGCCAGGGTTTGCAGCAGCTTTCCACCGGCAGAGACGGACAGTTCTTTTTCACCATTGATGGTGATGGTGACGTCAGCACTGCTGACCAGCTTGGCGCGCGCAGCCAGGATCACGAACACCAGTGCGAAGACAATCGCCGTGAACAGGACAACGCCAAGGATAATTTCTATATTCATTCTGCAAGCTACTCCAACGATTACAGATCAATGCCGCCGAAAGACATGAAGCCCAGGGACATCAACCCGACCGTGATAAAGGTAATACCCAAGCCGCGCAACCCTTCAGGCACATCGCTGTATTTGAGTTTTTCGCGAATGGCCGCCAGGGCGACGATTGCCAGCGCCCAGCTGATGCCCGAGCCGGCGCCATAGACAAAGCTTTCAGCAAGGTCGTAATCGCGCTCGACCATGAACAGGGTGCCACCAAAGATGGCGCAGTGCACCGCGATCAACGGCAGGTAGATACCCAGGGCGTTGTATAGCGACGGCAGGTATTTATCCAAAATCATTTCCATGATCTGGATCAGACCCGCGATCACACCGATGAACACCACCAGCGACAGGAAGCTCAGGTCCACCTCGGGCAATCCCGCCCAGCTCAGCGCGCCCTCGGCCAGAATATAGGTATAGAGAATGTTGTTGAGCGGCACGGTGATGATCTGCACCACCACCACCGTGATGCCAAGACCCAGGGCCGCGTTGACCTTTTTGGAAATCGCCAGAAAGGTACACATCCCCAGGAAGAAGGCCAACGCCATGTTCTCGATGAATACGGCACGGATGAAGAGACTCAGATAATGTTCCATGATCAAGCCTCCTGGGCGGCCCGGGTATTGGGCGCGATTTTGTAATCAGGCTTCTCGACCTGGGTTTTATCCCTGGAGCGCAGTACCCAGATCATGATGCCGATCAGGAAGAAGGCGCTCGGCGGCATCAGCATCATGCCGTTGGGGATATACCAGCCGCCCTCGGTTGCCAGCTTCAGTATCTCGATACCATAGAGCTTGCCGGAACCGAAAAGCTCACGCACGATCGCCAGGCCAATCAGGATGACACTGTAGCCCAGGCCGTTGCCGATACCGTCGAAAAAGCTGGGAACCGGAGGATTCTTCATGGCGTAGGCTTCGGCGCGGCCCATGACGATACAATTGGTCATGATCAATCCCACGAACACCGACAACTGGCGGCTGATCTCATAGGCATAGGCCTTGAGGATCTGATCCACCAGGATCACCAGGGACGAGATGATCACCATCTGCACGATCATGCGGATGCTGGAAGGGATATGGTGGCGAACCAAAGAAATAAAGAAGTTGGAGAACGCCGTCACCAGCGTGAGGCTGATGCACATCACCAGGGTTATGCGCAGGCTGCTGGTTACCGCCAGTGCCGAGCAGATTCCCAGAACCTGAAGAATAATAGGGTTGTTCTTGAAGATTGGATCAACCACAAGCGCTTTCATTTTCATGATTTAAGCCTCCCCTTTAGTGAGGTTCGCCAGAAAGGGTTTATACCCGTTTTCACCCAGCCAGAAATGAATCAGGTTGTGCACACCGCGCGCAGTGAGGGTCGAGCCGGACAGGCCGTCAACCTGGTGATTGGCGTTGGGGGACGAGGGATCGACCGTACCCTTCAACACCGTGATGGCAGGCTCTCCATCGGAACCGTAGATTTCCTTGCCGACCCACTGTGCACGCCAGCGGGGATTATCTATCTCCCCTCCGAGGCCCGGCGTTTCGCCATGGTCATAGAATACCAGGCCCGCCACGGTATTACCGTCCGCCTCCAGCGCCAGGAAACCGTAAAGCGTCGACCAGAGACCAGCGCCTTTCACGGGCAGGATGATCTTGTCCAGTTTGCCCGGCGTATCTTCCACCAAATAGATCACGGAATAGTTCTCACGGCGGGATATCTTGGCGATGTCCTCGCCACCGCTGACAGAAGTCGACAGCGAGGGATCCTTGGCCGCTTTGCGCTGGTCATAGGTGTCCGGATTGACCGCATCGGTAAACTTGCCGCTATCCAGGTCGACCACACGCGTGGTCACGCGCTCTTTGAATATCTGCTCGATGCTCTTTCCCGGTTCCTGCAAATCCGCGACGAGGATGACATTGCGTTTGAAGTCCAGTGCCTTGTTGGCAATCTGGGCCGGACGCAGCAATACCGCCGCCGAGGACACGATAACGGAGCAGACGGCGCAGAGAAGAAACGTGACGATAATCGTCTTTTTGAAAGTTTCGTTGTTAGACACGTGCCAACCTCCGCTTGATATTCGACTGGATGACGAAGTGGTCAATCAGCGGGGCGAACAGGTTGGCAAACAATATCGCCAACATCATGCCCTCCGGGAAGGCCGGGTTCACCACCCGGATGATGACCGCCATAAAACCAATCAAGGCACCAAACCAGAGCTTGCCCACATCGGTCATGGCCGCGGACACCGGATCGGTGGCCATGAAGATCATGCCGAAGGCAAAACCACCAAGCACCAGGTGCCAGTACCAGGGCACGGCAAACCAGTGGTTGGTTTGCGAGCCGATCAGGTTGAACAGGAGGCTGGTTACCACCATGCCCAGCATAACACCCAGGACGATACGCCAGGAGGCAATACCCATCACCAGCAGCACCGCGCCACCGAGCAGTATAGCCAGTGTGGAGGTTTCACCGATGGAGCCTTGCATGTTACCGAAGAAAGCCGTGGCCCAGCTGAGATTGGCTTGCAGGCTGTTAAGCCCGTCCTGCGCTACCATAGACAAGGCCGTGGGGCCGGAATAACCGTCAACCGCTGTCCACACCGCGTCGCCGGAAATATCGGCGGGATAGGCAAAGAAGAGGAAGGCACGGCCCGCCAGTGCGGGGTTGATGAAGTTCTTGCCAGTACCGCCAAAGACTTCCTTGGCGATGACCACACCGAAGCTGATACCCAGCGCGGCCTGCCACAGGGGCAGATCGGGAGGACAAATCAGGGCGAAAAGCACCGATGTCACAAAGAAGCCTTCGTTGACCTCGTGGCCGCGCACCATGGCAAAGAGCACTTCCCAGAAACCGCCCACCACAAAGACTACGAAATAGATGGGCAGGAAATATGCCGCGCCGTGCCAGAAGCAGTCCCAGATGCTGTTTGGATCGTAACCGGCGAAGAGTTCGATCAGGCCACCGCGCCAGCCTTCCACCGCGGCAATACCCATGTCAGCCATGATGCTGTTGGCCTGGAAGCCCAGGTTGTACATGCCGTAGAACATGGCCGGGAAGGTGCACAACCATACGGTGATCATGATGCGCTTGAGGTCTATCCCGTCACGCACATGGGCCGAGGTCTTGGTGACCGTTGGCGGGCGGTAAAAAATGGTATCCACGGCTTCATAGAGCGCATACCAGCGCTCGTGCTTGCCGCCTTTATGGAAGCTGGGTTCGATCTTGTCGAGAAAATTACGCAGAGCGCGCATGAATTACCCCTCCTTCTCGATCAGGGTGAGATTGTCGCGCAGAATCGGACCGTATTCGTATTTGCCCGGGCACACAAATGTGCACAGGGCCAAATCTTCCTCGTCCAGTTCCAGACAGCCAAGTTTTTGAGCCGTGTCCGTGTCACCCACGATCAGGGAACGCAGCAGTTGGGTCGGCAGTATGTCCAGCGGCATCACCTTTTCATAGGAGCCAACCGGCACCATGGCACGCTCGCTGCCCCCGGTGGTGGTGTCGAAAGAATATTTCTTGCCGCCAAACAGGCTGGAAATATAGATGTTCAATACCGAGAACATATTAACGCCGGCACGCAGGTAGTGCAGCATCGGGCGGTCATTCCCCTCGAGCAGCACAGAAACCTGGTTGTGGTAGCGACCCAGGAAGGCAAAGGGGCCGCGAGCGGTGCGGCCACCAAAGACCGAGCCGGAAACGACGCGGTTCTCGCCGGCCTTGAGCTGGCCTGCCGTCAGTTCTTCGAGGTTGGCGCCAAGACGGGTGCGCAGGAGACGCGGCTGCTCGACCTGCGGACCCGCCAGGGAAATCACCCGCTCGGTCCAGAGCTTGCCGGTATTGAAAAGCTTGCCGATGGCAATCACATCCTGATAGCCGATGGACCACACGGTCTTGCTGACGGACACAGGATCAAGGAAGTGGATATGGGTGCCAGCGTTGCCCGCCGGATGAAGACCGGCAAACTCCTCGACGTGAATCTGTTCGGACTGGGGTACCGGAACATCCGTGCCGGGAGCCTTGCAGACGAAGACCCTGCCCTGGGTCAGGCGGGTCAGCAGGGTCAGGCCCTGGCGGAAAGCCTCGGCCTGACCGGCAATGATCAAATCGGGACGGGCGGCCAGGGGATTGGTATCTATCGCGGTGACAAAAATGGAATGGGGAGTGGCATCCAGGGCGGGAACCTTGCTGTAAGGACGGGTGCGAAAGACCGTCCAGAGTCCAGCGTCGTTCAGGTTGTCGCGCACTGCCTCATGGGTCAGGGATCCCAGTTGATCAGGCGCATAGCTGGCAAACGTCTCCGCGTCATCACCATCCACATCGATGACCACCGATTGGAGTACACGGCCTTCACCCCGGTTAATGGCGGCGATGGTGCCAGCAGCAGGTGAGGTGTATTTGATGCCCTCGGTTTTCTTATCGGTAAACAACAACTGGCCGAGCTTGACCTTGTCCCCCTGCTTGATCGCCATGGTCGGTTTCATACCATGGTAATCAATGCCGATGACGGCTACAGAGCGAACCTTGGGACCATCGACGATGGTCTGCTCGGGCGCACCGGATATGGGTAAATCCAATCCCCGACGGATCTTAATCATACGTCTCTGCCTAATCACTCGTTGGATAATCAGCCTGGCTCGACCAGGCCTGTTATGACTGAGGAAGTTGACAGGCGCACCACTGCAAGCGGATGTATCACCCGCCACCCTCTGACCCTGGGAAAATGGGACGCCGCGTCTCGGTCCTCAATGGAGGTAAAAAACCTGTGTTTATGCACACCGTCTGCCTGGATGCGCTTGGAAACCAAGGGCGGTCGGATACTGACGCCAATCAAAGCCAGGCGACCAGGGGCCGGGAATAAAAACGCGGCAATTATAAAGACAGGGGCTACGGATGACCAGAGCAACCCGGGTGTATTTGACTAAATAAATGATAAAAAACCAAAGGCTTAGGCGAGCCTCCGTGTCGAGAGAACGTCCTTATAACGCATGGGCAGGTTGTGGAAATCTCTCCGGCAAAAGCGGGATTAAGGGTACAATGTGCGCCTTTTGAATGACCGTCAAGCTGTTTTATGAGCCTCCACACCTTTGATCACCCCCCACTCTCCCATAAACCTGGCAATCGTCAGCACTGGGGACAGCTCACGGGCAGCGCCCCTGCCCTGGCAATTACCCAGGGCGCCCTCGCCCATCAAGGCCTCAGCCTGGTCATCACCGCCGATACCAGCAGTGCCTTGCGCCTGGAAACCGAGCTCGCCTTCTTTACCGCAGGCAGGCTTCCCGTTTTGCATCTGGCCGATTGGGAAACCCTGCCCTACGACACCATATCGCCACACCAGGACATCATTTCCGAACGACTGCGCACCCTCTACCGCCTGCCCGGCTGCCGCCAGGCCCTGCTGGTAGTACCGGTTACCAGCCTTTTGCAGCGATTGATGCCACAGAGCTACCTGCTGGGCAACAGCCTGGTCATGGAAAAAGGCGAAAAGGTGCAGCTGGCGCAGTTGCGGCTCATCCTCGAAAAAGCTGGATACCACTGCGTGGACAGCGTCTACGAACATGGTGAATTTGCCGTGCGCGGCTCGCTCATCGACATTTTTCCCATGGGAAGCGACCTGCCCTACCGTATCGACCTGTTCGATGACGAAATCGAAACCCTCAGAACCTTTGACCCGGAAACCCAGCTCACCCTGACGCAGGTGGACAGCATCCAGCTGCTGCCCGCCAAGGAATTCCCACTGGATAAGGCGGGCATCAGCCGCTTCAAGTTGCAGTGGCACGAACGCTTTGATGTGGACCATCGCGCCTGCCCGGTTTATCAGGATGTCAGCGCGGGCATTTCACCACCAGGCATCGAGTATTACCTGCCCCTGTTTTTCGAATCGTGCAGCAGCCTGTTCGACTACATCCCGGCCGAAACCCAGGTCTACGCCCTGGGCGATATCGAAAAGGCCACGGAAACCTTCTGGACGGAACTGCTGCGCCGCTATGAGAGCCGCCGGGGTGATCTGCAACGCCCGATACTGCCTCCGCGGGATATCTACCTGAACATGGATGAGCTGTTTGCCGCGCTCAAGGCCTACCCACGGACATTGATACACCCGGAGACGCTGGAGCCGCGCGCCGGTTACGGCAATTTCGCCTGCGAGGCACCCCCCGCACTGCCCATCCGCGCGCAGCAGGACAATCCCCTGGCGAGCCTGGAAGCCTACTTCCTCAGCTTCGAGGGCCGCGTCATCTTTTGCGCCGAATCCGCCGGCCGCCGGGAAACACTGCTGGAGCTGCTGGGCCGCATCGGCAAGCGTCCACGGGAGGTGGATTCCTGGCCGGCCTTCCTCGATTCGGCAGATTCTCTGGCCATCACCGTCGCCCCACTGGAGCAAGGACTGGTACAGACCCAGCCTCCCATCAGCCTGATCGCGGAATCCCAGCTGTTTGGCGAGCGGATACAACAGCAGCGCCGGCGCAAACAGAGCCAGGACAACTCCGAGCTGGTGGTCAAAAACCTCACCGAGCTCAAGCCCGGCGCTCCGGTGGTGCACATAGACCACGGCGTCGGCCGCTATCGCGGACTGGAAACCATCACCGTCGAGGACCAGACCAATGAATTCCTGACATTGGAGTACGCTGATGGCGCGCGCCTCTATGTTCCGGTCACCAGCCTGCATTTGATCAGCCGCTTCAGCGGAGCCGATGAAGAACTCGCCCCCCTGCATAAACTGGGCAGCGATGCCTGGCAAAAAGCCAAACGCAAAGCGGCCGAACAGGTGCGCGACACTGCGGCGGAACTGCTGGACATCTACGCCCGCCGCGCCGCGCGCAAAGGTTTTGCCTTTGACGATCCCAGGGCGGCCTACCTGCAATTTGCCAGCGCCTTCCCGTTCGAGGAAACGCCGGATCAGCAGCGCGCCATCGAAGCGGTGATGGCCGACATGCTCTCCCCCAAACCCATGGATCGCCTGGTCTGTGGCGATGTGGGATTCGGCAAGACCGAAGTGGCCATGCGGGCGGCCTTCATCGCCGTGCACAGCGGCAAGCAGGTGGCCATACTCGCACCCACCACCCTGCTGGCACAGCAGCACTACGAATCGCTCAAGGACCGTTTTGCGGATTGGCCGGTGACCATCGAGGTGCTGTCGCGCTTCCGCACGCAAAAAGAGGTGGATGATGCCCAGAAACGCCTCGCTGAAGGCAAGATCGACATCCTGGTCGGCACCCACAAACTGCTCCAGCCGGACATCCGGTACCACAACCTGGGTCTGCTGGTCATCGACGAGGAACACCGTTTCGGTGTGCGCCAGAAAGAACAGCTCAAAGCCCTGCGCGCCGAAATCGATATCCTGACACTCACCGCGACGCCCATTCCCCGCACCTTGAACATGTCCATGGCGGGCATCCGCGACCTGTCGATCATTGCGACACCACCGGCGCGGCGGCTTTCCGTCAAAACCTTTGTGCGCCAATACGATGAGGCCGTCATCAAGGAAGCCATCCTGCGGGAAATCCTGCGCGGCGGACAGGTTTACTACCTGCACAACGAGGTCAAAACCATCGAGAAAACCGCGCGCGAACTCCAGGAGCTGATTCCGGAGGCGCGCATCGGTGTGGGCCATGGCCAGATGCGCGAACGGGATCTCGAACGGGTCATGTCCGATTTTTACCACAAGCGTTTCAATATCCTGGTATGCACCACCATCATCGAAACCGGCATCGATGTGCCCAGTGCCAACACCATTATCATGGACAGGGCCGACAAGTTCGGTCTGGCCCAGTTGCACCAGTTGCGCGGCCGCGTCGGACGCTCCCACCACCAGGCTTATGCCTACCTGCTGACGCCGGACAAGCGCGCTATGACCGCCGACGCCATCAAACGCCTGGAGGCCATTGCCAGCGCCGAAGACCTGGGAGCCGGCTTCACCCTGGCGACCTATGACATGGAGATCCGCGGCGCGGGCGAGTTGCTCGGCGAGGACCAGAGCGGCCAGATCCAGACGGTCGGCTTTTCGCTCTACATGGATATGCTGGACCGGGCCGTCAAAGCCATCCGCTCCGGCAAGCAGGCGGATATCGAGCACCTCCACGCCGATGCCACGGACGTCAACCTGCGCATACCCGCCCTCATCCCGGCGGACTACCTGCCCGATGTCCACACCCGCCTGGTGATCTATAAGCGCCTGGCCAACGCGCCCGATGGCGAAGCCCTGCGTGAACTGCAAGTGGAAATGATCGACCGCTTCGGCCTGTTGCCCGACGCCACCAAGAACCTGTTCCGCGTCACCCAGCTCAAGCTCAAGGCGGAATTTCTCGGCATCACCAAGCTCGAAGCCAGTGCACGGGGCGGACGGCTGGAGTTTTCCAGCGACACGCGGGTGGACCCGCTCACCCTGGTGCGCATGGTACAGTCGGAGCCGGGACGCTATCGGCTGGACGGCGCCAACCATTTGAAATTCATCCAGGATATGGATACTAATGAACAGCGTCTCGACGCCGTTACCCAGTTGCTAGACCGACTGACCCCCAAGGAGCCAGCTTCCCCATGAATCCCCTCGCCTACCTATCCACGGGCCTGCGCGCCTGTATCCTGCTCCTGACGCTCGCGGCACTCAGTCCACAGCTTCTGGCCCAGCCGGAAAGAGAACGCTGGTACCAGGTGGAAGTCATTGCCTTCAGCCGGGCGGATCAGGCGCAGGGTGAGTTCTGGCCGCACAACATCAAGCTGGAATACCCCGCACATTGGGTGGAGTTGAAAACCCTTTCCCGGGAATCCGCAGCCGAAACGGCTGACGCCGCGCCGGAAATCGATCCGGGCCACACACCTTTTCTGCTCCTGCCGACCAGTGAGCACCAGCTCAACCGCCAGGCCAGCAGCCTCAACCGCCGCCACCGCGTTCTCCTGCACCAGGCATGGCGCCAACCGCCCGGCACCCCGCGCAACACGCCCTGGGTACTCCTGGCCGGTGGTGATGCCTATGGACAGCACCGGGAGCTCGAGGGCAGCATCCATCTCGGCGCAGGCCAGGTCCTGGAGCTCAAAACACGCGTATGGCTGACACAATTCACAGCCAACGAAGGCCAGACGCCGGGCGACTGGCCTTCACTGCCCCAGGCTCCCAATCAGGTGCAAGCGACTGAAGAACTGCCACCGGGTATGGAAGACCCGTTGGAAATCATGCGCTGGCAGGAGATGCGTGCAAACGCACCGGACGCCGAGACAGCAAATACTTTTCTACCGACACGTATCGTGCTGCTCGAAGATGAACGTCGTGTACGATTGAATGAGCTCCACTATATCGATCATCCCTTGCTGGGCGTGCTGGTACAGGTAACCGCCGTAGAACCGGGCACCACACCGCAACCCTGAATCAGCCTCGATGCGATCAATAACAATCCGGTCAAATAAAAATCCCACAAATAAAAACACCGGCATAAGCCGGTGTTTTTATTTCAGATACGGAAGGCGGTCAACCCACGGGAACAACGTCTTCTGCCTGAAGTCCTTTTTCACCTTGCATGAGCTCAAATTCGACAACTTGACCCTCAGTCAGTGAGCGGTATCCCTCTGCACGGATATTGCGGTAATGGACAAAGATATCTTCGCTTCCTTCGCCGCGGGTTATAAAGCCATAACCTCGTGCATTATTGAACCACTTGACAGTGCCTGATTCGCGATCAGCCATACTAAGACACCTCATTATTGTTATCTTTACTGTTATTAGTTGTCCGTATATTTAACCTGCCCCGCTGGTGATTGAGGAGTGCGGGTACGAAGTCCCAAACCACTGACTGCCCTTGTGAGGAGGGACAGGATTCCGTGAACTGGCATTTTTACGATAATTAACAGTCGATGTCCAGCATAAACCCTCAAAAAAGAGAACTTTTAAGCGGCTTTAGTTATAAGAAAAAATATGCCAAACCTGAAACCTGGTAAAAAATTCATCTGACGGCATAAATACCCGGCGCATTGCGCCAGTATCCCTGGTAGTCCATGCCATAACCAAAGACAAAGCGATCAGGCAAGGAGAGGGCGACGTAATCGGCCTCCAGTGGCGGTGAATAGTCCGGCAAATGCTTTTTTGCCAACACGGCAACCCGCACCTCTTCAGCACCAGCTGTCCGGCAAAAATCGGCGATGGCGGCCGAGGTGATGCCCCGATCCAGAATGTCATCCACCAGAAGCACGCTGCGCCCGCGTATTGCCGCCTGTGGATGCCGCTTCCAGATCAAGTCTCCCCCGCTCTCGGCGCCCTGGTAGCGGGTGGCGTGGGCGTAATCCAGATCCAGCAGAAAAGGCAGCCGGGTGATCAGATTACCGAGTGTGACCACGGCTCCCTGCATGACGCCGATCACCAGCGGACATTTGTCCGCCAAATCCTTTGTGATGGCTTCAGCCATCCTTTGCAAAGCCAACTCTACCGAGGCCTGATCATAAAGGCATTCGGCCTGCGTAAAGACGGTCCGCATATCCTGGTATTGATTCATGGATGATGACATCTCCAACAATGAAACTGTCCGGGGTTTCGCAATGGCGAGAAAAAACTGCCTGATTTTAGATAATTGTTTTATGTCAGTGTAACTGATTAGAAAAAATTGGACTCAAAACAGCAGCAACATTCGCCATTCAATGATGGTTAACTGAATAAAAAGAGCAGCTTAACACCACAATAACGTGCAGTTTCTCAAGATACTGATCATCACCGCCATCAGTTGCGGCCTTTCATCATCATGGTATCGTTCTGCGAGATAATGATGATGACTGCGGAGAACACCGATGAAACCCATCGCCCCGACTATCAGCAGCTGGTACCAGGACAGGGAGCAACACACCTGGTTTGAAGTGGTTGCCCTGGATGACAAGGCCGGCACCATCGAAGTCCAGTATTTCGATGGTGCCATCGCGGAATTCGACCGTGAAACCTGGCGACAATTATCCCTGGTGAGCGCCGCCGCCCCCGAAGATTCCGATGCCGCCTATGAGTTGAGCCTTGAAGACCGCGGCAACGACGAGGATCTGATTCCACCCCTGAACCAGATCAATTTTCTCGCCATGCTGGAACCGGAAAGCTTTCCCGGTATTGAGGATTTTTGAGCATTAAGGTTTTTCGTGAGAACCTTTAGCGGCTTGCGCGTTCTGCCAGGTATCTGTCGTAGTCCGGCACAGTGTGCTCACTGACGGCATGAAATAACGGAGAGGCCAATATCATATCCGCTGAACTCTGATTGCATGCCACCGGAATATTCCATACAGCGGCAATCCGCAATAATGCCTTGACGTCAGGATCGTGCGGCATGGGTTCAAAAGGGTCCCAGAAGAATACCAGCACATTGACATCGCCCTGGGTAATCAAGGCACCGACCTGCTGATCTCCTCCCAGTGGGCCACTGATGAGCTTGTGCACATCCAGTCCCGTCTCCCGCTCGATCATGAGCCCCGTCGTACCCGTTGCGTAAAGCCGGTGTGCGGAGAGCGCCTGCCTGTGCGACTGGCACCAGTCGAGAATATCTTTCTTTTTGTTGTCATGGGCCACCAACGCGATGGATTTGGTGGCTGGAAGCGTAACCGTCTTGTAGTGCATGGACAGCTCCTGTCGGAAAGGATGCTGCGGATGCCTCGGCATCCGCAGCGTGGCTGACAGCTTACTGCCCGGCACTCAATTCCAGCAAGAACTTGTTGAGCCGCTGGACATAGGCGGCGGGGTCCGCCAACTGCGCCCCTTCAGCGAGGTTGGCCTGGTCGAACAGGATGTGGGCCAAATCACTGAAGCGTGCTTCACTGGTTTCCTGCTCCAGTTTTTTCACCAGGGCATGCTCAGGGTTGAGTTCAAAAATGGGCTTGGAATCCGGCAGTTTCTGGCCAGCGGCTTCGAGGATGCGGCGCATCTGGGCGCCCATATCGTGCTCCGCCACCACAACGCACGCCGGCGAATCTGTCAGGCGGTGGGTAACGCGCACCTCGGCCACCTGGTCACCCAACGCGGTTTGTACCCGCTCCAGCAACGGCTTGAGTTGCTCGGCCACCTGCTCCTGGGCCTTCTTGTCTTCTTCAGTGTCCAGGTTGCCCAGATCGAGTTCGCCCTTGCCCACATCCTGGAAGGATTTTCCATCAAAATCGTGCAGATGGCTCATCAGCCATTCATCCACCCGATCGCTGAGCAACAAGACTTCTATGCCCTTTTTGCGGAACACCTCGAGGTGCGGGCTGCTTTTGGCGGTGTTGAAGTTTTCCGCGGCAATGTAGTAAATCTTGTCCTGCCCATCCTTCATGCGCGACACGTAATCATCCAGTGACTGATCCTGATCCGGCTTGTCGGTGAAGGTCGATGAGAAGCGCAGCAGCTTGGCGATTTTTTCACGATTGGTGAAATCCTCGGCAGGGCCCTCTTTCAACACCTGCCCGAACTCTTTCCAGAAGCTGGCATAGTTGTCCGGCTGATCCTTGGCCAGTTTGGCCAGCATATCCAGCACACGCTTGGTCAGTGCCGAGCGCATGTTGTCGATATTGGGATCTTTTTGCAGGATTTCGCGGGATACGTTCAACGACAGGTCGTTGGAGTCCACGACACCTTTGACAAAACGAAGATACAGGGGCAGAAACTGCTCGGCGTCATCCATGATGAACGTGCGCTGCACATAGAGTTTGAGGCCACGCGCCGCATCGCGGTTGTAGAGATCGAAGGGAGCGCGGGCGGGAATATACAGCAGGCTGGTATAGTCCAGGTTGCCCTCCACCCGGTTATGGCTCCAGCTGAGCGGGTCGGCGTAATCGTGACTGACATGCTTGTAAAACTCCTTGTACTCCTCGTCGCTCACCTCGGTGCGCGGACGGGTCCACAGCGCTGTCGCGGTATTGATGACCTCATCCTCGGGCTCGGCTGGCGCATCCTGGTCCACCGGTGTCTGTTTTTTCATGACGACGGGGATGGCGATATGGTCGGAGTATTTTTTGATGATGCTGCGCAGGCGCCAGTGGTCGGCAAATTCCAGGGCATCCTCTTTCAGATGCAGTTCGACGGAGGTGCCGCGCTGTGCCTTTTCGACGGTTTCCACGGTGAATTCCGCTTCACCGGTGCATTCCCAGCGCACGCCCTCGCCCGCCGGATCGCCGGCCCGGCGGGTCGTGACCACTACCCTGTCCGCGACGATGAATGCCGAATAAAACCCCACCCCGAATTGACCGATCAATTGCGCGTCTTTTTTCTGGTCGCCCGTCAGCTTTTGCATGAATTGTGCCGTGCCGGACCTGGCAATGGTGCCGAGGTTATCGACCACTTCATCACGCGACATCCCGATGCCATTGTCTGAAATCGTGAGGGTCCTGGCTTCGCGGTCGAAATCGATGCGGATTTTCAGATCGCTGTCACCCTCGTAGAGATCGTGGTTCGACACCGCCTCAAAGCGCAACTTGTCAGCCGCATCCGATGCATTGGATACCAACTCGCGCAGAAAGATTTCGCGGTTGGAATAGAGCGAATGAATCATCAGATGCAAGAGCTGCTTGGCTTCGGTCTGAAATCCACGGGTTTCTTTGCGGGCATCGACGGTCATGGGAGGTCTCCTGACAAAACTGGGTAAAAAACAACCACTGCGGTAAAAGTCAGCCCCAGACATGGGGTTGCCCCCGGGAAAATTCAAGAGGGAGGCATCAGATGGCCGGGCCGCCACCGGCCTGCTGCCGCCAACCCGGAAAAGTGCTAAGGTAAGAGTCCTGTTCAACCCATGAAAAGGAAACTCCCATGAAGAAAATCCTGTGTCTGCTTTGCCTGATGCTGGCCGGTACGACAGCCCTGGCCCAGGACGACAAGGGCTTTTTTATCGGCGCAGGCCGCGCGGTAACCATCAACGATGACTGCGGCAGCTGGTGCGACGCATCCGGCTCCATGATCGAGGCGGGATACTATTTCAATGAAATAGTCGGTATTGATGCCAAATTCGCCAGGACACGCTTTCGCAAGGACTCGGATATGCGCGTCGAGTCATCCTACGTCGGTGCCAATATCGGCCATACCTTCAACACCTCCTGGGTTCGCTTCTACGGCAAGGTGGGTGTCTATCATGCCAGTGAAGAAGACCGCTACTGGGATGAACGGGAGTCGGATACGGATCTCGCACTGGGCATTGGCGTCAGCTTCTATCCCATCAAACACCAGAGCACACTCTATTTGAAACTCGAAAGCCTGGCATCGGAGTTCAATGGCGATTTGGTAGGCTTCGGCCAATTCAGCCTGGGTTATCAGTTCTGACGCGATAACAGGTATGGCGGGTTTTTTTCAGGATATTCAAGATCGCGCCAGGGACGGCAGACAATAAAAAAGCCGCTTTTCAGCGGCTTTTTTTGTGATTTGGTAGGACTACCCAGACTCGAACTGGGGACCTCTACCATGTCAAGGTAGCGCTCTAACCAACTGAGCTATAGTCCTGTGGCGTCGACCATGGTGGCCGACAGGGCGCGAACTTTACCAAGCCATGCGGACCTGCACAAGCCCCTCGCTAAAAAAACCTTCCGCGTCAGGTACCTGCAATTGCCATACTCGACGAAGCCCTGTGGTAAACTGCGATTTTTTGCACGGATGCCGTGCAACCAGTGCCTCGGGAGAGGATGAGGAAAGACCATGCAAGAAGAATTCGCCAGGATCATAGCCAGCATTGGCGAAGACCTGTCCCGGCCGGGACTGCTGGACACCCCGGCCCGCGCCGCCAAGGCCTTCAAGTTTTTGACGCGCGGCTACCAGCAGACACTGGATGAAGTGGTGAACGGCGCCCTCTTCCCTTCCGACTCCAACGAAATGATCATGGTGAAGGACATAGAGCTGTATTCACTGTGCGAGCACCATATGCTGCCGTTTATCGGCAAGGCCCACGTCGCCTATATTCCCACGGGCGTCGTCCTGGGATTGTCCAAAGTGGCGCGCATCGTCGATATGTACGCGCGCCGCCTGCAAATCCAGGAACAACTGACCCTGCAAATCGCCGAATCCATTCAGGAAATCACCGGCGCCTCGGGCGTGGGCGTGATCATTGAAGCCAAGCACATGTGCATGATGATGCGCGGTGTGGAAAAACAGAATTCCTCCATGAAGACCTCCGCCATGCTGGGCTCCTTCCGCAGCAACCAGGCAACCCGCAGCGAGTTTCTCTCGCTATTGCGGTAAGGCCGCCGATCAGGCCGCGATCACATCGACACCCGTGAGCAGGCGCAGAATCAGCGGATGCTCCGCCTGTTCACGGCAACTGGATGCGGGCGCGATCCGGTGGGCCACCACCACGGGCAACAGCTTTTGGATATCTTCCGGGATGACATAGGCGCGGCCCTGCATGAAGGCCCAGGTTTTGGCGGCGCGCAACAGCGCCATCGCTCCCCTGGGTGACAGGCCATAGGGAAAATCCCGGTCATTGCGCGTAGTATGGATCAAGCGTTGCAGGTAATCCAGCAGGCTGTCGGACGTTTTGACCTTGGCCACAGCCGCACGGACCTCGAGCAGTTTTTCCGGCGTCATGCAAACCTTGAGGTTCTCCAGTTGCTGGCGGGGATCACCGCCAAGAAACAACTGCCGCTCCGCCGCTGCCGCGGGATAGCCCAGGCTGATACGCATGAGGAAACGATCCAGCTGGGATTCCGGCAGCGGATAGGTGCCCATTTGCGATTGGGGATTCTGCGTGGCAATGACAAAAAATGGCTGGGCGAGCTTGCGGGTTTCACCTTCGATGGTGACCTGGCGCTCCTCCATGGCCTCGAGCAGCGCGCTCTGGGATTTGGGTGTGGTGCGGTTGATCTCATCCGCAAGCAGTACCTGGGTAAAGATCGGTCCGGGATGAAAGCTGAAGCGGGATTCCCGCGCATCGAAAATGGATACACCGAGAATGTCTGCCGGCAACAGGTCGCTGGTGAACTGGATACGCTGGTAGTCCAGGCCGAACACGCGCGCCAATGCCTGGGCCAGCGTCGTCTTGCCCATGCCCGGCAGGTCTTCGATCAGCAAATGGCCATCGGCCAGGAGACAAGTCAGGGCCAGTTGGATCTGCTCTTCCTTGCCAAGCAGTACACGACCCACTTCATTGGTAGCAGTGACTATAAAATCCCGCATGCACGCGCCTCAGGCTGGCCGGCCGCCATCGGGGCCGGCAGTCGTCATCACAGTGTTCACACTCAAAGCAGGCTGAAACCGCGCAACAGGTCCGCTTTGATATCCTCAACATCCTCCAGGCCAACGGCAATGCGTATCAGGTTTTCACTGATACCCGCTTCCTGTTTTTGCTCGGGCGTCAAGCGGCCATGGGTCGTCGTGGCCGGATGGACAATGGTGGTCTTTGCATCACCCAGGTTTGCCGTCAAGGACAGGATGCGGGTCGCATCGATCACCTGCCATGCCTGTTCCCGTCCGCCGCGCACACGGAACGACAGGACACCACCAAAAGACCGCTGTTGCCGTGCCGCCAGTTCGTGCCCGGGATGTTCCGGCAATCCAGCGTAAAACACCCGGTCCACTGCCGGTTGTTGCGTCAACCATTCAGCCAGCGCCAGGGCGTTGCGCGAATGCGCTTCCATCCGCAACCGCAAGGTTTCCAGTCCCTTGAGAAACACCCAGGCATTGAAGGGGCTCATGCTGGGACCGGCACTGCGCACGAAACCCAGAACCTCATCCACCAGCGCCCTGGGACCCGCGACCACACCACCCAGGCAACGCCCCTGCCCGTCGATGTACTTGGTGGCTGAATGCACCACGAGATCAGCACCAAGGGCCAAGGGCTGCTGTAACGCCGGCGTGCAGAAACAGTTATCGACAACCAGCAAAGCACCCTGCGCGTGCGCCAGATCCGCCAGGCGGCGGATATCCAGTACATCACTCAAGGGGTTGGAGGGTGTTTCAATGAACACCAGTTTGGTGGACGGTGTAAAACCCGCCTCCCAGGCAGCATAGTCGGTGGGTGCGACAAAGTCAGTTTTCACCCCGAACTTTTGCATAAATTTATTCAGCAATACGGTAGTCGTACCAAAAACACTGCGCGAGCAGAGAATATGATCGCCCGCTTTAAGCAGCGCCATGCAGGTACTGAGGATGGCGGCCATGCCCGATGCCGTGCCTACCGCCGCTTCGGCGCCTTCGAGCGCCGCGATGCGCGCCTCGAAATTCCTGACGGTGGGATTGGTATAACGCGAGTAGACATTACCCGGCTCATCACCGGCAAAACGCGCCGCCGCCTCGGCGGCATCGCCGAACACATAGCTGGATGTCAGGTACAGCGCTTCGCTGTGCTCGCCCTGCTCACTGCGCTCCTGCCCGGCGCGTACCGCCAGGGTATCCAGGCGCGCCTGGCTCAAAGGATCGTCATCATGCTCGTTCATGTTTTTTCCTGGAAACGGGTGGTCGGACATTCAACCACTGGCGGCGCCATTGTGTAAGCCTATCAAGGTATCGCCGGATTTGGCAGCACCCTTGCCGGCCCGCGTGTTTTCATTGCGTTGTGCCGCAAGGTGGTCCAGGTATTCCTGCGTCACTTCACCGGTAATGTATTCGCCGGTAAAAACCGCGCAATCGAACTGGGTGATCTTGCTGTTACCCTCGGCGGAAGCGGCGATCAGGTCTTCCAGATCCTGGTAGATCAACCAGTCCGCGCCGATTTCCTGGCAGATTTCTTCATGGGTGCGGCCATGGGCAATCAGCTCCGACGCGGTAGGCATGTCGATACCGTAGACATTCGGGAACTTCACCGCAGGCGCCGCCGACGCGAAATACACTTTCTTGGCACCTGCATCGCGCGCCATCTGGATGATCTGCTGGCAGGTCGTGCCACGCACGATGGAGTCGTCCACAAGGAGCACGTTCTTGCCTTTGAATTCCAGATCGATGGGATTCAATTTCTGGCGCACGGATTTTTTGCGCTGCTGCTGGCCTGGCATGATAAAGGTGCGGCCGATATAGCGGTTTTTGACCAGACCTTCGCGGAACTTGACCCCCAGCCTCTGGGCCAGCGCCTGCCCTGCCACGCGGCTGGAATCCGGAATGGGAATCACCACGTCGATATCATGGTCAGGCCGCTCGCGCAGGATCTTGTCAGCCAGTTTTTCACCCTGGCGCAAACGCGCCTTGTAGACAGAAATGCCGTCCATGATCGAATCGGGCCGCGCGAAATACACATGCTCGAAAATACACGGGGACAACCGCGAATTTTTGGCGCACTGGCGGCGATGCAGCTCGCCATCGACGGTGATGTAAATGGCCTCACCCGGCGCCACGTCATCGATCAGTTGGAAACCAAGTACATTCAGGGCCACACTTTCGGACGCCACCATGTATTCAACACCCAACTCACCTTCACGCTTGCCGTAAACCAGCGGGCGGATGCCATTGGGGTCGCGGAACGCAATCAAACCATAGCGGGCAACAAGGGCAACCACCGCATAGCCACCGCTGACACGACCATGCACACCGCTGACAGCGGCAAAAATATCATCCGCCGTGGGTTGCAGCTTGCCCTGCAATTGGAGCTCGTGGGCAAACACATTCAGCAGCACTTCGGAATCGGAATCCGTATTGACGTGGCGCAAATCCGTTTTGAACAGTTCTTCACCCAGCTTGCCGGCATTGGTCAGGTTGCCGTTGTGGGCCAGCGCAATGCCGTAGGGTGAGTTCACGTAAAAAGGCTGTGCCAGGGCCGGGCCGGAACTGCCCGCCGTCGGGTAGCGCACATGGCCAATGCCAATGTTGCCCAGCAGGCGCTGCATGTGGCGGGTACGGAATACGTCCTGCACCAGGCCATTGGCCTTTTGCTGCGCCAGGCGGCCATCCTGGCAGGTCACTATGCCTGCGGCATCCTGCCCGCGATGCTGCAATATGGTCAACGCATCATACAACTGCAAATTGACATCGCGCTTGCCCACAATACCAACAATGCCACACATGGTTACCTACCTTTTGACGATCGATAAATGCACTCGGTGTCAGGACACCAGATTGGAAAAAAACCTGAGGGTTTCGCCGGCGAGATTGCGCGCCCTGACCTCAAACTCGAGAAACCCTGGAATGAGGCGCGATTCATGCCACCAGGCATCCTCATTGACCGGCACCATGCCGGGCAGCAAGATCAGCAGTGCCATGACGATCACGACACCGCGCGCCAATCCGAAACACATGCCCAGCAAACGGTCCGTGCCCGAAAGCCCTGTGACCCGCACCAGGGCGCTTATCAGGTAATTCACCATGGCGCCCACCAGCAGGGTGGCAATGAAAAGTAGAGCAAAAGCGACCAATTCGCGTAGTGAGGGAGTATCTATGTGGTCGACCAACAGCAACGCGAGTCGCTCGCTGAAAATCATGGCAATCAGGATCGCGGCCACCCAGGTGGCGAGGGAGAGGGCTTCCTTAACAAAACCCCGCATGATGCTGATCAGTGCGGACAGAACCAGAATAGCAACGATGGTCCAATCGGCCCAATTCATGCGCGGCTTGTCTCCGGTGATTCGAAGCCGGGCATTTTACCAGACACCCGGGGCGCCAGGTACCCCGGCTCAGGGCTCAAAGCGGCGAACCTGGGCATTGACATTGAATTGGGCGTCCACCCTGGCCTTGATGGCCAGGGCCTCGGCACGGTCCACCTTGGGACCGATGAAGACCCGGTGAAACGTGCCCCTGTCCGTCTTCCCTTCCCGAACAAATGCCTTGTGCCCCTCGGCCTGCAAGCGGTCGCGCAGGCGCAGGGCCGCCTCCTGGTTGCTGAGGCTGGCCACCTGGATTATCCAGGCGTCGGGCAGGCCCTGGGCATTGAGTGGCATCTCGGGCACGGCGGGCAACACGGATGATGAGGCCGACGAAGCGCTCGCCGCCTCAACCGGCGAGGGCTCTGCGGCGACCGCTTCTTCCTCGGGGAGGAACATGGTGGCCGGAGACGGTGCCGGCTCAACCACCGGATCAGGCTCGGGAACCGCAAACTCGATGGTCTCGATACTGGGCGACGGTGGAATCCGGGTGCGGGTATCCAGGTGCTGGGTGCGCTGCTCCTTGAAAAATCCGGGCAGGAAGATCACGCCCAGGGCCGCCAGCACAAAGGCGCCGATCAATCGTTGTTTCAAGCCTTCTTTCATGCTGCGCTCCCCGGCGTCAGTTGCTCAAGTGCCGCCGCCACTGTATGGAAAGAACCCCAGACCAGTAATTGGTCGCCGGGTTCACTGGCCGCCAGTGCCTGGGACAGGCAGTTGCCCATGTCGCCCGAACCCGCGGCAGTCAATCCCAGGCTCGCCAGATCCTGCGTCATCTGCCCAGTTGTTGCGGCGCGGGCCAAGGGCAAATCCACCAGATACCAGGCATCCACCTGGGGTGACAGCGCCGCCAGCGTGGCGTGCCTGTCCTTGTCCGCCATCATCGCCACCAGCGACAGGCGGCGTGGGCGGGATTGCTGCGACAGACGGGCGGCCAGGTAGGCGCCCGCCGCCGGGTTATGGGCGACATCCAGGATCAGCGTCCGCCCCTGCCATTCCAGTACCTGGAAGCGCCCGGGCAAGGAAACCGATGCCAGGGATTGCGCGATCTCGGCTTCGGTCAGCACCAGTTGCAGGGCCATGGCGGCCTGCAATCCCGCCGCCAGGCTGGGCAAAGGCAGCTGTGGCAGGGGCATGGGGCCGAGGACAACCGGCTCACCCAGACGCCCCTGGCCCCACCAGGACCAGGTATCGCCGGACTGTTCATAACCGAAATCCGCCCCGAGATAGAAACCGGGCGCGTGAAGCCTGGCCGCCTGGTCGCGGAGGCTTGCTGGCGGATCGGCATCGGCACAGATGAAAGGGTAGCCGGACCGCAGTATCCCGGCTTTTTCCCGGGCGATGCTCTCCCGGTCCGGGCCCAGCCAATCCTGGTGATCCAGGTCGATCGCCGTGATGACCGCCACCTGGGGATCGATGATATTGACCGCGTCCAGGCGCCCTCCCAAACCCACCTCGAGCACCAGCAGATCGACGCCAGCCTCGCGGAAGACGCTCAAGGCCGCCAGGGTGCCGTATTCGAAATAGGTGAGGCTTACCCCCTGGCAGGCGGCGTGAATCCGCGCGAAGGCGGCACAGATCTGTTCATCGCTGGCAGGCTGGTCGCCTACCAGAATCCGCTCGTTGTAGCGCAGAAGATGAGGAGAGGTATAGACCCCGGGCAACCGCCCTGCCGCCCTGGCCAGGGCGGCGACAGCGGCCACGCAGGAACCCTTGCCATTGGTGCCCGCCACCGTAACCACGGGCACACCAGGCTCCAGCAAATCGAGGCGCGCGGCCACCTGGCGGATACGCTCCAGCCCCAGATCGATTTCCCGGGGGTGGGCCTGTTCCAGCCACCCCAGCCATTCGTTGAGGCTGGAAAACTGCATGGTAAACGCGCCGTCAGACAGCGGCGCGGCGGGTGAATTTCGCCAGCAGGCTGGCGACCTTGTCGCGCATGTCGCGACGATGGATGATCATGTCGATGGCACCGTGCTCCAGCAGGAATTCACTGCGCTGGAATCCCTTGGGCAGCTTCTGGCGGATGGTCTGCTCGATGATATTGGGGCCGGCAAAACCGGCGCGGGCGCCGGGCTCCGCGGCATTGATATCGCCGAGCAACGCCAGGCTGGCGGATACGCCACCGTACACCGGATCGGTCATGATGGAGATATAGGGTGTTCCCTGCATCCTCAGGCGTTCGATGACGGCGCTGGTCTTGGCCATCTGCATCAGGGAAATCAACGCCTCCTGCATGCGGGCACCGCCGGTGGCAGAGAAGCAGACGAGAGGAATATCTTCCTGCAGGGCAACCTTGGCGGCACGGGCAAAACGTTCGCCCACCACATAACCCATCGAACCGCCATGGAAGGCGAATTCAAACGCAACCGCCACGACGGGCACTCCCTTGAGCTGGCCGCGCATGGCGATCAGGGCATCTTTCTCACCCGTGGTCTTCTGCGCACTGGTGAGGCGCTCCTTGTACTTTTTGATGTCCTTGAACTTGAGACGGTCGATGGGCTCGACCTCGGTCGCCAGTTCCTCGCGCCCTTCGGGATCAAGAAACATGTCCAGGCGCTTCCGGGCGCCAACGCGCATATGGTGGTCGCACTTGGGACAGACATCCAGATTCTTTTCCAGCTCGGGCTTGTAAAGCACGGCATCGCACTTCACGCACTTTTCCCAGAGTCCCTCAGGCACCTTGTTGCTGCGCGGCTTGCCTTCGGAGCGGACCACGCTGGGAATGATTTTTTCTAACCAACTCATGGGTTATCTCTCTTCTGGTAATTCAGTCTATCGGGAATCCGGGTCAAAGGTTATCCAGCGCGTGGCGTATGCCGCCCGCAATTTCTCCCACGGCGGCGGCGATACGCTCGGGGCTCTGGTCCTGCAACTCGCCCATTTTATCCACCAGGACGCTGCCGATCACTACGCCGTCCGCCAACTGCGCCACCGCCCTGGCACTGGCCGCATCCTTGATACCGAAACCCACACATACCGGCAGATCGGTCAGCTTGCCGAACTCCGCCAGTTTGGTTTTCACCGCGTCCACATCCAGATGGCCAGCCCCTGTCACCCCTTTGAGCGACACATAGTAAAGGAACCCGCTGGCATGCCCGGCTATTTTGCGGGCGCGCTCGGGGTGGGTGGTCGGCGCCAGCAAAAAGATATTGTCCAGTCCCACTTCATCCAGTTCGTGTTTGAGGTCACCCACTTCTTCCGGCGGCAGATCCACGGTCAGCAGGCCATCGACACCGGCGGACGCCGCCGCCTGCGCAAAGGCCCTGTAGCCGAAGCGCTCAACGGGGTTGGCATACCCCATGAGGATCACAGGTGTTTCCTGATTCTCGGCACGGAACTGTTTGACCAGCGCCAGGGTTGACGTCAGGGTAATGCCCTGGGCCAATGCCCGCTCGTGGCCCTTCTGGATGACAGGGCCCTCGGCCATGGGGTCTGAAAAAGGCACACCCAGCTCGATGACATCCACGCCTTGCGCCACCAGCGCATGCATGGTCGGGAGGGTAGCGGCTGACACAGGATCGCCATTGACCACATAGGCCACCAGGATTTTACGACCCGCGGTCTTGGCCGCGTGCAATCGCTCCGAAATTCTACTCATGCAACGTCTTCCTGCAGGCTCAAGGCCAAAGGGTTAAAGGGTAATGCCGTCGAGGGAAGCGACGGTCAGAATATCTTTATCACCGCGCCCGGACAGGTTGGCAATGATGATCTGGTCCTTGTCCATGGTCGGCGCCAGCTTCTCGACATAGGCCAGGGCATGGCTGGACTCCAACGCAGGCATGATGCCCTCGGTCAGGGTCATCTTGCGGAATGCCGCTAGGGCTTCATCGTCGTTGATAGCCACATACTCGACCCGGCCTATGTCCTTGAGCCAGGCATGCTCGGGGCCGACGCCAGGGTAATCGAGGCCGGCGGATACCGAATGGGTCTCGATGATCTGGCCGTGTTCGTCTTCCATCAGGTAGGTCCGGTTGCCGTGCAGCACACCGGGAACGCCCTCATTCAGCGGGGCTGCATGCTTGCCGGTCTCAAGTCCGAGGCCACCCGCTTCCACGCCATACATGGCGACGGATTCGTCGGTCAGGAAAGGGTGGAAAAGACCTATGGCATTGGAGCCGCCACCAACGCAGGCCACCAGGGCATCGGGTAGACGGTCGGTCTGCGCCAGGCACTGGGCGCGCGCCTCACGGCCGATCACCGCCTGGAAATCGCGCACCAGCTGGGGATAGGGATGGGGACCGGCAACCGTGCCGATGATGTAAAAGGTGTCATCCACATTGGTGGACCAGTCGCGCAACGCCTCGTTCATCGCATCCTTCAATGTGCGGGAACCGGACGTCACCGGAAACACCTCGGCGCCCAGCAGCTTCATGCGATAGACATTGAGCGCCTGACGTTTGACATCCTCGGCACCCATGTATACCCGGCACTTGAGGCCCAGGCGGGCCGCCACGGTGGCGGTGGCCACCCCATGCTGACCGGCGCCCGTCTCGGCGATCACCCGGCTCTTGCCGGTGAATTTCGCCAACAGGGCCTGGCCTATGGTGTTGTTGACCTTGTGGGCACCGGTATGGTTGAGGTCTTCGCGCTTGAGGAAAATGCGCGCGCCACCCAGCTCGCGGGTCCAGCGCTCGGCGAAGTAAAGGGGGGAAGGACGTCCCACATAGTGGGCCAGATCCTTATCGAATTCAGCCTGAAAGCCCGGATCGTCCTTCAGGTTGTTATAGATGGTCTGAAGTTCATCCAGGGCATAGATCAACGTTTCCGACACAAAGCGGCCACCATAGGGGCCGAAATGGCCTGCCGCGTTGGGGAAAAGCCTGTAGTCAATCGCCGCGGTCTGCTTGGTATTACTCACTGTCTGGGTCACCTGTCAGGAGCCATGTCTGGCGTTATGGATAAAAGTCTGAATCTTGTGCGCGTCTTTCTTGCCGGGTGCGGATTCTACGCCGCCGCTGACGTCCAGGCTATGGACGCCGGTAGCCGCCAACGCCTGCCGCACATTGTCCGGGGTGAGGCCGCCCGCCAGCACCAGGGGACGGGAGGCTGCGCGCGGCACCCGCTGCCAGTCGAAGGTTTCACCGGTGCCGCCGGGAAGGCCCGGCCGGTAGGCATCCAGCAGGAACGCCGAAGCACCGGCGTAGCGCGCCATGCTTGCCTCCAGATCCAGGCCGGGGCGCATACGCAGCGCCTTCATGTAAGGTCGGCCAAAGGATTCGCAATACTCCGGCGATTCATCACCGTGAAATTGCAGGAGCTGCAAGTGTGCCTGCGCCAGAACAGCCTTCACCTCATCGGGCGCCGCATCGACAAACAGGCCGACCCCGGTCACCAGGGGTGATATGTCCCCGAGTATCTCCGCCACCAGCGATGCGTTCACCGCGCGGGGACTGGGTGGGTAAAACACGAATCCAAGCGCATCAGCACCGGCATCGACTGCGGCGCGGGCGTCTGTGGCGGAGGTGATGCCACAGATTTTGATACGTGTGTAGGTCACGACCTCTTCACCCTTCCAAGCGGAAATACCGACATAAAACAGCTGCCAAAACGAGACCGGCGATACTAGCAGAATTCCACCCGAATTGCCCGCCGTCAGGGCGCGAAACCACCCACAGGCTCGGTGAGGAACAAGGGGCCGGGAGCGACCTGCGGCAAGTTGAAATGGCCGGGATAGTCCACCGCCACCAGATAGAGGCCGTGCGGCTTGGCCGTTGCTCCGCCCACCCGCCGGTCACGGGAAGCCAGCACCTCGGCGACCCATTCGGGTGGCTTGTCCCCTGCCCCGACGGCCATCAGTACGCCGACAATGTTTCGCACCATGTGATGCAAAAAGGCATTGGCCTGGACTTCCAGCAGGATCAGATCACCACGACGCACCAGATGCAGGTGGTGAATCCGGCGTACCGGACTCCTGGCCTGGCATTGCGCCGCACGGAATGCATTGAAATCATGCTCCCCCACCAGACAGGCCGCGCCGCGTTGCATCAGTTCCAGACTCAATGGGCGGGCGGACCAGGTCACCTGGTGATGCAACAGTCCCGAGCCGCCCTGGCGGTCCGACAAGAGGTAGCGGTAGGTGCGCGCCTGGGCGCTGAAGCGGGCATGGAACTGCGGCACGACTTCGCGTGCCCAGCGGATGCTGACGGTGTCTGGCAAATGGGGACGTGTTCCCAGCAGCCAGGCTTTCTCCGGTCTCACCGCCAGGGTATCGAAATGCACCACCTGCCCGGTGGCGTGGACGCCAGAATCGGTTCGCCCGGCACACACCAGGGTGACCGGCTCATCGGCGACCTGCGAGAGCGCCTTTTCCAGTGCCTGCTGGACAGTACGCAGGCCGCTTGGCTGAACCTGGAAACCATGGAATTCAGCGCCGTTGTATTCCACACCCAGGGCAAAACGGCGCATACCCTCGGGCCAGGGAGTATCAGCGAGGATTTCGCCATTGCGCGTGTAGGGCTTGCTGGTGGGCAGATAGTCTTGACTCATGGTAAGCCTTGCGTAAAGCCAAACGAAACGAGTAACACCCGCAGTGCTCCGTACCAAAACCTCCGGATCAAAAAAACAAAGCCTCGTGCACGGAATGCACAAGGCTTCGGGCGGGTTTACCGAGAAGATCAGGTGTCTATGCGAGCCAGCAGATCAGTAGCCTCCTGACGCTGGGCTTCATTCCCCTCATTCACCACCTCGCCCAGGATATCGCGGGCGCCGTCGGCGTCACCCATATCGATATAGGCACGCGCCAGATCCAGCTTGGTGGCCGCTTCATCGGCGTCAGCGAGGAAATCCAGGTCCTCATCAGACTCCCCGATATCGTCCAGGACACCCAGGTCGCCATCCACCCCATCGGCCGTGATATCAGACAGGGCTGCGTCAAACACATCATCGTCACTGGCGGATGCCAGGTCTTCGCTGACCGCCACGGGCTCATCCAGAGACAGCAGATCGTCATCGAGTGTTGATGTGCTGTCATCCAGTGCGGCGAGCGAATCGGTTTGCAGGTTTTCAGCGCCGAACTCGAGCGAAGCGTCCAGGTCATCCAGATCCGTTTCAAGGCTTTCCATTTCACGATCCAGTGCAGCGATATCCAGATCATCCATGTCCATATCGAGGTTGAAATCATCCGCACCATCATCTGGCAGTTGAAGTTCTTCAACGATTGCCGGAACGTCACTCTCCAGATCATAGAGCCCGATATCACCTTCGGCATCGTCAAAAGCCAGGTCCTCGACAGGTGTGTCGATCGTTGGGGGGGTGGCGGGCGCCAGGGTAAAGTCATCGGCAGAAACCAATTCTTCGATAACCGGCTCCTCGATGACGGGCTGTGCAGCGGGTTCGTCATCCAGCGTGAAATCCAGAGCACCAAGATCATCGTCGAGCGCAGACTGCGCCGACGGTGTTGTCTCTGGCTGAGAAGCGGCAGGCTGGTCGTCCAGGCTGAAATCGAAAGACAGGTCATCATCGGCGACAGCAGCAAGTTCCGCTGGCGGGATGCTTCCCTCTGTTGCCTTGAATGGGATGTCATTGGTGAAAGACAGGTCATAACTCGAGCTGCCTGAACGCAGCTCGCTGTCATCGGTCAGGCTCTGCTCGTCGGCCAGGGGCAAGGTGTCCTCATCACCGTCGAGGTCGAAATCAAAACTCAGGTCATCCTCGTCCCCGGCAGCAACCAACGCTTCGGCAGGAGACTCATCGAGATCAAGGCTGCCGAGATCCAGGTCGTCCAGGCCATCCAGATCGAGGTCGGTTGTTTCCAGGTCGATGGCATCTTCCGTCTCGGCGATATCAATACCTGCAAACGCCGGTTCCGCCTCATCGGCATTGAATTCACCGGCATCAGGAATCTGCGAGCGCAGCTCGGCCGCCCGCGCCAGGCTGGCCTGACCGGCGACACCAAGCAATGCAGCGTAATGGAAATCAAATTTGGGCAGGTCGCGCGACTGGGAATAGACCTCCAGCAGCTTCATACGGATATCGATGGAGCCCGGATCCTTTTCCAGGGCGTTGAGCAGCATTTCCTCTGCCTGATCCAGCTTGCCATAGGCAATGTAGATATCCGCTTCGCCCACAACGTCGCCCGTCTCGGCTTCGGTATGGAGTGCGTCTTCATCCGGGCTCTCGAACACCGGATCATCCGCTTCGGGCAGATCATCGGCCAAGGCAGCCGCCGCTTCTTCCTCTTCCTCGGGAGACATTTCAAAGACGTCTTCCTCGTGAGCGGCAAACTCTTCCTCGAGCGCCTTCTGGCGGCGGCGGTGCAGGAACACACCCAGTGCGACCAGCAGGCCGGCAAGCGCAAGCCCAACCCACTTCAGGTTGTCCATGATGTGGTCGACCAGGGTCTTCGCCGGACGCGGCGGCACAACGCTGGGCGCTGGCGCAGGTGGCGGCGTGGGAGCGGCGGACTCCTCAGCGACAGGCTGCTCTTGAGGTGTTGTTTCAGGTACTGGCGCCCAGGCATCCGGGGCAGAAGGCGTTTCGGCAACCGGGGAGGTATCACGCGCATCCTCGGTATAGGGTGTGTCACTGACATCGCCCACTGATATGTCATCCCGCGGGCTTGCCGCGCTTTCCTGGATGCTCAGTTGCAGCGTGCGCAGCTGCTCGTTACTGACCTCCACCAGACGTTCCATGGTTTGGATCTGATCTTCCAGATCACGCACACGGGCGCTCAGTTCGAGGTTTTCGCTGCGGGATTTATCCAACTCTTCCAGCGTACTGGCCAGCTCGGACTCCAGCGCACGGCCACGGCCGGCATTGTCTCCACTGCCCTGGCCATTGGAGGCGGTATCACTGCTCGGCGTGGCAAGGCGCACGTTGCCGCTGACTGCCTGGCTTTCACCCGAGGCACGGCTGTCGCGGCGGGAACCGCTCAACTGAGCGCCCAAGCCGCTGTTATCGGCCCAGGCATTGTTCTGACGCGCCACCTCGTTGACGGCTTCGCTGCGCGACAAGCGCTGGATTTCATCGGACGTGGGAATTCGCAACACCTGCCCCTGGCGCAGCAGGTTGATATTGCCATTGATAAAGGCATCGGGATTCAGGCGCTGAATGGCCAGCATGGTCTGATGCACTGAGTGACCGCTGTCAGGCCGTACATCCAGAGCAATCTGCCACAACGTGTCTCTGGAGCCCACGGTATAGGTATCACCTGAGGGCGCGCGGCTAGCCCTGGGAGCTTGTGAGGGCGCGGCGGAGGTGGATGGTGCGCTTGGCTGAGGTGCAGCGGTTGGTGTCCGGGGCTGTTGGGGCGCCTGCGCCTGGGTCGGCGCGGTCAGTGCGGCGCCACGGACATCCGAGGGCTCGGCAAAGGTCGGCAAATCCAGCAGCAGGGTATATTCACGCAGGAGACGGCCCGTGGGCCAGCGGGCTTCCACCAGAAAATTCAGGAAGGGTTCGCGCACCGGGTTATGGCTGGTTACCGTGACAACGGCACCGCCCGGGTGATTCAGCTGCACATCGAACTGGAATTCAGTAAAAAAGTAGAGGCGTTCTACACCATTACGCTCAAAATCCGCTGGCGAGGCCAAACCGACAACCACCTGGCCCGCACTGAGGCCACGGGTATCAAGCAACTTGATTTCGGCGTCGAGTGGCTCGTTAAGCGCCGAGTTCAGATGAACTTCCCCCAACCCCAAGGCTGATGCCATGTTGGACAGCAGCGCGCTGGCGAAACCACCCACCAAAATCAGTTTACGAAGATGCATAGGACTATCCTTTTATTATCACCTGTTCCCAGATGCCCTCACCTACTGGCGTCTATGAGACCAATAAATCACGAGAACTATAGAACGGGATCTTGTATGCGGCTGTTATAAAACCTCGAATATATCTTCACAATCGCTCGTAAGTATTCATTATAAATAGCTTTTTATCAACACTAAACCGGGCCGGATAGCAGCCTGGAAGGGCGATTTGTAGGGGTTTTTCACGATTTTTGGCCATCAGGCCCCACTTTTTCACCCTTTTCAACCCCTGCAGCCGGTATAAAAAAGCAAAAAACCCGATCAGGCCCAAGCCTGACCGGGGTTGCGATCCGGTGAAAAACGGGCTGATCAGGCCTCTTTGAGAATACGCAGCATACGGCGCAGCGGCTCCGCCGCCCCCCACAACAACTGGTCGCCCACGGTAAAGGCGGACAGGTATTGCGGGCCCATATTCATCTTGCGCAGGCGGCCTACGGGGATATTCAGCGTGCCGGTCACCTTGGTCGGAGTCAGGTCGCGCAGGCTGGCCTCGCGCTCGTTGGGCACCACACTCGCCCACTCGTTGGCGCTGGCGATCAGCGATTCGATATCGGCGATGGGCACATCCTTATTGAGCTTGATGGTCAGCGCCTGGCTGTGACAACGCATGGCGCCGATGCGCACACACAGGCCATCCACCGGAATGGGGTTGCCACTGCGGCCGAGGATCTTGTTGGTTTCCGCCTGCCCTTTCCATTCTTCCTTAGACTGGCCGGTCTCCCACTGCTTGTCGATGTAAGGCAGCAGGCTGCCCGCCAGCGGGTGGCCAAAGTTGGCTTTGGGCAATTCGTCACCGCGCATGGTGTCCGCGATGATACTGTCGATTTCCAGGATGGCCGACTTGGGATCGGCGAGCTTGTCGGCAACAGACTTGTGCAATGCGCCCATCTGGGAGATCAGCTCGCGCATATTCTGCGCGCCGGCGCCGGAGGCCGCCTGGTAGGTCATGGAAGACACCCATTCCACCAGCCCCTCGCGGAACAAGCCGCCCAACCCCATCAACATCAGGCTGACAGTGCAATTGCCGCCAATGTAGTTTTTTACCCCCTTGGCGATGCCGTTTTTGATGACATCGCTGTTTACCGGGTCCAGGATGATGATGGCGTCCTTGTCCATGCGCAGGCTGGACGCCGCGTCGATCCAGTAGCCATTCCAGCCCGACGCGCGCAGCTTGGGGAAAATCTCATTGGTGTAGTCGCCGCCCTGGCAGGTGACGATGACATCCAGTTGCTTCAGGTCATCTACCGAATAGGCATCCTTCAGCGCGGGCAAGCCGCTGGCCACCGCTGGCGCGGCACCGCCCACGTTGGATGTGGTGAAAAATACCGGCTCGATATCGGCAAAATCGCCTTCCGCCTGCATGCGCTCCATCAACACGGAGCCCACCATACCGCGCCAGCCTACAAAACCTGCTTTCATCTCTGTCTCTCTTTGATATCTCTGTGTGCTTATTGCAGCGCCGCTACTACAGCATCGCCCATGTGTGAGGTAGATACTTTGGTCGTACCTTCGGTATAGATGTCTGCCGTGCGATAGCCCTGATCCAGAACCCTGCCCACCGCCCCTTCTATGGCGTCCGCCGCTGCCGGCTGGTTGAGCGAGTAGCGCAGCATCATGGAAACCGAGAGGATGGTCGCCAGGGGGTTGGCGATGTTCTGGCCGGCGATATCCGGTGCCGATCCATGACAGGGTTCGTACATGCCCCGGCCGTCTTTATCGAGCGAGGCCGAGGGCAGCATACCGATGGACCCCGTCAACATGGCAGCAGCGTCGGACAAAATATCACCAAACATGTTGCCAGTCACTAACACATCGAATTGTTTGGGTGCGCGCACCAGTTGCATGGCTGCGTTATCCACATACATATGGGACAGCTCGACGTCCGGATACTCCTTGTGCAGCTCGTCCATCACCTCCCGCCAGAGCATGGTGGCCTCCAGCACATTGGCCTTGTCCACCGAACAGACCTTGCCATTGCGCTTGCGCGCCATCTCAAACGCGGTACGGCCAATGCGGATAATTTCGCTCTCGGCGTATTTGTAGGTGTTGTAACCCTCACGCTCGCCGTTTTCCAGCACGCGAATACCACGCGGCTCACCAAAATAAATGCCACCTGCCAGCTCGCGCACGATCAGGATATCCAGGCCCGACACCACTTCCGGCTTGAGCGAGGAAGCATCCACCAGCTGCGGGTAAAGCAGCGCCGGACGCAGGTTGGCGTATAACCCCAGCTGCGAACGGATTTTCAGCAGGCCTTTTTCAGGGCGGATGGCACGGTCAAGCTTGTCCCACTTGGGGCCACCCACGGCACCGAGCAGAATCGCATCAGCCTTACGCGCACGCTCCAGGGTTTCGTAGGTCAGCGGCACTCCGTGTGCATCGATGGAGCAACCGCCCATCAGGCCATTCTCCGTGGTGATACCCAGGTCAAACTTTTGGTTGACGGTTTCCAGCACACGCACGGCTTCGCGCACAATTTCCGGCCCTATGCCATCACCTTCCAGAATTAAAATATGTTTACCCACAAGAGGCTCCCGTCATTTTTAACATTTCACTTCAATACCCACATGTCGTTCTACCCGATGGTACTGAGCCTGGTGTGGGTGTGGTATGTGAGACACGCCGTGAACCCATCCATGGGGGCTCGGGCACGGCCGTCCTGGCCGTGCACGGTCTCACATACCACACCCACCCCAGGCGATCCCCACTTCCCAGGAACCATTACCTCACCACATCAAACAACCAAGGCGCCTCAACACGGCGCCTGGCTTCATAAGCGCGAATTTTATCAGCGTGTTCCAGGGTCAAGCCAATATCATCCAGGCCATTCAACAAACAGTGCTTGCGAAAAGCGTCGATCTCAAACGAAAAACGTTCGCCGCCGGGTGTTGTCACTGTCTGCGCAGCCAGGTCGATATTCAGCTGGTAGCCCTCGCTGGCATACATCTCCTGGAACAACTGGTCGACAATTTTCTCGTCCAAAATGATGGGCAGCAAACCATTCTTGAAACAGTTATTGAAAAAGATATCGGCAAAACTGGGCGCAATTACACTGCGAAAACCATAGTCATCCAGCGCCCAGGGCGCATGCTCACGGCTCGAACCACAGCCAAAGTTCTCGCGCGCGAGCAGTACGCTGGCGCCCTGGTAACGGGAAAAATTCAGCGGAAACTTCGGGTTGAGCGGACGGCCCTCGCAACTTTGATCCGGCTTGCCTTCATCGAGGTAACGCAATTCATCAAACAGGTTTTTACCAAAGCCGGTACGCTTGATGGATTTCAAGAACTGCTTGGGAATGATCATATCGGTATCGACATTGGCACGGTCCATGGGCGCTGCCAAGCCGTTCAACACGGTAAAACTCTTCATGTCGGCAACTCCTCAATTGAATGTGCGAACATCAACAAAATGACCGGCAATCGCCGCCGCCGCCGCCATGGCCGGGCTGACAAGGTGCGTGCGCCCACCATAGCCCTGACGACCTTCGAAGTTGCGGTTGGATGTGGACGCGCAGTGCTCCCCTGACCCCAGCTTGTCAGCATTCATGGCCAGACACATGGAGCAGCCAGGCTCGCGCCATTCCAACCCCGCCTCGATAAAAATCCTGTCGAGGCCTTCCGCCTCGGCCTGGGCTTTCACCGCGCCGGAGCCCGGCACGACAATGGCTTCTTTCACGTTGGCCGCTTTTTGCTTGCCTTTGACGACAGCCGCCGCCGCACGGATATCCTCGATGCGCGAATTGGTGCAGGAACCGATGAATACACGATCGACATGAATGGAGGTAATGGGCTGGTTGGCTTGCAGGCCCATGTATTCCAGAGCGCGGACCATATCCTTGCGCTTGACCGGATCGACTTCGTCAGCCGGATCGGGAACGCTGTCTTCCACCGACACCACCATTTCCGGCGAGGTACCCCAACTCACCTGGGGCTTGATATCCGCGCCGTTGATTTCCACCACCGCATCAAAGTAAGCACCTTCATCGCTCACCAATTCACGCCAGCTGGCGACGGCCTTTTCCCACAAATCATCCTTGGGTGCGAAAGCGCGGCCTTTCACGTAATCGATGGTGGTCTGGTCGACGGCAACCATGCCCGCACGCGCACCGGCTTCAATGGCCATGTTGCACACCGTCATGCGCCCTTCCATGCTCATATCGCGGAATACCTGGCCACCGAATTCCATCGCATAGCCGGTACCGCCGGCAGTGCCGATCCTGGCGATGATGGCGAGCACCACATCTTTCGGCGTGACGCCCACACCGAGCTTGCCATCCACCCTGATCAACATGTTTTTCATTTTTTTGGCCACCAGGCACTGGGTCGCCATGACATGCTCAACCTCGCTGGTGCCAATACCGTGGGCCAAAGCGCCCAGGGCGCCGTTGGTGGCGGTATGGGAGTCGCCGCATACCACGGTCATCCCGGGCAGGCAGGCGCCGGTTTCCGGGCCTACCACGTGCACGATCCCCTGGCGCTTGTCGTTGATCTTGAATTCGAGCACGCCGAATTCATCGCAGTTGTCATCGAGGGTTTGCACCTGGATCAATGACACCGGGTCCTGGATACCGCTCACACCATGGGCGCGCTCTTTTTGCGTGGTGGGCACGTTATGGTCAGGCGTGGCAAGGATGGAATCCACACGCCAGGGCTTGCGTCCGGCCATGCGCAGCCCTTCGAAGGCCTGGGGCGAGGTCACTTCGTGGACGATGTGGCGGTCGATGTAAATGAGGGCGGAACCATCGTCACTTTGATGGACGAGGTGGGCATCCCAAAGCTTGTCATAAAGCGTCTTGGCTACCATGGTGGATCTCCGGAACTACGGCTGACGGTTACTTGTTGGTATGGGTGACATGGTAAGTCGCACAAACCCATAAAACAAATTTATAATTTTTATATGTTGCATTCCCAAAAGGAATGCATATGCTATCCATCCCATGGATACCCAGCATCTCCAAGCCTTTGTCGCGGTTGCTGAAACCGGTTCTTTTTCAGCAGCGGCTGAACGCCTCCATCTGACTCAACCGGCCGTCAGCAAGCGGATCGCCTTGCTGGAAGCCCAGCTGAACTCCACCCTTTTCGACCGTATCGGCCGCCAGGTAAGCCTGACCCAGGCCGGACACTCCCTGTTTCCGTCCGCCCAGCGCATCCTGCAGGAAGCGGCCAGCGCGCGCCAGGCCATTGCCGACCTCAACGGCGAGGTTCGCGGCAAGCTGAGCCTGGCGACCAGCCACCATATCGGGCTCCACCGGCTGCCACCCTTCCTGCGGGATTTTTCGCGTGCGCACCCGGCGGTCAAACTGGACCTGCATTTCCTCGACTCGGAACAGGCTTACCAGGAAATCCTCCAGGGACGCTTCGATCTGGCGGTGATCACTCTGGCCCAGGAGGAGGACGCCCGGATAGCGCAGGAGTTGATCTGGACCGATCAACTGCAGTTTGTCACCGCCCCCGGCCATCCCCTGGCCAATGCCAGGCACCTGGAACTGGCGGACCTCACGCCCTATCAGGCCATCATGCCCGACACCAGCACCTACACCACACGCCTGGTAAAAGCCTTGTTTGATTCGCATCGCCAGCCACTGGATATCACGCTGGTAACCAACCATCTCGATATCACCAAGATGATGGTATCGATCGGGCTGGGCTGGGGAGTCCTGCCTGCCACCATGGTCGATAAGGACTTGTGCGTACTGCCGGTCAAGCATCCGCCGCTGACACGCCCGCTGGGTTGCATTTATCATCGCCAGCGCAGCCTGAACAATGCGGCGCAGGCTTTTCTCAAGCTCCTGAAGACGCCAATGAAAAAAACTGCCACGGCCAGCACAACAGGCCGGACTCCGGACTGACATAATGCCCGGCCTGTATTGACGAGGAACAGATCATGACTAAAAAACTATGCGCCGCAGCACTGCTGGCACTCAGCCCCGTGGTTTCCGCCGATACCTTCTGGGGCGTTTATCTCGGCGGTGGCATCTGGCAAAGCCAATACGATGGCAACCTCGGCGAATCGACACTCAATGTCGATGTCCGCGAATTGGGTCATGACAAATCCAGGAACAACTTCTTCAACCTGGCCATCGAGCACCCCGTGCCCCTGCTGCCCAACCTGCGGCTGGCGCGGATAAACCTGGACAGCAGCGAAACGGCCGTGATTTCCCACAGTTTCAGTCTCAATGGTGTCGTCTTCGAGGTTGATGCCGAGGTCGCCTCCACACTCGACCTGAGCCACACGGATGTCACCCTCTACTATGAGTTGCTGGACAATCAGGTCTCTTTCGATCTGGGCCTGACCTTGCGCGGCTTCAATGGGGAGGCGAGTGCCCGTTCCGAGGAAACCGAAGAGTCCGTCAAACTGGACGATTGGTTGCCTTTGGTTTATGCGCGGCTGGAATTCGAACTGCCCCTGACAGGTTTTTCATTGGGCGCAATTGGGCAAGGCATCAGTTACAAGGACAGTCGATTGACCGACTACGAGGTTTATCTGCGCTACACCTTCGATTCAGCCCTGGACGTTGCCGTGAATCTGGGCTATCGCTCCCTGGCGGTGGAACTGGATGAAAGCGATATTCAGGCGGACGTGGAATTGACCGGTCCTTACGTGGGATTGTTATTGCACTTTTGATTTACGGCTTGTTTGATTCACGGCTTGTCGATTGATTGAGAGCTCGTCGGTCGATAACGCCGTTATCTACAGACGCAGTTCAAAATCATCCGCGTCCAGGTAGGCGGGAAAGTTCTTGCGGTAGTCCGACAGGTGTTGCGCACTCAGGCTGGCAGTCAGGCAGGCTACCTCCTGGCTGTGCAACAGAGTCTCCCCCGCCGGTCCGTAGACCGCGGAATCACCCGCGTAGTGCTGGTGTGATTCATCAAAGCCAACACGGTTGACACCGATGATGTAACTGAGATTTTCGATGGCCCTGGCACGCAGCAGGCTGTTCCAGTGCAAGGCGCGGGCACTGGGCCAATTGGCGACGTAGAGTGCCAGGTCATAATCGCGGCGATTGCGGCTCCACACAGGAAAGCGCAGGTCGTAACACACCATGGGCAGTATGCGCCAGCCTTTCAATTCCACCAGCAGACGTTCGCGGCCCGAGGCGTAGCGCTGATGCTCGCCCGCCATGCGGAACAGATGGCGCTTGTCATACTCCTGAAAATTGCCATCCGGTTTCATCCACACCAGACGATTGACGAAGCTGCCATCATCGCGCTTCACCACCAGGCTGCCGGCAACCACAGCCTGTATACGCTGCGCCTGTTCCGCCATCCAGGTGTAGGCACGACCGCCAACGGTCTCCGCATGCTGACGCGCATTGGCGCAGAAACCGGTGGTGAAAACCTCCGGTAAAATCACGAGATCAGTTCCCGTGGCCTGGTCGAGCAGTTGGGCAAAGGCCGCGAGATTTCGCACCGGATCATTCGGCAGAATTTCCTGCTGCAACAGCGCAACCTGCAAATCCACCTGGGGGGAATACACCGGGGCTACCTCACTCCCTGACACTGCCCGGAATCACCGGAACGGAATGTTGCACGGCGCCGTTCTGTCCGCGATGACGCAGCAGGTGATCCATGAGCACCAGCGCCAGCATGGCTTCCGCAATCGGCGTCGCGCGAATGCCCACGCAGGGATCGTGACGTCCCTTGGTGATGACCTCCACCGGATTGCCATGCACGTCGACACTGCGGCCGGGCAAATGCAGGCTGCTGGTGGGCTTGAGCGCAATGCTGGCGACAATATCCTGGCCCGATGAAATACCGCCGAGAATACCGCCGGCATTGTTGGACAGAAAACCCTCGGGCGTGATCTCGTCGCGGTGCTCTGTGCCTCGCTGTGCGACGCTATCGAAACCCGCACCGATTTCAACGCCCTTGACGGCATTGATGCTCATGAGGGCGTGGGCAACCTCTGCATCCAACCGATCGAAAATCGGCTCACCGAGGCCCGGTGGCACGCCAGTGGCCACCACGGTAATGCGTGCGCCGATGGAATCGCCAGATTTGTTCAACGCCTTCATGAAATCTTCCATCTCCGGCACCTTGTCGGCATCGGGACAGAAAAAAGGATTCTGTCCAACCTGGTCCCAATCCACGCGGGAAATCTTGATGGGCCCCAGTTGCGAAAGGTAACCGCGCACCTGGATGCCGTGGAAATCCTTCAGATATTTTTTGGCGATGGCGCCAGCGGCAACCCGCATGGCCGTTTCCCGGGCGGAAGAGCGGCCACCGCCACGGTAATCGCGGACGCCGTATTTTTGCATGTAGGTGTAATCGGCATGCGCCGGACGGAAGATGTCCTTGATGTTGGAATAATCCTTGGAGCGCTGGTCGGTATTCTCGATGATCATCCCGATGGGCGTGCCTGTGGTCTTGCCCTCGAACACACCCGACAGTATCTTGACCGCATCCTCCTCGCGGCGCTGGGTGGTGTAGCGGGACTGGCCCGGCTTGCGGCGATCCAGGTCGACCTGAATGTCTTCCTCGCTGAGTTCGAGGCCGGGAGGGCAGCCATCCACGATACAGCCCAGAGCCAGGCCATGGCTCTCGCCGAAGGTGGTGACGGTGAACAACTTTCCAAAGCTATTGCCAGACATAATCTACTCACGACCGGGAAAAGCCTGAGATTATACGCCAAGTCCGGTGACCTGGGCAGGAAGGACCACAGAAAGGACCACAGAAAGAACCGCGGGCAGGATGTGAAGAAACCTTGATTATGTGCCGGTCAAGCCCGCGTTCCGCAGGTCGGCAGCCGTCAGCATGAAAACACCATGACCGCCCCGCTCCAGCTCCAGCCACACAAAAGGCAGTTGGGGATAGGCAGCTTCCAGGGCTACCCAGGAATTACCCACCTCGCCAATCAGCGCCCCATCCTCACTAAGGTGTGCTGCCGCTTCCCGCAGCAACCGGCGCGTGAAATCCAGGCCATCGCTGCCGGATGCCAACCCCAGTTGGGGTTCAGCGCGATATTCATCCGGCATATCCGCCAGATCATCGGCATCCACGTAAGGCGGATTGGTCACGATCACATCGTAAACCTGTCCCGCGAGGCCGGAAAACAAATCGGATTCCACAGCCCTCACCTGCCCGTCCAGACCATGATCCACGATGTTCTGCCGGGCAACCGCCAGGGCGTCGGGCGAGATATCGCTCACATCCACCAGGGCATCGGGAAAGGCGTAAGCGCAGGCGATGCCGATGCAGCCGCTGCCCGTGCAGAGATCGAGGATCTGTTCAGGCTCCCGGCTGAGCCATGGCTCGAAACGTTTCTCAATCAATTCGGCAATGGGAGACCGGGGCACCAGCACTCGCGGGTCCACCTTGAATTTCAGGCCCGCAAACCAGGCATGGCCCGTGATATAGGCGGCGGGAATCCGCTCATCGACACGGCGGCGCAGCAGCACAACAGCCGCGTCCCGTTCAGCGCGGGTCAGTCGCACATCGAGCCAGGCGTCTTCCAGCGGCGGTGTCATGTGCAGCGCGTGAAGCACCAGATATTCAGCCTCATCCCAGGCATTGTCAGTGCCATGGCCATAATAGAGTTCCGCCTCATTGAAGCGGCTGACTCCCCAACGGATGAGATCGCGCGGGCTGAGCAGATCGGCGGCAGGGTCGCCCTGCCAGAGAAAATCAGTCACGGTTTTACCTTATGGACAGAAAAAATCAGGGCAGCAACACCACTTCTACCCGTGCGCTGAGGTCGCCACGGCCGGCGGGTGCCAAGCCACCCAGCCCTTGCGATGACAGCCGCGAAGCGGAAACACCCGCATCCACCAACGCCTGCTGCAACTGCTGGGCATACACCAGGGACGCTTGCTGTTGGGCGGCCAGGGTTGCGCCCTGGTAGTCGTGTCCCACCAGGGCGATGCGCCAACCCGGCTGGCGGTTCAAAACCATGACCAGGGTTTGCAGATGTTCATTGGATACCTTGAGCCTGGTACCGCCCTCAGCTGCATCGGTTACCGGATCGGGGTAGCGGTAAAACCCCTGGACCTGCAAGAGTTCGATCACCGTATCCGGATTGGCAGCCACACCACCGGCCAGGGATTTATCCGAGTTGAGTATATCCACCTGGACATAAACCCGGCGATTGCCCCGCTGCACACTGTAAATGGCAACGTAATAGGGTGTGAGGGACTCGGTGATGACCTCGTAGGCCGCGTATTGCTGATGCTGGTCAAGGCCATAGAGTTGCAGAATCTTGAAATGGTTGTTCGCCCAGGCGTTGCTCGCGCCGCACGCTCGCGCCACACAGGAATACAGTTCCCGCAGGTTGTAGCCTTGCAACTGCGTCAGGTAAAAATCAAAGCCGGCCTGCGCGGAATGGCCGGACGGCAATTCAAGGGTAAAACGCTGCAACTCACCACTCAGGCGCTGGTAGCGCTCGGCCCGCCAGGTATCCTGGATTTTTTTCAGGCTGCCCAGGGCCAGCAGATAATCCTGCGTGTGCTCGCGGACGGAAAACATCACTCTCGCGTCCGGGTATTGCTGTACTGCCAGATGATTGCTGTTGGCCAGGACTGAAGGACTTGTCCAAAGCAGCAGTTGTGTGGCCAACAGCAGGCCAAGCAGGCGCGACACATTACGCGGTAGATTCTTCATGGATTCTCGCTGTTTTTTATTGGGACACAAAAAATGGATTCAATGCCTCCGCAACGGCGGTTGCATCGGCCTCCATATGCAAGTGATGGCCACCGGGTAAATATACGACATCGACCTGGGGGAAAATGTCCACCTCGCGCTGAAAATTGGCGAAGCGCTTGGGAATCCCCTGCTGTGCCAGGACCAGTTTGATCGGCGCCTTTATACGGGCAATGAAAGCACTCATATGCTCGCGGGTCAGCTTGAAGGCAGAAGGTGCCAGCAATCGTTGATCGGTGCTCCAGTGAAAACCTCCCGCCACAGGTGTCAGGCCCCGCTCCGTCAGGATGGCGGCGGCGGACTGGCTCAAGGGAAACGCGCCCCGTTCCCGCGCGCGGACAGCGGCAGCGATATCCGGGTAAAGCGTCAGGGGTTTGGCACTGAGACTGCGGATGCTGCGGATGGACTGCGCAAGCTGCTCAGGTGCATCCGCGACAGGGGTAGGCTCAGGCAGCAAACCTTCAATCAGCCCCAGGTGCGTGATGCGCTCGGGGAAGGTGCCGGCCGCCAGCATACTGATGATGGCGCCGCGGGAATGCCCCAGCAAGGCAAACCGCTCCCAACCCAATTGATCCGCGATGGCAAAAATTTCCGCCACGTCTTCCCATATGTTGTAGGGCGCGCTGCCCGGCCGATGATCACTCTGGCCATGGCCGGCCATGTCGAGCGCAACCAGCTCGACGCCCTCGAGCAAGGGCGCGAGCACACTGAAGCTGGCACTGTTGTCCAACCAGCCATGAAGCGCCAACACCGGCAACTGACCCGGCTCACCCCAGGCCTGGGCGGCAAATCTGAGACCATCCAGCGTAAAAGCAAGTTGGCGAGGCATGGTGACTCCACGTCGGATAGCGAAGGGTCAGAGACTCAGAGGCTCGAGGCATGCCTGAGCCAGCGCAACTGGCCCAGACCGGCGGCAGGAAATTCAAGATCGAAACAAGCCAGGGCTCCCGTTGCCATGGCATGCGTACCGCGCGCATCTCCCGTCAGCAGATCCAGCAAACGCCCCACCAGGGGCTGGTGGCTCACCAGCAGCAAGGGCCCGGGTTGCGGTGTTGCCCACACATGCTCTTGCAAGGCTGCCAGCAACGCCCGGGGGTCGGCCTCGGGCGTCAGCAGTGATTCGCTGCGCGCGGCGCGAGGTCCCAGGCGATCTTCGACCAATCCCGCAGTCTGGCGGGCACGCACCAGAGGTGAAACCCAGATGGCTGCCAGCGATTGCAGTTCGGGCAAGCAGAAATCGATCACTGACAACACCTCTGCCCGCCCGGCCTCCACCAGCTGGCGCCCATCATCATCGGCGGTATAGGGCTCTGCCTGACCGTGACGAAGGATGAACAGGCGCAGCGGGGTGGATGCTGTCATCAGGCCTCAGGTCCTTTGACGCCTGGTTCTGTACCGGCATCACCAACATCCGTAGCCGTGTCGGCAGGTTTGGCTGGCTTCTTGGCTTTGGGCTTTTTCGGCTCGGCCTCAGGCTCCTGCTCCACGATTACCTCGGCAGGCACGATCACGGTGGATGCCACTTCCACCTCCACCTCAACTTCCACGATGTCAGGCGCATCCGGCCAATCCGCGAACGGGAAAGGTTTTTCCTCGCTGTTGTATGTCAGGAATTGCAAGGTCTGGTAGATGTAGGTGGACAAGGAGTAACCGAAACGGCGCAGTTGCAGATTGTTCTTGCCGGTGATCAGCGAAATGACGAACTGGAGGACCACCACCAGCGCCATGATAAAACTCACCACGTAAAGAATGATGGCAAACAGCACCATGTACGCCAGGCGAATCCAGCGCGCGGGGGACAAAAGATTGGACTTGAGCTCTTCGTTGTTCATAGTGACTTCCCGTTATTTACCCAGATATTCAACATCGTAGCTGTCTTCACCCAGCATCAGGCTGCGGGCGACATCAGCGATTCGTTTGTGCTCGAAAAGCACGGCGTGGAGGCCGGACACAAGGGGCATGTAAACCCCCATTTCATCGGCTTTTTGTTTCACCTGGCGCAGCGTGTTGACACCCTCCGCTACCTGCCCCAAGCCACCGACAACCTCCTCAAGGGGCTTGCCCTGGCCCAAAGCATAGCCCACACGGTAATTGCGGCTCAAATCGGATGTGCAGGTCAGGATCAGATCACCCACACCGGCCAGCCCCAAAAACGTCATCGGATTGGCTCCCATCAGGCTGGCAAAACGCCCCATTTCCGCAAGGCTCCGGGTCAGCAGCATGGCCTGGGTGTTGTGGCCCGCACCGAGCGCAGCCGCCATGCCGCACACGATAGCGTAGATGTTTTTCAGGGCTCCACCCAATTCCACGCCATACCTGTCGCGATTGGCATAGACGCGAAAGGTTTCAGAACGCAGGGTGTACTGCACCTTTTTGATCACCGTGTCGTTTTCGCTTGCGATCACTGTGCCTGTCTGCGCCTGGTGCACGATTTCCTTGGCGAAATTGGGACCGCTCAGCACGCCGATGGGCTGGCCGGGCAACTCCTGTTCCAAGATCTGGCTCATCAGCGTGAAGCTGTCCGGCTCTATCCCCTTGGCAGTGCTCACCACGATGGTGTCAGGGCGCAGGTAAGGCTTTATCTCCCTGGTTACCGCGCGGAAGGAGTGGCTTGGAATGGAGACGAATACCAGGTCGCTGCCCGATACCGCCTCGGCCAGGTCGGCTGTCACCTGAAGCCCATCCAGCAACCGGTATCCAGGCAGGTAACGGCTGTTTTCCCGCTTCTGCTGGCACGCCGCGGCCGCGTCCCGGTCGCGCATCCAGAGGTAGGTTTTGTGGCCATTACTGGCAATGATGTTGGCAATGGCTGTGCCAAAACTGCCACCGCCGAGAACAGATACCCGCAATTTTTCACTCATAAAAAATCTTCTCGCCTAAATCAGTTTTCGAGAGTCTAGCTGTTACTTGATGAAAGTATCCAGCGGTGACACCTGTAACGAAATTGCACAATAAAATTCACATTTCATTTGTCCACATTTTCTGTGGATAACTTGGTGGATAGATTTTGGGAAAAGGCTGAAAAGCCGCAGAATCTCTGGTAAGCCTACAAATTGATTATTTTTTAGCCGCAATTATTTTTTCTATATTAATCATAATGTTACAGTTTTTTATCCGAGTAAAAACACGATTTTGCGGAGAATTCAGCACTTTTGCCCGGATGCGCCCTCAAGGTGTGCATAAAAGGTTAGCGCCTCTTAACTGCGCGACGGGCGTAGCCACAAAATTTTCATATTGCAAGCCGATAATTCCAAGGTTTTGCAGCACGTTTTTGCACACATCCACCGGGCATCGGGTGGTGAAATTGCACCACTCATGAGTGCATTGGCACCAAAAGCGGACGGACTCAGGTCAGCATGGCGTAGCGGCCATCGACATAGATCAGCGGCGAGGTGTCAACCTGGCTCACCAGGACCTCATGCATCAATCCCACCACGATATGATGAGTGCCATAGGCGCTGGCCAGATCAACCTTGCAGAAAAAGACCGCCTGGGCATCACTCAGGTAGGGTACGCCGTGCCTGTCTTCTGCCCAGTTGCCAAGGCTGAACCTGTCGCGTGGATCACGGCCGGCGCAAAGATTGGATATATCCTGCTGGTCGGCACTGAGGATATTGATCGCAAAATGATTGCCCAGTGTCGAGAGATGCCCCTGCTGCGATACCTGCTTGTTGATGCAGACCAGCAGGGAGGCAGGACTGTCGGATACCGACGTCACGGAAGACACGGTCATGGCGAAGGGCTGTCCAGTATCCGTGCGCATGGAAAGGACGCACACACCCGCTGCCAGGCGGCGCATCCCGAGCTTCATCATTTGACTTAAGTGACTGTTTTGCATGGTGACCCCGTAAAAACTGCGCCTATTCTGAACAGACCCGTCATTTGAAACAAGGGGTGGCACAAAAGCCATAGATTTTCTCAATAGTGACCCGCAGGCCATCGATCAACCCTTGCGCAAGCGCTTTGAATATCAGGGATTTTTTCCGTTGACGACCGCCAGGACCGTGGGTATCATGCGCACCTCTTGAAACACGGTGCCCGTGTTTGCTCGGAGTGTAGCGCAGCCCGGTAGCGCGTCTGCTTTGGGAGCAGAATGTCGGGGGTTCGAATCCCTCCACTC